>CAWHMI010000001.1:0-273960 GCA_963830395.1 uncultured Actinomycetota bacterium
AGGAGCGGGTCCGACCTCTCTGCGTGCGCAGTGGTGGTTTCCGAATCCGCAGGTGATCGCTGCCGATAGCGGACGTTTGGCTAATGGCGCCCCGATTCTCGTGCGTCTCCGCTCGGGCGAACCCGCTCAGGCAGACGACAGCTGGCATGGGCGTGCACGATACGAGCGATGCGGACGGGATCGTCTTCGGGGGCGAGGTGGCCGAGTCCGGAGAGGATCGCAACGTTGGAGTTTGGGATGTCGTTAGCCAGCTCGTTGAGCAGCGGACCACTGATCGCGGCGGGACTCGTGGTCCCGGCCATCAGGACGGTATGGGCCGTGATCGTGGCGAAGCGGTCAAGAGTGGGGGCGTCGAGCGTCGCTTGGAGGCGGTGCTCGACCAGGTTGGCTTCGAGAAGGTGCTCCATCCGCTTCCATTTGGGTTCCCGGATGGCGATACGCAGCATGAGACGGACGTACCACAGTGGTGCCACCATCAGCGGACGAGGGGCGAAACCCGCTTGCTTCACCATCCAGGCGAACGCGCCGCGGCGATCGCCACGATCCAGCAGACGCTCGTAACCATCGAGCCAACCGGCCGTGAGCTGTCCGCGTACCGGCACTCCGGGCTCATAGACGAACAGCTCGTCGAAGATTGGCTGCCGCCGGGCTGTCTCGAGCACGACGAGGCCGCCGAAGCTGTGACCGAATGCCGAGCGTGAGTCAGTTGCGGTGGCGACCGCGATGAGATCGGCGCACTCGTCCTCGATGCTGTGCCCAGGGAGCTGGGGTCCGCTGCCCGGCCGTCCGCGGCGCTCCATCACGTGCACCGCGTACTCGTCGGCCAACGCCTCTGCGAGGTGGAGGTAGTTCGATCCGTCTGAGAGGACTCCTCCGACGATCACAATTCCCGGACCCGCCCCGACAGAGTGGTAAGCAATCACCGTCCCGTTTCCAGAGATCGTGGAGTTCGATCTCACGGCCCGTGGTTCAAGCATGCTCACGTGCCCCCGACCATGTTGAAGCCTCATGATCGCTGTCGAGCTGTGTGAGAAGCTGGCGCGTGTAGCGCTGATAGGTCGCGTACGGCACGCCGCTGACATCCACCAGTTCGGCAAAGCGCTCCTCGAGCATCTGCGAGCACTGCTCCACCAGCCGCGCTCCCTCGTCGGTAAGCTTGATTTCCCGCCGGTTGCCGCCCCCCGCAGTTCGCGTCGCGGTCAGTAACCCGTCCGCGGCCAACACGCCGACCATCCGACTCGTTGACGGTTCGGTCCGACCTAGCCATCGCGCCATCTCACGCTGGCTGCCGCTGCTCTCTCGGACCGCAAACAGGGCCAGAAATCTGGCATAGGACACACCCGTCTCGCTGCGCAGCAGCCTGTCGGCGGCATGGTCCAGCCGAGCGGTCAGCTTGTGCAGTTCGTAGCTCAGCGCCTCAGGCATATGTCTACCTTAGCACTGCAACTTAGAAGTGCAAGCTACGCTCGACCAGCTAAGCCGCCGCAATTCCAGCCGCTTCAAGAGCACTTCCGCGCTGGCCCGCTTCGAAGTGTCCGAGCAACCACTTCAGGACGCGCGCCTACGTGACGGCGTTACTCAGCGCATCGTCGAGGACTCGACAGGCGAGCCAGGCGCTCTCGCCCCTGAGGCATTATTCGGGCTACTGCTCGCTCGGGGATTCAGCAAGCCAGCCCTGCCTGCTTTAGCTTCACGAGGTGCACCACCGAACTGCGGTACGGAGTCATGCTCCCCGCGGCAGGGAGGGGCCGACTGGATCTGGTCAGAGTCGGCCGGCTGGCGGTTCTGGCACCTCCCAGAATAGTCTCGCTGATGTGCCTTGACTCTCACGTCACGTGAGGCCGTAGCTTGGATTCCATGAAGACGGTTGGCGAGGTCAGCGCCTTGGCGGGGATCACCGTGCGGACACTGCATCACTACGACGAGCGTGGGCTGTTGTCCCCCAGTCGCCGGACCGAGTCGGGCTATCGGCTGTACTCCGAGCGTGATCTCGAGCGGCTGCAGGAGATCCTTGGCTGGCGGGCGCTCGGCTTCTCCCTCGACGAAATTGGCGCGCTGCTCGATGAGGGCGGCCATGACCGGCTCTCGGCGCTGCGAACGCAGCGCGAGCTGGTCGACGCCGAACTGGCGCGGCTGGCCGGGCTGGCGCGGGCGCTCGATCGGGCGATAGCCACCGTCGAACATGGCGACCAGCAACAGGAGGAAACGATGTTCATCGGATTCGATCCGAGTCAATACGAGGATGAGGCGCACGAGCGCTGGGGCCACACCGAGGCCTATAAGGAGTCCGTGCGCCGGGTGGCGAACTACGGCGAGGAGGAATGGCGGGAGATCAAAGCGCAGGCGGAGGAGATTGAGGGGCTGTTCGCCGAGCTAAAACGGTCGGGCCAGCCGGCCGACGGTGAGCCGGCGCGGGCCGCGGCGGAGCGGGTTCGCTTGCACATCGACCGCTGGTTTTACCCTTGCTCTCGCGAGATGCACCAGGCGCTCGGCGAGATGTACGTCGCCGATCCGCGCTTCGCGGCAAACTACGAGGAGGTCGAGCCGGGGCTGACGGCCTTCGTTCGCGACGCGATCGTCGCGAACGCCTCGGGCGCTGCGACGCACGCGTAGGAACACGGTCGGGGGGTCCCTCACCTGGGATGTGGTGCGGCACCTGCTCTTCCGCCTCGGCGAGCATCACCCTCGCTGCCGCGCCAAGCTCTGGTGTGCGCGGACAGGAGGGCGGGTGGCCTGGTGCTCAGGGCATCGACAGCTCAGAGATCATCAGCACCGTCCACGGACGGCCATCACCGACGATCTCAGCCAGCGCCGGACTCCAGTTGAAGCGATAGGAGCAAGTGCGACCGGGTCGGACCGGTATCTGCCAGCCGACCCGGCGCCGCAACCCCGGCTGGCGATTTGCAGGGGCCGCGGCCAGCGTGCTGGGACACCCGCTTTGGCCGGCGCGCGGGCCCGGCCGGGAGGCGCAGCTGTGGTCCGGCAGGAGGTTCCCTGTGAGTGGATAGAGCTGCCGTCAGTCGGCGGGCGGGACAGCGCTGGTCGCCACGGCGCGCGCGTGACCCTTCCTGGCGAAGTAGCGTCCGATCCCGATCGAGCCGACGATGCCGAGTCCTGTCGCAACCAAGGGCAGCGTCTGGTCGTAGTTGTAGGCGGTGGAGTAGCGGGTCTGGCGGATGATCAGCGCGGTTCCAGCGGCCTGAATGAGGAACAAACCCGCCCACAGGTAGCTGATGACGTACATGCTGGTGCGAAAGTCTCGGGAGACGTCCCAGATCTTGTCGAAGATCGCCATCCCGTCGTGGGTGCCGTCGCTCCCATAGCGCTGGGCCATGTAGAACACGATTGGCTTGCGGACCAGCACGCACGAGACCAAGAAGATCAAGCCGATCAGGGCGGTGGACGCACAGTCCTTGTAGAGCAGCACCTTGGGAGCGTGACTTCCGATCAGCGCGATGAGCGCGGACAGCGCGGTGAAAGAGAAGATCGCGGCGGAGGCCCCGCTGAACTTGCGGGCCTTGGCCCAGACCATGACGCCGCCGACGACGGGGGCGATGCTGCCAATCAAGTAGCTGACCACATCACTGGCGCCCATCCTCTGAGCAAGATGGAACAGCGCGATGCTGCCACCGACCTCGACCGCCGTGACAAGGACGTTGAAGCGCATCCCGTGCCGGGTCGGGTGCTCCTCGAGGCCTTGAGCGATCTGGTCGTGCACCGTTGGCTCGCCGGGGGCCATGTTCACACTGTTTCGTAGGTCGCGACGATCACGCCCTTGCTGGTGGTCGTGCAGTCGGTGAGCTGCAGGGACGTGTAAGCGCCCTCGGGGAACATGCGTCGGCCGGTGCCGAGCACGAGCGGAGCGATCGTCAGCAGGTACTCCTCGATGAGATCGGTGGTCATCAGTGAGCTGATCAGCGTGCCGCTGCTCATGATCACGAGGGTCGTCTCGGACCTCCGCTTGAGATCGGCTACCGCGGCCGGCACGTCACCGTGCAGCAGCGTCGAGTTCGGCCACTCGAGCCTCGTCTCGGGGTTGCCCGAGGCGACGTACTTGTGAGTGTTGTTGAGCGGATCCTTGAACGGCCCTCCTTTGGTGTTCCAGTAGGTCAGCAGCTGCTCGTAGCTCCAGCGCCCGAACAGCCATGCGTGTTTACCCCCCGTCAGCTCAGCCAACCGCTCACCTAACGTGGCAACCATCGTCTCGTCGCCGTATGGGACCCCCCAGCCGCCGTGATCAAAGCCACCCCGGGTGTCCTCGTCCGGGCGGCCCGGTGCCTGCATCACGCCGTCGAGCGTGATCCCGTTCATCACGATCACCTTTCCCATCTCTCATCCTCCTTTCGCGCGGGCAGCGGTCGGACTGCTAGGGCCGTCCGGCGCGGGGCGCGGGCGCCCGAGTCATCAGGACCTGTGTGTCGCGCCCCTGGAGCATGTTGGCCGGGCCTCGCCATTCGTTTGCGACCATGAACAGTGTCGCTCCGTCCGGGCCACCGAGGGCGCACGCAAAGCAGGCGCGGTCAAGCTCGACCGTTTGCAGCACCTCGCCGCCCTCGCGGACGCGCACGCACCGCTGGTTAGGGACGTCCGCGTACCAGATGGCGTTCTCGGCGTCAGCGCAAATGCCGTCCGGGACCCCCTCGCCGAGATCGGCCCACACGCGTCGATTCGAAAGGCCCCCGTCGGCGTCAATGTCAAACGCGGTGAGCCGCTTGGCGTAAGACTCGGCGACAATCAGCGTCCGATCGTCAGGCATGATCAGCATGCCGTTCGGAAACCCCAAGCCATCGGCGACCGTGCGAGCCGAGCCGTCAGGGGTGGCGAACGCGACGATCCCGGGCGCGAACGGCTCGCCGGCCATCAGGTCAAAGCCGCCGCCGTTGACGTAAGCGTTGCCGCGAGCATCAACCACGAGCTCGTTTACCGCTGCAGGGTCAGACGCTGCTTTCAGGTCGGCGTGGGTCACCAGTGACCCGTCCGGCTCGCGCCGCAAGAGCCGCCCATCTCGCGCCGACACCACCAGTAGCCGACCGTCGGGCAGCCAGTCGACGCAAAGCGGAAACGACTCACCCCGAAGCACGACCTGGCTCTTGCCCTGCAGATCAACGGCGATGACCTCCTGCGTGCCCCAGTCGGAGAACCACAGGCGGTCTTGGTGCCATCTCGGCTGCTCTCCGAATACGCGGCCCTTCAACAAAACGTGCACTTCGGACATGGAGATCCTCCCCTCGACCACCATATAGACTAGACCGTACAGTACTGTAGCAGAACTAGACTGTCTAGTATCCTTGAGATCGATGGCGAGCACAGCCCCTACGCCAGGCGAGTTCGAGGGTGAGCATCGGTCGGCGCGCAAGCGCGGGGCGATCATCGAAGCCGCCACGACGGTGTTCCTGAGCAACGGCTATTTGGGCACGACCATGGACGAGATCGCTGCCCTTGCGCGTGTCTCTAAGCAGACGGTCTACAAGCACTTCGCCGACAAGGAGCGTCTGTTCTCAGAGATCGTCACCGCCACGGTTGACGAGATCGCCGATCCCAACACCGACGAAGTGCTGAAGCTGAGGGACACGGACGACCTCGAACGCGACTTGCGCCGTTTCGCCCGCGGTCAGCTGCGCGCGGTGATGGATCCGCGCCTGCTACAGCTGCGACGGCTAGTCATCGGGGAATCCGGTCGCTTCCCGCAGCTCGGCCGGCGCTTCTATGAGCGAGGGCCAGGACGCACGATCGAAGCGCTGGCGACCATGTTTGAGCGGCTCGCCTCACGCGGCGTGCTGGAACTCCACGACCCCCGCCTCGCGGCGGCGCACTTCAACTGGCTCGTAATGTCGATCCCGCTCAACCGCGCAATGCTGCTCGGCGAGGACGAATCCGCGACCCCCACCGAGCTGAACCGCTACGCCGACGCCGGTGTGCGCGCGTTCCTCGCGGCGTACCGCAAACGCTGACCTACACATCCCGCGCGGAGGCCCTGCCGTCCCGCTTCCTCGCCAGTCGCTCTCCTGCTAGCGCTCACCACGCGACCTCTCCGCGCGGATTGCAGGGGAGCCGACGCCTTCCGGCCGGGCCGGCGCCGAGCGCCGCCGAGACGCGGTGCGCTCTTGGCGAATGCGAGCGCCTCGGAGCCGAAGTGGTCATACAGGGCTCCTTTGGTGCAGCCGGCGTTCTCGCTCACCCGGTCTAGCGAGGTCACCTGATGTCCGGAACGGGCAAAGCTCGTTGAGCGCGAGCGCCTCAGAGATCCGCAGCCCACCGCGCCCGAGCACCGCGATCAAAGCACGGATCTGCAAGGCCACGGCGGTCGTGACCGGCCCAGCGCATGACGAGGATGATCTCCTGCGAGCGCGGCGGATCAGGCGGATACTCCATGCCTTTGTCGCGCGGAGCCCAGCCCGGCGAGATATCCCGGCATCGTGGCTGGCGAGCGGTCACGACCCGCCGCATCGACCAGCCGTACTGAATCTAAAGACATGACCAGCTCCTCTCTGAGGATCGGCATCACGGCCAAACCGAGACGCACCGGTCGAATCAGGCCCAACTCTCGCGACGATCATCCGTGCGTACCGCCGGACTTCGGGTTCGGCCCCCATGGCGATCCGGCCACAGCTTGCGTCAAAGCGCACATCTGTGATAAATGTATACACCACTGGAAGGTGTGGGTACTCGGCGGGCCTCCGCACTAGGTCATCGACAGGAGGAGTAGCAGCGCATGTCCATGAGTCCTGCAGGAAGACGCGTGCGAAGCGCGGTCGGTTCACGATTGCTACGTGCAGCGCTGCTTGTAGGGTGCGTGGTGCCTGTGCTGCTCTCGGGGGGCGTTGCGACGGCCTCCGCGACGACGAACCCGTGTACCTCTGCCCCGACGCCGGTTGCGAGCGTCCCGACGAATCCGTTCGGCGCGAACGTCACGATTTTCGACCCGTCGATGTCGGTCGCTTCGATCAACGCGGCGCTCAACGCGTCACCGCCGGCCGGTGGCGGCAAGCGGGAGTTCTTCTTCCTGCCGGGCACATACGGCGACCCCTCGGTCACGCCGGCAACGGCGACGACGAGCGACGTCATTCAGGCGGAAGTCGCCCCCGGCACGGTGGTCGCGGGTCTGGGCAAGAGCCCTTGTGACGTCGTGATCAACGGTGCTCTGAGCATCAACAACGGCTTCTTGGCGATCCGGGATAGCCAGATGTCCAACCTGACGATCAACCCGATCCAAGCCAACGTCCCGGCCGGCGGAATGCTCTGGTACACGTCGCAGACCGCGACGCTACGCCGCGTCAACATCCTGGGAGACCTGTACGTCTCGCCCGTCACCCAAACTCCGGGCGCGTGCGAGAACCCGTGCAACCCAGTCACCCAGGGCTTCCAGATCAACGTGATACCGGGCGTCGCCAACGGCTTCGCGATCACGAACTCAATCATCACCGGCAAGGTCATCAATGGCGACGGGTTGAACCGACCGGGCACTGAAGGCAACGGCGGAAACTCCGACATCTACTTCCAGCAGGACGACATCGGCGGATACTCGGGCTTCGGGTCCGACATGGTGTTCAGCGGCACCCTTGGCGCTCCGTCTGACAACTTCGGCCCGGGCTCGGTAGCGCCGTACGCTGCGCCTGGCGACATCACCAACGTGACCTTTACGCCGGTGATCCGCGAGGCACCCTTTTTCTACTATGACGGGCGCCAGTTCCGGGTGTTCCGCCCGTCGGCGCAGTTCAACGTGCGTGGCCCGAACTGGAGCACCGCCGCGCGCCAGGGTGACTCCCTGCCGCTGAGCAGCTTCTACATCGCGACTGTTGCAGCGGGAGACAACGCGGAGTCCATGAACGCGGCGCTGGCGAGCGGCAAGAACCTGCTCCTCGGCCCGGGCACGTACGTTCTGGACGCGCCACTGACCATCGTTAAGCCCGACAAGGTGGTCATGGGTCTCGGCGACCCGATCCTGAGAGCCGACAACACCGCGACCCTCGTGGTCAAAAACTCGGCTCCGGGTACGGTGCTCTCCAAGTTCAACGCAGATGGCCGCGCGTTCGACCCGGCCGACATGGGACCGTTCGCCGACAATCAGGTCGTGATCGGCGACACGCCTCACGGCGCCGGCTCGCGGAACGATCCGACGGGGCTGACCGACGTGAGCTCGGTCAGCGGGTCCACCAACGGGTTCTTGCTCAATCAGAACTACACGATCCTGAACCAGGGCGAGATCCAGACCAACAACAACTCCGGCGACGGCTACACCACCACCAACTGGGCAGCGTCCAGCGGGAACACCGGCGCCATCGTCAACGGGGACCACAACACCTGGCAGGGCATCTGGCTCGAGCACTTCAAGAAGACCGAGATCACATGGAACGGTGAGTACGGGAACGTCGAATTTCTCGAGAATGAGCGGCCGCTGACTGTGCCGTACGACAATCCCGGTGAGATCGGCGTCCAGCCCCACGTGTGGAAGATGAGCGCCGACTTCGACGGGTACCCGACCCTGGCGATCGCGCCGACCGTCCATCACTTCAGGCTGGACGGCTTTCAGTCCTGGAGCCGGCTCGGGAACGGCTGCTACTGCAACGTGACGAGCGTGATCACGACCCCGGTGAGGCGGGGCGTGACCTTCCACGCGCTGTTCACCGGCGAAATCCTCGGCTCAACGCCCCCAGGCACGACACCGACCGGAGCTACGGTCGGCGGCGCGTTCAACCTGGTCAACCTGGACGGCGTTTCGGCCTCGGTCCCGTTCTCCACGGGGCCGTGGGGCGGGACCTCAGCCTGGCCGTACTCGGACCTCGCTGGCCATGGGGCCACGGCGCGGATCAGGGACTTCCCCACCGCGGCCGATTACCCGCCCGCCCGACACGACCGCCCCGGAGGACGACACCGGTCCGGCCGGTCACGCGGTAGAGAAGACGGTCGCTCTAGGTCGCGACACGGTCGCTCTAGGTCGCACACCCTCTACTACGTCACGAATTAGGAAGCGTCGGTGGGAAGGGGTCCCGCGCGCCTGCCTCCCTGCGTTGGTGTCACCCGCGGTTGGCCGTCGCAATACCTCTTGGTGCGGCGGCCGGCTGTCGGCTCTACGACGGTCTGATAGCGCACTCGAGCGGACGCCCCAGAGAGAGTTCTCCTATGTCGCCCTTGCAGCGGCGAGGCCGTCGCTGCCGCTTCGGGGTCGCCGCCGTTGTCGCCGCCTGCGGGGCGCCGTTCGTGACCATGCCGCCGAGGTTGATGATAGGGGTTTCCTGTTCTACGGCACGCTGTTCCTGAAGCGACGACGAGCAGCGATGGTGGTCACCGCCACCCCGGAACGCTGGCCGGGCCGTTTCTGATCTATCGCCGGTTGTCGTGTAGATTCGGCCATCCGGTGCTGCTGGTCGCCGGGGTCGGGATCCGCTGGCCGCGGCGCGTCGTGGTCGTACAGCTCAAAAAACAGGTCGAGCATGAAGCTGCCGACGGGTTACACGGGCCTTGATGTTCATCGTCATCCGGTGAACCCGGGCCGCCGCCGGCGGGGGTGTGGCTTGGGACGCTCCAAGCTCGGGTGGGTGGGATCGAACCGACTCAGCGACGGCTCGAGCACCTTGAGATCGTTCGAGATGTGACCGTTACTCGTACCCAGATCGGCCAGTGCGTCGTAGTTGGCGCCGTAGATGCTGCGCCAGTAGTCGACCGCCAGGTGGGCGATGTTGACGCCAGAGCTGTTGGTGTTCAGCGGCGCGCCGGCCTGGGTGTAGACGTCGACCTGGTAGTCGGCCGGGTCGCCGCCGTCCCCGGTGAAGTACAGGGCGTAGATCTGGTTGGCGCCGTCAACGGCGAGGTCAAGGTAGGTGCCGTCGGAGACCAGCTGCATCGACGGCACGGGTGCGGCAGCGCCCAGCCGCCGCGCCCGAGCGTGGCCGCCCAGACGGCGGCGCGCGCTTGCTTGCGGTGAGAAGTAGTTGACCGGGTTGCCGTTCAGATCGAACGCCGACACCTGCGAGGCGCCAGCGTCGAGCACGAGCACAACCCCGGGGTTGGTCACCGCAATTGCGATCGGCGACTGCAACAGCCCCACCTGGCTGCCAGGGCCGGCGCTGTAGGCGGCCAGCGGCGGCCGCGGCGTCGGCGCGGGGTTCAGCCAAGACAGTCGCCCGGCGTTGGTGTGCACCGCCACCACCCGTCCCGAGGAGTGAAGCGCCGCCGCCGACGGCGGTACCAGGAACGTGCCGTAAGAGACGTCCGCGCGCCAGCTGATCGACCCGGTAACGGGATCAAGTTCGACTCGGCGAATATGGTACGCGTCGGTTGTCTCATCGGGCTCGAGCAGCACATGATTGCCGACGTCGCTGGGCGACACGAAGGCGTCAAAGAGCAAGAAGGGTCGCCGCGCGTAGCCCTCGTGCGGGGCGCCGCCGACCTCGATCGTGCTGCCCGGCTCCGCCAGAGGCACGCCACGCAGATAGAAGCCATCGCCCTGCTCCCACACAACTCCGGCCACCCCCGCCAGCGTCGCCACCGTCGCCCCGATCACGCTCTGGATCGGGGAACTGCCGACCGTCCCGGTGACCTGAACCTGCGGAGACCACGTGTAGCCGCTCGGCGCCGCAGTCCGATACGCCGTCGTAGTCGCCCGCTTGAACACGGTCGAGGCGGTGATCGTCGCCGGAAGCTCGGTGATCGTGATCCTCACGTCAGAGAACACGTTGCTCGGATCGTCGTTGGAGTGCTGAGCCGACACTCCGGTCCCGACCTGGTTGCCGGTCGGGTTCCCGCTGCTGTCCAACGGCCCGTCGAGCATCACGAAGCTCCACTGGATCTGCTTGCCGCCGAACGGCGCCACCACGGGGACGCTCAGGGGCTTGGCGCGGTTGTAGTTGTGGTCGCTGGTGGAGCCGGTGATCGGCGACAACGCCGAAGACCCATCGATAGTGGCTTCCAGCCGCCACGAGCCCGCCGTGGCCGGGAACCCGGCGCCGTTGCGGGGATCGTGGGAGATCGTCACCGTGGCGTCGTATTGCAACGCCACCTCGTTCTCGATCACCCACGGCGCGACGATCGACTCCGCGCACACCTCGGCCAATGTGACGGCGTCGCCGACGGCCTCGATGACCGCGATCACCTCGCCGATGAGCGGGACCGCGTCGA
This sequence comes from uncultured Actinomycetota bacterium, assembly GCA_963830395.1. Taxonomy (GTDB): domain Bacteria; phylum Actinomycetota; class Thermoleophilia; order Solirubrobacterales; family Solirubrobacteraceae; genus Palsa-465. Next base: position 11,116 of record CAWHMI010000001.1, read on the forward strand.
ACACCTTCTCCGCGGCCTCTTCCGAGAGAATGGCCGCCGCAAGCCGTAGGAATATCACCCTCGCCGCAGGACCGAAGAGGGCCTTGGGGATGAGGCTCGAGAGGCCCAGGAGGATGCTCCAGATGTTTGCGGTACTGCCCCCGTTGCTTGTGATGTCCGCATAGGTTGCGCCGCCTGCGGCGACCGCGCTCGCCGCCGCCTCGGAAGCAGTCAAGAGTGACGTGGCTTGGATCAAGCTCTGCATCTCCTCCGCCGTGGCTTCCAGATCGCCCGCGATGACTTTCCTGATCGTCGCAAAAGTCACTGCGATGTCGATGTCGGTGGCCAGTGCGAACACCGTGATCCCGATCGTGAGCAATGCGGTGAGCAGGGCGGGGAACAGCACCTCGCCGGTGGGGGCGATGCGGTCGGGGTAGGCGTCGGCGGGGAAGTACTGGCGCCAGCTGCCGTCCTTGAGGTTTGACCCTAGCCCGCAGTACAGAATCCGGGCGGTGTGCGCCCCCGCCGGGAAGTTCAGGTTGACCTCGATCGTGTTGGTGTCCCACAGCGGCACGCCGAGCAGGGTGAACACCTGCGGCAGCAGCCCGAGCGACTGGGCGTACGGGGTATCGGGCCACTTGGCGTTGGGGTTGAGCGACAGGTTCTGGCCGTCCTTGCCCAGGTACTGGACGTAGACCCAGATCCACCGAACCCAATTGTTGTAGAGCTTGAGCGGCACCTGACCCTGCGAGTAGCTGCCGTTGACCGTCGTGTAGGTGCCGAACAACAGCCCCTCGTCTTTGACCTTGATGTCGATGCCGGCGCGCCGCGCCAGCGCCGAGCTGTAGCGCCGCGGCTGGGGCACGTGGCCCAGCGGCTGCACCCACGTCTTAGTCGAGGCTGACGGGTCGTTCACCAGCGGCTTGTCGATCACGGCGCCGAGCGTGCCGTCGTTGCGCACGCCGCGGATCCCGGCGCTGACCGCTCCCTTCGTCGCGGCGCGAAACTCCTCGTCGTCGCTGAGCTTGATGGTGGTGAACGTGGTCGTCGTGTTGCCGACCTTGATCTCGGCGGGGGAGCCATCGCGGTTGGTGGCCTGCACGCGGGTGGCGTAGTCCTCGCCGTCGTTCTGCATCTGGGCGATCTTGCGCGTCAGCGTGCCCACCGCGGGCGTCGAGCCCAACAGCTGGGTGGTGACCCCCGCAGCGGTCTTGTCGACCGTGGCCACGTTGGGATGCATCATCACCAGCGTGGCCGCGGTGGAGGACTCGTCCACGATCTGGTACAGCTGCACGATCTCCTCCGGCGAGCGCAGCGCCGAGGCCGCGATGCCGAGCTTGTCTAGCCGCTCGGGAAACGCCGTCATGCCCTTCAGCGACCCGGTGCGGCGGTGGGCGATCTTCGCCAGCGCCAGCGTCGTCGTCGGCGGCACGTGCCACAGCTGTGCTACCACGGCTTGCCGCCGGCGCCGGCGCCCGTGCACCGTCACCAGCACCGTCCGGTCTTCGGGCAGCGACGGCATCGCTTCGACGTGATGAGTCAGCGCAGATAGCCTGATCTTGCTCCACAAGCCTCCCTGCCGCCTCAGCGCGAGGCGTGAGGCCTGGGTGTGCCTCACCAACGAAACGCGGTGGCCGTTGACGGTCAGCTCGAGATTCGAGACCCCGCGCAGTGACCCCAGGGCGAACTGCAGGCTCGTCTGCTCCGCCACCCCGCGGCGACGCCTGGCGGCCTGGGCGAGCGCCGGGCCGGCCCACGCCTCGGCGGCGACAGCCGCGGCCGAACCGAGGCCAGCCTTAAGCACCCAGCGCCGTCCCACCGGTGTGGACCACAGCTCCGCCAACACCAGCTCGGACTCGCTATCTGGTTCTGTCCGCTCTTGCTCCATCGCTTCACCTCCCTAGGTGACTAGAGACCGCATCACCAACAACCCCGGTTTCACAGCCACAGCACTACCCGACAGCGACCGCCACCGACGACACGCACGTCCTCGCGCCGACGCACCGCCCGACCAGCCAGCCGCGCCCAACACCAAGATCACCTGTCTCAGCGTCCTCATCGGATCTCCTCCTCCTCCCAGGTGCAGCATGCCGCAGCCATGGTCTGCTGCCAATCCGGCAGCTCCGGTTGAATCCTGCTCACCCACCCCTGCGGCATCTGCATCGACGATACAGCCTGAAGGAGGACGCTGGCATTAGCAAGATCCTTGGGATTACTAGGTACGCCAGGGTCTACCTTAAATGCACGCTCATGGACCGTCCCCACCAACCTGGCGCAGTCCCTGCGGGCCGTCGGGCAGGGTCATCCCCCAAGACGCCGGCCTCCCGGGCATCGCTCGGCGTCGCACGCCGGAACTTCGTCGCTAGCAGGTCGCCACGCTTGGCGGCATCAGCGCCGGCTACTACCTCGAACTCGCCGGCCAGCAACTGGGGGTGGCATCGCCTTTTGACTTCATCGCGTCTCCAGCCGTGTCGAGCTGGCTGCTGCTCTCGTCGCCGGGCTACTCGAAGCGGAGGCTGAGGTAGCGGCCCGTCACGCAGCCGAAACGCCTCATTTCGTGGATGCGGCGTCAGGTCTAACTTTGGATGCATCCCGGTGGACCGTCCCCATCAGCTGGCGCAGTTCCTGCGGGCCCGACGCGAGTGGGTCAGGCCGGAAGATGTCGGCTTCGCGGCCAGCGATCGGCGTCGCGCGCTGGGACTGCGTCGCGAGGAGGTCGCCCTGCTGGCCGGCATCAGCGCCGGCTACTACATGCGCCTGGAGCAGGGCCGTGACCACCGACCATCCGAGCGGGTGCTCGAGGGGTTGGCGCGAGCGCTCCGGCTTGACGACGCCGCTACCGCTCACCTGTTTTCGCTGGGCCGCCCGGCGCCCCCGATTGCGCAGCCTCGCTTGGCGGGGGATGGGAGTGTCCGGTCTGACCTGCAGGACCTGCTGGACTCCTGGACCACCACCCCCGCGTTCATCCACGACCGCCGGCTGGATGTGCTGGCGTCAAACGCGGACGCTCGGGCGTTGACGCCCTTGTCTGAGCCAGGCACCAACCTGTTGCGCGCGTGGTTTCTCGATCTCGAGGACCGCCAGCGCTACGACGACGTCGAGTTCGTCCTGACCCAAGCGGTGGCGTACTTCCGCGCCACCGTCGGCAGCGACCCCAACAGTCCTGATGTCCAGGGCCTGGTCGACTAGCTGTCGGGGAGCGAGGAGTTTCGCCGCATCTGGGCTCGCCACGATGTCCAGCCGGGATTGTCGGGGGAAGGGCCGCTCTACCACCACCCGGCTGTGGGTGCGCTTCGCCTCCGCTATCGGACGTTCGCGGTTATCGGCAGCGAGGGACTCCCCCTCTACGTGGTGAGCGCCGCTCCCGGCAGCCGCGACGCGCAAGCGCTAGCGCTCCTCAGCACCATGGCTGCGGAGCACGACACCCCGATCTTCAAGCCGCCGTTGCCCCGCGCCGTCGACCGACCTCTCAGCGCCGAGTAAGCACGCATATTGGCTACCGCCGCAGACGTCCAGAAGCGCGAGGGAATTTGACCTGCGTAATTCCCGCTTGACGCCTCGTCGAGCCGCCGCCAGACGACAAGGACCGTCTCGGAGGCGATGTCGTCGACGGCCTCCGGGGGCCACCCGGCGCCGAGCGTCGACGCGAACCGCACGATGCTGTTCACGAAACCTCGCCTTGAAACGCGCTCGCCGGGGTTCAGGATCGGCCATGGAGCATCATTGCCGGCAGCCGTGACAAGCGCAGTGCGCCAGGACCCGCCGTGGCTCGTGGGTCTCCTCGCTGGCGACGTCGAGCTGTTCGTCGAGGTTCTTGATCAGCCGTAGGGCGACTTCATCCGGAGAAGGGGTCAGCCATGCTTCTCGTATCCCGCACCCCCACGCGAGTTACCGATCTCACAGCTTCGCCGACGCCGTCGATGACCTCGTCCCGCTGGCTCGCTGAACCGCCTCCGTGGCTGTTCGCTCGAGAACTCTGGTCACTTGCCACGCTTGCCACTCCGATTGGCTTGGCTCTAGGATTTACGCTCCGTGCTGTCAATCGCAACCTCTCAGTACCCGCGCGGCGGTCCCGTGGAGCTGGTCGTTTGGTTTGCCGCTTTCGCGCTTGGTTTCGTTGCGCTCGGCCTCACCGCCGGCTCGGCGGGGGACAGGCGGTCGCATTTCTGGGCTCGTCTGTGGCTTGGCCTGGTCGCGGTGCCGTCGCTGGCGCTGCCCTTCGTCCCGGTGCTCGGGCCGCTCTCGATCCTGGTTTGCATCCCGGCTCTGGGGCTCACTCCGGCGTTCTTGTATCGACGTTCAAGCTCGCCAGACTCCGGTGAGGCCGACGGCGGCGAGGGGCGCGGCCCCGACCCGCCCACTTTGTCGCCGATTGCGCCGCGCGGAGGGGTTCCGCTCCCGGATGCCGACCAGGCTCTGGCCCGGGTACGCGACCACAACGGTCCTCGGTTCGGCAGTCCAAGGCCGCGCGCGCCTGCTCGGGAGCCGGTGCGCGTCCGGCACCCAGCCCGCTGGCGATAGCGCCTTAGCGTACTCGGGGTTTGGGGAAATCCCCGAGTGCATCCTTTGGCTAGCCGGGAGCTCGTCCAGCTCACCGCTGCCTCCTCGCCGGTGCTCAGCCCGGACCAAGACCCGTCGCGTGAAACCGCAGCTCCCCCGCAGCCTGGCCGGCTACCTCGCCGACGCAATTACCACAGCGGAACGCCAGCCGACCCGTACCCCTCCCATTACCACGTTATACACGATTCGAGGCTCTCATGAAGCCGCGATCTGTGCCGCATAATCGCCCGCCGCACGTCGGGAACCACCGAACAGGAGCGGCAAAAAATGGCGTACGTCTTGGGTTTTCAGGAGGTCGACCAGACACAGGTCGCGATCGTCGGCGGCAAGGCCGCGGCGCTCGGGGAGCTGTCGCGGATCGATGGCATCCGGGTGCCGGATGGATTCTGTGTGACGACGGATGCCTTCAGGCGATTCTTGGCGCACGCACCGTCCATCGACGACGAGCTCGATCGGCTCGCACGCGTGACTCCGACCGACCGGGAGCCGATCCGCGAGCTGAGCGCGCAAATCCGCCGCACGCTGGAAGCGGCAGCCATTCCTGCCGATCTGGTGACGGCGATCACGCGCCAGCTCGCTCGCGTCGGCGCGCAGGCCGCCTACGCCGTTCGATCCAGCGCGACGGCGGAGGACCTGCCGACCGCGTCCTTCGCGGGCCAGCAGGACTCCTACCTGAACGTGCTCGGTCCGGCGGAGGTCCTGGAACACGTCAGTCGCTGCTGGGCCTCGCTGTTCACTGAGCGGGCCGTGACCTACCGACTGCGGGAAGGGTTCGACCACCGCGCGGTCCAGATGGCGGTGGTCGTCCAGCAGATGGTCTTCCCGCAGGCGGCGGGAATCCTGTTCACCGCCGACCCGGTCACGGGCAACCGGAAGGTCGCCACCGTGGAAGCCAGCTTCGGCCTCGGCGAGGCTCTGGTCTCCGGTCTGGTCAACCCGGACGTGTTCACGGTGCGAGACGGCGAGGTCATCACCAGGGCGGTCGCCGCCCAGGAGCTGGCAATCGATGCCCTGCCGCGTGGCGGGGTGCACAGAGTGACGATCGGGCCGGGGCGGAAGGAGCAGCCGGCGCTGACGGACTCGCAGGTCGTGCGGCTCGTGCAGCTGGGGCGGCGGATCGAGCCACACTTCGGCAGCCCGCAGGACATTGAATGGTGCCTGAGTGACGGTGGCTTCCAATTCGTTCAGAGCCGGCCGATCACCACGCTGTTTCCCATCCCGAAGACCTGCGACGGAGAGAACCACGTTTACGTCTCCGTCGGTCACCAGCAGATGATGACCGACCCCATGAAGCCCCTGGGGATCTCCGTGTGGCAGCTGACGGCCATGGCGCCGATGCACGAAGCCGGCGGGAGGCTGTTCGTCGACGTCACCCAACGACTGGCTTCGCCGACGACTCGGCTAGGTCTCCTGGAGGTCATGAGGAGAGGCGATCCGCTGATCGGGGACGCGCTGCAGACCATCCTCGAACGCGGCGATTTCATCCGGCCGCTCCCGGACGAGGTTCCAGTGGGCCCCCCGAAGACCCGCTCGCCGGGGCCGATCGAGGCGGATCCGGCGATCGTCGCTGATCTGATCGAGCGCAGCCAGGCGTCGATCGCCGCCCTGCGGCGCGACATCCAGACGACGTCCGGATCGGCGCTGTTCGACTTCCTGCTCGCGGCGTTCGAGGAGCACAAGCGAGTCCTCAGTGATCCGCTGAGCCTTCAGGTGATCATGGCGGGGATGGAGGCAACCTGGTGGCTTAACGGCAAGCTTCAGGAATGGCTGGGCGAGAAGAACGCGGCCGACACGCTCACGCTGTCCGCCCCCGGCAATGTCACGTCGGAGATGGGACTCGCGCTGCTCGACGTCGCAGACGCGATCCGGCCACATCCGGAGGTGGTGGCGTTACTGGAGGACGTTGAGGATGACGGCTTCTTGGACGAGCTGACGAAGCTCGCGGGCGGCCGGGAAGCGCGAGACGCCATCGAGGCCTTCCTCGACCGCTACGGCGTGCGCTGCACGGGTGAGATCGACGTCACGCGGCCACGCTGGAGCGAGCGCCCCAGCACGCTCGTGCCCGTGATCCTCGACAACATCAAGCACTTCGAGCCAGGCGCCGGCAAGCGGCGCTTCGAGCATGGGCGACAGAAGGCAGAAGAAAAGGAGCAGGACGTGCTGGCACGCCTGCGGGCCCTGCCAGACGGCGAGCAGAAAGCCGATGCGGCCAAGCGGATGATCAAACGACTCCGGACCTTCATCGGCTACCGGGAGTACCCGAAGTACAGCATCGTCTGCCGCTACTTCATTTACAAGCAGAGCCTGCTGAAGGAGGCCGAGCGCCTCGTCCAGGCCCGGGTGGTTGGTGACAGGGAAGACATCTTCTACCTCACGTTCCAAGAGCTCCACGACGTCGTGCGCACGAACCAGGCGGATCACCAGCTCATTCGCCAGCGCAAGGATGCGTTTAGGTCATACCAATCGCTCACGCCACCCCGCGTGCTCACCTCGGATGGCGAGGTCATCGCCGGAACGTACCGCCGCGACGATGTGCCCGCCGGCGCGCTGGCCGGGCTACCCGTCTCCGCCGGGACCGTCGAGGGCCGCGCCCGCGTCATCCGCGACATATCCAGGGCCGATCTCCAAGCCGACGACATCCTCGTCACCACCTACACCGATCCCAGCTGGACGCCCCTGTTTCTCACGATCAAGGGTCTGGTGACCGAGGTGGGAGGGTTGATGACCCATGGCGCTGTGATCGCCCGGGAATACGGACTGCCGGCCGTCGTGGGAGTAGAGCACGCGACCAGCCTGATCCGGGACGGACAGTGGATCCGCGTTCACGGAACCGAGGGGTACGTCGAGACTCTCCTCGAGCCCGGCGCCGACAGGTCGCCGCCGCCGCCCGTGCAGTGAACTTGGGGAGGGAATCGCGTCGCTCCGGGGTCTTTAGTCGTGACCCGCTCAACCGACGGGTCCAGCGAACACCGGTCAGCAGAGGGGATCAACGTGATGGTCAGTCAGAGAGCGAGGTTCCGCGCGGGTGGCGCCGCCGCCCCTGGCAGGGGTGGCGTTGGTCGTTGCGGCGTGTGGCAGCAGCGGCACCGGCTCGAGCTCGAGCGCGGCGGCGTCTGCCCCGACGTCATCCGCGACGGTGTCGCGCGCGGCAGCGACCGGCGCGGTGATCGGCACGGCCAAGGGGCCAGGCGGGATCTACCTGACCGGCGCGGCGGGAAAGGCGGTGTATCTCTGGGTGGCCGACAGCAACGGAAAGTCGAGCTGCTCGGGAGCGTGCGCCCAGGTATGGCCGCCGGTGGTCACCAAGGCCAACCGACGACCTCCCCCGGCGCGAGCGCCGGCGACCTGGGTACGATCACGCGCTCTGATGGCACCAAGCAGGTGACCTACAAGGGCCATCCGCTGTACTACTTCGTCCAGGATTAGGCCGCGGGTACGACCAAGGGTCAAGGCAGCGACTCGGTCGGCGCCAAGTGGTGGCTCGTCCGTCCGTCCGGATCGGCGATCACCACCGCCGGATCGGCGGCCGCTGCCTCGGCCGCCCCGGCGACCGGCTCCTCCAGCAGCTCGTCTGGCTCAGCGGGGGGCGGCTGGGGCTAGGGGTCGGAAATCGGTAGTGGCACAGCGGTCTGCCGGTGCCCGCCCTCAGTTGGGCACCGGCCCGTTGACCCCATTCCGCCCGCTGCCATCCAGCGAGAAGCGCCCGATTGGTCAGTGGGCATTTGCCGCGGTCGCGGTCACCGCGCTGGGTGGCCCGTTGGCCCTGGCGGCGCTCGTGGTCCCCGGCGTCGTCGGGGATGCCAGCGCCGCGGGGGGTCTGGTGGTGGTCGCGGCCGCGGTGGTGTTCCTGGCCCCGCTGGCGATCTGGCTGCGCTACTGATGATCGCCGGGCGAGCCGCGACGCTGATCGTCATCGTGTGATGGCCGTGGGGCAGCTCGTACTGGGGGGCATCCTGGACGGGGTGACCGTGGCGCACCTCTCGACGCCGGCTTCGACGTTCGGGACCGAGGCGACCGGCCCCGTGGTCAAGGCGAGCGCCCAGACCTCGCTGCTTTACATCTGTGCCGGCCTCCCGTTGTTCCTCGGCGGGGAGCTGGCCGCCCCGGCGCGGACCACCCGCCGCGGTCTCGTCGGTGCTTACCTGCTCACCGCCGTCGTGGTCCTGCTCGCGGTGGCGCCGCTCGCGGCGGCGCCTGGGCTGACGCACACCGCCATACCGGGAGTCAGCCTGGTCAAGGAGTTCGCCGGTCCAGCGCTTGCCGAGATCATCGGGATCGGCGTCGCGGTCAGCCTGGCCGGCGTCATCCTCGTCGAGTTTCTGGCCCTGACACGACTTGGGCACGCGATCGTTCCCGCGGGGGTGCGAACGGTCACGCTCGCCCTCGGCGCAGTGGTTGTGCTCGTGGCGCCGTTTGGCCTGATCGACCCCGAAGCCTTCTACAACGCCCTGGTCAAGCCGTCGCTGATCGCGCTATGGCTCAGCCAGCTGATCGTGTTCGTCGTCTACCCGCGGTTCGCGGCCCGCTACCGCCAGCCGATGTTCCCGGCCTGGATGCTGACGTTGGTTGCTAGCGGACTCGCGGTCTACGGACTGTGGATCACCGTGCACGCGCCCGCGACCTGATCAAAGCAATACCCCGCCGAAGCGGCGTGCAACCTGCTCGGCGAGGCCGAGGTGCTCCACGACCCGCCGCACGTAGTTCGCGAACCGTCCACCCGGGCCTTTCTTCACTCCGTACCAACGCTGACTGGCCGGAGCGCGACGGGGCGGCGACCTCGGGCCACCGCCCCGTCCTGCGCGTCAACGTTTGGTCCCGGGGCGTTCCCTACCGTGGTAACGGGCACCGATGCCGGGCAGGACCTGTGTGCCGTCGGTCTGGACCGCCTGCAGGGCGTCCGGGTCGAGCCCGAGCAGCCGCAGGATCGTTGGGGCGACCTGGGTGGTCTCGACCCAGCTGTCGGACTGCGCTGGCCTGACAGCGCCCGGGGCGTACACGACGAGCGGCACATCACGGTCGGCGGGATTGTCGCCGCCGTGCTCGGCGATCTTCGTGGCGGTGGTGTAGACGACGCCGACCTGCACGCGACCGAAGACGTCCGGGTGGCGCGGGTCTGACACCGGGACCCCGAAGAAGCCGGCGGCCTCACGGCCAGCGTAGATCTGCGCCAAGCCGGAATGTTGCAGCGTCCGAGTGCCACCGCTGTAGGTGACGCCGGTGGCCGGGTGAGTCCACAGGTAGTGCTTGACGAAATCAGCCGCCGCCTGCGTCTTGACTGACAGGTAGCTCTGCCACAGGTCGTCGTCCGTTCCATAGACGATGAGCGGCCCGGCACCGGGGTGTGCTGCCGTCCACGCGTCGTTGATTGCAGCGACGATCGGGCCGTCCGGAATCCGGGTCAACCGGTTCGGATCCTGCGGCGACTGGCCGTGCTTGGCGGTGATGATGATCGCCGTCGAGTTTGCGAGTCCCTGGGCCCGGATCTCATCGACCAGCCGCTCGATCTGCGCATTGACGTAATCGAGCGCCTGGCTCAGCAGCGGCCCAGGTATGGTCGTGCCGGGCAGATAACCGCCGGGCAGCGATGGGCCCCCGATGACCGCCGGAGACGAGAGCAGCTTCTCAGCCGTCGAGACGGTCTGGAAGTTCATACCGAAGATCGCCGGGACGCCGATCTTCTGGGTCCTTTGATGGTTGTAGCCGTCGATCCAGTTGAGCACGGCCTCGACCTTGTAGTTGTCGTACTGCTTGGTCGCGGCGTTGTTGTCAGTCCAGGAGATGGCGCCCGGATACGGGGTGCCGTTCGGCATCAGCGCGACGCTGTCGATCTCAGGATCGAAGGAGTCGGTGATCCCGTTTCCCGACGGTCCGTTGAACGACGTATACACCGGGTGCTTGTCTGACCAGGCGGTGACCAGGCCGGCGTCGTGCGCGACGTTCATGATCGTGTTGACCTTCAGGTACTGCCACGGCGCGATGCCCTTGCAGGTCGTCGGGTCGACCGGGAACCTCGATGCAACCAGCAGGTCCTGCGGCGTGCTTGTCATCTGGAGAATGCTGCCCGGAAGCCCGGTGAGGCCCTGACCGGCGTCAAGCGAATTCGGGTTGATGTCCATTGGCGAGTCGTATTCGACCGGGGACCCGGGTGGCGTGCCTGCGCACGACGTGGTGCCGGGCGGGAAGAGGTCGTGGTTGTACTCGTCGTCGTAGTAGACGCCGGTTGCCCGCGGGTCGCCCCCGGTCATCAGCGCCGTGCCGCCCGGATCCGAGTCCGAGGGATCGGACGTGTGGGCATTGGAGTACTCGGCACCGCCGGTGGCGAGCCTGGCGAGCTCTGAAACCGGATGGTTCGCGACATACCAGTCAAGATCTGACTGATGCATCCCGTCGACTGAGATGAGGAGCACGTGCTGTCTGTGATGCTGGTGATGGTGGCCCCACTCAGAATGGCCCCAGTCAGAACGGTGATCGCCGTGACCCGAGGCCACGACCGGCACGCCGATCGCGACGGCGCCGGCGACAAGCGCTGCAAAAGCCGCCGACCAGAAACGTCTACGCATGCGCATCACTCCTTGTTGGATGTGCGGGTTATATGGAGATGCGCCGACGCGGAGGTTGCCCCCGTGTGAACGAGGTCAGCGCGCCCTACCGACGAGACACACAGATTTCGTCCCGCCCGGATGCGGGTAAACGGTGTTCGTGACCGCCGTCGACGCCACCGGGCGCGGATCGATCTGGTTTCTGACCGGTAGTCAGCACCTGTACGGCGAGGAGACGCTGAGAGAGGTGCGCGAGCATTCACGGCAGATTGCCGCTGCCCTGGACGAGAGCGACGCGCTCTCGGTGGCGGTGCTCGATCGCGAGCCGCTGACTGATGCCGAGTCGATCCGCCGGGCCATGACCGAGGCCGGCTCGGACGACGCATGCATCGGCGTGATCGCCTGGATGCACACGTTCTCTCCCGCCCGAATGTGGATCGCCGGACTCGCCGCTCTGAGCAAGCCCCTGCTGCACCTGCACACCCAGTTCGATCGTGACCTCCCGTGGAGCGAGATCGATATGGACTACATGAACCTCAACCAGTCAGCCCACGGGGACCGCGAGTTCGGCTACGTCGAGAGCCGAATGCGAGTGACGCGCAAGACGGTGGTCGGGCACTGGGCCGATCCGTCGGTGCAAGGACGGATCGGAACCTGGGCCCGGGCCGCTGCCGGCTGGCGAGAGTCCCGGCGGCTGCGGGTCGCCCGCTTTGGAGACAACATGCGTGACGTCGCAGTCACCGAGGGCGACAAGGTCGGAGCCCAGATGGCGCTGGGGGTCACGGTCAACGGCCACGGGGTCGATCCGCTGACGCTCTCGGTCGCGCAGGTCCCCGAGAGCAGCGTCGACGAGCTCGTCGCCGACTACGACTCGCGCTATGAGGTGGCCGCCGAGCTGCGTGCCGGCGGACCGCGACGTGGTTCGCTGGTGGAGGCGGCGCGGATCGAGGCCGGGCTGCGCGCCTTCTTGGAGGAGGTGGGCGCGCGGGCGTTCACCGACACGTTCGAGGACCTCGGCGCCCTGCGTCAGCTCCCGGGGATCGCGGTTCAGCGCCTGATGGCCGAGGGCTACGGCTTCGGCGCCGAAGGCGATTGGAAGACGGCGGCGCTGCTGCGGGTGATGAAGGTCATGGCCGACGGACTGGACGGCGGGACCTCGTTCATGGAGGACTACGTCTACCACCTGGGGCCGGGTGGCGCGAAGGTGCTGGGCGCCCACATGCTCGAGGTCTGCCCGTCGATCGCCGGCGCCCGCCCGTCCTGTGAGATCCACCCGCTCGCCATCGGTGACCGCGAGGACCCGGTCCGGCTCGTGTTCACAGCGCCGCCGGGGCCGGCGGTCGTCGTCAGCCTGATCGACGTCGGCGGCCGGCTGCGGCTGATCGCCAATGAGGTGGACGTGGTCGCGCCGGACGCCGATCTCCTCAAGCTGCCGGTGGCGCGCGCCGTCTGGCGTCCGCGGCCCGATCTAAGCACGGCGGCCGAGGCGTGGCTGCTCGCCGGAGGCTCGCACCACAGCGTGTTCACGATGGCGCTGGACATCGAGGCGGTGCGCGACCTGGCGCTGATCGCCGGAATCGAGCTCGTCGTCATCGGCCAGGACACCTCCATCGTGCAGTTCACCAACGAGCTGCGCTGGAACCAGGCGTACTACCACCTCGCGAGAGGGCTTTAGGCAGCGCGGGGCGGCGCCGGCGCCTACGCCGCCGCGGTCGGCGACGGCGTGCGGCGCTCGCTCTGACTCGGGGTCTGGCTGCTCCCGTGGTCGGGCCACTTCCGGCCCTGGGTCCAGTACTGGTCGATGTCCTCGAGCGAGCGGTCCTTCGTCTCCGGAACACACAGGCGCACGAACACCAAGCCGACCGCGGCGAACGCGGCGTAGATCCAGAACACCACATCCTTGCCCAGCGCGTTGACCGCGGTCAGGAAGGTGAGGGTGACCAGCAGGTTCGCAGACCAGTTGGCCACCGTGGCGCTACTGGCACCGACGCCCCGGAGGCGATTGGGAAACAGCTCCGCGGTCATCAGCCAGAACAGAGGCGAGATGCTCAGCGAGTAGCAGGCGATGTAGACGAGCAGGATCACGAGCACGCCGATCCCCCAGCTGGAGACGCCGGTGCTGAACGCCACGCCCAGGAGCACGAGCATGCCCCCCATCCCGGTCAGGCCGAAATAGAAGAGCTTCTTGCGCCCGACCATGTCCACGAGCGCGATCGTCGGGAGCACGCACACGAACAGCACCGCGCCGACACAGATCTCCGCCAGCAGGCCGCCCGATCCGGCGGAGATCCCGGCGTAGCCGAAGATCGTCGGACCGTAGAACAGGACGGTGTTGGGGCCGACGAACTGCTGCAGGATCGCCAGGCCCAGTCCCGCGATCAGGGCCAAGCGCATCCCCGGGGCGAGAAGCTCCCGGAACGAGCTGCGCTCGGTCTGCTTGAGGTCCTCGTGCAGCTGCTCGAGCTCCTGCTCCTTGGCTTCGGGGTTGACGCGCTCCATCACCTGCTCGGCCTCGTCCCAGCGGCCCTGCATGCCCAGCCACCGCGGCGTGTGCGACATGAAGATCATCCCGACCGCCAGGGCGATCCCCGGGATCACCGCGGCGGCGAACATCGGCCGCCAGCCCGCGCCGGAGGTGAAGAAGATGTAGTCCAGGATGTAGGACAGGAAGATTCCTGCGGAGATCGCCAGCTGCTGGAGGATGACGAGGCCGCCGCGGATCTCACGCGGGGCCAGCTCGGCGATGTAGGTGGGAACGACCATCGACGAGGCGCCTACGGCGACGCCCACGACGATCCGGAAGACCACGAAAAGAAACAGGCCAGGCGAGAGTGCGGTGGCCACGGCTCCCACCGAGTAGAGGACGGCGAGAGCCAGGAGCGCGTAACGGCGGCTGATGCGGTCGGCCAACTTGCCGCCGATGATCCCGCCGAGGATCGCGCCGATGAGCACAGCGGAGACGGCGAGCTCCTCGCTTCCGGCGCCCAGATGCCATTGAGCCTTGAGCAGATTCTCAGCCCCGGAGATGACCCCGATGTCGTAGCCGAAGAGCATGCCGCCGATGGCGGCGACCGACGCCACGAGGTAGGCGTAGCGTGGAGTGGAGCGGATCACATCCCACCGGAAGGAGGCTCGAAAGCCGCCTTTCGTCTCGGATTGGGCGGTGTCGCGCGCGGTCATGGCTGGTTCTCCTTTCCTACACCTGCCCTGTGGCTATCTCTGGCCGTAGACGTTCTGATACCGGTCGTGAAGCGCGTCGATGTCCGCCTGGTCCAGCCGCTCGACCTCTCCCAGCAATCGCGCCAGCAGCGCGCTGCGCGCCGCGTCCTCACACATGACCGCGGCCTTGACCGCCTCGCGGGCGTCGGCCCCGATCGTGAACACGCCGTGGCTGCGCATCAGCACCGCGGCCGAGCGGTGGTCGCGGAGCGTCTCGACGATCCCCTGGCCGATCTCCTCGCCGCCGATGCGGGCGAACGGACCGAGCGGGATGTCGCCGCCGAACTCGTCGGCCATCGCCGTGAGCACGCACGGGATCGGCTCGCCGCGAGCGGCCCAGGCCGTCGCGTAGGGACTGTGGGTATGGACGACTCCGCCGATGTGATCCATCGAGCGGTAAACGTAGGCGTGAGTCGCGGTGTCGCTGGAAGGGCTGAATTCGCCGTCGACGACGTCGCCGTAAAGATCGACGACGACCATCGACTCGGGCGTCAGACCGGCATAGGAGACGCCGCTGGGCTTGATCACGACCAGATCGGAGTCGGGCACCCGCTCGGAGATGTTGCCCGTCGTCCACGCGACCAGCCCATTGCGGGTCAGCTCGGCATGCAGCTTGGCGACCCGCTCCCGGACGGCCTCGACGTTCGCGGTAATCACGCCTCCACCTCCTCGCGCACGCGGTCGCGCACCTTCTGCAGATCACGCATCAGCCCTCGGTTATCACGGCCAAACCAGTCGTGCAGTCGCCGGTAGATCCCGTAGAGGTCGTCGTAGACCTCGGTGGCCCGGGAGTCGGGCGCGTACACCCGATCCCGCCGCTTGCCCATCCGGGCCGAGGCGGCGGCCACGTCGTCGTAGATTCCCGCCGCTACCGCCGCGTGAATCGCCGAACCCAGCGCCGACCCCTCAGACGAGTCGAGCACGCCGATCGGCCGGTTGGCGACGTCGCAGTAGATCTGCATGAGCGTCTTGTTGGCAAGCAATCCGCCGGCCGCAACGAGCTCGTCGACGGCCAGCCCCGCCTCCTCGAAGCCCTCGATGATCCGGCGGGCGCCGAACGCCGTCGCCTCGATCAGGGCCCGGTAGATGTCCTCGGGGCGCGAGGACAGAGTCAGACCGACGAGGACCCCGGTCAGCTCGTGGTCGACGAGGATCGAACGATTGCCGTTCCACCAGTCAAGCGCGACGAGGCCGTGCTCCCCGACCCGTTGGTCGGCTCCGAGCAAGGTCAGGTATTCGTGGATGCCCAGGTCACGTCGCTTCGCTTCCTCGTGATAGGCCGGCGGGACACAGTGGTCCACGAACCAGGCGAAGATATCGCCGACCCCGCTCTGGCCGGCCTCATACCCCCACCGTCCCGCGATCAGCCCCCCGTTCACCACCCCGCACATCCCCGGGACCTCGGCGACGTCGTCGGCGACCATCACCTGGCAGGTGGAGGTGCCCAGGACCAAGAGCATCTGCCCAGGCTCCAGCGTCTGCGCGGCCGGGGCGGTGACGTGAGCATCGATGTTGGCGACGGCGACGGCGATTCCCTCGGGGAGTCCCGTCCACTCAGCCGCCTGCGCAGTCAGCGATCCGGCCCGGCTGCCGAGCTCAGCGAGCGAGGCGGACAGCTTGTCGGAGGCAAAGCCGGCAAGCCGGCGGTCCAGGGCGGTGAAGTAATCCTCGCTCGGGTACGCACCGTCCTGGTACATCGCCTTGTAGCCGGCGGCGCACGCGCTCCGGACCTCGTCGCCACACAGCTGCCACACGACCCAGTCGCCGGCTTCGATCCAGCGATCCATCCGCTCATAGATGTCCGAGTCCTCGTCGAGGACCTGCAGCGCCTTGGCCAGCGCCCACTCGGACGAGATCCGTCCGCCGTAGCGCCCCAGCCGCGACTGGTCGTGCTCAGCGGTCGTCTCCGTCACGCGGTCGGCCTGGGGCTGGGCCGCATGGTGCTTCCAGAGCTTTACGTAGGAGTGAGGTCGCGTGCGGAACTCGTCGAGCTGGCAGAGCGGGGTTCCGTCGCTGGTCGTGGGCAGGATCGTGCACGATGTGAAGTCGATCCCGATCCCGACGACGCTCCCGGCGTCGACTCCGGCGTCCGCGAGCGCCTCGGGAACCGCCTGCTTGAGGACCTCGATGTAGTCATCCGGGTCCTGCAGCGCCCAACCCGGCGACAGCCGCTCACCGGTTTCGGGGAGATCTCGGTCGATCACCCCGTGCGGGAACTCGAGCTCGCCCGCCCCGAGCTCCTCACCGTCGCCGGCGCGCACGACCACCGCGCGGCCCGACAAGGTCCCGTAGTCGATCCCGATGACGAATTGATCTTCTGACGCTGGCACCCAGGCCCTCTCCTCTGGTCGCAGATCTACCCGTTTCGCCATGCATAAACCGGGCGATCAAGGGCGCAGCTGTTGCGCCCGGGTGTCTTCTGGTGAAGCGGGATACGCCGGAGCGGCGGGCCGGGCTGGCGGCGAACGCGGCGTCGACCAGCTGCCGGAGTCCTGGGACACCAGATGGGCGGCGATACCGACCACGACGATGATTCCCAGGGCCAGGGAGGTCGCAGCCGCCAGCGTCACGAAGCGGATGAGCAACCCGCCGAACACGACGCCGACGACGAAGGCGAGCAGCGCCAGCCCGCGGCGCAGCACCGCGGGATCGTTCCAGCCATCTCCCCGCTCGGTCAGCACGCCCGTGATCGTCAACGTCAGCACCACGGTGAGCAGATCCGGGACCTTGAGGTGCCGGATCAGGGCGAGCTGGGCGCCCATCGACGCGGCCAGCACGACGAGCATCGTGTCCCGTACGCCGACAGCAAGCCGTCCTCCGGTGACCACCGCTGTGAGTGTGACCGCGGTGGCCAGCACGGCTTTGACGGCGAGCACGTTGCGAACCGCCAGCCCGCGATGCGATCGAGCAGCCTGGCACGCCCGAGCTCCGATCACCACGCCAACCACAAATCCACCGATCGCCAGGGCGGGAGGGAATATGGAAAACCCCCTCGCGCCGGCGACGGCCAGCCCGACGAACACGAGGTTTCCGGTGATCGTCGCGACGAACACGTGGCCCAGGCGAAGGATGCTCGTCGCATCCACCACGCCTCCCAGGACGGTCAGCGCGAGGAGCATCGCGGGGAGGGGGCCGTCGCGCTCATCGACCACGGCGCGGCGGAGGCGCCCGGTGATCACGGCAAGCCCCTGCCTGGACTCAGGGGGTATCGCTGGGCCGTCGACGACGTCGATTGGAGCGGTGCGATCTTCGCGGGCATCGCATGCAGGATCCCAGACCAGGCCGCCATCGTCTCGGCTGACGACCACCAGCGAGTCGGTGCGGACCGAGCTGGGCACCGGAATCGGCCCGCGTAGCCCGCCGATGTTGCAGTTCGTGGTGTCGGGTTAGCTCGCGACGCCGTTCTACGGCGTATTGACACAGCCGTACACGATGCACAACGGATTGGTGACGTTCTTGCCGTCGGCGTTTTGCATCGTGGGGCCGCCGATGAGCGGGTGGCGACTGTGCCTTGTAACAGCCGTTGTGTTCGACGCTCACCTCGTACTCTGACCGAGGTCTGCTGGAACGGCACCGACTTCGGCTGGGGCAGATATACGTACAGGTTGCAGTTCCAGTCGCCCGGGCCAACGTCGGCGGCGCCCCTGCGGTTGCAGTTGGGGAGGACGTCGAGCTTCGCGCTCGCCGGGGCGTTGCGGCCGAGCAGAGCCTGCTGGCGGATCGTGAGGTTGCTGAACTCGGAGCCGATGGTGGAGCTCATCCGGTAGCCGGTCACACCGGTGCCGAGATTGGAACAGAGCGCGAGCCCTCCGCGTGGCGTACGTCGCGCCCGTTGCGCGACAACTGACGTCGCCTAGGCGGTCTGGCGATGGTGGCGGCGCGCGTCCTGACAACGCGCCGCCGCCGTCCGCCCGCTCAGTCCCGGGACAGCAGGTCGCGAACGATCAAGGTGGCAGCGGTTGGGGCTCCCTTGACGAAACCGAAGAACGGTCCGAAGTCCTTCGTCGCCGAGAAGCCAGTGATGTACAGGCCATCGAGGCTGGTCTGGAAGGCCTCGTCCAGGACGGGGAAGCCGTCGTCGCGCTGCACTCGCCCCAGTACCCCCTCCAGGTAGGGGACGTTGCCCAGGTCGACGCGGTATCCAGAAGCGAAGACCACGCGGTCGACGGTGAGGCGCTCGGAGTTCGACAGACGAACCTGCAACGCCTGACCTTCGCCCGCCGGGGCGACGTCCGCGACCTCGGTGCCGGGCCACCGCGTGATCGCCTCCGACGCCAGGCGCGGGGTCAGCCAGTACTCCAGCGTCAGTCTGCCCACCTCCCAGAATCGCCGGTCGACCGCGGCCTGCTCGGCGCTCGGGAGATTGCGCCAGTAGCCGGGAACCTTCTGCGTCTGCTCGACGTGGGCGTCGATGAAGCTCCAGCTGACGCGCTCGAAGCGCGGCACGTCGTGACGGTGGACGATGTCGATGCGGGCGGCGCCGTGCTCACGGATCAGCGCCGCCCACTCATACGCGCTCTGCCTCCCGCCCACGATCAGGACACGAGCGTCAGCCATGTCATCGAAGTCCACCAGCTCACAAGTATGGGCGGCACGTCCCGGCGCGAGCGACGATGCCCAGTCGGGAACGTTGGTGTAGTGACGAATCCCGGGGGCGCACACCACCGCGTCGGCGAAGATGCGCTCGCCTCCTTCCAGCGTGGCTTCGAATCGGTCCTGCGGCTTGGTGAGCCGGGTGACGAGCTGGTCGCGGACCTCGATCTCCTTGCTCTGCCTGAACCACTCGGCGTAGTCGAGGAACACGCTGATCGGGATCGGGTCGACCGCCTCGGGCGCGATCGCGCGCTCCTGGAGATACGCCCGCAGCGTGTGGACGCCGCCCCCGTCGAGGTGCCAATCCGGGCCGGAGCGGAGGAACATCCCGCCGGGCATGTTCTCGCGCCAGAAGTCCATCGGCCGACCGACGACGACCGTTTGGATGCCGCGGTCGCGCGCGAGCGCGGCGGCTGACAGACCGTACGGCCCAGCGCCGATGACGAGCAACTGCGTGTCCATGTTCAGCCCGCTCCCAGCTCCTGCTGCTCCTGACGCCCCATGGCTGCGCAACTTACACTGGGCGCAGGAAAAAGCCAACCATGACGCGTTCGGTCATCGTCTCTGCGGTCAGAACCCCCGTCGGCAAGCTCGGATCGGCGCTGCGGGACCGCTCGGCCGTCGACCTCGGTGCCGTCGCGATCAAAGCGGCGGTTGCCCGGGCCAGGGTCGCGCCGGACGACGTCGACCACGTCGTGATGGGCCACGTGCTCCAGGCCGGCACCGGGCAGATCACCTCTCGCCAAGCGGCGATTGCCGCCGGCATCCCCCAGGAAGTACCCGCCATCACGCTCAACAACGTGTGCCTGTCGAGCCTGACCGCGATCGCCTACGCCGACCAGTTGATCCGCGCCGGGGAGCTC
Organism: uncultured Actinomycetota bacterium; assembly: GCA_963830395.1. Taxonomy (GTDB): domain Bacteria; phylum Actinomycetota; class Thermoleophilia; order Solirubrobacterales; family Solirubrobacteraceae; genus Palsa-465. Next base: position 30,869 of record CAWHMI010000001.1, read on the forward strand.
GAGACGGTCGTCGCGGGCGGGATGGAGTCAATGACGAATGCTCCTTACGTGCTTCCTCGCGCTCGGTGGGGGGCACGCATGGGCGATGGCGAGATCGTCGACGCGATGATCCACGACGGGTTGTGGTCCACGTTCACCGGCCAGCACATGGGGGAGTCGTCGGATGAGGTGAACGCCGATCTGCGAATCTCACGCGAGGACCAGGATGCCTGGGCGGCCCGCTCGCACCAGCGCGCGGCGGACGCTGCAGCGACGGGGCGCTTCGACGATGAGATCGTCGGCGTCGAGCTGCCACAGCGCGGTGGAGGCGTCGCCGTTGTCGCGCACGACGAGGGCATCCGTCCTGAGACGACGCGCGATTCCCTCGGGCGGCTTGCCCCCGCGTTCGGCCCCGACGGAACGATCACCGCGGGAAACGCCTCGCAACTGTCAGATGGAGCCGCCGCGGTCGTCGTCATCAGCGCCCGCCGGGCCGAGGCACTCGGCCTCGAGCCGCTCGCGGAGATCGTCTCCTCCGGTATGTGCGCGGAGCGCTTCGGGTATCTCCACACGGTTCCGGCGCTCGCGCTCCAAGCCGCGCTGACCAAGGCCGGCAAGGACATCGACGACCTCGGTCTGGTCGAGATCAACGAGGCGTTCGCGTCAGTCGCGGTGCACGCCAGTCGGATGCTCGGCGCCCGCGAGGAGCTCGTCAACGTCAATGGCAACTCCGTCGCGCTCGGACATGCCCTCGGCTCCACGGGAGCCAGGATGACGGTCACGCTGGTGCACGAGATGCGCCGCCGGCGCGTCGAATATGGCGCCGCCACGCTGTGTGGCGGCGGGGGCCAGGGCTACGCCCTCGTACTCCGGGTGCCCAACGGCGCCCAACCGCGGTAGGACGGGCCAACGCCGGCCCGGCACGTTTCATCAGGCTGAGCAGTCGGTCGTCTACCGTGAGCTGCGATGCGGATCGCGACCTGGAATGTCAACTCGGTGAAGCAGCGCGTCCCGCGCCTGCTGCCCTGGCTGGACGAGCGGCGCCCCGATGTCGTCTGCCTGCAGGAGACCAAGCTCATCGACGAGGCGTTCACCGACCTGCTCGGCAGCGAGCTCGCCGGCCGCGGCTATCGGTTCGCGGCTCACGGTGAAGCGGCGTGGAACGGCGTGGCGATTCTCTCGCGGGTGGGGCTTGACGACGTCGTCCCCGGGCTCGCCGGAGCCCCCGGCTTTCCGGACCCCGAGGCCCGCGCGGTGGCCGCCACATGCGCGGGGATCCGGGTGATCTCGGTCTACGTTCCCAACGGACGCCAGCCGGGGTCCGAGCACTACGAGTACAAGCTGGCGTGGCTCGATTCGCTGCGCAAGGTCGTCGCCGCCGGGCCCGGAACGGCGGTCGTCTGCGGCGACATGAACATCGCTCCGGCCGATGACGACGTCTTCGATCCCGAGGCCTATGTCGGCCAGACCCACGTCACACCGCGCGAGCGGGCCCGGCTCGCCGAGCTCGGGCTACACGATGTGGTTCGTGATCGCTGGCCCCACGAGCGGGTGTTCACGTACTGGGACTACCGGGCGGGAATGTTTCACCAGGACCTCGGGATGCGGATCGATCTGGTGCTCGCCACCGACCCGGTGGCCGACCGTGTCCAGGCGGCATGGGTTGACCGCAAGGCCCGCAAGGGCCGCGGGCCAAGCGACCACGCCCCCGTGATCGTGGACCTCGACGAGGCGCCGGACGGAGACATCGGTCCCGTGGTTCCGCCTCCCTCGGCCCCGGCGCCCGCGCGAGGATCTGTCAGGTTGCCTCAGGCGCCGTGACTCGTCGGGCCGCGGGGCTCGCGCGCGGGTTCACTCCCGCGGACGGTGGTGCCCGCGCGCGGGTTCACTCCCGCGGACGGTGGTGTCCGCGCTCGGGTTCACTCCCGCGGACGGTGGTGTCCGCGCTCGGGTTCACTCCCGCGGACGGTCGCGATCCCGTGACGGCTGCACGCGCTTGGGCTCGCCCGGCATCTTCGGATAGTCGGGCGGGTAGGGCATGTCCCCGTGGCCGTCGGCGGCGTCCGCGGCGTACATGTCGAGCAGCGGTTGCAGGGAATGAGCGACGTCGTCGATGGCCGCGTGAGGGTCGCCGGCCGCGGCGAACCGGGCCGGCATCGTGGCGACGGTGAAGTCCTCAGGGGCAACCCCAGGGAGCTCGTCCCAGCCCACCGGCGCCGAGACCGGCGCGCCCGCCCGCGGCCGGACGCTGTAGGCCGAGGCGATCGTCCGGTCACGCGCATTCTGGTTGTAATCGACGAAGATCCGCTCGCCCCGCTCCTCCTTCCACCAGCTGGTGGTCACCGAATCGGGCAACCGGCGCTCGAGCTCACGGCCGAACGCGATCGCCGCATGACGGACATCGGTGAACGTCCAGCGCGGCTCGATCCGGACATAGATGTGGACCCCGCGGCCGCCCGACGTCTTGGGGAAGCCGGCGTAGCCGAGCTCCTCCAGCAGCGCGTGGGCGTGGGCGGCAACCCGCACGGCATCGGCGAAGTCGGTGCCGCGCTGGGGATCGAGGTCGATCCGCAGCTCGTCCGGATGATCGACGTCATCGCTGCGGACCGGCCACGGGTGAAATGTGATCGCGCCCATCTGCGCCGCCCAGCCGACGACCGCCACCTCGGTGGGGCAGATCTCGTCGGCATGGCGCCCTGACGGGAACTGGATCCGCGACGTCTGCACGTAATCGGGCGCTCCCCGAGGGACGCGCTTTTGAAAGAAGGCGTCCCCGCCGCCCCTGTCGCGCGTGGACAGCACGATTCCGGGATGCACGCCCCGGGGCCAGCGCTCCAGCGTCGTCGGCCGTCGCCAGAGCGCGCGCATGATTCCGTCCCGCACCGCAAGGTAGTAGTTGACGATGTCGAGCTTGGTCACCGGGCCCCCGGCCGCCGTGGCGGGAAAGATCACGCGATCGGGGTTGGACACCCGCAGATCCCGGCCACCGGCGTCGACGACGATTGCCTGGTCTGCGGCCATACCGGAGTTCTACGCGCCCTAGATCGTCCTGGGCGCTAGTGCACTGTCCGGCGATTGGGGCACATGTATCGCGGCCCCGGATGACCGTCATGCTGCGTCCTCGGAGCCTCGCGTAGCGCTGCTGCCTCGGGCTTGCGGCCCGCTCGGCATCCAGCCTTGCCTCTCCGGGCCGCGCCCGAGTCGTCCGGCTGGCTCCTGCGTCCTTGCCCGCCGGCCCCCGGGACTCGCGCTCCATCCACCCTAATCACCGGACAGCACACTAATGTCCCGTCAGCCAGGTCCGTCGCCAGTCGAGGCACCCCTGGCGGATCGCCGTCGCCGGCGGGAGCCGATCAGAGCGATCCCGCGGGATCCGGAGCGGCCGAAGTCGGGACGATCGGTTGGCTGCGCCTGGGCCGGCGAGCCTGGGCGAAGCTGATCAGTTTTCCGCTGCCTTCGTCCCAGAGCTTGAGGTTGACCGCCCTGAGGCCGTCGAGGAGGGACAGCGTCGGCACCTGGTGGAAGATCTCGATCTCGTCGTGAGCCCGTTGCAGGTTGTAGTTCGGGATCCGCGCGTTGAGGTGGTGGATGTGGTGCAGGCCGATGTTGCCCGTGAAGAACTGCAGCAGCTTCGGCAGCCGCAGATATGAGCTGCCGCGCAGTGCGGCATCCGTGTAATCCCACTGACCGGCGTCCTTCCAGTACGCGTCCTCGAACTGATGCTGGACGTAGAACAGCCAGATGCCGACCGATCCGGCGAGCATCGCGCTGGGGGCCCAGATCACCAGAAGGTCTTTCCAGCCGATCAGCCAGCACAGCCCGGCCATGACGACGAGGATGGCCACGTCGGTGGCGAGCACGCTGTTGCGCATCCGGGGGCGCTGAGCCCGGGTGGCGATCCGGGGGCCCACCATCATGGCCATGATCGGGCCGATGCCGAACATCACCAGCGGGCTGCGCAGCAGCCGGTAGCCTACCCGCCCGCCCCGTGACCTGGCCTCGTACTCCGTGACCGTCAGCGTGAGAATGTCACCGACGCCACGTCGCTCCAGGTCGCCCGATGTGGCGTGATGGACTGCGTGGTCGTGCCGCCAACGGCCGAACGGCGCCAGCACCAGCAGTCCCGCGAAGCGCCCGACATACCGATTGGCACGTTTCGACGGCAAAAAGGACCCGTGCGTGCAGTCGTGGAACACGATGAAGGTACGCACCAGGAATCCGGCGGCGACGACGGCGAGCGCCGCCGTCAGCCATGCTGACAGTCCCAAGGTCAGGTACGACACGACCGAGAGCCCCAGGTAGGGGACGATCGATGTGCCGATGTCGATCAGGCTCCTGGCGAGGCTGGGTCTGGCATAGCCGGCGAGCAGCTGTTGCCCAGGACGGCGGGTCGACGGCGTTGTCGGGTACATGAAGCGGCTCCGGCGTGGGGGATGAACGTTGCCCGTCTGCAACGCCCCCGATTGCCGCCGAATCTGGCCGCTACGAGCGCGAGCTCCTCAGGATCGAGGCCATCCCGCGACCACGACGGCTTCGCCGGCCGGCCTCCTCAGGCGAATATACCCGGAAAGCGACTCGACGTCACCCGTCCCCGCCTTCCTGCTCGGGCGATGGCGGATCGACGAGCTCGAGCGCGCCGAAGCCCGGCACCGGCCCGTCCATCAGGAACATCTCGACGGTGAGGTCTGGTTCGACGTGCGCCTGACTCAAGAACGCGAGCACCTTGCGGCCGGTGAGCTCCTCGATCATCTGGGTGTAGCGCTCTTGCATGAGCTTCTGGAAATCGCGGCGCATCTCCAGGACGCGCTCCGGCTGTCCGCCCGCCATCATGGTGCGCTCGATCGCCGTGAACCCGTCGCTGAGCACGCTCACGATCAGGTTGTCGAGCACATAGGTCTTGGCCTTGATCGGCCCGCGACCGTAGTGCTCGCGCATGAACACGACGATGCGGTTGGTGATCTCCGCCAGCAGCCTGCCTCCCCCGACCGGCTCCACTGCCGGACGGCCGGCTTCACCGGCGCTCACGCTCCACCTCTACGCGTGTTCCTCTTTGCTGCGGGGCTCACTGATGTTGAAGGACGAGGGACGGTCCCCGAATCGGAGGTTCTGATACCCCGATGGCGGTAGATCGTATCGCCCTTGCCGGGGCAGTGCCCGGACGGGCGCACATGATCAGATGCTGCGCGATTCGATGCTCTTCTCATATAATTCTGGCATGGAGTTCTCCATGGCAGCCCGGCCCCGGACGCGTCACCTGGACGAGATCGCAGAGGCCCTCCCTCAGCGCGCCGCCGCGCTGAGTCGGCTGTTCGTGAAGCGAACCAGCGTCGGCGTGTCGCGTACCGAAGCCGGGGTGATCTGGGCGCTGGCCGCGCGCGCACGGCGGATCACCGATCTGGCCGCGAGCGAGGGCGTCACCCAGCCCGCGATCACCCGACTGGTGAATCGCCTCGAGGATTCGGGGTGGGTGACGCGGGAGAGCGACCCCGGCGACGGACGGGCCGTGATGGTGTGTCTCACCCCGGCTGGTGAGGAGATATTCCGAACGCTCCGCGCCGAGTACCGAGCACTCGTGCACGAGGAGATGGCGGCGCTCGCCGACGGCGATGTCGAGACGCTGGCCCGCGCGATCGACGTCCTCGACGAGCTCATCGCCCGGCTGCAGGAGCGAGACCCATGAGCGCGCATCACGTGCTCGGCGTGCTCGAGGACGATGAGCGCCGGCTGTGGTCGACGCTCGATCGCGCCGTCAGGCTGGCCGCCGAGCAGCCGGCTCGGCTCACGCTGGCCAAGACGACCAACCCGGGACGGCTGATGCGCTGGTTCGCGCCGGCTGCGCTGCAGTCGATGTGCGTGTCCGCCCAGGAGCTCGATTTCCAGACGATCGCCAGCCACACCCTGGCGCGCGCGGCCGAGTTCGTGCCCGGGTCGATTCCGGTGACGACGGTGCTGCTCGGGCCGGACACCACCGGCTGCCTGGTGACGATGCTGCGCGACGGCCCCTACGACGCTCTCGTCACCACCGAGGCGCTGCTGAACCGCAGGCTGCGCCACGAGCTGCGGCGGCTCGGCATCCGCACGGTTGTCGTCCCTCGCCGCTCGGCTCCGCCGGCCATCCCCTCCGCGGACACCGCCGGCCGTGCCCACTCCGGAGTCCAGACGTGACCGCCTTCCCTGCACCCGACACGATTGGAGAGCCCCGTTGACCTCGTCGATTGCCGCCGTCCGAAATCGCCTCCAACATCATCGAGCGCATCCCGAGCACTACAAGTGGGTCGCGCTGTCGAACACGACGCTGGGCATCCTGATGGCGACGATCAACCAGTCGATCGTGATCATCGCCCTGCCGGCGATCTTCCGCGGGATCCATCTCAACCCGCTGGTGTCGTCGAACACGAGCTACCTGCTGTGGATGCTGCTCGGGTTCATGGTGGTGATGGCGGTTCTCGTGGTCAGCCTTGGCCGGGTCGGCGACATGTTCGGGCGCGTCCGCATGTACAACCTCGGCTTTGCCGTGTTCACCGTGGGGTCGATCCTGCTCTCCATCACCTGGATGAGCGGAACCTCGGCGGCGCTGTGGCTGATCGCGATGCGCATCATCCAGGGGATCGGAGCAGCGTGCCTATTCGCCAACTCGTCGGCGATCCTCACCGACGCGTTCCCGGCGCAGCAGCGTGGTCTGGCCCTCGGGATCAACATGGTCGCGGCCATTGCGGGCTCGTTCATCGGGCTCGTGCTCGGCGGCGTGCTGGCGCCGATCGCCTGGCGACTGGTGTTCCTCGTCTCGGTTCCCTGCGGGCTGTTCGGAACCATCTGGGCCTATTTCATGCTGGAGGAGCGTGGCATCCGCGTCCGAGCCAAGATCGACTGGCTCGGAAACGTCACCTTCGCGGTCGGCCTGATCGCGCTGCTGGTCGGGATCACCTACGGGATCCTGCCCTACGGCGGCCATTCCATGGGTTGGACCGCCCCCGGGGTGATCGCCGCGATCGCCGGCGGCATCCTCATCCTGATCGCCTTCGTCGTCATCGAGTCCCGGGTCGACGAGCCGATGTTCCGACTGCCGCTGTTCAAGATCCGGGCGTTCTCGGGTGGCAGCGTGGCGACGTTTCTGTCGGCGCTTTCCCGCGGCGGGCTCATGTTCATGCTGATCCTGTGGCTGCAGGGAATCTGGTTGCCGATCCACGGCTACAGCTTCTCCGACACCCCGCTGTGGGCCGGGATCTTCATGCTCCCGCTGTCGGCCGGATTCCTGATCGCCGGCCCGATCTCGGGACGACTGGCCGATCACTACGGCGCGCGACCGTTCACATTCGGCGGCATGATCCTGTCGGCGCTCGGCCTGCTGGCGCTCACCATCCTGCCGGTCGACTTCACCTACTGGGTGTTCGGCCTGGTGATCTTCGTGATCGGGTTCGCGATGGGTCTGTTCGCCGCCCCCAACCAGACCGGCATCATGAACAGCCTGCCGCCCGATCAGCGCGGCGCCGGCGCCGGGATGACGGCGACGTTCATGGGCTCGGCCTCGGTTCTGTCGATCGGGATCTTCTTCAGCCTGATCATCGTCGGACTGTCCGCGAACCTGCCGGCGGCCTTGTTTCACGGGCTGAGCAGCAATGGGGTACCGCACGCCTATGCCGTCAAGGTGTCACACCTGCCGGCCGTCGGCACCCTGTTCTCCGCCTTCCTCGGCTACAACCCGATGCAGACCACGCTCGGACCGGAGCTCGCCCACCTTCCGCACGCCGCGGGGGTGTATCTCACCGGTCACCGGTTCTTCCCGAATCTGGTCTCGCATCCGTTCTCGACCGGGATCCACGACGCGTTCTACTTCGCCGCGGCGTGCTGCGCCATCGCCGCCATCGCCTCCTGGCTGCGGGGCGGCAAGTACTACTACACCGAGGAGCCCTCCGCGCTCGAGCCGGAGGAGATCGAGGCGGAGGTGGCCGCTATGACGTGAGGGTGGAAAGCCCCGGGGGTTCGATGTTCTGGGGCACGGCGACTACCTGTCTTCCGCCCACACCTATCCTGACCTGAGCCATGCACAGGCCGCGGACCGACATCGAAGATCGCGCCGACTGCGAGCGGCTGGTCCGCGCCTTCTACGGTCGGGCGCTGGCCGATCCAGTCATCGGGTGGCTGTTCGTCGACGTCGCTGCACTCGACCTGGAGGCCCACGTCCCGCGCATCGCCTCGTTCTGGGAGACGATCCTGCTCGGGGCTCGTTCGTACAGCGGCGGAGCTTTCGCGCCCCACGCCGCGCTGCACCTCAAGGCCGGGCTGCGCCGCGGCCATTTCGAGCGGTGGCTGTGGCTTTGGCGTGCCACCGTCGATGAGCTGTTCTGTGGCGAGAGGGCGGAGCTGGCGAAGGCTCACGCCGAGCGAGTGGCGCAGGCCTTCCAAGCCCGGCTGTCAGCGGTGGGCCGGCCCGGCGCGACGCCGGGCGCGGTGACGTCGGCGGTCATGCCGGCCACACCTGCCGTCACGCCGCGCGAGCTTGCCGTCGCGCCGCCCGAGCTTGCCGTCACGCCGCCCGAGCTTGCCGCCACGCCGCCCGATTCAGGGTTCACGTCCCCCGGGCTCGCGGTCACCCACCACGGGCCCGCCGAGTGAGTCAGGCGGCGCGCCTCCGAGCAGGCTTGGCGACTGGCGGCCTCGCGACTGGCGGCCTCGTGATTGAGCACGATCCGCGGGATACACTCGCGCCATGAGCGCGAGGGATCACGGCATCGAGGTCGCCGGCGACCGCTGCGAGGAGTGTGGGGCAAAGCTGACCGAGGCCGAGATGAGGGCCGTGCTCGAATCCGGCGGGCCGACTCTGTGCTCGATCCACGCCGCCGAGGACGAGCCGGGCCTGGCCGCCGACGACGCCGGGTTCAGCGACGCCTAGCCGCGAGCCGGCGGCCGGGCATCCTGCCCCGCCGCCGATCCGAGCGCAGGCCGCGTCCACCCGGGGGCCGCGACTACTTGCGGCGTCCGGCGACGGCGGTCTTGAGAGTGGCTCCTGCGCTGAACTTCGGGTTCTTGGAGGCCTTGATCTTGACCGGGGCGCCGGTCTGAGGATTACGGCCGGTGCGCGCGCCCCGCTTGGCCACCGAGAACTTGCCGAAGCCGGTGATCGCGACCTCGTCGCCCTTCTTCAGCGTCTTGGTCACAGTGGTCAACATCGACTCCAGCGCGCGCTGCGAATCGGCCCGGCTGAGACCGCTGTCCTTGGCGATCGCATCGACGAGTTCCGTCTTGTTCATCCTGACTCCTTGCTCGAGGCTGTATCTGAACAGTGGCAGGGTAGCCGCATCCCAGGCGGAGCGGTCGATGACGGAGTGACACTGTGGCGCTCGGACGCCCAAACGCGGCGCCGAATCGACGATTCGCGAAGCTTGGACGAGCTAGGGATGGCGCCTGACGCCGCGCACCACGGCGTCGACGTCGCGGTGAGACGCGCGCATCCCGAGACCGACGAGATCAAGCTCCGCCGTCGCCACCGTAGCGACGACGGCACGGTTGTCGGCGTCGTTGCCGGTCGTGAACATGTCGGCGGTGTAGACCGCCACCGGTACCGCGCGGCGCTGCGCTCGCTCGCGCAACGTCTGCAGCTTGCTCGCCCCGGTCTCGAACACGAGCACCGGCTGCACCAGGAGCGGGAGGTAGCGTGCGCCGTCGCCGTCGACGTACTCCTCGCCGATCGCCTCCGGTCCAGCCCGCGCGACGATCCCGCTGATCAGGAACGCCGTCACGTTGAGGCGCTGCCACGTGGCGAGGTCGTCGCGCACCACGACCGCCACCTTGGTCTCGAACTCGGCGACTGTCATCCCCGGCATCCTGCCGCATCCTGCCGGATCCAGAGCAACTCGTTGTCAACCTCGTGCCTCGTGCTGAAAGACTTCGGACCGTGATCCGAACGATCCACCTGGTGCTCCGGGCCGGCGTGCCGAGCCGGGTGATCGGCTGACTTGGTGGCCTCGCTGACGTGTCGGAACATCTGAGAACGGGGCCACTGGACCCGCTGTTGCTCACCCGCGAGGCCTCGATCACCGGGCTGTTCCTCGAGCTGGCGGCGATCCCGTCGCCGAGCGGACGCGAGCGGGTCCTCGGCCAGGCGATCGGCGCCTGGCTGTCGCACCACGGTGTGCAGTCCGAGTTCGATCGTGCCGGTGACGTGAACGGATCTGATGCCGGGAACCTGATCGCCACCGTTCCGGGCGCGCCGGGAGCACCCCGTTACCTGTTCGTCGCCCACCTGGACACCGTCGAGTCGGGCCGTCCACCGGTGTCGCCGCGCGTCGGCGAGGACGGCGTGATCCGCTCGGGCGGTGACACGATCCTCGGCGCCGACAACAAGTCGGCGGTGGCGGCGGTGATGCGCCTGTGCGCCGCCACCGCTCGAAGGCCGGCGCAAGCGCGCCCCACTGTGGTCGCGGCGTTCACCTGCCGCGAGGAGTCGGGCAAGATGGGTGCCGGCCTGCTCCCGGCATCCCTGTTGCCGGACATCGACGCTGCGTTCAGCGTCGACGGCAGCAAGCCGATCGGCACCGTTATCACCCGGGCGCTCGGCCAGACGGTGTTCAGCTTCGTCGTCCACGGCCGCGCCGCCCACGCCGCGGCCAATCCCGACCAGGGGGTGAGCGCGATCCGGGTGGCGGCGGAGGCGATCGCCGCGCTGCCGCTGGGGCGCACCACCCACGGCGGCAGCGTCAGCGTCGCTGCGATCGTGGGCGGCGGCGTGATCACCCGGCTGCACCCGGCGGGGCTGCGCGAGCTGGGCCTCGAATCCGACGACGATGACGGCGGCGCGAGCGTCCGGGCGGCGCTCGCCGCCACTCCGACCAACTCGGTGCCCGAGCTGGCGCTCGTCCGCGGCGAGGTTCGCGGCTACTCCGAGCCGGACATCGAGGCCACCGCCCAGACGATCGCCGGCACGGTGAGTCGCGTCTGTGACGCTCACGGCGCGTCGCACGAATGGATCCGTGACCGCAGCCGCATGGTGCCGCCATTCCCCCGCGCGCCGAACTCGCGCGCGCTGGAGATGGTCGCCGCCGCGGTCGCCGCCACGCCCGGGATCGACCTGGTGGAGGAGGAGGCCCACGCCACCCTGGAGGCCAACTACCTGGCCGCCCACACTGACGTCGTCGCGGTTGCCAGCGGCGGCCGTGACCCGCATCAGCTGTCGGAGTCGATCACGCTCGCCGAGCTGGAGCAGCTGGAGGCGCTGCTGATGAACATCGTGGAGCCCGGCACACCCTAACTGGGCTCCCCGTCGGTCGCTTTCGCCAGCACCCCGGCGGTGGCATAGATGTGCGCGAAGGCGCGCGCCTCCTCGCCGCTCCACAGCGTCGACCCGTGTCCGTAGGTGGAGCCCAGCCGCCGCCCGGCGTCGAGCAGGCTGTAGGGGCTGGCGCAGCCGAGCGCGATCACGTTGCCCTTGTGCAGGCGAACCCGCACCTCGCCGGTGACCCGCTCCTGCGAGCTGTCCAGGAAGGCGCGGATGTCGGTCAGCAGCGGGTCGTAGTAACGCCCTTCGTGCAGCATGTCGCCGAACGTGGCCCCCAGCGACGCCTTCAGCGTCTGCTGGGAGCTGGTGAGCACCAGGCGCTCGAGCTCCCGGTGGGCGGCAATCAGGATCAGCATCCCGGGCGCCTCGAACCCGAGCCGCCCGACGATTCCCATGATCGTCTGCCCGGTGTGAATACCGCGTCCCACGCCGTGCTCGCCCCCGATCCGGTTCAGCAGGGCGAGCGTGTCGTAGCCGGGGATCCCGATGTCCGCCTCGCCGAGGTCGCTGCCGCCCACAGTCGGCCCGGAGACGATCGCGCACACCGCCGGTAGGCCCCGCTCAAAGCTCAGCACCACCTCGGCGGGCTCGTCGGGGGCGTCGGCGATCGAGCGGGTGGTCGGCCACGCCGACTCGGGCAGGTAGTCCCACGATCCGTAGGTCTCCTCGCCGCCGATCGTCGTCCCCAGGATCCCGAAGTTGAACGAGTAGGCGGCCGTGAGGTCAGACACGGCGTGGCCTCGCGCGCGCAGGAAGTCCCGCTCCTCCTCACGGGTGTGCTGCTCGTCGCGGATCAGCCCGGCGATCGGCAGCTCGGGCGCGAGGGCCTTGGTGACGGCGTCGAAGCGCACGTGGTCGTTGCCGGCGCCCGTCGATCCGTGGGCGATGACGTCGGCATTTCGCTCAAGCGCGACCCGGGTCACCTCCTCGGCCTGCAGCATCCGCTCGACGCCGACGCAGGACGGATACACGCCGTTGCGCAGGTAGTTGGCCTTCAGGATGTAGGCCACGAACTGCTCGTAGAGCCGCGCCCGCCCGTCGATCACCACGTGCTCGCTCGCCCCCAGGCTGCGGGACCGCTCCGCGATCTCACGTAGCTGCGCCGGCGGAAAGCCGCCGGTGTTGACGGTGACCGTCGTCACCCGCTCGCCGCGATCGACGAGGACGGCCAGCGCGAAGGATGTGTCCAGTCCGCCGGAGAAGGCGAGGACGAAATGGCGGCCCGGCATCAGGATGCGCACTCCAGGATCGGGACCCGGTCGTCGACCAGGCCGGGTGACAGCACGTAGAAGCGGCTCGTGCCGGCGTCGAGCTTAGCCTGCATGTCGCGCTGCGCGGCGAGATCGCGCGAGTCCAGCCACACCGTGGGCTCGGTCGTCTCGTCCGGTTCGTAGACCTCGGTGCGGTACACCAGCGTGTGCGGCACCGGGTGCAGCTCGAGCACCGCGCTGAGCACCTGCATCCGCCCGAACTTCCGGTGCACCCGTAATCCGTGGTCGGAGAACTGGGCCACACCGGTGAGGGTGCGGGCCCGGTAGACCTCCAGGCCGAGCCCCTTGACGGTGGTGCCGATCCCGGGGATCGCCGAGCACAGCGACCACCCGACCCAGCCGTCGGGAACCGGCGTGGGCGCCGCGCAATAGCCGGCGACCGGAATCGGGCCTTCGTAGCCCAGCCGGCGGGCCTCGTCGAGCACGGGGGTGAGCACCCGCGCGATCGACGCCCGCGCGGCGGCGCTACGCCGTTGGTCGGTGAGAGCGGTGACCGCCCGCCGCGCCGGCAGCGTGACCAGAAGGAACGCCGAGGGCAGCAGACCGAGATCGATCATCACCCAATTCTGCAACGGAATCCCCTTGTCGCCGAACGCGGTGGCGTTGAGGACGTTGTAGACGCGCATCAGGTCGGCCACCGACCAGTCGTCGCGCGGCGCCGCCAGGAAATCCAGCCGAGTCAGCGGTAACCCGAACGGCGCCGTGTCGAGCCGGGCGAGCACCTCTCGGTGGGAGGCCAGCAGCAATCCAAAGCCGTCGTCTGACAGCTGCCGTGCCCCGGCGGCGATCTGCGCTCGGGTCAGCACACGACTACTCGTACTCGTAGAAGCCCCGCCCGGCCTTACGGCCGTGATGGCCGGAGACGACCATGCGTTTGAGCAGCGGGGGAGGGGCGTACTGGGGCTGCTTGAACTCCTCGTAGAGCGAGTCGCACACCGCATAGAGCACGTCGAGCCCGATGAAGTCACACAGGGTGAGCGGCCCCATCGGGTGTCCGCAGCCCAGCCGCATGCCCTCGTCGATGTCCTCCCGTGACGCGAATCCCTCTTCATACATCCGCACCGCCGCCATCAGGTACGGGATCAGCAGCATGTTGACGATGAATCCGGATCGGTCCTTGGTCCGGATCGGGCGCTTGCCGATCGCGCTCGCGAACGTCTCGGCGGTCGTCAGCGTCTGCTCGTCGGTGTCGAGCCCGACCACGACCTCCACCAGCCGCATCACCGGGACCGGAGAGAAGAAATGCAGCCCGAGCACGCGCTTGGGCCGCCCGGTCCAGGCGGCCAGCTCGGCGATCGGGATCGACGAGGTGTTGGACGCGAGGAACCTGGCGTCGGGCAGCCGCTGGTCCAGGCGCTGGAACAGCTCGCCCTTGATCCGGGGGTCCTCGGTGACCGCCTCGATCACGGCGTCGACGCCGTCCAGATCAGCTAGGTCGCTCGTGTAGGCGATTCGTCCCGTCAATGCCGCCGCGGCCTGCGCGGTCAGCTTGTCCCGCGACACCGCGCGCTGCACTGACCGGGCGAGCACGGCGCGCGAGCGCGCAAGCGGCGCGGCCTCGGGCTCGTACAAGGTCACGTCGATGCCGGCCGCGGCCGCCGCCTCCGCGATGCCCGATCCCATGAAACCGGCCCCGACGACGGCGACCCGAGCGATCTCCGCCGTGTCAGGCACGCCCGTTGCTCTGCGCCGGGAACCTGAGCCGCGCCGCCGTCTGCCCGCCGTCGGCGGTGAACGTCGCCGTCGCCCGGTTCAGGGTGAAGCTCACCGGCTCACCCGCTTCGGTGACCACCTCCACCCGCCGGCCGGGCGCGTCGACGCGGCTGACCGTCCCGGCGACGGTGCCGGAGAGAAAATCGATCAGAACCGGGCCACCGACCCATGGCATCGCGCGCAGCGGCACGCATGGGTTGATAGCAAGCGGTCACCTGGCCTGGCGGCCGGTGACCGCTGTTGGCGGCGGAGCTGGTCAGACGCCGAGCTCCTGGGACGCCATCCGGGCGCCCTCCAGCCGCGCCGAGATCTTCTGCATGGCGACGTCGCGGGCGAAGTCGGGCGAGCCGTGCTTGGGCTTTACGTCGCGGCTGAACGGCGAGAAGCCACAGTCATCGGTCGCGCCCAGCCGCTGTACCGGGATGTGCTTGGCGGCGGTGAGCAGCTCGTCGCGTACGTGCTCGGGGGTCTCCACGTCGGGGGTCAGCGGGTTGATCACCCCCATGAAGCACACCTGGGTGACGCCGTCGGCGTCCTCCCGGCTGTACTTTCCGCACATCTGATAGATGGACTCGCGGTCCTCTTCGGAAGCGCACTGGATCAGGAAGTAGCCCGCGTTCATGTCGAACATGTGCTCCAGCAGCAGCTCGTAGGGGACCTCCTTTGAGTGCACCGAGTCGCAGTCACCCCCGGGACAGGTGTGGAGCCCGATGTTCTTGCGCTCCTGCGCGCTGAACCGCGCAAACAGCCGGTTGTTGAGGTCGATGAACTCCTGCAGCATGTTCTTGCCCGTCCACGGGTTGCGGGAGTCGTTCTTGTTCGCCAGGCGCCCCTCGGTGAAGTCGACCGATACGCGCGCCGCGCCGGCGGCGAAGCACTGCCGGATGTCCTTCTCGGCTTCGTCGACGCAGTCCTGCAGGAACTGGTCTCGGGAATAGCCCTCGATCTCCCCCTCCAGCGGATACAGCAGCATCATCATCGACGGCGAGATCACTGCCTGCTTGACCGGATGGCTGGCGATCTGCTTGTTCTTGGAGACAAATTCGGAGGCGTAGGTCTTGTAGCGGAACGGCCCCTTGGTGATGCGGGGCAGCTGGCGGTTGTGGCCGTCGTCGAAGATCGCGAAGAACTGGCCGTCGCCGGCGAGCCCATCGGCGAGCCCCGTGCCCGCCAGGGTGTCGGTGATGTTGTAGGTGGCAAAGCTCGATTCACGTTGCTCGCCGTCGGTGACGATCGGCTCGCCCGTCGCCTCCAGGCGTTTGATCGAGTCCTCGGCGGCGGCGTCCTGGGCGGCCTGCAGATCGTCGAACGCGATCTTGCCCTCGTCGTAGTCGGCGTACGCCTGCTGCAGCTGCATCGGACGCGGCAGGGACCCAACCAGCTCGGTTGCGATTGGCACGCGGTGTCCTTTACTCGTGGGTTGGGGGTGGATCGCTGTCCGTCCGGCGCGCTGCTCCGTAGCCAACGTCCCGTCCCAGACTGACCGATCTCCCTCGGAGGGCCAACATATACCCGTGTCGATCGCGGCGTCAAGCGCGGCCGCAGGCGCCCCGATAACCTGCCCCGCGTGAGCATCACCGTCGTCGGCTCGATCGCCTTCGACGCCGTCGAGACCCCGTTCGGCCAGCGCGATCGGATGCTCGGCGGCGCCGCCACCCACTTTGCGCTGGCGGCGTCGCTGCTGGACCAGGTTCGGATCGTCGGCCCGGTTGGCGACGACTTCGGCGATGCCGAGCTGGCGATCCTGCAGACCCGCGGCTCCAACATCGATGACGTCGAGCGCGTCGCCGGCGGCAAGACATTCTTTTGGCGAGGCAGGTACTCCGACGACCTCAACACCCGCGACACGCTCGACACCCAGCTCAACGTGTTCGAGAGCTTCGCCCCCAAGCTCTCCGACGCGTCTCGAGGGTCCGAGGTGCTGTTCCTGGCCAACATCCAGCCGGGACTGCAGCTTCAGGTCCGCGAGCAGTGCGCAGCCGCCAGGTTCGTGGCGCTGGACTCGATGAACCTGTGGATCGATATCGCCCGTGACGAGCTGGTGGCGGTCATCGGCCGCGCCGACTGCCTCGTCCTCAACGACGAGGAGCTGCGCCAGCTGAGCGGCGAGCCGAATCTGATCTCCGCCGCCCACGCGATTCTGAATTGGTTTGGATCGGGCTCATCCGGCCCGTCGATGATCGTCGCCAAGCAGGGCGAGTACGGCGCGGCGCTGATCACTCGCGAGGACTTCTTCGCGCTGCCGGCGTATCCGCTGCACACGGTCGTCGATCCGACCGGGGCGGGCGACACCTTCGCCGGCGGATTCGTCGGCTTCATCGCCAGTCAGATCGCCCGGCCGTTGAGCGGCGAGGTGCTCCGCAATGCGATGGCCTATGGCACGGCGCTGGCGTCGTTCAACGTGGAGAAGTTCGGAACCGAGGGGCTTCAGTCGATCGACCCGGCGCTGGTGCGCGAGCGCGTCCGCGACCTGGACCGGTTCGCTCGTTTCGAGCCGATCGACGCCGACCTGATCTCCTGAACGCGATCGTCGTCAGAGCGGTCGGCGCGGCAGATGCGGACCGCCTACGCGAGCTGAGGCTGCGCGCGCTGGCCGAGTCTCCCGCGGTGTTCGCAGCGACCGCGCAGGCGGAAGCAGCGCTGGAGCCGACCCGGTGGGCGGAGCTGGCGACGCAGAGCCAAGCGGCTGCCGAGGCGGTGATCTACGTGGCGATCGACGGCGAGCGCTGGCTGGGCATGGCCGGGGCGAGCTGGTATGACCGCGACCGGGGGATCGCTCACCTGTGGGGGATGTGGGTCGACCCAGCGATCCGCGGCCGCGGCATCGGGGAGCAGCTGGTCGTCGCCGTGCGCGGCTGGGCGCGGAGCCTCGGCGGCCGCTTCCTGCGCCTGGGGGTGCTCACCAGCGGCGATGACCCCACCCCGTTCTACGAGCGCCTCGGCTTCGTCCGCACCGGCGAGCTGGCGACACTACGCCGCGACCCCACTGCACCCGTGCACTACCTGGCGCGCCCCGTCTGAGGAGGGCGCCTGATCGAGCAGGGTCCGGCCGATCTGCGCCGCCCGCCGGGCGGCCTGTAGATCGCCCTCGCCGGCGGCGACGATCGACCCCTTCATCAGGATGTGCCACTGGCGGGCGAACGACGCCGGCGCGGCGATCCCCGCCTCCTGTGCCAGTCCGGTCAAGAAGGCGCGGATCCGTGCCAGGTGCTCCGCCGCCGCGACGTGCAGGGGGTGATCGCCCGCCGGGTGCTCGAGCATGACGTTGATGAACGAACAGCCTTCGAAGCCCGGCTCTGCGAACCACTCGTCGAATAGGTCGAAGATCGCCAGCAGCTGGCCGCGGGGATCGGGGGCGCGGCGACGCACCTCGGTCGCCAGCCAACCGTAGGTCCACAGCTCCTCGCGACGGTCCATGACGGCCAGCACCAGATCCTGCTTGGACCGGAAATGGCGATACATCGTCTGCCGGGCCACGCCCGAGCGCGCGATGATCGCGTCGATCCCGACGGCTTGCACTCCCTGGCTGCAGAACAGCTCGTAGGCCGCACTGAGAAGCCTCTCCCGAGGAGCCACCGGCGTCACCGGCGCGAATCTACTCCTCGGGCCGGTGCAGCAGCGCTCCGAGTATCCCGGTGCCGAACAGGATCAGGATCAGAATCGCCAGGACGTCGAGCCAGCTCACCCCGTTGTGGATCATGTCGAGCGCGGTCAGCAGCCCGATCATCGCGATGAACACCACCACGACTGCCAGCAGCACCAGCCTCATCGATAGGCCGCGGCGGTCGGCGGGGTCGGCTTGCGCCGGGTCGCCAGCAGCCGGACCGCCACCCCGCCCAGCCCGAGGGTGGCGAGGTGCACCAGGTAGGTGGCGACGCCGTCACCGAAGAGCGCCTGCATCGCCAGCCACAAGCCGACCATGACTGCAGTCGGCACCTCCACGACGCCGAAGAACAACGGGATCAGCACCAGCCACAGCACCCGCGCCCGGGGATAGATCAGCGCATAGCCGCCGATCACCGCGGCGACCGCCCCCGCCGGCCCGGCCGTGGGCACCGTTGACGCGTGATCGAACGCCACCAGGAGGCCGATCGCCGCCAATCCACCGGCCAGGTAGAAGGCGAGGAAGCGGATCGGCCCCATCGCGTCCTCGACGGTGTTGCCGAAGATCCACAGAAACACCATGTTCCCGACCAGCTGCACGATCGACGGGTTGACGAACAGGCTGGTGAACGCCGTCTTCACCGTGAACGCGTGGGGACTCGCCCCGTACCTCGCGAGCTCGTGAGCGTCGGGGCCGCTGATCAGCGAGCCGCCGTGACCCGCCACCAAGCCGTAGACGACGACGTTGGCGAGGATCAGGGCCAGCGTCACGAGCGGCGTACGGTCGTTGAGGATGTTGTCCTTGAACGGGATCACGCGACGCCAGCTTAAGCGCTGAACCCCCGTCGCTTGAAGGCGTGACCGGCCCGGCCGCGCCGGCGATCAGGCGAGACCGACCGGCTGCGAGACGCCGGTGATCCGCCACGGCTGGCGCTCGTCGCCGGTCAGGCTCAGCGTCCAGCGCTCCGTGAAGCTCGTCGTGCGGCTGCGGCTTCCGGCGACCACCGCCGCGGTGTCGCGGTTCTCGACGTAGCGGCGGCCGGTCAGATCGACCTCGATCGTCATCGTCGGCGGCTGCGCGCCGGCGTCGAGACCGACCACCCTGATCCGGTTGACCACCGGTCCGCGCACCACCATTCGCAGCGTGCCGCTGGTGTCGCCGGCATACAGGAGCTCGCGCTTGGCGGCCGGGGTGGCGATCGCGTCCAGACGGTTGTCGTCACCGTCGATTGCCTGAGCCCAGGCATCGACGGCCCGGCGCGCGGACACCTGCAGCACGTCGGGGGCGAAGCGCCCGTCGGCGAGACTGAGGTCCATCGCGGCGGCGTGGGCGTCGCCGTCGTACTGGAGGTCGGCGACCTCGGCGATGCTGGTCCCCTCCGGCACCTGATCGGCCACGGCACCCTCGATCAGCGCCTGGTCGCGCATCCCGCGCTCGTCGCCCCAGGCGGTGGCGACGATCTGCTCGTCGAGCGCGTGCTTGCCCTCGGCGCCCGCCTCGATCGAGGTCAGAACCCAGTGACCGTTTCGCCGCTGCAGCGTCCAGAACTCGCGCAGTCGGCTCGTCTCCGAGAGCTGGCCGCGGCGCTTGAGATGCCGGCCGTAGCGGTCGACGACGTAATCCTTGAGCCGGGCATCGAGCTTGACCACCACCTTGTCGGTGTCCGGATTGCCGGTGCGGGCCAGCCCCACGTACTCCACCTTGGGCTCGCCGATCGGCTGCACGTGGTTGGTCCAGCCGCGGCGCTGGAAGTCATCGAGGCGGCGCTCCCACTCCACCAGCAGGTCTGCAGCCACGAGCTTGCGCATCGTCAGGCGGTCGCCGGCGTCCCAGGCCCGCTCGATCTCCAGGAACAGCTCCCGGGCGGCGGCGCGGACCCGGTCGGGCGCGAACTCGGGGTCCTCCTCCGCGGCCTCGGCCGCCGCCAGCTCCACCCGGCGCTCGCGCTTGGAGGCCGTATGGGGTCCGCCGGTGCGCTGGGCGGCGCGGGTCGCATAGGACTCCTGCATCCTCGGGAGGATCCTGGTGAAGAAGAACCAGGCCAGGGCCAGGCCCACCAGCACCAGCGCGCCCAGGCCGTGGCCGAGCAGCGCGATGTGGATCAGCAGATCGATCAGGATGTAGATCGCGAACCCGCTGCCGTGGCCGCCGCCGCCTTCGCCACCGCCGGAGAAGCCCGAAGAGCCGCCGCCGGCCGCGGCCAGCGCCGCCGGCGCGACGATGAGCGAGATGGCGATCGCGGCGAGTGCGATCAGCAGTGCGCGGCGCCGGTTCATGCGCTCACCGCCTCCCGGAGCGGGCCCGTGCCCGGCTCGGACTGCGGGACGTGCTGGTCGGCGTGGTAGCTGGAGCGCACCAGCGGCCCGGCCGCGACGTGCTCGAACCCCAGCTCGTAAGCGGTTCGCTCGAGCTCGGTGAATTCGTCCGGATGCCAGTACCGCACGATCGGGAGGTGCCTCTCCGTTGGGCGCAGGTATTGACCGACGGTGAGCACCTGAACGAAGCTCTCCCTGAGCTCGCCGAGCGCGTCGACCATCTCCGCAAACGTCTCGCCGAGCCCGACCATGAGTCCGGATTTGGTGGTGACTTCGTCACCGCCGTACTCCTTGGCGTTGCGGAGCACCCGCTTGGAGCGCTCCCACGTCGAGCCCCGTCTCGCCACCGGATACAACCGCGGCACGACCTCGACGTTGTGGTTGAACACATCCGGTCTCTCGGCGATGACCTTGGCCAGGGGCATCTCGGCGCCCCGGAAGTCAGGGGTGAGGACCTCCACCCGGGTGTGCGGCGACTGCCGGCGGATCTGGCGGATGACGCCGACGAAGGCGGACGCGCCGTAGTCGGGGAGGTCATCGCGGTCCACGGAGGTGATCACGGCGTGCCGCAGGCCCATCCGGGCCACGCTGCGGCCCACCCGGGCCGGCTCCAGCGGATCCTCCCACGTCGGCTTGCCGGTCTTGACGTTGCAGAAACCGCACCGTCGCGTGCACGTGTCGCCGAGGATCATGAACGTGGCGGTGCCGCGCTGCCAGCACTCGCCGATGTTCGGGCAGGCGGCCTCCTGGCAGACGGTGTGGAGGTTCTCGTGCTCGATGAGGTCCTTGAGCTCGCGGTACCGGGGACCGCCGGGCGCGGGCACCTTGAACCAAGGGGGCTTGCGCCCCCTGTGTTCGAGCGTCTGGGGCCCGAGGAGTGTGCGCACGTCCGCCATTCCCCCGGGGTTGGCCCTCGACCTGGTGGCGTGTTGGCGATTCGTCACGAAGTTAAGGCTACTCCGACGCGATCCGCAACCCACGCGTTACCGGTTTCCGGCACGCTTGCACCCATGTCAGGACCGTGGCGCGAAGGTGGACCAGGAGGACACTCAGACGCCAAGGTCGCCGAGCTGGCAGTCCGGCAGCACGGCCCCTTCACGCTCGCCCAGGCCGTCGATCTCGGTTTCAGCGCCCGGGCGATCTATCAGCGCGCCCGCACCAGGCGGCGGCACCGCATCCACCGCGCCGGCTGGCGGGTCCCGATACCTGGCGCCAGCTGCATGTCGATCCGGCGGGGGTGATGGAGCTGCTGGGCGACCTACTGGGCTAGCGCCGGCACCGCACCGATCGCCTCTTTCAGGCGCGCCGCCGACACCAGCCGTTGGCGCCGGTGAAGCGCCGCGGCGACCTCGAACGCGGCCCGCTTGCGAAAGCACCGCATCTGCCCGCGGGCGCGGCCGGTCTCCTCGATCAACGAGGTCATCTGCACCCCGTGCAGCCCGCACGGGACCACCCACGAGAACGGATCCAGGTCGTTCTCCACGTTCACCGCCCAGCCATGCGTTGTCACGCCGCGGGCGACGTGGACGCCGATCGAGGCGATCTTGCGGTTCTCCACCCAGACCCCGGTGTAGTCGGGGCCCTCGTCAGGCCGCGCCCGCGCCCGGGCGACGCCCTCCTGGGAGAGGGCCGCCACCAGCGCCCGCTCCAGCGTCCGCACGTACTCCACCACGTCGGCGACGCCGACGATCGGATAGCCGACCAGCTGTCCCGGCCCGTGGTAGGTGACCCTGCCGCCGCGGTTGACATCGACGATGTCGATCCCCCGGGCGCGATACCAGTCTTCGCCCATGGGCAGCTCGCCGTCGCCCGACCGCCGGCCGCGTGTGTACACCGGCCAGTGCTCCAGCACCAGCATGACGTCGGGGACCTCGCCGGCCTGCCGAGCGCAGCGCGCCCGCTCCTGCAGGGCGAGCGCCTCCCGATACTCCACGATCCCGAAGTGGCAGACCCAGAGCTCCTGCATCATTCGGCTGCCTGCAGCCGCCGCTTAACCGTGGCCAGGAACTGGGCCGACAACGCCCCATCCAGCGCCCGGTGGTCCCAGCTGAGGCCAAGGATGGTCATCGGCCGGATCGCAATCGAGTCGTTGCCGTCGCCGTCGGTGACCACCACCGGGCGCTTGACGATCGCCTCCAGGTCCAGAATCCCCACCTGCGGCTGGTTGATGATCGGGGTGGCCATGATCGAGCCGTACTGGCCGGGGTTGGTGATCGTGAACGTACCGCCCTGGACGTCCTGCGCGGTCAGCTCCCGGGCCCGGGCACGCTGGGCCAGATCCTTGATCCGAGCGGCCAGTCCCTCCACCGAGAGCTCGTGGGCGCGGTGGATCACCGGGACGATCAGCCCGTCGTCGCCCAGCGAGACCGCAATCCCGAGGTTGACGTCGTCCACTTGTGCGTACCGGTCATCGTCGAGCCAGGCGTTCAGAGCCGGATGCTCGCGCAGGGCGTCGACGGTCGCGCGGGCCACGAAGGCCAGCGCGGTGACGCCGAGCCGGGCGCGGGCCGCCTGCACCCGGCCCATGTCGACCTCGGCCCAGGTCGTGCAGGTGGCGGCGGTGTCCAGCGAGCGCTTCATGTGCTCGCCGATCTGCCGGCGCATCCGAGACAGGCCGCCGCCCGCCTCGGCCGCGGTGGCCGGCCGGCTGCCGGACGGCGCCACGGCGGTGTGCGGGACCACGTCCGGCCGGTACGGGCTCTCGATGTGCAGCGGTGGATCCTGCACCGTCGCCCCCTCGCCGTTCCCGTTCACCACCGCCAGAACGTCCTGCTTGCGCACCCGCCCGCCACGACCGGTTCCGTTCACCGAGCCCAGGTCGATCCCGTGCTCGGCGGCGATCCGCTGCACGACCGGGGAATAGCGGCGGCTCGCATCGCGCGCCGGCGGCGAGGTCGCCGCCGTGGCCGGGGCAGAAGGGACGGAGGCGGCGGAGGCGGCGGGGGCGGGGGCCGGTGCAGCGGGGGCCGGAGGGGCGGAGGCGGCGGGGGCCGGAGGGGCGGAGTCGAGGGGGGCCGGAAGGGTGGAGGCGGCGGGGGGCGGTGCATCGGAGGCGGCGGGAGCGTCGCCGGCTGGAGCGTCGCCGGCTGGAGCGTCGCTGGCCGCTGCCGCGCCATCGCCGACGGCAAGCCGGGCCAGCACCACGCCCACCTCCACCGTCTGGTCGACGTCGACCAGGATCTCGGCGACCACGCCGCCCGCCGGCGCCGGCACCTCGGTGTCGATCTTGTCGGTGGAGATGTCGCAGATGGTCTGCTCGGCCTCGATCCGGTCGCCGACCTGCACCCGCCAGGCGACCACCGTCCCCTCGGCGACCGAGACGCCCATCTGGGGCATCGTCACGTCGATCAGCGTGTCAGTAGGCGAGGAGCTCACTGCACGCCTCCTTGACGCGATCGACCCCCGGCAGGACCGCCTGCTCCAGCGGAGGCGAGAACGGGATCGGGACGTCGGGCGTGGCCACTCGGACAACCGGTCCGTCCAGGTCCTCGAATGCCTTCTCGGCAATCAACGCCGCCACCTGAGCGCCGGCCGCGCATGTCAGGTTGGCCTCGTCGATGATCACCACCTTTGAGCAGCGTGCCACCGACTCCAGGATCGCCGCCTCGTCCAAGGGAACCAGAGAACGCAGATCCAGCACCTCCACCGAAGCTCCATCCAAATCCGAGGTTGCCTGCAGCGCCACATCGACCATCGCCCCGTAGCAGATGACGACCAGGTCCGAGCCCGGCCGGGCCACCCGGGCCGAGAACGGAGTCTCGAACACACCCTCGGGCACCTCGCCCTTCACCCGGCGATACAGGTGCTTGTGCTCCATGAAGCAGACCGGGTTGGGGTCGTGGATGGCGGCGTGCAAAAGGCCCTTGGCGTCGGCGGCGGTCGACGGCGCCACCACCTTGATCCCGGGCGTGTGCATGAACAGCGCCTCCGGGTTCTGTGAGTGGAATGGACCTCCGGAGAAGCCGCCTCCCGAGGGCAGCCGCACCACCAGCGGTACCGCCAGCCCCTGCCGGTAGTGCATCTTGCCGGCCACGTTGACGAGCTGATCGAAGCCGCAGGCGATGAAGTCGGCGAACTGCATCTCGCACACCGGCCGCATTCCGACCACGGCGGCGCCGACCGCGCAGCCGATGATCGCCGACTCGGCCAGCGGCGTGTCCATCACCCGCTCTGAGCCGAACTCGTCGACGAACCCGTCGGTGACCTTGAACGCGCCGCCGAACACGCCGATGTCCTCGCCCATCACCAGCACCCGCTCGTCGGCGCGCAGCTCGTCGCGCAGCGCGGACGAGATCGCCTGCAGGTAGGTCATCGTCGCCATCACGCATCACCTCCCGCGCCGCCGAAACCGCTCCACGGCGCCTCGCCGTCGCCCAGCGGCTCGGCCTCCCCAGTGCAGAACACGCCGGTCAGCACGTCCTCGACGTCGGGCATCGGTCCGGCCAGCGCCTGCACCGCGGCGGCGTCGATCTCCGCGGCGACCGCCGCGCGGACCGCTTCCACGTCAACTTCAAGTGCGCGCAGCCGCCCCTCCTGGCGCTCGATCGGATCGCGCCGCCGCCACTGCGCCACCTGCTCCTTGGGCACGTACTTCATGTCGTCGTGAGCGGCGTGTCCGTGCATCCGCATCGTCTCCGCCTCGATCAGCGTCGGCCCGTCGCCGGCCAGCGCTCGTTCCCGGGCGACCCGAGTCGCCTCGAACATGGCCTCGACGTCGTTGCCGTCGACGGTGACCCCGGTGAACCCGTAGGCCGCGGCCCGCTTGACCGGGTCGACCGCGAACTGCTTGGCCACCGGAGTGGAGTACGCGTACTGGTTGTTCTCGAGCACGAACACGACCGGCAGACGCTGCACCCCGGCCCAGTTCATCGCCTCGTGGAAGTCGCCCCGGGAGGTCGAGCCGTCGCCGAACCAGGTGAGCGCGCAGCGGCGCTCGCCGCGCAGCTTGAACGCCATCGCCATCCCGGTGGCCACCAGCATCATGTCGGGGAGCATCGAGACCATCCCGACGCAGCCCAGCCGCCGATCGCCGAAATGCACGTTGCCGTCGCGTCCCACGGTCACGCCGGCGGCGCGGCCCATGTACTGCGAGAGGATCCGCGCCGGGGTCACGCCCCGGATGAGATGCGCCGCCAGATCCCGGTGCAGGATGCACAGCCGGTCCTCCGCCGCCATCGCGTAGGCCGCTCCCGCCGACACGGCCTCCTGGCCGAAGCCGTCGTAGAAGGAGCCGGGGACCTTGCCCTGGCGGTACAGGCTCATGGCGCGCTCCTCGATCCCCCGCATCAACAGCATCGCCCGCAGCAGGCGAATCCGATCCTGAAGTTGGAGGTGCTCGCGCCCCGCTTCCCCAGCCGGTGCTCCGGCGGGCGAAGCCGTTTCGGTCGCCATGTTTCGATTTCCCTTTCGTCGATGAGCCGGCGGGGTCTCCGCTCGGCTCCGCTGCACCAGGCCTTCCGGGATCGCCGGGTCGGCCCGCCGATGGGCTTTGTGCGCGAGCTTACTCCTCACCGCAGTTACCCTTCAGCGATGGACGGTGCGCTCCTATCGCGCGCCCGCTGGCGGTGGCGCGGCGCCTGGATGTGGCCCATGTTCATCGGCGTGGCCCTGGTCGACGGGGCGATCGCCGTCGAGCGCCCGTTCATCGGCGATAGCCAGAGCTTCGTCGGGGGCGTGCTCGCCGGATTGATCCTGAACCTGCTCGCGGTCGTCCTCGCCGCCCGGCCGATCGGTCTGCTGCTGCGTCGCCGGCGTCCCGATCTGCCGCTGCTGGTCGCGCGCAACTACGCGGGCACGATCGCGATCCTGATGGTCAGCGGCGCCCTGTTGACCGTCGGCCTCCTGCGCCACGACTCGATCATGAGCGGGCGCCGCGTCCTCGACGACGCGGTCGTGCGCGCCCAGGCATTCATCGGCGATCACGCTCCGGCGACTTTCCGGGCCAACGTCACCCGGACGAGCACCTACACGATCGAAGCCGGGGTCGCCTACCGCACGTGCGCCCTCAGTGAGGACGGCCGGTCCTACTGCGTGGTCGTCCGCCCCCGGCTGCCGCTGGCCAACAGCGTCGTGTTCGACGGCTACGAGCCCAACTCGGTGTTCTCGCTGGGCACCAACTGATCGCCCGCGGGCGCGGCGTTCGCCGCCACCCCCACCACCCCGCCGTCGCCGCCGACGATCCAACCCTCAGTCGAGCTCCCAGGCGACGGCGCGGGTCGGTGCGCCCCCGCATCCCGCGAGCAGCAGCGGAAACGCGGTGAGGAAGGCCCTGCGGCCGAGCAGCTCGTCCGGGACCCGCAGCTCCTCGATGATCACCTTGCCGCTGCCGAGCAGGGCGAGGTGGCTCGGCTGGCCCTTTTCGGGCCCGCCCCAGCCGCCGATGCTCAGGGCGTCGATTCCCACCCCGCTCACCTCGCGCGCCACCAGCAGCTCCGCCCCCGACCCGTCCAGGTAGGGCCAGCGCTTGAGGTACTCGTCGGTGACGCCGCGCCGCTCTCCCCAGCCGGTGACGAGCACGGCGATGTCCCCGGGTGCCAGCAGATCCGGGAGTGGCTCGAGCTGCTCGGGCCCGATCGCCTGGCCGGCTCGCAGGCGAGTGCGCAGGTCGATGAACACGGCGGGAGCCGCGAAGGCGCTCAGCGGCATCTGCTCGACGGGGGCGCCCTCGTCATCGAAATGAAATGGAACGTCGACATGGGTGCCGGTGTGAGTGTTGAGCGTGAGCGTCTCGGCGTTGAATCCCTCGGCCGCCCGTCGGTAGTTGTGGGCGATCACCGGCGGCTCGTACTCGGGCCAGGCGGGACCGCCGTGCGCCACCGGCTGGCTGAGGTCCCACATGCGATCGGTCCGGATCCGCGCCATCGACTACGCCCGATCGCCGTCGTGGCGGGCGGCCAGCACCTCCGCCAGATGGCGGCCGCGACGCCCCCCGCTGTCGGTCTGCTCGATCTGGGTGCGGCAGCTGAACCCGTCGGCGAGAATCGTCGTGTCGGCGCCGGCACGGCGGATCTCGGGGAGCATGACCCGCTCCGCGCAGGCGACGCTGACCTCGCCGTGACCGGGTTGGAACCCGAAGTTGCCCGCCAGCCCGCAGCAGCCGCTCTGCAGTCGGTGCGCCTGAATGCCGCAGTCGCGCAGCAGCTTCTCGTCGGCCTCCCAGCCGAGTACCGCATGCTGGTGACAGTGGACCTGCACCAGTGCGTCGCCGCCTATGTCCGGTGGCTGGTAGCCGGGGGTGTGCTCGGTAAGCAGCTCGGCCAGCGTCACCGTCTGCTCGGCCACCCGGGTCACGTCGGGGTCGTCGGGCAAAAGCTCGGTCGCGTCGCTGCGCAGCACGGTCGTGCAACTCGGTTCCAGGCCGACGATCAGCCCACCGGACCGGACGTGGTCACGGACGGCGTCCAGCGTCCTGCCCAGCACCCGCTTGCCCGTCGTCAGCTGGCCGGTGGAGATCCAGGTCAGTCCGCAGCACAGCGGCTGGGAGGGGATATCCACCTGCCACCCCGCGTGCTCGAGGACGCGCACCGCGCTGCGGCCGACATGAGGATGCATCAGGTTGGTGAACGTGTCGGGCCACAGCAGCACCCGGCCGTGGTCTGCGGCGGGCGACTCACGCGTCCGCGCCCACGCCTGCAGCGTCTCGGTGGCCAAGCGCGGCAGCGGCCGCTGCTCCAGGCCGGCGGCCGCCGTCGCCAGGCGGCGAAGCCGCGGGCGCTGGGTGACCGTGTTGATCGTCGCGGCGAGACCCAGCCGGGTCGTGGCCTGGGCGAGCAGGGGGAGCCAGCCGAGGGCGTAGTCCGAGCGCGGGCGCAGCCGGCCCTCCCAGTAGTGGGAGAGAAACTCCGCCTTGTAGGTGGCCATGTCGACGTTCACGGGACAGTCGCTCTTGCATCCCTTGCAGGCGAGGCACAGGTCGAGGGCCTCGTGGACCGCCTCGGACCGCCAGCCGTCCTGGATCGGCCCGTCTCCGTGGCCGTTGAGCAGTTCGAACAGCAGCCGCGCCCGGCCCCGGGTGGAATGCTCCTCCTCGAGGGTCACCTGGTAGGAGGGGCACATCACCGTCCCCCCCTCGGTCGACTGGCGGCGGCACTTGCCGACGCCCACGCACCGGTTGGCGGCCTGGACGAACGACCCCCCGTCGTCGGGAAACGAGAACTGCAGAGCGCTCGGGTGAAGCGGATGCCAGTCGCCGCCGAGCCGGAGATTGGCGTCGAGCGGGTAGGGATCGACCACCTTCCCGGGGTTCATCCGGTTGTCGGGATCGAATATCGACTTGACCGTGCGGAAGGCCTCAACCAGCCGGTCACCGAACATCCGCGGAAGCAGCTCCCCGCGGGTCTGCCCGTCCCCGTGCTCCCCGGACAGGGATCCGCCGTAGCGGCACACCAGGTCGGCGGCCTCCCACAGGAACCGCCGGTAGTCGGCGACCCCCTGATCGCTGTAGAGGTCGAACGGGATCCGGGTGTGGACGCAGCCGTGACCGAAGTGCCCGTACAGTGCGGGGCCGCTGTCGTCCACGAAGCCGTGCTGCTCGTACAGCGCGTCCAGGTCACGCAGGTAGTCCCCGAGGCGCTCCGGCGGGACCGCCGAGTCCTCCCAGCCTTCCCAGGTGTCGCGCCGACCGGGGACGTGGGCGGTGGCGCCGAGCCCGGCCTCGCGCGCCTGCCAGAGCTCGACCTCGCGCGCCGGCTCGTCGATGAAGCGGACCCGCTCCTTTGCCACCGCGAGCGCGTCGAGCATCCGGCGCGCCTGCTCGTCGGCCTCGTCCACCGTGTCGCCGCCGAACTGGACGAGCAGCCAGCCGTTTCCCTCCGGCAGCTGCTCGATCGCGTCGGAGTGCTCGTGCTTGAGCTCCTGATCGCGGACCAGCCGGCGATCCATTCCCTCCAGCGCGATCGGGTCGTGGGGCGTTATCGCCGGGACGGCATCGCCGGCTTGCGCGACCGTCGGGTAGCCGATCACCACCAGCGTCCGCTCGCGCACCACCGGGACGAGCTCCAGCTCGGCTCGCAGGACGGTGACCAGGGTCGACTCGCTGCCGATCAGCAGCCCGGCGATGTCGAACCCGTGCTCGGACAACAGCGAATCCAGGTTGTAGCCGGACACGCGCCGGGGGATGTCGGGATACCGCTCGCGGATCTCCTCGGCGTGGGCGTCGGCGAGCTCGCGCAACCGGCGGTAGATCTCGGCCCGGCGGCCGCCGGTGGCGACGATCTCGGCATACCGGTCATCGTCGGTGCGCTCGCACCAGAAGCGCGTCCCGTCGTACAGGAGCACTTCGAGCCGCGGCGTGTTGTCGACGACCTTGCCCGTCCGCTGGGCGGTGGCACCGCACGAGTTGTTTCCGATCATGCCGCCGAGGGTGCAGTTGGGATGCGTCGCCGGCTCGGGCCCGTAGCGCAGCCCGATCGGGGCCAGCTGCCGGTTGAGCTCGTCGAGCACGATCCCCGGCTCGATCACGCAGCGGCGGCGCACGGGATCGACCGACACCAGGCGGTGGCAGTACTTGGTCCAGTCGAGCACCACCGCCGCGTTGGTGCACTGACCGGCCAGGCTGGTGCCGCCGCCGCGCGACAGCACCGGCGCCGCGTGCTCGCGGCACACGGCCACCGCCTCCACCGCCGCGTCGACGGAGCGCGGGACGACGACACCGATCGGCAGCTGGCGGAAGTTGGAGGCATCGGTGGAGTACGCCCCGCGGGTGCCGGCGTCGAACCGGACCTCGCCGTCGACGCGCGCCGCCAGCGACCGCTTCAGCGAGGAGAGGTCGACGCTCACGTCGCCACCCCCTCCAGCCGGCGAGGCGCCGCTCGCCGCTCACGTCGCCACCTCCTCCAGCTCCTGACCGGAGCGGATGTGGGGCAGCAGAAACGTGCTGGCCAGCTGCAGCACGGCGAAGCCGCCCCCGACGATCAGCATCGTGCGGGCTCCTTCGGCGCCGATCAGGATCGTCCAGATGCCCGAGCCCAGGATCAGCCCGCCGGTGAACATCGCGCCCAGCCAGCCCACGGCGGTGCCCCGGACCCGGGTGGGAAAGCTCTCCGCCCAGTAGGCGTAGCCGGTGCCCGACCAGGTGCCGTTGGTCACCTGATAGAGGAGCACGTAGAGCACCCAGATCGCCCAGGTCACGTGCACCCAGTAGAACGCCAGCGTCAGCACCGTCGAGCAGATCGCGCTGGCGATCAGCACCCGCTGGCGCCCGAAGCGCTCGCCGAGGGCCCCGCCGATCACGTAGAAGAAGAAGCCCACCGCCGCCGCCACCAGGAGCAGCGCCTCCGCCTCGTTGTTGGAGAACGAGCGGTACTTGGTCAGCCAGACGACGATGTAGGTGTTGGTGGCGACGAATGCGCTCGAATACAGCAGCCACACGATCGACGTCCGGATCAGCTGGCTGCGCACCCACCCGGGCTCGCCGAACAGCTGCCGGACGGTGACCTCCTCCACCTCGTCGACGGCGACGTCGTGCTCCCCCAGCAGCTCCTGCACCCGCTGCTCGTCGCCCTTGGCCTTGGCCCGTTTGATCTCCCGGATGTGCTCGTAGCGCTCGCCCGGCCTCACCCAGCGCCGGCCGACGATCACCATCAGCAGGGGGATGACTCCGAACAGGAAGACCACGTGCCAGTCGAGGCCGAGCCCGCCGTTGAGCCCGAGGAACACCCCGGCCGACAGGAGCACGCCGATCGGCCATCCGCCCTGGACGATCGAGTAGAGAAAGCCGCGGCGCGCGGCGGGCATCTGCTCGTTGACCAGAGTGATCGATATCGCCAGCTCGGAGTTGGCCAATCCCGACGCCAGCGCGCGCACCACCACCAACGCGACGAAGCTCTGCACGAAGTAGGTCAGCCCGGTGAACAGCGCCGCGCCGACCAGCGCCACCTGCCACATCACCTTGCGGCCGAAGCGATCCATGCTGTAGCCGACCGTCAGGCTGAGCACGAACATGGCCGCGTAGACGAGGAACCCGAGCAGCCCGACCTGAGTCTGGGACATGTTCAGGCTCTTTGAGATCGTCGGCAGCGCGACGACGAGCAGGTTGAAGTCGTAGGAGGCCAGCGCCCAGCCGGCGACGGCGATGATGATCAGGTAGGCGACGTAGCGGCGGTCGTAATCCTCCTCGGGCGAGGTGCCGAACACCCGGTCAAGCCGCGACGCCGCCGCGGTGCTCATCCTCCACTCCTCATCACCGCTCCCCTGCCCATCCTGCGGTCGCCGAAACGCGGCGATGGACGACCGGCGGCGATCAATGTCCGCGTACGCACATTCGCCACTGGAACCGCGGTCGCCGGGGTAAACCGGCCGTGTGGTTGATCGGCCCGCCACCGAACCGCCCGCCACCGACGATCAGCCCGCCGCCATCTCCCGCCACTGTTCCCCTCCCGGCTGCGCGGCACCGGAATGGGATTCACCTGGGTCGGTGGCCGGCTGATCGGCTACACGCTGTCGGCGGAGTGGGGGACACAGCTGCAGGCGCACGTCGGCTGGAACACGTGGTGGATCGTCCAGGCCGCGCTGCTGTTGATCATGCCGTTTGCCGATGATCCTCGCCGGCGTGGAGACCAAGGGCCGGGACCTCGACTTCCAGGAGGCGCAGCCCGCCGGCCGTCCGGTAGCCGACCCCGGCGGGCCGCGAGGCCGGACCCCGACCGGACGTCCCGACACGACGACCTGAGCCCGCGCTGGTGCGATCAGCGCGGTGCGGCCACGCCCAGCTCATCGGCCAGCGCCACCACTGCATCCCATGTCTGGCGGGGAATCGGGACCCCATCCCGCGTCCGTTGCTCCGCGGTTCGGAGCTCGACGTCGCCTGGCAGCACGATCTCCTCGGCGTCCGGCGCCGTCGGCGCACCGGTGAGCGCCTCCGCCATCTGCTCGACCTGGCTGACGAACTGCTCGGACCCGACGAACTCCCCGATCGACAGGGCGAGGACGAACATCCCGTTTCCGTCTCCGTATTCGGAAAGCATCGCTGGGGCCATGCCCGAGAGGGCGCCGCCGAGCGCCTCGATCGCCACCGCCAAGCCGTAGCCCTTGTACCCCTGGGCGGGCAGCAGCGCCCCCCCGTCGTAGAAGGCGTTTGGATCCTCGGTCGGCCGCCCGTCGCTGTCCACGATCGTGCCCGGCGGCACCGACCGGCCGTAGGCGCGCGCGACCTGGAGCTTGCCCTCGGCCACCACCGAGGTGGCGAAGTCGCTGACGATCGGAGGCTGCTCGCTGGCGCGAGGGATGCCGAACGCGATCGGGTTGGTGCCCAGCCGGCGATCACGCCCGCCGAACGGCGCGACGTTCACCCAGGCGTTGGTGACGACCATGGAGAGCTGACCGGCCCTCGCTATCCGCTCGGCATAATCGCCGAGACGGCCGACGTGGGGCGATTCCTGCAGTACCACGGCACCGACGCCGTGCTCCCGCGCGAGCTCGGCCGCGGTGTCGGCGGCGAGCCGGGCGGCCGGCTGTCCCCAGCCGCGGTGTGCGGACACGGAGGCCGTGGCGCCGCGGCGGCGGACGACCGAGGCCCGCGCGTCGGGATGGACCTTCCCGTCACGCACCCTCTGCGCGTAGGCCGGCATCCGGACCAGGCCGTGGGAGTCGTGGCCGGCCAGATTGGCCCCGACCAGAGCCTCGGCGACGACCTGGGAGAGGTCGTCCGGCGTACCCAATGCCTGCAGCAGCCCCAGGCAGAAACCATGCAGCTGGGAGGCACTGAGCGTCTGCTCATCCATCTGTCAGCGACTGCTACCCGGCGGCCGGCCACCATACTCCTCAGCGTGATCCGGAGGGCAACGTGCACGACCAGCGGCGCCTGATCATCGTCGCCGACGATCTGGCGGGGGCGGCGGATTGCGGGGTGGCCTTCGCCGCCCGTGGCCTGCCCACGCGGGTGGTGTTCGATGCCGGCCGGCTCCCCGGCACCGACTGGAGCGTTATCGCACTGGACACGGACACCCGCGACGCCCCGCCCGAGCTCGCGGAGCGGCGAGTTGGAGACGCGATGGCGCTCGTCTCGCCGCAGGCACTCGTGTTCAAGAAGGTCGACTCGACGCTGCGGGGCAATCTGGCGGTTGAGCTGCGCGCTGTCGCGAATCAGCGGCAGAGCGGTTGCATCGTCGCCGCGCCGGCGTTTCCGGCCACCGGCCGTACCACGCGCGGCGGCCGGCAGCTGATCGACGGCCGGCCGCTGGAGAACAGCGAGTTCGCGGCGCAGGCGGCGACCTCGGTGCTCCGCGATCTGCTCGCGCCGGCTGGGCTGCGGGTCCGTGAGGTGTCGCTGGCGGAGGTGCGCGGCGGTGGCGTGGCCGGCGTCGTGAGCGATGCAGACCCGGGAGACGTCCTCGTCTGCGACGCCGAGACCGAGGACGACCTGGACGCGGTCGGACGCGGCGGCATCGCCAGCGGGCGGGAGGTCGCCTGGATGGGGACGGCCGGACTGGCGCGCCGGCTCGCGGGCCTGCTCCCGCTCGGCCGGCGGTCGGACACCGCGTCTCGCGATCGTTGGCGGGGGCCGCTGCTGCTCGTCGTCGGCAGCCCGGCGGCGGCGACCCGAGCCCAGCTGCGCCGGCTGCGCGGAGAGCCCGATCTGGCGGAGGTCTGCGCGGCCCAGGTCGATGCGGCGACGGCGACCGGGGCGGTCCGCGATGCCCTTCATTCCGGTCGTGACTGCGTACTCACGCTCGGTGGCGAGGCAGGCGAGCGGGAGGCCGGCCGGGCCGGGACCGAGACGCTCGCCAAAATCGCGGCGGCGGCCGTGGAGGCGGCCGGCGGACTCGTCCTCACCGGCGGCGAGACCGCCCGCGCCGTGCTCGGCGCGATCTCCGTGCGGGCGCTGACTCTGGAGCGCGAGCTCGAGCCGGGTGTCGCGCTGGCTCACACCGACGCCCCCGAGTGTCTGGCGGTGGCGCTGAAGGCGGGCGGCTTCGGCGGCGACGGCGCGCTGGTGGCCTGCCGGAGTGCGATGAAGCAAGACACAAAAGGAGCAGCCATGAGCAGCCCGACGATCGCCATCACCATGGGTGACGGCGCAGGCGTGGGACCCGAGATCATCATGAAGATCCATCTTGACGAGGAGATCTTTCGCTGGTGTCGTCCACTGGTCATCGGCGACGCGGCGCGGCTGCGCGCCGCCGGCGAGATCCTCGAGGCCGACCTGGAGGTGGTGGCGCTTCACGATGCCAGCGACGCGGACTACCGGCCGGGTACGGTCCAATGCCTGGACCTCGACCTGCTGCCCGACGACCTCCCCTGGGGGGAGCTATCGGCGCAGGCAGGCGATGCCGCCTACCGCTACATCG
Source organism: uncultured Actinomycetota bacterium (assembly GCA_963830395.1). GTDB lineage: Bacteria > Actinomycetota > Thermoleophilia > Solirubrobacterales > Solirubrobacteraceae > Palsa-465. The sequence continues at coordinate 65,308 of CAWHMI010000001.1, forward strand.
CCTGTGCGGTGGAGCTGGCCACCAGCGATCGAGCCGACGCGATCTGCACCGCACCGCTCAACAAGGAGGCGCTGCACGCCGCCGGGCACGATTACCCGGGTCACACCGAGCTGCTCGCCGAGCTGACCGGGACCGACGAGGTGTCGATGATGCTGACCACGCCGCAGCTGAAGGTCGTCCACGTCACGACGCACGTCGGACTGCTCGACGCGATCGAGCGAATCGAGCCGGGGTTGGTGTACCGGACGATCGAGCGCGGGAACGCCGCGATGACCCGCTGGCTTGGTCGTGCGCCACGGATCGCGGTCTGCGGGATCAACCCGCACGCCGGGGAGCACGGGCTGTTCGGACACGGGGAGGAGGAGGAGAAGATCGTGCCGGCGGTGGAGCGGGCCGCGAAGGAGGAAGTCGACGTCACCGGTCCGCTGCCGGCCGACACCACTTTCTTCCGCGCCGTCCGCGGGGACTTCGACCTGGTGGTGGCGATGTACCACGACCAGGGCCACGGCCCGATCAAGGCACTGGGAGTCGATGCCGGGGTCAACGTCACCATCGGCCTGCCGGTGATCAGGACCTCGGTCGACCACGGGACCGCGTTCGACATCGCCGGCCAGGGAACCGTGGAGGAGGCGAGCATGAAGGAGGCGCTGCGCCAGGCGGTGGAGCTGGCCGGCGGCTCCACCTAGCGGGGGACCCCTGTGGCCGCCTCACGTGAGGGGCGACAAGACGGTCAGACGGGCTGCGGCGGATCCTCCGGCACGGCCGGCTTGAGCTCGTCGAACATCACGTGCAGGCGATCGAGCACCGCCGCCGCGGTGCGCAGCTCCGCGTCGCTGAACTCGGCCAGCGCCGCATTGAAGCGGGGGGCGAAGCGGGCGTGGCGCTCCTCCACGAGCGCCTCACCGCGCTCGGTCAGCGAGGTCAGCACCACCCGGCGGTCGCGCTCGGAGCGCACCCGGGACACGAGGCCGGCGGCAGCGAGCCCGTCGAGCATCCCGGTCGCCGTCGCCGGGGACAGGTCGGCGAGGCAGGCGAGCTCGCTCGTCGGCAGCGTGATGTGGTCGCGCAGGCTGAACAGCAGCCCGTACTGGGCATCGGAGAGCTCGCCGTGGACCCGGGTCTCGCGTCCGCGCAACCGCCGGACGGCGCCCACACATCCCTTGAACGCGCGCCCGAGCTCGGCGGCGGCGTCGCGCAGCGCCGGCTCCGAGCCGGCCTGCGGCTCGGCCGGGGCCAGGCTCATGCCGCCACCGCCTCGGCGAGCGTCTCGTCAGACACCGCGGCGGCATCCGCGGCTCGCCTGGCGGCCCGCTCGGCGCGCACGAGCACGATGCAGGGGACGATCGCGAGCGCGGTAGATCCCGGCGGCGACCCAGAACGCGGTGCCGTAGGCCGACGCCTGCGCCGACAGCGAGTGGGCACCCTCGAGACCTCGCTGCAGAACGACCGCCAGCACCGCGATTCCGATCGACCCGCCGACCCGCTGGAGGACGTTGAGCTGTGGAGTGGCGTCGGAGAGCTCGCTGCGGTCAAGCGCCGCGAACGCCGCCGTCATCGCCGGCATGAACGCGAAACCGATGCCGACGCCGCGCACTAGCATGACGAGGCTCAGGAACAGGATCGAGGTATGGGCGCCGATGAGCGCGAACGGAAGCGTCGCCACCGCGGTGAGCACCACTCCGACCAGCGCCGGCGGCCCGCCACCGAAGCGGTCGGTGAGCTTGCCGGAGATCGGCATCGCGAGCGCCGCCCCAATGCCCTGGGGCGCGATCAGCAGGCCGGCGACGACGACACTCTCGTGGCGGATGGTCTGCCAGTACAGGGGAAGGAGGATCATCCCGCCGAACAGCGCCGCGCCGATGCAGAACATGGCGATCGAGGCCGACGAGAACGTCGGCCGGGCGTAGAGCCGCAGGTTCAGCAGCGGGCGGGGGACGTGCAGCGCGTGGCGCGCGAACGCGGCCACGAGCGCCAGCCCCCCGACGATCGGCACGACCACGTGGCTCGCGGTGAAGCTTCCCGTGGTGCCGATCTCGGCGAGGCCGTAGGTGATCAGCGGCAGCCCGGTGGCCATCAGCGCCAGCCCGAGGTAATCCAACGGCTCGGTGCGCTCGCCCTTGACCGTCGGCAGCATGCGCAGCGCCGAGATGACGGCGATGACGCCGATGGGGACGTTGACGAAGAAGATCCACCGCCACGAGGCGTTGTCCAGGATCAGCCCGCCGATCGTCGGCCCCAGGATCGGCGCCAGCATCGCCGGCACGGCGACCACGCTCATCACGCGCCCCATCCGCTTGGGTCCGGCGGCCTCGGCCATCATCAGCTGCCCGATCGGCAGGATCATCCCGCCGCCGATGCCCTGCAGGACCCGGAACGCGACCAGCTCGGTGGTGGAGTCGGCGACGCCGCACAGCGCCGAGCCGAGCGTGAACAGGATCAGCGAGGTCAGGTAGACCCGCTTGGCGCCGAAGCGCCGCGCCGCCCAGCCGGTGACCGGGATGACCGCGGCGAGCGACAGCAGGTAGCCGGTGGCGACCCATTGGATGCTGTCGATCGTCGAGTGCAGCTCGCGCGACAGCGTGTCGAGGGCGACGTTGACGATCGTGGTGTCGAGAATCGACATGATCGAGCCGAGGATGACGACGGCGCTGATGCGCCACACGTAGGCGTCGATGCGGTCAGGAGCGGAATCGGAAGCCATAGGAGGGGAGATGGTTCGGTAGCTGAAGGTTCGGGACCGAAGTTTAGGCACCGAAGCAATTGTCGTCAAGGCCGAGTGACCAGCCGGCGGTCTCGGGTAGCTGCCGAAACCTTCGGCCCCGCGCGGGCGTCATGAAGCTATCTTCCGTCGGCAATGCCCACATTCGCCGACCTCGGTCTCGCCCCCGAACTCCTCCAGGCCGTCCACGACGTCGGTTACGAGGCGCCGAGCCCGATCCAGGAGGAGGCGATTCCGCCGCTGCTGGAGGGACTGGACGTGATCGGCCAGGCCCAGACCGGCTCGGGCAAGACGGCCGCGTTCGGGCTCCCGATGCTCCAGTACGTCGACGCGACGGAGGCCGACGTCCAGGGCCTGGTGCTCACCCCCACCCGGGAGCTCTGCATTCAGGTGACCCAGGCGCTGCGCGCGTACGGCAAGCGCAAGGGGGTCGACGTGGTGGCGGTGTTCGGCGGGGCTCCGATCCGCAGCCAGCAGGCGCAGCTGCGCGCCGGCGGCCAGGTGGTGGTCGGCACCGTGGGACGCGTCAAGGATCTGATCTCACGCCACTCGCTGGTGCTCCACACCTGCCGCTTCGTGGTCCTCGACGAGGCCGACGAGATGCTCGACCTGGGGTTCCTGGAGGACGTCGAGCGGATCCTCGCGCTCACCCCCTCCAGCCGCCAGACCGCCCTGTTCTCGGCGACGATGCCGCCGGAGATCCGCCGGCTGGCCGATCAGTACCTGTATGACCCGGTGACGGTCAAGGTCAAGACGGCCACCCTCACCGTCGACACCGTCGAGCAGTTCGCGCTGCAGGTCGCGGCGCGGGAGAAGACGGATGCCCTGATCGCGGTGCTGGAGGCCGAACGCCCCGAGCAGGCGCTCGTGTTCGTGCGAACCAAGATCCGCGCCGACCAGCTCTACCGGACGTTACGTGACCGGGGGATGAACGTCCGCGCGCTGCACGGCGACATGACCCAGGGCGCCCGCGACGGGGTGATGATCGCCTTCAAGGGCGGCAGCGTGCCGTTGCTGGTGGCCACCGACGTGGCGGCGCGGGGGCTGGACATCTCGGGCATCTCGCACGTGATCAACTACGACGTTCCCACCTCCCCGGACGTCTATGTGCATCGCATCGGCCGCACCGGCCGGGTCGGGCGCAGCGGCCGGGCCATCACCTTCTATGAGGCCCGCCAGCAGCGGGACATCCAGGCGATCGAGCGCAACGCCGGGGTCAAGCTGTCGCCTTGGGTCAAGGACGCCCACGTCGCCCCCACGGCGGTCACCGCCCCGCCCCGGCGCCACTCCAAGCCGCGGGTGTCGGCCAATGGCGGCGGACCCATGCGCAAGTTGATCCTGTCCGGGGGACGCGCTGCCGGGCTCGAGCCCTCGGACATCATTCACGCGATCACCGCGGCCACCGATCTCGACGGCGAGGCCGTCCGCAACGTGCGCGTACTGGAGCGCTTCGCGTTCGCCGAGGTGCCGGAGGCTGACGCCGAGCGGGTGGTGGAGCAGACCGGCGGGACCGAGGTTCGCGGTCACGTCCTGGCGCTGGAGCTGGCCCGCACCTGATGTAACGCCCGTGTCAGCGCCGCGACTTCGGTCGCGCCGGGTGTGTTGTCACGGTGAACGCCCACGGGCCAGTCCAACCACGGGAGGTACCCCTTGCGACTCAAGTCGCTGTGTCACCGCCGGCCGTCGCCGGCCATCCTGATCTCGTCGGTCGCGCTGTTCATGTCGCTCGGCGGCGTGGGCTACGCCGCTACCCAGCTGCCCCGCAACAGCGTCGGCAGCTACCAGCTGCGCAACAACTCCGTCAGCAACACGAAGATCGTGCCGGGCTCGGTCGGCATCGTGCGGGCCGACACCCGCCAGCTCCAGGTTCGGGTGAGCGGAACCTGCGGGGCGGGCAGCGCGATCGGCACGGTCAACTCGAACGGCAGGGTGAACTGCAACAGCGCTCTGCCCTCCCAGTTCGGCACCACGAACAACACGGCGTCGCTCTTCATCGGCGCCGCTCCGGCCGCCGTCACCAGCGTCGCTCTGCCCGCCGGGTCGTCGTACCTGGGGCTGGCCAACCCGACGGCGACCGTCACTCCCGCCGCCGGCATCGCGGCACGTCAGCACGTCACGGTGAGCTGCACGCTGACCGTCGGCTCCAACACCGCGACGCGGAGCGTCACGATTGACGTGTTCCCCGGCGGCCCGGCGAGCTCCGGGTCGATCCCGCTGCAGTCCACCGGGCAGTCGGGCACCAGCTCGGTGAGCTGCTCCGGCGCGCTTCCGCTCGGCTCCGGGACCGCCCCGGCGATAAGCGTGACCTCGGCGATCAACGCGATCCAGATCGCCGGCTGACCGCGGCTGATCCGGGCGGCAGTGGGGGGCCGCCCGGATCACCGCTGCACTACTGTGGGGCGATGAGCAAAGCCAACATGAACACCACCGCGGGCACGATCGAATTGGATCTGTTCGACGAAGACGCCCCCAAGACCGTCGCCAACTTCCGCAAGCTCGCCGCCGACAGCTTCTATGACGGCATCATCTTCCACCGGGTCATCCCTGACTTCATGATCCAGGGCGGGTGTCCGCAGGGCACCGGAACCGGCGGCCCGGGCTACACCTTCGAGGACGAGTTCAACCACCACAAGGTGGTGCGTGGGGCGCTGGCCATGGCCAACGCCGGGCCGAACACGAACGGGTCGCAGTTCTTCATCGTGACCGCCGACAGCGCGCCGTGGCTGGACGGCAAGCACACCGTGTTCGGCGAGGTTGCCGCCGGCATGGACGCCGTCGATGCGATCGAGGGGACGCCGACCGGGGCGCAGGACCGCCCGCTGGAGCCACCGGCGATCGAGTCGATCGAGCTCGACCCCGCCTGAGCCGTGGCCAGCGTGCAGCAGCGGACGCCGACGGCAACCGACGGCGGGGCGGCGGCGAACACGATCACCGTGGAGAATCCGGCCACCGGGCGGGCGATCACGACGATCCCGGTCCTCGGCGCGAATGAGCTGCGTCAGATGGCCGCCCGCGCCCGCCAGGCCCAGCCGCAATGGGCGGCGATCGGCACCGACGGGCGCGCCCGGATCATGCGCCGTGCCCAGAAGTGGATGCTGGACAACGTCGACCGGGTGCTGGACACGGTCGTCGCCGAGACCGGGTAAGACCTATGAGGACGCGCAACTGGCAGATCTCGGGATCACCGTCAGCGCGCTCGGCTTCTGGGCCAAGCAGGCGGCAAAGTACCTCGCCGACGAGCGCGTGCCCTCGTGGGAGAGCCCGCTGGCCATCGGCAAGAAGCTGATCGTTCGCTACGTGCCGGTCGGCGTGGTCGGGGTGATCGGCCCCTGGAACTATCCGATCGCCAACTCGTTCGGCGACTGCATCCCCGCCCTGATGGCGGGCAACTGCGTGATCCTCAAGCCCAGCGAGGTGACTCCGCTGAGCTCTCAGCTCATGGCCGAGATGATGCGTGAGTGCGGGCTGCCCGAGGACGTCCTTGCCGTTGCCACCGGGGATGGGAGCACGGGAGCGGCGCTGATCGAAGCGGTCGACTGCGTCATGTTCACCGGGTCGAGCGCGACCGGCAAGACGGTGATGAAGGCCGCCGCCGAGGCGATGGTGCCGTGCTACCTGGAGCTGGGCGGCAAGGATCCGATGATCGTCTGCGCTGACGCCAACCTGGAGCGCGCCGCCAATGCCGCCGCGTACTGGTCGATGAACAACGGTGGACAGGTGTGCATCTCAGTCGAGCGCTGCTACGTCGAGGCGCCCATCTACGACGACTTCGTGGCCAAGGTGACGCAGACCGTCCGCGGCCTGCGCCAGGGAGAGCCGACGGCGGTGGGCACCGTCGACGTCGGCGCGGTCATCTTTCCGCCGCAGCTGGACATCGTCGACGAGCACGTGCGCGACGCGGTGGCCAAGGGGGCGAAGGTCCTCACCGGCGGCCACCCGCACGCCGAGCGGGGCCGCTACTTCGAGCCCACCGTCCTGGTCGATGTCGACCATTCGATGAAGTGCATGCGCGAGGAGACGTTCGGGCCCACGCTCCCGATCATGAAGATCGCCAACCTCGAGGAGGGCGTCCGGCTCGCCAACGATTCGCCGTATGGGCTGCAGGCGAGCGTCTGGACCAAGGACGTGGAACGCGGGATGCAGCTGGCGCGGCGGATCGAGGCGGGAGTCGTCTGCGTCAACGACGCCCAGGTCAACTACAGCGCGCTGAACCTGCCGATGGGGGGCTGGAAGAACTCCGGCATCGGCACCCGCCACGGCGCCGGCGGCATTCGCAAGTACACGAAGATCCAGTCGCTGCTGGTCACCCGCCGGGCGCTGGATCGCGAGCCGTACATGTTCCCCTACAAGGCGAGGCAGACGCTGGCGCTGCGGCGGTTCTTCAAGCTCCTCTACGGCCGGGGTGATCGCGACTGACGCCGCCCAAGCGCACCGGCGGGTCAGCTGGTGCGGGTCAGGTCACGGCGCAGGCCGGAACCCCCAGCGCCCGCCATGCCGCGCTCGCTCGCCGCTCCACCGGGGCGAGCTTGTCCTGGAGGGACTCGAGCGCCACCGCCGGGTCGTTGCCGTCCTTCAATCCCTCGAGCGCCGATCGCAGCGCCGCCAATTCCTCGCGGGTGGCGGTCTGGGCGCGCTCGTATTGCGCCGCCGCGTCGCTCGACGGCTTCATCCGGGCCACCGCGGTGAGCTCCGGCTCGATCGCGGCGATCCCCCCGCGCAGGAACGCGGCGCCCTGGGACGGATCCTGCGGTGTCGGAATCCGCTCCAGTCGCCGCCCCGCCCGCACGCAGATCCGCGTTGCGTCGGAGCGCAGCTGCTTGGTCGACAGCGAGTCCGAGCCGCAGCCGACCAGCGCCACCGCCAGCAGGAGCGCGAGCGCCGCCCGTGCGGTCATCGAAGATCCACCGCCAGGAGCTGCTGCAGCTCGTCGATCGTCTGCTCCGAGGCGACGTGGTGCACGGTGGCCATGCCGAGCTCCTGTGCCGGCGCCAGGTTGAAGGTGAGGTCGTCGACGAACACGCACCGGCTCGGCTTAAGCTCGATTGCTCGCGCCCCGAGCTCGTAGATCTCCGGCGTCGGCTTGCGCATGCCGGCCTCGCCGGAGATGACGACGCCATCGAACAGCTGCGCCAGCAACGCCGGGTCATACCGGCTCGTGCCCCACGAGTTGGAGATCAAGCCGGTTCGGACGCCCCACCGCCGCGCCTTGCGAACCGCGCTTCGCATCTGCTCGTCGGGCCGGCCGGCGGCGAACATCCGGGCGATCAAGCCGGTCGGCGCGACGCCCAGGATGGCGGCGAAGCGACGCTCGAACTCGTCCTCGCTCAAGGTGCCGCTCTCGAGCCCGACGACCAGCTCGCGGCTTTCGCGATCCGAGCGAAAGAGCTCACCGACGGTCTCGCCGGCCAGCTCCTCCTCCTCGCAGAAGCTGCGGAACGAGTCGAACACGCTCGTCGTCATGACGCCGCCCCAGTCGACGAGCAGGCCGCGATAGCGGACCGGGTCCGTCGGCGAAGTCATCGCGCTCCGGGCGGCTCAGAAGCCATGCCGGGTTGCGTCGAGGGCGCGCTGGGCGAGCTCGACGACGCCGGCACCGAACGTCTTCAGGTAGGGATCGTCGGTGCTGCCGGAGACAGCCCGCTTGTAGTTGCCCTCCATGAACACGGCGGCCTTCCACATCGCCAGCGTGACGTACCAATCCAGGTGGTTGACCTGCCGAGCCGAGCGCTCTTCGTAGCGCGCTACCAGCTGCTCGCGCGTGGGAAAGCCGGGCTGCCGAGTCACGCTGTGCAATGTGAACTGGTTGTCGGGATCGGCGGGCTGCACCCAGTGGATCATCATGTAACCGATGTCGGCGAGGGGATCGCCGATCGCCGCCATTTCCCAATCGAGCACCGCCGCCAGCCGGGCTGGTGGCTGGTCGGCGAACAGGGCGTTGCCGAGGCGATAGTCGCCGTGGACGATGGTCGAGGGCGGTGACTCGGGCACGTTGGCCGCCAGCCACGAGCCGACCTCGTCCATCTCCTCGACCTGCCGGGTGCGGTTGTGCTCCCACAGACCGTTGAAGCGTCGCAGCTGTCGTTCCAGGTAGCCGGTCGGCTTGCCGAAATCCTCCAGTCCCACAGTCTTCCAGTCGACCCCATGGATCTCGACCAGGGCGTCGATCAGCTCGTCCGCGATCCCCGCCCGCTGCACCGCGCCGTCCAGCTGCTCGGGCACCGACTCGGTGATCACCTCGCCGCGGACCCGCTCCATGATGTAGAAGGGGGCGCCGATTACCTCCGGGTCGTCACCCACGGCGAGCACGCGCGGGGTCCGAGCCGCGGTCGACTCCAGCGCCGTCAGCAGCCGCGCCTCGCGCAGGACATCGTGGGCGCTCGGGGGCAGTGGCCCCCGCGGGGGTCGCCGGAGCACGACGCCGGTCGACAGCAGGAAGGTCACGTTGGAGTGACCGTCCCCGATTGGCGCCGCCCGCAGCTCCGAGGGCGCGTCCAGCTCCTCGGCGGCGAGGAACTCGCGCAGCGGGTCCATCACCAGCAGCGGTTCGCGGGAATTGGCCGCGCCCTCGGCGTGGGTACGGACGATGTCGTCGGGGGCGACGCTGGCACTCATGGATCCGGGGAGCCTAGAGCACCTCCCCGCGGTCAGGCGGTGACCGGCGTGCGGCCAGCCACCTCGCGATCGAAGCGCCACCCGGTCAGCTGGTCGCGAGAGCCGGCGAGGCCCGTCACGGCCGCCCCAGTGACCCGCTCGATCGCTGCCAGAAGCGCCGCCAGACGGGCGCGCAGCTGCACGCCGGCGGGTGACTCGTCGAGGGCCCAGTCGGCGTCGACGTCCTCGATCAGCACCGTTACCCGGGTGGGATGGAGACGCCCGATCTGGGTGATGAGGTCCGAGTCGTTCTCGGCGGCTCCGAAGATGGCTAGTAGGTCGCTCATGAACCGCAGTCTTCTCACGAGGCGTAAAGCGAGGCTGAAGGCCCCTGAACAATTCCGATGAACTGTGTAAGAGGGCTGGCTAGCGTGTCGCGGGGGCGGCCACTAGCCTCGATAGCACATGCCCGAGCTGCCCGAAGTGGAGATCACCGCCCGCCTGATCGGTGCCGCCACCGCCGGCGCCGAGATCGAGGCGGTGCTGACTCCGGGGATCAACGCGCTGCGCTCGTTTGACCCCCCGCTCAGCGACGTCGAAAGCCGTCGGCTGACCGGCGTGAGCCGGCGCGGAAAGCTGTTCGTCGTCGGCGTCGAGGGCGACCTGGCGCTGCTCATTCACCTGATGTCCGCCGGCCGGCTGCAGCTGTTTGAAACCCGAGCCTCGCTGCGCGACCGCACCTCCCGGCTGCTGGTCCGTCTGACCGACGGGCGCGAGCTGCGGCTACGCGAATTCGGCACCAAGCAGGCGGCCTGGGTCAAGTTGCTCACCCGCGCGGACCTGGAAGCCGAGGAGATGATCGCCACGCTCGGGCCCGAGGCCTACCCGGGCCCTCCGCCGCTTCAGTCGTTGCTGAATGCCCCGCGGCCGCTGCACGGCCTTCTGCGCGACCAGCGGGTGATCGCCGGGATCGGGCGCTCGTGGGTCGATGAGATCCTCCACACCGCCAAGCTGTCGCCGTTCAAGCGCGGCGCGGAGCTGACCGAGGACGAGGCGGCGCGGCTGCGTTGCGCGATCTCGGAGCGGCTGCGGTCGGCGATCGAGTACTACGAGCTCAACGTCAGGCTGCCCATCCCGGACAAGCTCCCAATGCCACTTCAGGTCCACCGGCGCAATGGCGAGCCGTGCCCGCGCTGCGGCGATCAGCTGGAGGCCGTCTTCTACGAGGACTACGTGATGTGCTACTGCCCCACCTGCCAGACCGACGGAAAGCTGCTCAAGGACCGCCGGCTGTCGCGCCTGCTGAAATAGGGGCATGGCTCTGAATCCGGGCGACCCCGCCCCTGACTTCACTCTTGCCGACCAGAACGGCGACCCGGTGTCGCTGGCTGGCCTGCGCGGCCAGACGGTGGTCCTCTACTTCTATCCGAAGGCCGACACCCCGGGCTGCACTACCCAGGCGTGTGGCGTCCGCGACCATCGAGCGGACTACGAGCGGGCCGGCGCGGTCGTACTCGGCCTCTCGCCCGATCCGATCGAGGCCGTCGACAAGTTCGAGCGAAAGTACGGCCTCGGCTTTCCGCTGCTGGCCGACGAGGGGCACGAGGTCGCCGAGAAGTACGGCGTCTGGGTGCAGAAGAACCGGTACGGCCGGACCTACATGGGAAACGAACGGACCACGTTCGTGATCGGAGCCGACGGCGTGATCACGGACGTGCTGCGCAACGTCAAGCCGGCCGAGCACGACGACCTCGTGCTCGGCGCGCTCGGTCGCTAGTCGGCCCGCTCCTCAGCTGCCGATGCCGATGCTCGGCCGGCTATTGAAGGCCCTCGCGCGCTTCGCGCACGAGCGTGACGGCCTCAGGGAAGATCACCGCCATGACCGCGCGAAGCTGCTCGGCCTGCTGCTCGGTGGTCCCCTGGATGTTGGCGCGGTTCATCGCCGCAACCGTCAGATCGACGGCGAGTTTGATGGCGTTGTCGGCCCATGCCAGCCGCTGCGCGCCCTGCATCTGCTCGGCGAACTCGCCGAGGCGGCGCTGCAGATCGTCCGGATCGCCGAACATACCGCCGAATCCACTTCCTTCCATGAACCCAATGGTAGCTCGCGCCGGCGGCCCACCTGGCGGGAGGCCCACTAGCATTGAGCCGCCGATGAGCCCTGAAGCGAACATGGACCGCCGATGAGCCCCGAGGACACCCTCGCTTACGAATCCCGCGTGCGCAACCGCCAGGCAGCGGTGGCGCTGATCGCCGCCGTCTGCCTGATCGTCGCATCGGTGCTCCAGCTCTCCGGGCCCCACGCCAAGGTGGACGAGTTGACGCTCGATCTGCTGACCGCGCACCAGCGCTTCCCGCTCGATCTGATCGGCTCCATCTTCAACGCGGTCGGCTCGCTGGCGATCGCCTGGACGCTGCTGCACCTGTACCGCGGCGCCCGCGCGCGCAATCCGGAGAAGGTCAAGCCGTACACCAAGTTCCTCACGATCATCGGCGGTGTGCTGGCCGCCGTCGCCGGCGTCGTCTACGCGATCGTGGTCGCGACCAAGGTCAATCAGTTCGCCACTACCGGCTCCCAGACCTACGCGGAGGCAAATCATCTGACCAGCGGCGCCGCCCTGCTGGCGCTGCAGGTACTGGGGCAGGCCTCGGCGTTGATCGTGGCCGTCGCCTTCGTGCTCGTCTGCCTGGGCGCCATGCAGCAGGGATTGCTGACGCGATTCATGGGCTATCTCGGGATGTTCGCGGGCGCTCTGGTGCTGTTTCAGATCACCCAGGTGCCGGTCGTGCAGTGCTACTGGCTGCTGGCGGTGGCCTACCTCATCTCCGGGCGGTGGCCGACCGGCGTGCCGCCGGCGTGGCGGTCAGGGCGCGCGGAGCCGTGGCCTTCGTCGGCCGAGATGCGCGCTCGTCGCGTCGCCGCGGCGGGCGCTCGGAGCGGTGGGGGCGGGGGCGCCTCGCGCGGTGGGGGCGGTGGTCTGTTCGGCCGCGGCCCCAAGCCGGCGCCGGTCCCGGCCGCCGAGGCTCCCGACGCGAGCACCGCGGCCAACGGCCGCACTCGGGCCACGACGCCCAAGCGCAAGCGCAAGCGCCGCAGCTGACCTCCCGGCGGTCGCCGTTCATCGTCCCCGCCGACCGCTCGGCAGCGGGCGACGGCCGTCCACCGATCCGCGGTTGCGCTGCGCGGCGGCGGTCGTGAGCTTATGCGCCATCCGCAGTCAACCCTCGAGTAGGAGGACTAAAGGATGGAAGCAAGCCGTCTACCCCGCGAAGCGGACGTCGCCCCGATCGATGAGGATCCGACTGCGGCTCGACCGTCGGTCGGATGGTCGCCGGCCGATCCGGCACCCCTCGGGCTCTGCGCCTTCGCCCTGACGACGTTCGTGCTCAGCATGATCAACACCGGCCTCGTCGGCGGAGGTGTCGCGACCGCCTCCGGGGTGGTTATCGGCCTGTCCCTGGCCTATGGCGGGATCGCCCAGCTCATCGCCGGCATCTGGGAGTTCCGCACCGGTAACACGTTCGGGTCCACGACGTTCTGCTCCTTCGGGGCGTTCTGGATCTCGTTCTACATCCTGCTGCACATCGGCGCCGCGGACATCCCCAAGAACGAGCTGTTCTCCGCGGTCGGGCTCTACCTGTGGGCGTGGGCGATCTTCACCCTGCTCCTTCTCGTCGCCGCGCTGCGGACGACCGGAGCGGTGGTGGTGGTGTTGCTGTTGCTGCTGGTCACGTTCATCCTGCTCGCCATCGGGAACTCGGCGCTGGCCGGGACGACGAGCCTGACGAACTCGACGATCAAGATCGGTGGCTGGGTCGGCCTCGCGACCGCGATCGCCGCCTGGTACACCGGGATGGCGGGCGTGGTCAATTCGACCTGGGGCAGGGCGGTCATGCCCGTCGTCCCGCTGGCCGGCCGCTAGTTCACCCAGCCCGGGTTCACATCAACGGGGCCTGGCTGGGGTATACCTAGATCAGACATAGCCGCATTCGCGGCCAGCCCGGGCGCCGGCGCACCCCGCCGGCGCCCGCTGGCGCGTCGCAAAGGCCAGTTCGTACAAGGAGAGGCGTGACATGGCAGACACGGCATCGGCAGGGGACCAGACCCTCGAGCAGCAACTCGAGGAGATGATGGAGATCGAGAAGTTCGAGCCGCCCGAGGAGTTTCGGCAGCACGCGCTGCTGAGCGATCCGTCGATCTACGAGGAGGCCGACGCCGACTGGAAGGGCTGGTGGCTCAAGCAGGCCAAGGAGCTGCACTGGTTCAAGGAGCCCAGCAAGGACCTCGACGATTCCGACCCGCCCTTCTACAAGTGGTTCGAGGACGGCACGATCAACGCCTCCTACAACTGCCTCGACCGTCATGTGGAGGCCGGGAAGGCCGACAAGGTCGCGTTCCACTGGCGCGGCGAAGAAGGCGAGGAGCGCGACGTCACCTACGGCGACCTGCTCGCCGAGGTGCAGCGGTTCGCCAACGCGCTCAAGGACATGGGGATCGAGCAGGGCGACGTGGTCGGGATCTACCTGCCGATGATTCCCGAGGTGGCGGTCGCGATGCTCGCCTGCGCCCGGATCGGAGCGCTGCACAACGTGGTCTTCGGGGGGTTCTCGGCCGACTCGGTCAAGGAGCGGATGGAGTTCTCCGAGGCCAAGGCGCTGGTCACCGTCGACGGCGCCCGGCGCAAGGGCAAGACGGCGCCGATCAAGGAGCAGGTCGACAAGGTGATGGGCGACGTCAAGTCGATCGAGCACATCGTCGTGGTCAAGTCCACCGACACCGACTGCGAAATGCAGGACGGCCGCGACGTCTGGTATCACGAGATCTGTGAGGCCGCCGACGCCGAGTGCCCGGCCGAGGAGCTCGACGCCGAGCACCCGCTGTACATCCTCTATACCAGCGGCTCGACCGGGAAGCCGAAGGGCATCCTGCACACCACCGGCGGCTACCTCACCGGGGTCGGCGCGACCCACCGCTACGTGTTCGACCTCAAGCCCGACGAGGACGTCTACTGGTGCTCGGCCGACGTCGGCTGGGTCACCGGTCACTCCTACATCGTCTATGGCCCGCTGCTCAACGGGGCCACCTCCGTGATGTGGGAGGGGGCGCCGGACTACCCGCACAAGGGGATCTGGTGGGAGCTGTGCGAGCGCTACGGCGTCACCATCATGTACACGTCGCCGACGGCGATCCGCGCCTGCATGAAGTGGGGTGTCGAGCACGTCGAGAAGGCCAACCTGGAGAAGCTCCGGTTGCTGGGCACCGTGGGCGAGCCGATCAATCCCAAGGCGTGGCTTTGGTACTACAAGGTGGTCGGGGGCGAGCGCTGCCCGATCGTGGACACGTGGTGGCAGACCGAGACGGGGGCGATCATGATCACGCCGCTGCCGGGGATCGTGGCCACCAAGCCCGGCTCGGCGACGCGCCCGTTCCCGGGCATCGCCGCCGACGTCGTCGACGAGCGCGATGGCAAGCCGATCGACGAGGGCCAGGGGCTACTGGTGCTGCAGCGCCCATGGCCGTCGATGCTGCGCTCGCTCTACAAGGAGGAGGATCGATTCGTCGAGACCTACTTCTCCAAGTTCGGCAACGAGACCTATGTCGTCGGCGACGCCGCGCGCAAGGACGACGACGGCTACTTCTGGATCATCGGGCGCATCGACGATGTCGTCAACGTGTCCGGCCACCGCATGTCGACCGCCGAGGTGGAGTCGGCGATCGTCTCGCACGGCAAGGTGGCCGAGGCGGCGGTGATCGGCCAGGCCGACGAGGACCAGGGTCAGTCGATCTGCGCGTTCGTGACCCTGGAGGGCGACCTCGAGGGCTCCGACGAGCTGGTCGAAGAGATCCGCTCCCGGGTCGGCGACCGGATCGGCAAGTTCGCGCGGCCCAAGCGGATCGTCTGGGCCGACGACCTGCCCAAGACGCGCTCGGGCAAGATCATGCGCCGGCTGCTACGTGACATCGCCGAGGGCCGGGCGGTCGGCGACGTCACGACGCTGCGCGATCCCGACGTGATGTCCCAGCTGGAGGGCAAGATCAAGGAGGAGCAGTCCGCCGACGAGAGCTGAGCGACAAACCGGCCGGCGGGCGGCGCCGGCTCGCCCGGAGCCGCCCGCCGCCGACGCGCATCGCCAGCAACATCACCGCGGGCGCCGACGTCACCACGACCAGGACGATGAACCAGGCCTGGCCGGCGTCGGTGCCCTCGGTGAAGGCGTGGATCAGCCCGCCGAGCCACGCCAGCAGGGTCAGGCGGTGGATCAGCTTCCACCGCTCCCGGCCGATCTGGTTGCGCAGGTAGTACGAGAGGCCGAGGAAGATCGTCGCCCACCCGGCGGTGATGCCCAGTGACGTCGACAGCGTCTTGTAGGACGAGACGAAGGGGACGGTCACGTCGAGCGGACTCGGGTGCAGGAAGCTGTCGCCGATCAGGCTGAGCCCGTGCACAGCGATCGCGACCATCACCGACAGCGATAGCACCTCGTGGTAGACCCGCCGGTCCGGGCCGCCGCGCCGGATCAGCGAGCCGCCCATCGCCAGCCCGAAGCAGATCGTGGCACTGGACAGGATCAGGGCGGTGGTGCCCGCGCCTCGGCTGATGATCCAGAACAGGTGCGGGGCGGGATCGGTGGCGGTCATCGCCGCTGGGCCGCCACCGATTCGAGGATTGATGGCCGGCTTGCGCCGGCCTCGATTACCTCCACGCCACCGTCGTCGGCGACGACCACGCCGCCGTGGCGCAGCCAGCTCGCGGCCGCATCGGGCCCGCTCAGCAGCGCCGCCTTGCTCAGGGCCTCGGCCTCGGCGGCGGTGGGGGCCAGGGCGGTCGCTTGCACGACGCCGGTGAAGGCGGGACGCCCGGTGGCGGGATCGAGCAGGTGATGAGCCGGCGAGCCGTCCGCCGCCGTCCAGCTTCGCCGGCCGATCCCGCTGGTGGCGGTGGCGCCGTCGGCGAGCTCGAACACGTGCAGGCATGAATCGTCGAAGGGGCTGGCGACTCGGATCGGACGCGGCAACCCGCTCGCGCCTCCGCAGCGCACATCGCCGGCGGCGTCGACGGCGAAGCTCTCGTGGCGGCGCAGCTCGCGGGCCAGCATGTCCCCGAACATCCCCTTGACGATCCCGCCGCTGTCCAGGTGCACCCCGACCGGTCGGGTGACCGTGCCCGCCCGCCGGTCGACCGAGATGGCACGCCAGGTGGCGGCGGCGGCCGAGCGGGGGTGGGCCGGCCGCCGTGGTCCTCCGCGCGGCGGCGGACTCGGCCTCGGTTGGCGAGAATTGCGGTAGCCGGCGTCCGCCAGTTCGTCGACGAGCGTCGGATCGACCAGCCCGCCGGTGAGCTGCGCGGCGGCCAGCGCGGTGGCCACGAACCGTGTCATCACCGGGGAGACGGGCACCGTCTCGCGCCGGTCGCGGTTGAGCCGGGAGAGCTCGCTGGCGGCGGCAAAGCGCGAGAACTGATCGTGCCAGGCCAGCAGGCGGCGCTTGGCCCGGAGCACGGCCTCGGGAGCGTGCACCGATCCGCCCATCCCGCCCACGACTACGGCGCAGCTGCCCCCGAAGCACGCAAAGCGCGCGGTGACTTCGGCGCTCATGAGGCGCTGGTGGTCACCGGGGACAGCGATCCCGAGGTCGACTGTGAGCCCGAGCCCGACTGGGATCCGGAGTTCGACTGCGATCCCGAGGCTGACTGCGATCCCGGGGTTGATGGGGACGCCGAGGTCGACCGCGATCGCGAGGTCGACCGCGATCCCGAGGTCGACCGCGATCCCGACGTGACCGCCTTGCCGGCGAGCGCGGGATCGTTGCCCGTGACCAGCTGAACGAAGACCGCTCCGGAGGTGGCGAGGAAGGTGGCGGCGGCCAGGCCGGCGACCCGCCGGCGGATCGCTCGCACACGGTGGCGGCGGGCGCGCAGTCGCTGGGCCGCGACCGCGCGCAGGTCAGTGGATGATTGCTCAGGGGTCACAGGAGGTCTCGCTTGGTGTCAGGGTCAAACCGGCGATGTGAAGCGTGACCCGCGCGCGTCGGAGCGCCGTAAGGGTCCTCTAAGACGTACCTATGAGCCGGAGCGGTGCGCTCTCACACGCTGAGGCGGCGCCCGAGCTCGGCCGTGTGCCGGCGCGCCACCGGGATCGTCTGGCCGTCGGCGAACATCAGCTGCGCCGTGCCCCCCAGCATCGGCGCCAGCTCGACGGCGTTGCGGAGATTGGCGACGTACTGGCGGTGCACCCGAAAGAACCCGACCGGCTCCCAGCGACGTTCCAGCTCGCTCAGTGTTGCCCGCAGCAGATAGCGCCCGTCGGCGGTGACGATCCGGACGAAGTCGCCGTAGGACTGCGCGTAGAGGATCGCGCCACGCGCCAGCAGCCGAGTGCTGCCGCCGTGCAGCTTGGCGACCGCGATCATCTCGTGATCGTCGTCGGCCGCGGTCAGCCGGGCCGATGCGGACCCACCCGCCCCAGCGGCGCCCGCCGAGAACTCGACCGCCGCCACCACCCGCTCGATCGCCTCCTCCATTCGCCGGCGGCCCACCGGTTTGCGCAGGTAATCGAGCGCCTGGAGCTCGAAGGCATCCACGGCCGCGTTGTCGTAGGCGCTCACGAACACCAGCTGCGGCGGCGCGGCGAACCGCTTGAGCACCCGCCCCAGCTCCAGTCCATCCAGACCGGGCATCCGCACGTCGAGGAAGATGGCGTCGAACGCCTGGGTCGCGGCTTTGAACAGCGCGTCGTGTCCGTCGGACGCGCACTCGACCTCGCCCACCACCGGCGAGTTGCGCAGCATGCGCGCCAGATCCGCGAGTTGGCTGCGCTCGTCGTCGACCGCCAGGATCGTCAGCTGATCGCCGTTCATGCCTGTGCGCCGGCCGTCTGCGCCACCGGCAGCGGGGGCGGGCCGCCGGTGTGGTCGCCGCACAGGTTGGGGACCGTCATCACCACGGTGGTGCCCTCGCCCGGAGCGGTCTGTAGGCGCAGCGCGTAGCGCTCGCCGAACGTGGCCCGCAGGCGGCCGTCGACGTTTGACAACCCGATTCCACCGCCGGCCCCCGCGAGTAGCTCCGGCACCCGGTCGGGATCGATGCCGCGGCCGTCATCGCAGACCCGCAGCTCGACGTTGGGACCGGTCCCGTGGGCCTCGATCCTCACCTGGCCGGTCCCGGCGCGCTGTTCGATCCCGTGCCGGACCGCGTTCTCCACCAGGGGCTGCACCGACATCGCCGGTACCACGACGCCGAGCGTCGCCGGCGCCACGTCGATGCTCACGCTGAGATCGCGAAACCTGGCCTGCTCCAGGCGCAGATATCGCTCCACGTGCTCGAGCTCCTCACCCAGGGTGACGTATGACCGGCCGTCGCGAAACAGGTACCGCGTGAACTCGGCGAAGTCGATCAGCAGCTCGCGCGCCTCGTCGGGCCGGACGTGGATGTCGCCGGCGACGGCAGCGAGTGCGTTATAGATGAAGTGGGGCGAGATCTCAGCCCGCAGCGCACGCAGCTCCGCCCGCGCCAGGCGCTCCTCCTGCTCGGCGACGACCGACAGCTCCAGCTGGGCCGAGACCAAGCTGGCCGCCTCCATCACGACCCGGAGCTCTGAGCCAGGCGGCCGCCCCCGGGCCCGGTAGAAGACGATCAGCGTGCCGGCGCGCCGTCCCTGCACCAGCAGCGGCGCCAGCACCGCCGACCGCAGCGGACAGGTCGGGTCCGAGGAGGTGAGCCGTGGCTCGATCCGGACCCGGTCGTCGCGGGTGCGGGCCAGCAGCTTGGACAGCAGGTCGCCCGGCCGCACCTGCTCTCCGCCCTCGCCATCGATCGCCAGCACCGTGCAGGTGTCGGCGAGCGCCACCGAGGCGGCACCCGTGAGCTCGCGCAGAAATGGGACGGCGTGGGCCGCCGACGTGGGGCCCAAGCCGCGGCGCAAGTGCGGCAGCGTGGCGGTGGCCGCGTGCAGGGCCGACTGCATCCCCAGCGTCTCCGGAGTGCGGGCCGCATGCGGCGCGTGGACCAGCAGCCACCAGATGCCGATAGCGGCGGCGAGTCCGGCCCCGGCGATTACGCCTAGCACCACGCTCATCCCTGGCCGCCAAGCATACCGGCGCCGTCGACCGACTTTCGGGTGCAACGCCTCGAGCGCTCCCACCGCAGCCGCGCGGGGGTGGTCCTCGCGCGGTCGCCGCTCATCGGTAATGATTGACCGATGAGCTCCATCACGTCATACGACCAGGCCGTCGCCGAGCATCGCTGGAACGTGCCCGAGCGCTACAACATCGCCACCGACGTTTGCGATCGCCATCCGCGGGACAAGCCGGCGATGATCCACGAGGATCACGCCGGCAATGTTCGCCGGCTGGACTGGGGCGAGCTGCAGGACAACGCCAATCGATTCGCCAACGTGCTCGCTGCGCACGGTGTGCAGCGCGGTGACCGCGTCGCGATGCTGCTTCCGCCCACGCCCGAGACAGCAGCGGCGTTCTTCGGCACCTGGAAGGTGGGGGCGATCCTCCTGTCGATGTCGGTCCTGTACGGCAACGAGGGGATCCGGCACCGACTCACCGACTCGCAGGCCAAGGTGCTGGTCACCAACCAGGCCAACGCCGATCGCATGGAGCGCGAGCTGGTCGAGCAGGTGCTGGTCCTCGACGAGCACCTGCTCAGCACGGGCTCGACTTCGTTTGAGACGGTCGACACCGGCGCCGACGACCCGGCCCAGCTGTACTACTCGTCGGGGACCACCGGTCTGGCCAAGGGCATCCTCCACGCTCATCGCTACGTCCTGGCCCACGAGGAGTTCGTCTACTGCCACGACGTGCGGGAGGGTGAGCTCTTTCACGGCATGGGCGAGTGGGCGTGGGCGGCCGGAATCGCCCCGCTGCTCGGACCGTGGCGCTACGGCGCCGTTCAGGCGGTGTATCAGCGCGAGGGCGGCTTCGATCCGGCAAAGCAGCTGGACTTCCTCTCCCGCCACGAGGTGACCAACGTGTTCGGCACGCCGACGGCGATCCGCTCGATGATGTCGATCCCCGACGCCGGCACCCGCTACCCCCAGAAGTTCCGGATCGTCTGCTCGGCCGGCGAGCCGCTCAACCCGGAGGCGATCCGCTGGTTTCGTGAGCAGTACGGGATCACCGTCCTGGACTACTACGGCCTCACCGAGTCCTATCCGCTGTGCGCCAATTTCCCGTTCATGGAGGTCCGGGAGGGGTCGATGGGCAAGGCGATGCCGGGCTGGGAGGTGGCCATCCTCGACGAGGACGAGCGGCCGGTGGATCAGGGCGAGCGGGGCGAGATCTGCCTGCGGGCACGGTCGAACCCGCACTACCCCCTGGGCTACTGGAATCGTCCGGCGCAGGACACCGAAGAGGTGTTCGGCGGCGATTGGTTTCACACCAAGGACGCCGCCTCCACCGACCCCGACGGCTACTACTGGTACGAGGGACGCGCCGACGACGTGATCATCTCGGCCGGCTACCGGATCGGGCCGTTCGAGGTCGAGTCGGCCTGCCTGGAGCACCCCGCGGTGGCCGAGGCGGCGGCGGTGGGGGTCGCCGACGAGCGGCGCGGCACCGTGGTCAAGGCGTTCGTGGTGCTGGCCGCGGGCGCCGAGCAATCCGATGCGCTGGCCGAGGAGATCAAGGCGTTCGTGCGCGATCATCTGTCGGCCTACGCGTATCCGCGGCTGATCGAGTTCGTGCCCGATCTGCCCAAGACGCTGACCGGAAAGATCCGCCGGATCGAGCTGCGCCAGCGCGATGCGGAGCGCTCCTCGGGCCAGGCGTGACGTCTGGGACCGGGCCGGGCGCGACCCCGGGCGGTCAAACCACGCCGCGGGCGTGCGAGCGCATCTCCGACAGGATGCGCTCCAGCCTGGGCTCGGCCTCGGTATCGACGTGGCTGATCGCGGCGGCGACCGCGGGATGGACGGCGGCGATCTGGGCGTGCATCTCGTGCGCCACCGCCCGGTAGCTGGGATGCCCCTCGCGGCCTGACCGTAGCTCGATCAACTGCATCGCCTCGCGGGCGTTCATATCCAGGACGAAGCGCAGCCGGTAGGCGAGGCACAGGGCGTAGGGGGCCGCCGCGGGCAGCCCGGCGCCGGTGAGCCGCTCATGGGCCAGGCGCGAGATCTCCAGCCCCCGCCGGTAGGCATCGCCGGCTCCGGCGAGGTCCACCTGCTCGGGCACGCCGGCGCCGAGATCAGGAGTCAACGCCTGCCACTGCACCGTCAGCATCCGGTGGCGCTGCAGGTCCCGGAAGGCGCCGTAGTCGGCGACGATCTCGAACCGGTAGCGCAGCGCCTCGAAGCCCCGCCCGGGGCGGTGGCGGCGGTTGGCGCGCTCGCCGACGAGATCGCGCAGCAGGCCGACGCGCTCCGGCGCCGGCAGCTCGTCCAGGGCGCGGCGGATCGCCGCCTCCGAGGTGGTCCCCGATTCGAACAGGAGCGCCACCAGGAGGTCGTCCTCGTCGCCGTCGACGTGGGTCAGGCGGACCGAGGGCCCGGCCGGCGCGTCGCCGATGGCGGCATCGCTCAGGCGCAGGCGCCGGGCCCAGCGCTCGCCGGCCTGTGCTCGGGTCTGGAGGTAGTCGATCCATCGGCCGCCGCGGTCGGGACGGCCCACTCGGGTCACGAAGCTGGGGATCACCGCCTGCAGCTCCTCCAGCATCATCGCGCCGTAGTTGCGCGCCTCCGGCAACGGGTGGGCCAGCAGGTGCAGGATCAGCTGCTCGTAGGTCTGGCCGCTGGCGTAGATCCCCATGTGCGAGAGCGACGCCGCGGGCAGCAGCCCCCGCAGAAGATCCAGCGCCTTGGCCTTGATCGCCCGCGCGTGGGCGCCGGCGGCCTCGTCGCCGGCACGCGGAAACTCGGCCTGCGCCCAGGCGATCACCCGCGGCAACGCGGCGGCGTAGATGCCGAACAGCTCGTCCATCGCGGTGACGTATTCCGGACCCAGCTCGGGGTCCCGGAAGTACCGGTAGGTCGGGTGGTCGGGCCGACCCCCGGGCATCGGTGCGTCGTAGGCGATGTAGCGCGTCGACTGCTCCAGGTAGGCGGCGAGGCGGGGGCGCTGCAGGATCTTGGTGAGCACGTTGGAGGCCCATTCGCAGGCGACGTGGGCTCCGCCGAGCTGGGCGACGGAGTCATCGCCGTAGCCCAGGAAGATGCGCTCGTACAGCTGGCCGGCGCGCCCGCCCCCGGGCTCGGCGCCGGCGCCGGGGCCCGGTTGGTCGGGCAGGTCGGAAGCGAACTCGTCGAGCAGCAGTCGCCGCAGCGTCCCGGGGTACCGCGAGTAACGAGCGAACAGCGCCCCCTTGACCGTCTCCGGGAGGTTGACCAGCGCGAACACGGGGCGGTCCAGATTGGTGCAGTGCCGGCTCAGCCGCGACCGCTCGGCGTCGGTGAAGGTCTCTACCGGATACTGCACGGGCGGTCGATCGTAGCGGCGCTCCCGGCTGGCGCCGGAGCGGATCGATCAGTCGCCGCGGTGCCGCCCCGCCGGAACGGGTCGATCAGTCGCGGGCGCTCCCGGCCGGCGCCCGAGCGGGCTCGGCTACCAGCGTTCCCGATGTACGACCTCGTCGAACGGACGGCGAGCCGGCTGGTGGATCGGGCTCAGCGGGCGATCCGCCGGGTAGCCGAAGTCGATCATGATCGCCGCCTCCCGGTCCTCGGGGAAGCCCAGCAGCCGCCGCGCCAGGTCCTGATCGCCGATGGCCGAGTGCCCCGAGCCGATCCCGAGGTCGGCGGCGGTGAGCATCATCTGCAGCGTCGCCTGTCCGACGTCGTAGTTGGCCCGGGCGCGCTGGTCCTCGTCCTGCACCGCCGGCAGGACCACGACCACGGTGAGCGCCGATTCGGCGACATGGCCGCCGCCCCGCCACACCTCGGAGAGCGCGATCAGCTCCCGGCGGTCGGTGACCGCGATGAAGTCCCAGGGCTGCCAGTTGCGGGATGAGGGGGCGCGCCGGCCGGCCTCGAGGATGCGATCGATCTCGCCGGGCTCCAGCGCCATATCGACGAACTGACGTACGTTGCGGCGGCTGGTGATGGCGTCCCAGGTCTCCATCTAGCTCTCGGCTCCTCTCGGTCGGGTGGGTCCAACTCTAGGGTGGCCGACGATAAGCTGGCTGATACGCATGCGTACCACTTCCGCCGACCACTACGACGTTCTCGTGGTCGGAGCGGGACTGTCGGGCATCGGGGCCGGCTGCCACCTCCAGCGCCGGTGTCCCGAGCGGCGCTACGCGATCCTGGAGGCGCGCGATCGCATCGGCGGAACCTGGGACCTGTTCCGCTACCCCGGCGTGCGGTCGGACTCCGATATGCACACGCTCGGCTACTCGTTCAGTCCGTGGACGGCGACCAAGGCGATCGCCGACGGACCGTCGATCCTGACCTACATCCGGCAGACGGCAGAGCGCTACCGGGTGCTGGACAAGGTCATGACCGGGCATCGCGTCATCCGAGCCGACTGGTGCTCGGCCTCCGGTCACTGGAAGCTGAGCGTGCGCCGCGACGATACCGGTGAGCCGGTGGCGCTGACCTGCGCGTTCCTGCTCATGTGCACCGGCTATTACCGGTACGGCAGCGGGTACACGCCGCCGTTCGCCGGTCAAGACCGGTTTCCGGGGCCGATCGTCCATCCCCAGCACTGGCCCGAGGACCTCGACTATGCCGGCAAGCGCGTGGTGGTGATCGGCAGCGGAGCGACGGCGGTGACCCTGGTGCCGGCGATGGCGGCGACCGCCGGCCACGTCACGATGGTTCAACGCTCCCCCAGCTACGTGGTCTCGATCCCCTCCGAGGACGAGCTGGCGGCCCGGCTGCGCCGCCGGCTTCCCGCGAGCGCCGCCTACCGGCTGGTGCGCTCCAAGAACGTCGCCCTGATGACGCTGAGCTACCAGCTCAGCCGGCGCCGGCCGGGTCTGATGAAGTCGCTCATCCGCCGCGGCGCCCTGCGTGCCCTGCCGGAGGGCTACGACGTCGATGTGCACTTCAAGCCGAGCTATGACCCCTGGGACCAGCGCATGTGCCTGGCCCCCGACGGGGATCTGTTCGCCGCGCTGCGCAGCGGCCGGGCGTCGATCGTCACCGATCAGGTGCAGACCTTCACCGAACGTGGCGTCGCGCTGGGCAGCGGCGGCACGCTGGACGCCGATGTGATCGTCACCGCCACCGGGCTGGCGCTGCTCGCCCTGGGCGGCATCGACCTGCTCGTCGATGGCGAGCCGGTGCGCCTCCCCGACAAGCTCGTCTACAAGGGGATGATGCTCAGCGGCGTTCCCAATCTCGCGTTCACGGTCGGCTACACCAACGGGTCGTGGACGCTCAAGGCCGATCTGACCGCGGAGTACGTCTGCCGGATACTCAACCACATGCGGGCGCGGGGACTGACCCGCTGCGCGCCCGTGGCGCAGGGCCCCGGCCTGACTCGGCAGCCGCTGATCAACCTCACCTCCGGGTACGTGCTGCGGTCGCTCCAGGACTTTCCGGCCCAGGGCACCAAGCGGCCCTGGCGAGTGCACCAGAACTACGCGCTGGATGTGATCGACTTCCGGCTGGGCCGCCTCGACGACGGCGTGCTGAGCTTCTCACGCGGCCCGGTGGCCGCCGCCGCCGCGGCATCGCCGCGAGCCGCCTGATCGGCCGTCAGCCAGCGGCCACGTCTGACCATCGATGCCCCCGCCCCTGGAAAACCTCACGACCGGCGACGCCGCACGCCTCTGGCAGCTTCTCGACCGGCGCCGCCCCACACCTGCGGCAGCTTCTCGACCGGCGCCGCCCCACACCTATGGCAGCTTCTCGACCGGCGACCCCCCGCCCCAGGCAACCTGTCGACCGGCGCCCCCCTACACCTCTGGGAACTTCTCGACCAACCGAGCGCGTCGGGAGCTCGCGTGGTCGAGCAACCCCGGTAGGCGGGCGCTGTGGACCACGCACTCGGCGGACCGCTCTGCTTGGTCGCGCAATGCCCGCGGGGGCGCCGCGCGCGTCCCGCGATTGAGGCGTAAACGTGCCCCTTTGGGGACGCCAACGCAGCGGCGGTGAAAACGCGGCCGCGCTGGAAGCAAAAGCAGCCGCGGTGGACGCAGCCGTGTTGGAAAGCAGAGGGCCGCTCAGCCCGCGCCGCGCGGATTGCCGGTCGACTGCGAGCCCTCGCCCGACTCGCCCCCGGACCCTTCGCTCTCCGTGCGGCCGGCCTCCCCGGGCGGACGGCCGGTCTCCGGCTCGTCGCCGTGGCCGGGCTCTGCCTCCTCCTGATTCTGGTTGGAGACCGATCCGGGGAGCGGGTGGTCGCTGGGGTTGCGTGGTTCGTCCATTGGTCTGGCCTACCCGTGCCGCCGGAGGGGAAACGGCCGCTCGGATGGGCCGGCGGCGCCCTGCCCAAGTCGGCGAGCGTCGGCCGGCGGGTCGGTGCAGCGCGTCTGGGGTCCGCGACCTGCAGAAAACAGCAACTTCTTGACCCCGCGGGCATTCGCTGGTATCCGAGGAAGCTACACAGGACGTAGCAGATTTCTAATCGCAATGTTCAACCTAAAAGGGGTGCCATGAGCGAGGCGGCAGACGATTCCCCCCGGATGTTCCGGCTGATCTACAACAGCCACAGTCAGATCCGTCCCGAAGACCGCACGTCGCAACTTGGAGACATCTTCACCACGGCGCGACGGAACAACCGAGGGCTCGGCGTCAGCGGCGCGCTCGTAATCACCGATGACGCGTTCGCGCAGGCGCTGGAGGGCGAAGAGTCGGTTGTCCGCGACCTGTACGAGAGCATCGGCCAGGACCCGCGGCACAATCAGGTCACGCTGCTGGAGGCGCAGGACGTGGACGCGCGCGTGTTCGGCCGCTGGGCGATGGCCAAGGTGTCGGCGGACGGTGCCCGGACATCCGCCTGCTCAGCAACGCTGCGCGAGGACAGATCGTGCTCGCCGGAACCGACGGGCGCATAACGGCCGAGCAGGAGCAGGTACTCGCCTTCATGCGCGGCTCGATCGTCCAGCAGCCGCTTAGGCGGTAGCCGCCGGCGCGCCCACCGGGCGGCCCGGGGGTGCCCGCTTAGGCGGTAGCGGCCGGCGCGCCCACCCGGGCGACCCCGGCGCGACCACCCGAGCGGCGCCCCGCTCAGAACAGCCCGGTCAGCGCCCGGCCCGCATGTGCGGCCAGCGCGAACAACGGTGACGGGAAGATGCCGAACACGATGCTGGCGGCTCCGAACACGACCGCCACGAGCGTCACCTCCGGGTGGGGCACCGCCGCCGCCCCACGGAGTCCGCCGGCTGCTCCATCGGACGCCGGCCCCGGGACGACCAGGCCATCGGCTTCGCCGTGGCCATCGGCCTCGGGCGAGCCGCCCGCGATGGGCGCCAGACCACCACGGCCTGCGACGGCGGCCAGGTCCGGACCCGGCGACGGCACCTCGGCGCGCATCCAGATCGCCGCGATCACCCGCAGGTAGTACCCGAGCGAGATCATCGAGCCAATCACGAGCACGATCCCCAGCCAGGTATAGCTCCCGTCGACGAGAGCGTGGATCAGCTGGAACTTGCCGATGAAGCCGACCGTGCCGGGGATCCCGGCGAGCGCCAGCATCGCGATCGTCATCGGCCACGCCAGCAGCGGCGATCGGGCGCCGAGCCCGGCCAGCCCGGACAGGTCGTCGCCGTCCGTGCGCTCGTTCTGCACGCCGCAGATCACCGCGAACGCCGCCAGGTTCATCATTAGGTAGAAGGCGAGATAGAGCACGGTGGCGTCAGCTCCGAGCTTGGTGGCGACGACCACGCCGGCCAGCATGTAACCGGCCTGGGCGACGCTGGAGTAGCCGAGCATCCGCTTGAGCGAGGACTGGCTGAGCGCGCCGACGTTGCCGACGATGATCGTGATCGCGGCGATCGTCGCCAGCGCCGGAGCCCAGGTGCCCCGTGCGCCGATCGCGGCAACATCGAAGAAGCGCAGCAGGACGCCGAGCGCCGCCGCCTTGGTGGCGGTCGCCATGAATGCGGTGATCGGCGTCGGGGCACCCTCGTAGACGTCGGGCGTCCACTGATGAAACGGAGCCACCGAGGCCTTGAACGCGAACCCGACGATCACCAGCGCCAGCCCGGTGAGCAGCAGCGGATCACCGAGCAGGCCGGGGCGCAGCGCTCCGCCGGAGATCGCCGCGGCGATCCCCGCAAACTGGGTCGAGCCCGTCGCCCCGTAGACCAGCGCCAGCCCGTAGACGAGCGTCGCGGACCCGACGGAGCCGATCACCAGATACTTCAGCCCGGACTCCAGCGACCCCTCGCGCCGGAACTCCGATGCGCAGAGAACGTACAGCGGCAGCGACAGCAGCTCGAAGCCGACGAACAGCGTCACCAGGTTCTGCGCCGACACCAGCACCGCCATGCCGAGCACGCTGAACAGCAGCAGCGAGTGATATTCGCCGTGGCCGGCGCTGCCCGGGGCCCGGCTCCGGAACGAGAGCAGGACACAGGCGATCGCCGCCGCGCAGAAGATCAGGTCCAGCACCAGGGCCAGCCCGTCGACGGCCAGCGCGCCGGAGATGATCGACGCGGGATGGCCGAAACGAGTCACCACGATCACGATGGTCGCCGTCAGGGTGCCCAGCGTCACCACCGGCACCACCCCCCGGCGGGCTGACGCGCGGCCGAGCAGCCCGAGCAGCAGCACGATCAGGGCCCCGGCGGCCAGGACCAGAAACGGCATGAACGCGCCCCAGTAGATGTGGGGGCCGCTGAGGTGGGCGGCGGCGATGGGGACGACGGTCATGGCCCGCGGTCTCCGGACAAGGGGGCATAGTCGACCCAGCCGGAGAGGGCCAGCCGGGCGCCGGCCGGTAGATGCTTCTGAACGGTCGTCCCCACCAGCGCGCTCTCCAGCGACGACTGCGAGCGGCGCAGCCCGAACTGGGGATAGAAGCCCAGCACCAGGATCACCACCACCAGCGGCACGATCCCGGCGGCATCGCGGACGCTGATGTCAAACGAGCGCTCGCTCGGCTTCAGTCGGTTGTGCATCGCGCTGATGTACAGGCGCAGGGCGTACACCGCCGCGCCGACGACGCCCACCGAGGCGATCAAGGCGATCGGCAACTTGGCCCGGAACGTGCCGAGCAGAATCATGAACTCGCCCACGAAGTTGGAGGATCCCGGCATCGCCAGCGTGGCCAGGGTCACGATCAGGAACAGGGTCGCCAGCACCGGGGCGCGGAACGCGATCCCGCCCATGTCGGCCAGCTTCTCCGAGCCGCCGGCGCGCATCGCCAGCAGGGCCACGAAGAAGAACAGCGGCGCCGTCACCAGCGCGTGGTTGACCATCTGCAGCAGCGCACCCTGGCCGCCCTCAGGCCGCAACGAGAAGATCCCGAGGACGATGAAGCCGAGCTGGGCGACGCTCGAGTAGGCGACGACGAGACGAGCGTCGGGCGTGGTGAAGGCCACCACAGTGCCCCACAGGATCGAGACCAGCGCGATCACCAGCATCAGCGTCTGGAAGTGGACCGACGCATACGGGAACAACGGCAGCACGATCCGCAAGAAGCCGTAGGCGGCGACCTTGGACAGGATCGCCGAAAACACGGCGATCGCCGGAATCGGCATCGCCTTATAGCCGTCGGGCAGCCAGCCGTGAAACGGGACCAGCGGCATCTTGACCAGGAACGCAACCGCGAAGCCCAGGAACACCCAGGTCTGGGTCGTGTGCGAGAGCGGCAGCCCCCGCAGCGCGCTGAGCGCGAACGTCAGCGGGGTGTGGTGCTCGCTGGAGGCCAGCGCGCCGGTGGCGATCGCCGCCACCAGCATGAAGAACGACCCGACCAGCGTGTAGATGACCAGCTTGGTCGTGGCCCGGATCCGGTCGGGCCCACCCCAGACCCCCGAGATGAAGTAGAACGGGATCAGCATCAGGTCGAAGAAGCCGACGAACAGCGCCAGGTCCTGAGCGCAGAAGGCGCCGAGCACGCCGCTCTCGGCCACGCCGAACAGGAAGTAGAACGTCCGCGGGCGCTCCCACTCCCGCCCCGCCGACCACAGCATGGCGGCGGCGAAGATCGCCGTGGTCACCACCACGAGCGCCACGTTCAGGCCATCGAGGCCGAGCTTGTAGTGGATCCCCAGGGCGGAGATCCACAGCTTGTCGGTGACGAACTGCAGCCCCGAGACGCCGACCTTGAACCGCGCCAAGAACGAGATGGCGATGCCGAGGGCGACCAGGCTCCACACCACCGCGGCGCGGCCGGCCAGCCGCGCCGGCAGCAGGGAGGCGATCAGCGACAGCGCCAGCGGCACCCAGATGAGGATCGACAAAGTCATGTCGCGGAGATCAGGAAGTACAGGGCCATCGCCGACAGCCCGACGACTACGGCGGCGGCGTAGTACCGCAAAAAGCCGCTCTGGGCCCGGCGGACCGCCGCTGAGGCAGCCCGGACCACGCCGACGGTCCCCCCGGTGACGCCGCCGGCGACCATCCCCTGCTCCAGCACCGATTCGGTGAACCGCCCCACCCACTGCGCCGGGCGGACGACGACGGCGTCGATCGCTTCATCGAAGTACCACTTGCGATACAGGAAGGTGTGCAGCCACGGCAGCCGCGCCTGCAGCGCCGCCGCGGTTCCCGGCTTGGCCACCCAGATCCGGTAGGCGACGGAGATGCCGGCGGTCGCGATCAGGGCGCCGATGATCAGCCCGATCCAGTCGCTGGATGTGCTCGGCTCCAGCGCGTACAGGTGCGAGCCGGCGAACGTCGGCGATAGAAACCGCTGAATCGAGCGGTCCACCCCGGGGATCTGGAACACCCCGCCGACGACCGCCATGAACGCCAGGATCGCCATCGGCAGGCGCATCGCCCAATCGCGCTCGGCGATGTGGTGCTCGGGGCCGGGGAAGCCGACATCGACGTCCTCGGTCTCGCCGGTCTGCGGGTTGGTCGGGGTCTCGTGGCATGGAAGAGGTGACCATGCTCCAGCTCGCGGGCCTCGTCGACGGGCTCGCCGAAGAACGCGCGGAAGATCATCCGGAACGTGTAGATCCCGGTCAGCAACGCCCCCAGGTAGCCGGCGATGCCGAGCACCTCGAAGCCGCCACCGCGGTAGTCCAGGTATCCGAGGATGTCGTCCTTGGACAGCCAGCCGGAAAATGGCGGCAGGCCCGATAGGGCCAAGCCGCCAATCACAAAGCAGATGAACGTGAACGGCAGCGCCTTGCGAAAACCGCCCATCCGATCCAACGACTGCTCGCCGCCCATGGCGCTGATGATCGAGCCCGCCGACATGAACAAAAGCGCCTTGAAGAAGGCGTGGGTCATGAGGTGAAACAGGCCCGCGGAGTAGGCGCCGATCGACACGCCCATGATCATGTAGCCGATCTGCGACATCGTCGAGTAGGCGATCACCCGCTTGAGATCGGTCTGGACGATGGCGATCGTGGCCGCGATCAACAGCGTCAGACAGCCGCCGATGGCGCCGACGTCGGCGGCCGTGGTCGCCTGCTCGAACAGGGGGTGCATCCGCGCGATCAGATAGACGCCGGCGGTCACCATCGTCGCCGCGTGAATCAGCGCGGACACCGGAGTGGGACCCTCCATGGCGTCGGGGAGCCACGTGTGCAGCGGGACCTGAGCCGACTTGGCGAACGCGCCCAGCAGCAGCAGCAGGCTGGCGGCCACGAGCTGCGGATCGTTGTGGGTGAAGACGAGCGGCACCTCGTGGAAGACCCGCAGGAAATCGACCGATCCGGTGCGGCGGAAGATGAAGAACGTGCCGAGCACCAGGCCGACGTCGCCGAGCACATTGATCACGAACGCCTTGATCCCGGCCCGGGTGGCGGTGGTGCGCCGGTACCAGAACGAGATCAGCAGGTAGGAGGCGGCGCCGACGAACGCCCAGCCGACGATCAGCAGCACGAAGTTGCCGGCCAGGACCAACAGCAGCATCGAGAACACGAAATAGTTCAGGTAGGCGAAGTACCGCGAGTAGCCCCGGTCTGAATCCATGTAGGCGACCGAGTAGATATGGATCAGCGTCGACACTCCCGACACCACCAGCGCCATGAAGACCGACAGCGGGTCGACGAGGATCGACAACTTGGCGTCGACCCCGACGGTGAAGGCGTAGTTCCACAGCGAGGAAGTGAGCTCGCGGTCGCCCTCGGCGTGGCCAAGCAGCGAGATCAGCGCCCCCACTGCTGACGCGAACGCGAGCGCAATCATCAGCGACGCCAGCCAGCCGGCCGACCGGCCGGGCAGCCGGCGGTACCCGAGGCCGATCAGCACCGTGCCCAGCGCCGGGAACAGCAGGATCAGCCAGCCGTAGGTGGTCGTGCTCACCGGCGGTGGCTCATCGGGGTCACGGCGGCCTCAGCCATGCAGCTCGTTGAGCTCGTCGACGTTGACCGCCAACTGGCGGCGGTAGATGGCCACGATCAGGCCGAGGCCGACCGTCACCTCACAGGCGGCGACGACGAGCACGATCAGCGCAAACACCTGCCCGTCGTTCCCGCCCCACATGCGGCTGAACGCCACCAGTGCCAGGTTGGCGGCGTTGAGCATCAGCTCCAGGCAGAGCAGGATGACCAGCGGGTTGGGACGCAGGAGCACGCCGGCGCTGCCGATGCAGAAGATCATCGCCGAGACGACGAGATACCAGCCGATCGCCATTACCAGCCTCCCTCGGGGCGACCCCCCGTCGAGAGGGGCTCCTCCGTCTGACTGCCGATCGGCTCGGTCTGGCGTTCGGGCTGGGGCGTGGTGCCGCCACCCGGCCGCAGCCCGGCGGTCTCCGCCATCGTGCCGGTGTAGGCGGGGCGGGCGGGCTGTAGGCGCTGGTCGCGCTGCTCGTCGGGCTCCAGGCCGCGACGGCGCCGTGCCAGCACGACCGCCGCGATTGCGGCGACCAGCAGCAGCAGCGAGGCGGCCTCGAACGGAAACAGGTAGCTGGTCAAGAACTCGCGCCCGATCTGGCGCGGAGTCCCGAAGCCGAGGACGATCGGCGCCCCCTTGGTGGAGACGGCTTTCAGCGCGGTGCCGAGCATTGCGATGCACAGCTCGATTGCCAGCGCCAGCCCGAACAACGGGGCCAGCACCTTCAGCGCGCCCCCCGGGCGGTGCAGGGGGTCGTCCTGGCCGCCGACGTAGGCGACCACGAACACGTACAGGACCATCACCGCGCCGGCGTAGACGACCACCTGCGCCGCGGCCACGAACTGCGCCTCCAGCAGCAGGAACAGCAGCGCCAGCGAGATCAGGTGGATCACCAGGGCGAGCACGCTGTAGAACGGGTTGCGCAGCATCACCACCCCGAACGCCCCGGAGAGGGCGCCGATCGCCCCGATGAAGAACAGGACCTGGGTCACTCGCCCTCCCGCCGCAGCGGGGTGCGCTCGATCGCCTCCGCCAGCAGCATCTCCTTGGTGAAGATCAGGTCAGATCGGGTGTAGTCCGACATCTCGTAGTCGTGGCCCATGGTGATCGCGTCGAACGGACACGCGATCTCGCAGTACCCGCAGAAGATGCAGCGGCTCAGGTTGATCTCGTACACGGCGGCGTAGCGCTCCCCCGCCGAGATCCGGTTCTCCGGAGTGTTCTCGGCGGCGACGACGCGGATGCAGTCGGCGGGGCAGGCGGCGGCGCACAGCGAACAGCCGACGCATTTCTCCAGGCCGGTGTCCTCGAAGCGGTGCAGCTTGTGACGGCCGCGGAAGCGGGGATAGACCGGCGTCTTCTCCTCCGGGTACTGGATCGTCGTCGGACCCTCGACAATTCTCGCGAAGGTCGTCTTGAGTCCCCGCAGGGTCTCGCCGAAGACGCGGTAGGCGCCGAGCACCGGCCCTGTGCCGGGACCGCGGATCACCTCGACGACGTCGGGCCCGGGATCGTAGGGGGTCATCGAACGCTCCTCTGTAAAGGGTGACTCATGCCACCACCACGATCGCCGTCACCAGCAGGTTCAGCGTTGCCAACGGCAGCAGGATCTTCCAGCCGAACGACATCAGCTGGTCGTAGCGCAGCCGCGGCAGCGTGGCGCGCACCCAGACGAACAGAGTGATCACCAGCAGCATCTTGGCGAGCACGACGAACGGATCGACCCAGCCGGGCGGGTGGATCCCGAACGGCATCAGCCAGCCGCCGAAGAACAGCGTTACCGCGATGCCCGACACGACGATCATGTTCGCGTACTCGGCGAACAGGTAGGCGACGAACGCGGTCCCGCCGTACTCGGTGAAGTAGCCGCCGACCAGCTCGGCGTCGGCCTCCACCAAGTCGAACGGAGCCCGGTTGGTCTCCGCGAACGAGGCGGTCATGAAGATGAGGAAGCCGGCGAGCTGGGGGATGAAGTACCACAGTCTCGCCTGGGCGTGGACGATCCCGGTCAGCGACAGCGTGCCCGCGGTGATCAGCACGCCGACCAGGGCCAGGCTCTGGGAGACCTCGTAGGAGATCAGCTGCGCCGCCCCCCGCATCGCGCCGAGGAACGAGTACTTCGACCCCGAGGCCCAGCCGCCGAGCATGATCCCGTAGAACGAGATGCCGCCGAGCGCGAACACGTAGAGCGGTCCGATCGAGACGTCGATCCCGTACAGGCCGACCTTCTCGCCGAAGATGTGCTGGACGTCGCCGAACGGCACCAGCGCCAGCGAGCCGACCGCGGTCAGGATCGCGATCATCGGCGCGATCCGGAACAGGGAGGCGACCGAAGTGGTGGGTCGGAACGGCTCCTTGACGGCGAACTTGACGATCTCTGCGAGCGGCTGCATCAGACCGTAGGGGCCGACGCGGTTGGGGCCGTAGCGGCCCTGGAAGCGCCCCAGCAGCTTGCGCTCGTAGATGATCATGATCGGCAGGACGGCGAAGATCACGCCGAAGATGACCAGCGCCTTGAGGATCTGCACCCACCACGGCTCGTAGAAGCCGACCAGCCCGAAGCCACTCACGCGAACCTCCGCTCGCCATCCAGGCTCACCTTTATGGAGGTCGCGTGAGTCATCCGGCTGGCTTGACGACCTGGATTTGCACCCCATCCACCCCGGTGAGCGCGTTGGCCGACTCGGACGCCAGTCCGTCGGCCAGGAACGCGCTGCCGGCGGGCACCCCCGACCGCACGGCAGCGCGCGCGTGCAGCCGGGTTCCATTCTGGGCCACCACAACGGCCTGCCCGTCGGCGACGCCGAGCCGTTGCGCGTCCTGCGGCGAGAGCTCGACGTGCTGGGCGGGGATCAGGAACTTGAGCGCCGGTGAGACCTCGCACTCGGGCGACGCCCAGATCGGACGGTAGGTGCCGAGGTGCAGGGCGCCATCCGGTGGGGTGAGCGCCGGTGCGGGCTCCCGGCGGGATACCGCCACGTCGAGCAGGTCGCCGGCGAGCGCCATCGACTGAGCCTCCGGGCGCTCGGGCCAGCGCAGCCCATGGCCGCCGATCGCCTCCGGAGTCAGACCCGCGTACACCGGCACCGCCGCCACCAGCTGCGCGAACGCATCGTGGACGCGGCCGACGCCGGTGTCCAGTCCGCACCGGCGGCAGATCTCGGCCAGTACCGCCCAGCCGGAACGGACCTCGCCCGGGTGGGCGATGGCGATTCGCAGCCGCTGCAGCCGGCCGTCGGGATGCACGACGGTGCCCTCCTTCTCGGCGTATGACTCGGCGGGGAGGATGACGGTGGCGTGCTGCGCCAGGCCCTCGGTCAGCACCGAGGCGTGGGCGACGACGAGGGCTGCGGACTGCAGGGCGCGCTCCCACAGCTCCCGGTCGGGCTGATCGCGCACCGGATCGGTGCCGAACAGGTGCAGCGCGGTGAGCTGGCCGGCGGCCGCCGCGGCGCCGATCTCGGCCGTGCCCCGACCTTCCGTGGCGGCCTCGGCGTAGCCCGGTCCGGCGTCGGGAACGGCGCCCGCCTCGCGCAGGCCACGGCCGTTGGCGCCGGCCGGCAGCGCCAGCAGGCCGGCGCCGGTGCGGTCGCCGACGCCGAGCCGGTGGGCGACCCGGCCCAGGGCGGCGGCGGCGGCCGCCCCGATCCGCTCGCTGAACACGATCACGACGTCCTCACCGCCGTTGCGCAGCCCTGCCGCCAGCGCGGCGACGTCCTCGCCGATGTCATCGCCGCCGCCCAGGGCCCGGTCCAGGGCGGCGGCGAACTCTGCCTCGCCGCCGGGCGGGTAGCGCAGGCTCTGGGTGGCGTTGGCCTCCAGCGCGGTCGGGCGCGCGGTGGCGACCAGCAGCTTGACGCCGTTGCGCCGGACGCCCTTGCGGATCCGCAGATCGAGGATCGGCGAATCGTCGCGCGGGTCACAGCCGACGAGCAGCACGGTGTGGGCGAATTCGAGGTCGGGGACCGCCGCCTGCAGCTCGGGCGCGGCCAGCGCGCGGGCCAGCCCGGCGGGCAGCGGATTGCTGCACCGGGAGTCGATGTCCGGGCTGTCGAGCGCCTCGCGGGCCAGGCGCCCGAGCAGGAAGCCCTCCTCGTTGGACGCCTGCCCGCCGACCAGCGTTCCGACGCGCCCGGCGTGGCGGGCCAGGCCGCCGGCGGTCTGAAGGGCTCGCTCCCATGACACCTCGCGCAGCTCGCCGCCGTCGCGGACCAGCGGCCGGGTGATCCGCTCATCGACGTGGATCGCCTGGTAGGCGAAGCGGCCCTTGTCGCACAGCCAGCCGTCGTCGACCTCCTTGTTGCCCTCGTGGTCACGGGCGAGAACGCGGACGACCCGCTCGTCGCGGACGGTGAAGGTGACGTTGCACTGCGACGAGCACAGCGTGCAGATGCCGCCGGCGTCCTCGATGTCCCAGGGCCGGGCGCGGAAGCGGTAGGCCTGAGACGTCAGGGCCCCCACCGGGCACAGCTCGATGATGTTGCCGCTGTAAGGGGCGACGTAGGGATGACCGTCGTGAGTGCCGACGAACGTGTCCGCGCCGCGCTCGGTGAAGATCAGCTGGTAGTCCTCGGCGATCTCCTGGGAGAAGCGGACGCAGCGGTAGCACAGGATGCAGCGCTCGCGGTCGATCGCCACCAGCGGAGAGAGTGCCAGCGGCTTGACGAAGTGGCGCTTGGGCTCGATGAAGCGACTACGCCCCAGCCCCCAGCCGAAGGTGATGTCCTGCAGCGGGCACTCGCCGCCCTTGTCGCACACCGGGCAGTCGAGCGGATGGTTGACGAGCAGGAACTCGACGATCGCGTTCTGGGCGTGGCGGACGCGCTCGGTCTGGGTGTGAACGACCATCCCGTCCTTGACCGGTGTCGAGCACGACGTCTGCAGCTTCGGGATGCCCTCGATCTCGACCAGGCACATCCGGCAGGCGCCGACCGGGTTGCCGAGCTTGGGCTCGTAGCAGAAGTACGGGATCTCGACATCGCCCTGCTTGGCGGCGTCGACCAGCATCGCGCCCTCGGTGGCCTGCACCTCGAGGCCGTCGATGGTCAGTTGGATGGACTTGCGCTGGGGACGGGGCATGCGGATCGGGAAGCTAGTGGTTGTCAGGCGATCGGGGGAGGCCGCCGGCTGGCTAGTGAACCGGAAGCGGGCCGGCTTCTGGATCAGACACCCCCAGGGCGACCACGTCCTGGACGGCGGCGCGCTCGGCGCGCTCACGTGCCGCCTCGATCTCGGCCTCGAGCTCGGGTCGGAACTTGACGACCATCGAGCCGATCGGCATCGCCATCGCGTCGCCGAGCACGCACAGGCAGTTGCCGATGATCTGCTCCTGGACGGAGGCCATGATGTCGAGGTCCATCGGGGTCGCCTCGCCGTCGTAGATGCGCTGCACCATCTTCTTGGTCCAGTTGGTCCCCTCGCGGCAGGGGACGCACTTGCCGCACGATTCGTGGGCGTAGAACTTGGCCACCTTGAACATCGTGTCCAGCACCCGGCGGGACTCGTCGGCGACGATGATCGCCCCGGACCCGAG
The DNA here is from genome assembly GCA_963830395.1 of uncultured Actinomycetota bacterium. GTDB lineage: Bacteria > Actinomycetota > Thermoleophilia > Solirubrobacterales > Solirubrobacteraceae > Palsa-465. Next base: position 102,501 of record CAWHMI010000001.1, read on the forward strand.
CATCGTTCCCGCCTTGGCCATGCTGTCGAAGTCGTAGGGGACGTCGAGATCGTCGCCGGTGAGCACCGGCGAGCTCGAGCCACCGGGGAACCAGAACTTGACCGGCTTGCCGCTCGGGGGACCGCCGGCGAGGCCGTAGATGATCTCGCGGGAGGGGATCCCGAGCTCGATCTCGTAGTTGCCCGGTCGCTTGACATCGCCGCTGATGGAGACGAGCTTGGTCCCGGTCGAGGTCTCGGTGCCGATCGTCGCGTACTCGTCGCCGCCCATGCCGAGGATGGCGGGGACGGTGGCCAGCGTCTCCACGTTGTTGATCAGCGTCGGCCCGGCGTACAGGCCCTCGATCGCCGGAAACGGCGGCTTGAGCCGGGGGTTGCCGCGCTTGCCCTCCAGCGAATCGAGCAGGCCGGTCTCCTCGCCGCAGATGTAGGCGCCGGCCCCGCGGTGCAGGACCAGCGACATCGAGAAGTCGGAATCGAGGATGCGCTCACCGATGTAGCCGGCGTTGCGCGCCTCGGCGATCGCGGCCTCCAGGATGTCGCCCTGAAGCTGGTACTCGCCGCGGATGTAGATGAACGAGGTCTGGATCGAGCCGGCGTAGGCGGCGATGAGGATCCCCTCGATCAGCATGTGCGGGGACTTCTGCATCAGCTCGCGGTCCTTGAACGTCCCCGGCTCGGACTCGTCGGCGTTGCACACCAGGTACTTGGCCATGTCGCCGTGGGGCAGGAACGACACCTTGCGCCCCATCTGGAAGCCGGCCCCGCCGCGGCCGCGGATGCCCGAGTCCATCAACTGGGAGAGGACGTCCTCAGAGGGCATTGCCAGCGCCTTGCGCAGCGACCGATAGCCGCCGCGCCGCTCATAGACGTCCAGCGTGTTCAGACCCGGTTCGTCGATGCGGTCGAACAGGATGTTCTTCATGTCTCGTCTCTGGTTTGCGGCGGGATCTCGACCGGCGCCGTCGGTCCCAGGCGGTCGGTCTCCGGGGTGGTCTCGGTCAGGCCGGCGGCGTCGGCGCGATCCGGGTGGTCGGGTGCTGAGAACTCGATCGACTCGGGCTGCACGTCGGGGTCGACCGAGCGCCGGTAACGGAGCTGCTTCTCGGCCAGGACCGGCCGGCCGGCCCGCAGGTCTGAGACGATGCGGTGCGCGTCATCGTTGGTCAGCGGGCCAATGTACTCGCCGTTGACCGACGCCATCGGCGCGATGTCGCACGCGCCCAGGCACTCGAATGACGCCACGTTGATGTCTTCGCCAAGCGCGGCCGCCAGCATCGCCTCGTGGAACTCGTCCGCGCCCAGCAGCGAGCAGGAGATGTTGGTGCAGACGAACACGTCGTCGTGCGCCTTCGGCGTCATCTTGAACATGTCGTAGAAGCTGGCCACCGACGTCAAGTAGGCCGGGGTCAGCCGCATCACGGCGGCGACCTGGTCGATCGCGGCCGGCGAGCACCAGTCATACACCGCCTGGGCGGCGTGCAACGCCGGGATCGCCGCCGACCGGCGGTCCGGGTACTTGGCCATCGCCGCTTCGATCTCGCGCCGCAGGTGCTCGGGGACGGGCGTCGTCGCCAGGTCGGGGATCACCGCGGGGTCCTTGGTCAGATCGACGGCGTCGTCCCAGCCGGGGACGCGCGAGCCGTGGCCGAAGCGGGGTACGCGAGGCGAGCCGCCGGGATCGGCGCCCTCGCCCCGCCGCTCCTGGAGCGTCCGAGTGTGGTCGGGAACGTCCCGGCTGCGGAAGCTCACCGGTCGATGCCTCCGAGGATCGGATCGAGCATCGCCAGCGTGGCGATCAGGTCGGCGATGTAGGCGCCGCGGACCATCGGCGCCAGCGCCTGCAGGTGCACGAAGCTCGGGTCACGCATGTGCACTCGCGCGGGCTTGCCCGAGCCGTCGGCGCGAACGAAGCAGCCGAGCTCGCCCCGGGGTCCTTCGATCGGGTGGTAGGCCTCGCCCGGCGGCACCCGAAAGCCCTCGGTGACCAGCTTGAAGTGGTGAATCAGCGCCTCCATGGAGGTCGCCAGCTCATGGCGCGGGGGCAATGCGACCTTGCGGTCGGGCGTGATGAACGGACCCTCGGGCAGGCCGTCGAGCGCCTGGCTGATGATCTTCACGGACTCGTAGATCTCGGCGTGACGGACCCGAAAGCGGTCGTAGTTGTCGCCAACGGTGCCGACCGGGATCTTGAAGTCGAACTTGTCGTAGCTGGAGTAAGGGTGTGCCTTGCGCAGGTCCCACGGGTTGCCGGCGGCCCGCAGCAGCGGCCCGGTGACCCCGATCTTCAGCAGCGCCTCCTCGCTGAGCGGGCAGGTGCCGCGCAGGCGTTCGAGCACGATCTGGTTCTTCTCCAGGAGATCGGCGTACTGGTCGGCCCGGGTCGGCATCTCGGCGAGGAACTTGCGCAGCTTGGCGGCGAAGCCGGGGGGGATGTCCTCGAACACGCCGCCGACCTGGATGTAACGAGTGTGCATGCGCTGACCAGAGGACATCTCGAACAGGTCGAGGATCGTCTCGCGCTCGCGGAAGCAGTACCAGAACATCGAGATCGCGCCCAGATCCAGCGCGCTGGTGCCGAGCCACACCAGGTGCGACATGATCCGGTTGAGCTCGAGGTGGATCACCCGCAGATACTGCGCCCGGGTCGGCACCTCGAGATCGAGCAGGCTCTCCACCGCGCCGCAGAACGCCATCGCGTTGAAGTAGTAGGCGAGGTAGTCCATCCGCTCGACGACCGGGATCACCTTCCAGTAGGACTTGGTCTCGGCCGTCTTCTCGATCCCGGTGTGGACGTAGCCGACGATCGGCTTGATGTCGCGGACGACCTCTCCCTCGAGCGTCGCCAGGAGCCGCAGCACGCCGTGGGTGGCGGGATGGTGCGGGCCGATGTTGAGCGTCAGCAGCTCGAGGGTCTCACCCTGCCCGGCGGGCTGTGCCGTGTAGGTGATCGATTCCTCGCGTTTGCGGTAATCGGTGGTGTCGAGTGCCATCAGCGAATCGCCCCTTTGGTGGGCCTGGTCATCACTGCCACTTTCCGTAGTTCTTCTCTTCGTTGAACGTGAACAGCACCGGCTCCCCCCCGGTCGGGAAGTCGCGCCGCTGCGGGAATCCCTCGAAGTCCTCGGGCATGAGGATCCGGCGCAGGTCGGGATGGCCCTCAAACACGACCCCGAACATGTCGTAGACCTCGCGCTCGGGGAACTCGGCGCCCGGGTAGAGCTCGGTCGCGGTGGCCAGCCGCGGATCCTCGGTGCTCACCCGGACCTTGACCGTTATCCGGTCGACCTCGCGCATGTCGACCATCTCGTAGAGAACGCCGAGCCGCGGCTCCTCGGGGTAGTAGTCGACGCCGTGGAGGCTGGCCAGGAACGTGTAGCCCTTGTCCCTGAGGGCGGCGAGGACGTCGGTCACGTGCCGGGGGTCGGCGATCAGCACCGCCCGTCCGCGCTGGAAGTCGGTATCGAGGATCGACTCTGCGTTGCGATCGCGGAGCTCGTGGGCCGTCAGCTCGAGCCCGGTCGCGTCAGGCACCGGCGGTGTCGCCCCCCGGGAACACGTTGATCGTTGAGTCGCGGTCGCGGTCGTCGGTGCCGGCGAGGACCTCCTCGGTGCCGACGGCGTCGTAGCGCTCGCGCCAGCCGTCGGGCTCGTGGCCGTGGATCTGGTCGCGCAGACGCAGAATGCCGTGCATCAGCGCTTCGGGCCGGGGCGGGCAGCCGGGCACGTGCACGTCGATCGGCATGAACTTGTCCGAGGGAACCAGGGCGTAGTTGTTGAAGACGCCCATCGACGAGCAGCACGCCCCCATCGAGATCGCCCACTTGGGCTCGAGCATCTGGTCGTAGATGCGCCGGATGACCGGAGCCATCTTGACCGACACCCGGCCGGAGAGAATCAGCAGGTCGGCCTGGCGCGGCGATGCGCGGAACGCCTCCCAGCCGAAGCGGGCGATGTCGACGCGGGCGCCGACGATCGACATCATCTCGATCGCGCAGCAGGCGAGCCCGAAGGTCATCGGGTACAAGGAGTTGCCCTGCGACCAGGAGACCGCCTTCTCCACCGTGGTCGTCATGATGCTCTGCTGCACGTAGCGTTCCAGCGCCTCGCCCTCGAGGTCGCCGCGGAGCATGTCGCGGGCCAGCAGCTGGCGGGAGCGGAAGTCGGTGGGAGCCTCGGCCGCCGAGTCGGCGGGATCGAGTCGTTCGCGCTTTATTTCCATTCCAGGGCTCCTCGTCGCCAGACGTAAACGAACGCGACCATCAGCAGGGCGACGAACACGATCGTCTCCGAAAGGGCGAACGTCCCGAAGGCGCGCAGCTGGACGGCGATCGGGTACAGGAAGATGACCTCGATGTCGAACAGGATGAACAGCATCGCGATCAGGTAAAAGCTGATCCCGAAGCGAAAGCCCCGCTGAATCTCCGACGGCAGCCCGCACTCGTATGGCGAAGACTTGCTCTGCTTGCGATGTGACCGGCGCGTGCCGGTGATCAGGTTCAGTACTCCGAACAGGCCGCCGACGGCGCCGCCGAGCACCAGGAACACAATTGCCGGCAGATAGCTTCGAAGCACAGAACCTCTTATATCACCAGCGAAAGGAACCTTGTAACAAGTTGTTACTTAGTGCGAAATGCGGCTATGTTCGCCAACGCCGCTCCAGAGGGGTTACCCCGCGATGAAGATGGTTCACATGATCGTCGGCATTCTCAGCATGGCGCTGATCGGCGGCGCGGGACTATGGGGCGCCTGGTGCTGGTATCGCGCGCGCCAAAGCCCGCTGTTCTGGCAGCTGCTGCGCGCCGGTCAGGCGGTAATCGTGGTCGAGGCCGCCCTCGGCGGGGTCCTGCTGGTGATGGGCAGGAAGGTCTCCGGGCTGCACCTGATCTACGGGCTGGTGCCGGTGGCGGTCTCGTTCGTGGCAGAGCAGCTGCGGATCACATCGGCCCAAGCGGTGCTCGACTCGCGCCAGCTGGAGTCGTCGGCCGCCGTCGGGAAGCTGCCCGAGGACGAGCAACGCGTGGTCGTCGTGTCGATCCTCCAGCGCGAGCTCGGGGTGATGGTGCTGGCGGCGCTGGTGATGCTGGTGCTGCTGATCCGTGCCGCGGGAACCGGGGGTTAGGGTTAGGGAGCCGACGCGGCCTTGGCCCCGGGTACCCCGTGATAGCGGCCGGCGTACCACAGCAGCGGCTCACCGCCGCCGAGGCCCAGCTCCAGCACCTCGCCGATGGCGATCGTGTGATCGCCCCCGGCGATCAGCTCCCGCAGCGCGCACACCGCCCATGCCAGTGACCCGTCGATCACCGGAACGTCCTCGACGAATCGATGGGGAACGCCTGAGAGCTTCTCGGCCTCGGGCAGCTTGGATGCGAACACCTCGGCGAGTTGCACCTGATCGGCGGCCAGCACGTTGACGGCGAAGTGCCCGGCCTCCCGCACGATCGGCAGCGTGCGGGCCTGGTTCTCGAAGCAGACGAGCGCCAGCAACGGGTCCAGCGACAGGGAGCACAGCGCGTTGGCGGTCATCCCGCCGGCACCGGCCGGGCCGGCGCTGGTGATCACCGCGACGCCGGTGGCGAATCGCCCGAACACCTCCCGGAAGAGCTCGGGATCCAGCTTGCCGGTCATGCCGCACTTGTATAGCGTGGTCCCGGCGAGGCGTCGGCCGCCACCGCCACGATCAGGATCCCCGGCGCCGGCACCTCTGGTTGCCGCCGTAGGAGGACGATCGCGCTGTTGACTTCGTGGCGAACGTCACACAGCCGGCGCCGGGGTCGACGGTGGCTTTCGCCGCGCGGGCCGCCGCTCCTGCTCGCATCGCCACGCGGGCCGCCGCTCCGGCTCGCATCGCCACGCGGGCCGCCGCTCCGGCTCGCATCGCCACGCGGGCCGGCGCTCCGGCTCGCATGGGCGCTACTGGCCGACGTCGAGCGTCCCGTATGCCCCCAGCGCCTGATCGGACAGGATCGACGACGCCATCTGGTACTTGCCGGCGATCAGGGCGGCGTCGAGCTCGGTCCCCTCGCCCGGCGGGATCGGCTTGGTCGCGGCCCAGGTGTGGCCGTCCAGGGTGAGGACCAGGTTATGGGTCAGGCGCCCGTAGTTGTGGACGTAGATCGCGGTCATGCCGACGGTCGCATGCACGTCCTGGGGGGTGATGCGGTATTCGCTGAGCGCGATCGACAGCGTGTGGCTGCTGCCCACCGTCTTGATGGCGCCGCAGCCGGCGGCGCCGAGCGCGATCAGCGACGCCAGCAGCAGCGCCAGGCGTGAGTGGATCGCCGACACTGGGACCCGATTATGATCCGTGCGCGATGAGCCGGCTGGCGAAGATCCTGGTGCTCTCCGCGGCCGCGACCTCGGTCGCTGCCGTGACCGCGGCGTGCGGCACCCAGAGGATCGAGGTGTCCGACTCCCAGACCCAGCTGCACCGGGGCGCCCTCCTGTTCAACCAGCGCTGCGCCGGTTGCCACACGTTGGCGGCTGCCGCCACCTACGGATCGGCGCCCAACGTCCGCACCGCCCAAGCCAACAGCGGGCCGAACTTCAACCAGCGCTGCGAGCGCCCGGTGGACCGCGTGCTGTACGCGATCGAGAACGGCGGCTTCTCCGGCGCCTACATGCCCCAGAACATCGTCGTCGGGCAGGATGCAAAGGACGTCGCCAAGTTCGTCGCCACCTACGCCGGCCGCGATGCGCCGAAGGAGCCGGGCGTGCCGACGTGCGAGCAGAGGCCAATCGGGACTCTGCCGGTGGTGGACAGCAATCCCACCGCCACCGCGGCCGCCGCCGTCCCCCCACGGAGCTCGGCCCCCCGGGTGGCCGAGGTCAACCACCGTCACCCCGACCGCTCCCAGGCGGAGGGCTAGCCGTTCTCGACATCAGGCTGATCCGCCACGACCCGAAAGCCGTCCGCGCGGCCCTGGGCCGGCGCGGACCCGACGCCGCCGCGGCCGTCGACCGGCTGCTGGGCCTGGACGAGCGCTGGCGGGCGCTGACCGCCGAGCTCGAGCAGCTGCGCTCCGACCAGAACCGGAACAGCCGTGCTCTCCGGGGTGCACCGAGCTCGGAGCAACGGGAGCAGCTGGCCGCGCTGGCCGCGCGGGGAAGGACGCTCTCAGATCAGGAGACGATCCTCCGGGCCGACCGCGACGCCGTGCTGGCATCGTTGCCCAACCTGCCCGCGCCCGACGCGCCCGACCAGGACACGGTTCTGCGCGAGGTCGGGGACGGGAGGATGACCGGGCGCGACCATCTGGAGCTGGCCGGGCCCCGGATCGACATGGAGCGGGCCGCGCGCGTCTCCGGCTCGCGCTTTGCCTATCTCCGCGGCGACCTGGTGATGCTGGAGCTGGCCCTCGTCCGCTACGCGATGGAGAAGCTGTCGGCGCAGGGATTCGAGCCCGTTGTTCCACCGGTGCTCGTCCGGGAGCCGGCTCTGTTCGGGACCGGGATGTGGCCTGACGCGGAGCAGCAGATCTACCGGCTGCCCGAGGACGACCTGTTCCTGGTCGGAACGTCGGAGGTCCCGCTGGCCTCGCTGCACCGGGACGAGATCCTCGACGCCGGCGATCTGCCCCGGCGCTATGCCGGCTTCTCCAGCTGCTTTCGGCGCGAGGCGGGCGCGGCCGGCAAGGACACCCGCGGCATCTTCCGGGTGCACCAGTTCGACAAGGTCGAGATGTTCAGCTTCGTCGAGCCCGAGGACGCCGCCGGCGAGCACGAGCGGCTGCTGGCGATCGAGGAGTCGATCATGCATGACCTGGAGATCCCCTACCGGGTGGTGACCATCGCCGTCGACGATCTCGGCGCTTCCGCGGCCAAGAAATACGACGTCGAGGCGTGGCTGCCCGGGCAGGGTCGCTACCGCGAGCTGACCTCGTGCTCGAACACGACCGACTACCAGGCACGCCGCTTGGACGTCCGCTACCGCCCGGACACGGACCCGCCCGGCCGGCCCGTCCACGTCCATACGCTGAACGGGACCGCCGTGGCCGTCGGCCGGACGATCGTCGCGCTGCTGGAGAACGGACAGCGCGACGACGGATCGATCGTCCTGCCCGAAGCGCTCGCGGGGCTCGGCGCGCCGCCGGTGCTGCCGGCGTCCCCTGGACTTAGCGGCTGAGGTTTTTTGGGTCAGTGGGCCTACCGGCCCACTGTTTATGACGCGGAGGCGACCGCTCGCAGCGCCGGCGGACGCGCGCTCTCCAGCACCACGAGCGCGGCCCGCGGCGGCCCGCACGTGGCGATCTTGGCTCGCATCCGGACGCCGAAGGTGTTCCAGGGCCGCACGAAGCTGCGCGAGGGCTCCGGATCATGGCCGTCGGCCGCGTCGGCGATGGCGGCGGCGAACCCCGTCCGCCCCTGCGTCTCGGCGTCGGCCGGGACGAGCAGCTCGGCGACCGGTTGGTCGATCGCCATCTCCTCGGTCACGTCGAGCAGCGACTGCGCTTCGCGCGACATCGCCTGGACCAGCAGGGCGCCGTCGACGACCAGGAACGCGTCGCGATCGGAGGGTACGGCGTCCTCGCGCGCCTCGAGCAGCAGACCGAGCCCGCAGGCGCCGCACACCCGCGCGGTCGGGGGCGGCGGAGCACCTCCCGGCGACGGCGCGGCGCAATGCCCACAGAACCACAGCCAGCTGACGCTGGTGTCCAGGCCGCCTTCTACAAGTCTGAGTGCCGGTCTTGAGTTCATGGACGAAGTGCGTTCTCGACTGCCGCATACTCACCCCCGGCAGCCCCTCGGGGAGGAAGTCTACGAGAGGTATCGGCCAATCGCAAGGATCCTCCAGCGGTTCTGCGCTTTTGCGCGGTTGGTCGTGACGGAGAGGGGGGGATTCGAACCCCCGAACGAGGTCGACCCCCGTTACGCGATTTCCAGTCGCGCCCGTTCAGCCGCTCCGGCACCTCTCCAGTGGTCGCGGTTAGCCTAGTGCAACGCCGGTGGCCACCCCCGATTAGATCTGCCAGATCCCGTCGCGCAGCAGCGGGACCGTCTCACCGCCCGTGAGAATCCCGGTCACCGACACCTCGTCTCCGCCGATCATGAAGTCGGTATGCACGATGCTCTGATTGATCCGCGCCTTATCTGCCGGCTCGGCGACCGCCATCTCGTAGGCCTGGCCCAGCGCGACATGGCTGGCCGCGTTCTCGTCCAGCAGCGTGTCGAAGAACACCGTCCCCAGGGGACCGATCCGGCCCTCGCGGTCAACCAAGGCCACTTCGCCGAGCCGGGAGGCGTCCGCGTCAGCCGCGACCAGACCCCGCACCACCTCGGCGCCCTGGTCGGCATCGACCTGTACGGCTCGGCCGCCCTCGAATGCAATCCGCAGCCCCGTCACCGTGGTTCCCGAGGTGAACAGGGGCTTGGTCGAGGTGACGACCCCCCCGGTCTGCTCCGGATCAGGGGTGGTGAACACCTCCTCGGTGGGGATGTTGGGCTGATGCTCGATTCCGTCGACCGTCTGAAACCGGGCCGTCTGCCAGCGGCTCGAGGGCAGCAGTCCGACCCTCAGGTCGGTTCCCGGACCCTCGAAGTGGAGCTGGTCGAGCGGGAGCTGGTCCAGGGCGGAGGACACCCGGAGCAGCTCGTCCAGCCGGGCCGACCACGCCGCGACCGGATCGGGCTCGTCCAACCGGCAGACATGAGCGATCTCGTCCCACAGCCGATCCAGCGCGGCCGACGCCTCCAGACGGGGATGGACGAGCGCCGCCCACGCGGGAGTGGGGCAGGGGACGGCCGTCCAGTTGGTGGTGGCGTCGTTGAGCACCTTCATCGACTCGGGCACCCGGGGGAGCATGTCCAGGCTGATCAGCTCGGGATCCACGTCGTGCAGCGCGCGCGGCGCCACCGGTCCCGACAGGGCGATGCGGGCGGCGCGGTGCTCGCCCAGGGCCAGCACCCGTTCCCCGATCCACGGCGGGACGAAGCTCAGCGTGTCGCGGTCGGCGTGCAACGCTCGGGCGCGCTTCAGATACACGTCGAACACGGTCAGGTCGACGAACTTGGCTCCGGCGGCGTAGGCGGCCTGCGCGATCGCCCGCGTCAGCTCCTCCTTGCCGGGCTCGGAGCTGAGGGCCACGATCTGGCCCGGCTGGACGTTCGCGCCCTGGCGCACGGCGAGCTGCGCCAGCGCCGTCGTGTAGCGGTCTGACTCTGTCATCGGCACATCATCCCTCCGATCGCCGACTGCCCGCTGCGCCCTGAGTGGCCGGCCGCGTGATCCCGCGGCTCGGCGGTGGTGTTTTCGTCGCCCGGCGCGTAGGCTCATGCGGCAACGCTTCGAGGACGGGAGAGACATGCGTGAAGGCCTGATGATGGACGACTATCCGCTGTCGCTGACGGCGGTCGTGGAGCGGGTGGAGAGGTTCAGCGGCGAGCGAGAGGTGGTCTTCCGGCGCCCGGATGGCTCCGTCGGCCGGACCACGCTCGGCGACTGCGTGCAGCGATCGCGCCGGCTGGCGGCCGCCCTGCGGGACCTCGGTATCCGGTCGGGCGACCCGGTGGCGACGCTGCTGTGGAACCAGCCCGAGCACCTGGAGCTGTATTTCGCGCTGCCGGCGATGGGAGCGGTGATCCACACCCTGAATCCGCGGCTGCACCCCGATGAGCTCGCCTTCATCGTCAACGATGCCGAGGACCGCGCCATCGTGGTCGACGAGTCGCTGCTGGAGGCGTTTCAGTCCTTCCGCGGGACGCGCGACTTCGAGCACGTGATCGTGGTTGCGCGGTCCGGATCGGTTCCCGACGGCGCTCACGACTATGAGGCGCTGATCGCCGGGTCCGAACCGATGCAGTGGCCGGAGGCTGACGAGCGGGCCCCCGCCGCCATGTGCTACACGTCGGGCACCACCGGCCGGCCCAAGGGCGTCGTCTACTCGCACCGCTCCCAGGTGCTGCACTCACTCGTCGCGGCCCTGCCCGACACCATGAGCATCTCCTCTCGCGACAGCCTGCTGCCGGTGGTGCCGATGTTCCACGCCAACGCCTGGGGGTTGATCTACACCTCGGCGCTGGTCGGCGCCGGCCTGGTGCTGCCCGGTCCAAAGCTGGACGCGGTCAACGTGCTGGACCTGCTCGCCGGCGAGCGGGTGACCCTGACCGCGGGGGTGCCGACGGTGTGGATGGCCGTCCTGGAGGCGCTGGACGCCGAGCCGGACCGCTGGGATCTCAGCGCGCTGCGGATGTTGCTCGTCGGCGGCTCGGCCGCGCCCCAGAGCCTGATCAGCGGGTTCGATCGCCGCGGGCTGACCATCGTCCACGCCTGGGGAATGACCGAGACCTCGCCGCTGGGCAGCGTCTGCCGGCTGCCCCGGCAGCTCGATGACACCTCAGCGGACGAGCAGGTCGACTATCGCAGCCGCCAGGGGATCCCGTCGCCGTTCGTCGAGATCCGCGGTCGCGGCGAAGACGGTGAGCTGATCCCGTGGGACGACGAGGCGATGGGCGAGCTCGAGGTGCGGGGACCCTGGGTGGCACGCGCCTACCACCGGGGCGAGGGCGCGGAGAAGTTCACCGACGACGGCTGGTTCGTCACCGGCGACGTCGTCAAGATTGACCCCGACGGGAACCTGCGCATCTGTGACCGCTCCAAGGACCTGGTCAAGTCCGGGGGCGAATGGATCTCATCGGTCGACCTGGAGAACCACCTGATGGCCCACGACGCGGTGGCCGAAGCGGCGGTGATCGCGGTGCCCGACGAACGCTGGGGGGAGCGCCCGCTGGCCGTCATCGTCCTTCGCGAGGGCCACCAGGCCGAGGCCGAGGACCTGCGCCAGCATCTCGCCGGCGAATACGCCAAGTGGCAGGTTCCCGAGCGCTTCGAGTTCGTCGACGAGATCCCGCGCACGGCGACGGGGAAGTTCAAGAAGATCGCGCTCCGCGAGATGTTCGTCGGCGACAGCGCCCCGGTCTGACCGGCCGGCCTTTGCCGGCGACAGCGCCCCGGTCTGACCGGCCGGCCTTTGCCGGCGACACCCAGGTCTGACTGGCCGGCCTTTGCCGGCGACACCTCAGGTCTGACCGTCTGGCCTTGGCCGGCGACACCCCACCACTAGCCCGGCCGGCGGTCGGGCCGTCCGGTGGTGGCCCGCGGTTCAGCGGTCGACGGTCAGCTCCTGGAGCTGGGGCATCGCGGTCGCGGTCATCTTTGTCTTCCCGCTGCCGCTGGTGACCTTGATCCCGGTGCCCCGGGTGATCTTGATCCTCACCAAGCGCGCCCGCACCGGCTTGAAGCGCAGCACGTCGGATGTTCGCGCCGAATTGCCCGATACCGAGACCAGCGTGCGCCACGTCTTGCCGTTGCTCGACACCTGGAGCACGTAGCTGCGGGGACGGACCGTGCGGACCGGCGTCGGCTTGGGATGAACGTTGGGCTTGATGACCAGCGGCCACACCTGGCCCCAGGTGACGACGGCGCGGTCGATCGTGCGTCCGCCGCCACGGATCGGAGCGGTCAGCGTGGCCGGCAGCGAGGCCGGCACCCACGGGGTCGCCCGGCTGCCGTCGACCGCGGCCAGCGCCGGATCGCCGGGCGCCGCGCTGGTGGCGCTAGCTGCCTGGCAACGGACCAGGTCGGTGGTGGGCCGGCGGTCGGGCCGGGCCGTCGGGATGCCCAGGACGTGCCCGGCGCGCACCGTGTGCCGTCCGGAGGGCGTGGTCACCCGGAGCGGGGCACCGCTGACGAGCGTCAGCGTGGTCGTGTGCGATCCCACCGAGATCTGGAAGGTGCGCCCGCGCCAGGTCAGGTTGCGCAGCACGACGCCGGACATTCCGCCGCCGAGGCTGGGGGCGAGGCGGACGCCGGCGGCCTGGAACCGCAGCCCGGAGTACCCGTACAGGAACTCCTGCAGGAAGCCGCCAATCCCGGTCATGAACGTGAACGCGCCGCCGGTCTTGGTCTCGGAGAACTGGTGAAACACGTCGCGGATGTAGGGCTGGTAGGAGCGTTCGGTGTAGACGAAGCTCGCGCAGCCGGGGGTGCCGAGGGTGGAGGTGTCGATCGAGTTGACGGCGTCGCCCATCGACGGGCCCTGCGGGTCGGTCCGCGGGACGTAGAAGTTGATGTCGTTCTGGGCCACCCTGGCCGGCATCGGGTACTGCCACGGGTACTGCAGCAGGGTCACGTCGGCCTGCTTGACCAGCTGCGACTGGTAACCGGCGTACTCGGGGTGGACCTGCGTCTTGCGCCAGAACGGGACTCCCAGTCCGGAGGCGATCTTCGCCCAGCTCACCGGGGGGTTGGCCCCGATCACGTGGGCGGCGGCGATGGCGTCCGTGAGCACCGTCTTGGCGGCGACGTTGGTGAGCGTGTCGTCGTTGACGTTCGGGTTCTCCTCGTCCGGGCCGGTGACGTGGTCGATGTGGTACTTGCCGCCGGCGCGGGTGGCCCGCGAGGCCCAGAAGGTCGCCGCTCCGGAAATCACCGGCCAGCCCTGGGTGGCCAGCCAGCTCCGGTCGCCGGTGACCAGGTAGTACTGCCACTGAGCGAGCGCGATGTCGGCGGTGATGTGCTGCTCGTAGAGGCCCTCGCTGTTGGTCGACACCGGCGGCGGGATCTGCTCGGTCCCGTCCAGCGCGCTCTCCCACGGGAACCGCGTTCCCTTCCAGCCGGTGGCGGCGGCGTGGGCCTGGGCCTGCGCCAGGCGCTGGAAGCGATAGGCGTTCATCCCGGCGGCGAGGTCGGGGTGCTGGGCGAGCAGCGACGGGTACATCCAGGTCTCGGCGTCCCAGAAGATGTGGCCGTCGTAGCCGTTGGAGGACAGGCCCGCCGGTGAGACGCTCCAGTCGACGCCGTCTCGGGTGCTCGACCACAGGTAGAACTGGCTGGCGTTGACATCGGTCGCCACGGTGGGATTGCCGAGCACGTCGACGCGGCCCCGCCACAGCGCCGCCCACGCGCGCGTGCTGGCGGCGACGTCGGCGCCATAGCCGGCCGCGGCCGCCTGGCCGGCCGCCAGCTGCGCGCCCACGACCGGGGTGGGGGTGTCCTGGGAGTCCTCGACGCCGACGAACTTGGTCAGCGTGTACGTTTGACCCGCGGTGACCGGGAAGCTGACGCTCTGCCCGATGCTCTGCTTTTTCTGGGCGTCGACTTCGGTGGGGGTGGCAGTGATGTTGGCGCTGGTGGCCAGGCGACTGGCGATCGCCGCCTCGATCCCGGTGCCCTGCGTCTTGACCTGCACGAACGTCTGCGCCTGCGCGGCCGCGAACCCCTTGCTGACCTGGTCGGTCAGGCTCGCCGGCGAGCCGTCGATCTCGTCGGTGACGGTGGCGGTGCCGGTAAAGCTCGGGGTGAGCTGGAGCGCCACCAGACCGACGTGCGGGTTCGCCCGGTCGGTCAGGACCTGGTAGACGAGCTTCGTCCGGTGCCCGTCGGGGGCCTGCCAGGTCGCCTGGGTGGTGACGATCCCGGTGTGCAGGTTCAGCGATTGGCGCCAGCCGATGGTCTTGCCCCGCTTCAGCGAGAACGGGACGCCGCCGTCCGAGAAGGTCAGGGTCGACCAGGTGGGGATGTTGGCCCGTTGCTGCACCGCGTCGGCGGCCTCCTTGGGCTTGAGTGGCTTGGCATAGAAGCCGGCCAGCTCGGACTGGGCGGGGATCGTGCCGCCGGCGTAGCCCTGGCCACTCGGCGGGACGCGGACGCCGAGCCAGCCGTTACCGGTGAACGTCGGCGCGTAGCCGGCGGTGGCCTTGAAGTGAGTAGCGGTGAGGACGAACTGACCGCTCGCCATGGCGGCGGAAGTCGTCAGCGCGAACACCGCCAGCGTCGCCAAACCAAGTCGCACCCAGCGCATCCTGCACCTCCCTCTCCCTGATCCTGCACGCGTTTACGGCTGGCGCTCACGTACCCGTGACGTTTTGCGCGCAAACGTGGCGGGCATGTCAAGAAACGCTGGCTTTCGAGGGATGGCCGCGGAACGTGTCTCACACTCGGGTTCGTGGCGCACGAACAGGGCACTCCGCGACCGCCCCACGAACCGGGGGCTCCGCGACCGCCCCACGAACCGGAGGCTCCGCGACCGCCCCACGAACCGGGGCTCCGCGACCGCCCCACGAACCGGGCATTCCGCGACCGCCCCACGAACCGGGCACTCCGCGACCAGCCGATGCCATGCCGGCCGTGCGTGGTCGGTCACGTCCGCAGGGCGGGACCGCTCAACCACGCTTGGTCGAGGTGCTCCCGTTTGGTCGTGAAATGCCCGTTTCGGGACCGAGGAGCCACCGCATCGCGCAGATCGCGCAGCTGCAGCGAGGCCGCGTATCCCGCGCCCAGCTGCTGGCGGCGGGCGTCAGCTCCAGCGCGGTCAGCCGGCTGGTCGTCGCCGGCGGCCTGTTTCCGGACCACCGCGGGGTGTACGCCGTCGGCCACCCCGCGTCGGTGCGCCTCGGCGCCGAGGCCGCGGCGGTGCTGGCCGCCGGAGACGGCGCGGTCCTGTCACATCTCAGCGCGGCCGCGCTGTGGGGCATCGCCGACGCCGACACGGCGCTCATCCATGTCACCCTGGCGAACCGCAAAGGGCCGCGACTGAGGGGCGTGTGCATCCACCGTTCTTGCACCATCGCTGCCAGGGACATCCGCGTCCGCGAGGGGCTCCCGGTCACCTCGCCCGCGCGAGCGCTGCTCGAGATCGCCCCCAGCACCACCGAGCGCGCGCTGGAGCTGGCCTTCGATCGCGGGATCGTCAACCGCATCGTGCAGCTGAGCGATGTCGCCGAGCTGCTGCACCGGGCGAGCGGACACTCAGGGTGCGCCCGGCTCGCCGCGGTACTGCGCACCCACAGCTCCCCCAGCCTGACCCGCTCCGAAGCCGAGGAGCGACTGCTGGCCCTGATCCGCAAGGCACAACTGCCGTCACCGGCGGTCAACTCGCGCCTGCTCGGATACGAGGTCGATTTCTACTGGCGCGCGCAGCGATTCGTGCTCGAGGTCGACGGGTTTCGGTTTCACTCCACCCGCCGGGCGTTCGAGCACGACCGCCGCAAGGACGCGGCGTTGCGGGCCGCTGGAGTGACCACGATGCGCGTCACCTGGCGCCAGATCGAGGCCGAGCCGATCGCGGTGATCGTGCGCGTCGCCCAGGCGCTGACGTGGTCGGCCCGGGACCGCGCGCCCCTCGGGCCCTAGCGGCTCAGGCGCTGCTTCTGGACCTTGCCGAGCTCGTTGCGGGGCAGCTCGTCGACGAACCGCACCTCTCGCGGGCGCTTGTGCGGAGCCAGCTGCTCGGCCACGTGGTCGATCAGCTCGGCCCCCTCCGCCTCGCCGCCGGAGCGCAGCACCACCCAGGCCACCACCCGCTCGCCCAGGTCGGCGTCCGCCTCGCCTGTGACCGCGGTGTCCTGGACCGCCGGGTGCTCGCGCAGGCAGCCCTCGATCTCCCCGGCACCGATCTTGAAGCCGCCGCTCTTGATCAGGTCGGTGGCCCGGCGCCCGACGAGCCGGATGGACCCGTCCGCGCCGCGCGTGGCCATGTCGCCGGTGAGAAACCAGCCGTCCTGCATCGCCGCCGCGGTGGCCTGAAGCCGGTTGAGGTAGCCGAGGAACAGGTTCGGCCCCCGGACCTGGATCTCGCCGATCGTCTCGTCATCGGAGTCCTCGATCTCGCCGCCGTCGTCGTCGACCAGGCGCAGACCCACCCCGGGCAGCGGCGGGCCGACGGTTCCCGGCACCGGCTCGGCGTCGCCGTGCACCGCGGTGTTCATCAACGTCTCGGTCATCCCGTAACGCTCCACCACGCCGCGGCCGGTCAGCTCCGCCAGCCGCGCATGCTCCGAGCTGGGCAGCGCCGCGGAGCCGGACACCAGCAGCCGGGCGCCCCGCAGCGCCCGGGCCAGGGCCGACGACTCGGCGGCGGTGTCGGCGAGCCGCCGGTACATCGTGGGCACGCCGAACAGCATCGTCGCCGGGTGGGTGGGGGCCGAGAAGGCCTCCAGCACCGCCTCGGGCGAGAACCGCCCCAGATGCAGCGCTCCGCCGCCCCGGCGGATCGGGCCGAGGATTCCGACCACGAGACCGTGCACATGAAACAGGGGGAGTCCGTGGGCGACCACGTCGCGCTCGGTCCACCCCCACACCTCGGCGAGCGCATCCAGGTTGGAGGCAATCGCGCGCCGGGGTATCAGCACCCCCTTCGGCGGCCCGGTCGTCCCCGAGGTGTAGACGATCAGCGCCGGATCCTCGTCGGAGGCATCGGCCGGGCCGGCCGCGGCCGAGTCCCACCCGCGGTCCAGATCGACCACCAGCGTCCGCCGGCCGGCGAACTGCTCCGGGATCGAGCCACCGGCGGCGATCGCGAGCACGTCGGGATCGGCGTCGTCGATCACGTGCGCCAGCTCCCCCGGACCCGACTTGGGATTGATCGGGATCGCCGGCACCCCGGCGAGCAGAGCGCCGATCACCGCCACGCAGGTCTCGATCTGCGGTCCCGCGATGACCGCCACGCGCGCGCTGCCCCCCAGGGCGCCCGCCACGCCGAGCGCGGCATCGCGCAGCTGCGCGTAGGTCAGCGACCGGTCCGGGAACGACAGGGCGGTGCGATCAGAGGCCGACTCGAGCGCTGGGAACAGCACGCTGACAGTTTGCCCGACCGCTGGTGGATCTTCGCGTGACCGGTGCCGATTGGCAAAAGCGATCAGAATCCACTCATGAACGCTGAGCCAAGCCCGGCCCGGACCGCGGAAGCCGCCCATGACCGCTGAGCCGAAAGCGCCGCGGATCGCGAATTCCATCTTGGACACGATCGGCGACACCCCGCTGGTCAGGCTGGCGCGCATCGCTGCCGGCCTGCAACCGCAGTTGATCGCCAAGCTGGAGGTGTTCAATCCCGGGGGTTCGATCAAGGACCGGGTGGCCGTGGCCCTGATCGAGGCCGCCGAGCGCGACGGACGGCTCCGTCCCGGAGGGACGATCGTGGAGCCGACCTCCGGCAACACCGGCACCGGGCTGGCGATCGCCGCCCGCCTCAAGGGGTACCGGGTGGTGGCGGTGATGCCCGACAAGATGTCCCGAGAGAAGATCGACCTGCTCCGCGCCTACGGAGCCGAGGTCGTGCTCGCCCCGACCGACGTGCCGCCGGACTCGCCCCGCTCCTACTACCGGGTGGCCGACCGTCTCACCGAGGAGATCCCCGGCGCGTTTCAGCCCAACCAGTACGCCAACGAAGCCAACCCGCGGGCGCATTTCGAATCGACCGGACCCGAGCTGTGGGAGCAGACCGGAGGTCAGATCACCCATCTCGTCGTCGGCGTTGGCACCGGGGGCACCGTCACTGGGACCGTGCGCTATCTGCGCGAGCGCCGCCCCGATCTGGTCGTCGTCGGCGCCGATCCCGAGGGCTCGATCTACTCGGGGGGCGAGGCAAACGTTCGCCCGTACCTGGTGGAGGGGGTGGGCGAGGACTTCTGGCCGGCCACCTTCGACCCGACGACCGTCGATCGCTGGGTGACGGTCTCCGATCGCGACGCGTTCCTGACCACCCGGCGGCTGGCCCAGGCGGAGGGGATTCTGGCCGGCGGGTCCGGCGGTCTGGCGCTGCACGCAGCACTCGCCGTGGCCGCCGAGGTGCCCGACCCGGTGGCGATGATCGTCGTGATCCTGCCCGACGGCGGCCGCTCGTATCTGTCCAAGGTGTTCTCCGACAGCTGGATGCGCCAGTACGGGTTCCTGGACCGCGAGTCCGACCTGACCGTCGGTGACGTGCTGCGGCGCAAGCGCGACGCGGGCGAGTTCCCGGAGCTGGTCACCGTCCAGCCGCACTTCCGGGTGCGCGAGGCGGTTGGGCTGTTGCACGAGTATCGCGTGTCACAGCTGCCGGTGGTCAGCGCTCACGATGCGACCACCGTCGTCGGCGCGATCGGTGAGCGCGGCCTGCTCCGGCATGCCGCCGAGGACCCGGCGCTGCTCGACGCCGAGATCGCCGACGTGATGGAGCCGCCGTTCCCGGCGGTCTCGAGCGAGGATCCGGTCCGCGAGGCGGTGGAGCTGCTCGTCGGCGACCAGCAGGCGCTGATGGTGACCGAGCACGGCCGCGCCGACGGCCTGGTGACCCGCACCGATCTGCTCGAGGCGCTGGCCTCGTGAGCGAGCGCCGACAGACCTCCGACGCCGCCGGCGACGCTTTCGCCACCCGCGCCGTCCACGCCGGCCTCACGCCGGATCCGTCGTTTCGCTCGGTGATCCCGGCCATCCATCAGACGTCCACCTACGCCCAGGCCGCCCCCGGCGACTTCGTCGGCGACTACGACTACTCCCGTTCGGCGAACCCGACCCGCGCCGCGCTCGAACGGGCACTGGGCGAGCTCGAGGGCGGCTTCGCGGTGGCGTTCGCGTCGGGCATGGCCGCCGAGCATGCGCTGATCACCGTGACCTGCCGCGTCGGCGCCCACATCGTGCTGCCCGATGATCTCTACGGCGGCACCTACCGCCTGGTCGACAAGGTGCTGAGTCGCTGGGGACTGGCCTATGAGCTCGTGGGGCAGACCCGGCTGGAGGCGGTCGAGCGGGCCGTCCGCGACGACACGCGGCTGATCTGGGTCGAGACCCCGACCAACCCGCTGCTGCGCCTGGTGGACATCGAGGGCGTGATCGCACGGCGGCGGAACGCGCTCGTCGCCGTCGACAACACGTTCGCGACCCCGGCCAATCAACGTCCGCTGGAGCTCGGAGCCGACTTCGTGGTGCACTCGACGACCAAGTACCTGGGCGGTCACTCCGACGTGGTTGGCGGCGTCGTCGTCACTCGCCATCGCGAGTGGTACGAGCAGCTGCGGTTCGTTCAGAACGCCGTCGGCGCGGTACCGGGGCCGTTCGATTGCTTTCTCGTGCATCGCGGCCTGCGCACGCTGCACCTGCGGATGGAGGCGCACGCGCGCTCAGCCGCCGCCGTCGTGGAGCGGCTGCGGGCCACGCCGGCGGTCACCGATGTACGCTGGCCGGGCTTCAGCGGGATGGTCAGCTTCCGCCATCCGGAGGCGACGGCGATCGCCGCGCGCACGCGTCTGTTCACCCTTGCCGAGTCGCTGGGCGGCGTCGAGTCGCTGATCGAGGTGCCCCAGGCGATGACCCATCAGTCGGTGGAGGGATCGGCCGCCGCCGTCCCGCCCGACCTGGTCCGGTGCAGCTGCGGGATCGAGGCGCCGGAGGATCTCGCCGCCGATCTGGGTGCAGCGCTGGCGCTCGGATAGGCGTGCTGGCATCTTGTTGTGCCATGAGCGGGCACAGCTGCCAGCGGGTCGGCCACGGCGGCGCCAGCGCCCTGGCGCCCGGCAACACCCTCGCCTCGTTCGACGCCGCCCTCAGCGTCGGGATCGACATGGTGGAGTTCGACGTTCGCCAGTGGCGGGGCGAGCTGGTCCTCGCCCACACCATGCTCGATGCCCGCCGCTCCCGGGTGGTCCGCCTCCAGGAGGCGCTGCACCACCTGGCCGCCCGGCGCTTCACCGACGTCGGCGTCAACGTCGACATCAAGCACGCGGGCTGCGAGGCCGCGCTGCTCGATCATCTGCGCCACGCCGATCTGGTGGGCCGCGCGCTGCTGTCGTCGCAGGTCCCGGTGGTGCTGGACCGGCTGCGGGCGCTGGAGCCGCGGGCGCGCACCGGGATCTCGGTCGGCGGACGGGCGGCCCGGCTCAGCCGGCGCTGGGGTGATTGGCGGGCTCAGGTGCTGATGGGGTTGGCCGCCCGGCGCTGGGATGCCCTGATGGCTCAGCATCGCCTCGTCGACGCCGCCCTCCTGGACCAGGTCGCCTCCCGCGGGGGGATGCTGTACGCATGGACGGTCAACGAGCGGGCGTCGATCCAGTCGTTGCGGGCACTCGGCGTCCATGGGATCGCCACCGCCGATCCCCGGCTGTTCGGGCCGGCGTAGCCCACCGCCAGCCGATGGGGCGAGGATCGGCCGTCGCGTCCCGGGCGATACGGTTTGGGCATGGCCGACTCGCCGAGCGTGATCCTGGAGCTCGCCCGCGGAGGCGCCGTCGACCGGCAGCTCGGCACCGATCCGCCGTCGGCCGTCTCCGCCGGCACGGTCGTCGTCGAGCCCGGGACCGCCGACGCTCGAGGCCGGCTGGAGGCGCCCGCCGCCGGTGAGGTCGTGCTGTCGGTGCCCTCGCCCGAGACGCTGCGGCGCGATCCGGCCACGGTCCGGCGCGTGATCGGCGAGGCCGGGACCGGCGTTGAGCCGCTGGTGGTGGTGATCGAGGCCGCCACCGAGCTGCGTGAGGAGGAGCTCGTTGCGGTGGTGGAGGCCGCTGGCCACACCGAGCGCGCGGTGATCCTGCGCATCATCGCCGACGGCTGACCGGGTCCGGGATGGACCCGAGCGGAGGCGAGAAGAAATCCGCAGGCATTACTGCAGCAGTCGCGAGTCGGCGGCCGGCAAGGTAGGGTGTGCGCCGGTGAGGCGTTCGATGCAGGTGTTGACAGGGAGCTGGGCACGTCGTCGGCTGACGGCGGCAGTGGGCTCGTGCCTGTTCGTCCTCTTGGCGTGCGCCGGGGTGGCGTCGGCCGCGCCACCGCAATCCGGCGGAGGGTCGGGCTACTACGTGACGTTCGTCGCGCGCTACTGCCCGGCCTACACCGACATCTACGCCAACCGGGCCCGCAACGACATCCAGGAGAGCCTCAAGGATCTCGGGCCCGACTCCCAGTATCCCGACAGCGGCTTCCTGGTCAACCCGGACGCCGAGGGCGCAGCGCCGCAGAGCCTGTGCAAGCCGCTGCGCAACTGGCAGTTCACCCTCGGAACGGGGATCAAGGCCGGAGCGTCAACCGGCCCGTGGGGGTCGCTGTCGATCGTCACCAACCCCTACAGCACCGCGATCCACACGCAAGCGTCGACTCGCCTGCTCAATCAGAACGGACAGCCGGTCGGGCGCGAGCGGATCCGAGGCGCGACGACGATCGAACTGACCAAGGCACAGCGCACGCAGGCCAGCAACCCCGATCAACTGTGGGCGCAGGGGGGGACGACGGACGACCCGGTGCTGGCTCAGAGGTTCCCCGGGCCTCAGTACGGGTTCGGGGCCCTGCGCTGCGCCACCGACGCGCTGAACGGTGACAACGTCGAGTTCATCTACTTCCCGGCGGGCGTCACCCACGTGTTCTGCTACGGCCTGTATGTCGAACCGCCGCCGACGTCCGGGACGATCACGATCAAGAAGGCCGTGACGGGCGCTCCCCTCGGCGACAACCCCTCGTTCCCGTTCAATGGCACGCTCTCCTACAACCCCGACGGCTTTGCGCTGGCCAACGGGGGCTCGTTGGACTTCTACCGCGCGGGCGGTGCCACCTGGGATGTGACCGAGGGCTCCGTCGACGGCTACCGGCTGAGCTCGCTTCACTGCACGAGCGCCACCGGGGAGAGCACCGCCAACATCAGTGGTAGCACTGCCGCGATTCATCTCGCGGACAGCGACCACGTCACCTGCACGTTCACCAACCAATACGTGCCGCCCACCGGCGGTCTCACCATCCGCAAGGTGACCGTGGGCGGCGTGGGCACCTTCGGCTACTCGGTCACGGCGGCATCGGGCCAAGGCGAGACCCATCACCTCCACGCGACCACCACCGATCCCCGGGTCCCCGTGGACGCCGTGCCGTCCCTGGACTCGCTCGCCCCCGGCGCCTACGTGATCCGCGAACGAACCGAGTCCTCGCCGGACGGCCACTGGCGCCTGGTCGGGGTCCGGTGTGACGGAGCCGCGGAGCCGACCAGCGGGCCGGTGCACGTTGAAGTCCGCAGCGGCGAGGCGACCACCTGCACATTCGTCAACGCGTTCATCCCCCGCGGGGCGATCTCGATCGCGAAGATCACCACCGGCGGGGTGGGGACCGCGACGTTCCTTGTTCAACCTCACGCCGGCCCGCCGGCCCAGTACCTGCAGCACGCCACCACGACCGCCGAAGGCGTCGCTGTTGATGCGACCCCGGCCACCGCCGCCGACGCCACCGATCATCTCCGGCTCGGGAGCTACACGATCACCGAGCAGGTGCCACCAAATGGCGGCCTAGGGGGCTGGGCGTTGACCTACGTCCAGTGCAACGGGATCTCCGAGCCGTTCGCTCAGGGAGCGGTGCAGGTGCAAATCACCCGGGACAAACCCTCTCTGCACTGCGTGTTCGGTGACTTCTTCACCCCGAACCCACCTCCGATCCCGCCGCCGATCGTTCCGCCCACGCCTCCCACCCCGCCCACGCCCCCCGTCCCGCCGGTGCCTCCGCCGCCGTTCTACGCCCGCGCCGACCTTGACATCCTCAAGCAGGCGACGCCGTCGGTGGTCGTCGTCGGGCACGTGATCAGCTATCGCGTCACCGTCCACAACCGCGGGCCCGACCCGGCGCAGCGTGTGGCGGTATGGGACCAGCCGCTGGGCGACGCCCGGATCGTCAGCATCCACAACCCGGCGGGCAAGTGCCAGACGACGCCCCGCCCGATCTGCCGGCTCGGGACGCTCAGGCCCGGCGCTCAGGTCGTGATAAGGGTGGGCGTGATCCCGGCGCACGTGACCCACAGCTTCACCAACCGCGCGGTGGTCGGCAGCGCCACCATCGACACCAACCTGCGCAACAACGTCGCACGCGCGAGCGTCCGGGTGATCGCCCCGCCGGCGCCGCCCCCGCCGGGACGGGGCTGAGCCGGCCGCGTCGGCGGGCCTGAGCCGGCCGCGTCGGCGGGCCTGGCCGGCCGCGTCGGCGGGTCCGACCGGCCGTCAGGTCAGGCGGCCGCGCAGGACGCTGTCGGCCGAATGCGCGGCGCCGCCGCCGATCTTCTGCTCGGAGATGTCCAGGTACAAGTAGCGACTGGAGCGGTCCGGAAGCCGAAGCGCGAGCCGCGCCATGCCCCCGGAGCCGATCTGGAACGCGGTCACCGGGGTCAGATGGTGCACGTTGGACATCAGCCACAGCTCGTAGTAGGTGCCGGGAGGGGAGGGCGGAAGGTGCGTCACTCGCAGCAGCATCTGATCGCCGCCCGGCATGTAGGCCACGGCGCGGGAGCTTCCCCCTGATGCCAACGGATACAGGACCACCGACGGGGCACTGGCCTGCGTTGAGCCCGAGCCACCGTTGCCGCCCTGCACCAGGTATCCCACGGCGAAGCCGATGCCCAGGCAGACCACGGCGGCGGCGGTGGCGACCGCCGCGGTGAGCCTGACCCGTCGCCGCCGGTCCGGAGCTCGGGCTGGCGAAGCATCGCTCAGGGGGGGTGCGGGTATCGGGGCCCAGGCCGCGGCGGGTACGTCGGCCAGCAGCTCCGTCATCGACCGCATCGCGTCGAGCTCCGCCGCGGCTCGGGGATCGCTCGGTGCGACGGGGGCCCCGCCGGAAGCGGGCTCAGGCGCGCCCCCGGCACCGGGCGCGCCCTCCAGCTCGGCAAGCGCCCGCTCGGCGGCCTGGAGGCGAAGCCGGCTCGGCTTGCGCGGCATCATTTGCCCACCTCGGAATGCTGCTCGGCCTCCAGTAGGTCTCGCAGCTGAGCCAGCCCGCGGACCATCCGGGACTTGATCGTCCCCAGTGAGATCCCGGTGCGGGCCGCGATCTCCGTCTGGCTCAGGCCATCGTAGAAGCGCAGCCGCAACAGGCTGGCCTCATCCCGAGGGAGGCGCTCCAGCAGCGCCGCGATCCGCCACCGCTCGAGCAGCGCGTCGGGCTCGTCCTCCGCAGAGCCCGACAGCGCGGCCCGCTCGGCGGCGGCCGAGGGGTCCACCGGCTCGGGGACGCGCCGCCGCAGCTCGTCGAAGGCACGGGACCGGGCGATCATCAACACCCATGTCAGCAGGCTCGCCCGGTCGGGGTCAAACGTCTGCGCACGCTGCCACACCTCCAGCAGCACCTGCTGCAGCACGTCCTCGGCCGTCGCGCGATCGTGCAGCAGCTGCGTCAGGTAGCCGAGGATCGTCCGTCCGTGAGCCTCCATGACCAGCGCGATCGCCTCGGGGCGTCGCTCGTGCAATGCCCGCGCGGTCCGTCGATCGGCGCGGCGCCGCCGCCGTGGCGCGAGCCGGGGAGCGTCGCTCATGTCGGGGACGGCGTCTCTCATGTCGGGGGTCGGGTCCAGGGCGGCCGTGAGCGAAGACATCTCATGGGTACGAATCCGGCGGTGAGAGCGGTTGGCCGAACACGATCGAGGCCGTACCGTATTCAAGCTGACTTCCCGGTCCCCCCGCCCGGTCCGTCGGCCGTCGGTGGGCCGGGACCGGGGTGGGGAGGGTGAGGGCGGCGTCCGCCGCCCTTGATTGAATGCCGTGATCGGCGATCCCGAGCTGACAGCCGAGCTCGACAGGCTCAGATCAGAGCTTGCCGGCGCGAGCGCGGAGCTGAAGGCCCACATGGCCTCGTGGGAGTACGCATTCGCGATGGGCAGCGGCCGGGACGGCGCGCAACACCACCCGCGGCACCGCGAGACCCACGAGCGGACGGCGGCCCTCACCAGTCGGTGCCGGGACCTGCGGGCTCGCCTGTCCGAATACGAGCTCTAATAGCGGACTGTCACCTCGCGCCGCGGCGGCGTCGACGCGCGAGCCGGCGGGGGCTTGGGAACCGGGTCGCCGGGTAGCTGTCAGAGCAGGGTGTGCGCGAGCAGTCCCGTCACGTCGCGCCACCGGCGATTCGAAAGGAGACGCGAGATGGCGGATAACAGAGGCGTTGCCTATATGGGCACCGGGAAGGTCGAGGTCCAGGACATCGACTTCCCGACGTTCGAGCTCAAGGACGGGCCGGGGGTGAATCCAGCAAACATCGGTCGGCAACTGCCGCACGCGGCGATCCTCAAGTGCGTGGCCACCAACATCTGCGGCTCCGATCAGCACATGGTCCGCGGCCGCACGACGGCGCCCGAGGGACTCATCCTCGGGCACGAGATCACCGGCGAGGTGGTCGAGATCGGGCCCGGCGTGGAGTTCATCAAGGAGGGCGATCTCTGCTCCACGCCGTTCAACATCGCCTGCGGTCGCTGCCGCATGTGCAAGGAGGGCGCCACCGGCGTGTGCCTGAACGTCAATCCGGAGCGTCCCGGATCCGCCTACGGCTATGTCGACATGGGCGGTTGGGTCGGTGGCCAGGCCGAGTACGTGGTCGTGCCCTACGCCGATTGGAACCTGCTGAAGTTCCCGGATAAGGAGCAGGCGATGGAGAAGATCCTCGACCTGACGATGCTCTCGGATATCTTCCCCACCGGGTACCACGGCGCGGCGACCGCCGGAGTGCACTCCGGGGACACCGTGTACGTCGCCGGGGCCGGACCGGTCGGTCTGGCTGCCGCCCACTCGGCTCAGCTGCTCGGCGCCTCGGTGGTGTTCGTCGGCGACCTGATCCCGGAGCGCCTCGAGCAGGCGCGCAGCTTCGGCTGTGAGCCGATCGACATCTCCAAGGGCGACCCCAAAGACCAGATCGAGGACATCCTCGGCGTGCCCGAGGTCGATGCCGCCGTCGACGCGGTCGGCTTCGAGGCCCGCGGGCACGGCGCCGACTCCGAGCACGAGGCGCCCGCGACGGTGCTCAACTCGATCATGGACGTGACCCGCGCCGCCGGAAAGCTCGGCATCCCGGGTCTGTACGTCACCGGAGATCCGGGCGCGGCGGACGAGGATGCTCAGCAGGGGTCGCTGTCGATCCGGATCGGCCTCGGGTGGGCGAAGTCGCACAGCTTCACCACCGGGCAGTGCCCGGTGATGAAGTACCACCGTGGGCTCATGCAGATGATCCTGCACGACAAGGCGCATATCGCCAAGGCGGTCAACGCCACGGTGATCTCGCTCGACGAAGCGCCTCAGGGCTACAAGGACTTCGACAGCGGCGTGGCCAAGAAGTTCGTCCTCAATCCGCACGGTGTGATCAAGACCTGACGCGCCCCGCTCCCGGGTCGACCCGGTTTTTGACCGGGTCGATCCGGGCTACGCGGGTCCACCCCCGGTCCCACGCTTCGCCGGGTCTGCCCGGGCTACGCGGCGACCGTGGCGAACCGCTCGCGCAGTAACGGCAGGACCTCGCCGCAGAACTGGTCCAGGAAGCGAACCTGGTCTGCGCCCGGCGCGTGAAACACCAGGCGCTCGAAGCCCAGCTCCACGTAGGGCCGGATGCGCTCGACGCAGTCCTCCGGGTCGTTTGCGACGATGAACCGGTCAGCAGCGCGGTCAAGCGCGGCGTCGGCCAGCTGCTCCATCTCCAGCGGGTCGTCCACCCCCGCCTTCTCGTCGCCCGACAGGCCCAGCGCCGCCCAGAACCCGCAGGCATCGCGCGCGTACTCCAGATCGTGGTCATAGGAGACCTTGATCTCGATCATGCGCTCAATCCCATCGGAGTCGCGGTCCTTTGATTGCGCTCCCTCGCGCATGTTGTCCAGCAGCTGCCGGTAGAGCTCCGGACGATTTGCCGCTGGTGCAGATGAACCCATCGCCGGCCCGCCCGGCCAGCTTGGCGGCCAGTGGACCGGAGGCCGCGATGTAGATCGGCACCGGCTCGTGCGGCCGGTCATAGACGGTGGCGCGATCGGTCCGGTAGTACTCGCCCTGAAAGCTGACCCGTTCCTCGCTCCACAACTGGCGGATGAGCTTGATCGCCTCTGCCAGCCGCATCCGGCGTTCCTTGGCTCCCGGCCACGCGCCGGCGGTGACCGGGGTCTCGTTCATGGCCTCACCGGTGCCGACACCCAGGATCACCCGCCCTGGATTCAGGCAGGCGAGCGTTCCGAAGCTCTGGGCGATCACCGCGGGCTCGTAACGCAGGGTGGGGGTGAGCACGCTGGTGGCGAGGGTCGCCGTCCGTGTCGCCTGGCCGAGGGCGCCAAGCCAGACCAGGGCGTTGGGGGCATGACCGCCGTGGTGTCGCCACGGCTGAAAATGGTCGGAGACCGCGATCGTGTCCAGCCCGGCCTGCTCGGCATGCGCGGAGTAGGCCAGGAGATCGCGGGGGCCGAACTGCTCGGCCGAAGCCTTGTAGCCAAAGTGCATCGCCATCTACTCGTCTCCTTTGGTCGCAGTCAGGCGCCGGCGCCCGGTCGCGTGCCCCGACCGGCCGTCGCTCCCGTCTGCCGACTGATCATATGCAGTGCTCCGGAGCGTCCCGCCCAGCCTGGGCGGCGGAGAAGGCGCGGCCGGCAGCCACCCAGTACATTGCACCGCGAACTCGCGGCCGCGCCCCCTAATCCAGGCACGGACTTAGCCCTTCGGCCCGGGGGCCGGCCCCATCACACCTAGAGGAGGTTGGGAATGAAGCGATTCATCCTGGCGCGGTTCGCCGCGTCGTTCCTGTCGGTCATGGCGCTGGCGTTGCTGGTCGCCGGCACGTCGAGCGCGAGCGACGGCGTCGCCGGTGACGAGGACGTTCTCGTTCATCAGCGCCCCCGCTGGCAAGGCAAAGACGTTGTTCAGCCTGGACGGCCTGCTGGTCAACGCCCGCTGCGACGGGCGCGGCTCGCCGATCATCTACGCGTTCTCCTCGTCCACCGCTGCCGATCTGTTCGGCCACGTGTTCGACGGGCTCGGCCGGACCCACATCATCAAGGACAGCTCGTTCGTCAAGGGCACAGGCGGCGACCTCCTGTCCACCACCAGCGGCGACTACGACGCCAGCGGCGTGGTCCTGTTCGAGACCAGTGCCGGCAAGGTGGTCACCGTCAACTACGCGTTTGACAACAGCACCACGCTCGCCAAGCGAAACGTGTGCACCGTCTACGGCTCGGCGATCGCCACTTGACGGGCTGAACCCTGACGCGGCGCCGGCCGGGGTGAGCCTCGGCCGGCGCACGGTCAGGACGTCTCCTAGCTCGCCGCGCTCCGTTGCTGGGCCTGCTTGAGCTCCTGCTCGAACTCCTGGCTGTCAGCCTCGATCTCCCTTTCGATCGTCTTCTGGGCGCGCGTCAGGGCCTTATCGAGCTGCTCGCCCACGCGTGACTGACCGACCACGACCAATGCTGCCTCTCCGTCGTCGAGGTGGTCTCCGAGCTCCTTCATGTCGCCGCGCGACATGCCGCGGGCGAGGTGGCCGAGCACGCCTCCCGCGACCCCGCCGACGGCCGCCGAGGCGATGATCGAGGGGGGAAACAGATCCCGGCGACGGCTCCTACGGCGATGCCCGTCCAGGCGCCGTGCTGGGTTGGCTTCTCGTGCTTGGAAACGTGGACCTTGCCGTCGGCATCCTTGGTGATGACCGCGACGTCATAGGTGCCTACGTCGCGGAATGGCTTGGGCTCGAGGGACTGATGCAGGGGTTCCGGGTGACCGGCACCGGCTCGCACTTGGCCATCGCCCTGGCGGGCGCCATCCTCGCGCTGACCGCTGGGCTTGCCGCGCTGGCGTTTGTCCGCGCCATCGGCATGACGTTTCTCGGCATGCCTCGGGATCCGTCGATCACGCCCGCGCCGGAGTCCGCGCCGGCCGCGGGTCGGGATGGGGCTCCTGGCCGCCGCCTCACTGGCGATCGGGGTCGGCGCGCCGTGGGTCGTCAAGGTGCTGGAGCACGGTACCCTCCCCGTCGGTGGTGGCGCCGCGATCGGGCACATCAGCCAGCTCGGATGGCTGGTCAAGCCCGGCTACCCGAAGTTCGCCAGCATCAGCCCGACCGCGCTGATCTTCACTCTGACCGGCTTCGCGATCGGAGCCGCCTGCCTGCGATATGTGGCCAGCGTTCGGCGCAGCCGCCGGGTGCCGGTGTGGGCCTCCGGAGTCACGGTCACCGGTCGGCGCGCGTAGTACACGTCGATCGGCTACGCGAACATGGTGCGGGTGATTTTCAACGTCGTCTACCGGGTCCGCACGTAGCTGCGCAGCATCGGCGATCAGCGCTTTCCCGAGCGGCTGAGCATGATGCGAGCCGAGCCCCGGATCTTCGATCCCGGGTGGTTGTATCGACCGATCACCGGCGCCTTCCTCCGAGCCGCGGACGTCGTGCGCAACATCCAGGCGGGTCCGCTCGGGCTCTACCTGCTCTACCTGCTGCTGGCCTTCGTCGCGCTGCTGGTGATCGCACCCCGCCTCGGGTAAGACAGCGACCAGCGATCGCCGCGGGCGTACCCGGTGCGCGGCCATGATTCCGCGCTCATCCCTGGCGGCCACCGACGCGCGCCCGGCCAAGCGAGACGAGCCGGGATCAGGCGGAGCGGTCATTCGGTGATCAGATAGACGATGTCGACGCCAACGGCGGCGTAGGCGGGCGCTGCTCGCCGATCCGCGCTGACGAGCGTGTGCTTGTGATGCATCGCGGTCGCAGCGATCAGAGCGTCGTACAGCGCGCCGCCCCGGATTCCGGACTCGACCGCCGCGCGGAGACCTCGCCGCGTCGCTCCGGCAGGCAGCGTGAGCCAGGTCGTGGGGAAGCGGCGTTCGAGCCACCCCAGGACCACATCCGGGGAGAGCCGCTGACCCTCGGGCATCCTGCTCAGAGCTGCCGATGTCTCGAACGCCACGTGGGCGATCAGCGCCGTCCGATCGGCGGCCAGCGCGGCGATCGCGGCTTCATGCGCGACGTGCCAGGGCGCGGCCGCGGCGATCGTGACGCTCGAGTCGGGAGCGATCAACGCCGGACGCGATCGATGGCCGCCCGGACGTCTTCGACGGTGAGCGGCTGCATCGGCCCGTCGGTGACGATCACGGGATTACCGCCGCGATCCTCGATCCGCGCCGGCACGTCGGCTACCGCGAGCTCGATGACCCCGTCGCGTGCGATCACCTCCAGCTCTGTCGGTCCGTTGATCCCTAGTTCGGCACGCAGTGCCTTGGGCACGACCAGACGGCCCACGGAGTCCATGGTAATCTTCATGCCAAGAGATTACCAATGCGGCGCTCGCGCCCGTCAACCACCCCCGGCGAAAACCGGGGTGAGAAACGAACGGAGAGGGAGGGATTCGAACCCTCGATGGACGGAACCGCCCATACCGGTTTTCGAGACCGGCGCATTCAACCGCTCTGCCACCTCTCCGGGGTCAGCGACCAGACAAGTTAGTGCACGCCGCCGGGAGCCGCCCTCCCTCAGCGCCGGGAGGCGAAGAACCCCCGGAGCAGGTCGGCGCTCTCCTGCGCGAGGAGTCCTGACTCCACCTGCGGCCGGTGGTTGAGGCGGGGTTGCGCCAGCACGTCGAGCACGCTGCCGGCGGCGCCCGCCTTGGGGTCGGTGGTGGCGAAGACAACTCGGGGGAGGCGGGCGAGGACGATTGCCCCGGCGCACATCGCGCAGGGTTCGAGCGTGACGTAGAGCACGGAGCCGAGCACTCGCCAGCTGCCCAGGGCGCGGGCGGCGTCACGCAGGGCGATCATCTCGGCGTGGGCGGTGGGGTCGGCGCGGATCTCGCGCTCGTTGTGGCCCGAGCCGATCACCTCGCCGTCCTTGACGACCACGGCGCCGACCGGAATATCGTCGTGCTCCACCGCTCGCGAGGCCTCGCGGAGGGCGAGCGCCATGAAGTACTCGTCGCGCGGGAAGAAGTGAGTGCCGGTATCTGGAGGTGCGGTGGGGATGGCGCTACCTTGGCCTAGGGCCCGTAGGAAAATTATTTGGCGGTTCCGACGGCGTCTGGACGCGCCTGGCGCCACCCGCTCGCCCTCAAGTACTACCAGTACTATCGCGGCGAGCGGGCGGCGCGAGCCACGCCCAGCCACTCGCCGGATCCCGCCACTAATTTCCCTACGGACCCTTGGGGGCAACTTTCGCCGGGACCATGATGTCTTAAAGCGCAGGCACTAAAAGCGTGCGCCGATGAGGCCACCAAGAAGATGCGTCAACCCAAATCCCTCCGTCACCCGCTCGGCATCGCCCTGCTGGGATTGACGTTGGTCGCGGTCCTCCTGATCGCGGGGGCGGCGTCCGCCCGCGCCGCCGCAAGCCCGGCGCACCACCGGATCGGCGCCTACGTCCCCCACGAGGTGATCGTCGGCTACCGCCCCGGCGTCGTCGTCGCCACCGCCGCAAGACAGATGGGCGTCCGCCGGACCAGCCCGGCGCCGTCGCCCCGCAGCCGCGTGCTGCATCTACCGGCGCGGCAGAGCGTGAGCGCGACGATCACCCGGCTGCGCCACCAGCCCGGCGTGGCTTACGCCGACCCCAACTACATCGCCCGCGCGGCCGGCGATTTCTATCCAAATGACGTCGGGCGCACCAACCAGGCTCACGGATGGGAGCGGATGCAGTGGAACCTGCTCCCGGACTCCGGGGTCAACGCCCCCGCGGCGTGGGCCAACATGCTGGGCGATCATCGCGCCGGCGGGAAGGGCGTGACCATCGCCGTGCTCGACACCGGCGTCGCCTACCGCAACTGGAAGCGGTTCTCCGAGTCGCCGGACTTCGGGCGGACGCGGTTCGTCTCGCCCTATGACTTCGTGGCCAACAACCGCTACCCGCTGGACAGCAACGGCCACGGGACGTTCGTCGCCGGCGTCATCGCCGAGTCGACCAACAACCGCATCGGCCTCACCGGGATCGCCTACGGGGCTTCGATCATGCCGGTGCGAGTGCTCGACTCCCACGGCGATGGCGACGAGACGACGATCGCCCGCGGGATTCGGTACGCCGTCGACCGCGGCGCGCAGGTGATCAACCTCAGCCTCGAGTTTCTCCCCAGCCAGGTCAGCTCCACATCGGAGATCCCGCAGATCGCCTCGGCTATCGACTACGCCCACCGTCACGGCGTCACCGTAGTCGGCGCCGCCGGTAACGACGACACGCACAGGATCGCTTATCCGGCGCGGGCACCGGGAGTGATCTCCGTCGGGGCCACGACCAAGGACCGCTGCCTGGCGGTCTACTCCAACGGAGGCGCCGGGCTGGACCTGGTCGCCCCGGGCGGCGGCGATGACGCGATCATCCCCAGCGATCCCGACTGCTCCCCCCAGCGCGTCCTGCCGCCGATCTATCAGCTGACGCTGACCGATCCGCCCCACTGGGGTCGCTTCGGCTACCCCAGCTACTACTACGGCACCTCGATGTCCTCCCCCGAGGTCGCCGCCGCCGCCGGGCTGGTGATCGCCAGCCGGGTGCTCGGCCGCCATCCCACGCCGGACCAGATCCTCGCCCGGCTGGAGCAGACCGCGACCCCGCTGGGCGGCTCAGTGCAGCCCAACCCCACCTACGGGTTCGGGCTGCTCAACGTCGGGGCCGCCACCACCCGCGGCGCGCCGGTCACGCCCCCGGCGCCACCGACCACCACGACGCCGACGGCCGCCACCCCCTAACTCGTCCGCACGATCAGCACCGAGCAGGGCGCGTGATGCGACACCTTGTTCGGCACCGACCCGAGCAGGAACCGAGTCGCCCCGGTCATCCCCTTGTTGCCGACCACGATCAGGTCGGACCGCTGCTCTTCGGCCACGTCCAGGATCGCATCGGCCCCGTCGCCGACGCGGGCGAACGTCTCGATCCGCGCCACGCCGGCCGCCCGCGCGTCCCGCTCCGCGCAGTCAAGCACCGCCAGCACGTCCTCGCGAACCTGAACCGTCCACGCCTCGTTGTGCAGCGGCACCCGCTCGGCGCGCAGCCGGCGTTCCGGCACGGGCTCGTAGGCGCTGACGATCTGCAGCCGCGCGGCCAGCGAGCGGGCCAGCTCGATCGCCTGGGCGACCGCGACCCCGGCCGTGTCGGAGCCGTCGGTGCCGACCAGGATGGATTCGATCACACCGGCTTGTCGGGAGCTCACGCCAGCCGGGTGATCGCGATCACGATCCCCGCCAGCACGAAGACGACGATCGCGACCTGGGTCCAGAGCAGCAGCTTCGGGATCTGCATGGGTGACCAAAGCTATCGTCTCGACCATGCCGGAGCCGGTCAGTCCCGCGCTGAAGGCGGTCAGCGACGCCGTTCTCGCGGTCGCCGCGGAGCTGTCCGTGGACGAGGTTCTGCAGCGGCTCGTCGACTCCGCCCGCGAGCTGGCCGGGGCGCGGTACGCGGCCCTCGGGATTCCCGACGGCGCCGGCGGGTTTCGTCGGTTCCTGGTCGCCGGGATGAGCGATGAGCTGATCGCCGCCATGGGCCCGCTGCCCCGGACCCACGGGATGCTGGGCGCGATGCTCGAAGCCGACAGCGCTTATGTCAGCGACGACATCCACCGGGATCCGCGCTTTCGCGGCTGGTGGCCCCGCCAGCATCCCGACATGCGCTCCTTCCTCGGCGTCCCGATCGTCGCCGGCAACGAGGTGATCGGCGCGTTCTATCTGACCGAGAAGGCGGGCGCCGAGTCGTTTGGCAGCGACGACCGAACGCTGATCGAGCTGCTGGCGGCACACGCCGCAATCGCCATCACCAACGCTCGCCTGTACGAGCGCAGCCGCGAGCTGTCGATCCTGTCGGAGCGCAACCGGCTGGCCCTGGAGCTGCACGACGTCGTCAGCCAGAAGCTGTTCAGCCTCAACCTCGCCGCCGACGCGGCGGCCACGTTGCTGGAGCGCGATCCCAACCAGGCCCGCCCGCAGCTCGATCGCGTCCGGGAGCTGGCCCGGGAGGCGCTGGCCGAGCTGCGCTCGCTGATCCTCGGGCTGCGTCCGGCGGAGCTGGAGCGCGACGGTCTGGCGGCGGTGCTGCGCAAGGAGACGACGATGCTGCAACGCATCCACGGGGTGACGGTCACGCTCGAGTCCGCCGGCGTCAGCGAGCACCGCCGGGCGCCGCGCGACGCCGAGCTGCTGCGGATCATCGAGGAGGCGCTGCACAACGCCGTCCGCCACGGCGCCGCGCACACGGTCACCGTTCGCCTGCACGGCGATGCTGGCGCCCTCACGGTCGAGGTCGCCGACGACGGCATCGGGTTCGATCCCGATGATGCCAAGCTGCGCTCGCGCCACCTCGGCCTGACCTCGATGGAGGAGCGGGCGACCCGGCTCGGCGGTCGCCTGCGGCTGAGCTCGCGCCCGGGCGCCGGCACCACGGTCCGGCTCGAGGTGCCCGCCGATGGCGCCTGACCCTGACCCGATCCGCGTGTTGATCGTCGACGACCACGCAGTCGTGCGCGAGGGCCTGCGGACGTTCCTGGAGCTGCAGGACGGCATCGCGGTCGCCGGAGAGGCGTCCGACGGCGAGCAGGCGGTGGCGCGGGCCGCGGAGCTGAGCCCCGACGTGATCCTCATGGATCTCGTGATGCCGCGCCTGGACGGCGTGGGGGCGATGCGGGCGCTGCGCGAGCGATCTCCGTCCAGCCGGGTGATCGTGCTCACCAGCTTCCTCGATGACGATCGGCTGATGCCGGCGCTGGCGGCGGGCGCCGCGGGCTATCTGCTCAAGGACGTGGAGCCGGCGGAGCTGGCCCGAGCGGTGCGCGGCGCCTGTGCCGGCGAGGCGCTGATCGATCCGACGGTCGCGGCCCGGCTGCTCGGCAACCTGAGCGGGCCGAGCCGGCCGCCGAATGACGTCCTTGAGCAGCTGACCCGGCGCGAGCGGGAGGTCCTCGACCTGATCGCGGACGGGTACTCCAACAAGCGCATCGCGCTCGAGCTGGGGGTGGCCGAGAAGACGGTGAAGACCCACGTCGGCCACCTGCTGGCCAAGCTCGGGGTGGCCGACCGCACGCAGGCGGCGCTGCTGGCGGTGCGCCACAGCGGCGCGAGTCGCCCGACCTAACCGCGGCCGGCACCGCCAGGTCTTAGGACCAATTGCCGCTGGCAACCGGGACCGGCGGGCGCGTAGCGTCAACGGCATGTCAACCGCAATCATCACCGGAGCCTCCCGCGGCCTGGGACGGGCGCTCGCCCGAGCCCTGGCCGGCCGGCAGTGGAGGCTGATCATCGATGCGCGCGGTGCCGAGGACGTGGAGCGGGTCGCCGCAGAGCTTCACCGGCTCACCGAGGTCCGGGCGATCGCCGGCGACGTTGCCGATGACTGGCACCGTGAAGCGCTGATCGAGGCCGCTGGCGGCCCGATCGATCTGCTGGTCAACAACGCGTCGCTGCTCGGGCCCAGTCCGCAGCCGCCGCTGGCTTCCTATCCGCTCGGCGAGCTCCAGCACGTGTATGCCGTCAACGTGCTGGCGCCGCTCGCGCTGGCCCAGCTCGCCATCCCCCTGATGCCCGAGCAGGGCGCCATCATCAACGTGACCTCCGACGCGGCGGTGCAGCCGTACGCCGGTTGGGGCGGCTACGGATCGTCGAAGGCCGCACTTCAGCAACTGAGCGCGATCCTCGCCGCCGAGCAGCCCGCGCTCCGGGTCTACGCGGTCGACCCCGGCGATATGCGGACCCGGATGCACCAGGAGGCGTTTCCCGGAGAGGACATCTCGGACCGTCCCCCGCCCGAGAGCAGCCTGCCCGGGTTGCTCGAGCTGATCGAGGGCAGGCTGCCGAGCGGTCGCTATCAGGCTCGCGAGCTGCTGGCCGCCGACGCGTCGTCATGAGCGCCCTCGCGTTCTCGCTGCCACCCGCGCTCGAGGCCACCGCCCCTCCCGAGGCGCGCGGCATTCACCGCGACGGAGTCCGGCTGATGGTCGCCGACGCCACCACCGAGCGCGTCTTCCACGCCGCATTCGACGAGCTGCCGGACCTGTTGGACCCCGGGGACCTGGTGGTGGTCAACGTGTCGGCGACGCTGCCCGCCGCGGTCGACGCGACGCGTCCGGGCGGCGGCCCCGTCCGCTTGCACTTCGCCACCCGCGTCCCCGATCTGGACGACCGCTGGCGGGTCGTCGAGCTGCGCTCCGCGGATGGCGCCCGGCCGGCGCGCGGGCGCACCGGGGAGTCGATCACGCTGCCGGGGCGTCACGGCCGGCTGGAGCTCGTCGCCCCGTACGCGTCCGGCTCACGGCTGATGCTGGCGCGCCACGATGGCCCGGGCACCATCGCCGAGCTGCTTCACCACCACGGCGAGCCGATCCGCTACGGCTACGTCGGGCGCCGCTGGCCGCTGCGCGCCTACCAGAACGTGTACGCCACGACCCCGGGCAGCGCCGAGATGCCGAGCGCCGGCCGGCCGTTCACCGACCAGCTGATCGCAGCGCTCGGTGCCCGGGGGATCGCGATCGCCCCGATCACGCTGCACACCGGCGTCTCGTCGCCCGAGCGCCACGAGCCGCCGTTTCCGGAGGAGTACGAGGTGCCGGAGGCAACCGCCCGGCAGGTCAACGCCACCCGGTCGGCGGGCGGCCGGGTGATCGCGGTCGGAACCACGGTGGTGCGAGCGCTCGAGTCCGCCACTCGCCCCGGCGCGCTCGAGTCCGCCACCCGCCCCGGCGCTACCGAGTCCGCCGCCCGCCCCGGCGCTACCGAGTCCGCCACCCGCCCCGGCGCTACCGAGTCCGCCACCCGCCCCGGCGCGACCGTGGGCGCCGCCGGCGGCTGGACCGGCCTGGTGATCGATCCCGCGTACCCGGTCGCCGCCGTCGACGGGCTGATCACCGGCTGGCACGAGCCCGAGGCATCGCACCTGCAGATGCTGGCGGCGATCGCCGGCGAGCCCCTCCTGCGCCGCTGCTATGAGGCGGCGCTGGATCACGGCTACCTGTGGCACGAGTTCGGCGACAGCCACCTGATCCTGGCGTCAACGGCGCAGGTACAGGAGCGTCGGGGCGGTCCGTAGATCCGTGAGCGGGAACAGCTTGGGATTGGTTATCGGGTGTGGTTGCAGGCGAAATTCTCTGGTGAACTCGGGCCCGAGCAGGCTGCCGTCACTCGGCGTGTCGAGGACGACCGCCTGCACGTGATCGGCGTCGAGGGCATGCCGTAGCGAGGCGCGCAGCGCGCGCGCGCCCCGCGGAGCCGACGAACGGAGGATGTCGTGGATCGCCTCTTCCTGTGACCCCAGCTCGCCCTTGCCGGCGAGCGTCGCGTACCAGGGATGGCGCAGCACCACCACCGGCCCGGGGAGGGCGCGCAGGCGGGCGATCAGCTGGCCTCCGGCGCCCCGGTCGGCGGCGGTTGGGATCTGGGCGCCGAGCGGATAGACGAGCAGGGCCAGCTGCACGAGCACGGCGATCCCCAGCAGCGAGACAGCGATTCGACCGGGCCGGGCAGCCGTCAGCCGCCCGTGGATCAGACCGGCGAGCAGCGCGATCGCCGCGTAGGCCGGCATCAGCACGTTCTCATAGCCGCCGGTGTGCAATCGCGACAGCCACGCCGACCCGATCAGGCCCGCCGCCACCGCCGCGTAGTAGGTCGCGGGCGACCGCCACCTGACCCGCCCCCGGTTGCGCCACGACAGCGTCGCCCCGCCGACGAGGATGAGGCTCACCAGCGGCCACTGGCGGCCGATGACGTCCTCGGTCCAGAACGAGCGCCACACCGGCTGCGCCCACGGCTGGCTGGCCAGCTCGGCGAACACGTAGTAGCCATACCAGCCGCCGGTGGCGGCGTTGAGCGCCAGCGTCGAGCCCAGCGCCAGCGCCGCCAGGGTCAGCAGGGCCGGAACCCCGGCTCTCGGTCGGGCGAGGGCGAGATAGACGAGCGCCGGCGCCAACGCCACCAGTCCGGTTTGCTTGGTGAAGAAAGCGAGGAAGGCGATCCCGCCGAGGGCGATCCCGCCGCGGATCCCCCGGGTTCGGCGGCCCCACGCGACCGCCAGCAGGGTGAGCGCCAGGAACATCGAGTCGACCCGCCCGGTGTCAAACCAGGCCCCCGAGATGCTGAACGTGGCCGCGAACAGGCCGGCGGCGACGAGCCCCGAGACCCGGCTGCCGGTCTCCCGGACGACCATCCAGGCCAGCGTCGCCATCGCCACCAGCGAGGCGACCAGCGACACCAGGCGCAAAGGCAGGAAGCCGACTCCGACGAGCTTCGCCACCGCGGCCGCCACCCAGTAGTACAGCGGCGGGTACGTCCATCCCGCGAAGGCGAGCGACGGCGGCGCGTACAGCGAATGGCCGGCCGCGACCCGAGCGGCGAGCTCGACCGACCCGCCCTCCATCCAGTCGAGCTCGTAGCCGTAGCCGATGCGGTGCAGCGCCACCCACAGGTAGGCGGCGATCGGCAACGCGACGATCATCCCCAGCACGAGGCCGATCAGCGATCGGGAGCGACCCGTGCCGGCGGAGCGAGGTGGTGGCGAAGCCGGCGGCGCCGGGGTGCGGGCGGCGAGGGTCGTGGTCACTCCGACACCGCCCGGCGGTAGAGCGTCACGTTGCGGTCGGCCGGTTCGCCCGCGAACCCGAACGGTCGGCCGCCCTGGGCGTCGAGGTAGGCCAGCTGGCGCGAGATCGGGCCCAGCTCGTCTCCGAACACGTGGTTCAGCATCCAGGTCGCAATCGCGACGCCGCCGCCGGCGGTGGCCCGCACGCGGAGCGCTCGCGCCTGCTGGGGGTAGTCGATCAGCGACGCGGTGGCGATCAGCCAGTACCCCCCTGACGGGGTGGGGCGGGCCACGATCCGATTGCGGTGGGTGTGGCCCGAGATAGCCGCGATCACCCGTGGCCGGTAGTCGAGCAGGCGCAGGATCTGCTCGCCGCCCTCAGCGCTATCCAGCGGCTGGTGGGAGACGACGATGATCCAGCGCTCCCCGGCGGTGGCCAGCTCGCCGGCCAGCCAGTCGGCTTGACCGGCATGGACCAGGCCGCCTGACCCACCTGCCCGCCGAGCCAGGTCGAGCACCAGGAGGCGGACGTGGGCGCCGATGTCAGCGCGGTAGTCGAGCATTGGTCCCGCCGGCGGCTGCCCGGTCGCCGTCCTCAGGCGACCAACCACCTCTGCCGGTCTCATCTGGCGGCGGCCCTGGTCGGGGGGAACCCGCACCTTGGGCGCCCTGAGGGCCTGGGCGAGGAAGTTATCGACCAACCCCGGGCTGGGCGGCCCGTCCGGGGAGAAGCCGGCCCCGCTGGTCGTGTCCTGACCGGTCAGCAGACCCGGCGGGGCGGTCAGGCCGGCCGGCAGATCCCACACCGCCTGATCGCCGAGGGCCAGCGCCCGGGTCTGGGCCGTGGGGGCGACCTCGCCGGCGACGAGGATGTCGTGGTCCCCGAGGACCGGAAACCAGGCGACGCCGGTTCCCGGGCTGGTGAAGTCGCGCACGGCGGCGGCGAGCAGACCGGGATGGCGCGGAGCGTCGAGGTCGGGCCGGTAGTAGAACGGGTCGGCGTCAAACGCCGACTGAACCCCGTAGTAGCCGCGGTTGCCACTGTCCGGATGGGCCGCACCCCCCTCCAGGACGGAGAGCGCCAGCGTCAGCTCGTTGGCCTGGTCGTTGTCGATCAGGTCACCCCCCTGGATGACCGCATCGGGGCGCAGCGCCCGGACCGCGTGCAGAGTCCCGGCGAGCACCTGCGCGGTCAGCGTCTCCTGGGGGCGGAAGGTGGACTGAAACGGTGGTCCGAGTCGGTCCAGGAAGGTGACCCGGGCGGGCGACTGGGCGTCGAGCACGTGGGCGTCGGTGACGTGCGCCAGGGTGGCCAGGACGGAGCCGGCGGCGGCGCGAGCGCCGAGCTCGGTGCGGGCGCGGAGCGGCTCGCCCGGCGCCACGTGCAGGACTCCGGTTCCCGAGGTGTCGCGGTAGGTGGTGCGCAGACTCGAGCCGGACGGATCGGCTCTCAGGGGCGCCGAGGCGCCGCAGCCGGCGGCGATCAGGGCACTCCCGAGCATCGCTTCGCCGATCGCCTGGCGGCGGGTGAGCCGACGCGTCATCCCGCCAGTCCCTCCACCACGGTCTCCCGGGTGGCCTGCCGGGTGACCCAGCCGACGGCGACCCCGGCGGCCACGAGCAGGCCTGCCAGGACCAGAGCCATCTGCCCGTAGCCGGCGCCCAGCTCCAGGGTGGCATAGCTGGCGGCCAGGTGGGCGAGCGCCGGGCCGAGCACGAGCCGCTCGAGCAGGATGCCGAGCACCCCGGCGGGAATCACCAGCGTCATCACCACCCCGGCCAGCAGCCGGGCGACGGCGAGCGATCCGGCGCCGGCGGCGCGGATCACGGCGATGGTGCGGCGCCGCTCCTGAACGGTCAGCGCGCAGGTCTGGATGAGCGCGAACAGGCAGACGAGCCCGTCGACGACCGCGACGACCTGGAGGATCGTCCGCAACACGTCGACCAGCGGCACGCCCCGCGCCGTGGCGCCGCTCGCCGGTGTCGGGAGCGCCCCCAGGGCGGCGAGCACGCGGTCGACGTGGGTCAGGTCTGCTCCCGGGCCGAGCCGGACGGCGATCTGCTCGGGCGCCGATGGATCGTCGCGCAGCAGGGCGGCCGCGGGAACGTAGGCGACCCGCCCGTCGTGATCCAGCGAGCTGACGATGCCGGCGACGCGCAGCCGCAGCTCGGCGCCCCCGGGCAGCGCGATGGCGAGCGTCGATCCCGGGTTTAGCCCGAGGGCGTCGGCGAGACCGGCGCCGACCTCGGCCTCGTCGGGGCCGCGGAGGCGGCGGCCGCTGGTCAGCGGTGGCGCCTCGAAGCGGGTGTGATCACCGGGGTAGGCGATCACATCGATGGTTTCGCCGAGGGAGAACGAGTCCAGCGCCTGCACCTCGTACCGGGGCGCCGCCGCCTGCACCCCGGCGATGGCCGCCACCTTCGGCGTGCTGGCGGCGGGCAGCGACGCGACCAGCTGATAGCGCTTGCCGAGCGCCGCCGGATCGGTCTCCAGCGCGGCCAGCGCCGACGCCAACGCCAGCAACAGGAGCACGAATGCCGCCGACGCGGCCAGGGTGACCACGGTCGCGGTGAGCCGGACGCGGCGGGCGATGACCAGGCGAGCGCCGAGCGCGGCCAGCCCGGCGCGGTGGGTGACGCGCCCGGGGCGCTGGGCGCGGCGGCCGCCCGAGATGCCCACGCCCCGGAGCAGCGCGACCGGCGGTCGTCCCGCGGCCCGCCACGCCGGCCAGGCGGCCGCGATCACCGGGATCAGCACACATACCGTCCAGGCGCCGGCCACCGGCAGGATCAGGCCGGTGCCCGGCGGAGGCTCGTTGAGCAGCGTCAGCAGGCGATCGCTGGGGCCGGTGGTGGCCACCACGCCCACGGCCACGCCGACGGTGGCGGCGGGGGCGGCCACGGCGGCAGCCTGAACGGCCTGGACCGTCGCCAGATAGCCGCGTGACGCGCCGACCGCCCGGCTGATACCGAGCGCGGGCAGGCGTTGCTGGACCTCGGCGCGGGCCGATGCGGCCAGGATCACGGAGGCGGTGGCGAGCGCGAACACCGATAGCGCCACCAGGAGGTCGATGACGATCCCGGCGGCTTGGTCCAGCAGCACCCGGACGCCGTCGCGGGTGACGAACCGCAGCCCCTTGAGCCCGTAGCTCGTCGTCCGCGCCTGGACCAGCACCTGGTTGAGGTACCGGGGGTCGCGCAGCCAGATCTCCGCCATGTCGACCGTCGGGTTCGGGTCGCGCCCGAACCGGGCCTCGATGGCCGCCTGGGAGAGATAGACCCGCGGGACGGCCAGGGGAAACGAGACGTTGTCCGGAGCCTCGGCGAAGCCGACCACCCTCAGCGGGCCGAGCCCGCGGATGTAGAGGCTGCCCCCCAGCGGGATATGCCATGCCTGGGCCAGCCCGCGTTCGATGACGACCTCCCCGTAACGTGACGAGAGGTCGCGGCCGGCGACGATGGCATAGCCCCGGCGTCCGGGACCGATCACTTGCAACGACGCTTGACCGCTGCTGTGGCCGTTGGCCGCCACGTCGACGTTGGTGAACTCGGTCCGGGTCGAGAACGCGGCGATATCCGGCAACGCCCGGATCCGGCTGGCCACGCGGGCGACCGGCTGCGCTTCGAAGCGGACGATGATGTCGGGAAGGTCGGCGGCCCGGGCGGCGCGGGCAAAGCCGTCGCCGAGACCGTCGACGATCACCACCGCGGTGGACAGCATGGCCGCGGCGAGAACGATGCCGAGCGCGGTCAACAGACCGCGGCGGCGTCGCTGCGCCAGGCCCCGCCGCAGCTCGGCGAGCGCCGCTCTCACGAGCGGCTGGCGGGGCCGGCGCGCGCCGGGTCCCCGCCGGGAACGGGGGGATTTCCGCCGGGGGCGGGGGCGGGCTGCCCGCCGGGGTCGGGGTGCCCGCCGGGGTCGCGGTGCCCGCCGGGGTCGCGGTGCCCGCCGGGGTCGGGGTGCCCGCCAGATGTCGCGGAATACGCTTCCCGGTGCGGCGACAGCCGACCCTGGTCAAGCCGCAGAACACGATCGGCGATCGCCGCCGCCTCCGGCTCGTGGGTGACGATCACCACGGCGCGCCCGGCGAGGTTGCGCAGCAGCGCGAGTACCACCGCCCCGTTCTCCGCGTCCAGGTTCCCCGTTGGCTCGTCGGCGAGCACGAGCTCGGGGTCGTTGACGAGCGCCCGCGCGATCGCGAAGCGTTGCTGCTCACCGCCGGAGAGCTCGTGCGGGAGGTGCTCGGCCACGCCGGCCAGGCCGAGATCGTCGATCAGCCGGGCTGCCCGCCGCTCGCCGCCGGGCGGGGCCCCGGGCAGGCGCGCCGGAAGCATCACGTTCTCGGTGCCGCTGAGCTCGTCGATGAGCTGGAACGACTGAAACACGAAGCCGACGTGCGCCAGGCGGGTGCGCGCCAGCGAACGAGGACCCTGGGCGGTGAGCTTCTCACCCGCCAGCAAGATCTCGCCCGCGTCCGGCTGGTCAAGCCCGCCGAGGAGATGCAGCAGCGTCGACTTGCCGCTGCCCGAGCGGCCGAGCACGGCCACCACCTGGCCGGCATCGACCTCAAGGGTCGCCGAATCGAGGACGCGGCGCTGCGCGCGACCGCGGCCGACCGTCTTCGTGATGCCGCGGGCCTCCAGGACGGGCACGGCCGCTCACGGTACCGAGCGCGTGCGCGCGCCAAGCCGGTCTCGCGTTAAGTCGTGCGTGGCAGGCGTGGCAGGCGCGGCGGGCGTCAACCGGGCAAACCAGCGGCCTGAGATGGAGCGGATGTCAGCCGTCTGCAAGCCGGCAGCCGCGGCGACGGAAGCGATCGCCGACGCCGACACCCGCGCCCATGCAAACCAGCCGCTGGCGCGGCCATCCTGCTCCAGCCGGGCGAGGGTGGCGCACGTCGTGGCGCGGGGCGGCGCCACCTCCACGAGCAGCTCACCATCGCCGACCAGGAGTGCCCCGACGCGAGTCAGGAGCCGCACCGGGGCACCCCCGATGCCGATGTTGCCGTCGAGCAACAAGGCGCTGCGCCAGCTTCCGCCACCGGGTACGTCATCGAAGATGTCACCGACGATCGCGACACCGCCACCCCCGATCGCCAGTTGCACGGCAACCGGCGAGAGGTCGACGCCGAGGGCGAACACCCCGCGCGCCGCCAGCGCGTGGAGATGTCGTCCGGGTCCGCAGCCAACGTCGAGCACCGGTCCGGCGAGACCATCCAGCAGCTGCTCGTCGGTCGCGTCGGCCGCGCCGAGGTAGCGCCCCGGCTCCC
The DNA here is from genome assembly GCA_963830395.1 of uncultured Actinomycetota bacterium. Lineage (GTDB taxonomy): Bacteria > Actinomycetota > Thermoleophilia > Solirubrobacterales > Solirubrobacteraceae > Palsa-465. The sequence goes on from CAWHMI010000001.1 coordinate 146,732, forward strand.
AGGCGACGATGCTGCCGTCGAGCAGCCGGGCCTGCTGTCGCACGCATGCCCCCGTCCCGGCGCTCCGGCGCAGCGCCTCGCCGTACATTCGCAGCGGGCTGATCACTCAGATCGCGGCCAGGGCGCGGGCAAAGCGCGTATGCGGGGCGGCGTCGGCGACGGCACGGGCGTCCTCGATCGTGTCGACGTCGCGGAGCCGCGGCTGCTCGTGGACCTGGAGGCCGAGCGCGCTCAGCCGAGACCGCTGGCGGGCGCAGGTGTCGCCGGCGCTCATCGGAACCCCGTGGAAGGCACCGGGCACGGTGGCGCTGAACCCAACGCTCCAGTAGCCGCCGTCGACCGCCGGGCCGAGCACGGCGTCGACGCCGGGGGTGGCCAGCGCGCGGATGGCGTCGAGCAACAGCGGGACGGTCAGCTGAGGCGTGTCCATCCCCACCAGCAGCGCTGGCGACGCGACGTCGGCGAACGCCGCCGTCAACCGCGCGGCCAGCCCCTCGCCACGTTGCGCCATCAGATCGAACCCGGGGTGGCACCAGCGCTCCCCGTCACCGTCGAACACCAGTACCCGGCGCGGCGCGGGCGTGGCGGCGACCACCTCGATCGTGTCGAGCAGGGCCGCCTCCGCCAATCCCGCTGCCTCGTCGGCACTGCACGGCGGAGTCAGCCGCGTCTTGGCACGACCGGGCAACGGTTCCTTGGCAATCACCAGCAGTGCAACTGATCCCACGCGGCCAAGGTAACCGATTTCGATTACGGAATTCAAAACGGTGACCACGCGTCGCCGGTTAAGACTCTGTTCACATCTGGCGTGTCGAGTACCCCGGTCCGAGCAGTGAACAATGCCTTAACAGCAAATATGGAAGTGTCAGAACCGTCGGCGTGTGTGTCAATGTCACGTACGTGAGGTTGCCGTCCGCGGATTCCGCCAAGCCGCCGCCGGGACCGTTCCGGGACGACTTCTGGCGCAGCCCGCTGCGCGGCCCGTGGCTGACCGCCGTGCTCGGCTTGGTCCTACTGGTCGGTCTCCCGATCGTGATCGTCACCGGTCTTCTGTCCAACGACGCGTATCAGCCGGGACTGGGATCCAATGCCCTCGGCCGGGACATCGGCGGCCCGCTCGATCTCTATCTGTTCGGCTGGCCGACTCATCCGGCGTGGCTGTACGCGCTCACCCAGGGGCTGCACGTGGCCGTCGGACTCGCTCTGTTCCCGGTGTTGCTGGCCAAGCTCTGGTCGGTGATTCCGAGGCTGTTCGAGTGGCCGCCGACGCGCTCTCCGGCTCACACGCTGGAACGCATTTCACTGGCGCTGCTGGTGGGCGGGGCGTTGTTCGAGTTCGTCACCGGCATCCTCAACATCCAGTACTGGTACGCGTTCCCGTTCTTCTTCACCCAGGCGCACTACTACGGCGCCTGGGTGTTCATTGGGGCGTTCCTCGTTCATGTCACGTTGAAGTTCGGGACCATGCGCCGGTCGCTGCGTACGCGGACGCAGGTGATGGCGACGGTCGGCGGCGAGTCCGCGAATGCCACCTCCGCGGAGCGATCGCTGACGGCGAGCCACCCGCGGCCGGCGACGATGTCGCGCCGGGCGCTGCTCGGCACGGTGGCGGCGGGGTCGGCGCTGTTGCTGATCCAGGGGGCCGCCCAGTCGATCGGCGGTCCGCTCCGGGAGCTCGCGTTGCTGCTGCCCCGCGGGCGGGTCCGACCCGGACCGCTCGGCTTCCCCGTCAACAAGACGTGGGCGGCCTCGGGCATCGCCGCTGGGACGGTGGGAGCGGACTGGCGGCTGCACCTCGTCGGCGAACGGTCGCTCCGGCTCACCCGCGAGCAGCTGGTGGCCCTGCCCCAGCACAGTTATGACCTGCCGATCGCCTGCGTCGAGGGCTGGTCGACGACCCAACGATGGACCGGGGTGCGCGTGGGCGACCTGGCCGCGCTGTGCGGAGTCTCGTCGCCGGCCATCGTCACCAGTCGATCACTCGAGCACGGGACCTACGGGCAGGCGACCCTGGGCCACGAGCAGGTGGCCGATGACCGCTCGCTGCTGGCCCTGCGCGTCAACGGGTTCGATCTGTCGCGCGATCACGGTTACCCGGCTCGGGTGATCAGCCCCGCGGTGCCCGGCGTGCACTGCACCAAGTGGGTGACCCAGATGGAGTTCGCGCGGGTGCCCGAATGATCGGTCGCGGGCACTTTCGGGCGGGCTACGGCGCTAGTCCGCTGCACCTGATCTCGTTGCTCGCCTGCTTCGCTCTCACCGGAGCCGCTGTGGTGGGGTGGTTCCAGCGACCCCACGATGTGGAGACCGTGCTGGAGTGGTTCGTGGCGGCGATCCTGCTCCATGATCTGGTCGCGTTACCGATCTACTCGCTGGTGGACCGACTGGCCTGCGGAGCGGTGAACCGTGCCGTGCGCCAGACTCCGCCCGCCGCGCTTCCCCGGCTGGTGAATCCAACGCCGTATCTGAGGATCCCGGCGCTCCTCAGCGGGCTGCTGTTCGTCGTCTTCATCCCGGTTCTGTTCGGGTTCGGAGCCGGTTCTGAGCTGTCGGCCAGCGGGATCGCCGAGAGCGGATATCTGGCCCGCTGGTTGCTGGCCACCGGTGTCATGTTCGCGCTGTCGGGAGCCGCCTACGCGGTCACCGCCGCCCGCGCCCGGGCTGCCCGCCAGCCGCCACGCCCGGCCAAGCCGCCGCGGTCGGCAAAGCCCCCGCCCCCGCCCGCGGCGCCCCCGAAAACCCCGGAACCTCCGGTCAGGTAGCGCGCAGCGGAGCGCGGATGAACTCCGCCATGCCCGTGTCGAACTCCTCGGTCGCGCTGAACCCGAGCGCGTCGCGGGCGCGCTGCGCCGAGGCGAACACATGGCGGACGTCACCGAGACGGAATTCTCCCGTCACGACCGGCCGCGGCGCATCGCCACCCGCGGCATCGGCCAGCGCGCGGGCCATCTCGCCAACGCTGCGAGGCATCCCGCTGGCGATGTTGAGGGCGCCGCGCACGGGATCGGGCCGCGTCAGCGCGATACGGTTGGCCCGCGCCACATCGCGGACGTGCACGAAGTCGCGCAGCTGAGCGCCGTCCTCGAAGACGCGCGGTGATCGCCCCGCCGCCAGGGCGCTGGCGAAGATCGCGGCGACCCCGGCATACGGGGTGTCACGCGGCATCCGCGGCCCGTACACGTTGTGGTAGCGCAGGGCGGTCACGGGCACACCGGTCTCGCGGGCGAAGGCGGAGCACAGGTGCTCCTGGTGCAGCTTGGTGGCGGCATAGACGTTGCGTGGATCAGGCGGCGAGCACTCCTTCACCGCGAACGGGGTCAGCCCGGCGTCGCAGTGCGGGCATCTCGGCTCGAAATCGGCGGCCACGAGGCGCTCATAACCGCGCGGCGCCGGGGCCACCCGACCGTGCTGGGGACAGCGATAGGCGCCCTCGCCATAGATGACCATGCTGCTGGCGAGCACCAACCGGCCGCGGAACCGGCTCGCCTCCAGCGTCTTGAGCAGCATCGCGGTGCCGAGATCGTTGTGCTGCACGTACTCGTCGAGGTCGGCGATGTTCACCCCCAACCCCACCATCGCCGCCTGGTGACAGACGGCATCGACTCCCCGCAGCGCCTGGCGGAGCGCGTCGGGATCCCGTACGTCCCCCTCAAGGAAGTGCGCGCCCGAATTCACGTACTCGGGATAGACCGCGTGGGCCGCCGGCAACAGGCAGTCCAGCACCCGGACTTCATGACCGCCGGCGACCAGCTCGTCGACGATGTGGGATCCGATGAACCCGCCGCCCCCGGTCACGAGAATCACCCCTGACACGCTAGTGGGTCTCCTGGTCTCGCGGGAGGCCCACTTGCTCGCCCGGCACGGTCCCGCCCGACTGTTTCGCCGCTCGTAATCAATCACCGGATAGCTTGGGCAGGGTGATCGCCGTCATCCTCCCCGCGCTCGATGAGGTCCAGGCGGTCAGCGGGGTGCTCGCCGCGATCCCGGCCGGCTTCGTGCCCATCGTCGTCGACAACGGCTCCCGTGACGGCACCGCCGCGGTGGCGTCCGCGTGCGGTGCGAAGGTGGTGCGCGAGCCGCGTCGAGGCTTCGGAGCCGCCTGTTTCGCCGGCCTGCTCGCCGCGGACACCGACCTCGTCTGCTTCATGGACTGCGACGGCTCGCTTGACCCCGCGCAGCTGCCCCGGGTGGCGGGCCCGGTGCTCAGCGGCGCCGCTGATCTGTGTCTCGGCGCCCGCATCCCGGAGCCCGGTGCCTGGCCCTGGCACGCGCGCGTCGCCAACCGGGCGCTCGCGTTCGAGCTGCGCCGGCGGACGGGAGCCACGCTCACCGATCTCGGCCCGATGCGCGCTGCGCGGCGGCAGGCGTTGCTCGGGCTTGACCTCCGGGACCGCGGGTCCGGCTGGCCGCTGGAGATGGTGCTGGCCGCGGCCGCCCGGGGGTGGCGGATCGCCGAGACGCAGGTCGTCTACCGCCCCCGCCGCGGCGGAACCTCGAAGGTGAGCGGCAGCGCCCGCGGGACGCTGCGCGCGCTTCGCGACATGAGCGGCGCCCTGGCCGAAGCCGCGAGTCAGCGCTGAGCCCGGTCGGCGCCGAGCCGAGTCAGCGCTGAGTCCGGCCGGCGCCGAGCCGAGTCAGCGCCGAGCCCGGAGCGCTGGGCGCAGGTCGGCCCCGGCGAGATCGTCGAGCAGGCCCAGCGAGCGGGGCGCGCGCCCGTCGCCGAGCAGGATCGCTCCGCCGGGCCAGTAAGGGTGGGGAGCGCTGGCGCGATCGACCAACAGCGGGTCGTACAGCCAGGACCCGGTGTTGAGAAACCGCGTCCCCCCGGGAGCAGGCCAGTCCTCCCCCCGGATCGGGCCTCGGCGATGAACGTGTCCGAACAGCACCCAATCCGCGGTGATCCCGAGCCGGCGGACGACGTAGGCCATCGCCGGCATCGCCTGGTGGCGCATCTGGGCGTCGATCAGCTTCGCCGTCACCGGAGCCAGCCCGGTGTTCATCATCAGCCGGGGAAGACGCGGCAGTCCCACCCGTCGCAGTATCTCGGCGGCGCCCTCCAGGACCGTTGCCACCGGCCGCGCCCGCAACCGCGCGCGGGGCGACTGGCGTGAGCGGCGTCGCGAGCGGCCCCGCTCGTACTCTATCGGCGGCACCTCGGCCGGGTTGATGCCGCGAACCCGGCGGCCGAGAATCCCGAACGCCGACTCCGGGATCAGGTGCCGGTTCAGGTAGTGGCCGTGGGTTGCCCACACCCGCTCGCCGAGCCACACCCCGGGGTAGCTGACCCGGGTTCGTGCCGGGGCCAGCCACGACAGCAGCCGCTCCAGGCCACGGCTCGCGTACGGCGGGACGGGCGTCGACGGCTGCAGGCCGGCGCCCGCGGCCAGCGCCCACCTCCGGACCAACGGAGCGTCGTGATTGCCGGGGACGACGATCACCTCGCGGTCGGCGCCCAATCTTCGGCCGATGGAGCGCAGCACCGGCTCGCCCACCGCCAGCGAACGCCGCCGATTGCGGGTGACGAGCTCCAGCACGTCGCCGAGCAGGACCAGTCGGTCGACCCCGTCGAGCGCGTCCAGCAGCCGATCGAGAACCGCTGGTGTGCGCAGAACGTCATGGCCGGCCCGGTTGCCGAGATGCAGATCAGAGATGACCAGGGTTTGCACGGCGGCGCACGATATCCGCCGGGGGGCGGCGCCACCGCGCGTACGACGGTCGGATCTCGCTCCGGCCGGGGGCATCCTGGGGCGCACCGCGCCCGACGCCCAACCGGTCCGTCAGACGGTGACCAGCGTCTCGAACTGCAGGGGGGCGCCGCGGGCGACGATCAGCACCGGCGCGGTCGCCTCCTCGATCGCGTTCTGGGCGCGCGAGGTGATCGTCACCCGGCCCTCGCGGGCCTCCTGGCGCGAGCCGACGACCAGCAGGTCGACGCCGCGATTGGAATCGACAACCGTGGCGTCCAGGCGCGCGGCGATCGAGAAGGCGGTTTCGATCGCCGCCTCGTCGGCCGAACCGGCGAGGATCCCGATGGTGTGAATCTCGCCATCGCCGGTGGCGGCATAGTCGGCCGGCGCCAAGGCGAGCGCGACCGGACCGCCCTCGAGGAGGGTCTGCGCCGAGCGCCCGACCGTCACGTGGCCGCGAGGGGTGCGGTAGTCAGAGCCGAACACGATCAGCTCGGCGTGCTCCTGCTCGGCCAGCCAGCGGAGTCCCGCGGGGGTCGACGGGCTGAGCACGACGCGACGCTCGACGTACTCGTCCTCCAGCCAGCGGGCGCCGCGCTGCAGCAGCGCGTCGGCCTCGTGCTGCCAGAGCTGCTCGTCGTCGGGCCGGCGGTGAGTGGCGTGGCGGACGTAGGCGAGCGTCAGCTTGGCCCCGGCATCACGCAGCACGCGTCCGAGCATCAGGGCGTCCTGGTCGTTCTGGGTGTCGTCGTAGGAGACGATTGCGTTAGGCCACATGCCGGCTCTCCTCCGGGCTCTGGATCAGGCGTCTCGTCGGTGGTTCGGCGGGAGGTTGACACTCTCTTGCTCATCAGTGCCAATGAAGTTGTTCATGTCCTGGATAAGATCTGCTAATGCTGAACCTGGGTCGGCTTCAGGTGCTGTGCGAGGTGGTGAACCGCGGTTCCTTCTCGGCCGCGGCCGACGCGCTCTCCTACACCCAATCGGCCGTCTCGCAGGCGATCGCCCGGCTCGAGGCCGAGACCGGGGCGACGCTGGTCATCCGTGATCGTCGCGGGGTTCGTCCCACCGCCGCCGGCAGCACGCTCGTGACCCACGCAGAGGCGATCTTCGCCCAGGTCGAGGCGGCCGAGACCGAGCTCGCGTCGGTTCTCGGCGTCCGGACGGGCCGGCTGCGGGTCGCCTCGTTCCCGTCGGCCGGAGCGACGCTGATGCCGCTCGCCGTGGCCCGATTTCGCCGGGCGCACCCAGATGTCGCCCTGACCCTCGCCGAGGGGGAGCCCGAGCAGATGGCGCCGCGGCTGCGCGCGGGCGAGTTCGATCTGGCGCTGCTGTTCGAGTTCCCGGTAGCCGCGCCCCGGCGCGAGCGGCCCGCCGCCGGGTTGCGATCGGTGACTCTGCTGGAGGATCCGATGGACGTCGCGCTGCCGGCGCACCATCCGCTCGCCTCAAAGCCGGCGCTGACGCTGGCCGACCTGCGCCACCAGCAGTGGGTGCAGACCTCCTCGGAGAGCCCCTGCGCCCGCCATGTCGTCCGCTCCTGCCTGGCGGCCGGCTTCGAGCCCGACGTCGCCTTCGAGTCAGACGACTACGACACCGTGCAGGGTCTGGTCGCCGCCGGCGTCGGCGTGGCGCTGATCCCGCGCCTGGCGCTGACCAATGTTCACGCCGAGATCGTGGTGCGGGCGCTCGCCCCGCGCAGCCCGGCGCGCCTGGTGACGGCTGCGACCACGACCGGTCCGGGGGTGGCGCCGGCGGCGACCGCGATGATCGCGCTGCTCGCCGATGTCGCCCGGCGCCACACCGGGGCGCCGGCCCCCGACGTGCCGGCTCCGGACGTGCCGGCTCCGGACGTGCCGGCTCCGGACCTGCCGTCCCCGTCCTAGCGACCGGCGTCAGTCGCGCTCGGCCACCGCCCGGGCGAGCTCCTGCGCCCGCGCGCCGACGATCAACGGCCGCAGCGCTCGCTCCAGCGGCCGCGCCATCAGCCCGACATGGCCCGGATCGACCGCGAGCGTGTACGTGGCGCGCGTCCGCCCGTCGGGAAGCGCCTCCAGCTCCCAGGATCCGTCCATGGCGTCGACGTGCTCGGACTCCACCCGGGTAAACGCCATCCGGTGCGGTGGCTCGTAGCTCACGCGGATGCGGCAGTCGACCCGGGCCAGCTTGGCGTCGGTGACCGTGTCGCAGATCAGCGCCCGTCCCTGATCGTCACGCGAGACCACGTCCACGGAGGTCAGCCCGCGCTGCCACCGCGGAGCGCTGGCGATGTCCTCGACGATCGTCCAGCAGCGCTCGATTGGAGCGTCGATGTCGGCCGACGATGCGCCTGAGAGCAGCGTCACGACGCCCTTCACAGCTCCAGCGCCTGCAGCGCCGACAGGTAGGCCTCCGAGTAGGACGGAAACTGTGCGACCGTCTGCAGCAGGGTGTCGAGTGGCACCTGCGCCCGGATCGCGAGCACCGCTTGGTGAATCCATTCGCTGGCCAGCGGTGACACCGCCCAGGCGCCGAGCATCACCCGGCGTGTCCGGTCGACGATCACGCCCATCTCGCCCCGCGGATCCTGTTCGTAGGTGTACGGCCGCGCGATCTCGCTCGGCAGCTCGATCGCGGCGGCGGCGACGTCGTGGCCGGCCTCACGCGCCTGCCCTTCGGTCATTCCCACGGCGGCGACCTCGGGATTGGTGAAGATCACGCGCGGAATCGCGCTGTAGTCCGCCTGTACCGGCCGACCCAGCATGTCGGCGACCGCCACCCGCGCCTGGTACTTGGCGATGTGGGTGAACAGCATCACCCCGGTGCAGTCGCCGGCCGCCCAGACGCCATCGGCGACACGGCAGAAGTCATCCACCGGAACCTGACCGTGCGCCCCCGGCTCGACGCCGATTGCCTCCAGCCCGATCCCGCTCGCCCGCGGGCGACGGCCGACGGCGATCAGCACCCGCTCGCCGCGAAGCTCGGCGCCGTCGCTGAGCGTGACCACGCGCTCGCCCTCCCGACCGGTGACGCGCTCGGCCTGGACGCCGGTGTGGACCTCGATCCCGTCGCCCTCCAACCCGGCGCGAAGCAGGCCGCAGACGCGCTCGTCCTCGCGCTCGGCGAGCCGGTCGGAGCTCTGCACGATCATCACCCGGCTGCCGAATCGGCTCAGGAACTGCGACAGCTCAACGCCCACCGGACCGCCGCCGATGACGACGATGCTGGCCGGAATCTCGTCCAGCGCGGTGGCCTCACGATTCGTCCAGTAGCCGGCCTGCGCCAGTCCCTCGATCGGCGGGATCACCGGATCGGACCCGGTGTTGATGAGGATCCGGTCGGCGTGCCACGTCTCGCCGGCGACCTCCAGCTGTCCCCGGCCGGTGACTCGCCCGTCGCCCTTGATCACCCTGACACCCAGCTCCTCGTAGCCCTTCACCCGCGCCGAGTCGTCGCCGGCCGAGGTCATGTAGTCCCGGTAGCGGGCGAGCGCCGGCCAGTCCAGGCCGGCCGTGTCGGTGCCGGCGGCGCGGGTGGATTCTCCGCGGACCTCGCCCGGCCGCAGCAGCGTCTTGCTCGGGATGCACGCCCAGTTGGTGCACTCGCCCCCGATCAGCTCCCGCTCGATCATCAGCACCCGGCAGCCGGCGGTCACCAGCGCGTGGGCGGCGTGCTCGCCGCCCGGACCGGCGCCGAGGATGGCCACGTCGAAGCGATCCGGCATCGTGCGCACACTATTACCGACGCCGGCGCCGGTCGCACGCTGCACCCGCGCAAGTTCTCCGCTTCTTAAGCCCCGCGAGCGAATTAGTGGCGGCTGGGCTATCCCTTCGCTACTCCGGCTGGCCTCGGCGGACCGGATCGGTGCATCCGGGGTGGCGGCCCGGAATCGCGTGACGTTTGACCCGTGGGACGCCGGCGGTGGCGCCGGTGCAGGGACGCCGAGCCGCGGACGCCGACGGAGCGGTCAATAATTCTTTCGTGGGCCCTAAGCTCTGCTCTGCCGGTGGGCGTCGCGGCGCTGCTCCAGTTGGCGCTTGACCGCCGGCCACTCGTCGTCGATCACCGAGTAGTAGGCCGAATCGCGGGCACCGTCGTCTCGGACCACCATGTGCTTGCGCGCAATCCCCTCGAACTTCGCCCCCAGTGCCAGCAGCGCTTCCCGCGAGCGCTGATTGCGGGCATCGGTCTTGAACTCGACCCGGCGGACGCCCACGCGCTCGAAGGCGTGCCCGAGCAGGAGCAGCTTGGTCTCGACGTTGACGCCGGTCGACCAGGCGTCTCGGGTCACCCACGTCCAGCCGATCTCCACCCGCAGGTGCTCCAGCGCCAGCTCCAGGAAGCGGGTGGAGCCGAGCAGCGTCCCGGAGCCGGCGGCCCGGATCGCGAACGGCACTTCGCGCTGCTGGTCGGCATTGGCCAGCGAGGTGGCCAGCCAGTCGTGCAGCGCCTCGTGCGACGAGGCCATGTCGACCGGCATCCAGGCGAACATCTCCGGGTCACCGGCGGCGTCGATCAGCCCCGGTTCGTGCTCGGCGCCGAGTGGCTCCACCACCACCAGGCGCCCGGCGAAGCGGCCGCGAAGATCGGCCGGCGTCGGCCGGACGGGGCTGCTTGTCCGCGGAGTGGGCACGGCCGGCGACCTTACGGCACCGCGTCCTGCCGCCGCGTCGCGGCGCGTATTGATGATATGAAGCGGCCCATGCCCACCCTCCTGATCGTGATCGCCAGCACGCGTCCCGGCCGCATCGGCCTTCCGGTCGCCAACTGGTTCTGTGACCAGGCGACCCGGCACGGCGGCTTCGAGCTGGCGCTGGTCGACCTCGCCGAGCTGGACCTGCCGTTGCTCGACGAGCCCAACCACCCCCGCCTGCGGCAGTACACGAAGGAGCACACCCACGCGTGGAGCGCCACCGTGGATGCCGCCGACGCGATCGTGCTCGTGACCGCCGAGTACAACTACGGATACCCGGCGGCGCTCAAGAACGCGATCGACTACCTGAACCAGGAGTGGCGCTACAAGCCGGTCGGATTTGTCTCCTACGGCGGGGTGGCGGCCGGCACCCGCGCCGTCCAGCAGCTCAAGCAGGTCGTTTCCGCGTTGGCGCTGATGCCGGTCACCGCTTCGGTCAACATCCCCTTCGTGCAGCAGTTCCTCGGCGAGGACCGGGTGATCACCGGTAACGAGGTGATGGCTCAGGCGGCGTCGGACATGCTCGACGAGCTGCTGCGTGTGCAGGCGGCGCTGGCGCCGCTTCGCGCCACCGGCTGAATGCTTCCGGGCGCCGGGCCACCGTGACCCCGCTCCATGCCATCGCCATCTTCGCCGCCGGCATCGTCGCCGGGACGATCAACGTGGTCGTCGGCAGTGGCACGCTGTTCACGTTCCCGGTTCTGCTCGCGTTCGGTTACCCCCCAGTGGTGGCCAACGTCTCCAACACGGTCGGGCTCGTGCCCGGCTCGGCGACCGGAGCGGTGGGTTACCGGCGCGAGCTCGCCGGCCAACGCCGCCGGTTGCTGCCGTTGGCGTGCGCCTCGCTGGCCGGCGGCGTCGTCGGCGCCATCCTCCTGCTCAGCCTGCCGGCGTCGGCGTTCAAGGACATCGTGCCCGCTTTCATCGCGCTCGCTCTGGTGCTGATCGTGCTCCAGCCCCGGCTGTCGGGGCTGCTCGCCGCCCACCGTCCCCGCGGCCGGGAACGGGCCGGGCCGATCGCCACCGTCGGGGTGGCGGCCGGCGGCGTTTACGGCGGCTACTTCGGCGCTGCCCAGGGAATCATGCTGCTGGCGATCCTCAGCCTCGCCCTGGACGACGAACTCCAGCGCCTCAACGCCGTCAAGGTGGTGCTCACCGGCCTGGTCAACCTGGTCTCAGGGATCGTCTTCATCTTCGCCGCCCACATCGCCTGGGGAGCCGCAGGGCTGATCGCGGCCGGCTCGCTGCTCGGGGGCGTGGTCGGTGCCCGCTTCGGGCGCAGGCTCTCACCCCGGGTCCTCCGCGGCGTGATCGTCGTCGTCGGGATCGCGGCGATCGTCCACCTGCTGGCGTGACCTTGGCTTCAGTGCGAGAAGGTTCCGACCAGGCGCGCCTGCTCGATGACGTGATCCTCGATGACGTCCATCAACGCGCGGCGGTCCAGCCCGGGCTCCAGGTCGAGGTCGTCGTCGAGCGCGTAGATCCAGAAGTAGTAGTGATGGGTGCCGTGCCCCGGCGGAGGCGCCGGGCCGTTGTAACCGGCGTTGCCCATCGAGTTGGTGCCGTGGACGACATCGCCGCCGCCCTCGGGCAGCGTCACCGTGTCAGCGGGAATGCCGTAGGCCACCCAGTGGGTGAAGCCGTTGACCAGCGGGGCGTCAGGATCGTCGACCACGATCGCAAACGCCCGCGTTCCGTCAGGCGCGCCTGACCACATCAACTCCGGCGAGACGTCCTCGCCGTCGCCGGAATGACGGTCGGGGATGCGCTCGTGGTGGTTGAACGCGGGGCTGGTCACTTTGAGATCGGCGACGTTCAGTTCTTGGGGCATGCTGCGTGCCTACCCTCGCCGCCAGGCAGCCAACCCTCGGCCCGGCCCGGGGCCCGCGCGGACGCCCTCAGTGAGGCGGGCGGCGCTTGGCCGGCGCCCTTCCGAGGGGCTGGGTCGGAGGCTCCCGATGCGTGAGCGGCGGGATCTCGAGCGTCAGCGTCTCGCCGGGCGCGACCGTTGCCGGCTCCCCGTGATGGGTGATCTCAAGGGTCTGACCGTCGAGCACCGAGTAGCGGGCCTGGGCGCGGTCGACCTCGACGCGGACGCTGCACTCCCGGTACATGAGCCTGAACTTCAGGCGGGTCAGCGCGGAGGGGAGCCGGGGACTGAAGCCGAGCGTGCCGGCGTGGTCGCGCATCCCGCCGAAGCCGGCGACGGCGGCGATCCAGGTGCCGGCCACCGAAGCGATGTGGATCCCGTCGCGGGTGTTGTGCTCGAGGTCGTCGAGATCCATCAACGCCGCCTCCGCAAAGTAGTCGTAGGCGAGATCGAGGTGGCCCACCTCGGCGGCGACCACCGCCTGGGTGCACGCCGACAGCGAGGAGTCGCGGACGGTGAGTGCTTCGTAGTAGTCGAAGTTGCGCGCCTTCTCCTCCGCGGTGAAGCAGTCGCCGCAGGTGAACAGGGCGAGCACCAGGTCGGCCTGCTTGACCACCTGCTTGCGGTACAGGTCGAAGTAGGGGAAGTTCAGCAGCAGCGGATACTGATCGGGCCGGCAGCTCTCGAAGTCCCACACCTGGTGGCGGGTGAACCCCTCGGCCTGGGGGTGGACGTTCAGCATCTCGTCGTAGGGGACCATCATCTTGTCGGCGGCGTCACGCCAGCTCGCCGCCTCTTCCCCGTCGACCCCGAGCTCGGACGCCCGCGCGGGATGGCGCCTCACCGCGTCGGCGGCGGCTCGGAGATTGCGCTGCGCCATCAGGTTCGTGTAGAGATTATTGTCGGCTACGGCGCTGTACTCGTCGGGGCCGGTGACGCCGTCGATCCGGAACTGCCCGGTGGGATCGTGGTGGCCGAGCGAGCGCCAGGCGCGGGCCGTCTCCACCAGCAGCTCGGCCCCGACGTCGCGCTCGAACTCTTCGTCGTCGGTGGCGGCCAGGTACCGGATCACCGCGTCGGCGATGTCGGCGTTGATGTGAAACGCCGCCGTGCCCGCCGGCCAGTAGCTGGAGCATTCCTGGCCGCGGATCGTCCGCCACGGGAAGGCGGCGCCGCGCAGCCCCAGGGTGCGGGCCCGCTCCCGGGCGAGGTCGAGGGTGCTGTGGCGCCAGCGCAGCGCGTCGGCGGCCGCCCGCGGCGCGGTGTAGGTCAGCACCGGCAATACGAAGCTCTCGGTGTCCCAGAACGTGTGCCCGTCGTACCCGGGGCCGGTCAGCCCCTTGGCGGCGATCGCCCGCTGCTCGCCTCGGGCCCCGGCCTGCAAGGTGTGGAACAGGCCGAACCGAATCGCCTGCTGCAGCTCGGCGTCGCCCTCGATCTCGACGTCGGAACGCTCCCAGAAGTCATCGAGGTAGGCCCGCTGGTCCTTGAGCAGCCCCTCCCAGCCGGCGTGGATGGCCCCCGCGCTGGCCGCGGCGACCTGATCGCGCAGCGCCCCGGGGGACCGCTGCGCCGACCAGCCGTACCCGAGCAGCTTGAGGATCCGCAGCGGCTTGCCGGGAGTCAGGTCGGCGGTGACCGTGAACCGTGCGTGATCGGGAAACGCTTCGCAGCCCGACTGCGTGCCGGAAGGACCCTCCACCAGGTGTTCCATCACCGCCGCCATCCGCAGGCCGCTTGAGCGCGTGTGCGAGACGAGAATCGCTCGGCTGCCGGCCGCGTCGGAGATGTCGACGTCCAGGGGCGCGGCCAGCGCGGCGGCCGCCCGCGGGTCGTCGCTTTCGGTTGTCGACGACTCGTCGGTGACCAGCGGCGACTGGACCACCACCGGGAACGACTCGTCGATCGCCTCCACCCGATACTCGATCACCGCCACCGCGCGCTGCGTGAACGACACCAGCCGCGTCGACGACACCCGCACCCGCCGCCCGGTGGGCGAGGTCCATTCGGCGGTCCGGCGCAGCACCCCGTCGCGGAAGTCGAGCACCCGCTCGTGACGGCGCAGCACGCCGTAGCGGACATCGAACGGCTCGTCTTCGACCAGCAGCCGGATGATCTTGCCGTTGGTGACGTTGACCACCGTCTGGCCGTCCTCGGGGTAGCCGAAGCCGGCTTCGGCGTAGGGCAGCGGCCGGGTCTCGTAGAAGCCCGCCGAGATACGTGCCAGAGATCCCGTAGGGCTCGCCCTCGTCCAGATTCCCGCGCAGTCCGACGTGGCCGTTGGCGAGCGCGAACACCGATTCGCTCTGAGCGAGGTTGTCCAGGTGCAGCTCGGTCTCCCGGACCGCCCAGGGTTCGACCGGAAACGCCGGATGCTCGATCACTACAGCAGCTCGTCCAGATCCTGTACGACCACGCCGGCGCCGTGGCGGCGCAACGCATCGGCCTGGCCCACGCGGTCGACCCCCACGACGAATCCGAAGCCGCCGTCGCGTCCCGCCTGCACGCCGGCCAGCGCGTCTTCGAACACCGCCGCGTGGGCCGGGGCAACCCCCAGCGCCCGCGCGCCGGCCAGGAACGTGTCCGGCGCCGGCTTGCCCTTCAAGTGCTGCTCGTCGGCGACGAGGCCGTCGATCCGCGCCTCGAACAGGTCCGCGATCCCGGCCGCCACCAGCACGTCCCGGCAGTTGGCGCTGGAGGACACCACCGCCCGGCGCAGGCCGGCGCCGCGGACCGCCTGCACGTAACGGACCGAGCCGGCGTAGGCCTCGACGCCGTCGTGCTTGATCAGCCTGAGCACGAGCTCGTTCTTGCGATTGCCGATCCCGCAGATCGTCTCCGCCGACGGCGGATCGTCGGCGTGGCCTTCGGGCAGCTCGATCCCGCGAGACTGAAGGAACGAGCGCACGCCGTCATAGCGTGGCTTGCCGTCGACATACTCGTCGTAGTCCGCGACTGGATCGAACTCCTGGAACGGCTCGCCGGTGGCGCCCGCGCGGTCACGCAGGTACTCGTCGAAGGTCTGCTTCCACGCGGCGTCGTGGACCTTGGCCGTCTGGGTCAATACCCCGTCGAGGTCGAACAGGCAGGCGGTGATGCTGTCCGGGAGCCCGAGCACGGTGGCGAACCTTATCCGAGCGGGGGCGAATTGGAGCGTTCTCACGCAGTCTTTAATCTGCCGCCGATTGCGCTTGATCAGCGAGGGGTACACAGGTTAGGGCGCCCTGTCGGGCGCTCGTAGAGTGGCGCCACCCGAGCTACGACAGTTAGGAGTTTGACCGCATGAGTGACAAGCCTCCCGCCACGACGACCGACGCCGGCATCCCGGTCGCCAGCGACGAGCATTCGCTGACCGTCGGCCCCGACGGACCGATCCTGCTGCACGACCAGTACCTGCTCGAGCAGATGGCGAACTTCAACCGCGAGCGGATCCCCGAGCGTCAGCCGCACGCAAAGGGGGCGGGCGCTTTCGGCCACTTCGAGACGACCAACGACGTCAGCGCCTACACGCGGGCGGCGCTGTTCCAGCCCGGCGTCAGGACCGAGATGCTGGCCCGTTTCTCCACCGTGGCCGGCGAGCGCGGCAGCGCCGATACGTGGCGCGACCCGCGCGGCTTCTCGCTGAAGTTCTACACGAGCGAGGGCAATTACGACATGGTCGGCAACAACACGCCGGTCTTCTTCATGCGCGATCCGCTGAAGTTCCAGCACTTCATCCGCAGCCAGAAGCGCCGTGCCGACAACGGCCTGCGCGACAACGACATGCAGTGGGACTTCTGGACGCTGTCACCCGAGTCCGCCCACCAGGTGACGTGGCTGATGGGCGACCGCGGCATCCCCCGCAGCTGGCGCCACATGAACGGCTACTCCAGCCACACCTACATGTGGGTCAACGCGGGCGGGGACAAGTTCTGGGTCAAGTATCACTTCAAGACCGACCAGGGGGTCGAGTTCCTCACCCAGGAGGACGCCGATCGGATCGCCGGCGAGGACGGGGACTACCACCGGCGGGACCTGTTCGAGGCGATTCGTGAAGGCGACCACCCCAGCTGGACGCTGTACATGCAGATCATGCCCTTCGACGAGGCCAAGACCTACCGGTTCAACCCGTTCGACCTGACCAAGGTGTGGCCGCACGGCGACTACCCGTTGATCGAAGTCGGCAGGATGACCCTGGATCGCAACCTCACCGATTTCCACACCGAGATGGAGCAGGCCGCGTTCGAGCCCAACAACCTGGTGCCCGGGATCGGTCTGAGTCCCGACAAGATGCTGCTCGCGCGCGGGTTCTCCTACGCCGACGCGCACCGCGCCCGGCTCGGGGTCAACTACAAGCAGATCCCGGTCAACAGCCCCCACGTCCCCGTGCACAGCTACAGCAAGGACGGCGTGGGCAGGACGGTCAACGTGACCGATCCTGTCTACGCGCCCAACTCCTACGGTGGGCCCCAGGCCGACCCGGCGTTGACCGACGACGCGGGGCTGTGGGCGGCTGACGGTGAGATGGTCCGCCAGGCCTACACCCTGCGGGCGGAGGACGACGACTGGGGCCAGCCCGGGAAGATGGTGCGCGAGGTGCTGGACGACGAGGCGCGCGAGCGGCTGGTCGGCAACGTCGCCGGCCACCTCCTGGACGGCGTCTCCGACAAGGTGCTGGCGCGGGCGTTCGAGTACTGGAAGAACATCGACCGGGAGACGGGCGAGAAGATCGAGCAGGCCGTTCGGGCGGATGCGCCCGTCGGCGTCTGACGCTCCCGCGCTGAAGATCTGAGTGGGGGCGCCCCCTCTGACCGGGCGCCCCTTCTTTTTGTTCAGTCGCTGCGCGAGGCGTCGGCCGGCGCGAGGCGCTCGATCATCGCCTCGAGGCGCTCCAGCGGCTCGACGATGTCGTCGCGGTCGGCCTTGCGTTCCACCGCCAGGCGCACGGCGGCGATTTCCCGCGCCAGGTACTCGGTCTCGGCCAGCGCGCGGGAGTTCGTGTCGCGGTCGCGCTCGACCTCCGCCTTGTCGCGGTCGGCCTGACGGTTCTGGGCCAGCAGGATCAGCGGCGCAGCGTAGGCCGCCTGGGTGGAGAACATCAGGTTGAGCAGGATGAACGGGTACTTGTCGAACCGCAGCGTCACCCAGGCGGCGTTGACGGCGATCCAGGCGACGACGAGGATCGTCTGCACCACCAGGTAGCGCGGGGTGCCGAAGAACCGGGCCAGCCGCTCGGCGGTGTTGCCGAACGCGTCGGGATCGTAGACGGGGCCGCCGGAGGTGCCCCGCGGGGTTGATAGGTCATCGCTGCGTGCCATAACGGGATCACCGTGCTTCAGAAAGCGCAACTCGCCAGTTTTCGGGCAGGACCCGGTCGAGCACGTCGTCGATCGTCACCGCCCCGACGAGCCGGCTCGCCTCGTCGGTGACGGCGAGCGAGACCACGTCGTAGGCGGCCAGCTGGGCCGCGACCTCGCGGTCGCTGGCGTCGACATCGACCGGCTCCACGTCCTCGTCCAGGCAGCGGCCGAGCGGCTTGCTCGGCGCCTCGCGCAACAGGCGCTGGATACCGACGTTCCCGAGATACCGCCCCGTCGGGGTCTCGAGCGGCGGGCGGGAGACGAACACCGCCGACGCCAGCGGGACCGGCAGGTTCGGATCCCGAACCCGCGCCAGCGCCTCGGCGACGGTGGTGTCGGGAGCGAGGATCACCGGCTCGGGCGTCATCAGACCGCCCGCGGTGTCGGGCTGGTAGGTGAGCAACCGGCGTACCGGCTCGGCCTCCTCGGGATCCATCGCGTGCAGCAGCTCCGCCTGGCGCCCGGCGGAGAACTCGCCGAGCAGGTCGGCGGCGTCGTCGGCGTCCATCTCATCGAGCACGCGGGCGAGCCGCCCCGGGTCCAGGCCCTCGACGAGCTTGACCTGCTCATCCTCGGACAGCTCCTCCAGCAGATCGGCGAACCGGTCGTCCTCGAGCTCGCCGGCCAGCACGCGGCGGCGGCTCAGGGGCAGGCGCCGGATCGCCGCGGCCATCTCGGCCGGGTGCAGACCGCCGAGCTCGGCCGCCTGGCGATCGACCGGACGATCGGAGGCGAACAGCTCCCCGGCCTCGCTCCAGTCAAGGATTTGAGGGGCCCGCCGGAGTCCGGGAACCCGCCGTCCGGCCAGCGCGACCGTCGCCACCTCCCAGCCGGTGTGCTCCGGCGCCGGGGTCAGGCCGATGTCCGCGACCCGCTGACCTTTGAGCTGCTTGCCGATCAGCTCGCCAGCGAGGAGCCGCTCGCCGTCGCGCAGGACGAATTGGCGGAGGTTGACCGAGCCGCGGCGCAGGCGCGCGCCGTCGGTGCCGATCTCGCCGATCCGACCGATCCCGACGAACACCCGCCGCCGCTGGACGGCGACGACCACGCCGTTGACCCGCGGCGGCTTGGAGCCGAGGTCGACCACCCCGTCGGCGACGCGGCCGACGTCGGCGCCGTCAGCGCCGAGCAGCGGCAGCCGGCTCAGCTTGGTCACGTAGATGATCCGTCGTTCCATACCCTTGGATCTTAACCCGCCGCAGCGGCAGCCACGGTCACTGCAAGGGAATCGGCGCCCCCCGCTCGGTCTCGGTCCGAGACCCGAAGATGCGTCGATCAGCCGCGACGATCGCCACGTCGTTGATGCTCGCCTCCCGGCGGGTCATCAGCCCGTGCTCGTCGAACTCCCACAGCTCGTTGCCGTAGCTGCGCCACCACCGGCCACCCCGATCGTGGCTCTCGTACTGGAAGCGGACGGCGATCCGGTTCTCGTGAAACGTCCACAAGCTCTTGCGCAGGGCGTACTCCAGCTCGCGCTCCCATTTCCCGGCGAGAAACCGGATGATCTCAGCGCGTCCGGTGACGAACGTATTCCGGTTGCGCCACGCGGA
This sequence comes from uncultured Actinomycetota bacterium, assembly GCA_963830395.1. Lineage (GTDB taxonomy): Bacteria > Actinomycetota > Thermoleophilia > Solirubrobacterales > Solirubrobacteraceae > Palsa-465. The sequence goes on from CAWHMI010000001.1 coordinate 165,850, forward strand.
ATCCTCCGTGTAGGCCTGCGCGACGCGCTCGGGGTCCCGCGTGTTCCAGGCATCCTCGGCCGCCTGGACCTTCTGCGCGGCCGTGTCGGCGGTGAACGGTGGGAGCGGCGGTCGGTGCGACATGCCGGTTGGTCCTCGCTTTCGGTCACGGGGCAATGCTCGCCATCGTCGCAGAGCGCCCGGCAGCCGCCCGGCTCCCGCGGGGTAGGGTGAGCGGCAATGAAGATCATCTACACCCAGACCGACGAGGCGCCGGCCCTGGCCACGCGGTCGCTGCTGCCGATCGTCGAGGCGTTCGCGGCGGTCGCCGGCGTGACGGTGGAGCTGCGCGACATCTCGCTCGCCGGGCGGATCCTGGCCCAGTTCCCGGACCGGCTGGACAGGCGCGCCGTCGCCGACGCGCTGAGCGAGCTCGGTGAGCTGGCCAAGACGCCCGAGGCCAACATCATCAAGCTCCCCAACATCAGCGCGTCGGTGCCGCAGCTGCGGGCCGCGATCGCCGAGCTGCAGGAGCAGGGCTTCGCGATTCCCGACTATCCGATCGATCCCGGCGATGCTGAGCAGCGAGAGATCCGCGAGCGCTACGACCGCGTCAAGGGCAGTGCCGTCAATCCCGTGCTGCGCCAGGGCAACTCCGACCGGCGGGCACCCGCCTCGGTGAAGGCGTACGCCCGCAACCATCCACACGCCATGGGAGCCTGGTCGGCGGACTCTCGGTCGCGGGTGTCGACGATGAGCGAGGGCGACTTCCGCGATACCGAACGGTCGATGACGGTTGCCGCAGACGGCGACGTCCGCATCGAGCACGTTTCCCCGGATGGTGACGTGAGCGTGCTCAAGCCGAGCTTCCCGGTGCTCGCCGGCGAGGTGCTCGACGCCGCCGTGATGCGGCGCGACGCCCTGCGGACGTTTCTCGCTCATCAGGTCGCGGAGTCCAAGCGCGACGGCGTGCTGTTCTCGGTCCACCTGAAGGCAACGATGATGAAGGTCTCGGACCCGATCATCTTCGGTCATGCTGTGCGTGCCTTCTTCCCCGACGTGTTCGGTGAGCACGCCGCCGTCCTGGCCGCCGCCGAGGTCAACGCCAACGACGGCATGGCGGCGCTCCTCCAGGCGCTGGACCGGCTGCCTGCGGCGGAGCGCCAAACGGTGACGCGGGCGATCGAGGCCGCCTACGAGACCGGCCCCGGGCTGGCGATGGTCGACTCCGACCGCGGGATCACCAACCTGCACGTGCCCTCAGACGTCATCATCGACGCGTCGCTGCCGGCGGCGATCCGCTCGTCAGGGCAGATGTACGACCGCGACGGCGAGCTCCAGGACACCAACTTCGTGATCCCGGATCACTCCTACGCCGACCTCTACGCCGAGACGGTGGACGACTGCCGACGCCACGGAGCGTTTGACCCGGCGACAATGGGAACGACCTCCAACGTCGGCCTGATGGCGCAGAAGGCCGAGGAATACGGCTCCCACGACAAGACGTTTGAGATCGACGTCCCGGGCCACGTCCGCGTCGTCGACGGCAACGGGGTCACGCTGCTGCAGCATGCGGTGGCGGCCGGTGATATCTGGCGGATGTGCCAGACCCAGGACGCAGCGATCCAAGACTGGGTGGCGCTGGCGGTGGAGCGCGCCCGGGCGACCGGTGCTCCGGCGGTGTTCTGGCTCGACGCCACCCGCCCCCACGACGCCGAGTTGCTGAAGAAGGTGCGCCCGGCGCTGGCGGAGCTGGACACCGCGAGCCTGGAGATCGAGATCCGCGACGTCGCGGCGGCCGCCCGGTTCACCTTGGAACGGGCGCGGCACGGCCAGGACACGATCTCAGTCACCGGCAATGTCCTACGTGACTATCTGACCGACCTGTTTCCGATCATCGAGCTGGGGACCAGCGCCAAGCTGCTCTCGATCGTGCCGCTGATGGACGGCGGTGGCCTGTTCGAGACCGGCGCCGGCGGCTCGGCTCCGAAGCACGTCCAGCAGTTCCAGCGTGAGAACCACCTCCGCTGGGACTCGCTCGGGGAATTCCTCGCCCTCGCCGTGTCGCTCCAGACACTCGCCGACAAGACCGGCAACTCGCGCGCCCGAGTACTGGGGGATGCGCTTGATCGCGCCACCGGAAGCGTGCTGGAGCACGACCGCTCGCCGTCGCGCCGGGTGGGCGAGCTCGACAATCGCGGCAGCCACTTCTACCTGGCGCAGTACTGGGCCCGGGAGTTGGCCGATCAGTCCGCGGATCCCGAGCTGGCGCAGCGCTTCGGGCCGCTGGCGCAGCGGCTCGAGGCCGACGAGGCGAAGATCGTCTCCGAGCTGGCCGCCGTCCAGGGCTCTGCGGTGGCGCTCGGCGGCTACTACCACCCGGACGTCGACGCGACGTCTGGCGCGATGCGCCCGAGCACCACGTTCAACGATGCGCTGGCGGCCCTTTGAGAGTGCACCGGTCCGGCAATGCAAGGAAGGACGCCCCGCGCCCCGGGGCATCTTCCTGCTTGATCCTGCGATTTGACAGTGACAGAAGTCTCCTCAGCCCGCGTGCGCGCGGAAACGCAAATCGACACGCTCGGAGTGCGTCCTTTTCCACACTCGTCCGCGGCGAAACTCCCCGACGCGGGTGCGGCTACGCCAGCAACTCGGCGGGGGCCGACTCCAGCGCCGCCTCGATCGCCGACACCAGCTCGCGCGCCGAGGCGGCGGTCAGCTCCACCGCGACCCGCGCCGACGGCCCCTTGGCCGGGTCGGCGAAGTCGATGTTCAGCGTGTGCTCGGCCATCGCATGCACCGGATGATCGAAGTACACCGTGCCGTCGGTCACGTGGAACCAGGCGCTGTCCGGTCCCTTGGCGCTGCCCTCCAGCGTCCGCTTGACCGTCGCGTACGTGCACATCCTCAGCCTCCGAGATACGTGTTGTAGAACGTCGTGATCCGCTCCCAGCCGTCGGTGGCGGCGGCGACGCGGTACGACGGGCGGTCGACCGAGAAGAAGGCGTGGCCGGCATCGTCGTAACGATGAAACTCGTGCGGCTTGCCGTCCCGGGTGAGACGCTCGTCGAGCTCGTCGACCTGCTCGGGGCTGGGGTGGGAGTCCTCGTTGCCGAACAGCCCGAGCAGCGGGCAGCTCAGAGTCGGGAGCTGATCGACGAGGTTTGAGACCTTCAGCGGGAAGCCCTCCGGCGGGGTGCCGGTGACATACGCGCCGTAGCAGTCGACGGCGGCGTCCAGCGGGAGCTGGCACGCGGCGAGCACCGACTGGCGGCCGCCCGAGCAGTAGCCGATCACGCCCACCTTTTGATTGGAGGTCGGCAGTCCACGCAGCCATCGCGCCGCGCCGCCCACGTCTCCGACCAGGCGCTGATCGGGGACGCCGCCGTTTGCCCGGGCGGTCGCCGCGGCGTCGTCGGGCGCCGCCCCCGGAGCCTCGCGCCAGTAGAGATTGGGGCAGATCGCGTCGTAACCGAGTTCGGCGAACCGGCGGACGATCTCCTTGGTCGCCCGGTCATAGCCGGGCATGTGATGGATGACGACGACGCCGCCGCGGCTCCCATCGCCTTCGGGGCTCGCGACGTACGCCTCGATGTCGTCGCCCGCGTGCCCTTCGATGTGAATTGTCTGTGCCGACAGGGTTTCGCTCATGGCGACGGATTCAATCAGGCGCACCGCGCGAGATCGGCCACGGGTGTCAGCACCTTGACCCCGCCGGCGAGCCGTAACGAGCCCTCCGGCGGCGCGGATCCGTTACCGTCCCGCCGAGCGATGGCATCAGGCATTGCACGGCGGCTGCCGAGACGGACTGCGATCGCGCTGCTGGTGGCGGGGGCCATCGCGCTGGTCCTGACCGGCTGTGGCGGCGCGGGCTCGGCGGCCGCTCACGGCAGCCTCTCCGCTCACGGCAGCACTCCCGGTCGCGGCGCCACCAGCAGCGCACAGGGCAGCCGCTCCGCCCACGGCAGCCTCGTGCGCGGCACCCCCGTCGCCGTCACCGGCGCGCCCGTCGGGCCGCCGATCCCCGCCGGCTTCGTCGGGATGTCGACCGAGCTCAAGTCGCTCGAGGACTACGCCGGTACCAACCCCAACGCGATCGATCCCGTCTTCGTCCACCTCCTCCAGGACCTCGCCCCCGATCAGCATCCGGTGCTGCGGCTCGGGGGCGACAGCACCGACTGGACGTGGTGGCCGGTACCGCATACGCCCAAGCCCGGCGGCGTCAAATACGCCCTGAGGCCCGCGTGGATGCGGGTGGCGCACGCGCTGGCGGCCGAGCTGGACGCGAGGCTGATTCTCGGCATCAATCTGGAGGCCGACAGTCACCGGGTGGCCAGCGGCGAGGCGCAGGCCATGGTCGATCGCATCGGCGGGCGCTACATCGATGCGCTCGAGCTCGGCAATGAGCCCGAGCTGTACGGCAGCTTCGCCTGGTACCGGACGTCGGCCGGCCGGCTCGTGTTCGGACGGCCGCGCGACTATGACGAAAGCGCCTTCACGGCCAACTTCACCAGCTTCGCCCCCCAACTACCCAGCGTGGCCCTGGCCGGACCGGCGAGCGGCGCGCCCGAGTGGCTGGTGCACTTGGGTGTCTTTCTGAGCGCCGAGCCGCGGGTGCGGCTGGCCACCATGCACGCCTACCCGCTCAAGCACTGCACCAAGACGACGGTCGTCACCAGCGCGCAGCTGCTCTCCGACGCGTCGTCACACGGGCTCGCCGAGCTCATGGCGCCGTACGTGGCGGTGGCGCGGAGCCACCACCTGCCGTTGCGCATCGATGAGCTGAACGGGATCTCGTGCGGCGGCACCCGCGGCGTCAGCGACACCTTCACCTCGGCGCTGTGGGTCCTTGACACCCTGTTCGAGCTCGCCCGGGTCGGCGTGTACGGGGTCAACATCCACAGCATCCCGGGACATATCAACGAGATCCTCGGGCCCCAGCTCGTCCATGGGGGATGGCGGATGCGAGTCCACCCCGAGTTCTACGGCATGATGATGTTCGCCCAGGCGGCGCCCCCGGGCTCGCATCTGCTGCGGGTGGCGACGACCGCGCCCAGCGGAGTCAAGGTGTGGGCGACGCGAGCCCCGGGCGGCGCTACCCACGTGGTCGTGATCGACAAGCGGACCAGACGGCCGGCGACATTACGCCTGAAGATCGCGGGGGTGCACGGCCCCGCCGCCGTCGAGTCGTTGCGGGCGCCCAGCATCCACGCCACGGGCGGCGTGACCCTCGGCGGTCAGAGCTTCGGGTCCGAGACCGAGACCGGCGTGCTGGCCGGCAAGCCGCAGCCGGTGACGGTGTCGCCGACCGGGGCCGGATACACGGTGCGGGTGCCCGCGGCGAGCGCGACGATGCTGACGGTGGCCACGCGATAGTGAGCTGGCCCGCGATGCCGCCGGTCGCGTTGGACCTCGATGCCTACCTGCGCCGCATCGGGATCAGCGGGCATCCGAGCGTGGCCGAGCTGCATCGCGCCCACGTCACCGCCATCCCGTTCGAGAACCTCGACCCCCATCGCGGGGTGCCGGTCGCCCTCGAGCCAGAGGCATTGGAGCGCAAGCTCGTCGCCGGACGCCGGGGCGGTTACTGCTTCGAGCACAACCTGCTGTTCGCCGCGGCGGCGCGCGCTCTTGGCGCCCACGTCGAGTTGCTCCTGGCCCGGGTCCGGGTCGGCCGGCCCGCCGGCACGCCCCGGCCGCGGACCCATCTGGCGCTGCGGATTCGTTGCGAGGGCGCCGTGTGGCTGGCCGATGTCGGCTTTGGCAACGGGACGCTGCGTGAGCCGATCCCGTTCGGTCCCGGCGACGTCCACGATCAGGCTGGCTGGCAGGTCCGCGTGGTGCAGGATGGGCCCGAGCACGTGCTCCAGAACGCCGGCGACGCCGGGTGGACCGATCTGTATGGCTTCATTCCGGAGCCGGTGCCGGAGATCGACGTGGAGACCAGCAACTGGTTCACCTCCACCCATCCACGTTCCCCGTTCGTCCGGGGGCTGATGATCGCCGCGCAGCGGCCCGACGGCTCGCGTGAGTCGCTGACCGACTGGGGCGAGCCCGAGTCGCCGACCAACTGGGGTGAGCTCGCGCTCACCGTGGAGCGGCCCGGTGAACGAGAGGCGACCCGCATCGCCCGGGAGCAGATCCCGGAGCTGCTCGAGACCCGTTTCGACCTCAAGGGCTTCACCCTGGACGGTGAGGGGCGGGTGGCGCTCACCGGCGTCGCCCCGTAGTCGGGGCAGCCGTTGGCGCCACGACCCGACACAATCTGTGCGATGGCCTGGACCGCCGAAACTCGCCCCGCCTGCGAGACCCGCACCGATCGCGTCGGAGTGGTCGTCCACCCGTCCCGGGACATCGACCTGCCCCTGACCGAGCTGTTCGGATGGGCGCGGGCTCGCGGCGTCGCCGTCGTGCAGGTCCCGATCGTCGGCAACGACCGGACGGTCACCGAGACGGGCGCGCCCGGTGACTGTGACCTGATCGTGTCGATCGGCGGCGACGGGACGATGCTGGCGGCCCTGCGCACCGCCGTGGCCGTCGACCGCCCGACGCTCGGCGTCGCGTGTGGGAGCTTGGGCGTGTTGACGACGATCTCGGCCCCGGCTCTCCCCGCTGCGCTGGACCGCTTTCGCGCTGACGACTGGACGCCGCGCCTGCTGCCGGCCCTGGTCATCTCCCGTGAGGGCGCGGAAGAGTTGTTTGCGCTCAACGACATCGCCGTGGTCAGAGCGGGCATCGGCCAGGTCCGCGTGACCACGCGGGTGGACGGCACGCTGCTGTACCGTCTCGCCGGCGATGGCTGCATCGTCAGCACGCCGCTCGGGTCAAGCGCCTACGCGCTCGCCGCTGGCGCCCCGCTGCTGAGCCCGGACACCCAGGCGTACGTCGTCACGCCGCTGCCCACTCACGGAGGTTCACGGTTGCCGCTGGTCGTCGGTCACCGGTCCCGGCTGGACATGGAGATCACCACCGGGATCGGCGGATCCCGGCTCGAGATCGACGGTCAGGTCGCCGAGGCGACGCCGAGCTCCCTGTCCGTCGGCTTCCGGCCCGATGTCGCCAAGCTGGTGACGTTCAGCGACCAGGAGCCTCTGTTCACGGCGCTGCGGCGGCGCCAGATCATCGTCGACAGCCCCCGGATTCTGGCCGAGGACGCGCGCTGCTAACCGGCGGAAGGTCTGGCCGGGCCGACGTGATCGTCGTCGGCCTGGGCGCGATGGGCAGTGCCACCTGCAGTCAGCTGGCCGCCCGCGGGGTGTCGGTGATCGGCATCGACCAGTACCACCCACCGCACGGCCACGGGTCCACCCACGGGGAGACGCGGATCACCCGGCTGGCGATCGGCGAGGGGCCCGACTACGCGCCGCTGGTCCGCCGCTCCCATCAGCTGTGGCGCGAGATCGAGCAGCAGGCCGAAACGCAGCTGCTGACCGAGATCGGCGGCCTCATCCTGGGCCACGCCACCAATCCGTTCCTGGTGCAGACGCGAGCCTCGGCACGCGCGAACCAGGTGGCCCACGAGAACCTGAGCAACACCGAGCTGCGTCGGCGGTTTCCGATGTTCGCCGCCGACGCCGAGACCGAGGGCTACTACGAGGCGGCTGCCGGCTACATCCGGCCCGAGGCGGCGGTCACCGCCCAGTTGCGGCTCGCCCGCCGCCACGGGGCGCGGCTCCGGCTCGGCGAGCGCGTCACCAAGTGGACCGCCTCGCCCGGAGGGGTGGCCGTCCGCACCGATTCCGGCACCGTCGAGGCCGATCGGCTGGTGCTGTGCGCCGGCCCGTGGATCTCCGAGCTGTTTGCCGGGGGGAAGGACATCTTCGCCGTCTACCGACAGCTCCTGTACTGGTTCCCGATCCGCACCGGCTACGAGCAGCTGCGCCGGATGCCGATCTTCATCTGGGAGTACCAGGGCGAGAAGGAAGACTTCCGCCACGGCCTTGGCTTCTACGGCTTTCCCGCGATCGACGGTCCCGGCGGTGGTGTCAAGGTCGGCACCGAGACCTACGAGCGGACGACTCACCCGCGCGCGCCCCAGCCGCCACCGACCCGGCAGGAGGTCGACGAGCTGTGCCGGCGCCACCTCGCGCCGCACTTCCCGTGGCTCGGATCGGTGCCGCTACGCACGGCCTCGTGCCTATACACCAGCACCCGGGCCGGCCGGTTCGTGATCGACGCCCACCCCGACCACGACTCGGTGCTGATCGTATCGCCGTGCTCGGGCCACGGCTTCAAGCATTCGCCGGCGATCGGAGAATCGATCGCCCAATCGCTGACCGATGGCGTCAGCGAGATCGACCTGAGCGCGTTCGCCCTCTCCGGCGCCCGGCGATGACCCGGCGGTCGTCACCAGGTCGGGCGCGCGGCGATGACCCGGCGGTCGTCGCCGGGTCGGGCGCGCGGCGATGACCCGGCGGTCGTCACGCCCCCGCGCGCGGCACCACGATCTCACCGATCGTGTCGGTGAGGCCGTACCAAAACTGGCGAGCGGTGACGGCGGCGGCGATGGCGTCTCGCTGATCCTGGTTGGTCCGGCCCGGGAGTTCGGCGAGACCGAGCGCGGCCAGACCGAGCCGGGTCCAATTTGCCCGGGAACACGATCCCCGCTCGCCGATCCAACGGGTCCACGATGCGGTCGGGAACACCTCCAGGAGCTCCGCCCCGTCACCGGCCAGCGCGGCGAACAGCTCCAGCCCGTGAACGATCCACGCGTAGAACGGGTTGCCACGGACGTTCTCCTCGTCCGGGGTCCACCGGATGCCACAGACCGCGGCCGCCAACCTGCGCTCGCACTCGCGGGTGGTGTGGCCGGGCGGCGCGCACGCTCGCGGGCTGTCGATCCCGACGACGGCCGGGCGGTGCTCGCCGGCGAGCGCGACCACCCCGGCGGTGTCGAGCCGACCGGCCAACAGCACCAGGCGGGACTCGTCGATCAGCGCCACGTCGAAGCCCTTGCGGCGCCCACCGACGTCGACGCCCAGCCACCGGGATGGTCCGTGTCCCGATCGCGACGGGCGGGCCGCGGATAGCGGATCCGGCTCCGCGGCGCGCGATCTCAGCCGAGCGCCTTGGCTTTGGCCCGCTCGAACTCCTCGTCGGACAGCACGCCCCGGTTGCGAAGGTCATCCAGCTTCGCGAGGTCATCCGCGGGGCTGGAGGCGGCGTCGCGAACGTAGCGCCGGAACGCATCGTCCTGGGCCCTCACCTGCGAGGCTGTCCGCTCATGCATGTTGTGCCCGCGGGCGATCAGGTAGATCAGCACCCCGAGGAACGGAAGGATGAGGATCAGCAGCATCCACCCCGCCTTGCCCCAGCCGGAGAGGTCGTGGCTGCGGAAGATGTCGAGGACCACGCCGATCGCGATCCAGATCCACATGAACAGCAGCGCCAGCTCCAGAACCGTGAGCAGCGCGTCGCCGAAGGTGAAGTCGGCCAGCGGCAATGGCATAGGTTGGTCCCTTCGTTGGCTCTCGGTGTCCGGTCGGTCCGGAAACCTACGACAACACCGGCGCGGCACCATACCACCGGCGCCAGACGCCGACGATCACCGGTGAGAAACTGTCACGAGGTCCGGGCTTCATCCGCGGGGTAGTCTGAATGCAGGCGCGGTGACCCGGGCAATCAATCACGTGAGCGTGAATGCGCGCGACCTGCAGGAATCGGTCGACTTCTACGTCGAGCTACTCGGCGCGGAGCTGATCCCCACGCCGAACTTCGGCATCCGGGTGCAGTGGCTGGCCGTTGGTCGCACGCAGCTGCATCTGTTCGAGCGCGACACGCCGCCGACCAGCCACCACCACTTCGGTGTCACGGTGGACGAGATCGAGCCCGCCTATCGAGTAGCCGAACGCCGGGATGCGCTCGAGCGAACGGCGTTCGGCAACCATCTGGTGCAGCTGCCGGGCGACGTCGTGCAGCTGTACGTGCGCGACCCGACCGGCAACCTGGTGGAGATCGACCAATCCGGGGTCGACCGGCTGCCCGCCGACCTGCGCGCCCAGCTGCGGGGCCTGTGGGAGTTCAATCCGCAGAGCGACGAGCAGATGAGCGGTCGGCTGTTCCTCTCTGAGTGATCGCTGATCGAACGCGCCGGTTGCCGGGGTCCACTCGGCGCGGCGCTGACCGTTAAAGTTGAACCGATCCGAGCCTCCCTCGCGACAGCCATCGCGGTCCTCGCGCTCGCGGGGTGCGCCTCGGGCGGATCTCACCGGCCGACGCAGAGCCGCTCGCGGACGAGTACGTCGCGCACCACCTCCTCACCGAACCCACATCCTCGCCCTCAGGTGGTGGAACCGGCCGCCGGACAGGTGCCGACCGCACCGTCGACCGCCGACCCGAGCCGGCGCAACGGGCCCGCTTCAACGGACCCGAGCGCGACCGTCTCGACGGCGGCGGCGCTCCCGAGCCCGAGCCCGAGCCAGCCGGCCAGCATCACCCGCGCTCCCGCCCCGGGAGCCCCCAGCAACGCCGCCGTCCGGGCCGCGGTGGCCCGCCTCCAGCGCGCCGTCGCTCGGTACCACCTGGATCGGGTGAACGTCTCGGGGGCGCTCGTGGATCAATCGCAGCTTCCGCCCGGGCGTTACAACGTGAGCATCGCGTCGTTCTACGACCTGTACGGCAGCGGTGTCGCGTGCGGCGGCGTGCTTCACCCCTGGACCCTGGGCGTCGCCAACAAGACGCTGCCGTGCGGAACCGAGGTGATCTTCCGCTACGGCGACCGCGCGATCCGGATCCCGGTGATCGATCGTGGCCCCTACATCGCGGGCCGCGAATGGGATCTGACCGGAGCCGCGGCGGAGGCGCTGCACTTCCCGGGGCTCGGACCAATCCAGTGGCGCCTGTCACCCTGAGTGCCCATCCACATTCGGATCCGCTTGCCTCGCGCATGTGTCATCGGGTGGTTGCTATGCCACCCCGGATTGCACCACCCGGACCGTGTCGACCCCGTCACCACTGTCTAGCCGGAGGTTCTTGGCCGTCTAGCCGGGCTTGCGGTCGGCGAGCACGAGGATCTGGCCGCTGTAGACGGCGACCCACACGTCCCCCGTGGTGGCGTCGTAGGTGATGCCGATGGGATGGACGCCGGTGCTGAAGGTCTGCAGGACGTGGAGGTCCGATGCCCGGACCTTGGTGACGGTGTCGGAGTCATAGTTGACGACGTACAGGCTGCGGCCGTCGGCGGCGACCGCCAGCGAACGGTCCTGCTCGCCGGTTTGGGCGGTGGCGACGACGCGATCATCGGTGAGGTCGATCTTGGCGACCTCGCCCGGAGCGTTCAGTGACGCGTAGAGGTAGCGACCGTCGGGAGACATCACGAGATGGCGCGGACTCTCACCGACGACGAAGCTGCCGGCCGGTTTCAGCGTGGCGAGGTTGATCTTGACCACATCGTCCGAGCCCATCACCGCGACGTACGCGGTCCGCGAATCTTGCGAGATGGCGAGACCGCGGGGATAGGGTCCGATCGGGATTTGAGCGACCTCTGTGTGGGTGGCGATGTTGACGACGCTGAGGTCGTAGGAGCACCAGTTCGAGACCAGCAGATATTTGCCGTTCGGGGTAACCGCCAGGAACTTTGGAACCAATCCGACTCGGATCACCTGATCGATCGCCAGGGTCCTGGTGTCGATGCGGTACACGTAGCTGTCGGTGTCTCCCGCCGCCCGCGCGCTCTCCGGGGTGCAGTCGTCGTTGCCCTCGGGTCCGAATCCGTGGCCGTACATGGAATAGTTGGAGACGTAGACGTATCGTGCGCTCGGGGTGAACGCCGCCTCCACCGGCGCGCCGTGGGTGATCCCGGGATGCCCCGGGAACCCGAACTGCGCCATGTTCACCGTGTCGGGGATCGTCTTTACCAGCGATCCCTGGCTGTTGTAAACGGTGATCGTGTGCGTGTACATCATGTTCTGGGCAAACACCAGCCCGGTGTCCGAGGCCGCCACCGACTTCGGGGAGATGTGGCCGGCGATCGTCCGCAACAACGACAGCCGGCGCTGATCAGACGGCGGTCCCGGCGGCACCCGCCGCAGCGGCGAGGCCACCGCGTGGGGCTGCGCGGAGCGATCGGCCTTGACGGCGTGGTCGGGCCGAACGGCGTCGAGCTTGGATCCCCTGGATGCCGAGCTGCCGCCGGAGGCGATCAGCGCGGTCAGCCCGATCACGATCAGGGCGACCACCGAAAGGGCAACCACGCGGCGACGCCGCACGACGGCCGCGCTCGGCCGGCGGGGCGGTGGCCGGCGCGGAGATGGTCGGCGCGGGCCCCCGGACCGCGACGGACGACTGCCGCTCCTGACTGCCATCGCCGGCAACCTATCGGCTGGCGCGGATGTTCCGGTCGGCGCGGACGCGGTTGCGACTACGTCCTGAGCGGGTATTTCAGTTCTCCGGCGACCCCCCGGGCGCGTCGTCGAGCGTCGGCGGACGGAGATCACCGAGCAGCGCCAGGCCAGTCTGGGCGACCAGCGCCCCGGCGAAGCCGCAGCCCTGCGCCGCCCCGCGCGGATTGGTCACGGCGCGCAGACCGAGCCGGCGGCGGCGGGTGAGCGGCGCCACCACGCCACCCACCCCGCTCCCCATCCAGAGACCGAACCCGCACAGCATCCAACCGGCCAGAACGTGATCGAGATCAGTCAGGCTCTTGTCCATCTCGATGATCGAGTCGATCTCGAATCGCTCGCGCCCCTCGGGGGATGCGAACCGATCGAGCAGAGTGTCGGCGAGCTCGGCCGCCAGCCGCCGGACCTGGTGCGCGTCCTCGCCCGGCTGCCAGACGGCATCGCTGCCCTCGCTCGGGGCCGTGCCGGAGACCAGCTGGTCGCCTCCGACTGCCGCGACGAGCCCGCCCCACAGCAGGCCGACGCTGAACGAAGTGTCCGTTCGCCTGCCCGCACTGGGCGGCCTGAGCGTGTCAGTGCTCCGGGCGATCCGGATGCCGGTCAACAGCAGCGCCCATCCCGCGTGGCCGTGGTTCACCGGCCCCAGCACGTCTAGAGTCTCGGTAACCCCCACGGTGGCCAGACGCTGCACCGCGTCGGCGGAGACGCGGAGCCGTCGCTGGCTGGTGGGTAGGGCGGACTCGCGCAGGATCCTACGGGCGGTGATCATGCCCGAGGTCGGGATCGGAGCAGCCATGATGCCGACGAGACTGTAGGAGACCGGTTTCGCGGGCGGGTAGATCTGCTCGACATCGAGTGCTGGCAAACTCCAAAAGCATGTCGGGAACCGAATGGGCACTCGCCGTTTCCGTTTTCCTGGCCTGTGCCGTCGAGGCGGTCGAGGCGCTGACGATCGTGCTGGCCGTCGGCGCCACCCGCAGTTGGCGCTCGGCTCTCTATGGCGCGGCTGCCGGTGGCCTGGTGCTGGGAGTGATCGTGGCGGTACTGGGACCGGCGATCGCCGCGGTCCCCATCGGCGTGTTGCGCGTGGTGATCGGCGGCCTCCTGCTGGTGTTCGGGCTGCAATGGCTGCGTAAGGCGATCCTGCGCGCCGCCGGGCTCAAGGCGCTGCACGACGAGGACCAGATCTTCGCGACCGAGGCTGAGCAGGCGCGCAGCGCCGGGCGCCATCGCCGGGACAAGCTCGACGGCTATGCGCTGACGATTGCGTTCAAGGGGGTGTTGCTGGAGGGCCTGGAGGTCGCGTTCATCGTCGTCACCTTCGGCGCCAACCAGCATGACGTCGGCCTGGCCGCGGTCGCTGCCGCTGTCGCGGTGGTGGCGGTCATCGCCGCCGGCGTCGTCGTGCGGGCGCCGCTGGCGCGGGTGCCAGAGAACACGATGAAGTTCGCTGTCGGGGTGATGCTGACTTCGTTTGGCACCTTCTGGAGCGCGGAGGGGGCGGGAGCGCATTGGCCCGGAGGGGACGCGGCTCTGCTCGTGCTTATCCCGGGGTTCGCGCTGGTCTCGTTGGGGATGGCCGCGTGGCTGCGCGCCCGTCCGGGGCCGGCTCGCTCCTTGGCGCAGCCGGAGCGGTCGCTGTGAGGCGGGCTGTCCTGGCCGCCTGGGAGTTTGTGGTCGGAGACGACTGGGTCGCGGCTGCGGGGATTGTGGTCGCCGTAGCCCTCACCGCCGCGCTGCAGTCCGCGGGAGTGACGGCCTGGTGGTTGATGCCGGCGGCGGTTCTCGGGCTGCTCGCTCGGTCACTCGCCCAGGCGCGCCCGCCTCCTGAGTGACTCCGAGTCGGCCGCGCCGCCGCGGGGTGCAGCCGATCACCATCGCCGCCCGACCAGCACGTCGAGGCGTACTGGGCACAACGCCGCGGCCGCGACGGCTAGTCGACGGCTGCGGCGAGAGCTTGTCCTGGCGCTGCGGATGGGATGACCGGCTGCACCTCGGCGGGTAGCGCCCCCACCGGTGTACTTCAGCTTTCGGCGCCGGCGCAGTCTGCGCCGGCCGCCGTCACACCAATCGCGTCGACTGGTCAGTAGTAGTGGCGGCGCCCGCCGATCGCCCGCCCCATCGTTCCCAGCGCCAGCAGGATCAGGCCGATCACGAGCAGAACGATTCCAATCGTCCAGAGAATCGCGATCTTGGCGATGAACCCGATGATCAACAGGACGATGCCGAGGATGATCATTTGCTCCCCTTGATTTGGTGGTTGACCGTGTGCGAGACGTTCGCCGAGGTTCGGCAGACGTTGCGTCCGGCCACGCTAGGCGACCGACCGCGCTCCTGCCAATTTCTACGTCTTAGCGCGGACGTTACGCCCGATACGCGCCTCCCGCGTGGAAGATTGAGGCCGGTGAATGCTCGCCGCGAGGCTGACCGACGGCAGCGCAACCTGCGGTGGCGGTCACTGACGGCACCACGGCGATCGTCATCGGGGGCGTCCCCGGGACGCTGGCCGGATCCGCGTGGGAGTACTGGTTCGCGGCCCAGCCCGCCGCTGACGCCGGCGATCCCGCCCGCGCGTACGAGTTGGCCGCCGCCGGGCTGGCCGACCATCCCGAGCACCCCTCGCTGCATTACAACCTCGCCTGCTACGCGTCGCTGGCTGGCGAGACCGATCGTGCCCTGGATCATCTCGGCACGCTTTCACCGGCGACGCGCAGCCACGGACCCGGGCGCAGACCGACTCCGACCTGGACCCGATCCGATCCGACGCTCGCTACCCGGCTCGGGAGCGGTAGCCCGCCCGACCGTCTCTCACGGTTTCGGGCGCCGGCCACTGTCGCATCGCCATGGCCAGGCGGACCGTCGGGTAGAGTTCGGATCAGCGGTCGACGGGCGCGGCCTCAGCGCCGACCCGATCGAGCTTCAGGTGGACTGATCCCAGGAGGAAGCGATGACGACGACGACGGCCGCGCCGGTCGGGACGATCACGGTGTTCGACCCGCACCCGCTGAACTGGCTGTTCATCACCTGGAACACGATGGAGGAGCCGGTCCGCACCGACCACGACGGCTTCACCGTGATGGCGCTGGCTTCCGACGCCACCTGGCGGGATGACAGGACGCTCGAGGTCAAGGTTCGTCCGGGCACCCAGTTCCAGGACGGGTCCCCGTGCACGGCGAGCTCGGTCAGGCGCAACTTCGACGAGGTCCAGCGCTGGGCGGCGCCTCACCCACCCGGCACCTACCTGAACTTCCACCCCGACACCGAGGTCGTCGTGGAGGACGAGCACACCTGCGTGTTTCATTTCCCCGAGCCGGACGGCTTGGCACTCGGCAAGTTCCGCGGCTTTCACATCGCCTCTGACCGGTTCTGGGACGAGCTCGGCTTTGGCTACAAGCGGATAGGCACGGGCGAAGGCCACTGGTGAGCGATTGACGAACCGGGCCCGTGGGGCACCGGACCGTTCACGCTCACCGAGGGCTATTCGACGATCGATACCGTGATGGCGATCCAGCGGCTGCGTCCGCGCTTTGCCGCCACGAACATCATCGCCGCCGAAGATCGATCTGACCGGGTCGTCCTGACCGCCAACCCGGGCCACAACACGGAACGTAAGGCGTGCCTGGAGAAGGTGGTCTTCCGCAACGATCTCACGCCCGCCGCCGCGCTGGAGGCAGTGTGTGCGCGTGAGGGCGAGGTCGACATCGTCTCGGAGGTCCTGCCGACCGATGCGGAGCGGGTGAACGAGTCAGACCACGCCCGGCTGGTCACGATCGACGGTAATCGCTTGATCGTCGGGATCTTCAACACCTACGAGAGCCATGACGCCCCGCTGGGCGACGTGCGCATCCGCGAGGCGCTGAACTGGGCGGTTGACCGTCACCGCCTGGTGGACGAGGGTCTGCTCGGCTACGGAACGCCGCTGGCGGCGCTGACCCCGTCGTGGTGCAATGGCCTGTTCCCCGGCGCGCAGGCTCGCCGCGCCGATCCCGCCCGAGCCCAGGAGCTGTTGCGCTCCGGCGCCTGGCCGCCGGGCCGGCCACTGCGGATCGCCACTCCCGAGGATCTCGAGCCCGTCGCCGAGTTCGTCGCGGCGTGCGTGCGCGACGCGCTGGCGATCGAGGCCGATGTGCTCGTGGTGCCGGCCGACCAGCTGATCGGGGGCGCCCGGATGCTGATCGAGAAGAAGCTCCTGCCGTCGTGGGATGTCCTGCTTCACGCCTGGTTCGACCTTTCCTCCGATCTCCCGCCGGCCGTCGTGCACCGCGAGTTCTTCGGCGAGGACGGCGCGTTTCGGGCCGGACCAATCGACCCGAAGTTCGATGACCTGTTTGCGGAGCTCGTCAGCCAAACCGACCCCAAACGCTCGATCGAGCTGGCCGAGCAGATCGACCGGTACGTGTTCGATCAGTCGGCTGCACTGTTTCTGTGCTCGCCGCAGGCGCTCTACGCGGTTAACCGCCACGTCGACTTCAAGGCCTACAGGTGCACCCTCGAGCTCGCCGACACGAACGTGTCCGAGGAGCACTGGTCACGGCGCTAACCCGTCACCCGGCCGTCGTTTGAGTAAGAGCGGCGGCCACTCCAGCTCAGACCGGCGCCCGCCGTATCGCCGAGGCGACCGCGCCGGCGACTTCGTCGATCGCCTCGCGGGCGCGATGGATCAGCGCCGGCATCCGGATGAAGCCGTGGATCAGGCCCTCGTAGCGTCGTAACGTCACCGGAACCCCAGCCTCGCCCAGGCGCTGCGCATATGCCTCGCCCTCGTCGCGTAGCGGGTCGTACTCGGCCGACACGACGAACGCCGGCGCCACCCCGGCGAGCTCCGCCGCCCGGAGTGGCGAGCAGCCGGGCTCATCAGCGCGCGCTCCATCCGGCACATATTGCGCCCAGAACCAGCGCATCTGCGCCGCGGTCAGGGCGGGTCCCTCCGTGTTGTCGCGATAGGACTGAGTGTCGGAGCGGTAGTCGGTGGCCGGATAGATCAGAGCCTGCAGGGTCAGCGGCAGATTCGCGTCGCGGGCGCGCAGGGCGACCGCAGCGGCCAGTTGGCCGCCGGCGCTGTCGCCGCCCACCGCCAACGCCGGGAACCGCTCCGCCGCCCATGCCGTCACCGTCCACGCATCGTCGAGCGCGGCCGGGTAGGGATTCTCGGGCGCCAGGCGGTAATCGACCGCGATCACCACGCACCCCGATCGTGCCGCGAGCGTCCGGCAGAGCGGATCGTGTGACTGCAGACTGCCGAGCACCCAGCCGCCGCCGTGGCAGTACACCAGCCCCGGCAGCTCGCCGATGTCCGGGCGATAGATCCGCACCGGCACGCCGCCGGCGTCGACATCCTCGACCGAGGGGACGGGCTCCGCCGGCCCGAACAGCTGACCGGCGGACTGCTCATAGGAGCGGCGCCCCTCGTCGAGCGGCAGGTCCCATGGCGACGGGACACCGAGCGTTCGGAGCTGGTCCAGGTACGCGACAACCTGCGGATCCAGCGGCACGCCCGGATCCTAATCGCTCACAGGGCTCGAGGCCGTGCGGCGTCGCCGCCGGTGACCGGCTTCGAGGCGCGGTGCCGGGCTGAGACAGGCCTTGCTGGCTCGCCGTCGTCGATCAGCCGGTCGAGGATGCCTCCCGCTGGCTCGCGCTGGTCTGGCGCTCGAATCCACCCGCGACGTGGTGATATGGAAGGACCCGTCCATTCTGCACTCCACGCCCGCGGAGGCGTTCACGAGCCGTCATGCCGTTGTCAGCTTTCCTCCTGGTGCTCGCTGCCGCGGTCGTGCACGCGGGGTGGAATCTGCTGCTCTCCGACGCCGAGGACACCTATGCGGCGACCGCGGTGGCGGCGGTAGTGGGGGTGATCGCATTCGCCCCGGTCGCAGCTTTGACCTGGCGAGTCAACCCCGCGGTGCTGCCGTTCGCCGCGATGTCGAGCGGGCTCGAGCTGTTGTACCTGGTGTTGCTTTCCACCGGTTATTCCCTGGCGGCGATGAGCTTTGTGTATCCGATCGCGCGCGGCTCAGCGCCCGTGTTCGTCCTGCTGGTCGGCGCGCTCGTCCTGCACGCGAGCATATCTCCGCTCGGCGCCGGTGGTGTGCTACTGGTGGCGATCGGCGTCGTCCTTGTCCGAGGGCTGCGCCAGGCCGGCCGGGCGCGCGACCTCGGGCTCGCACTCGCGGTCGGGGGGTGCATTGCCGGCTACACCCTTGTCGACAAGCACGGCATCGTTCACGCCACCCCGATTGCCTACCTGGAGCTCGTGCTCGCGCCCGTCGCAGCAGCCTATTTTGCGGGGGTGTGGCACTCGCGCGGACCGGCCGCGCTCCGCGCGGCCCTTCGCTGGTCGACGATCATGGCCGGAGTCGGGTTCTTTGGCGCCTACGCGCTGGTGGTGGCGGCGCTATCGCTCGCGCCCGCAGCCCCGGTGGCCGCGATCCGTGAGACCAGTGTGGTGTTCGCCGTCGCCATCGTCGCGGCGCGAGGGCGCGAGCCGGTGAGCCTCGGGCGATTCGCCGGCGCGGCGCTGGTGGTCGCCGGGATCGTCTGCATCACACTGGGGTGAGCTCACAACCATCCGCGGCCGGTGGGCGCGCAAAAACCCGCGGCCGGTGCGCGCGCAAAAACCCGCGGCCGGTGCGCGCACAAAAACCCGCCGCCCGGTGCGCGCGTCAAAAACTCAGCGCCGGTTCGCTCGGGATTCGGTGGCGTTCAGGCTTGCCAGCTCGGCGGCTCTCTCAGCGATGCGTTCTTCGTCGCTGATCAGTCGCCACCGAGTGGTTCGACGAGCGCCGGTGCGGCGGAGGCGACCGTCCTGCTCGAGCTCCTTGAGGAGACCGAGTACCTGGTCATACCCGGCGTTGGCGCGGTTGGAGATTACACTCGCGCTCAGGCCGTCCTCTGTTTCCCTGAGCATCGCCTCGAGCTTGCCCGCCAGCAGAACCTCACCGGGCTGGGAGCGAGGCCTCGGCCGTTGGGCGCGCCGGCGTGGCGCGGGAGGCCGAGAAGCAGGCTTGACAGCAGCCCCTTCGGCGCTCGTTGCCGGCCGGCTGGCGGCGCCGGCGCCGGCGGATGCGGCAGCGCGGGCGCTCTGTCGGTTGCGTGATCTGTTCGCACTGGGATGACGCCTTGGCGCGGCGGTGGTCCGGGCAGAACCGCCGGACTGGTTGGCGGAACCGTGCCGTAGCGCCGCGCGTGCCGTCGTGAGCGCGGTTACCTCTTGCTTGAGCTCGGTGAGTCGAGCCTCTATAGATTTTTGTATCTGATCAAGTGTGGGCATAGCACGATCCTACGTCACTCGCCGCCGCGTTGTCAGCGTAGTTGGAGGTCCTGGCTGCCGTTGGCGTCGAAAACCGGGTAGTGGCACCCATCTTCCTTTCCGAACTCGTCGCCTACCGGTCGAGGTGTGGACGGGACGCCAGTACAGCGGTCCGCGTCGGCTCACCGTGCCCGCACCGCTCGGCCATCCCGCGGTCTTCACCCGTCCCGGACCGCTGCGAAAGATCATCACCGCGGCTGCGAAAGGCACCTGATCGCACGGCGCAAGACGTTGCCGTGTCCGGCCGGACAATGTCGTAGTGAGGCCGCGCACCAGAGCCACCGCGATCTGGTCCGCGGCCTCCGCACAGCACACGTCAGGCCGCAGCCGTCGCTGCCCTGGCCGCCGCGGTCGGCGATCATCAATGGCTCGTGTGACCGGAGGGTTACCGCGCCCGGAGTCGTGCATTCGGGCCGGGCACAACCCCTGGACCCCAGCAGGGAAACGATCCGGCCATCGGCGGGAATTCCTGTTGGGCCCGAGACGCATAGGATTACTCGGTGGGAGAAAAGCGCCAGTACGTGGTTCGACACACACGCGCGCGACGTCGTGGGAGGACGCGCCGACGGCGGAGGATCAGTCGGAGCAGAAGAATCGGCTGGCTCAGACTTCTGGGGGTCTGCGTTGTTGCAGCGGTTGTGATCGCCGTGTTCTTGGCCGGCGGGGGCGGCAGCAAGCAGGGTCAGTCCGCCAGCCGAGCCACACGCCCGAAACCTAAGCTGGTGATGCTCCCGCGCGGGGGCCGGACGGTATTGCCTGGGCATGTGGTGGTGGCGTATTACGGAATCGTCGGCACCTCGAACATCCTTGGCCACACCGACGACCCGGAGGCCGATGCCGTCGGGGTGCAACGGCGGGCGAGTGCTTACGCCCACTTCGGGCAGCCTGTGCAGCCGGCGTTTGAGCTGGTCACGACGGTGGCTTCGTTCGCCCCGGGGGCCGACGGAACCTACAGCACGCCCGTCGACCCAGCAACGGTCGCCCGTTACCTGGCTGCGGCTCATCGGCACAAGCTACTGCTGATCCTGGACTTCCAGCCGGGGCAAGGCGACTTCCTTGCCGACGTCAAACGCTATTCGCGTTTCCTGCTGGACCCAGGGGTGGGAGTGGGGCTGGACCCTGAATGGAAGGTGGGTCCCGGGGTGGTGCCCGGTCAGCAGCTCGGGTCCGCTTCGGCGGCCGACATCAACGCCGTCTCGGCCTATCTCTCGCGCCTGGTCGCGAGGCACAATCTTCCACAGAAACTGTTCATCATCCACGAGTTCCGCACCAGCGAACTTCCCGACCGAACGAAGATCGCAATCCGGTCGGGTCTCGCCACCGTTCTTCAGATGGACGGACTCGGGGCAGTGTCGACCAAGCTCGACTCCTTCCGCACGGTCGCCCGCGACGCCGGCAAGTTTCACATCGGGTTCAAGGTGTTCCTCCACAGAGATCAGGACCCCGTGCCGATGACGCCCGACCAGATCATGGCGTTGCGTCCCCGACCCGAGTACATCAGCTACCAGTAGGCCCGCGGTACAGCGCTCGCCAGCTCGACACAACCGCCAGGGCGAGGGGCGTCGGCCCGATTACTAACCGACCTGGTATCGCACTGGCACGTAGTTCTGTTCGCTCTGCGGCGGGCGGACGTAGGCTCGGCTTTGCCGCGGTGGAAGCTTGAGCTTCTTCTGCTGGATGTCCTCGTAGGGGATCAGGCTCAGCAGATGGCTTATCAGGTTCAGCCGCAACGTACGCTTGTCGTCGGCCTCGACCACGTACCACGGCGATTCTGACGTGTCGGTGTAGGCGAACATGTCGTCTTTGGCTTCGGCGTAGTCGACCCAGCGCCGGCGCGCCTCGAGGTCCATGCCGCTGAGCTTCCACTGCTTCGCCGGGTCCTTCAGGCGCGCCTTGAAGCGACGCTCCTGTTCCTCGTCGCTCACCGACAGCCAGTACTTCACGAGAATGACCCCCGAGCGCAGCAGATCTCGTTCGAACTGCGGACACGTCCGCATGAACTCCTCGTACTCCTCCTGCGTGCAGAAGCCCATCACGCGTTCAACGCCGGCGCGGTTATACCAACTGCGGTCAAACAGAACCATCTCGCCGCCGGCTGGTAGATGGGCGATGTAGCGCTGAAAGTACCACTGCGTGCGCTCGCGCTCGGTCGGCGTGCTGAGCGCCACCGTTCGCACCACCCGCGGGTTGGTCTTCGCGGTGATCCGCTTGATCGTCCCGCCCTTGCCGGCTGTGTCGCGGCCTTCGAAGACCACGACGACCTTCAGGCTTTTGTGGACAATCCAGTCCTGCAGACGTACGAGCTCCACCTGGAGGCGCTCGAGCTCTTTCTCGTAGCGCCGCTTGTTGAGCTGCTGCGGCTCGATCTCGTCCCCGGCGAGAGGAGGACGAATCCACCCAGATTCGACGGTCGCCATTGCCGCGACGCTACCGCAAATGAGAGTCGGACGCGAGTCACCACGGTGGGTGGCCTGCGGCGGTTGGCGCCGACGCGCCAACTGCCGGACCGTGGTCGGCGCGGGCAGCGTGAGCGTCGTGGGCGTGGATCCAGGCCAGCTCGGAGTACAGATCCGTCAACCGGGCGTCACGCTCGGCGATCCGGGGGCCGTCCGGCAGGTGCAGCAGATCGGCAGTGCGACGCGAGAGGCGCTGCACCGCGGCGGTCCGCTGGTGCCGACGCCGGCTGTAGCGCCGCAGCGCGGGCGTCACATCATCGGTGGTGTGAGCCTCGGCCAGGCAGGCGGCGATCGCGATCGCGTCCTCGATCGTCTGGTTGGCGCCCTGCCCCTGATGGGGCACCATCGCGTGGGCGGCGTCGCCCATCAGCACGGCACGGTCGGTGTGCCAGCGCTCGAGCGGCTCGAGGTCGTGCAGCGCCCATCGCGTCCCCTCCTCGGTGGCGCCCACCATCTCGGTCACCGCGGGATGCCAGCCGGCGAACGCATCGACGGCGTCGCTGATGGCGCACTGCTCCATCCACGCGTCGTTCCTCCATTCCGGTACCCGGACCACCGCAAGGAAGTTGACCGTCCGACCACCGTCGATCACGTAGTGCAGCAGGTGGCGCCCGGAGCCCACCCAGAACTGAAGCGGCGTCGGGTCGGGCAGCGAGGGCATGTCCTCGACGGCCACCAATCCGCGGTAGCCGACCGTTCCGGAAAACCTCTCGCGGGCCTTGGGCGCCACATGGCGGCGGACCACCGAATGCACGCCGTCGGCACCGACGACGACGTCGGCGGCTGCATGCGTGCCATCGGCGAACTGCAGCTCAGCACCCGAACGGTGCTCCCGCACGGCGACACACCGTCGGCCCAGGTGCAGCCCCTCACCCGCCAGCCGGTCGGCCAGCGCCTGCAGGAGCGCGACGCGGTGCACCCCGTAGAAAGGCGCGCCAAACGTCGCCTCATACACACCACCCCGCCCCATGGGATGCTCGGCGATAATCTCGCCGGTGTCCCAGCGGCGGATGACCAGCGCGGATGGCACCACCGAGACGCTCTCGATCTGATCGCCGAGCCCGAGCCGGCGAAGCTCGCGGGTTCCGTTGGCCGACAGCGCGACCGCTGCGCCGACCTCGCGCAGCTCCACCGCCTGCTCGTAGACCTCGCCGCTGATCCCGCGCTCGCGCAGGGCGAGCGCGAGGACCAGGCCACCGATACCGCCGCCCACGACGGCGACCTTCAGGCTGGACATCGCCGCTTACGCGAACGCCGGCGCCCGGACCGCGGCCAGCGAGAGGTCATAGCTGATCGCCCAGTCCCCGCCGTCGGCCGGCTCTGGGTGAACGATCAGGTCGGGCTTGACCGCGCTGGCCACGTCGTTGTCCACGATCGCCTCGTGAATGCGGCGCAGGATATCGCCGATCAGTTGACTGGTGCGGTCAGACATTGCTCTCTCCTTCAGTTGATGGCATCGGGATGGCGACGGCGACACTCAGAGCTCGATCGTGGATGTGTGCAGCGCCTCGGCCCGACCCACGATGCCAGCATCGGTGTGCACCCGGACCAGCACGTTGTCCGCGTTGCTGACGCTCCCGGACGCGAACCGCGGCGCGCGGCGGCAGGGGACGGCGAAGGGGATCGCCTCGACCGCAGTGATCCTCACGGAGCCCGCCGGCGTCTCGAGCACCACCAGCGTCTCCCGATCGGTGTTCAAACGCATCGCCTCAGGTCTCCTCTCTGACCCGCCGCAGGGGGGCAACGGGACGTGATCACAACCTAAGCCACGTGCATCTGTTGAGCAACACAAATCGCGTGTTGATTAGATACGTTCTCGGTAGGAATCGTCGCAGGTACGCCCATGGAGCTCCGGCATCTGCGTTACTTCGTCACCGTCGCCGAGGCTTCGGCCGTGCCGTCCTCTTCGCGCGAGCATCTCGACTGCGCAGGCTGCGTGAGATCTGCCGCCGTGTTTCGGCGTCACTCGCCAGCCAGCGACGTAACCGCAATCGGGCTCCGCCGTTGATGTGCTCCGGTAGACGCGCCCTCCCTTCACTTGAATCAAGGCGGATCACCGCGGATTGCATTTCGTCTTGCCATCGAGCGTGTGCTGCGACGGCGGGGGCAACTGACTGCGGACCGGGAAGGAAGCGTTGACGCCGCGCAGGGCCTGCACGACACGCATCGCGTTGCGCGCGTCCCGGGCGTCGATCGTGATCGTGGTCCACCGGCTATAGAGCGTGATCTGGCTGCCGTCGGCGCTTTCGTTGCTGGCGAAGGGCGTCCCGCGCAAGCGGTGAAGTCTCGGCCGATCGCGCTTGGCGAACAGCCCGAGGTTGTTCCAGCAGGACCCGTCGTTCTGAATATCCACGGGCGGCGCACAGCCGCCCTCATTGCCGGAGGCCGTACAGGTCCCGTAGATGAACGTCCACGAGGGCATCAGCCCGTAGCTCTCCGGCGGCCTCGTGATCACAGGCTTATCGGCGGTCGGCTGCATCGTGCAGAGCACTGCGGTGAGCGGCAGGTGGACGACCCGGCGACCGGCGGAAAAGAGGTCGAAGCGATGAAACCGCCGCGCGTCGGCCAGCGTCAGGTTGGCTTCGGGCTGGTCGTAGCCGCCGCAGCGAGCGGCGGCTCGGGGCGCGGCGCGGGCCTTCCCGATTACACGATCGTCTCTGAGCGTGAGCGTCACTCCCGGACCGTACGACCAGACCTCGCGTCCGCTTGGTCTCACCGTCACCGAGCGCGGCGCGCCGAAATGAGCGCAGATGAATCTCTTCGTCAGGCGATCGGTGGCCCCAAACAAGATGAGAAACGGCGGATGGTGAGCGGTCCGCAGTCCAGCACATGGGTGCTGAGTTCGAGAGGTGAGAGCGACCGCCGGTGGGGCGATCAGATCGTGGTCCGAGCGTGCGAGGGCATGACCCTCGAGGCAACCCGCGACCACGACGACGAGCGCAACAAGGACCAGGCGACGACGCATGATCCGACGATACGCCCACCGCAAAGACATCCGAGCGCCGCCCAGCTTCCTCGCCTCATCCCAGCTGCACCCGGTCGCTTGCCAATATCACCACGCCTGGCGCGATCAACACCTCACCGACCATTCCGCGCTCGAGGTCGATCTGATGTAACGCCGCCAGCGCTCCCCGCTCCCACCACACCCCCACGACCAGCCCTGCCGGCGGCGGCGCGTGCACGGTCGTTCGCTTCTCCCTCGGCCTGGCCGGCGCCGTCAGCAGGAGCGGCTTCGGCGAGAATTGGCGTCGTGCTCACTCGTGATCTGCTGGCGTTCGTCAGGGCCTCGCTGCCGCAGCCGCCTGCTCGGGTACTTGAGATCGGGGCGGGTCGGGGAGAACTGGCCAACGCGCTCGATGCAGCTGGCTATAGCGTCACGGCGATCGATCCGGCAGCCGAGCCGGGCAGCCATGTCCAGCGACGCTCCCTTGTGGAAGTGACCGGCACATTTGACGCAGCTGTGGCGGTGGTCGCG
Organism: uncultured Actinomycetota bacterium; assembly: GCA_963830395.1. Lineage (GTDB taxonomy): Bacteria > Actinomycetota > Thermoleophilia > Solirubrobacterales > Solirubrobacteraceae > Palsa-465. The sequence goes on from CAWHMI010000001.1 coordinate 191,407, forward strand.
TTGCACCATGTCAGCCCTCTCGAGCCGTCTTGTGCGCATCTCGCAACGCTGATCAAGCCCGGAGGGCTCGTGGTCATCGACGAGATCGACATCGAACGCTACGACGAGCGAGCTGCAAGCTGGTGGCTCGGGCAACGCTTGGCGCTGGGCCGCCGACATGAGGAGCAGGATCCCGTCCGGCTGCTTGGCGAGCTACGCCATCACATTCACCCCCTCCGCAACATCACCGCCGCGCTGCACCCTCACTTTGAACTCGGGCAGGCCGTTCGCGGCGCCTACCTGCACCGATGGGAGCTTCAAGCAAGTCTGCGCGAAGCCGAGATCGACCTGATCGCTGACGGCCTGCTGCCCGCCGTCGGCTGCCGCCAGATCGCACAGCGCAGGGGTTAGTGCACGACCGCGCCGAGAGGGACGCCCGCCTCGTTCCGCACGACTGCTCCGGGTCTAATACGCGCAGAAGAGCCGGAGGTTCTTGCTCGTGCCCACGGCGGCGACGATTCCTTTTGGCGGCAAACGCTGAACCGAACGCTTGACTATCGCGCCGCTCGCGGCTATGGTAAAGCAGGTGCTTGACCATTCGGATGTGCTCGATCGCGCCTTCCACGCGCTGTCTGACCCCAGCCGCCGGCAAATGCTCCATCGGCTCGCCGAGGGGTCGGCCTCGGTCAGCGAGCTGGCTGGACCGCTGCAGATGACGCTCGCTGCTGTCGTTCAGCATGTGCAGGTACTCGAGGCGAGCGGGCTGGTGCAGTCGCGCAAGTCCGGCCGGGTGCGCACGTGCTCGATCAACGAGGACGGGCTGCACTCCGCCGAGCAGTGGCTCACCGACCGCCGGACTGTCTGGCAGCGCCGACTCGACCGGCTCGGCGTGGTCTTGGACGAGCAGGTTGCGAATGAACAGGCACCACAGGACCCCCCACCGGCGACAAAAAAGCGAGGACGCAGGACATGAGCGTCGACAACAGCAGCTGGACCATCGAACACGACTACCCGCATCCGCCCGAGCGGGTCTTCACCGCCTGGGCCGACCCGAGCGTCAAGGTGCGCTGGTTCGACCTGTCGGGCAACGACAATCCCGACTACCGAGGCGACTTTCGCGTCGGTGGCACCGAGAGCTTCCGCACGCCCGCCGGCGCGAGCCCGCGCTTCACGTACGACGCGCAGTACCGCGACATCGTCGAGGGCGAGCGTATCGTCACGACCTACGAAATGTCGATTGACGGGCAGCGGATGTCGGTGTCAGTGGCTACCGTCGAGCTGAAGGCTACGCCGGCCGGTACCCGTGTGGTCTACACGGAGCAAGGCGTTTACCTGGACGGGCTCGACACCCCCGACTCTCGGCGCACTGGCACGCGCTCCCAGCTGGACAACCTCGCGACGGTCTTGAAGGAGCCGGTATGAACGCCGAGCGCGAGTTGCGCGGCCTGGTCGAGGAGCGGGTGCGTGCTGTCCATGAGCGCGACACCGCCACCCTCGCCGCCCGGCCGGCCGATGACGTCATCACCTTCGACGTCCTGCCGCCGCTCAACTCGCGCGGCAGCCAATCCACCCTCGAGCACCTGCAGGCCTGGTTCGACGGCTACGACGGCCCGATCGACTACTCCGCGCACGATGTGCAGGTCAGCGCTCAAGGCGACCTCGGCTTCTGCTCATTCCTCTACCACGTCGGCGGCACGCTCAAGACCGGCGATCAGGTGAACATGTGGGTGCGCGCGACGCTGTGCTGCCGGCGCATCGACGGGCGCTGGCGCGTCGTGCACGACCACGAGTCGGTGCCCTTCGATCCCGCCACTGGACAGGCGTTGCTGAGTCTGGAGCCGCAGTAGACGACCCGCTCACAATCGTCTTCGGCGCAGCCCCCTCCGGCCCGGTCAACTCGACGCGGCACCGCCGTCACGACACGGCGCCTCGTCTGGTTGTCGATCAGGCTCGGGCGTGCGCGGTGCCGTAGCCAACTGTAGCACTCTCTGCTACAGTCACCAGGCATGACCAAGACGATTGCGCAGCGCGAGCTACGCAACGACAACGCGAAAGTGATCGACGCAGTAACCGCCGGCCAGACCTTCCTCGTCACACGCAACGGCGAGCCGGTCGCTGAGCTGCGCCCGATTCGGAGCGGCCGGCGCGCTTTCATCTCCCGCGACGAGGTAGCGGCGCTCGCGACAGCTGGCGTGCGTATCGACCGGCATCAGTTCCGTGCCGACCTCGACCGGTGGATCGACCCGGGGTTGTGAGGTGACGTCCGGGCTTCTCGACACTTCGGTCGTCATCGACTGGCACGATCCGGTCGTCCTGGACGCGCTGCCCGACGAGATGGCGATTTCGGCGATCACGGCAGCTGAGTTGGCTGGCGGACCGCATCTGGCCGCGACCTCGACGGAAGCGGCGAAGCGGCAGTCCCGGCTGCAGGAAGTCGACTCGAAGCTGGAGCCGATTCCGTTCGACGTTGCCGCGGCACGCAGTTACGGGCTTGTCGTCGCGGCCGTCCTCAGCGAAGGACAACAGCCGCGGAGCCGGTTCGCAGACCTGCTGATCGCTGCAACGGCGCACGCCAACCGCCTCGATCTCTACACGCGAAACGGCGATGACTTCGCCGGACTTGAAGATCTTGTCCAGATCGTCTCCGTCTGACCGAACTCGACGTCGGTCATCCTGATCTCGGTGCCCGACCCCGTCTATGAGTCAGATCCATCCGCGGAACCGGACACCAGTTTCGTGGCCGGGGAGCTCAGCCTCGCGGTGGCGGGCAACCGCGGTCGGTTGCTTGATGCGCGCCGCACGCCGGTGTCGCTCACCGCGGTCGATTCGCAGCGCTGCGAGATCGAGGTCCGCATCGATGCCTTCGAGGATCGGGGCGAACGATGGCGTCTACCGGCGTGGGAGATCACTCGTCTGCAGCTGACGCAAGACAGCACGCGCGCATCGCCCGCGGCCGTCGAACTGCTCCATCGCGCCGCCGAGAGATTCAGCCGACCACTCGTCGTGCCGGTCGACGCCGCCACAGCGTCTCGCACGCGGCGCCGGGTTGCCGAGCAGCGTGCGCGTATTCGCCTGGCGCTCCGCGGTGACGACGTGCGCATCGATCTTCAGGCATGCGTTGAGCGTCGCCAGGGCGACCCTCGCCTGTATGAGGAACTCGCGCGATACCTGGCTGCGCAGGATCTCCTCGATCTTGATCGGCAGTTCTGCCAGAGCCTGGTCAGCAATCCAGGGTCAGGCGAGCTAATCAAGGGGCACGCGATCGTGCTCGCCGAGCTTGGGCTCTGCCGGTTTGAAGCGACAGTCGTCCGCGATCCCGGACTGTTCGAGGAACCGTGGTCAGGGCATCGTCGCGCCGAGCATCTCATCGCCCGTATGGCGTTCGCGCAAGAACTCTGGGCCAGCGCGGTGGGCCAGCCGCTGACTCTGTATCGCGCAGCCGCGGCGGACGGCGCGCTGTCCTCAAACCGGCCGGCCTCGTTTGTCTCCTGCACGTTCTCAGAGCAAGTCGCCGACGCACACTTCGCCGGCGGCGCAACCACGCGCAACGCCGTCAAGTGGCGCCGGTCGGTCGACACTGAGCGCTTGCTGATGACCTTTCTTGAAACCGAGGCGTTCAACGATCGGTTCAAAGAAGCCGAAGCCGTCCTCATCGCCGATCCCGCTAATCCTGCGTTCTAGGATCTGCGGGGCCAGCTGCTCCTCCAGCGTGCGGCCAAAGAGCACCGCAAGGTCTCATCCGAGGCGTCAGGAGCCGCAGGCGGCGTGGATCAGGTCGTTGGCGTGTTGGCGTGCCGCGTCGATGACCTCGGCTTGATCCCCGAGGAATGCGAGCGTGGTCGCGCCCTCGGTGATGAGCGCGAGTCGCATGCCGAGCTGAGCGGGGTCGGGTGCGTGGGCGTGGTCGGCGAGCTGTTGGAGTTGGTGGCGGTACCACGTCTTGTGTCTGTGGGCACGTTCAGCGGCCTCGGGGCCGCCGGCTTCACGCTCGGCGGCGGCTCGTACGAAGCCGCAGCCGCGGAAGCGCTCGCTCGCGACCCACTCGAGCTGCCACTCAACCGCAGCCGTCAGCCGCTCGACAGGTGACATGGGCGCTCGCGCAAGCGTGTCAGCCAGCGTTTGCCGGCGGTTCTCGTCGCGCTTGGCCAGTGTGGCGTCGACCAGGCCGGCTTTGGAATGGAAGTGCCGGTAGACCGCGGGCTTGCCCACCCCTGCCGCTGCGGCGATCGCTTCCATCCCGGTGGCCCCGATCCCGCGTTCGTAGAACAGCGATCCGGCGGCAGCGAGGAGTGCGGCATGGATCTCGGGAGACTGAGATCGAGGCATCCAATTATGTTACCGTACCGTTCGGTCACGAAATATGGTAGGTTTCGGCCGTGTCGCGAGAGTTCCCACAGCTTCGCCACCCGATCATCCAAGCCCCGATGGCAGGCGGCCCGTCGACGCCGGCCCTCGCCGCCGCCGTTTCCGCCGCTGGCGGCTTGGGCTTCCTCGCCGGCGGTTACAAGTCGCCGGCTGATCTGCGTGCCGACACAGCGGCGGTGAGGGTGGTGACGGCGGAGCGCTTTGGCGTCAACTTGTTCCTGCTGGCCGAAACACCCATTGCGGATACGGCTCTGGCGCGCTACGCCGAGGCGCTGGGCGAGGCGGAGGTGCGAAGCTCGGTCTCGCTCGGCGAGGCGCGGTTCGATGACGATGCGTTCGACGCCAAGCTCGAGGTCGTGCTCGACGAGCAGCCCGCGATCGTGTCGTTCACCTTCGGTTGTCCCACCAGTGAGATCGTCGATGCCCTGCACGATCGTGAGATCACCGTGTGGGTCACGATCACCGACCCGGACGAGGCCCACGCCGCCGCCGCCGCCGGCGCCGACGCGGTGATCGCGCAAGGCGTTGAGGCCGGGGGCCACCGCGGCTCGTTTGACGACCTCGATGGCCACGGTGAGCTGTCCCTGCTCCCGCTGCTGCGTCTGACCAGACAGGCCACCGGCCTTCCGCTGATCGCCTCGGGCGGCATCGCCGACGGCGCTGGCGTCGCGGCAGCTCTCGCCGCGGGCGCTCGCGCTGTCCAGATCGGCACCGGATTCATGCGCTGCCCAGAAGCCGCCACCAGCCCGGTGCATCAGGACGCGCTTGCCCAGCCAGCCGCAACCGCGCTGACCCGCGCTTTCACCGGTCGGCGTGCTCGCGGCATCACCAACCAGTTCATGCGTGACTACGGATCGGTCGCGCCGTCGGCCTACCCCCATGTCCACCACCTGACCGCTCCGCTGCGAGCCGCCGCCCGCGAGGCGCAGGACCGAGACAGGATCAACCTCTGGGCCGGCGAGGCCCATACCCTCGCAGCAGAGGCGCCGGCCGCGGATCTCGTGCACCGCTGGAGCCAAGACGCACACACAGCGCTGGCGCACGCCGCCCTCAGCTGGCCAGACGGGTAACCCGCCGCTCCTCGAACCCGCCGGCCATAGTTCGTGCCAACGCCACCGGCGCCAGCTCAATCACGATCAACCTCGGGATTGGGGATCCACAGCCAACAAGTTCACAGCCCGGAGTTTCTCCTTGAAGCCGTGCGATCAGCCGCCGTCAGCCCCGGCGGGCGGCGTAGGCCACCAGCTGGGGATGTCCGCCTGACGTCTCGGCTGTCGGGCCGCCTTCCGGGACCAGCAGCGTGTCGCCGGCGACAGCGATCGGTGCGTTCGTCGACGTCGGCAGCGTGCGTTGATAGACGAACTTGCCGGTCTTGCGGCTGACCGCCACCAGGATGCCTGGGTAGAGGGTGGTGAAGACGAGATCGTCTGAGACGGTCGCGGCGCCGAACGGCAGCCCGCCGAGCTTGGTGTCCCACTCGACCTTGCCGGTGGCGAGGTTGAGGGCTTCCATCTCCCCGGTTGCGTTGCCGAGACCGGCGGTGGGTGTTCCGAGAATGGCGCTCAGTTTCTTGGCGGTGAACGGTAGGTCGCAGGTCACGACGTAGATGGTGTGGGAGCCGAGGGCGAGGTTGCTCAGCACGCCGCCGATCGAGCCGGGCAGAATCGTGTAGGGCGCCCTCAGTGTCCTGTGGTGTTCGAGCGCGTCCCGCGAGTCGCTGTCGTGGCCGTTGTGCTCGCCAACCGGCGTCTTCCACATTAGCCGCCCGGTCTGCGCGTTGATCGCATAGACGTAGCCCATCTTGCCCGAGCCGATCACCGCCGGAGCGCCCTTGATGCTCGCCTGGATCGGGGAGGTCTGCATGTCGTAGTCCTTGAAGTCGTCAGTGACGCCCTGGTAATACCAGCGCAGCTTGCCGGTTGCGGCGTCGAGGTTGACGTCGCTGTCGGTGTAGAGCTGCGGGGAGGGGTGGGCGATCGCCCCGGCGGCTGATTGGTAGGGGTTGCCGATGCCGTAGGTCACCGACCCGTCGCTGCTGATCAGCGGTGTCTCCCAGGCGCCGCCGCCGGCCAAGGCCGCGCCGCGATCGGCGGCGACGAGCGTGTTGAACTTCCACAGCAGCCGGCCGGTGGATGCGCTGAGCGTCAGCAGCACGCCCCCGCCCGGCTCCGAGCCGACCTGGCTGGCGAGATACACCCGCCCGTCGGCGACCTCGGGCTGGATGCCGAACGTCCCCTGGCTCGCGCTGAGCAGATGGCGGTTGGCCCAGACTCTGCGGCCGGTCTTAGCGTTCAGCGCGAACGCGGTCGTCGGGGTCTGCCCGAACACAAGCCCGTTGGCGACGGTCACCCCATTGGGGCCGGGTCCACTCCTGATCGTTTGATCGATCCGGCACTCCCAGATCAGCTTCCCGGTTGCCAGCGCCAGGGCGTACACGTTGGAGTGCAGGTCCTGGAGGTACACGACGCCGTTTTGGACGATCGGATTCGCGGCCAGCGAGCCGGTGTCGGCCACCCCGGCCGCCGCGTGACCGATCAGCTTGAATGCCCACGCCGGCTTGAGCGTGGAGACGTTTGCGGATGAGATTGTCGAGCCGGGCGCATCGCGGATGTTCGTGATCGTGCCGTTGGGATACGGCCACGACCCCGCTCCCGGCGCTGGGGCGCCGGCGGCCGGCTGGCCGCTCGTCGGGCACGCGGCCAGCGGGCCCGCAGCGGTCCGCGCGCTGCCGCCACAGCCGGCCAGCGCCACCGCGGCCGCGACCGACGACAGCACCGCCCACCGACAGATTCGCTTTGAAACGCTCATTTCGATCTCACCTGTTCGATTGGCTCTGGGCTTCGCTCGCGCGGCCAGCGCGTGAACGACAGCGCCTCGCGGTCGCGCGGCGGGGCCAGGGTTGCGGCGGGTACGGCGGCTCATTCCCATCGAAAACGCCGCGCGGCGATCACGCTGGCGCCGATGGCCCAGGCGGCGAGCACGAGCAGCGGCTCCACGTCCGGGGAGTGTCCGCTGAACGTGGCGTGCACCGTGTTGTAGGCGGCGCCGCTGGGAACCACCTTGGCGATCTGGTGAACCAGCGAGGAGTGGATCTCGCTGAGCGGCACGTATATGCCGGAGAAGAACATCAGTAGGTAGAAGCAGACGGCCGTGAGCGCTTGGGCGACCTGCGGGCTGGCGGCGAGCGCGGCGATGCAGAGGCCGATCGCGAGCATCGCTGCGGCGGTGAGCAGGAGCGCGAGGAGCGTGACGAGGTCACCGGCGATGGTGGGCGGGAGGGTCAGTCCAAACGCGAGGGTGCCGAGGCCGAGGACGATCGTGACCCCGATCACGGCGAAGACCGCGTTCACCGCGACCTGTGCGGCCAAAAGCCATGACGGTGGGACCGGGGTGGTCGACATGCGGCGCAGCACGCCCTGCTGGCGGTACGTCGCCAGCTGCTGGGGGGTGCTCATCAGCCCGACGACGAGCAGCACCATGACCAGCAGCGAGGGCACGTACAGGTCAAAGAACGAGATGCCGCCGAGGGAGGCGTCGGGACGGGTGGTGGCGGGGATGCTGCCGAAGATGATCAGCAGGCCGAGCGGTACGCCGATGGCGATGATCAGCCCGATCGGGCGCCGCCAGGCGAGCTTGAGCTCGATCGACATCAGCCGGCGGAACGCCAGTCGCTGCCGCGGGGTTGGGGGAGTGAGGGTGATTGTGCTCATCGCTGCATCTCCGTGCTCATCGGGGTGGGCTGGTCGGTGAGGGCGAGGAACGCGTCCTCCAGGCGTGCGGTCTCGGGGCGGATGTCGTGCGCGCGCAGTCCGGCGTCGTGCAGGGCGAGCACTACCGCCGCCAACAGATCCTCGGAGCCGGTGATGACCAGCTCCGGGCCGTGATGCTCGATCGTGCTGACCTGCGGCAGCGCTCTGAGCAGCTCATCGCAGGGCCGCTCGGGGGCCAACAGGCGCACCCGCTGGCGGCCGGCGGTGGCGTTCGCGAGCGCGGCCGGTCGATCCAGCGCGATCAGCTGACCGTGGTCGATCAGCGCGACGCGGTCACACAGCCGCTCGGCCTCTTCCATCATGTGGGTGACCAGCAGGATCGTCACCCCGCGCTCGCGCACCTGTTCGATCAGTCGCCAGGTGTCGCGACGCGCCTCGGGGTCAAGGCCGGTGGTCAGCTCGTCGAGCACGGCGATCCGCGGCTGGCCGATCAGCGCCAGCACGATTGAGAGTCGCTGCTTCTGGCCTCCCGACAGGCTCTTGAAATACTGCTTGCCCGCGTTTTGGAGCCCGAGCATGGTCAGCAGCTCGCGACCGTCGGCCGGCCGCCGGTAAAACGAGGCGTACAGCTCCACTGCCTCACGGACCCGAATCCGATCGGGCAGCGCGCTGTGCTGCAGCTGGACCCCGACGAGCTCGTGCAACTCGCGGCCGTCGCGCCGCGGATCGAAACCGAGCACGCGGATCGACCCTCCGTTGGGAGCGCGCAGGCCGGTGATGCATTCCACCGTCGTGGTCTTGCCGGCGCCGTTGCGACCGAGGATCCCGAAGATCTCCCCGGCACCGACGGTGAAGCTCACGTCGTCGACGGCGACCGTCTCGCCGTAGGTTTTGTGCAGGTGCACGACCTCGATCACCGCTCCGGCCGGGTCCTCGCCTCCCGCCGCCGATCCGGTGGGCGCGATCTGAATCACGTCCTGGATGCTCATCGCTGTGCTGCTCCCCCTCGGGCGAACATCGCCGGCGTGAAGACTCATGTGATTCTCCTCCCGAACGGTTGTCTTTGATTCCTTCACGATAGTGAAGTGATATCAGATCTACGATGTGATTACAATAGCCGCGTGATATCTGATGCGGATCTGGTGAATGAGCCGCCGGAACCCGGCGTCACCGTGACGCGTCCCACGCTGGAACAGCGTCCGGCGTGGACCCTGCCCGGGCCTCCCGCGACGGCCGTAGTGGTCGCTGCCAACGTGCTGGCCGTCGTCGTGGTCGTCCTGGGCACCACCGGCCACAACACGTCGCTGACGATCGTCGGGGTCGTCCTGCTCGTGTTCCTGAGCCTCCTGTTCGGCGGCCTGTTCGTGGTTCAACCGAACGAAGCGCGGGTGCTCGTCCTGTTCGGCCGCTATGCCGGGACGGTCAGCGAGGCCGGATGGTGGTGGTGCAACCCGTTCATCAAGCGCCGCAACGTCTCGCTGCGGGTCCGCAACTTTCAAGGCGAGCGGATCAAGGTCAACGACGCCAGCGGCAACCCGATCGACATCGCCGCCGTCGTCGTCTGGCGCGTCGCCGACACCGCCAAGGCCATCTTTGACGTCGAGAATTACGAGCAGTTCGTCACCGTGCAAGCGGAGACCTCGCTGCGCCATCTCGCCAGCCGCTACCCCTACGACGACTACCAACCCAACTCGGTCTCCCTGCGCACCAACGCCGACGAGGTGCAAGACAGCCTCCAGGCCGAACTGCAGACCCGTCTGCAGATCGCCGGCATCGAGATCCTCGAGACTCGCCTGACCCACCTCGCCTACGCCCCCGAGATCGCCGAGGTGATGCTCCGCCGCCAACAGGCCGAAGCGATCCTCGCCGCCCGCAAGACGATGGTCCAGGGCGCCGTCTCCCTGGTGCAGATGGCCGTCGCCCAGCTCACCGACTCAGACCTCATCGAGCTCGACCCCGAACGCAAAGCGACCATGGCCGCCAACCTCATGATCGTCCTCTCCGGCGACCGCTCGCCCACCCCGGTGATCAACACCGGCAGCCTCTACACCTAAACCACCACGCCGACCATGCCCGACCCCAAGAAGTTCCTGCTCCGACTCGACCCCGGCCTGTTCGACACGCTACGCCGCTGGGCCGACGACGACCTGCGCAGCATCAACGCTCAGATCGAATACCTCCTAAAAGACCAGGCTCGTCGCGCCGGCCGCCTCCCCAAACGAACCACCCGCCGCCCCGAACGCGACACCACAACCGACGAGTTAGACGACCTCATCGAGGAAGGGACGACCTCGATCAGCCAGAGGACCTCTCGCTGAGCGGTCGGGAAGCGGACGCATCGCGGTGCGGGCGACGCCGACCACGATCGCGCGGTACTCCGGGCACCTCACCCCGTGCCGCCACGTTCGACGAGCATCGTGCCATGGCCGAGGCCTTGATCGCCGATCAGTAGCTCAAGCGGACCGTCCGCGGAGCAGCGAATAGACCGCTCCAAACCGCGCCAGCGACCGGCGTCGCGGCAGAGCGGCAGAGCGGCAGAGCGGCGGAAAACCCAGCCCGTTCGGCTCTCACACCCGCACGTAGTCGGCGATGCGCGCGTGCTCGAAGATCATCGTGTCCTGCATCGTGAGCTCGCGCCCCTTGCCGGCCTCCATCGCGCGCCGGCACATCGCCAGGGCGATCGCCACGTCCACGTAGGCAAGCCCCACCGCATTGAAGTAGATCCGCTCGTCATCTGACTCACGGCCTGGCTTGGCCCCGGCGACGACGTCGGCCAAGTCCGCGTGGACGTCTTCGTCGCTCAACTCGCCATCCTTGTACATCCGGCTCAGCGTCTGGGTGCGGTGCTTGACCGTATCCCAGTCGTCGCACACGATCTTGTCGGATTGCCTGGCCACGGCGTACTCGTCCTCGAAGCCACCAACGTGGCTATAGAGAGAGCCCGGCTCGACCCAGTTGGCCTTGAGCAGCGGCGCCTGCGCGCTGGTGGCAGTCACCACAATGTCCGCACCTTCGATGGCCGTGGCCGGCTCGGCGCCGGACTCGACGAACTCCATGTCGGCCAGGATCGGGCTCAGCTGCTGCACGAACTGCCGCTCCTCCTCCGGGCTCTTCGCCGAGACCTGACAGCGCTCCAGCGCCGGGCAGACGGTCTTCATCGCCAGCAGCTGCATCTTGGCCTGCTCGCCCGCGCCGATGAAGCCGATCGTGGCGGGCTCCGAGGGCGCGAAGTACCTGGCCGCCAGCCCGCCCATCGCCCCCACGCGCACGTTCGAAGCCAGCGTGCCCTCCAGCACCGCGATTGGAAATCCCTTCTCGATCTCCGAAAGGATGTACAAAGCGGTGAGGTTCTGGACGCCGAAGTCCGAGACGTTGGGAGGAAACACCGAGACCCATTTCATGCCGCACACGTCCTCCTTGCGGAGCGTGGCCGGCAGGCAGTTGATCCGCTTCTGCGTTTCCTCGTCGAAGATCTGCACGATCTTCTCCGGAAAGTCCACATCCCCATCGCGGTGCGCCAAGAGCGCGGACTCGGCAGCGTCGATCGCCAGCTCGAAGTCAAGACAGCCCGATTCGAGCAGATCCTCCTGCGACAGGTAGGTGAAGCGGATCGCGTGCTGATCGTCGCCCATGACTGAAAGCCATTCTAAGCTCGCCTCGGGCACTCCACCTACAACCCGGACCGCGACAGCGTGCAGCGAGGTCAGCGGATGCTCGAGGCTGGCGGCGCGCGTTCTCGTCGTCCGGCGGTCTTGGCGGCTTGGCCGCATTCGCTCATCAGGCACCAGCGACGGTTGCCGCGCTTGGTGGTGTCGAGGAAGAACCATCCGCCGTGGTCGCCGGGACATTGCTTGAGCCGGAGCAGACGGGGCCCGGTGAGCAGCGTGACGGCCGACGTGACCGCGGTGTGCCTGATGCTGGCCCGCTTTCCCAGCCACACGGGGCGTGGGCGGGATCAGCGCCCGTAGATGATTCCCGGGCAGCCCGGAGACTCGCTTCACGAGGGCGCCGAGCGCGCTCAGCCGTCCCGTGAGCGCGTCCCACAAGGGCGAAGCGACTCCGCGTCACCTGAAGGCGATTCCGGCTCCACCAATGCCCGCGACCGATCGATCGCATCGTCACGATCCCGGCTTGCTGCGCCGGCGAGACGGCAATGGGAAGAGGCGATGGAGGCCGGGCTGGGCGACGCCTCAGCCATACGCTGCTTCAGTCGAGCCGGCGGCCAGCGTGCTGACCACCTTGAAGCAGCGGATCGCTTCGACCATCGTGGGCAGGGTGAAGGCGACCGAACGTTCGCCCACTTGCTCCACGCTGGGAATCGCGGTGGTGGCGATCACGGCCTGGGTCGCATCGAACATGACCTCGTAGGTGAAAGGTCCTTCCGGCCGGGCCGGAGACTCGACCGACTCGACTGAGCGCTCCGCAGCTGCTCTGATGAGAGCGGCGGTCTGGACTGGCGGCAGGCAGCGCGCTGCGTAACGGTCGATGCAGGTCTTCACCGCGACCCGCTGGGCGCCTGGAGCCCAGGTGGCCGCGTCTTCGCAGGTGAGATCGTCGCCTGTGATCAGGACGACCGGCACGCCATGCTCGGCGGCGAGCAGCGCGTTCATGCGGCCCTCATTGGCGGGCTCGCCGTTGATCTGGACATCCAGGATCGTGGTGCCGATGTAGGTGTGTGAGAGGACCCCCTGGCGGCCCGCCCCGGTGTGGTAGCCAATGAAGGCCACGGCATCCACGCCGGCATCGATCCCTTCCATCATCCCCAGCCGCTTGTGGGTTCCGCTGATGAGCGATCCCCGCTCATCGAGGGCTTCGATCGGGACGTTGCGCTTACTGGCGTGGGCGTCGTTGACCACCACCGACTCGGCCTCCGCGGCGAAGAATCCCTCCACGGCGGCGTTGACGTCCGCCGCCATGAGCTGGCGGAAGTAGCCCCAGCGCGCGCCGCCCGGCTTCACGTCGTCGGGGCAGGTGACGCCGGTGATGCCTTCCATGTCGGCGGAGATCAGCACGCGGATCATGCCGCAGCTCCTGTGTCAGGGCGAATCGTTTGCGCCCGCAGCAGATTCTCCTCGAGATGTGCCAAGACAACATCCTGACCCAGTCCCGACGTGCCACCCCGCACCGGCGCCTGGCCGTCCTCGGCCAGGACCTGGAGAGTCACCAGATCGGTGGCGACGTACTTGTCGGAGCCCGACACGTCACTGGTAAAGGTGAAGCCGGGAAGGCTTGCTGCGGTCACGTTAGCCGCTCGGCCGACGTCGAACTCGTGCATGCAGCTACACCACACCGGCACGTTCCGTTCGTAGCATGTGTCGTGAACCTTCCGTGCCAGACCGAGTCGCTGAGCCGGGAAACGTTGATATCGACGATGCGACGCCCAGGAAACGGCGAGTAGGGGGTCAAAAAGCCAGCGCAGGAGGTGGATGCCGTCGGCGAGCGCTGCCTCGCCCGGGGCGACCTTGGCGCGCGACCCACCTCTCGGCCACGCCATCAGGGTAGGGCGGCGGCTGTCTGCGAGTACTGGTAGAGCCTTCCCTGTTCTTGGTCGCATGCGAGTAAGCGGAACAGGTCGCAGGCGAGTAAGCGGAACACGAAGCCGACGAATCTGGCCTGCACCGAGGCGCCCACCACGATGCCGGTTGTGGGCGATGGCGAGGAGGAGCCTCGGGCTGAGGATGGAGTCGTGCGCGTCAATGCTGGATACCTCGCGGCATGTTGCCTCGGACTGGCCGAACTCGTCGGGCTCGCTCAGGCGCGCCACCTTGAGAGTCGCCATGTCACGATCGGACGTACCCGTGAGGGCCGTCACCGCACCATCGCCTCGCGGTCGCGGGCGAAATGACATGCTGCTAAGTGGCCGCTCCGGTTGGGGTCGTCTTCGACCCCGATCAGGTCCGGCTCGTTGCGCTCGCACAACTCAACGGCGAGCGGGCAGCGCGGGCGAAACCGGCAGCCGCTGGGCAGGCGTGAGATTGCGGGTGGCTCCCCCCGGACGGCCGTACTGCTATTCAGCGGCGCGGAAGTGAGGCGGGGGATCGCGGCGAGCAGACCGCGCGTGTACGGATGACGCGGGTCCTCGAAGACCTGCTGAGCCGCCCCGCTTTCAACGATGCGGCCCATGTACATGACTGCGACGCGGTCGCAGAGATGGCGCACGACGGCGAGATCGTGCGCGATGAAAAGGATCGAGAGCCCCAGCGTCCGGCGCAGCTCCGCGAAGAGGCCGATGATGCCCGCCTGTACGGAAACGTCCAGCGCGGACACTGGTTCATCAGCTACCAGCAGGTCGGGCTCGAGTGCCAGCGCTCGAGCAATCGCCACCCGCTGCCGCTGTCCACCGGACATGTTGCGAGGACGCGCGTCGAGCAGGGTCTGGGGAAGGTGAACGTTGGTCAGCAGCTCCTCGCACCGACGGCTCATCTGCTGCCGCGTCACGAGATGGTGGACCCGCAGCAGCTCGGCGAGGTGCTGACGCACAGTCATGCGAGGATTCAGCGACGAGAATGGGTCCTGGAACACCATCTGGATGCGCCGGCGCAGCGCGACCGTGCGACTCTGGTCGGTGAGCGGAACGCCGTCGAACCGCATCGCTCCGTGCGACGCCTGGTTGATGCCGACGACCAGTCGAGCAAGGCTGGACTTGCCTGAACCCGACTCTCCCACGAGTCCGACAATCTCGCCAGGAGCGAGGCTCAGGCTGACCCGGTCGACGGCTTGCAGGTCGGCGGCGCCGCGCCGCCGGCGAAAGGTCACCGTTACGTCGTCGAGCTCGAGCAGGTTGGCATTCATCAGACGGCCGAAATGGACTGGCGCGGTAGCTCGCACCGTTCGGGATGCAGGCAAGCAGTCTCCTGGTTTGGGCCGCCGGGGCTCAGCGAGACCGATGTCTCGCGGCAGTCGTCGGTTGCCAGCTGGCACCGGGGGTGGAACGGACAGCCGGCCGGACGTGACCAGACGCTCGGTGCGTAGCCGGGAATCGCCCGCGTCTCGCCGGCCGCGTCGACATCCGGAGTGGCCTCGATCAGCCCCAGCGTGTAAGGGTGGCGGGGGGCGCGGAACACCGTCTCGGTCGGACCGCTCTCGAGGATCCGCCCAGCGTACATGACCTGCACACGGCCGCACAGCTGCCCGACGACCGCGAGGTCGTGCGTGACGTAGAGCATGCTCATCGAGAGCTCGTCACGCAGATGCGCGAGCAGCTTCAGGATCTGATCCTGGATGGTCACGTCTAGTGCCGTGGTGGGTTCGTCGCAGAGGAGAAGCCGCGGGCCGTTGGCCAGTGCGGCAGCAATCATCACCCGCTGACGCAGACCGCCCGACAGCTCGTGTGGATACATAGAGAGCGCCGCTTCTGGGTCGGGAATGCCCATCTCCCGGGCGAGGCGCAGCGCCTGTTCTCGCCCCTGAGCCCGGCTCCACCCACGCCTCCGGCTCGCGCCGTCGATGATCTGCTTACCGACCCGAATAACGGGATTGAGCGCCGTCATCGGCTCCTGAAAGATCATCGAGACGTCGCCACCACGCACCCGGTGCAGAGTTTTGGCGCTCGCCTTGATGAGGTCGACGCCGTCGAACAAAACGCGTCCGCCGGTAATGTTTGCGCCCGAGGGCAGGAGCCCGAGGATCGCGCGCAGCGTCAAGCTCTTACCACTCCCCGATTCTCCAACCAGCGCGACAGCTTCGCCAGCTCGGACCTCAAAGGAGACGTTCTCAATCGCCGTCGCCTTGCCCTCGGCGCCACGCACGCTGATCTCGAGATCTTGGACCTCGAGCAGCGGCCCGGTCGTGGTGGCGACAGACGAATTCGTCATTCCGCCCTCAGCTTGTCCGCCAGACCATCTCCGAGGAGAGACAGTCCAAGTCCGGTCAGGACGACGGCAATGCCTGGAATGGTGGTCATCTGCCAGTGAGTAGAGAGGAACTGCTGCCCGCTGGCCATCATGTCGCCCCAGTCAGGCGAGGGAGGTCTGATTCCAAGGCCAAGGTAGCCCAGGGTAACGATCGCCAGCAAGTCGAGCACGATGTCTGACATGGAGAAGACGATCGCCTGGGTGATCACGTTCGGAAGGATGTGGCGGCCGATAATGCGCACGTCGCGCAGGCCACCTACCTTGGCGGCAAGAACGTACTCCTGGCTCTTGGCCACCAAGGTCTCGCCGCGCACGATCCGGGTGTAGGACACCCAGCTGACGGCGGTGATAGCGATGATGATGCTTCGGCTTCCAGGCCCGAGGACGAACACCAGGAGAAGCACGAGTACATAGAACGGGAACGCCACCACGACGTCGGCGATCCGCATGATGACGGAGTCGACCCAGCCTCCAACGTAGCCGGCGATCGCCCCGAGCAGGGTCCCTATCGTGAACGGGGCGAGCACTGCGAGGAACGCCACCCGCAGATCGGTTCGAGCGCCGTAGAGAAGACGCGACCAGATGTCTCGGCCTAGCTGGTCGGTGCCCAGAAAGTGCTTACCGCCAGGGCTCGCCAGCACGTTGTTGAGGTCCTGCTGGGTAGGAGAGTAAGACGTGAGCAGAGGAGCGGCGATGGCGAGGAACACAATCACGCTCAGGATGATGATTCCGCCGATCAGGCTTGGGGGAAGCCTCCGACGTCTGGCCTTCCGTGTTGTGGGTGCGACGGCGACGATCTCGAGGCTGGGCGTGCTCATCCGAGGCGGACCCGGGGGTCAAGGAGGGCGTAGGCCACGTCGGTGAGCAGGTATACGAGCACGACGATCAGGGCGAACACGAGTGTGATCCCCTGGACGACGGGAAAGTCGCGGTTGAGGATTGACTGGACCATGAGCGTGCCGAGGCCAGGGAGCGCGAACACATTTTCGACGATCAGCGTGCCGCCGACGAGGAAGCCGATGTTGACCCCGAGGACGCTAACCGCTGGGATCGCGGCGTTGCGCAGTCCGTAGTGGAACACCACGGTTCGTGAGCTGGCGCCTTTGGCTTGGGCGAAGGCGACGTAGTCGGAGTTCAACGCCGCGATCATCCCCTGGCGAAGGCTCCTGATCAGGATTGGGGCGATCGACAGCGCGATCGTCAGGCCAGGCAGCACGAGCGAGCGGAGGTGCTGGGCGAACGTCTGTCCGTAGCCAGCCACGGGAAACAGCCCGGCGTCGAGAGACAGCAGAAGGATAAGCATCGTTCCCACCCAGAAACTCGGCATGCCAAGGCCGGCAACGCCGAAGGCGCGCACCGCCTGGTCGGCGACGCCGTCAGGACGCAGTGCGGCGAGCATCGCGAGAGGCACGGCGATCAGGACTGCGCCCACCGCGCCATAGGCCAGTAGGAGCAGGGTTACGGGCAGATCGCTCCCCAGCAGGCTCGTCGTGCTTGCCTGGTAGAAGAGCGAGTGTCCAAGGTCACCGTGAACCAGGCGCTTGACGAACAGCCAGTACTGCACCGGCAGCGGACGATCAAGCCCCCATTCGCGGTGGAGCGCCGCGACTGCGGACGGCGTGGCCCGGTCGCCCAGGAAGCTGCGAGCGGGGTCACCGGGGACCAGGTGAATGCTGAAGAAGACCAGCAGGGTCACTCCCAGCACCACCGGCACCAGCAGCAGCAGCCGCCTGGCGATGTACCTGGTCAGCACCAGTGATCCCGCGCGCCTTCGAGCCTCAGTGGCTCAGCCACACATCCTCGAGGTGGTAGTTCCCGGTGGGAAACACCTGGAAACCATGGACCTTCGGAGAGTAGGCATAAACGAACGGCGAGTAGTACAGCGGAATCAGCGGCTCGTCACTCGCCATCTGCTCCTGGATCTTGTTGTAAAGCGCTTGACGCTGCGTCTGGCTGAAGGTTCGCTCCGCCTGCTGGGCCCAGGTGTCGACCTGAGGGCTGTTGTAGTTGGTGAACAGTGCACGGGTCTTCTGGCCCGTGTTGCCACCCATCGCCCCGAAGCTGACCATTTCGTCGGGATCGATGATGTCGGTCGTATTGTAGTTGAAGCCCATGTCGTACTGGCCGTTCTGGATGTCGGTGTACTCGCTGTTGGGGTCCACCGGCCGAAGCGTCACCTTGATGCCGAGCGGCTGTAGGTCAGACTGAACGATCTGCCCCAGCGATTGCTCATTCGACACGCCGGACCCGACGAGCAGCGTCGTCGAGAAACCATGTGGGACCCGTGACTTGGCAAGTTCAGCCTTGGCCGCTGACAGCGAGAAGGGGGCCATCGACACCGATGGGTCGTGTGCCCAGAGGGCGGGCGAGAGGAATGAGTTCGCCACTTGGCCGTTGCCGAACAGGACGCCCTTGACCATCGCCGGGCGGTCCAGTGCTTCCTCTATGGCCCGGCGTACGTGCACGTCGGCAAACGGAGTGTGACTCTCGTTCATCTCGAGAAAATCAACCCGGCTTGACGGAAACAGGGAAAGCGTGACCCCGGAGCTCTGCTTTAGGGAGGCGATCGACGAGAACGGCGGAAACTCATTGACTTCAGCCTGACCGCCCTGTAGCTCGAGTGTCCGCGTGTTGTCATTCGGGACGTCGGTGAAGGTGACTTGATTCAGGTACGGCTTGCCGGCCTGCCAGTAGTAGGGGTTGCGGACTAGAACCAGTTGGCGGCCCTTCTCCCATGACTTCACCTTGAACGGGCCCGTGCCGATCGGATGAGCGAAGAATTGCTGCTCGCTCACGCCGCCGTAGTTGGCCGGGATTACCGAGTTTGCGAATAGGGCGACGTCTGACAGGAGCGGGGCCCAGGGGTATTTGGTCGTGATGACGACGGTATAGGGATTCGGTGTACTGATGGACTTGATCGCCGTGTCGATGAAGGCGAACGGATTGCTGGCCTTGGCTGACACGCGAGTGATCGAGAACTTGACGTCGGCCGAGGTCATCGGCTTGCCGTTCTGGAAGCGCACCCCGTGGCGCAGGTGGAATGTCCAGATCAGATGGCTCGGGGACAGGGTGTAGCTGGTGGCGAGCCACGGTCGCAGGTGCTTCCCGTCTGGAGTGGCAGAGTAGAGCGTGTCATAGACGTTCTCGACGGTCCAGATGCTCTCGTTGTCCGTCATGTTCGTCGGATCCAGGCTGAGGAGGTCAGCCGTGCGTGCGAAGACGAGGTCGCCGCCGGGCTTGGGCGGACCTGCCGCAGCGCCAGTAGTCGAGTTGCCGTTGGAACTGTTGGAGCTTCCGCACGCCGCCACTGCGAGGGCGCACGCGATCGCGACGATCACCCTGATGATCAGCTTGCTTTGCACTTCTCTCTCCCTCCTGGTTGGACCTGCGGCCAGGTGTGTCGGTGCCCGTCCTGGCGCTCGGAACTAGAGCCGGATTCTTCTAGGCCGGTACGCGAAGCCTCCGCCGAGCAATTGCCTTTCTGCGCGGAGGCGAACGGCAGCCGCACCGGGCGAGCGGTGTCGAGCAGCACGGCGAAACGATTCGCGTCGACGTTGCCCCCCGAGAGGACGATCCCAATGCGCCCCCCGCGAGGGTTTACCTCCCCGGCTAGCAGGGCCGCGACCGCCACAGCGCCGCTCGGCTCGACGACGACCTTCAACCGCTCAAAGCAGAAGTGCATAGCCTCTACGATCGCGCCTTCGTCGACGGTCACAACCCGCTCGAGCAGCCGGCGATTGATCGGGAAGGTGAGCGCTCCCGGCACCTGTGTGCGCAGCCCATCGGCGATCGTCTCAGGCGGGACAGCCAGTCGCACGCGCCGGCCTGCTGCCAGTGACCGCGCAGTGTCGTTAGCGGTTTTCGGCTCCACCCCGATCAGTCGGACCTGCGGGCACAGCGCCCGTGCGATCGTGCCTACCCCGGCCAGCAGACCACCTCCGCCGACCGGCACCAAAAGGAAATCTAGCGCGCCGACGTCCTCGATCAGCTCGAGTGCGAGCGTTCCCTGCCCCACCATCACCTCGAGATCGTCGTAGGGGGCGATCAGCGTCGACTCCCGATCGGTCGCGAGCCGGTCGGCCACGGCGGCCCGGTCTTCGCGCACGGGGTCGTACCACAGAAGCTCAGCGCCGAGCGCCCTGATCTGCTCAAGTTTGAGCTCCGGAGCAGATCTAGGGACGACAATCGAAGCGTCAATGTCAAGCTCGGCGGCCGCGAGCGCCACGGCGGCGCCATGGTTGCCTGACGAGTAGGCGACAACGCCACGGCGCCGTTGCTCCTTACCCAGCTGCAGCAGGCGGTTGAAGGCGCCGCGGGCCTTGAATGAGCCGCTGCGCTGAAGGGACTCGACCTTTACGAACACGCGCGCGCCGGCCACCTCGTCCAGCGTCGCGTTCGTGACGACCGGGGTGCGGTTGACGTGACCGCAGATGCGGCGGGCCGCCTGTGTGACGGCCGCGGCGCTCACCGCAACCGAGTCGAGGGACGCGCGAGGCCCCTCGCGCTCTTTTGCCGATTGGTCAAGCCCAGACATCGAGCGTCCTTTCTCCTCTTTCCGATTCGACCGGTCTAGACCAGGGAGCGGCGAGCATACAGCGTTCGTCGCCAACGCGCAAGCGGCAAGCGGCGCGGAGAGCACTTCACTCGGTGACGATCAAGAGCCCCCCGGCGCCGGCTCTCGGAACCAGCTGGTGGATGTGGAAGGCTGTCCGGTCGCCGCGATAGACGTCGCGCGCGAATTCAAAGCACCGCCCTCGCTGATCATAGGTCCAGCGACTAAGCAGGAAGGCGGCCGAGCCGACACTCACGTCGAGTCGCTCACTCGAGCGCTGATCGAGCGTGAAGGTCTCGAGTTTGGTCTCGACGCGAGTCGGCAGCAGCCCGTAGCGCTCGTGGGCGAGCGCCCACAGTGAGCGCTCCGTGAGGTTCTCGAAGAGGTCCGGCATCTGCGCCTCCGACCAGTAGCTCGTTTCGATCGCCAGCGGCTGACCGTCCGCGTAGCGCAGCCGGACCGTGATGAGCGCCTCCTCGTCTGCGCCAAGCCCAAGCGCCTGCGCCACCAGCGGAGTGGGCGCGGAGCGCTCCACCTGTAAGAGCCGAGCGCCGGGATGTCCTTCGGTGCTCAGAAGCTCGTCGGAGACGCTGCCGATACTCACGCCGATCCGGGGCTCAGATACGAAGGTGCCTGTACCCGGGCGCGTGTATATCAAGCCTTCGCGCTCAAGCTCCGCAAGCGCTTGGCGCACCGTCATGCGCGCGACCTCATGGTTGCGACTGAGCTCGCGCTCGGACGGTAGCCGTTCGTGCGCGCGCAGCTCGCCCGCCTCGATGCGCCCACGGAGCTCGGCGGCGATTCGGCCGAATCGAGGGCCGGCTACTTGTGCTCGAGGTGGATCCGATTTTAGAGCTGATCGAGTCGTGGCTGTTCTATATCATCAATAGCAAAGCCGGTCTAGACCTGAGATCGGAGACGGGTCCAACCGTCGGCGCCGCGCTACATCCACAGCCCGCAAGTGGCCAGCCGCTCATCGACACCTGGCCGGGGTATGCCGGCGGCCCAATATCCTGTTCGCCGCCGCCGGCCCCGGGATCATCAAAACAGCTAGATCAGGCCGGTGCCACGGTCATTACATCGGCATCGACCGCACGGGTTCCGATAGTTCAGGATGGACGCATGAGGCTGGTCCTCGTGCCTCCATAGTGATCTTGCGTAGCGTCACTGATTCCAGTCCCGACCCTCGCCGCTGATGGTGCCAGCGTCATTGCAACTCCAGCAGCCGAGCGGTGATTTCCAGTTCGCCATATCGACCTGGAAGCAGCGGGCGCTCGACGTCACAAAGCAGCCTCTTGGTGGACAGGACGACGTACCCGACACTGCAGTCCAAGAGCTTGTGGCCTGAGCCCCGGAGGGGCGCCGCGTGTGGGAGTCTCTCGCGCCCCTGAGATCATGGGCGAGGGTTGGCGGGAGGCGCTTCGGCCGCAGGGGTCTAGCCGACTGGCCGGTTCCTCTCGCCGACCCTATCGCCACTCGGGGGTCCGGACCTGACCCCCTTTTGGCGACACGCAAGCGCCAGCGCGAGCTGCGTGCCGGACCCTGACGGGCGCTCTCCCAGAAAGCGGCCACCCGGTGCAGCAAGCCGATGAGGCTGCTGCAGAGTTGGGGCCTGGCGCGCGGCGATTCACTGCGGAACGAGCAGCGCGGGGTGAGCGCCGATGACGCGCTCGGATACCGGGATCCGCAGCGGGACCTGCTACCAGCGGCGCAGTCAGCCGGGCCGGACACTCCCTCCGCCGGGCCGGAGGGGTTCGGGCTGGCTCGTTCAGGATCGGTGTGTTGCTGGCGTCCGCTTGGTTGGAGCCGTGCCTGGGTGCGGCGCACCTGGTGGTTGGGCGGCGAGTTCGCGCAGGCGGGGCCGGTCGACCTTGCCGGTGGCGTTGCGGGGCAGCTGGTCGACGAAGATGACCTCGCGTGGGTGCTTGTAGCCGGCGAGGCGGCGATCGAACAGGCCGAGTACCTGCTGTGGGGTGAGCGTGTGGCCGGGGGTTGGGACGATGAACGCGACCGGCACCTCGCCGCGCTGGTCGTCGGGCCGGCCGACGACGGCCGCCTCGCGGATGTCAGGGCAGGCGTCGAGGATTGCTTCCAGGTCGTTGGGGCAGATGTTCGCGGAGCCGACGATGATGATGTCCTTGATCCGGTCGATGATGTGCAGGTATCCGTGCTGGTCGATCAGCCCGAGGTCAGCGCTGCGAAGCCAGCCATCGTGGAATGCCTCGCGCGTCGCCGGCTCGTCTTGCCAGTAGCCCTGCATCACCGCGGGCCCGCGAAACCACACCTCGCCGGGCTCGCCGGTCGCGGCGTCGCCGCCGGCTTGATCGACGACTCGGATCTGGGTATGGATGGTCGGCTTGCCGGCGGTGAATGCGGATTCGGGCGGGCTGCCGGGCGGCATCGTGGTGGCGATCACGCACGTCTCGGTCATCCCGTATCCCTGAGCGATCGAGACGCCCTTTGCCTGCCATGACTCGATCGCCCAGCGCGGCACTGTGGTCGAGCCGGTCACTACCAAACGCAGGCTGCTTAGATCCGCACCCTTCCATCCTGGGTGGGATGCGAGCTGCACGGTCATCGCCGGCACGCACGCGAACAGCGAGATCCGCTGTTGCTGTATCTCCTCGAGCAGCCGGCCGGGGTCGAACTGGCGGTGGATCGTGATCGTCGCGCCGGCGCACAATCCGGGCAGGGTGTGAATCAAGAGCCCGCCAGCATGGAACATTGGCAC
Source organism: uncultured Actinomycetota bacterium (assembly GCA_963830395.1). Classification (GTDB taxonomy): domain Bacteria; phylum Actinomycetota; class Thermoleophilia; order Solirubrobacterales; family Solirubrobacteraceae; genus Palsa-465. The sequence goes on from CAWHMI010000001.1 coordinate 214,597, forward strand.
CGCGGTCAGGACCTCGTCCGTAGCGGCGATGCCGAATGCGGTGATCACGTTGAGCGCCCCGAACGCGAGGTTCTGGTGCGTGAAGGTCGCGCCTTTGGCGCTTCCGGTGGTGCCCGAGGTGAACAGGATCAGAACCGGCGCCGCTGCGTCGATGCCGGAATCGGCCGCGATCGGCGCGGTGGGAGCGAGACCGGCGAGCTGGTCGCCCCGCGGGAGCCTCTTGACCGACTCTGGCCCGAGCCCGCCGGCGCTGTCGCGTGCGAGGTCTTGGAATTCATGCGCGGCGATCAGCAGCCGGGGCCGCGTGGCCTTCACGAACACTTGTAGCTCGGCCGCCAGCATCTGGGGGCTGAGCGGGACGAAGATCGCCCCCAGGCGCGCGCAGGCGAACAACAGCTCGACCAGCTCGGGACTGTTCGACCCCAGAAACGCGACCCGGTTCCCAGGCAGGACCCCGCTCCCCGACAGCCAGGCCGCTACCGACGCGACCTTGCGCTCGAGCTCGCCGTAGGTGACCCGGCGCTCCTCGACCCGGAGCGCCGTCTGCTCCGGTCTCCAGCTGGCCCAGCGCGCGATCCAGTCGGAGATATCGACTCGGCCGGCCGGCCCCGATTTTCGATCCCGGTCATCCACAACGATAGAACGACTGCATAACAATAGTGTGCTACTCTATTGTTATATGGTAACTCCTGTCAAGCCCGAGTTGGGCCGGCGCGAGCGGAAGGCGCTCGCCAACCGCCGTCTCATGCTGGATGCCGCCGAGGCCCTGTTCACGCGCGAGGGCTACACCGCGACCACGATGAACGCGATCGCCGGGGAGGCCGACATGGCCGTGCAGACGCTGTACGCGGTGTTCGGCAGCAAGCGAGCGATCCTGACCGAGCTGATCGACGCCCGCGTCGTCGGGGACGACCAGACGGGGTCGCTGCCAGACCGCCGGGACTGGCGGGCGATGGAATGCGAGCCAGACCCGCACCGGCAGATCGAGCTGTTCGCACAGATCGCCACCCGCGTCGGTGACCGCAGCGCCGCGATCAACGAGGTCATGGCCCAAGCCGCCGCCGCCGATGTCGAGATCGCCGCGATCTATGAGCAACAGCGACAAGTCCGCTACCGGGACGAACGGCGCCTCGCACGCTCCCTGGCCCGCAAAGGAGCACTACGCCAGGAGCTCTCCGAAACCCAGGCTGCCGACACGATCTGGGCGATCGCGACCACCCGCACCTATCGCGCGCTCGTCCACGAACGCCGCTGGACAATCCAGCAGTACCAGGACTGGCTCGCCCACCTGCTGACCCGGGCGCTGCTCACCGACGGCCCTGCTTCACCCGGGGCGCGGGAACCGGATCGCACGGTCGGGCGTACCCCGACGCGACAACCCTGAGCGATCAGAAGGAAGCCGCCAATGGCAGCTCACGACTCTCAACCAAGTCTGCGGCGCGGTGTCGCGCGCAGCCTTGGCATTGCCGTCGCGACTGTGGTCGCGACGCTGACGTTGGCGGCGAACGCGGGCGCCGCGGGCTGGGCGATCCAGCCGACGCCGAACGCGTCAGGCTGGCCGCAAACCTACCTCAACGGGGTCGCGTGCCCGTCGGCGAGTGGCTCCACCGCCGTCGGCAACACGCTGTTCGCAGGCGCCACGTTCACGGTTGACGGGGTCAGCGAGCAGTGGAACGGCACCAGCTGGAACCTGAGGTTCGCGCCGCGTCTGCCTGGCAACCTCAACAACCAACTAAACGGCGACTCCTGCACGGGTGCCAGCGTTTGCGAGGGGTCGGCTACCTCCTCGCGCCCGGGGCACGCATGCCGCTGGCCGAGAACTACAACGGCAGCGGCTGGAGCTCGTAGGCCGTCCCGCTCCCCGCCGGCGCGACCGGATTCGGCGGGCGATTCGGGAGGTGGCGCCCCTGGGGGCTTGGCGGTGATATAGCCAGGACCGGTCGATGCGGTCAGATTTGGGTTTGGCGCGATGGCGTATCTGAGCGGGGCGTGGCCGAAGCGCCGAGCAGGCGGGCGTGCGCTTGTTGGATCGCGCGGCCGGGGGTGATGCCCAGTTCCTGGTCAAGGGTGGTGCGGGCTTGGTCGTAGATGCGCATGGCTTCGGCGATGTTGCCCTGGGCGGCGAGGGCGTCCATGAGCAGGGCGTAGGCGGTCTCTCGCATCGGGGAGCGCTGCAGCAGGTTGCGGGCGGCTCGTTCGGCGCCGGGCAGCTCGGTGCCGCCGATGCCCAGGCAGCTGGCGGCGTAGGCCTCGAGCGCGCGGTCGTGCACGTCGTCGAGTCGCTGGCGCCAGTGGTCGAGCCAGGGGGTGTCGTGCTCGGGCAGCAGTGGCCGGCGGGCGATGAACTGGGCGCGCAGGGCTGGACCCCATGCCCGCCGGTGGTCGTGCAGGGCGACCGCGGACTGGGCCTCGTGGACTGCCGCGAGCGCGTCCTCGACGTCGATGCGCGCGTCGTGGGGGAGGTTCAGTCGAAGTTCGCTGCGGCCGCGGAGCGTCTGCGCCGGCAGGGCGGCGCGTAGCTTGGAGATCAGAACGGTGAGCGCGGACGACGCGGACGGCGGCGTCACGTAGGGCCAGAGGGCGTCGGTGAGTTCGTCGCGGGTGACGGCGCGGTCGCGGTTGAGCGCGAGGTAGGCGAACAGCAGCCGTCCTTGGCGGCTGGGCAGTTGGGCGTCGATCCGCCGGCCGTCGAGCTCGAGGACGAAGCGGCCGCAGAGCTGAATTCTTGGGCGAGAGCCGGACGGCACCGAACGTTCCAACCTTTCTCCAAGGTTGCTGTCAAGATATGAGAAACGACCGGCTTGAACAATCGCCGCGATAACAAGATGTCCAGGCAGATCAAATGCGAATGTGGTTTCGTCGCCCGAGGCGAGACGGACGACGAGGTGGTCGCTCGGATCGAGGGTCACATCCGGAGCGATCATCCACAGCTCGTCAAGACGCTCACCCGCGGTGAGATCGTCAGCTGGGTCGAGGTAGTGCAGTAGCGCCGATTCCCGGCTCGGGCTGCCTGGCAGCGAGCGAAGAACGGAGGCCGAGAATGGCGATCAGCGTGCCGCTGGTGAGCAGCGCAGAGTTGGCAGCGCATCTGCGCGACGAAGAGGTGTTGGTGTGCGACTGCCGGTTCGCGGGTGACTCCGAGGCATCGCGCGAGCGATACAAGAGCGGTCATCTCCCCGGCGCGATCCATGTCTACTGGCTCGAGGACCTGTCGGCGCCCGACACGTCGGTCACGACGTTCTTGCCCAACGCCGAGGAGGCCGCCGACCGGCTCGGGCGCCTGGGGATCAGGCACGGGACAACCGTGGTGGCGTATTCGGACGGGGGGAACCTCTACGCGTCGCGGCTCTGGCACGTCCTGGCCCACTACGGCCACGATCGCGTCGCGCTGCTCGACGGCGGGATCGAGACATGGCAGTCGGAGGGCCGGCCGCTGCATCGCGGTACGGTTCACCCGTTGCCGGCGCGTTTCGAGCCGAGGGGGTCGGGCTGGATGCGGGGCATCGGTGCGGACGAGATCCACCAGCGACTTGAGGACCGCGAACTGCGCCTTCTCGACGTGCGCGGCCCGGCCGAGTTCTCAGGCGAGCAGCTGCGCGCCGCGCGCGGCGGTCACATCCCCGGCGCGGTCCTGTGGCCCTGGGAGGAGAACCTCAGACCGGATGGGACGATGCGCGACCCGGCGGAGATCCGGGCGCGAGCCCACGCCGCAGGCCTGCTCTGCGACCAAGAGCTTGTCACCTACTGCCAAGGCGGCGTTCGTGCCGCTCATGCCGCGTTGGCGCTACGCCTCGCCGGCTACCCGCGGGTGCGCGTCTATGACGGCTCGTGGGCCGAGTGGGGCAACGACCCCGCGCTGCCGATCGAGAGCGGCGCCACCCCGGCGGCCGTTTAGATGTCATTGCCATGGACTCCTTGGCTCAAGACGGCGGCGGTGCTCGGCGGGCCGGGGTTGACGCCGCCGGCGTGGGAGAGCGCGCTGGTCGATCGCTCGGGACGGCCGTACGCGCGGTCGGCGGCGGCAGCCCGAGAGCCGACGCCGAGCTTCGCGTAGATGTTGTCGAGATGCTTCTTGACCGTTCCCGGGCTGACGACCATCGCGGCGGCGACCGCGCTATTGGTCGCGCCGACGGCCACGAGGTCGAGCACCTCGCGCTCGCGGGGCGTCAGCGTGGCGCGGGCCGCCGTACGCCTGACCGCCAGCTCCGCTGCCTGCAGATGTGGACGCAAGAGCTCGGCGAGAAGCAGTTCATCCTCTGAGAAGTCCTGGCGAGCACGGTTGAGCCAGATCCCCACCAGCGGGCCGGGCGGCCCCATCAACCCGAGCGTCAGCTGGTGCTCGATCGCCGCGTCGTTGAAGAACTCGCCAAACAGCGGACGGCGTCGGAAAGTGCGCATGCTGGTCAGGTCTGAGAGGCGATGTGCGCTGCAGTCGCCGGTCGCGTGTTGGCGGATCAGCGGATGGTCGAGCGCGTGCCGCACAAACGCGGTGCACAGTTCTGGGGGAACCGCCCCGGCCGGTTCGGTCAGGGGCGAGGTCGAGCAGGCCGCCGTTGGAGTCCCCGGCGAGTCTGGTCGGGCGGCGGTTTCAAACTCATTGAAGTTCACAACGTCGCAGCCGAAGCCGGCGGCAAGAGCGGCTAGCAGCTCGGTGTGGTAGGCCTCCACCGATCCGGCGGACTCGGCGTCGGAAATCAGACCCAGAATCGCTTTGACGGACCGAGTGCGCATGGCCCCTGTGAGAAAGATACGCCGTCGGCGTATGGATTGTGGGCCGATTTTGCGATCTCATTCCGCTGACCGACAAACCGCCGAGGGCAACATCGGCGTACCGACCGGGGACCCGAGTCGGAAGGACCGGATAGCCGCGGGAGACCGACGTAGCCATGGGCGAGGTCCCCGAGCAGCGGCTGAGCCTTCAAGGGAGGCGGCCTCCCGATCCCGACAGGAGGAGTCATGGGCGCTACTACGACCTTCGATCTCGACTGCTTCGCGCGCGCCGCCGAGAAACATGACGCGGCGACGCAGCTATCGATGACGGCGCGGACGCGACCGTCACCATCGCCGACAAGCTTTCGCAACCCAGCGCCCCTCGGGTGCTGCGCACACGTTCCGAGATCGAGAACTGGCTGCGGGACATGTACGGACGCGAGATGACCCATACCGTCAAGCACCGGGTTCAGGACGACACCGGCGCGGCCTACATCCAGTCCTGCCGGTACCCGAATGGCACCAACGTGTCGTGCGCCTCGGTGATCGAGCTCGACGACGGACAGATCACCAAGCAGACCGTCGTCCAGGTCTGGGACGAGAACTGAAAGGCACCCTTTGATGCCGGCCACCACACCGATGATCGATCAGCGCAGGCTCGGCGAGTTCACGGGACGGTTCGTCTCGGGCCTCCCCCGCGCTCGCGCGTAGCGGTCGCCGTGCTGCGACGTCGCTAGACACCCCACCCAGACGACCTGGAGCGTAGTCACCAACCAACGCAAACCAAGAAGGAGAAGGTCATGAGCACCACCGAGCAGGCCGTCGAGGTCGACGGCGACAAGCTCATGCAGTTCGTGTTCCGGGCAGTGGAGGAGGTCGGCGCGACGCTGAACGCAGCGCTGGTCGTGATGGGCGACAGGCTCGGCCTCTACCGCGCACTCGCGGACGGCGGCCCGATGGCGCCGACTGAGCTGGCGGAGAGCACCGGCACCGCCGAGCGGTACGTGCGCGAGTGGCTGAACGCGCAGGCCGCGGGTGGGTTTGTGGATTACGACTCCGGCGCCGGCCGTTACAGTCTGGCGCCCGAGCAGGCGGTCGCCCTCACAGACCCGAACAGCCCGGCGTACCTGCCGGGGTTCTTTCAGATCGCCCTGGGGTCGGTGATCGACTCTCCGCGGATCGTCGAGAAGGCCCGCAGCGGCGAGGGGTTCGGGTGGCACGAGCACGTCCACGACGTTCACGAAGGCTGCGAGCGGTTCTTCCGCCCGGGCTACAACGCTCACCTGGTCGCCGAGTGGCTCCCGGCGCTCGACCGCGTCGCGGAGAAGCTCGAGCGCGGCGCGCTCGTCGCCGACGTGGGTTGCGGCCACGGTTCATCGACGATTCTCATGGCGAACGCGTATCGCAACTCGACGTTCGTCGGCTCGGATTATCACGACGGATCGATCGAGACCGCACGCCGACGGGCGGAGGAAGCGGGCGTCGCCGATCGCGTCCACTTCGAGGTCGCTGCGGCGGCGTCGTACAGCGGGAACGAGTTCGACCTGGTGACGATGTTCGACTGCTTGCACGACATGGGCGATCCCGTCGGTGCGGCGCGGCATGTCCGCTCGACTCTGAAGCCCGATGGCACCTGGATGATCGTCGAACCGCACGCTGGTGACCGGGTCGAGGAAAACCTGAACCCGGTCGGACGGGCCTACTATGCGTTCTCGACTTTGCTGTGCACGCCAGCGTCACTCTCGCAGGAGGTCGGCCTCGCGCTCGGCGCCCAGGCCGGCGAGGCGCGACTGCGCGAAGTCGTCACCGACGGCGGCTTCACGCGCTTTCGCCGCGCGGCCGAGACACCATTCAACATCGTGCTCGAGGCCAGGCCCTAACTCGAGTCGGCTGTCAGAACTGACCGAAGCGGTGACGCCCACACCGCGCGGGTCGGGGCCCACACCCGATGCGTCGCAACCCCAGCCGCTGGAGGTTCGCATGATTTGCACGCTCACCGCTCGCCGCCTTAAGCCCAACAGCTACCAGGCGTTCCGCTCCGCCTGGAATCCCGGCCAGCCGCCCGACGGCTGGACGCACATCTATCACTGCCAGGACGTCGAGGACCCTGACATCGTCATCTCTTTTGGACTATTCGACGGCACGCTTGAAGACCTGCGCCAGGCCCAGGCCCGGCTCGGCCGCGAATCGCAGGTGCAGCGGATCGGACCGCACGTGCAAGAGGTACTGCTCGACGGTTCGTACGAGATCGTCGAGCAGCTACCCCCGTAAGTCGTTACTCACCCACACGAGCACCTATGTTGCTCGCCCAGGCGCGGCCAAAAGCCTGTTCGCCACCGCAGCGCGAGGTGATCCCCGCCGAGGTTGCGGTCGACACCCGACGAGCCGTGATCCTGTGCGTTCCGCTCCGCCACGACATATTCGAGCGTCGGCTTAATTGGCTCAGGGGTTTCAGCAATTTGAGCTGCGCCGACATCGTCCGTGAGCTGCGCTCTCGCTAGCCGCCAGCTTCTCGATGCTCGGCGTGTGTTGTTTCGCAACGCGTGGCTGGCGGGACGTGGCGGGGTGCGAGCGGGACGCCGCCGCTTGATCGGACCAAAGCAGAAGCGCAACCGCGCACTTGCGCTCTGGACGACATGCGATCGTGGGCGAGTTCGTTGCCGTCGGACAGCCGGTTCGCCTGCGTGAGCAACAGCGCGTGTTAGCCGAGGTCGATCGAGCCAGTAAGCGCCGGTGCGTCAGAAGCGGAGGTCGCCGCCCTGCTCCAGCGCCGGGCCGGCGTGGCGGGCACCAGCAGCTCACGCGAGCGGTCGACCGCCGCCGGCTGCCACCAAAGCAGGCGTCAGCGGAACGGCCGAAGGAGCGCGAAGACCATCACCGGCACCCAGGTTGGTCCGTGAGGATCAGGGTGGGAGAAAGGGATGATCAGTTGGAAGTGAGATCGCACCCTGTAGGGGGCGCGTGCGGTCTGAGTCTCCACTCGGTTCGAGGGATGGAGACCTTGATGTGGTGTCGGGCGATCTCGCCGGACCGAGTCTCGCTCGCGGCGCGGCGCTCGATGATGGGTCATGCTGGAGGCGCCTGAGCACGGACCGGATCCGCACTGCGTCTCTTGGTTCCCAGCCACTGGTCCCTAGGTCAAAGGCGGCCCGTGCGAGCCATTGCGTGCGAAGCTATGCGCCGGAGCGCATCGCCGCTAGCACGCGTTGTCTGTCGCTCGTCTTCAGGTCGGTCATGTCTGAGAGCGCCGGTATCTCGCTCGCCATTTCGACGAGGACGTGCCGGCCGGAAAGGAGGCGTACCGATCCGCCGCTTTTCGCGTGTTCTCGACGTGGAAAGCGGGGACGACTCCACGGCGAACACGGAGGCTCCGCGCCGCCGAATGCCCCGCGCCGCCGGTGTGGGAGCAGCGGGAGCCAAGACGCGCGGCCATCGGGAAGCGTGCCCACAAGCACAGGCCGATAATTGGTCAATACCAATTTGCGATTACTGACTCTAGAACGTAGAGTTTTCTTAGATTTGGTCTTACCTCCGAGGAGGAAGCCGCCGGATTCAGGCTATGAACACCAGACCAAAGCAACGCAGCCGGTCCCGCGAGGCGCACGACGAGCTGGCCCGCCGCCTGGAGTCGGGGCTGCTCGCGCCGGGTGGCCGGTTGCCGCCCGAGCGGGAGCTGGCAACCGAGCTGGGGGTCTCCCGCGCCACGCTGCGTGTCGCGCTTGACCAGCTCGAGGCAGACCGGTTGATCGTTCGTCGCCAGGGCTCGGGGACGTACGTAACCGAGCCGCGCATGAGCTTTGACACCGCGGTGCTGGTCTCGTTCACCGAGGGGGTGTTGCGCAAGGGCCTGGTGCCGGGCGCGCGGCTTCTGCGGTGTGAGGTGGTCGAGGCCGACCGGAGCGCAGCGCGCGCACTCGAGCTCGATCAGGGGGCGCCGCTGTGGAACCTCGTGCGCCTGCGCACCGCGAACGGGGCGCCGCTATCGCTCGAGCACTCGGCGTTTCCGCACGAGCTCGTGCCTGACCTGGATCGCCACGATCTCGAGCGCCGCTCGATCTACCGCATCCTCGGCGAGGAGTACGGCCTTCACCCCGACCGGGCGACGCAGCGATTCGAGCCGATCGCGGCCGACCAGGCCGTGGCGGCGACGCTGGGCTGCGCGCGAGGAGAGTCGCTGATGCTGGTCACGCGGACCGCCGTGACCGAACGCTCCCGGCCGGTCGAGTACGCCCGCGACATGTTCCTGCCGTCGCGCACCTTCTTCACCACCCGGGCCCGCGTCCCGCGCCCCGATCCGGATTCTCAGCCAAGCCCGTCGCGGCCCGTTCGCGGCGAGGACCGACCTGATGGAGGTCTGGTATGACCGATGTGATAGCGCCGTCAGGCTCGGCCGACGAGGTCGAGCAGTTTGGCTACAAGCAGCACTTTGAGCGCACGCTGCATTCCTTCACCTCGTTCGCGGTCGCGTTCTCGTTCATCTCGATCACGACCGGCATCTTCACTACCTACAGCTTCCTGTTGACCACGTCAGGCCCGCGCGGGATCTGGATGTGGATCGTGGTGATGGTCGGGCAGCTGCTGGTGTCGCTGGTGTTCGCGCAGCTGGCCGCGCACATACCGTTGTCGGGCTACTCCTACCAGTGGGCCTCGCGGCTGGCCAACCCGTACGTCGGCTGGGGCTTCGGCTGGCTCTCCTACGCCTTTTTGGCCATCGTCGTCGTGTCGGTGGACTATGGGCTGGCCACGCAGGCGTTCGTGCCGCTGTTCAAGCTCAGCACCAGCACCTCGACGGCGCAGCTGGTGACGATCGTGGTGCTGGCCATCCAGGCAGCGTTAATCATCTTCTCGACCCGGATCGTCGCCGCCATCAACGCCGCCGCGGTGGCCACCGAGGTGATCGGGATCCTGGCGTTGACCGTGGTGCTGCTCGTCGCGGTGATCGTCGGGTCCAAGGGCGGCAGCCTCTCGAACCTGACCTCCTCAGGAAGCGTGCCCAGCGGGCCTGGCTCTGGCTACTACCGCATCAACGGCCCGTTCATGCTCGCGCTGCTGCTCGGGGCCTACACGATCGTGGGCTTTGAGTCGGCCTCGAACTTGGCCGAGGAGACCAACGAGCCGACGAAGATCGTGCCCCGCGCCATGTGGCGCGCCGTCGCCGTGTCGGGGGTCGTCGGGCTGGTGTTCCTGATCGCCCTGACGATCGCGATGCCCAACGTGCACGCGATCTCGGGCAATCCTGCCCCGGTCTCGGCGATCATGAGCGCCCAGCTCGGCTCGACCTTCGAGAAGGTGTTCCTGGTCTTCGTGGTGATCTCGATCTTCGCCTGCGGGATGGTGATCATGGTCACCGGCTCGAGGTTGGTGTTCGCGATGTCGCGCGACCGCCGCTTCCCCGGTTACCAGCTGTTCGGCCGCGTGTCCGAGACCCTGCACACGCCGATCTTCTCGACGCTGCTGATCTTCGTCGGAGGTGTGGTGATCATCCTGGCCATCGGCGGCTCGTCTTCGACGCTCACCAACCTGTTCACGGCCTCGACGATCCTGCCCGCGCTGATCTACCTGGCCACGGTGCTGCTGTACGTGGCCACGCGTCACAAGCTCGTGCGTGGGGAACACCGTCGTTTTGATCTCGGTCGCTGGGAGTGGCCGGTCGTGGGGCTGGCGCTGCTGTGGCTGTGCTTTGAGCTGGTCGCGCTGCTCGGCCCCAGCGAGTTCTGGACCCCGGTCAAGATCGTCGGCATCCTGCTCGGCGCGGGCGTGATCGTGTTCGCCGCCTTCATGCTGTTCGGCCGCTCGGCGCTGCGGCGCGAGCCGCACACCGAGACGCTGAAACACGAGCCGGCCGCAGGGACGTGAACGTCCTCGCGATCGACCAGGGGACCTCCTCGACCAAGGCGGTGGTGATTGGTGAGGACGGGGAGGTGCTGGGCGCTGGTCACGTTTCGGTGCGGGCGCGGGCGCTGCGCTCCGGGGGCGTGGAGCAGGATGCCGAGGAGCTCCTGTTGTCGGTTCTGTCCGCCGGCCGCGAGGCGCTAAGCGCGGCGGGCGAGCCTGTCGGGGCGGTGGGTCTGGCCAACCAGGGCGAGACGGTGCTGCGCTGGGATCGCCGCAGCGGCCGGCCGCTGGGGCCCGCGCTGAGCTGGCAGGATCGCCGGGCGGCCGAGGTCACGCGCCGGCTCGAGGCGCACGCCGAGCGCCTGACCGAGATCACCGGGCTGCCCCTCGATCCTTACTTCGCGGCTCCGAAGATGGCCTGGCTCCGCTCGCACGGCGGCCCGGAAGGCGTGGTCAGCATGGTCGACGCCTGGCTGACCCGCCAGCTGACCGGGAGCTTTGTCACGGATGCGGCGTCGGCCTCGCGAACGCTGCTGCTCGACGTCGAGTGCGGCGGGTGGTCGGCCGAGGCGTGCGAGATCTTCGGCCTTGACCCGGGCGATCAGCCGCGGGTGGTCGACTGCGCGGGTCAGTTTGGCGAGACCTCGGCGTTCGGGGAGCCGCTCCCCGTGTGCGGGCTGATCGTCGACCAGCAGGCGGCGCTGTTTGCCGAGTCCTGCTTTGACCGAGGCGAGGCCAAATGCACGTACGGCACCGGCGCCTTCATCCTCGCCACCCTGGGCAGCGAGCGTGCCCGCTCGGCCTCGCGGCTGGCGGTGTGCGTGGCCTGGCGGCTGGACGGTCACTTGACCTACTGCCTGGACGGACAGATCTACACGGCAGGCGCGGCCGTGGACTGGCTCAAGGAGCTGGGGCTGCTCGGGGACGTGACGGAGTTCGACAGGCTGGCGGCCGGCGAACCCGACGAGCTGATGTTCCTGCCGTCGCTGGCCGGCCTTGGCGCCCCGCACTGGGCGCCGGAAGCCCGCGGGGCGTGGGTCGGCCTGTCGCTGGCCACGAGCCGAGCGGACCTGTTGCGCGCAACGATCGAGGGAATCGCCGCCCACGTGGCTGTCCTGGCGCGGGCGATGGAGCGAGACATGGGCGGCTCGTTGTACCGGCTGCGCGTGGACGGCGGCCTGGCGCGCTCCGAGCGCCTGTGCCAGGCCCAGGCCGACCTGCTCCAGGTGCCGGTGGAGCGCTACCCATCGGCCGAGGCCACCGCCCTGGGGGTGGGGGCACTGGCACGGATCGGCGCCGGCGCGGCCCACACCCCTGAGGAGGCGGTCGGCACCTGGCGACCCAGCGCGATGTTCGAGCCGCGCATGTCCTCGGCGGAGGCGGCGGCGCGCGTTCAGCGCTACTCGGAGATGGCGGACTGGGTCGCCGAGCGGGCGCGGGCGATCGGATGAGCGGTCAGACCGGCGACTACGACGTCGTGGTGATTGGCGCCGGCGACGTGGGCACGGCGCTGGCCCGCGAGCTGGCGCGCTTTAAGCTGCGAATCGCCCTGCTCGAGGGCGGACGCGACGTGGGCGCCGGTACGAGCAAGGCCAACACGGCGATCCTGCACACCGGCTTTGACGCCAAGCCGGGGACGCTGGAGGCGCGGCTGGTTGCCCAGGGGCACGACCTGCTGATGGCCTACGCGGATGAGGTGGGGATACCGGTCGAGCGGACCGGAGCCCTGCTGGTGGGCTGGAGCGAGGAGCAGCTGGAGCGCTTCCCGGAGATCCAGGCCGCCGCCGGGCGCAACGGCTATGACCGCGTCCGCGAGATCGACCGCGAGCGGCTCTACCAGCTCGAGCCCCGCCTGGGAGCGGGCGCCCTGGGGGCGTTGCACGTGCCCGATGAGCACATCGTGTGCCCGTGGACCCCTCCGTTGGCTTGCGCCACCCAGGCGATCCTGGCCGGCGTCGAGCTGCGCCGCTCCGAGCCGGTGATCGGCCTGGAGCGACGCGCGGACGGAGGTTGGCTGATCACCACCAACCGCGACGTGCTCGGGGGCCGCTGGGTGCTCAACACCGCCGGGCTGTTCGCGGACGAGATCCACCGGATGGCCGGTCACGACGGGTTTCGCATCACGCCCCGGCGCGGCGAGTTGATCGTGTTCGACAAGCTGAGCCGGCCACTGGTGGAACACGTCCTGCTGCCCGTGCCCACCGGCGCCACCAAGGGTGTGCTGGTCGCGCCGACCGTGTTCGGCAACGTCATGCTCGGCCCCACGGCCGTCGACGTCGAGCGCAAGGACGACACCGCGACCACCGTCGACGGACTCGCCGGCCTGTGGGAGCACGGGCGCCGTATCATGCCGGGGCTGCTGGAGTTCGAGGTCACGGCCACCTACGCGGGACTGCGCGCCGCCAGCGATCGCCCCGACTACCAGCTGCTGGTCGACGGCGATGGCGCCGGCGGTTACGCGTGCGCGGGCGGGATCCGCTCGACCGGCCTGACCGCTGCTCTGGCCATCGCCGAGTACCTGCGCGATGAGCTCGACGCCGCCGGCCTCGCCCTGCGCGAGCGCAATCGGCCCCTGCCCGCCGTGCGGATGCCGAATCTCGGCGAGGCCTTCCCGCGGCCCTATGCGGAGCCGGTACGGATCGCCGCCGACCCCGCCTACGGGCGGATCGCCTGCTTCTGCGAGCGCGTCAGCGAGGGCGAGATCCGCGACGCCACGCGTGGCCCGCTGCCGCCGTCTGACCTCGACGGCCTGCGCCGCCGCACGCGCGCGCTCATGGGCCGCTGCCAGGGATTCTTCTGCGGCGCGCACGTGGCTTGCCTGCTGGCCGAGCAGACTGGCCAGAGCACCGGGCAGCTGTGGGAACAGGCGTCCTGACCGCCGGGTTCCAGACGTCCCGAGCGCGGGCGGACGTGGCGATCGTCGGCGCTGGGCCTGCCGGACTCGCCGCCGCCGCCGAGCTCGCGTCGCGGGGCGCCGGGCGGGTGATCGTCCTCGAGCGCGAGGCGCACGCGGGCGGCATCCCCCGTCACGCCCAGCACCCAGGCTTCGGCATGCGCGACCTGCACCGGATGCTGAGCGGGCCGGCCTACGCCGCCCAGCGGATCGAGCTGGCCAGGCGGGCGGGTGCCGAGCTGCGAACCGGGACCCAGGTAACCGGGTGGAGCCCGGCCGGGGAGCTCGAGCTGACCGGTCCCGGAGGGCGGGGGCGGCTGGGAGCCCGGCAAGTGCTGCTCGCCACCGGCTGCCGGGAGCGCCCGCCCTCCGCGCGCTTGGTCGCCGGCGACCGCCCGCAGGGCGTGATGACCACCGGGATGCTCCAGCAGCTCGTCTACCTTCAGGGCGAGCGTCCCGGCCGCCGCGCGCTCGTGGTCGGCGCCGAGCACGTGAGCTTCTCGGCCCTGCTCACGCTCGCGCACGGCGGAGCCAGCGTGACGGCGCTGGTCACGCCCCAATGGCATCACCAGTCCTTCGCGGCGTTTCGCTGGGGAGCCGCGCTGCGCTTCCGCGTGCCGTTGCGGACATGCGCGGAGGTCGTGACGATTCACGGTCGCCGTCGCGTCGAGGCGGTCGGGCTGAGGGACCTGCGCACCGGCCGGAGGTGGCGCGAGCCATGCGACACGGTCGTCTTCACCGGCGACTGGATCCCCGACCACGAACTGGCGGTCGCGGCCGGAATCGAGCTCGACCCCCGCACCCGCGGTCCCGCCGTCGACCTCGCGCTTCGGACCTCGCGCCCGGGAGTGTTCGCGGCTGGGAACGTGTTGCAAGGGGCCGAGACGGCGGATATCGCTGCGCTCCAGGGCCGGCACGCGGCGGCCCGGATCCTCGAGCACCTGAACGGTCCGGCCGCGGCGTGGCCCGAGCGTTGGGCCGGGATCCGGCTCAGCCCGCCCCTGTATTGGATCTCCCCCAATGTGCTCAGCGCTGATGAGGGTTCGATTGCTCCGCGGGGTCCTTTCTTGCTGCGGGCCGCAGAAGAGCTGCTGGCGCCGCTGATCGAGGTCACCCAGGCCGACGCGATGCTGTGGCGCGGACGGCTGCCCCGGGTGATGGCCGGGCGTTCAGCTCACCTTCCGGCGAGCTGGACGACAAGCGTGCAGACCGGCGGGTCGCCGGTGGAGGTTCGCGTCCTCAGCGCGCGGCGCCGCGGCCGTAACCGGTCGCCCTAGCCAACGCTCTCGCGTCACCGAAGGGGGAACTCCACGTCGACGCTTCGATCTTTGCGCGCGGTGTTTCGGCCTGTGATCCACGCTCACGGTTGGCGACTTCTCGCGCGCGTTCCCCGGGCGGGTATGGACGCCCGGCCGCTTTCCGCGGACGACCGCCACGGGTGGTCCGCTGTTGACAGCGCACTCCCTGGATAGCTTCCGTCCCTGAGCTAACGCTGCCGCCCGCAGATGAAGTCCGCAGGAGATGCCAGCCGGGATTGACCGCAGACGCGGGGTTGCGGTATGAGACTTGCTGTGGCTACCTGTCGCTTCCCAGGGCGAGGATCTTCTTGCTGAGGGGCCGGGGCAAGGTCATCAACCGACGTCCCTGACTACCGGGTCGAGCTCGCTGATGGCGAGGAGTCCGTCGTTTACTAGTCCAGGCTCGTGCGCGATAAGACGGTCGTGTCGCCCGGTCGGGCAGCTGAGACTCGGCACCCACACCAAGCAGGCCTCCCGCGGGGGCGGCTGGGTGGATCGGCGTCGGCTTTGGCGTGACCGGGATGATGCTCAGCGCCGCCTACATGTCCTCAATCGGTTGACGACCGGTACCCAGGAGTACACGGTGCTGGGCGCGATCGCGGAGCTGCCCAACGGCGCCCGCCGCGAGGCGTTTCCCCGGTTCGGGATCGAGCATAAGCCGGGGAAGGCGCTGGTCAAGCAGGCCGGCGCGGCAGTCAAGCAGCCAATCGTCCTTGCCGTCTTGGGCGGTTCGCAGACCTTCGCGGATGAGGGCGCTGTCATCCAGCAGAGCACCCGGCGATCGGCCTCAACCTCAAGCTACGCACCGTGCCGGATGCGCAGTACGGCGCGCTGTTCAGCGACCCGGCAGCGCGCAAGGGTTACCACATCCTCGAAACCGGCACCTACGATCAGTATCCCGACCGGTCGCGCTCTACGACGACATCGCGCTGCCGAACGCGGCGGCGAACTTCGACTCGTATGACAACAAGTCGGCCGTCTCCGCCCTTCAAAAGGCGACGGCGACAACCAACTTCAGCCAGCGGGCGGCGCCGGCGATCCAGGCGCAGGGTCAAGAGCGGTCAGCGACACAGACGTGCGGCGGCGACGGCGAGACCCTGCGCGCAACTCACGAGGTCGTCCACCGGCACGTACTCGTTCACCGCGTGCGCTCCGCCGATGTGGCGCGGACCGTACATCAGCGCCGGCGACCCGGTCTCCAGCGCGAACGTCGCGCCGTCATACCAGGACCCCAACCCACCGAGGGTGAGCGGGAGGCCGAGCGCGCCGTTGGCGCCGAGCAGCGCCTGGACGCTGTCGGCCTCGACGGGAGTCTCCGATGGGTTGGTCTCCACGTACCAGTGAAACGTCGGCGGGTTCTGAGCCAGCCAGCTGTCGGCGTCGCACCACCGGCGTAGGTGAGCCTCCACCTCCTCCCGAGCCAAGCTCGTCCAGCCGTCGGCATCGGTCTGATACGGCAGGATGAGCACCGCGAGCGTAAGCCGCGCTCGGCTGGGGATCGTCACGTCCCAGCCAGAGTCGGCGACGAGCGCAACCGGCACGAGGTCCGGCGGGTCGAGTAGGGGGTGACGGGAGCTGAGTCGGCTGCGCCACTGCGCCCGGAGGTTGTCGACGCCGGCGAGGAGATGACGTGCTTTCTCGATGGCGTTGACGGCGCCTCCCTCACGCCAATGTGGATGCTCCTCTTCGGCGTGGCCGGCGCGGCCAGGAATCTCGATCGCGGCGTAGACGCTGCCGCGACAGGCGGGCCACACCTCCAGGCCGCTCGGCTCGGTAACGATGGTGAAGTCAGCAGAGACCCCATGGCGCGCGCACGCCAGGGCCCCGGTGCCGCCCGACTCCTCCTCGGTGTTGGTGCAGACGAGCAGATCGCCGGAGAGGCCGCCGGTCTCGGCGAGAACCTCGGCGGCAATGACCATCGCCGCGATCCCGCCCTTCATGTCGCACGCTCCGCGGCCGACGATGTTGCCATCGTGCACCTGCGGATCGAACGGATCGTGGTCCCACCCGTCCTCGATGGACGCGGGGACGACGTCGATGTGCCCGTTGAACAGGACCGATCGACCGCCGCCTGAGCCGCGCCAACGTGCGGCGAGCTGCGGGCGCCCCTCGAACGTATATGTCCGTCCGGCCGAAAGTGGGTGGTTGGCCACGTCCTCCGAGACGGGCTCCCACACGTCGACCTCAGCGCGCGCCGCTGTGAGCCGCTCGCCCAGCGACGTCTGCAGCGCCGCCTCCTCGCGCGCGGGCATGTTGGGCTCCGTACGGCTCGTCGTGTCGTAGCCGATCAGCTCGCAGGTGAGCCGCACAATGTCGTCTCGACGAGTGGCGATCCGGTCGACGAGCGCCTGCTCGTCGGCGGTCAGCACCGCGTTCGACAGTGCGCTGGCAGGGGTGTCAGGTGTCATCTCACTCCAGTCGTACCTATGGGTGTGGCAATCGTGTTTCGGCAGGTGTGCCAGGCGGCATCCTCGTCGCACGGTCTGCCACGGCGGACCGACAGCTCTCCCGCGGGTACGTCGAGAGCCACGGTGGCGAGCGTCGCCCAGCGGTCGCCCAGCGGCGCCTCGGCACCAGCGTGGCAGCAGATCGAGCCCGGACCGCCGGAATGCTCGGCAAGGATGCGCCGAAGATCCCCCCGGTCGGCCGGGGCGCGGGCGTGGAGTGCGCGACGGAGGACGTCGAGGCGCAGGTAGCTGTCGGGACCAAGGCGCGGCGCCTGGTCTCCCTCGGCGAGGTGCGGGTCGAGGAAGTGGTTGGTGTGGAGGTAGACGCCCTCGAGCGACGGCGGCACGTAGCGTGGACCGACGGGCGCTAGCTCGGCGCCGACGACGGTCATGCCGGCAGCCGACGCACCGACGACGGTCAGCACCGACGAGCCGGAGACCTGTGCCGCGCCGATCAGGCCGACGGCGGCCGCGGCACCCGCGGCGCGATCGAGGACCGCTCGCGCGAGGACATGGACCGGAACGCCGATGTGCCCGCCGTCGCTGGCGTGATTGAGGATGTTGATGTGAAGGCCGATGCCGCGAGAGTTGACGCCGATCTTGCCGAGGATCCCGTACTCGGTCACGGTGTGGACGACACTGCCATCCGCGTGCTCGATCGTCCACGCCAGCCAGTTGTCCTCGAGCAGGTCGTGCCAGTCCCATGTCTGCATCGTGAGCGGCGATCCGCTGCGGAAGTCGACCACCGTCGAGCACTCGCTCCCGGCGGGCGTGCCGAGTCGGGCGAGGATCTCGGTGCGGGCGTTGAGCGCCGCCAGCTCCCAGGGCGCACGCCCGGCGCCGCCGGCGATCCCCCGGATCTCGGCTCCGGCGTCGGCCGAGAAGGTGTCGATCGCGGCGAGCGCCTCGGCGCCCATCGGCCGCAGATCCACGGGGCCGCCCGACAGGTGCCAGAAGAGCTCGTCGTAGCGCTCGAGCGTCGCCGCGATCTCACTGATGTGCGCGGCGCCGAACTCCTCGCCGCGGAGGTCCGGTGGGGCCGGAGCAGACGTGAAGGCAGGGACCTGGTCGTAGGCAGTTGGCAGCGGCATGAGTTACGACTGGGTGGGAGCCGCGGTCGGGTCCAGCGTGGCGATGAGCGCGAGCAGCCTGTTCGGGTTGGACTCGGCGTCGAGCGCCTGCTCCTTCTTGGTAACGGCCGCCTTGACCAGAGGCGCTCCGATCGACCGGAACGGATCGGGCGGAAGATGGGCGCCCCATCGGCGGGTCACCGGCAGCGTGGCGTACTCGTCGTCGCGCCCGAGCACCAGCGAGGCGAGGATCCTGCCGCCGAGCACGGTCTGCACGACGCCCATGCCGGAGTAGCCGACTCCAATCAGGACATCCGGAGATTCGTCAGACAGCGGGCCGAAGTACGGCAGTCCGGTGGACGAGTAGTCGATCGGCCCGTTCCAGCTGCGCTCGATCGGCAGCGTGCGCAGGTCCGGGTACAGGCGGCGAAAGCGCGACTGCACCGACGCCGCCAGCGCCGAGACCCCGGTGAACCGGCCGTCCACGCGGTTGTTGATCGACATCCAGCCCCCGCCCTTGCCGAACACGATGCGTCCATCGGTCGTGGAGCGCCAGTAGAGGATGAGCCGCCGCGAGTCCGAGATCCCGACGCCCGAGCCGATGCCCTCAGGGGGCAGGCCCTGATCCCGGGCGGTGGCGACGATGTCGCTGGAGGTCACGAAGATGTATGGCTTGACCTCCTTGAACCCTGCCGCCCACGCGTTCATAGCCAGCACGACCTTGCCAGCGGTCATCGTGCCCCGGTCGGTGTGAACCTTGACGGGCCGGCCGGTTCGCTCGACGCTGCGCATGGCGGTCTGCTCAACGACGTGCGCGCCACGCGCCATCGCGACCCGTCGCAGGCCTCGGACGAGTTTGGCCGGCTGCACCGTGGCCGCGTCGGGCTCGAACACGCCGCCCAGAATCATCGACGAGCTGGTCAGCTGCCGCGCCTCGTCGGCGTCAATGTCACGGAACGGGTCGTGTCCGGTCGCGGTCAGGGCCGAGCGGGCCCCATTCCACGTGCCGAGCTGTGCTTGGTTGGAGGCGACCCAGGCATGCCCAGCGCGCCGCAGCTCGGCATCGATGTCGTTGTCACGGCAGAAGCGCTCGAGCTCGGCCACGCCGTCCTGGACCGCGGTCGCCAGACGCAGCGCCTCGGCCTCGCCGTACAGGCGGCGCATCACCGGGAACTTGGCCCAGCTGCCCTCGGCCAGGCCGCCGTTGCGACCGCTCGCTCCGTAGCCGCAGTAGCGCGCCTCCAGCACGGACACGTCTAGGCCCGGCTGCTGCTCGAGCAAGCGGATAGCCGTCCACAGCCCGGTGAAGCCGCCCCCCACGATGACCACGTCGGCCGAGCGGGGGAGCGGCTCGGCGGCGGGCGCTCCATGAGCGTCCGCCGGCTCGGCCGCCATCGCCTCCTCCAACCACAGCGACACGTAGGGATCGGGCTTCTCGCGCCACAGCTGTGGGAGCCATGCCACGGCTCTCATAGGATCACCCTCAGGCCTCGCCGCGGTGCACCACGTGGCCGTCGACGACGGTGAGACGCACCGGCAGGTCCACCAGGTCATCCGGATTGCACGTGACGGGATCGGCGGCGAACGCGGTCACATCGGCGCGGAAGCCGGGCGCGATCCGCCCCGCGACGTCCTGCTCACCCGCTACCACGGCGTTGGCCACCGTATAGCCGTACAGCACCTCGTCGCCGCTCAGCGCCTGCTCGGGTTCGAACACCGGAGCATCGCGGCGCCCGGGGGTGCGGCGCAGGCGTGCCCATGCCATGCCGATCCGCGGGTCGTACTGGGCCACCGGCCAATCTGATCCCAGCGGGAGAAGCGCCCCGGATGCGAGCAGATCTCGCGTGCGCCACGCCCGGGCGGCCCGCTCCGGTCCCAGACGCGCGGCCCAGGAGTCCTCGTGGTCGCCGCGGCGCCACTGCATGTGCAGCGGCTGCATCGAGGCGGCGACGCTCTCCGCCGCGAAACGAGGGAGGTCTGCGTCCTGGAGCGTCTCGATGTGCTCGACGCGGTGGCGCACGCCGGCTGCGGCGTCGGCGGCGCGGTAGGCGTCGAGCGCTGCCCGCACGCCGCGGTCGCCGGTGGCGTGGGTGACGCACTGAAAGCCTGCGCCGGCGAACAGCGCCACCGCGCGGGCGTAGCGGTCGGGATCGGGCCAGAACGGCTGCGTCCCGTCGCCCTCGGTGTCGGGCTCATACAGCCAACCGGTGCCGGTGTCGATCACGCCGTCGATGAAGAACTTCGCCACCCCGCCGCGCCACAGCCGCCCATGCTCGCCCCGCAGCGACAGCTGGTGTTCCATCTCCTCAAACGGGGTGTCGGGGTGCTGCCACAGCGGAACACGGGCGCGCACGGTGAGTTCGCCGGAATCCTCCAGCTCGCGCATCAGATCGAGCGTCTGTGGCGAGCCGTCCATGGCGTGGACCCCGGTGACGCCGCAGGCGTTGAGTGCCCGCTGTGTGCGCACGAGGACCGTCCGCCGCTCAGTGTCGGTGAGTGCCGGCATCACCGTGCGGACGAGCTCCATCGCCGCCCCCTCGCGCAGCTCGCCAGTCGGCCGCCCGTCGCGCACAACGACCTCCGCGCCCTCGGTGAACGAGACGGGGCCGGTGACGCCGGCGAGCTCCAGCGCGCGGGGGGTGCCCAGCCCCGTGTGCAGGTCCATGAACGTCACGAACGCCGGCGCGTCGCCCACCGCATCCTGCAGTAGCTCGCCGGCGATCCCGGTGTCGTGAAAGAGGCCGTAGTCGACCCCCCAGCCGCGCACCCAGCCATCCTGCGCTCGCTCGCGCTCGGCGGCGAGCGCCTCGTGCAGCTCGGCCAGCGTCCCGCAGCGCGTGAGGTCGGCGCCCGCGACGTGGTCGGGTCTGAACGGGTGGATGTGACCGTCGACGATCCCGGGTACAACCGCCATCCCACTCCCGTCCACTAGCTCGGTGGCGCTGTCACAGGCGTCGCGGACCTCGGTGTCCGAGCCGACGGCGACGATCGTCCCGTCGCGGAACGCAACCGCGGTCGCCCGCGGGCGATCCGGGTCAAGGGTGCGGACAGAGGCGGAGATGATCGCCAGTTCGGCGGTGGTGCGGGAGCTCATGAGGGAACCTCCTGCTTGATGAGGTGATTGGCGATCGCGCGGAAGGCCGCGACCGTAAGTGCGCGCTGACGCGGATCGAGCGGCGTCGGCCAGGTGGAGAGCTTGACCCCCACCACGCCGGTCGCCCAGTCGACGTAGACGAACTGGCCGTGGATGCCGAGCGCCAGCAGTGTCGTGCCGTCGCCCGGGACCCACCACTGGTTGCGGTAATGACCGCCGGGGTAGTCGGCGGCGTGCTCGTCGGCGGAGAACGCCGCCACCGAGTCCTCGCCACCGCGCCGCGTGTCGGCGATCCACTGCGCCGGGGCCACCACGCGACCGTCCACCGCGCCGCCGTTGTGGACCATCCGTCCGAAGCGGGCAAGGTCGCGCAGCGTGACGCAGATCCCGCCGTCGGCGACGGCGAAGCCCTGCTCGTCGACGGTCACCTGGGCATCGTGCTCGGCCCCCATCGGGCGCCACAGGGCATCGCCGAGCAGGACGTTGAGCGGCACTCCGGCCGCCCGCTCCAGCACGAGCCCGAGCAGATCGGTGAGGATCGAGCGGTACTCGAAACGGCCCCCGTGCTCGCGCTCGTTGATCAACCCTGCGAGATAGGCGACGGCATCGGGCGCGGGCCGCCCATGCGGGACCGGCGCCCATCCGAACTGCAGCTCGCTGGCACGGATGTCGCTGGCAGGATCCTCGTAGGTCTCGTCAAAGCGCGTGCCGGCGCGCATATCGAGCAGGTCGCGCACAGTGGACCCGGCAAAGCTCGTTCCTTCCAATTCGTGGACGTGGGCGACGATGTGGTCATCGCAGGAGAGCACTCCGCGGTTGATGAGGATCCCCGTCAGCACGCCGGTGATCGACTTGGACACCGACTGCAGCAAGTGGGTGGAATCCGGAGCCATTTCGTCGTAGACCTCCAGCACGACCTCGTCGCCGCGCAGTACGATGAAGCCGTCGGTCGACCCGGTCTCCAACACCTCCGCCACCGTCATCGATTCGCCCGCGCCCTCAACTGTCAGCGCGAGCAGCTCGGTGCCGGCCGCGTCCGCCGCTGCCAGGGGCGAGGGCCGCTCGGCGCGGGCGATGCGCGCGGTCGGGATCAGCTCGCGCACGTGCTGGTATGACCACTTGAGGTGGCGGGGCTCCTGCCAGGTCGCCAGCGTGAGGCCTGCGGGACGCAGCATCAGCCGACCTGCGCCGTCAGGTTCGGCCGCGATCCGGGGTCTCGGTAGCCCCACGGCCGCACCTCTTCGACCGCCGCGCCGATGCGAAACACGGTGGCGTCGTCGTAGGTGCGCCCGACGATCTGGATGCCGGTGGGGACGCCGCTGGCGGCCCAGCCTGACGGGACGGCCAGCACCGGGCAGCGGCTGAGGATGTTAAACGGCAGTGTCATGATCGTGTCGACGATCGGATCGGCCGCTTCACCGTTGATGCTCATCAACTCATCGACGTAGTCCTCGCCCGCGACCACCGCCGGCACCCCTGATGTGGGGCAGATGAGCGCGTCGTAGCGCTCCAGCAGCGGGCCGACCCGGTCATAGACGGCCGCTTCGAGCTCCAGCCCTTCCAGGAAGGTGCCCGGCGCGGCCGTCGGGTTGCAGCGCCGGGCGAAATGCTGGGCGTAGGGCGTGAGCAGGTCGCCGTAGACCTCCAGCACTTCGCCGACCATCGGCCCGAAGATGGCGCTGAAGTGGATCTCGGCGGCGCGGGCGACCTCGGCCCGCCGCAGGCCGAGGTCGATCTCCTCGACGACGGCGCCCGCCGCCCCGAGGGCTTCGGCGGCGGCCCGGGTGTTGACCACCACGTCGGCCTCCATCAGCCAGTCGCCGGGGTTGACTGCGAGCGCCACTCGCAGTCCCCGTACCGAGCCCAGCTCGTCCGGAATCGTGACCGCGGGCCGCAGCGAGGCGACGTCATGCGGGTGGGGGCCGACGATGGCGTTCTGCAGCAGCGCGCAGTCGCGAACAGTGCGTGCCAACGGCCCGTCGTGACAGTACGTGTCGAGGTTGAAGGGCGCCAGCGAGGGGACCCGACCGTACGGGGGCTTGAAGCCGACCACGCCGGCGAACGAGGCGGGGATCCTGATCGAGCCGCCGATGTCAGAACCGGTGGCCAGCGGCGCCATGCCCGCAGCCAGACAAGCGGCCGATCCGCCCGACGAGCCGCCTGGGCTGTAGTGCAGGTTCCAGGGATTGCGGGTCACGCCCCATAGCTTGGAATGGGTAAACGGCGCGCAGCTGAACTCGGGTGTTGTGGTGCGGAGATGGATGACCCCGCCGGCCGCGGTGATGCGCTCCAGAATCGGGTGCGTGACGTCGGCCACCCGATCGGCGAACGCCAGCGAGCCGTCGGTGAACAGCCGGCCGGCGATCGGCTGCTCGGCCTTGGCGGCGATGGGAAGCCCTTCGAGCGGCCGTGACTCCTCGGGCCGGGTGGCGTACACGTCCGCGGCCGCCGCGGCGGCCGCGCGCGCCTCGTCGAAGAGGCGTTCGGCGACTGAGTTGACCGCCGGGTTGACCTCCTCGGTCCGCTGGATCACCGCCTCGAGCAGATCGACCGGTGACAGCGACCCTTCCCGGAATCGGGCAAGCGCCTCCGTCGCCGGCAGATAGACGAGGTCATCAGAAGCGATGTCGCTGGTCATTGGATCTGTCCCGCACTCAAGCGTGCCGCGGCTACGCCGCCGCGGTCGAGTGGCTCGCTCGCTTGGGCTGCCAGCCCGGTCCCGGCACCGAGGCGAGCAGCAGCTGGGTGTAGTCGGCTTGGGGAGAGCCGAGGATCCGATCGGTCGGCCCGTGCTCCACGACAACCCCTCGGCGCAGGACGAGGACCTCCTCGGTCAGCTGCCGCACGACCGCGAGGTTGTGGCTGATGAACACGAACGCCATGTGGGTGCGCTCGCGGATCTCGGAGAGCAGGTTGAGCACCTGGGCCTGGATCGACACGTCCAGGGCCGAGACGGCTTCATCGAGCACGAGCACCGCGGGCTCGGCGGCCAGCGCGCGGGCGATGGCAACCCGCTGGCGCTGGCCGCCGGAGAGGTTGCGCGGGATCGACCGGCCTTGGCGCTCGTCGAGGCCGACCTGATCGAGCAGGTCGACGATGCGCTGTCGGCGCGCCGGCCCGTCAAGCTTGGTGTGGAGCTTGAGCACCTCGCTGATGCAGGCGTTGACCGTCTGGCGGGGGTCGAGCGAGGTGTACGGATCTTGGAATACGATCTGCATCTCCTGGCCGCGGCGGCGCCGGTCGGCGGTCCGGCGGGCGGGGTGGGACCGGTCATTGCCGGCCACGACGATCGTCCCCGAGGTCAGCCGCTCCAGGCCGGTGAGCATGCGCGCGATCGTCGTCTTGCCCGAGCCCGACTCGCCGACGATCCCGAGCGAACCGCCCCGCGACACCGAGAAGCTGGCGCTGTCGACGGCGACGAAGTCCTCGTGGTGGCGGCCGATGCCCCTGACGCGGAACACTTTGCGTAGGTTCTCGACCGAGACGACAAGGTCGCCGGCCGCTGTCGCCGCCTCCGTCATCCCGGCCGGACCTCGAGAGCGCGGTCGGGCATGCCGCTGCCGTGCACGTCGAGTTGGAGCTCATCGGCGCGGATGCAGCGCACGAGCGAACCGTCTACCTCGGTGATCGCGGGGACCTGTTCGCCGCAGCGCGGCTGCGCGTACGGGCAGCGGCCCTGAAACGGGCAGCCAGGGGGTGCCTCGAAGGCCGACAGGGGCCGGCCGGGGATCTGCGGAATGCGCGGAGTGCGCTCGTGCAGCTGCGGCCGGGAAGCGAGCAGGGCCGCGCTGTAGGGGTGGCGGGGACGCGTGTGCAGCTGCGCGGGCGTCGCTGTCTCGACGATGTACCCGGCATACATGACGGCGATTCGGTCGCTCACCGCCGCGGCAAGCTCCAGGTCGTGGGTGATGAACACCATGGCCATCCCGCGCTCCTGGCGCAGCTCGTTGAGGATGGCGACCACGTCGGACTGGGTGGTGACATCGAGGGCGGTGGTCGGCTCGTCGGCGAGGATGAGGTCAGGCTCGGCGAGGAGCACCGACGCGATCATCATCCGCTGGAGCATGCCGCCCGACAACTCGTGGGGGTATTGACGCAGGCGGCGGCCGGGGCTGTCGATGCCCACCTCATCCAGCACCGACTCCGCCCGGGAGAGCGCCTGCGCCTTGTCGACGCCCTGGTTGCGGATGAGTGCCTCGGTGAGGAAGTCCCCGAGGCGGTGGACGGGGTTGATGGCCGCGCGCGGGTCCTGGAAGATCATCCCGGCCCGCGAGGAGCGGAAGCTCCGCCACGCCGCGGCAGCGTCGTCGTAGAGGTTGCGGCCATCGAACTCGACCCGGCCCGCCACCTTCGCCCGACGCGGCAGGAGGTTCATGACGGCCCGGGCCGTCATCGACTTGCCCGACCCGCTCTCGCCGACGAGTGCCACGACCTCGCGCCGATCCAGCGAGAACGACACGTCGTGCAGCACGTGCTGGTAGCGCTTGTCGATCACCAGCTCGACGGCGAGGTGGTCGACCTTGAGCAGCGGTTCGGCCACCACCTCTATCGCTCGCTCTCGTCGCTCGCCAGCTGGTTACCGAGATAGGTGACCGCGGTGACGCAGAGGACGATCATCAGGCACGGGATGAGCAGCTCGGCGAGATGGCCCCCGAGCAGGGCGATCTCGTTGTTCGTCATCACGCCCCAATCCGCTTCGGGAGGCTGGATGTTGAGGCCCAGGAACGACAGGGCGGCAAGATCGACGAGCGCGTACCCGAACGAGATCGTCGCTTGCGACCAGATGATCGGGGCGACGTTGGGGATCAGGTGTCGGGTGCAAATGGTGAAGCCCGACAGGCCCTGCACCTCCGCCGCGGCGATGTACGGCTTGTTGCGCTCCTTCAGGACGCCCGACCGACACACCCGCGCGATCCATGGCATGTAGGCGATCGCGAGCGAGATCGAGCACGGGATCAGCCCCGGTCCCCACAGGGCCACGACGAGGATGGCGAGCAGGATGCCCGGGAACGCGAACACGAGGTCGAGCACGCGGCTGATCACGAGATCGACCTTGCCGCCGGCCCAGCCCGAGATGACCGCCAGCGGCACGGCGATGGCGGTGGCGATCCCGATCACGATGAGTGGCCCGAGCAGGCTCGGCCGGGCACCCCAGATGAGTCGGGACAGCAGGTCCCGCCCCAGATTGTCGGTCCCGAGCAGGTGCGCCGAGGACGGTCCGGCCGACACGTTGAGCAGGTCCTCCGCGTTCGGACTGTACGGTGCGATGACGGGCGCCAGGATCGCCACCACCGCGAGCAGTAGCACGAACCCGCCGGCGATCATGCCGCTGATGCCGACCCGCCCGCGCGCCTTGACCAGAAGCGAGCTCCGGCGCGGCCTGGCGAGGATGGCGGTCACGTCCTTGACCCCAGCCGGATCCTCGGATCAAGCGTCGTGTAGGCGATGTCGACGAGGGTGTTGACGATGATGAACGCCGCGACGAGGATGAGCGAGACCGCCTGGACGGTGGCGAAGTCCTTCTCCTCGACCGCGTTGAGTAGCAGCGCACCCAGACCGTTGAGGCCGAACGCCTGCTCGACGATGATCGTACCGGCGATCAGACCGGCCACCTGCAGGCCGGCGACGGTGACGATCGGGACGAGCGCGTTGCGAAACGCGTGGCGGCGAATCGCCGTGCGGCGCGGCAGGCCGCGGGCGTAGGCGGTAGTCAGGGGATCGCTCTGGAGCTCCTCGCGCATGCTGACGCGGGTGACCCGCGTCAGATAGGCCACCGCCCAGAAGGCCAGGGCGATGGCCGGCAGCGTCAGGTGGTCGAGGCGCCCGAAGAAGCCCGAGCCGGCGCCGAAGTCCGGGAACATCTGCAGCTTGACGGCGAACAGCGCCAGCAGCGCGATCGCGGCCACGAACGTCGGAACCGCGGTGCCAACGTTCGTGACGGTCATGATGATTCCGTCGAGCACGCCCGGGCGCAGCGCCGAGATGACGCCGAGCGCCACGCCGAC
Organism: uncultured Actinomycetota bacterium; assembly: GCA_963830395.1. GTDB lineage: Bacteria > Actinomycetota > Thermoleophilia > Solirubrobacterales > Solirubrobacteraceae > Palsa-465. The sequence goes on from CAWHMI010000001.1 coordinate 241,949, forward strand.
CACGGTGATGATGATCGAGGCATAGACGACGAGGAAGATCGTCGTCGGGGCCGCCGTCGACAGGCGCTGGGACACCGGCGTGCGCAGCGCGAGCGACGTCCCGAAGTTGCCGTGCAGAACGTTCTTCAGCCAGTCCCAGTACTGGACGAGGAACGGGTCCTTGAGGTGGTACTGCGCGTCGACGGCCGCCCTCACCGCCGGGGACACCGTGTGGTTGCCGAACAGAACGGCATCCGCGCTCCCCGGCGCCAGGAACAGGCTGCCGTAGATGACGACGCTCGAGAGCAGCAGCAGCACCACCATGGCGAGGCACTGCCGTGCCAGGTAACGAGCCACCCGCGCGTGCCGAGGTCAGGTACCGGACCGGGCTCCGCTCAGCAGCCGCCAACCGATGCCGCCCAGGGCCCCGTCATCTGGCTGAAGTCGAGCGTAACTCCGCAGACCCCCTTGCGCACGAACGTGGTGTCGGGGATGAACAGCAGCGGGATCCACGGCAGGTCCTTCATTATCTGGGTCTGCGCCTGGATCGCCAGCGAGGCCCGCGTCGAGAGGTTGGACGTCGCCGTCGCCTTATTGAGGATGGCGACGAGGGGCTTGTTGTCGTAGGAGTTGAAGTTCGACACGGCCTTCGGCAGTGCGATGTCGTCGTAAAGCGCCACCGGGTCGGGGTCCTGGTCGTAGTTGGTCGTCTCGATCAGGTCGAAGCCCTTGCGCGATGCCGGATCGCTGAACAGCGCCCCGTACTGCGCGTCCGGGACCGTGTGCAGCTTGAGGTTGAGGCCGATCGCCTGGGCGCTCTGCTGGATGACCGCGCCCTCGTCGGCGGCCGTCTGCGATCCGCCCTGGATGGCGAGGACGATCGGCTGCTTGGCCGCGGCACCGGCCTGCTTGACGAGCGTCTTGGCCTGAGCGAGGCTCGATCCGGTCGGGACCAGCTTGTTGTAGGCGGCCTGGAACTGGCTCTGGCCATAGCTCCAGTAGCCGGGGTCGGCATCAGCGTAGGCCGGGAAGCCGATCCCGCTGAAGACGACCTTCGCCATCTGGCTGCGCTCGATCGACAGGTCCAGGGCGCGTCGGACGTCGGGGCTGGTGATGGCGCCCTGCGTCCCGACGACGATGAGGGCCTCGATCTCCATCGCCCGCGACTCGGGACCAACGTAGAAGTTGCCGTTGGGCAGCTTCTGGACGACGGGCACGTCGCTGGGCAGGATGTCGAAGCCGCCGGCGAACTGCCCGGTCTGGAAGGCGCTCCCCACCTGGCCCGGGTCCTGCGGCCACACGAAGGTGATGCGATCGGTCTTGGGGGTGAGGCTCTTGTTCCAGTAGCTGGGGTTGCGCACCATTACGAGCGAGTTGACGCCGTCCCAGGACGCCAGCTTGTACGGCCCGGTGCACATGACCCCGCCCTTCGGCGTGCCGAAGTTCGAGCCCTCCTTCTCCGCGTATGCCTTCTCGACGACGGCCCCGGCCATCGAGGCCATCTCCGGCATGAACGTCAGGTTGGGGATCTTGAACATCACCTTGAGGGTGTACGGGCCGGTCAGTGTCATCGACTTGACGTCGTTGAACTCGTAGGCATAGATCGACTGGTTGGCCGCGACCAGGTTGCGCTGGAGGCTGTACAGCACGTCAGCGCCGGTCATCGGCTTGCCGTCCCAGAACGACACGCCCTTGCGAATGTTGATGATCAGCGTCTTGGGATTGACCTGGTTCCACGACGTCGCGAGATCCGGCACGGTCTTACGGCCCGGAACCTGCTTGGCCAGCGACTCGCACATGTTCGGGATGATCAGGTCCTCGGGATAGTCGTTGTACTTGACCGGGTCCAGCGAAGCGATCGGGCGGTACCAGATCCACCACGTCAGCGAGCTGAGATTCTTGGTCGCCGCAGGGGTCTGCACGATCGTGGTGTTGCTTGGCCCGCTGCCGCTGCCGCCGCTCGCCGAGCCTCCTGACGAGCCGCCGGAGCCTCCTGACGAGCCGGTCGAACTCGATCCTCCGCAGGCCGCGAGGAGCACGGCGCACAAGATCACTGCGGTCGCGGCGGGCAATGCTCCAAGACGTCTCATCGATGACTCCCGTGGTGTCAGGACAGCAATCCGGTGGCGGTCGGTGATCATGGCGCGCGTCTCTCTAATCGGCGCGTAGTGAGCCAATCACCGACGCCGGACGGATCGAAAAGGACGCTCCGGTCGTACGATCACCGAGCTCCGTCCCCGTTTGATGACCTCGCCAGTCGACGCCGGCAATCCTTGAACGCTATTCAGAAAACTCTAGTGCAACGTGGCAAGCCGTGTCAATCAGCAAGCGTCAGCGAGCCGCCGCGTGCGCCGTCCTGCCACCGTGTCAGGTCACCCCCAGCGGTTAGGCTGAGGCCATGGCGAGGCCACGCGATCAGACCCAGCGGCGCGATGAACTGGTCACGGCCGCCAGCACGCTCATCGCGCGCAAGGGACTGTTCAGTGTCCGGCTACGCGACGTCGCCGATGAGGCAGGCGTCACGTCGGGAGCGGTCCTCTACTACTACGACAACCTCGATCAGCTGTTCGCCGCGGCCTACAACCGCGCGATCGAGCGATTCTGCGCCGAGCGCGAGCGGGCGATCGCGGACATCGCCAACCCCGCCGAGCAGATCGCGACGGCGATTCGACTGGCGATCCCGCGGGACTGCAACGACGAGGAGATCCGGCTGCTCTACGAGCTAGAGCCGGTCGTGTTCCACGACGCTGCCTGTGCCGCGCTGATCGCGAGCTACATCGAGCGCCAGGTGGAGATGTATGCGGGGATCCTCGACGCCGGTGCGGCGCAAAACGTGTTCGAGCTCGCGCACGACGCGCGGACGATCGCGCGCAACCTCGTCTCGATGGAGGACGGCCAGGGACTGTACGTGCTACTTCAAAGCGACGAGCCCGCGGCGGTCGAGCGGCGGATCTTCGACTACCTCTCGGTGGCCACCGGAACCGGCTGGGCGGAGTTCAGCGCTCGGGCTGCGTGAGCTGAGGCGGAACACAGACCGGTGGATGCCGGCGCCATTGCTGCGTGACGGCCTCAAACGCGTGCGCGAGCTGCAGCACGCCGAGCTCGTCGCGGTGGCGTCCGACGATCTGCAATCCGACCGGAAGATCCTCCTCGGTGAACCCGGCGGGGACTGAGATGGCCGGCAGCCCCACCGCGCTGATGAACCAGCACGACTTCATCCAGTCGATGTAGTTAGTCATCGGCGCGCCGGCGACGCGCTGCGGATGATCGGTGGTGAACGGGAACGGCGGAACCTGCGCCACCGGCGCCAGGAGGAATTCGTACTCGCCCATGAACTCCCTCATCCGGTGATACAGGGCGCCGTGGGCCTGCTCGGCCCGCGCCAGATCCGGCCCGGTCAGGGCGCGCCCCTGCTCGATGTTCCATCTGACGTTCTCGCCGACCAGCTCCGGATGTGTATCCAGCAACACGCCGAGCTCCGCCTCAAAGCTCCACGCCCGCCAGGTGAAGAAGGTCCGGTCGGCGCCGTCCAGATCGGGCTCGACGTCGACGACCTCGCAGCCGAGGCCGGCGATCGCGTCACGCTGGGGCTCCAGGACGCGGGTCACCTCCGGGGCGACGGGAAGGCCTCCGAGACTCCGGCTCCAGGCAATCCGCACCCCGCGCAGGTCGCGCTCCAGCGGGGCGGCGAACCGCTCACCGGACTCGGCGATCGAGATCGGGTGGCGATCGTCGGGACCGGCGAGTGCGCTCAGCATCAGCGCCACGTCGGCCACCGTGCGGCCCATCGGCCCGTTGACGGCGAGCGGGCTCCAAGCAAGCCGCGTCGGCCAGCTGGGGACGCGGCCGGGCGAGGGGCGCAGTCCGATGACGTTGCAGAAGCTCGCCGGAATCCGCAGCGACCCCCCCATGTCGCTGCCGTCGGCCAGGGCCACCATGCCGCACGCCAGCGCAGCCGCCGCCCCGCCGCTGCTGCCCCCGGAGGTTCGGACGGGGTCGTACGGGTTGCGCGTCGCGCCGAACACGGGGTTGACGCAGTTGGACCCGGCGCCCCACTCCGGGACGTTGGTCTTGCCGACGGTGATCGCCCCGGCCTGCTTGAGGCGCTCGACGACGAGCGAGTCGCGGTCGGGCACGAAGTCGGCGAAGATCGGTGATCCGAACGTCGTCCTGACACCCGCCGTCTCGGTGAGGTCCTTATGGGCAACGAGGAGGCCATGCAGCGGGCCACGCGGTTCGCCACGGTCGAGCGCTCGGTCCGCCGCCCGGGCCTCCTCGAGCGCCTGCTCGGTGACCAGCGTCACGATCGCGTTGACGGTCGGGTTGACCTGCTCGATCACCTGCAGGTGGGCCTCGGTCATCTCCCGCACCGAGACCTCCCGCGCCCACAGGGCGCGCCGGATTTCGGTCGCCGGCTTCAGGGTCGCCGACGCGGCCTCGGTCGTCGTCACAGCGGGAACTAATAGCGCAGGCGGAAGCCGCGCTTGATCTTCACGGTCCTTGCCCTGAGTCGGCGCGGACGCGCAGGCGAATGCCATCTTGCCGGTCAGGCCGGCGCCTTGGGACGCCGGGCCCCCTCAGACCTACATCAGCCTGCGGCGGCGGGGTTGAGCAGAGCCAGCTGGACGCCAAGCGTCACTGCCGCGGCCAGCGCGAAAGATCGCGCGGCTGTGACAGGCCGCGGCGTCGGGTTGGCGGGTGGCGAGCCCGACGCCGGTCAGCGCGCTGGCCACGCCGCTGGCGGCTCCGGGAGCGTAGGTGCCCGGATCAGGACGGCCGGCGATAACCGGGACCGCGATCAGCGCGGTCAGCCGGCGGCCTGGGCGGCGGCGCGGTAGGCGGGCTGCTCACGTCGGATCAGGTCGGGGTTGGTGCCGCGCGCTGCCATCTCTGACCGGCGGGTCAGGCCATCGGCGATGGCCGCCTGGGCGACCTGATCCGGCTGGCTGCACATGGCGCAGAAGACCAGCAGCGGCGACAGGTAACCAACCGTGTGGCACCACGAGATGTCGCGCAGCGGCGTGGCGATGACCAGACACCCGTCGGGTGCGCGCGCGGGCACCGCGGTGATCAGCGCGGTGCGGGCGCCGGTGCTGGCCGCGGCGTGGACGGCGCCGAGCGTGGCCTCGGTCCCAGCCTCGTGTGAGACGGCAACCCGTACCCCGCCCTGTTGGGGATCCACCGAAGCCTCAAATGCATCGCGCGCCACGACCCCCGCAGCGCCCAACGTCTCACGCAACAGCTCAGCGCCAGCCTGCGCGGCATGCCGCTGGTGCCGCACCCGGTCTACCACCACCGGCTGACCGGCAGCCACCGCCGCCCGGACCAAAGCTCCCGCTTCGCCGGCCACGGGAGCTTTCAGCACGGGATCCACCAGCCCCGGCTCGGCCAGGATCATCTCCTCCATCGCCCACGGCGGGCCGCTGCGCAGCTCGGGCTCCTCGCTCATCGAGCCTGAAACCCTACAGATGGAGTGGCCCTGTGAAAGGACGAGGAGCGGCAGATGTGCCGGATGCCGGGCGCGCATGTCGGCGATGAAGCCGACGGCGTATTCGGAGAGCGTTGCGTCGCCCCCAGTCATCGATGGTCGGCTTGACGAACGCCTGCCTGGCGTCAGCGGCCGCGGTCTCGAACTTGGCGCCGCGGACGACGAGCCCACTGTCCGTCTCGCCCGCCACGTGCAGGAGCACGTCGGGATCCTGGTCTTGGGGCTGCACGACCGGTCGCCCTTGGGATGGGTGTTGGCCTAGAAGTGGAACGGGTCGGCCAGCTCGGCGTGGCGGACGTGCGCCCGGATGTGTCCCAAGAACGCCGAATCGATCTCGTCCAGGACATTGTGGCCGTCGTAGAGCGACCACATCTCCCCCACGGTCTCATCGCCTACACGGGTGACGATTCCGCCGAGGTCATCGAGCACGCAGTCGACCGCGGCACGCTTGTGCGTAGATCCGCACGCGGGCGTCGACGATCGGTTTGAACCCCGGATGCGTTTGTGCAGTCCGGCACCTTCTCGCCGTCAATCCACACGATCCGTCCGTCGCGAAGAGAATCGCGGCACTCCTCGCCAGTCCTGATCATCCCGGAATCAGCCCGCTTGTGAATTGGCGACGACGCGCAGAGGCCGGTGGTCTCAAAGGCGGTCAGTTACCGTCAAGCGCGGTCACCTCCCGCCGGAATGGCACCGTGTCGCCGCGGTCGCCAGGCTCGTCGAGCTCTTCGGCATACCGGCGGCCTTCCCAGACGGCGGCGGCGATCGTTCCCGGGCACCAGCAGTCGCCAACCGCCTGCACACCGAGCAGGCCAGCCTCGGCCCACTCCGACCGCCGGGCAACGAGCTCCCGGTAGAGGCCATCCTCCGGAAGCCTGGCGGTGACGAACAGTGCTGCGTCACAGGCCAGGTGGTGCTCGCGCCCAGTGAACACGCAGGCTGTCTCGATCCCGCCCGCTACTGTCCGCAGGACCGCGCGCGAGACGAGGATCTCGACCCCGAGCTCGAGCAGGCGGCGCTGCACCCGGTGCTGCTCCATCGTGTTCGTGGTCCAGCTGGACGCACAGTTCCCCGGCGTCACGAGTGTCACGTGCCGCCCCGCCTCGGCGAGCAGCTCCGCCAAGACGCCGCCCATGTAGTAGTGGTCGTCGTCGTAGATAACGATGTGGTCGCCGTCCGACCAGGTGCCGGCCATCAGGTCGTCGGGCGTCAGCACCGGGAATGCCGGGTCCCGCGGGATCGCCTTTGTGTGGAACCGGCCGACGCCGTCACCGCGCCAGCGGGCGCCGGTGGCGATCGCCACATGGTCAAAGTCGTAGCTGAGTATCTCCTCGGCGGTCACTGCCCCTTCCGTGCGCTCGACGGTGCGCAGGCGGCGCAGCTGCGCGATCCGGTAGTCGACCACGCGGATGTAGCTCGCCATGCCGGGCAGCCGGGCCTCGCGAGCGGCGCGGCCACCGAGCTGTCGGGACGCCTCGGCCAGAATGACCTCATAGCCGCGCTTGCCGAGGCTCTGAGCAGCCTCGAGACCGGCCGGCCCGCTGCCCACGACGAGCACTTTGGCCTCGGTGGTTTGAGGCCGCATCCGCTCCGGATGCCAACCCCGCCGCCACTCCTCGCCGATTGCCGGGTTCTGGGTGCAGCGGATCGGCGACGCCGTGAAGTCGCCGGCAACGCAGATGTTGCAGCCGATGCACTCGCGGATATCCTCGAGCCGGCCCTCCTCGATTTTTCGTGGCAGGAACGGGTCGGCGATCGAGGGGCGGGCGGCGCCGATCAGGTCGAGCACGCCGCTGCGGATCATGCGGACCATCGTGTCCGGAGAGGTGAAGCGGCCGACGCCGACGACTGGCTTGCTCGTCAGTTCCTTCAGGCCCCGCACGTACCGCTCCTGCTCAGCCTCCTCGCCGAAGCGCGCGGTAACCGAGTCATCCTCCCAGGATCCGAGCACGAAGTCCCACAGGTCCGGGAGCTCGCCTAGCGTCCCGACGACGTCCTCGATGTCATCGCGTGTGATCCCGTCCTCGTCGAGCAGCTCGTCGACCGTGATTCGGCAGGCGACAGCGGCCCGACCGTCGGCCTCTTCGTGCGTGTCCTCCAGGATCTCGCGCAGCAGGCGCATCCGGTTCTCGGCCGAGCCCCCGTACGGGTCGATGCGATCGTTGTAGCGACGCGAGAGGAAATGGTGGATCCCGCCGAGGGCGTGGCCGGAATAGACGTAGACGAGGTCATAGCCGGCCTGCAGCGAGCGGCGCACGGCGGCGCGGTGCCAGCGCCGTAGGTCGGCGATGTCGTCGAGGTCCATCCGACGCGCCTGGACCGGGTCGGCCGTGAACGTCGCTACGGGCAGGTGAGAGGGACCCATCGGCGCGACGCGGCTGTACAGGTTGGGTCCGTTCATTCCGTTGTAACAGAGCTCGATCCCGGCCAGAGCGTCGTGCTCGTGGATCTTGTCGGCGATACGGGCGAGCGCGGGAATGTCCTGGTCGTCCCAGACGCGCAGCTCGATGAACGGCGTGATCTCCGACGAATAGTGGATCTCGGCCTGTTCGGTGCAGATCACCGCCCACCCGCCCTCGGCCTTGACCGCACGCATCTCAGCATGGGCGCTGACGTCGCGGTAGCCCATTCCGTTGCAGTGCGGCACCTGAAAGAAACGGTTGCGCGCGGTGACCGGCCCGATCTCAAGTGGCTCGAAGAGGATGTCGAAGCGGGGAATGCGCTGATTGGGCGGGCGGTGGATTGCCACGGTGCTAGATGCCCAGCGAGCCAATGCTGAACTTACCGGACCGCGAGACAGTGGCCGCACCCCGGCCGCGCTCCTTTCCGCCGGCCCTTATGCCAACGTGCTCCAGCACCCCGGGAAACGGCATCGTCCACGTGCCGAGCATGGCGAAGAAGGTCGCGCCGATGATGCCGGGGATGGCCGAAGAGGACGACGAACGGCCGCGAGGCGCGCTCTTGACCAGTCGGCCACGATGCTGCTCCTCGAAGGCGTTCGGGACCGCCATCTTCATTTCCGTACTCATCCTTGCTCCTGTGTCGGGCGAGCGCCACGGCCGCCGATGGCGGCGGACTGTATCGGCGCTGGCGTCGTGACTTAATCGGCTCTCCCGCAGCGCGGGTTCGCCTCTGCCGAAGCATCTCGGCTGATCATGGGACACTGCCAAGCGTGACTTCGCCGCGCTTCAGTCTGCGCCAGCTGGCGTACTTCTTGGCGGCGGCCGACGCCGGGAGCGTCACCGAGGCGGCTCAGAACATCCCGGTCGCGCCGTCGTCTGTGTCTGCGGCGATTGCCCAACTGGAGACGGCGCTCGGCGTCCAGTTGCTTATCCGCCACCACGCTCAGGGGATTTCGCCGACGGCGGAAGGTCGGCAGTTCATTGACCGCGCCCGGGCGCTGCTGCGCGATGTCGACGAGCTCGAGAGGTTTGCCTCCGAGCTGACGGTCGAGCTGAGCGGCACGCTGCACCTCGGCTGCTTGGTGACCCTCGCGCCGATCACGATGCCGCGACTTGGGAAGGGCTTTCGCGAGCGCCACCCGGCGGTGGCGCTGGAGATGATCGAGGCGGGTCAGCAGGAGCTGATCGCCAATCTGCGCGCCGGGCAGCTCAGCGTGATCCTGACCTACGACCTCGACCTGAGCGAGGACCTGGCGTTCACGCCGGTCGCTGACCTGCCTCCGTACGCGACCTTCGCCGCGGACCATCCATTGGCGGGTGCCGAGTCGGTGACGATGGCGGAGCTCGCGGCCGAGCCGTTGGTCCTCCTCGATCTTCCCCATAGCCGCGAGTACTTCCGCAGCCTGTTCGTGACCACCGGCGTCGAGCCGAACATCGCCTATCGCTCCGTGCATCCAGACGTGATCCGCACGATGGTCGCCAATGGTTTTGGCTACACCATCATCAACGCTCGTCCTCGCGTAAACACCGCGCTCGACGGCATGCCGCTGCGGAATGTGCCGATCGGCGGTGAGGCTCGCGCGATGATCCTCGGCCTCATCCGGCTGAAGCGCGTGCGGCCGACGCGGCTCGTGGAGGCGTTCGAGCAGCATTGCCGGGCGGCGGTCGCCTCGGGCGTCGTGCCTGGCGTCGACGCCGCGGCCTGATTCGATTCGGCCGAGCCGAACAAGCACCCGCAGATGCTTCGGCCGACGCGAACCAGCGCTGCGCCAGAGCCGATTAAGTCGCGGCGCCGGCGCCGATACAGGCCATCGGCGGCCGTGGCGGTCACCGGAGCACAGGAGAGGGTGAGCATGAGACGCAAACGGCGGCGGCGGCGCCTCCAAGGATCATCTTCACCAATGGCAGGAGAGGAGCGCTGTGGCGATGGAGCCGATGACAGGGGCGACCGACAACTCCTATCCAGTCCACCCTCAGAACTCCCGCCGACGGAGCGACGCGGGAGCAGCTCGATGAGCACTGCGGCTACCCAGACCCGTCACGCCGTGGACACGCTCGCCGCGGAGCAGGAACGGTCCAAGTTCCAGCGCTCCGTCGGGCGGCTCGACACAGCCTTCCTCATGCTCGCCGCCTTCATCACGCTCGACACCCTCGGTGCCGTCTCGAGCAACGGCGCCCAGGCCTTTACATGGCTCGCAGTAATGGCCGTCTTCTGGCTGTTGCCCTAGGGCCTCATCACCGCGGAGCTCGGCTCGGCCTTCCCAGAGGAAGGCGGTCCCTACGTCTGGACGAAGCTCGCCTTCGGCCGAGCGGCGGGTGCAGTTGTGTCGGTCATGTACTGGATTGACAACCCGATCTGGCTGGCCGGGTCCCTTGCCATCACGGCTATGGCCACCTTCAGCACGTTTTTCTTCAACCTGTCACTGGCGGAGAAGTACATCTTCGGGCTGCTCTTCATTTGGCTCGGGATCGGCTCTGTGATCATGACGCTTCGTATCGGCAAGTGGGTGGCGAATCTTGGCGCCGTCGTCCGCCTGACGCTGCTCGCTTTCTTCGCGATCACGGTCATCGTTTACGCCACCGAACATGGTGTCCACGGCTTCGGCATCGGGGCCTTCAAGCCGACGTGGGTTGGTGCGGTGGCGCTCTGCACGCGCCCCACATCGGCTGCGTCGCCGCGAGCCTGCTCTCCCTGGGCGGCTCTGCCGTAACCGTCGCCTAAGCGTCGGGTTGCCGGCTCAGGTGACGCAACAGACCGTCGACGAACGCCGCACCGGCCGAGAGCTGTGCGATCTCGATGAACTCGTCCGGGGTGTGGCCCTGAGCCATCGACCCCGGTCCGCAGACGACCACCGGCACCCCGAGACGCTGCTGGTAGAGGCCGGCTTCGGTGCCGAAGTCGACCGCTCCGCCGTGACCGCGGCCGGCGATCGCGGCGGTCAGCCCGGCGAACGCGGCCGCGTTCGGGTCCGGACCGAGCGGCGGATACCCGGCGACCCGCGCGACGTCGACGCCGGCCTCGGGTGCCATGCGCGAGAGCTCGCGCCCGATCCGCTCGGCGACGTCAGCGACCCGCTCTGACACTTCGTCGGGATGCTGGACGGGAAGCATGCGCGCCTCCGCCTTGAGCGTGCACTGGGCCGGCACGATGTTAAGTGCGACACCGCCGGCAATCGGGCCGATGCCGATGGTGGCGTGGGGAACGGCGAACGCATCGTCGCTCGCCTCGGTGGCGAGTTCCCGCTCCAGCCGCTCCAGGGCGACGATGAGGTACGCGGCGCCGCGCACGGCGTTGACCCCTGCTGCGGGTGTCGCCGAGTGCGCCGCGCGCCCGCGCACGGTGACATCGAACGCCACCTTGCCCTTGTGGCGGTCGACGACCCACAGCTCGGTGGGCTCGCCGACGACCACCCCTGACAGCGGCGCCGCGGCGTGTTCTCGCTCCACGACGTCCAGCAGCGGCCCCACCCCGGCGCATCCCAGTTCCTCGTCGTGGGAGACCGCCAACTGCAGCGGAGCCCGGAGCGCCGAGGGGCTGATCTTGCCGATCGCCGCGAGGGCCGCGGCGATGAAGCCCTTCATGTCGGTCGTGCCACGACCGTAGAGCTTGCTGCCGTCATTCCTCAGCGTGAATGGGTCAGACGACCAACGTTGGCCGGCGACGTCGACGACGTCACCGTGCGCGGCCAGCAGCACCCCCCCAGCCGCGCCTTCGGGTCCGAACACCGCGTGGAGTACCTGCACGCCGGGCCGGTGCCCCGGATGAGTGCGGACCGCGGCTCCGGCGTCGTCGAGCCGCTCCGCGATCTCGCTGATGAGGCGTTCGTTGCCGTCTCCCGCGATCGACGGGCACGCGACGAGCCGACTCAGCAGCTCGCGGGCGTCAGCTGTCATCGCCCGGGCCGGGCATCGTCTTCTCCGCGATCGCCGTCCGACAGTGCTGTTCGAACGCGTCGACCAGCCGTGTGGGGCAAAGCTCGTTCAGCCGGGCCAGCCCCATGATCATCGGCCGTGGGCCGCCGGCGATCGGGCGGGTCACAAGCGGTCGTCCGTCCAACGCCATCGACACCGTCGGGCGGCCCTGCGCCCAGAGGCCGCCTTCGAACTCTCGACGCGCCGACCGGACGGCATCGTCGATGTCCGGGCCGGTCGGCGAGAGCTCTTTGGCTCGCGCGCTCCGGTTTTCGCGGGCCGCGGTCGTCATCGCGTCGTCTGCTCGCGGCGATTAGGGGCCGGGTCGGGCTGGCCCGGGTCACCGGGGACGCCGTAGGCGGGCGCTGACTCCGGGTGTAAGGCACGGGTCACGTAGTCGTCGCGTTGCGGACCCCAGCGCTCCCACAGCGCCGCCAGCCGCTCGATCGGCCCCGCACCGCCCTCGTCGGCCCAGTCGACCCGCAGGTCGGTGACCGGCCACGCAACGGCGTCGGCTACGAGCAGCCCGGCGGAACCAAGCGGGCCGGCCTCGCCGCCCGCCGCCAGGCCGCCGGCGAGCGCGGCGAGCAGACGGTCCTCAAGCTCGGGGTCGCCAGACTCGGCGAACGCCGCGCCGACCGCATCGAGCACGGACTCGGACGCGAGCAGATTTCCGGCACAGGCCCAACCGTCGCCGGTTCTCGTTCCGTAGATTCCGAGCGTCTGCGTGCCGCTGAACGCGGCGCTGAGCCCGTCGGCGTCGACGACGGCAAGCTGGCGATAGGCCGCGTGCGGCGCTGCCGCAGCGACCGTGTCGATCGCCGACTGCGCCGAGTTGCCCGCCGCAAGCGCCTCGAGCAGCGCCGGGCCCAGGCGGGGATCGGTCACGTTCTGCGAGGCGGCGACGCCGACCCCGGCGCGCACGGTGGCGCAGCGGGCGGCGACCGCCGGGCTTGAGGACGTGACCGCCATCCCGAGCCGGCCGGTGCGCTCACAGCGGGCGAGGATCGAGAACGTCACGCCGCCTGCTCCCCGCCCAGCACCGCAATCGCGTCGATCTCCACCAGCCACTCCGGTCGCGCCAGCGCGCTGACGACGATCCCGGTCGACACCGGATGGACCCCCTTGAGCCAGCGGCCCACGACCCGATAGACGGTCTCGCGGTACCGGGGATCGACGAGGTAGACGGTGACCTTGACGATGTGCTCGAGCGTGCCGCCGGCCTCCTCGAGCAACTGCTTGATGTTCTTCATCGCCTGCTCGGCCTGGGACTCGACGTTACCGACGCCGACGCTCTCGGACGTGTCGAGATCCTGGCCGATCTGGCCGCGGAGATAGATGGTGTCGCCGGCGACGACGGCTTGGCACAGATCGTTGTCGAGGTTCTGCTCCGGGTAGGTGTCGCGCGTGTTGAACGGGCGGATCCGCCGATGGACGGTCATCGTGCTGCTCCAGGGTCGGGGTTCGTTGATGTCGAGCCGACGTCAAGGGTTAGACCATTGCATCGAGCGTTGCGAGGCCCCCGCGCCACGGGCGGCGATCAGCTCCGCGGCTCGCTCGGCGAGCATCAGCACGGCGACCACCGGGTTGACGGTCGTCAGCGACGGGAACGCAGAGGCGTCGGCGACCGACAGGCCCCGCACCCCGCGCACGCGCAGCTCGGGATCGAGCACCGCGAGCGGATCGTCGCCGGCGCCGACCCGACAGGTGCAGGAGACGTGGTAGACGGTGTGGTGCGTGGCGCGGGCGATCTCCGAGAGCTCCTCGTCGCCGGCGATCTCGGGCCCCGGGAACAGCTCGCGGCCGACCCACCCGGCCATCGGCTCGGTCGCGGCGATACGTCGCGCCATCCGCATCCCGGCCAGCAGCACGCGTTCGTCGTGGCCCTCGGGATCGGTGAAGTAGCGGTAGTCGATCAGCGGTGCCGCGTCGGGATCGGGCGAGGCGAGCGTCAGCCGTCCGCGGCTGCGCGGCCGGGTGACGTTGGGGGTCATCGAGATCGAGTGCTCGGGCAGCTGCAGCCCGAATGTCTCGGCATGGACGGCGTAGGTCATCAGCGGCACGTGAGCGAGCACGTCGGGGACCTCGGCAGTGGGGTTCAGGCGCGCCATGATCGTCACGTCCCAATCGGTGGCCGCCACCGGCGGGATCGGCCGGGCCGCCTCCCACACGACCAGTCCCTCGGGATGATCGGACAGGTTCTCGCCGACGCCGGGTACGTCAGCGACGACGTCGATGCCGTGCGCCCGCAGCTGCGCCGCCGGCCCGATCCCCGAGAGCAGCAACAGGCGCGGGGTGTCGATCGCGCCGGCGCAGAGCACCACCTCCGAGTCGGCGGTGAGCGTCTGAAGGCTGCCGTCATCGTGGCGCAGCGCCACCCCGGTCGCCGCTCCGGTGTCGTCGACGAGCACGCGCAGCACCCGGGCTCCGAGCACGATCTCGAGGTTCTCCCGGTCGTCCATCACCGGGTGCAGATAGGAGACCGAGGAGGACGACCGCACTCCGGTCGACGGCGTGTAGCCGATCGGCAGAAAGCCCGTCCCGTCCCGGTACGGGCTGGCGTTGAAGTCCTGATAGACCGGTACGTCCAGCGCCGTGGTCGCGGCCGATACGACGTCGGCCAAGTACGGGTTGCGGTGCTCGGAAGCGACCGGCTCGATCGGGGTGGCCAGCCGCTCGAAGTAGGGCGCCATCGTCGCCGCGTCCCAGCCGGCGGCGCCGCGCGCCACCCAGTCGGCAAAGTCAGCGTCAGGCGGACGCAACGCGATCATCGTGTTATGCGACGAGCAGCCGCCGAGGATCCGGGCTCGGGACTGGCGAATGCGGGAGTTGCCGCGCGGCTGCTCGACGGAGCGGTAGTCGAGGTCGTACTCCCCCTCGAGCATCTCGAACCAGCGCCGGATCTGCAGCGCGCGAGGCTCCTCGCGATCGTCGGGTCCCCACTCGATCAGCGTCACCCGCCGACGGGGATCCTCGCTCAGGCGGGAGGCGATGACGGCGCCGGCGGTCCCCCCGCCGACGACGATGACATCGGTGTCGGGGGTCACGCCGCGGCGGCGGGCTGAGTTGCGGAGCGGGTGGCCGCGGGATCGCGCACCACGCTGACGGGCGCCTCGCACCGTTCGTCGAACAGCTCTGAGCCCTCGGCGTCGGCGGCCTCCCAGCCGGCGCCGAGATCGACCTCGGCGATGTGGAGCTCGGGCGCGGGTTCGAGGTCAACCGCGGCGCGGCTGGCCTCGGCGACGATGTCGCCGCGCGGAGAGATGATCCGGCTGCGGCCGAAGCAGCCGGTGTCGGCGGGACCACCGGCCTGGTTGACGAGCACCCACCACTGGCCGTTGGCCAGCGCGTGAGCGGGATAGAGGCGCTCCCACCAGGGCTCCGCCGCGTACTCGTAGGCGGCCGGCTCGAGTACGAGCCGGGCGCCGGCTGCGCGCAGCGCGCGGCCGGTCTCGGGGAAGTCGCCGTCGAAGCAGACAGCGAGCCCGATCGGCGGGCCGTCCGCGGGCATGTACACGGTCGGGCCCTCGCCGGCATCGAAGGCGAGCGGCTCGCCACCGGGTCCATAGCGGTGAAACTTGCGATGACTCGCGACCAGTCGCCCGTCCGGTGCGTACAGCGGCGCGGTGTTATAGCGACGTCCCTCGTTGAGCTCGGGCACGCTGCCGGCCTGCAGCCACAGACCGTGCTCACAGGCCAGCGCGGCGAGCGCCTCACCGCGCGGCCCGTGCAGCGGCTCCGCGGCGGATGCGATGTCGGCGGCGAGCGTCGCCGGGCGATAGCCGGTTGGCCACAGCTCCGGCATCACGACGAGGTCACAGCGGGCGCGGCCGGCGCGGGCGATCAGTTCAGAGGCGACGGCGAGATTGAGGCCCGGCGCGCCCGGGACCGGCCGCCACTGGGCCAGGCCGATCCGGACTGGGCCGGTGGTCCAGCTCATACCCCTGCCTCGACGACCGGCACCTCAACCTCCTGCGAGTCCACGTTCACGCGGGTGTCGTGCAGGAACCGCTTGGCCGCCCAGTAGTAGAGCGGGCAGACGACGACCAGACCGACCAGCCACGAGATGTCGACGTCGTTGATCGACTTGGCGACCGGCCCCGTGAACAGCGTCGTGGAGATGAACGGGACCTCGACCGCGACCCCGATCACGTAGACGATGCAGGCGGGAACGTTGAACCGCCCGTAGATGCCGCCGTCAGGCTTGAAGAACGAGCTGACGTCGTAGCGACCGTGCTTGACCAGATAGAAGTCGACGAGGTTGATCGCCGTCCACGGAATCAGCAGGTACAGCAGCAGGAAGATGAAGTTCGTGTAGTTGGTGACGAAGTTGTTCTTGCCGGCGACGGCCATCACCGTGGCGATGAGCGTGAACAGGGCGGCCAGGCCGGTACGGGTCGAGCCGCGCGGCAGCCAGTCGAACTTGAAGGTCTGGCCCGCGGTAATCGTGCCCAGCACGCCACCATAGATGTTGATCGCGTTGGTGTTGAAGACACCGCAGCCGAGCACGAGCACGACGATCCAGCCAACCGCGCCGGCCGAGCTGTGCATCTCGGAGATCGAGCTCGCCGTGGGCGACATCGCCCCCAGCAGCGCGCCGAAGATCATCGGCAGCGCCGAGCCCAGCACGCAGCCCCAGTAAGAGGCCCAGAACGTGCTGCTCGCCGGCGTGTCGGCCGGCAGGTAACGCGAGTAGTCCGACACGTAGGGCGCGTAGGCGATCTGCCAGAGCACCGCGACGGCGATCGTCGAGACGAAGCCGCTGAAGCTCATCGAGCCCCGCGAGAGCGTGTGCGCCGGCGCGCCCTTGATGATCAGCGCGACGACGGCGAGCACGAGCACGATGCCCGACAGCGGCGAGAGCACCTTGTTGACGAGGTGGATCATGTCGTGGCCGTAGATGCAGACGGCCAGGGCCACGGCCGAGATGATGATGATCCCGAGGTTGACCGAGAGGCCGGGGATCAGGTTGTTGAGCGCCTGGCCGCCGAGCACCGAATTGGAGGCGACGAAGCCGAGGTACATGATGATCACCACGGCGACAACGACCAGCGCCCCGTAAGCCCCGAACTGGCCACGGCTCTGGATCATCTGCGGCACCCCGAGCCGCGGGCCCTGGGCGGAGTGCAGCGCCATGAACACGCCACCGAACAGGTTGCCGATGACGACGGCCAGCGCCGCCCAGGCGAGCGGCAGGCCGTAGACGGTGGTGGCCAACGCGCCGGTCACGATCGTCAGCAACATCACGTTGGAGCCGAACCAGATCGTGAAGAGGTTGCGGACGCGGCCATGCCGCTCGGAGGCGGGAACCTCCGCGATCGTGCGCTGCTCAATCGCAGCGGCGTTCTCTGCGTGGACTTCTGACATGAGGACGTCCCTTCGTCTCTCCTCTAGTGGTTACGCGCGCGGGCGCCACTGTCCGCGGGCGCCGATCCAGGATTGATCGCCGGACCGCGGGATCGGGTCGACCGCATTACCCGGTGAGCTGCATCGCGATGTCCGAACCAGCGCGCGGCGCCCCGGACCCGTGCGGCTTGGCGCATCAGCGTCCCCCCACCACGGGATCGAGGCTCGGTGCATAGGCGAGGTACCCGCGCTGAGTCGCGATGTGGTCGGCCAGGTACCTCGCGTCGTGCCAGACCCCCCAGATAAACGACGACCCGCGTCGCGACAGCCACGGCAGGCCGAGGAAATAGACGCCCGGCTCCGACGAGACTCCCCGGCGGTGTCGCGGCCGGCCGTTCTCGTCGAAGGCGTCAACCTGGAGCCAGCTGAAGTCGACCGCGTAGCCGGTGGCCCAGATGATCGACCTCACCCCGGCGCCGGCGAGATCGAGCTCGAGCAGGGGGTCGACCGCGGAGGCGGGTAGGGGTCCGAGCTGGCGGGCGTCGGGCTCCTCCGGAAGATCGAGGCCCGCGCGGGCGACGAACGCGTCAGCTTCGTCCAGCAGCGCCAGATACGTCGTGTCGCCCCGGGCGACGTTCTCCCCGAGATTCGGCGCGAAGCGGACGATGCCGTTCTCGTAGGACGCGGTCAGGCCGACGAGCGTCACCCCGCGGGCGTCGAGCTCGCGGAAGTCGACGGTGCGGCCGCCGTGAGCGCCGCTGACCGCGATCGTCACGTGCTCTGCTCCGCGCGGCGGGGTCTCCATGTCCCACTTGCCCAGGACACCCAGCCACCAGACGAAATCACGTCCGCGGTAGCTGCGCGGCGGCCGATCGTGAGGGCCGACGGACAGGTAGACAGGCCGCCCCGAACGCAGCAGCTCGTCGGCGATCTGCACGCCGGAGGATCCGGCTCCGACAACGAGCACCGCTCCCTCGGGAAGTTGATCAGGGGTGCGGTATCCGCTCGAATGCAGCTGCCCGGGTACGCCATCGCCGGGCACGATCGGCGGAATCAGCGGGCGCTGGAAAGGGCCGGTGGCCGCAACCACGAAGCGGGCGTCGATCGCTCCGTCCGAGGTCTGGACGCGAAAGCCGGAGCGGCCGGCGTTCCGGCGCACCGAGGTCACCTCCACGCCGCACCGGACCGGCGCGCCGATCTGCTCCGCGTACTCGAGGAAGTAGTCGACGACCTGCTCCTTGGTGGCGAACTCGTCCGGCGCCAGATCGGAGAACTCGAGAGTCGGGAACCGGTCATGCCAGGCAGGCCCGTTGGCGACCAGCGAGTCCCACCGCTCCGAGCGCCAGCGCTCGGCGATGCGATCCCGTTCGAGGATGAGATGCGGCACGTCGGCGGCACTCAGATGCTCGCTCATCGCCAAACCGGCCTGACCACCGCCGACGATCAGCACCTCCACCGCTTCGATCTCCATCTCCGCTCTCCTACTTTTGAGTCCATTTCGTCTTCCGCAGAAGCGCGCCGAACGCGTTCAGGCAATACTCGCAGCAGCGGTGCGGGCCAACCATCGATCTTCGCGATGCGTTGGATGCGTTTTCTCGATGCAAGACAGTCCGGCGCTGATAGAGCTGCCCGGCTCCGAGGATTCGGCCCCCGGCGTCTCATCGTCCGCCGCACCCATTCCAGCAGCGAGGTGGTCGAGCTGGCCAAGACCAGCCGGAGCCGTCGTCAGGTTCCGCTCACCCGTCGTGCCCTACAGGCGCTCGACCAGATCCCCCAACGGCTTGGCTGACCGCTGGTCTTCGCGGCGATCGCAGGTGGCGTGCTCAACATCGATGACTTCCGGCGCCGTGACTGGGCGCCGGTCATCGAGGCCAGCGGGGTTGCGCGACCGGCCCGGGATCTATGACTTGCGCGCGATCTACGCCTCAGAGGTGATTCCGTTGCCGCGGGTGCGATGTCGGCGCGTAGCCCTGTGGACGAGTCCTTTGGCGGCGCGATGCTCACCGCCGGCGGATCCGGGCGTCCAGCGGACGGGGAAGTCGCGGTGGACTCAGCTTTGTGCGCCGGTCGGGGTAGCCTGCGGAGGCGATGTTGGATCGCGTCGAACGGATCACTCCGGCGTATCGCGGTGTGATGATTGCCTCTACTCCTGGGGTTGTGTGGTGGGGGCGCTTGCGAGTGGTCGGCCTGGACTTGCTGCCGCTGGAGGGGCCGCTGCTGGTCGTCGGCGATCACGACAGCTACTGGGACACGGTGGCGACCGGGATCGCGGCTTTGTCGCGTCGGCAGATCAGGGCGTTGGCGAAGTCCTCGATGTGGACAAACAAGTGGCTCGGCGCGGTCTTGACCGGGATGGGCCAAATCCCGATCGAGCGTGGCTCCGGCGACAGCGGAGCGCTCGACCGCGCGATCGAGGAGCTCCGCCGGGGTGCATGTATCGGAATTTATCCAGAGGGCACACGGTCACTCGGTCGAGCGCTGCGGGCTCGGGGCGGCGTTGGCTACCTCGCGCGGGCGGTGCCGGAGGCGACGATCGTCGGGGTTGCGTGCAACGGCACGGTCACGATCCCGCGATTCCCGAGAGCACGCCCGCGCGTGCGAGTCGAGTTCTTCGAGTTCGATCGATCCGCGATCGCGGCCGAGGAGTCACCACAGCAGTACAGCACCCGGCTGCTCGGTCAGCTCCGTCAGCGTGCACCCATCGAGGTCGCGGGCCGCAGGCGCGCCGCAGCGCTCGTTGGCCGCGTCCCCACGTGGTCGCCGGAGCTAGCGATCACCGGCAGGCCCGGTAGCAAGGGCGCACTCGAGGAGGCGCTCGCTCAGACCGCCGAGAAGCACAGCTAGCCGCCTGTCATCCATTGCATGGCGACGAACCCCTTGATGCGCCGAGCTTCTGCACGGGCAGCCCGCCGGGACCTGGACGTTGGGCCGGCTCCCGGCTTCCTTGACCTGAGGTCCTCCTTTTAGATGCTGGCTTTGCCAGCGTTGCCCTCATCCGGCGCGCAGCGACTTGACGAGCGCTCAGCCGCGGGGGCGAGGAGATAAGCTCGCGCAGCATGCCGGGCGTCGACCTCAAATCGCTGGTCTATAAGGACGAGCGGCCCAAGGAGTATTTCGACGCATTTCACGAACGGACTCGCCGCGGCCCGCCCGGAGCGACTTACGAAGTCGTTCGCGCGATCACCGTACTCCATGCTTTGACAACGTTTCGTGCACAGGGTATCGACAGCGGCAATGTCCCGGCGGGACCGCTGATCCTCGCGCCGAACCACGCTTCGAACATGGATCACTTCTTCACTGCAGCTTTTATTCGACGCCGCATCCAGTTCATGGCTAAGTCTCAGCTGTTCGGCTCCGGTCCGATGAGCTGGGTCTACAGCCATGGCGGCGTGTTCCCAGTTCGTCGCGGAGACCAGGATGAGGAGGCGTTCACCACTGCATTCAGAATCCTGGATCGCGGTGGTGCGATGGTGATGTATTGCGAGGGCACCCGGTCTCGGACCGGGGGGCTGGCGGCGTCGGCAAAGCCGGGAGTCGGCAGGCTCGCGCTCGAGTCCGGAGCTCCCGTCGTGCCGGTCGCGATCCTCGGTTCTCATAAGGTCCGGAATTGGAAGCGAATGCAATTTCCGAAGGTGACGGTTCAATATGGAGCGCCGTTCAAATTCGATGTTGTGTCAGAGACGACACGCGACCAACGTCAAGAGGCGGCCGATTACATTTTCGAGCGGATCAAGGAGCTTTACTCGGAACTCGAGCGGCGCGGACATCGGGCAGCGAGACGCACCGACCGGTAGCCCGCCGATGCCGCCGCGAAGTGCTCGGTCGGGCCTAACGGCGAGGCCTAGCTCTACGTCAGATCTCTCGCCGCGAACGTCGCAAACGCGAACGCGACCAGACGCGTTCTGTGCGGAAGGTAAAGCGGATGCGTCTCGCCGGGGAGGTCCGCACCTCTCCCGCCAATACCTATGTGCTGACGTCGGCATCACCGAGCCGCGTCGCGTAAACCGCGTGATCGCTATCGCGGCAAAGGGATCGTCAGCGTCGGAACCGCCTGGCACGCGCTCCGTCGCCAACGCGATCGCGCGATGCGACGCAGCGGGAGGGTCAAAGCGATCGTGCGGACCGCGGCAGCCGGACGCTCGAGATTGAGCAATGCCGAGCGTCCTTCTTACTCCACGCTGGGCGTGACCAGCGTCGTACAGGCGTCCGGTCAGCGGTGCGCGACAATGAAAGCGCCAGTCCGGTGACGATTCGATTCCGCCGGGAGAGCAGTGTCGACGTCCTGCCACACGTTCACAGACTACTCGTAGTGCGTGGCAGGGGGCAGTCTGGTTCGGCGATCCGGCTGGACGGCAGCCTCACAGGCATCGACCGACGAGCAATCGCCGAGCCTGCTGCGCTCCGATCGCCGCGGCCCCAGTTAGCACCGCCTGATCCCCGAGGGCCCCGGGGAGGATCTCTGGCGGGTAGGGGACGAGCGCCGCGGTCGAGGCGCGCAGCGGCTCGATCAAAACGTCGCTCTGGAGGCCGATCCCGCCGCCGATGAGGACGAGGTCAAGGTCGACGACGGCGTTGATGGAGGCGATGCACAGCGACAGGGCCTCGGTCGCCTCGGCCACGACGGCGCGGCCGAGGCGGTCGCCGCGGCGAGCCCGGGCGAAAAGCTCCCGGGGGTCTTGGGGCGCGTCGGGATCCAGGGAACGCGCGAAGCTCACCAGCGCCTCGTGGGAGAGGCGCTTCTCCATGGCGCCCTGGCTGGTGGTGGTGGCCGCCGCCGGGTCGGCGCCGATCGCTAGGTAGCCGACCTCGCCGGCGGCGCCGTGGCGTCCTCGGTACAGGCGGCCGTCGATGACCAGGCCGGCGCCGAGGCCCGACCCCACGTTGAGGTAGGCGAACGAGGCCCGGTCCTGGCCGGCCCCGCGGGCCAGCTCACCGAGGGCGGCCAGGTTGACGTCGTTCTCGACCGTGGTGCTGATCCCCAGCAGGTCCGAGAGGACCCGCTCGGCCTCGATGCCCTCCCAGCCGTCGATCTGCGGGCAGGACCGGATCCGCCCGCTGCCCGGGTCGACGATGCCGGGGGAGCCGACGATGACGAGCTCGGTCGCGCTGCGCTGCAACTGCCCGGCCAGACCCTCGATGACGCGCAGCAGCTGCTCGGCGTCGGGGACCTCCAGGCCGGCCTCGGCGTCGGCCTGGGGCACCCCGTCGAGATCGGCGAGAGTCGCCCGGACTCGGTGTGCGCCGATGTCGATCGCGAGCACGAGCGCCGCGTCGGCGACGAACTCATACAGCGAGGCGCTGGGGCCGCGGCGGCCGGTGGTGCGCCCGCGCTCGTGGACGAGGCCATTGCGCTCCAGCGAGCTCAGCGCGGTGGCCACCGTTGGCTTCGATAACCCGGTCAGCTCGGCCAGCTCGGCCCGGGAGCAGCGCGGCTGCTTCTGCAGGGCGCCGAGCACCGTGCTGACGCTCGTCTGCCGTAGCGGGGCGCCGTTGGTCGGCTGCTCGAACTCTATAAACATGTCATTTGGCAATAAATCCGCTTGACAGGCTGCGCCAAGCGACATAAGTTGCCTCGAAATAGAAATGTGCTTTTCAATTATCTACTCCTCGCAAAGTCAACCATGTGACGTGGTCGCCCCGCCACGGCGCACCGTCGCCCTCTCGGTAGGCCCGATCTTGCTCGGCTCATGAGCACGCGTCTGGAGATGGAGATCGCCGAGCAGGGGGTCGCGCTGCGCGAGCGTGGGCCGCGTTGCGCCGAGGCGGCCGTCGCCGCGGCGCAGCTGCTCACGGGCTCCGAGGTCACCCATCTCGTCATCGCCGCCCGCGGTAGCTCGGACAATGCGGCCCGGTTCGGGCAGTACTTGTTCGGAGACGAGCTGCGCCTTCAGGTGGGCCTGGCCGCCCCTTGGCTGTACCGGCATCCCGACCAGGCGCCGCGCCTGTCCGGCGCCGCAGTGGTCGGCATTTCCCAGTCAGGTCAGTCACCCGACATTGTCGCGGTGCTGGCCGCCGCTCGTCGGCAGTGCCGCCCGACGATCGCCCTCACGGCCAATGTCGACTCCCCGCTGGCCGAGCATGCCGACGTTCTCGTCGACCTCGCCACTGAGGAGCGGTCGGTGGCCGCGACTAAGACCTACACCGCGACGCTGCACGCCCTCGTGCAGATCGCCGAGGCGATCTCGCCCGACGCGGTGCGCCGGGAGTGGCTTGACCGGGTGCCGGCGTTGGTGGACGCCATGGCCGCCCGGGCGCTCGGGCTCCGGGAGCTGTTTGACCCCCTGCTCACGGTGCCGCTCATCACCGTCACCGGCCGGGGCCTGGCCTACTCGGCGGCGTGCGAGACGGCGCTGAAGGTGCGGGAGCTCGGCGGGGTGCCGGCGGAGGCGTTCTCGCCGCCGGATCTGCGCCATGGGCCGATCGCCGCGCTCGATGGCCGGGGCGCGATCTGGGCGGTCGACCCGCATGACGGAGAAGTGGAGGACCTGGCCGCCCGCGCTGCGATCCGGGTGCTCGTCGGCTCCGCCTCGGACGCGGGCGACGCGGTGGATGCGAGCGCCACGGGCCACGGCGAGGACCCGACCACGGTCACGATCCCGCTTCCGGCGGGGGCGCCCGGCTGGGTGCGTTCGCTGCTCGCGGTCATCCCGGGGCAGGCAGCGGGCCTGCGGCTCGCCGAGCTGCATGGGACCGACGTCGACAGCCCGCACGGCCTTGACGAAGGTCACCCTCACCCACTGACCGCCATGCCGTCCGTCGTCTTCGGAGTCAACACCTGCTTTGCGGTTAAGCGCTGGCCGGAGCCCGAGGAGTGGTCGCGGTTGCTCGCCGAGATGGGGGTTACCCATGCCCAGTTCTCCTTTGACCTCGCCGACCCGGTGCTCGTCGGCGATCAGCAGATCTACGAAGAGACGCGGCAGGCCTGCGACGCGGCGGGGATCGCCATCACGTCGGCGTTTACCGGCCTCATCCCGTACTCCCAGAATCTGCTCGGCCATCCCAGCACGCCCATGCGCCGCCGCGCGCTGGACTGGTACCGGCTGGCCATCGACGCCACCACGGCCCTCGGCGGCTCGTCGGTCGGCGGTCACATCGGCGCCCTCACCGTCCGCCAGTACCGTGATCCATCCGAGCGCCGGCGCGGGATCCGGCGCATCGTGGACGGCGTACGCGAGCTGGCCGACCACGCCGCCGCCCGCGGGCTGGACTGCCTGTTGTGGGAGATCATGCCGGTCGTCCGCGAATACCCGGCCGCGCTGGAGGAGTGCGAGGAGCTGATGATGGAGCTAGAGGGGGCCACCGCCGTGCCGATCGCCCTCTGCCTCGACGTGGGGCACGCGTGCGCGGCGGGAGCCGCGGGCCCCGACCGGGACCCCTACGCCTGGCTGGAGCGCCTGGGCCGGTTCACTCAGGTCGTGCACGTCCAGCAGACCGACGGCATCGGGGACCGGCATTGGCCGTTCACGGCGGAGTTCAACGCGCAGGGGATCGTGGATCCGGCACGCGTCGTCGATCTCGTCACCGGCTTTGACCGCCCCAGCGTGGAGATCGTCCTCGAGGCAATATCACCGTTCGAGGCCGACGACGCCGTTGTGCTCACCGCCGTTCGGGAGTCGGTGCGCTACTGGGAGCCGGCGCTCCAGCGGCTTGGTGTCGGCGGGATTGGGCACAGCTGATGACCAACGAGGAGGATGACGGACGATGGACGATGTCGGAGTCGGGCTGATCGGCGCGGGCTTCGTCGCCGATCTGCACGCGGAGGCGTTCAAGCTGGTGCCGAACGCGCGAGTGCGGGGCGTCGCCTCCGGCACCGCCGACCGAGCGCGAGCCTTCGCCGCCCGGCACGAGATCCCGAGCGCCTCCGACGACTACCACCAGCTGCTGGAGGACGAGACGATCGACATCATCTCGGTGGCGGTGCCGAACCTGCTGCACCATGAGGTGGTGATGGCGGCGGCAAGCGCCGGCAAGCACGTCATCTGCGAGAAGCCGCTCGCCCGGACGCTGGCCGAGGCCGACGAGATGATCGCCGCGTGTGCCGCCGCCAACGTCCTGCTCATGTACGCGGAGGAGCTGTGCTTCGCTCCTAAATACGTGCGCGCAAAGGAGCTCGTTGACGAGGGCGCGCTCGGCCGGGTGTTCATGGTGCAGCAGGGCGAGCAGCACTTCGGGCCGCATTCGGACTGGTTCTGGGACGTTGAGCGGTCCGGCGGCGGCGTCCTCATGGACATGGGCTGCCACGCCGTGGAGTTCGCGCGCTGGATCTACGACAAGCCGGCCGCCGAGTCAGTCACCGCCGAGCTGGGCACCTTCGTCCACGGTGATCGCACCGCCGTCGAGGATCACGCCATCGCCACGGTCCGCTTTGACGGCAACCGCCTTGGGCTGGTGGAGACCAGCTGGGCCAAGCGGGGCGGGATGGACGACCGGGCCGAGATCCTCGGCACCGACGGCGTCACCTACGTCGACCTGCTGCGCGGATCGGCGCTCATCACCTATAGCGAGCGCGGGTACGGCTACGCCGTGGAGAAGGCTCCGGTGACGCAGGGGTGGACGTTCGCCATGTTCGATGAGCTGTGGAACTACGGGTTCCCCCAGGAGATGCGGCACTTCGTGGAGTGCGTGCAGCACTCCGGCCAGCCGCTGGAGGCCGGCGAAGACGGCCGGGCCGTGCTGGAGATCCTGTACGGCATGTACCGCGCCGCCGGCAGCGCCGGCCGGGTGCGCCTGCCCCTCGACCTCGACGACAACGAGCGGCGGGCCGCTCCGGCGGCGGCCTGGCTGGAGCCGTCCGCTGACGCCCAGGGCTAAACGACCGAAGGAGGAGCTCCCGATGATCCGCTACGGATACAGCGTCCTGCCCTACGGCGACGAGCCGCTGGAGGCATCGTTTGATCGGGTCGCTCGGTGTGGCTATGACTCGATCGAGCTGCTAGCCGACCCGTCGGCATTCGACATCGACGAGATCAACCGCCACCAGGAGCGGACGGGGGTCAAGGTCGGGTCGGTGTGCATGATCTACGCCCCCGACACCGATGTCGTCAGCGCCGAGGAGAGCATCCGCCGGCATGCCCTGGAGTACATCCTCCAGATGCTGCAGCTCGCAGCTCAGGTGGGCGTGGAGGTGGTGCCGATCACTCCGACGGCGTGCATGAAGACGCGGCCCGAAGCGTCCATCGAGCAGGAATGGGAGTGGGCGCGGGACACCATCCGCACCGCCGCCGAGGCCGCCGAAGGGCACGGGATCCGGATCGTCGTGGAACCCTGGAACCGGTATGAGACCTACCTCATCAATCGTCTCGACCAGGCGGTAGCGATGGTGCGCGACGTCGACCATCCCAACGTCGGGGTCAAAGGCGACCTGTTTCACATGAACATCGAGGAACTCGACCTCGCCGGGTCCATCCGCGCCACCGGCTCGCTGCTGTGGCACCTCGACGTCGCTGACAGCACCCGGGCGGCACCGGGGGTCGGACACATCGACCTGGCGGCGGTCATGGCCGCCCTCCACGAGATCGGCTTTGACGGCATCGTCAACTTCGAGTTGCTGCCGGCGGCCGCCGACCCGTTCAGCTCGATCAAGGGCGGCGGAGCCCAGGAGTTCAAGGACCAGTACACGGCGGTCGCGATCGAGCGGCTCAAGGCGATCGCCGGACGGCCGTTCGCGGCCGCGGCGAGCAAGAACTGACATGGAGGGGACATCGGCGCACAGCGAGACGGCAACGACCTCGGTGCTCGACACGATGAGGGCAGCCGTCCTCCATGGGCCAGAGGACCTGCGCATCGAGGAGGTCCCGGTTCCGGTGGCCGGCCCCGACGACGTCATCATCAAGGTCGACGTCTGCGGCATCTGTGGCACCGACGTCCACATCCTCCGCGGCCACTTCCCGGTGCCGAACCTTCCGCTCATCCCCGGCCATGAGTTCTCCGGCCTGGTGGTGCAGGTCGGCTCGGCGGCCGAGCAGGTGAGGGTCGGCGACTTCGTCACCGCCGACATCAACATCGGGTGCGAGCGCTGCTACTTCTGCCGCCACCAGCTGCGGATGTTCTGCCCCCACCTCAGCCAGATAGGCGTCCATCGCGACGGGGCCTTCGCCGAGTACGTCAAGGCGCCGGCGGCGGCCACCTACCGGCTGCCGGACGAGATGTCGCCACAGCACGGTGCCTATGTCGAGCCTCTGGCTTGCGCGGTCCATGGCCAGGAGCGCGCCGACCTGCGGCCGGGCAGCACCGTGGTCATCATCGGTGCGGGACCGATGGGTCTGGTCCACATCCAGCTGTCCCGCCTGCGCGGCGCTACCCGGATCATCGCCACCGAGCTCAACCCCACCCGCCGCGCCAAGGCCGCCGACCTCGGCGCCGACGTCGTCATCGACCCGACGACTGACGATGCGGTCGCCGTCGTCCGCGAGCTCACCGAGGGCCGGGGAGCCGACTGCGTCATCGAGGCCGTCGGCAGCATCCGCACCTACCGTGACGCGCTGGACATGGTCCGGGTCGGCGGAACGGTCGTCGCCTACGGAGCCGCCCCCAGCGACGAGAACCTGGCGGTGCGCCCGTTTGACATCTACAGCAAGGAGCTAACCATCGTTGGCTCCTACGCCGGGACCTATGCGACCTGGCCCGATGCCATCGAGCTCATCCGCGCCGGGCGCTTCGATCCCAACAAGATCATCTCCAACGTTATCCCCTTATCCGACGTGGTTGCCGGCATCGCGGCCGCCGAGAGCGACAAGAACGTAATCAAGACGCAAGTGCGCCCGTAGCTCCGCCGTGGGCGGATGCCGATGCAGTCGCCAATGCGCGGCGGTCGTGTCAGGTGCGACTATTCCGGCGCCAGGCCGATCGACTTGCGCACGTCAGCGTCCAGCGCCCGGTCTGCGACAGCTTGTGGCCGTAGCCTCGGGTTATCCCAGACCGCACGCACCGGGGGGACGCCGCGGCGGACCTCAGCTACTCCGGCCAGCTGACCGGATCGCCGAGTGCGTCCCAGATGCCTGCCACCTCGGCGCGCCCAGCGCGCACGCCGTCGACGCCGGAGACATAGGCCCGGGTGACGAACGCCTGGATGCGAAAGCCAAACACCACCGGGTCGCCGGGGCGCGGCATGGGGTCATCGCCGGGCAGCAGCCGGCCGTAATAGTCGATGGCCTCAGATGGGGGAAACTCGGCGGCGCAGAGCCGGTCGTTGACGAGCGCCCGTACTGGATAGGGTGGGAACACCGGGTCGATGTACAGGCCTCCGCCATAACAGTAGGCGGCATGGCCGTACTGGTGCGACACCTCGGTGAGATATAGCGCCGCGGGCAGCTCGACCAGGTCGGTCCTGGCGTGTAGCGGCGTCGTTCCGGTGAGGGCGTGGCCGGGCTCGACCTGGGTGACGCCGTTTCGGGCGAGCGTTTCCAGCACGACGGTGGACGTCGTGCCCGGTGCGTTGATCTGTACTGCGCCGTCCAACTTCTCGGCCGCGCGGACGAGCGTTGTCAGGTTGGGAGTGGGGGCCACCGTGTCGGTCGCCGGGTCATAAAGCAGAGCGGGAAAGGTGGTGATCCCGGCAAACCTCGCGCCGTCGAGCGCGTCGAGCATCGTGGCGACCTGGCGCACCTCGGCGGCGGGAAAGCCGCCCTCGTGCCCGTTGTAGAACCGGTCGCCGGGCGCGTGGATCCGCGCGAGCAGCGCTTGCTCACGTCCCAGGTCGTGCGTCGCCGCAGCCGCCCAGCGCGCCTGCTCGATCGTGAACACCGTCCAGTTTTCCGGTTGCATCGCCGCCGCGGCCGAAGCCTCCGCACGGGGAACCTGGACGAGATGGCCGATGTGGCCCAGCCGCATCCCCTCCCGGTGCACGAGCCGGGCCTCAGCCATGTCGACGGCGACCGCGCTGTCGAGCCCGGCGTCCTGCAAGGCGGCGAGGAATGCCGGGTTGCGCCCCGCCTGCTTGCTCATCGCGAACATCCGCAGACCTAGGCGGTCTGCTTCGGCCTGGAGGGTGCCGGCGTTGTGGCGGACGGCCTCGAGGTCAAGGACATAGGTGTTGGCCGGGAGCGCTCCGGTGCGATGCAGCTCGATCACGGCGTCGACGAACGGTCGGTTGCGCCGTAGCAACGGGTCGAGGAACATCAGCCACTGACCCCGACCGCCGTCTCAGACATCTGGGCGGTGTCGAGCGCCATCTCCACAGCGCCCAGCATGCCGGCCCGCTCGCCGAGCGCGCTGAGGACCAGCTCCGGCGCCGGAAGGCCATGGTCGGCGAGCGCCTCCTGAACGCGGCCAAGCACGTCGGCGCGGGCTCCGATCCCGCCGCCGAACACGAACAGGTCGGGATCAAGCAGCGCCTGGACGGTACGTACGCCCATGGCCATCGCCCGCGCCTGATCGTGCAGGAGCGCGGCGGCCTGAGGGTTGCCGCGTTCGGCTGCGGCATACACACCACGTCCGTCGGACTCCCGTCCGGTCAGCGCCGCCCAGTGCTGGGCCAGGCCAGCGCCGCCGGCGATCGCCTCCAACGGGCCGAGCGCACGCACGTCGTCCCCGACGCGGTCGGGCCCGAGCGGAAGGGCACCAAGCTCACCGGCCCCGCCGTGGGCGCCGCGGACGATGCGTCCGCCGATGACGATGCCCATGCCGACACCGGTTCCCACCGAGATGAACACCAGCTCCTCCGGGGCCGAGGAGCGCCCGCGCCGCTGCTCGCCAAGCGCCGCCAGGTTGACGTCGTTCTCCACCACGACGGGGACGGCGAGCTCCTCACCGAGCAGCGCGCCGATCGGGGCATCGTTGAGGCCGGGGAGGTTGATCAGCGGGCCAATGGTGCCGTCGGCCGAGACGGGAGCAGGCACGCCGATGGCGACCGCGGAGGCTCCGTCGGGACACAGCTCACACACGAGATCCCGCATCCGCAGGACGAACCGGTCCGCGGTAAGCGGCCCGACGCGCTCGGTTCGCTCCGTGTAGACCCTGCCGGCGGCGTCGGCCGCGGCGACGCGCAGATGGGTGCCGCCGAGATCGACTCCGAGGACCAGCTGGGTCACGCGACGACTCCCACTTCGACCTCGGCCGCGGAGACCGCCGGAGACTCCCCTTCGGGGCTGTCGACCCAGACGCGTCCCATGCCGTGGACGATCTCCGGGCTACGGGAGCGCAGGTACAAGAAGTAACCGATGCCGCCGACGATCCAGACCACCAGCAACGGCGGAACGAGCGAGTACGGGTACGGCGGGTAGGGGTGGATCTGGCCCCAGATCGGCTGGGTCAACAGCAGCACGCAGGCGATCGGAATCAGACCATGCTTCCACCAGGAGAAGTGCGCCCGCTCGTGGATCCAGACCCAGACCACAAGTGCGATGCTCACCGAGATGTAGACCACGCAGATGCCGAGGCCGAGCAGCGTCCCCATCCAGTCGTAGAGGCCGAGCGGTCCCATCGCGGCGCCGAGGGCAAGGGTGATGATCGTCGACAGAACGATGAAGAACGTCCAGGCACCGATCGGGCTCCCGCTGGTGTTCGTGCGTGCCAGCCCCCGCGGGAGCAGCCGCTCGCGGCCGAGCGAGTAGAGCATCCGGACGGCGCCGTTGGAACCGGCGAGGGCGTTGGCGAACTGCGAGAAGATGACCACGAGGGTCAGGATCCAGGCCAACGATGTGCCCCAGTTGTTGTTGGCGATCGTCGTCCACGGCGTCGCGTTGGCGGCGAACGCGCGGCTGCCGGCGCCGGATCCGAAGCTGACCGCCGCGGTGTAGGAGGCGAAGACGTAGAAGACGCCGATGATGCCGACGGCGATGAACAGAGCCCGCGGCACCCCCCGGCGGGGGTTCTCGGTCTCCTCACCGAGGGTGGCCGCCATTTCAAAGCCCACGAACATCAGGATGCCCCACAGCATGCCGAACCGGATGCCGGTGAAGCCGTGCAGGGAGCTGCTGGGGCTGAACGGGGAGAGCGACACGTGGTGGGCGTTGATGAGCGCGGTGACGCATAGCGCGGTGACCACCGTGACCTCGATCGACAGGAAGACGATCGCGGTGCGGGCGGAGCGCTCCAGGCCCCGGGCGCCGATCGCGAACACAATCAGGATGACCGCGAGGCTCAGGACCCACCACGGGATGTCGATCGAAAGGTTGGCCTGCAGCCAGGATGATCCAAACGAGCCAATGGCAGCGAACAGCATCGGCCCGACGGCCAGATAGGCAAATCCGAGCAACCACCCCGAGAGAAAGCCGCCGCCTCGTCCGAAGGCCGCCGTGTTGAACGTGTAGGCAAAGCCGGCGGTCGGCATCCGCTTGGAGAAGGAGCCGATCGTGAAGGCCAGCGCGAGGCACACGACCAGCGCGAGCAGGGTGCCCAGCGGCAGCCCAAACCCGGCCTGTGCCGCTCCCGGAGCGGTGTTGAAGTTGACGCTAGTGGCCGGTCCCATGAACGCCATGGCGATCGCCGCCGCACCGACCGCGCTGATTGCATTCGGTCGAAGGCGACCTGCCTCCGTCGATCCCGTCATCATCTCCTCCAAACTGGAAAGCGGGTTTCCCTTATCGGCGAGAAACCTACCCCGAACCGCCGATCTGTCAAGTCAAAAACTGGAAAATTCCCTCAATAACTCCCCCTAGGGACGGTCAGGGCCGTGCTCGGACGGCCGACATAGCCGTGCCCAACCCACGAAATCTGACATCGGCCCATGATCGAGCGGCTGATTGTCTGTCGGCTGTGATCGGCCCGCCGACCTCCTCACGCCCGCCGAGCCCGCCCAGGCCCAGCGGCCGAGGCTCTCGCTGGTGGCGCCGCCGCCGCCCAAGCCCATACCTGCACGGCACCAAGCCCCACGCCCACCCACGACCACCACTACAGCGGCGGCGCGCCGGCGCCAGGGCCTCGGCCAGCCCGACGACCAACTCGAG
>CAWHMI010000002.1:0-314519 GCA_963830395.1 uncultured Actinomycetota bacterium
GCTCGACCACCTCAGCAGGGCCGGATCTATGGCTATAGGCGCAATCGCTGGCGCGTCCGCTCCCGGTTGCCGATCGGCTCGATCACGGGTGCGCGGCGAAGACGTGGGCGACGGCTCCGCCGCCGAAGACGGTGGTGCTCACCGATTCGATGGTCAGCGGTGTGGTGAAGATCCGCTCGCCCGCGCCCAGGACCACCGGGTGGATGACAAGGCGGTACTCGTCGATCAAGCCGGTCTCGACAAGCGATCGGGCGAACCGTGTCCCGCCCTGGGCGAGTAGGTATCCGTCGGAGGAGCGCTGCTGCTTGAGTCGCCTGATGGCCTCGGCGAGATCTCCGGCGGCGATCTCCGTCTCGCCCCAGTCGGCGGATGTGAGCGAGCTTGAGAACACGACCTTGGGGATCTCGTTCATCGCCGTGGCGAATGGGCCGGAGGCGCCAGGCCAGTAGCCGGCCCATTCCGCATAGGTGGCGCCACCGATGAGGTGCGCGCCGGCGTTGCTCACGGTCTCGAGCACCCACCTGGTGGAGTCATCAGCGCGTCCCGCCGCGAGCCAGTCGGTGCTCCCGTCGCTGGATGCGACGTACCCGTCGAGTGAGACGGACATCTTCAGGATCAGTGAGGCCATGCGCGCTGCTTCCTTTTCGGGATGGATGACACGAGCTGCTCGAGTCGGTGGTTGATATGCAGACTCCAGACCCCGGCCGAAACTAATCGCCTACCGGATCAATCGCCGTTCTGCCGGTTTTACGCACCAGCAGCCGCCTCGGCGGCTCGGCAAGCACCGCGTCAACTTCTGTTCTGGGTCTCGGATTGATGAGAGCAGCAGCGTCACCGTGGCGCCCGTGTGAGCGACGAACCGGCAGTCTCTTCCAGGACCACGCAGCGCCGGCGGGCGTTCCCGAGCAGCAGTGTCAGATTGTCGATTACCTCGATCGAAGCCAGCGGTCGGCAGGCCCGTGGCCGGGCGCGCCGGAGCCCGGGTGTTCCGGTACGAGCATCGTGCGGCCGGGGTCGCGTGCCCGCTGGCCGGGTCCGGCGTCGCGGGCACGCGCGCCGGCGAAAGTGACCAATCACACCAAAGCGCCCGCCCGCTCCGCCGGTCACGCCCCCGCTTTCCCGTCACGTCCGCTCAGGCGATCCGGATGCTCCGCCGCCGCGTCGTCCCTGATCACCTGGCGCAGGAGGTCACCCAGCCGACGTTGCTCGTCGGGGGAGAGACGCTCAAAGCCCCGGGTCGGTCGCCCGACGCGCGCCAGCATGCGTTCACGCAGCCGCCGTCCCGCCGCGGTCAGGACGACATGCTTCACGCGCCGGTCGTGCGAGCTCGGCTGGCGGGCGACGAGTCCCCGCGCCTCTAGCCGGTCGATGAGCCCGGTGACGTTCGAGTTGTCGCACGCGAGGAGCGCGGCGAGCTCGGTCATCGGCAACGGCGAGCCCAGTTGGAGCAGAGCTCCCGCCTGCGCCGGGTGGAGGTCCAGCTCGGCAGCGGCGATGAGAAACCGCCGCCTGTGCTGTCCAAAGAGAGTGCGAAACAGTTCCCAGAGCTCAGCCGGCGATTGCCCCTGGCCGGTGTCCACGATCGTCGCCACGTCCTCCATTCTATTGAGAGTCTCGATCGTTGACAAACTCAACCTGTTGCTAGATTGGCAAGCATGAACGCACAGGCCGCGATCGAAGTGGAGAACCTGGTTCGGGAGTTTCGAAAGGGACCTCGGGCCGTCGACGGGATCGACCTCGCCGTCTCCCCCGGGGAGATCTACGGCTTTCTCGGACCCAACGGCGCCGGCAAGTCGACGACGGTGTTGATGCTGACGACGCTGCTCCCGCCGACCAGCGGACACGCCACTGTCGGTGGCTACGACATCGTCCGTCAAGGCGCGCAGGTGCGCGCGAGCATCGGCGCCGCCTTGCAGGAGGCCGCCCTCGACGCGATCCTCACCGGGCGGGAGCACCTCATCCTCCAGGCCACACTCCAGGGCCTCCCCGGCGCCGAGCGGCGCCGGCGCGCCCAGGCGCTGCTCGAGCGCGTCGGGCTGACCGAGGCGGCCGACCGCCGCGTCGGCGGCTACTCGGGGGGTATGAAGCGTCGGCTGGACCTCGCTCTGGCCCTCGTGCACTCGCCGCGAATCCTGTTCCTCGATGAGCCGACCACCGGTCTCGACGTGCAGAGCCGAACGGCGTTGTGGGAGGAGGTGGCGCGGCTGGCCCACGATGAGGGCATGACCGTGTTCCTCACCACTCAATATCTCGAGGAGGCCGACATCCTGGCCGACCGCATCGGGATCATCGACCACGGATCGATCGTCGCCGAAGGCACGCCGGCCGAGCTCAAAGACGAGATCGGCAGCCCGAGCGTCGAGGTGACGCCGACCGATCCCGACTCCGGGAATCGGCTTGGCGACCTACTGGCGGGGTTCGGCGAGATGCGGCGCAATGGCCGCGGCAGCGTCACCGTACAGCTGCCGGGAGGTGAAGCCGAGCTGGCCGAGATCGTCCGCATTCTCGATCGCGCCGATCTGCACGTCCAGACCCTCCAGCTCCATCAACCCTCGCTCGACGACGTGTTCCTGGCCAAGACCGGTCGCAAGCTGGAGGGATCGGGAGGCGGGGCCGTGGCGGAGATCGCAGCGCAGTCGAGCGGGCGCGGCCGGAGGCGACGTGGCCGTTGATACGACCGGCAGCGCTCTCGGCACCGTCCGCTCGGCCCGGGGGGCGAGCTTCGCCGAGCAGAGCCTTGCCCTCGCCCGACGTGCGGTGCTCCGGACGGTGCGCCAACGTGGTCTCGTGATCTTCCCGATGGTCTTTCCGTTGATCCTGTTTGCGATCAACGGCTCGGCGCTCAGTCCGGCGACGCACATTCCGGGGTTCCCGACCGACAACTACCGCGATTTCCTGATCGCGATGCCCTTCATCCAGGGAGCGATGTTCGTATCGATCACGGCGGGTGTCGATCTCGCCCGCGACATCGAGAGCGGTTTCCTCAACCGGCTGGCGATGACGCCGCTACGCGGCGAGGCGCTGCTCGTCGGCCAGCTCGGGGGCGCGCTCGTGGTCGGCGTGATCCAGGCGGTCATCTACCTGCTCTTTGGGCTCGCCACGGGCGTCACGCTCGTCAGCGGCGTCGGGGGCGCGCTCGTTCTCCTCGCCCTCTCGATCCTGATCTCGTTCGCGTTCGCCAGCCTCGGCGAGTTCCTCGCGCTGCGGTTCGGCACCGGTGAGGCCGTGCAGGGGATCTTCCCGCTGCTGTTCGTGACGCTGTTTCTCAGCTCGTCGAGTCTGCCGCGCAATCTGATCAAGGCCAGTTGGTTTCGCGAGGTCGCGACGTACAACCCCATTTCGTATCTCCTCGAGGGACTGCGGAGCCTGGTCATCACCGGGTGGGATGCCCGGGCGCTGGCGCTGGGGTTCGGGTTCGCGATCGCGCTCCTGTTGATCTCCCTGGGACTCTCGCGATCCGCGATGAAAACGAGGCTGGCCCGGAAATGAAGCGCTTTCTCAGCGTCGTCCACGGTGTCGCCTGGCGGTCGATCCACAATACGATCGTCAACCCAGCGATCCTCGTGCCCTCGATCGTCTTCCCGCTGTTCTTCCTGATCGCGTTCGCCGGTGGTCTGTCGCGAATCGCCGACGTCCCCAACTTCCACTATCCCCCCGGCTACACGTCGTTTCAGTTCGTGTTCGTCTTCTTGCAATCGGCGGCGTTCGGCGGCGTCTTCACGGGGTTCGCGGTCGCCCGTGACTTCGACTCGGGCTTCGCCCGCCGGCTGCTGCTGAGTGCGCCGCGGCGCGGCGGCATCATCGTCGGCTACACGGTCGGCGCGCTGCTGCGCTGGGTGCTCACCGGCACCGTCGTGACCATCGCCGCGCTCATCGCGGGGATGAACGTGGACGGCAGTGGCGTCCAGCTGATCGGCCTGCTCGCGCTCGGCGTTGCGCTCAATCTCGTTGCCGCGCTCTGGGCCTGTGGCTTGGCCATGTTCCTGCGCACCGAACAGGCCGGGGCCCTCATTCAGATGCCGGTGTTCGTACTCCTGTTCCTGGCCCCCGTGTACGTCCCCCTGCCGTTGCTCACCGGTTGGATCCACGCCGTCGCTAGCTTCAATCCCGTGACCCCGGTACTGGAGGCGGGCCGTGGTCTTCTGGCGGGATCGCCGGTCAAAGTCGCAATCGCGTTCGCCGGACTGGCCGCAGCCGGGATCGTCATGGCCGTGTTCGCCCGGCGAGGGCTCATGGCCGCCGAACGGGCCGGCTGACGCAGGTTCTTCGCAGTCCGCCTCCAGCGCGGCGGGGCGGTGGCATTGATTACGTGACCTCCACGAGCAGGCCTGCTTGTGGGCGAGAGCGCTGGGGCCTGCGGTCTGACTTTCGCTCCGGGCTCGCGGATAGCGATTGCGGCAGCGCCCGACCAGACCCGCGTTGGCGACAATCCGGCAGTGTCGCATCCACCGGCTGGGTAGTCTGAGTCTTGGGCCGGCTACTGAGCGACGATCTTGTGTTTGGAGGGCGGTAGGTGGGGTCTGACGAGGGCTTGGACGCGCGGCTGGCTGCGTGCGATGAGGTGTTGAGCCGAGCGGGTGAGTCCTCAGATCCCGAGGTCGCGGGCCGAGTTGCCGCGGCGCTGGTGCAGAAGGGGGAGGCTCTGGTCGAGTTGGAGCGCCGTGAAGAAGCGGTGGCGTGTTTTGGGCTGGTCGTGGAGCGGTTCGGGCCTGAGCCTGGCTTGCGGGGGCTGGTGGCTACGGCGTTGCGTCTGACCGCTGGCCAGTTGGTGAAGCTCGGGCGGTATGAGGAGGCGGTCGCGGCGGCTGACGAGCTGTGGCAGCGGTTTGGTGGCGAGACTGAGCCTGAGCTGCGGCGTCGACTGGCCGGGGGTCTGACGGCCAAGCTGTCCGCGTTGTCGCGGCTCGGTCGTCCTGGGGATGCCGAGGCGACAGCTGACGCGCTGATCGAGCGGTTTGCTGATGATCCGGTCCAGGGACCTGAGCGCGTCAACGTCGTCGCCGCCGGGTGGTTGTTCAAGGGCTTGGCGCTCAAAGCTCAGGGACGTCAGGAGGACGCTGTGGCGGTAATGGACGAACTGCTCGAGCACTACGGGGACCCGCGGGAGGTCGGCGGGCAAGTGATTGTCGCTCGCGCCCTGAACACCAAGGCCGGCCTGTTGGCGGGCCTCGGGCGGCCCGAGGAGGCGCTGGTGGTCGATGAGGATGTCGTGACGCGGTTCGGCGACTCGACCGAGAGCAAGCTGCGTGAGCAGGTGGCCGTAGCGCTGTGGCGTCGGAGCCAAGCATTGTCTGGCGAGGCTCACCACGATCAGGCGCTGGTGGTCTTGGAAGATCTGCTAGCTCGTCTGCGTCACACGCCGGAGCCTCGCACGCGCCGGATCGCGGCCGCGGCGATGTATCAGCGGGCCAGCTCTCTGTGGGAGCTCGGGCGCGGCGACGACGCTATCGCGGCACTGGAAAACCTCTATGAGCGCGTTATCGGCGCCGACCCGACAAGTAGAGACTGGTCGGTCGCGATCGAGGCTCGACTGGCAGAGGCTCATCATCTGTCCCAGCTGGGCCGCGTCGACGAGTCGGTGAAGATCTGTGATCAGCTTATCGACCGCCTTGACGGGCAGCAGACGACCGCGGCTCAGGTCAAGCTTGCCGCTGCGGTCGAGCGCAAGTGCGAGGCGCTGGCGCTGGCCGGTCGCGTCCCCGAGATGCTGGCCGCCCAGGATGGCGTGCTGCAGCGCTTTGCGGACTCGCCCGAGCCACAGCTTCGGCTCGGGGTCGCACGGGCGCTGCGCGGCAGGGCCTGGAGCCTGCTCGACCTCGGGCGCAGTGACGAAGCGATCGCGACCACTGACGAGCTGCTCGCACGGTTTGCAAGCGAGACGGATCCTCCGGCGGTCGCTGCACTCGCCGGCCTGATCTTGAAATCCACCCGCTCGCTTCTCCATCACCGCCGTGCCGCGAATCGGCGCCGGGACAAAACCGTGCGGTGGTTTGCGACCACGGCCCAGATGTTGGGGTCCGCCGCCGGTGAGCCCGAACGAGTTGTCAGACACGTCGCCCTGAAGCCAGACGCCGGCACCCCCGCTGTTGCT
This sequence comes from uncultured Actinomycetota bacterium, assembly GCA_963830395.1. Classification (GTDB taxonomy): domain Bacteria; phylum Actinomycetota; class Thermoleophilia; order Solirubrobacterales; family Solirubrobacteraceae; genus Palsa-465. Next base: position 6,092 of record CAWHMI010000002.1, read on the forward strand.
GCTCCCGCTAACGGTGCGGTGCGCCAGGCTTCCGGCCGGCTGCGACGCATGATCGCGCGCGAACACCAATGCGCCGACCAAGCCCTCAAGCTCTCGACCGCCCTCGGCACCCGCCTCGGCCATAGCGCCAATCCCAACGTGCAGCAGCTGGCCGCCGAAGCACAGATCGAGCAGATCAACGCCCTGATAGCCCTCGGACGATGGGTCAAAGCGGTCGGCACGTTTACCGACCTCCTATCCCAAGGATCGCCCGCAATCGCCGCCCTTGAACGCCGAAGCGAAGCGGCGCACAACAACGAGGATCCCGGCGCCCGAATCGTCGCGGCGGGGTCGCTCATGGCCAAGGCAATGAGCGTCGAACAGCAGGGCGACCCCGGCCAGACTGTCGCGGCCTACGACGCGTTCATAGACCGGTACCACGACGCAAAATCAATCCGGGTGAAAGCGCTCCTCTGGTTCGCCCGCGGGTTCCGCAAGAAGGCCGCAAGCGTCGCCTGACGCCACCACGACTCCGTGCGCGCACACCGTCACGTGCGGCGCCGAGGAGGCTTGGATCGACAGTCCTGCTCCCCCACGACCGGTCGTCAGGACTGAGGTTGACGGACAGGGATCTACTGCTGGTCTGGGTCGGCGAGGCCGCGAAGCAGACGCTCGATCGGTTGCCGGACGGTGGTCTTGGGCTGAGGATGCTCGTGATGCGTCCTGGGCTGGCCAGGACGTCGGTTCTCTAAGAGGGGATGCTCATGTCCGAGACTTCGCTCGTGCTGCTTGATGCCGCGGGTCGGCGGCGGTCCCCAGCCACCCTTCCGGGGTATCTCGCGGGTCGCGCGCCGCGCAATAAGGGGATGGAGTATCCCGCTGATCCGCCCAAACCGGAGGAGATCATCCTCATGATGCGCCAAGCCGGTCATGATCGCCCGTGAAGGGTCGCGGTCAACATCATCCAACGCCAACTCGGCCATACCGACCTCGACCTACCTGCAGGGCATCGACCCCAGCGAAATTATCGACGCCGTCCGCACCCGCCGACCGCCCGCGATTCCAGCCACCGCCAGACTCACCCTCTAACCCCGCCTCGATCGACGCTGCAGGCGTTATCAACGACCGGCAGATGGGCGGGGCGGCGACACTGGTGCTTCGCCCGTCCGCCGGGCCAACCAGCAATCGCGCCACGACCGCTCCCTGGGCGCGACAATCCAGAATCCGGACGGCTACCCTTCTCGGTCGTCCAAACCAGCCGTCTCTAGGCGCGAAAGGTCGCGACGAGCAAGAGAGAAGCGCATAAGATCGGCCGGTATGGCTGGACTCGGAAGAACTAGCCCCTCTCCTGGATCGACTGGCTGACGACGAGGCGGCAGCGACGACACGTGAAGCAACGTGCGAGGTCCTGGCCGAGGGTCTGGCTCGCCTCGGTCATTTACTTTGGCTCGACGGGTATCTCATTGGGTCGGACCGTTCGTCAGGCCGCAGCTCACACGCCGGCGACGAGCGCATGGTTGGGCTCGCCGCGGTGGCTCAATTCGGAGGAGAGCTGGCGACCGGTTCCGTGCATCTGCTTAAGGCGGGCAACCGTTATGCAGCAGGCGCTTTGACTCGGCAACTTGTCGAGGTTGAGTATCTCGCGGCTGTTTTCGCCGAGGAGCACGAGATCGCTGCGCAGTGGCTACATGCGGATCGGAACGAGCGGCTCAAGTTCTGGTCTCCATCTCAGCTTCGTAAGCGTGCACAAGGCCGCTTTCTCAAGACCGACTACTGGCACCACTGCGACTTGGGGTGGTCACCCGGCTACGACGGGAACTCAACTTCTGCCCGACCACCAGGGACTTCATCCCGCGTACCTCTGGGCAGATCTCATCGGGCATCTCTACGGCATATGGAGCGACACGATCAAGGCCGCTGCGAAGATCGCGGGCGGAGACCTTCCTCCTTGGGATTTAGCGAACGTACAGACTTCCATCGAGGCTTGGCAAACAGCAGACGGTTTCTACGCCGCGCTTCAAGACCTTGGTGCCATCCTGCGATAAAATCTGGGCTGATAGGAGAATCAGCGTTCAGTCCAGCGGAATAAGTCTGTCGTTCCTCTTGACGGCACGACTGTCCTGACTACGCGTCGCAGTCTCTCGGCGGAATGGGTAAAGCTGCTCCTTTCCATGCGTCGCGGCAGTCAGATGACCGCTAGCGAGACGGCTACTTCCACGCCCCAGCAGGCACGTCGTCGGCCGACGCGGGCCGACTCTGGCTACCGCTTCGGGCCGGCGACCAACTGAAGTAGAAGTAGCGGTGTCGTGGCCCCGTTCGGCGATGATGCGGGAGTCTGCTGCTCTTCGCTGCGTTGCTGCTTCTCGATCAGAGCGAGTGCGGCCCGACGTGCGGGCTCTGCGGTCCCGTGGGCGCCAAGTCGCTCTGCATTCGGGACCGGTGCTGCGTTGGCCGTTGTTGGACACTGGTTCAGTGCCGACGCCTTCCGCTTCGGGCTGAGGGCAATGGCAGCGCTTACTAGCTGGCTCAAGAGCCGGAACCGGACGCCGATCCCGTCGCCGTCGGCCCGCTCGCGTTAAGGTCGATGGATGCGTCGTTGGCCGCTTGCTCGTAACCACGACTTCGTGCTCCTGTGGAGCGGGGAAGCGCTTTCGCAGCTCGGCTCGCAGGCTTCGACGGTCGCGTTTCCGCTGCTGGTGTTGACACTGACCGGTTCGGCGGCGAAGGCGGGGATCGTTGGGTTGGCGAAGTGGCTGCCGCTGGCGGTGATGGCGCTTCCCGCGGGGGTACTGGCCGATCGGCTCGATCGCAAGCGGCTGATGATCGCCTGCGACGCGGTCCGCGCATTGTTGCTGGCCAGCATCCCGATCGCGCTCGCAGTCGGCCAGCCGCCATTCGCCCAGGTCGCTGGGGTGGCCTTCCTCGACGGCTGTCTGTTTACCGTCACCTACGTTGCCGAGCGGGGAGCACTGCGGCATGTGGTCCCGGCTGAGCAGCTACCTGCTGCGGTGGCGCAGAACGAGGCGCGCGCCTTCGCCGCCAACATCCTCGGACCGCCCCTGGGCGGGTTGCTCTTCGCGGCCGCTCGCGGGTTGCCGTTCCTCGCGGATGCGGTGTCCTATACGGCCTCGATGGCGGCGGTCGCCTCGACACGCGCCGACTTCCAGGACCCGCCGAACGCGCGCGTCCATCAGGCTGGTCGCTGGGGCGGGCTGGGCGACGGCCTAGCCTGGCTGTGGCATAAGCCCTTCTTTCGCACCAGCGCCCTTCTGTTCGCGGCAGGCAACCCTCTGTACACGGGGCTCTACCTTCTGGCGATCCTGCTCGCCAAGCAGCACGGTGCGTCGTCGTCTGCTGTCGGGTTGATGTTTGCGGTCATCGGTGCCGGCGGCCTGCTCGGCGCGTTGGTCTCCTCGCCGCTCCGTCAGGCGGTTTCGGCCCGCCGCGCGCTCGTCGGCGAGGCGTGGGTGATCGCCGCGGTCGTCCCGCTGCTCCTGATCGCCCACGCCGCGGTCCTGATCGGGCTGATCATTGCAGCAGCCGAGTTTCCGACGCCGCTCTCGAATTCGATCGTGTCCGGTTACCGGGTCGCGGGGACGCCCGATCATCTGCAGGGACGGGTTCAGGCCGCCGGAACGCTCATGACTATGTCCCTCGGCTGGCTGGGGCCGCTGATGGTCGGCTTCGTCTTTTCGCAGGGCGGCTCAACCGCGACCGTCCTCCTGCTGATCGGGTGGGCTTTCGCCCTCGCGGTCGCGACCAGCCTCGCCCCCGCGCTACGCCACGACCCATCGAAGCTGGCGATCGAACTGGCCGGCTAGCGAGTTTCGAGTTTTCGCGCGTCATCTAGAGGGCGTCACCGACTAACCATGCTGGAGCTTTTCCTTTGGCTGATCGCAGCAGTCAGAACCAGATCTCCGAAACGACTGCCTCTCACGAAATGACGAGCACCCCGCCACCGACTGGGCCGGGCTTAGCGCCGTCTCCTTCGTCCGGTTGATCCCGGGAGCAGCAGTCCGCGATCCTCCCCTGCTGCGGCACGAAGCAGAAGTCGCTGCCTAGTCTTTGTCTCGGTTACAAGGGGGTCGGCGGCGACCGAAGAGGGCTGCGAAGTTGATTGCCGTATCCCCATCCGTAGTTTTCGGGGTGATGACGCGTGGGTCGTCGGGATCCCAGATCCCTCGGCGCACGTCGTCGTGGGATGGCGGCGACCAGTTGAAGGGCATCCTCGGAACCAGCCTTCAGGCGGACGTGCCATGCAATAGATGATGCCCGAAAGTGCTTCACAGACCTCGACTGTGCGTGCGATGTTCAGGGCAGCAGGACGACCTTGCCGTGGGGATGGCCGGACATGCTGAGCTTGACGGCGTCGCGCCATTCGGCGAGGGGGTAGGTGCTCGCGATCGGGATGCGGAACCGGCCGGCGGCGGACAGTAAGGCGTACTCGGGCATGAAGCTTTTGGCCGGCGCGGCGGCGGCGAGGTGGTCGAGGTTGACGCGCGCGCCGAGGCGGCGTGCTTCGTCGTGGTTGCTGATGGTCATCACGCGGCTCGGCTCCTCGGTGAGGGTGATGAGCTGGGCGATCGACCCTGCTCTAGGCGGAGGAGCGTCGAAGACGAGGTCGACCGGTCCACCGGCGAGCTTGCGAACACGCTCAGGCATGCCCTCTCCGTAGGGCGTGACCTGGGCTCCGAACTTCTCCAGGTCAGAGGCGAAGGACGAGCCGGCGGTCGCGATGACGCGCGCGCCGCGGCGCAGGGCGATCTGGGTGGCCGCGAACCCGACGGTCGCGCCAGCCCCGTTGACAAGCAGCGTGTCTCCGGGTTTGACTCCCAACGCGTCGAGCGTCCAGGTGGCAGTCTGCACGGCCATCGGCAGCACCGCCGCGTCGACGGGGTCCAGTCCGTCGGGCACGCGATACCAACTGTCAAGGATCGCGAACTCGGCTACCCCCGCGCTGGGCTGACCGAGGAAGTCAGCGGTTCCGAAGACGAGGTCGCCAGCCGCAACGTTCTCGACGTCGGCTCCGGCCTCGTCGACCGTGCCCGCGACGTCGTAACCAAAGCCGCGGGGCAAGTCTCTGGCCATGAACCCACGGCAGATCTCCCAGTCAGCCGGGTTGAGCCCAACCGCCGCCACGCGCACGCGCACGCGCGCAGCCGGCGGGTCGGCCACCTGAACTTGCTCTTCGTGCAGCACGTCCAACGGTTCGCCGTACTCGTGCAAGCAGACAACAGTTGAAGAGACAGGGCTCATCGGCATCCTCCAGCTCCGGATAGTGACAGTTGCTGACGCTACCACGTTGCGACAGTCGCTGACGCAACGTAGGATGATCAAAATGCCCCGAGACGGAACGAAGGCGCGCGCTCGGCTTCGCGAAGCCGCGCTTGAGCTGTATCGCGACCGCGGCTATGACGAGACCACCACCGCCCAGATCGCAGCGCGTGCCGGCGTGACCGAGCGCACCTACTTTCGCCACTTCGCCGACAAGCGCGAGGTGCTCTTTGACGGTGAAGCCGAACTGCGCACGATCCTCCTCGATGCCATCGCCGCGGCGCCCCCCGGGCTCGCGCCGCTTCCCGTTCTCATACAGGCTCTCACCGCCGCGGTCCCATTGCTAATCGCCAACCGCCCCGTCGCCGAGCAGCGAGCTGAGGTGATCGCCGTCACTCCAGCCCTGCAGGAGCGCGCCTACGCCAAGACGGCGGCACTAACCGACGCCCTCGCACAGGCCCTGACCGAGCGTGACACTGCGCCACCAACGGCCCGGCTCGCGGCGCAGATCGCGATGGCGACCTTCGACCGAGCACACCGCGACTGGGCCGAGGACCCCACCACCGACCTCGGCGCCGCGATCGCTCATGCCGCCGACGAGGTAGAGACGCTTAGCACGACTTGAGAGCTCCTCATCCACGAACGACCAACAGCGTCGACGCCAGAGTACGTGCCCCGCTCGCTGCTGCTCCGGGCCAACGAGCTGCCGGAGCAGCCGCGTGATCGATACTTCCCAGGCGGCGACAAACCGAAGCGAGGGGACCGGCGGTGGACAGTTCCTCGCGCTCGTGACTATCGGAACCTTGCCGTGCGGCGCGAGCTGTGCGATTCTGGTTGTCATGGGAACGATGGTTCGAGACATCCTGATGGGCAGTCTCGGAGAGCTTCGCTACGAGCCCGTCGATAAGCGGATTCGCGGGGTGATCGGGGGTCAGGTCGTCATTGACACTGTGCGCGCGCGGCTGGTCTGGGAGCCCAAGCGAGTCGTGCCCAGCTACGCCGTCCCGGTTGAGGAGCTCGAGAGCTACACGAGTTCTCCTTCAGACGCCGCGGGCGACGAGCCGGTGCCGTCCGCGGCCATCCCGCATCTTGGGCAGCGCCCGGTCTATGACCCCTCCGTTCCGTTTGCCGTGCACACGGCCGAAGGAGCCGTTCTCGACCTGCGCGTTGCCGGCACCGAGCGGCGAGCCGCTGCCTTTCGCCCCGCGGATGATGCACTGAGCGACTACGTCATCGTGGACTTCGATGCCTGCGACGATTGGTTTGAGGAGGACGAGCGTAACATCGCGCACCCTCGCGATCCGTTTCACCGCATCGAGATTGTCCACAGCTCGCGATCGGTGCGGGTGGAGCGCGCCGGAGAGCTGCTGGCCGCATCCTCGCGCCCGTGCCTGCTCCTAGAGGCTCCGCTGCCTGTCCGCTATTACCTACCGCCCGAGGACGTCAGTGAGGGAGTTCTGCACGCCAGCTCCACCCGGACACTCTGCGCCTACAAGGGGCAAGCCACTTATTGGTCGCTAGAGAACGAGGACGACATCGCGTGGAGCTATCCGGCGCCTCTCCGCGAAGCCGCCGAAGTGACCGAGCGCATCGCCTTCTTTAACGAGCGGGTCGACCTCGTCGTGGATGGGATCTCCCTGGTGCGTCCCGTCACCCCGTGGTCGCGTCACTAGACACCCCACCGTCACGAACCTCTAGCAAGGACTCAACACCGCGCCAGCCGGCCACTCCGCCACGTCCAACGCGACAGCCCGGCGGTCACGAGCGAGATGACCGCTGCTGGCACTGCAGTCGAAGACGAACGGGCGATTCGCTGGGCGACGGGGAACGCGGTGGCCGGTGTGGAGCCGGACAATTGCCTCGCCCCGAAGGGCGTCTGACATGCTCGCCGGCGCTGTGAGGGAACTTTCTGGCGGCTGGCCAGGCATCGTCACGGCCAAAGGGTCGCACACATCCACCGCTAGTCAGACGATCTAGGTTACGCCGCTCATGCAGGCGCTGCTGCTCGAAGAAACCGAGCGCGAACGGGGCACGCTCGTAGATCTTGAGACGGCGACGCCGAAGCCCGGAGCACTAGATGCGTTCATTGGCGCCAGCCATGACTTCGGGCCATGGGCAGCTCCCAATCGATGTAGCGCTTGCCGGGGATGAACGGGCACTGATCGCCGCAGCCCATCGTGACGACGACGTCGGCCTGCTGGGCGAGCTCGGGCGCGAGCAGCTGCAGGGTCCGACCCCCGAGGTCGATGTCGAGCTCGCGCATCACCTGCACCACCTCGTCGTGGACGTGTTTCGGCCGGGGTGGTGCCGGCCGATCGTGCCTGGTGGGCGTCTCCGGCCGCGTGTTGAAACAGCGCCTGGCTCATCTGAGAGCGTCCGGCGTTCTGCAGGCAGACGAACAGGACAGTGGCCATGCCTGAAGTATTGCATTGACAAGCATCACTTGAATCGATATTCATATATCGATGAGCGTCGATCTAGAACTCGCCCCAAAGACCAAGCGACCCGCCGGGCAGCCGTGCTGTGCGCCGGTCGTCTACCCGGACATCGACCGCGAACAGGGGGGGCGGATTGCAGAGGTCGCCAGCGCGCTCGGTGACCCTGTTCGGGTACAGCTGATCGACGTGCTGCGAAAGCACGCCGGCAAGGTCTGCGTGTGCGAGCTGGTACCGCTGTTCGAGCTCTCTCAGCCGACCGTCTCCCATCACCTCAAGGTGCTGCGCCAAGCCGGGCTGGTCGGCTCAGAGCGCCAGGGGCTATGGGCCTACTACTACGTCATCCCCGACGCGCTGGCCGAGCTTGCCGGCTGGCTGACCTAACCCTTCTCACAAGGAGCCGTCGTGACCGTCCCCACCGACCAGACCGAGCTGCGTGACGTCGTGCGCGCCAAGTACGCCGCCGCCGCGACCGTCACCACCGCGCGCAACGCCAGCTGTTGCAGCGCTGAGGGCGCGATCATCACCGACGAGCAGCGCGAGCAGTTCGGCTCCCCGCTTTATGACGACGCCGATCGCGAGCACCTGCCCGAAGCCGCGGTGCTCGCCTCCCTGGGGTGTGGCAACCCGATCGCGATCGCCGAGCTGCACGAGGGCGAGACCGTGCTCGATCTCGGCTCTGGCGGCGGCATCGACGTGCTGCTGTCGGCCCAGCGGGTCGGCCCGTCCGGCCTGGCCTACGGGCTGGACATGACCGACGAGATGCTCGACCTCGCCCGCCGAAACCAAGCCAAAGCCGGGATCAGCAACGTGCAATGGCTGCGCGGCCACATTGAGCAGATCCCGCTGGCGTCAGACAGCGTCGACGTGATCATCTCCAACTGCGTGATCAACCTCTCCGGCGACAAGCTCCAGGTGCTGCGCGAAGCGGCCCGGGTCCTGAAGCCCGGAGGTCGGTTCGCGGTCTCAGACGTCGTCGCTGACCCCGACATGGACCAGGCCACCCGCGACGACATGCAGGCCTACACCGGCTGCATCGCCGGGGCGCTGACCCGCGACGAGTTCACCGAGGCGCTCACTGAAGCCGGCCTGACCGACATCACGATCACCGAAAGTCACCGCGTCCACGCTGCCGCCGCTTCGGCGGTCGTCCGCGCCACCAAACCTGACCCCGGCTGCTGCTCAACGACCGCCCAGGCGTCCTGCTGCGAGCCGTCTGCGAAGGACGGCTGCTGCGACACCGCATCGACCAGCTCCGACGGGTGCGGTTGCCGATAGCTGGCACCACCGAACTGTTTAGCCGCAGCAGTCGCCGCCGGGGCTGCAGCAGTCGCCTGCCGCCGGGTCGACAAACCCGACCGGCGCGCAGCAGTCGTCGTGCTCGCCGCGCCAGAGCTGGACGCTTTCTGTGGCGGCGATCGCGGCGACGACCAGTGCGGCAATCGGATCGATCACGGTCAATCCGGCGGACGCGCCGACCAGGGCGATGAGCGCGGCCGCGGCCTGGGCGGCGCACATCAGGTTCTGGATCCCCTCACCGGCAGTAGCGCGCGAACCGAGCCGTTGACCGAGCTTGAGCTTGGCATAGCCCAGCAGCGGCATCAGCACGATCGCTGACGCGGTGACGGCGATCCCGAGGGTGCTGCTGGTCGTGTCGCTACCCACGATCAGCCGGCGGGTCGCCTCGTAGACAAAGAACGGGACCAGCAACAGAAACGAGCCGGCGACCAGCCGTTGCGCGGCGCGTTCGCTGCGCTCAGACAGCGTTCGTGAGCCGGTGAAGCGCCAGATCACGATGATTGACGCCAACCCTTCCACAAACGACGATGCCGCCCACACGATCACGCTGAGCGCGTTAGCGTCCAGCCCGGCGGTCAGCCCGACCACGCCCTCGACGGTCATCCAGGCCAGCGATACCCTGGACAGCGCGCGCGCCTGACGAGCGGTCCGGAGCCACGCGTCATCACGCAACGGACTCGCCGACATCCGGCCCGCAGCCGGCGCGCTTGTGGCGAGAACGGGCAGCTCTACCGGACTCATATCGCCAGCGCCTCCAAGCGCTCGAGCAGCACGCGGCCGAGGTCGGTCAACGACGCGAACGCCACTTTGCCCTCGCGACGGCTGGTGACCAGCCCGTCGCGGCGCAGGCGCACGAGATGGTGAGAGACGACCTTGTCGCTCTGGCCCGTAACCCAGCCCAGATCACACCCACACAGCTCGCGCTGCGCGAGCGCCTGAACGATCAACAGCCGCGTCGGATCCGAGAACGCCTTCAGCGTGCCAGCAAGCCGCGCGGCCCCAGCAACGTCCAACGAGCCACGGACCGTTTCGGCAGCATCAAGATCCAGGCACAGCAGCTCACACCTCTCCACCACGATTAGTCTAACGAACGCTGGAATGAGGGATCCCGCTTCTGCAAACACGCACCAGCAGTCACGTCGTCGGTCGAGATGGCTTGGTTCTGGCTCGCGCTCTCGGTCGCCAGCCAACCCAAGCAGCGACGATTTCTCCCCTACCTGGGCGACAAGTCGGCATTCTCGTCGACTGACGTCTCATAGTCCGAGAGTCGGCGCGAGAGCGTCATCGAGCGACCGAGGAGATCTTCGATCTGGGTCCGAGGGGGCCGGTAGCGTTCTCAAGATGAGTCACGAGTGGGTGCTGTGGGTCTTGACGACGGCCGCGGCGTTGCATGTGGTCGAGGAGCGCGGGATGGGCTGGCAGGGATGGGCGGCGCAGACGCTCGGTCCGCGGCTTGGGGTGATTCCGTCCTGGTCTGATTTCTGGGCGACTAACGGACTGTTGATCGTGTTCGGGATCAGCGCCGCCGCGGTGGGCTGGCGCGCGCCGGCGTTCGCGCTCGCGTTCCCGGCAGTCTGTCTCATCAACGCCGTGTTCTTTCACCTCGTCCCGACCATCCAGGCGCGCCGGCCCAATCCCGGCATCTTCAGCGCGATGCTGCTGTACCTCCCGATCGGGATCTGGGCCTACGTCGCGGCCAACAGCGACGGAGCACTCGACCTCGCCACGGTGATCCTCAGCGTGGTGATCGGCGCTGCGGCGATGGTATCGGCCCTCGTGCTCCTGATCATCCAACCGCGCTTGCGTTATCCCGATGTCGATCCCGCCCCCGTCCTCCCAGACCTGGCAGATGGGCCGGCCGGGACGGTTTCGTAACCGCGGCCGGGGCGTTGCAGCCGTAAGCGGTCGCCGACAAAACAGGCCCACCTCACGATCAAACCCACACACGGAGCGAGATGTCAGGATGTGCGGCCAGGCTGCTTATCTGACTAACCACGAGACACACCGGCCGCCGACCGTGGCCGGGTCCCGCGACGCTTCCCCTTCTTCCGGCTGATCTCCGGGAGCAGCAGTCCTCACGTCGCCGCTGCTGGGCGACGAAGGGGAAGCGACGCGTCCAACGGTTTTGCACCGACACGAGCATGGGAGGATCCGGTCCGTGGACTCCGGCGATGCATGGGTCGGGGTGATGCTCGATGAGGTCGAGCCGATCACAGAAGGCGCGATCACCGTGACGGCGCCACTCTGCCAAACAATCCAACAGTTCAAATCGAAGGAGAATCAGATGACTGACATCACAATCAAGCGCACCTATCCGACGACCACCGAACGCGTCTGGGAGCTCTGGACGACGCGGGAGGGCATCGAGCAATGGTGGGCGCCGGATGGATTTGAGGCGAAGGTGGCGAAGCTCGATCTGGAGGTGGGCGGCGAGTTGCACCACTCCCTGACCGCGACCGGGCCCGACCAGATCGAGTTCATGAAGAACGCGGATCTTCCGCTCACCACACACGCGCGCAAGCGCTTCACCGAAGTTGATCCCGGACGTCGTCTCGTCTACATGTCCCAGGTTGACTTCGTGCCGGGACACGAGGCGTATCAACATGTGACGACGGTCGAGTTCAGTCCGGAGGACGACGGCGTGCGGGTGGTGATGACGGTCGAGCCGATGCACGACGACGACTGGACACAGCGGCTCGTTGCCGGCCGCAAGAACGAGCTCGACAACCTCGGGCGGCTGATCACCGGCGAAACGCCGAGCTGTGATGCGCGCCAACGACCAAGGTCGACCATCGTCTCCGAGCATGATTCTTGACGACTTCGGACGCCTATTTGAGAGCTTCGCGCGATCGGCGTTCCGTGTCGAGGCGCGAGACCGCAACGACGTCCCAGCCGAACGGGACGAGTTCGCCGCGTTTCGCGCCGGCAAGAGCCGGCATCGCCGAGCGCCCGACGCGCATCCGTGGCTAGCCCTCGTCGCCTCCGCGACCGCGTCCGGCCGGACCGTCGACCGCGTCCGGCTGGTGACCCCCCCGCTCACCCATTACACCCAATACGAGTTCACCTGCTATCCGCACAACATCGCGGCTGGGGAAACGGTAGGCGTCGGCGAGCGCCGCTGGCTAGCGCCCGATGATCAACGCTGGGCTGATGAGGACGACGAGATCGTGGTCGTGCTCGCCTACGACGAGCAAGGTCGGTTCCTCGGGGTTGCGCAGGCCGAGCCAATCCACCCGTACCTCATGGCCAAGAGCGAGCGATCTCGCTATCGGTCGAGTTCAACCAGTACCGCAGGTGACGCCATTGGACATCACTCCGACGGGTAACGCCTCAAGACGCAGGCGCGACTTAGCGCGTACGGCCGTTCGCGCAGATGACAGAGCGTCGTGGCCGCACTCGCTCGGCGGACAGGTGGCACAGGTGCAACCCCACGGGCTGCGTTATAGACGACCGACAGCAGCGCCGGGCGTCCTGCGCTGCCTCCGCGAACGCCAGAAGGCCGCCATCGTAGTCATTGTGTAGCGGTCACATCCGTACCGTCGTCACCGAAGCTCCACGGCGACTGGGGCGACCTCGGTGGCCGCGCTTGGTCTGCAAGGGAAGCTGGCCGGCGCCGTGATGGCCGGACCAGGGCCAGCATCCGGTGAATGCTCGGCCAAGAGACGCCATACGCGCTCTCGGGAGTGTGCCCAGCCGGTGCCGGTCGCTCCCGCTAGCTGGAATCGGAATTGGTCATCCCGGTGTAGCGAAACCACGCGAGCAGTGCGACGCCTGACGCCACGAGGCTACCGACGCCGAAGACGACGAACACCCAGAGCGAGGTGATGTGTCCGACCATCCAGCCGAAGTTCATGCCGAAGAATCCGGTGATGAACGAGAGTGGTAGGAAGATCGTCGCGATGATTGTCAGCTGCTTCATGGCGTTGTTCTGGCGGACGCCGATCTCGTTCTGCTGAAGAGAAATCACCGCCATATTGGCCTGCAGGACGACCGCCAGGGAATCTCGTTGTCCGAGCACCTCTTCGTTGACGAGCTTGAGGTGGTCGTTGACATCGCGAAAGAACGGAGTGAGACGTTCATCCACCTGCGCGTAGGCGCCGCGTTGCAGGCCATCCAGCGGACCAAGCAGAGGATGCACCGCGCGATAGAAGTCGGTCGCTTCGCTGCGCAGGCGGTAGATCCGTTCCGTAGCAGCGGGCGAGCCACCAAAGACGGTTCCTTCGACCTGATCGACATCCTGTTCCAGCCCTTCGATGACCGGCACGTAGTCATCGACGATCGTGTCCATGATCGCCCACAGCACAGCGCCAGTGCCAAGCTTGATCAGATCCGGACGACGCTCAAGCCGCCGGCGAGCGCCGCTCAGATCACTGGCGACCCCCTGACGAACCGTGATGACGAACCCTTGCGACAAGAAGATCGACACCTCCCCGAAATCGACCTCCTCGCGTTCATCAACGTAGGCGGCGGTACGCAGAATGCAGAACAGGATCTCGGCCTCGTCGTATTGCTCGAGCTTGGGTCGGAGATGAAATGACTGAGCGTCCTCGACGGCCAGCTCGCTGAGCCCGAACTGTTCCTGGACACTCGCCAGCTCGGCGGCGTCGGGCTCAAAGATGCCGATCCAGACAAAATCATCGCGCGCACCCCGACGACTCACCTGTGCAGCATCAGCGAACTCCATCATCCCCTCATGCTGCCGATGTCCGTCACGGTAATGCGCACAGTCGACGATCACGCCTGCCTCCGGGCTGGTTCATAGTCCGCGCTGACCTCACAAACCTGCCGTTACGTGGGATACGTCGGCGACCTGCAGAATCCTTCGCGACGACGGCACCTCTCTCAGCCGCAACGCGGCTCATCTGACCAATCCTGGACCAAGCAACCCATCACGCACGCTCCTCGCTCGCCCGGATACGACCTTCCGCTGTTCGCTCGTACACGGTCCAAGCTGCACCGGATCCCGCTGGCAAACCCGGGACTCTGCAATCACGAAGACGGGGTCGCGTCGCTGGCGCTCTTGGCGGCGTCGCGACCAAGCAGAACCGGCTCTGACGCTATTTGACGCATGCATCGCGCTCGCATCTGGGCGATCCGATCGCATGGCCCGAGCCGGGTCGATCCGGACGACTGCTCCGTCGCAATCGTGCGAACCGAGGTGGGCGACGATCCTGAAGCGATCGTGCGCGCTGGTTCCGTCCATGTCGTGCGGATGAGCACGCCGCTGCTCCGAGCGCGTCGAAGACGCGACGGGGTCGCTGGGTGGAGTGGCGGGTACGCCTATGCGGGCGGCCCGGGGATGGCGCCGAGTTGCGTCATCATCCCCATCTGGTCCAACACGCCCCAGTGCTCGCGGGCCAGACCGTCCTCGCCGAACCGGACGATGTCGATCAGTTGGATGCTCACGTTCTTGCCGGTGGCCGGCATACCCATGAACTCGCCATCGTTGGTGCCGGTGAATTGCACGCGAGCGACTGCTTTTTCGCCGTCCGCAAGGATGTCGTGGGGGTCCAACTTCATGTTGGGGAAAGCCGCCGCCATCATCTTGAACAGCTGCCTGGTTCCCTCTCGAGCGGTCGGCATGCTGGGCATTTCCTCGTGCTCGACGAAGTCGTCAGCGAGCAGGTCGACGATCTTGTCGATGTCGCCGGAGTTGACCATCTCGTAGAAGCGCCTCATCGAAGCTGCAGGATCCCTGGGAACGTCCGCTTCCCGGGTTGTGAGGCGGGCCGTGAACGGACGCTCGTGTCGGGCACGCAGACTACCGATGAGGGTCGCGCGACGCCGTCGAGGCGAAGTGGCCTCCGCCTAAATCGTGCGGCGCGCCAGCGGCTCGCAGTGGCCGCCGGCCCCTTCCTCCGCGGTGAACCGGACCAGCTGCTTGGTGGCGGGCACGAGGTCGTAGAGCTGTTGAGACTGCCCGGGAGAGAACTGCTCGTCATCGGGATCGGTGATCAGCAGCGGCGTGGTGATGTTGTTCACCTCGTCGCCAAGTCGGTAGGACGCGACCGCCTGGTAGAGGTCAACGCGCCAGCCACCGTCAAACCCATAGGGCTCGGCCCGGAAGTCCAGCGTCGCCTTTGCCGCCGGCGACCGCTTTCCGCAGGCTGCATTTCGCGACCGAACGCGTCTCGCTCGCCGTCGCTAGCTGCTGGCGCATGATCGCTGGCAGCTGCTTGATCCACCCGCGTTGGCGGCGCCGCCAATCGCCAGCCGAGCTTCCCCTTTCCGCGATTCCGCCAGCGGAGCAGCAGGCTCGGGATCGCACCCGGAACGGCGACGATCCAGCAGCGACTGCGTGCGAGGCCCCGCTCCACAACAGGGTTCCCGCCATTTCTCTTCCTCAAGCGTCAGATTTTCATGCCGGGACGGTTTCGTCGAGCCAGTCGAACAGGACCGCGGCCGAGTACTGGATGTTGTCAAGCTGACAGTGACTCGAGCCGCCCTCCTCCTGGGTGAAGATGTGCCCAGTGACCGAGCCTCCCGCCTTGGCCAAAAGCTCTTCGTATTGCCGCATCGGCTCCAGGCCCTCTCCTGCCCCGACCATGCCGAGGATGGGGGTAGATACCGCGACCGGATCGACCGTGAAGCCACGTAAGAAGCGAAAGATCCCGAGGAAGGTCTGCTGACCAAATCGGGCTAGCAGCGCCCGTGTCAGATCCTTCATCGCCGGGGGCACCTCCTCGTCGGGAATCTCAGCCAGTTGCTCGGCCCCGAAATCGTCGGCCTCGCTCAGCACCTGTTCGGGATCGAAGCCCACGAACGCTTGGTTGTACGCGTGCAGATCAACGATCGGGCTGTTGGCCACCACGGCGGCGAACCGGTGATCCGCGGCGGCAGCACGCAACACGAAATAGCCGCCGAAGCTGATCCCGAGCAGGCCGATCCGCTCCGGGTGGACGCCTGGCAGACCCCGCGCGAGGTCAAGCCAGGGGCTGACCCACCGCTCGGTGTCGGGAACAAACGTGGAATCTGGGTAGCGGCGACGAGTGTCAGCCTGTCCAGGTCCGGCCAGAAGCAGAACGCTCCAGCCCCGCTCCAACCCATACATCCCGGCCTGCAGATAGCTCTCTTCCATCGTCCCGTCGAACCCACTGACGATGAGGAGAAGACGCCCCGCGTCAGACGCTTCCAGTGCGGGCAGAAACAGTCCAGGCAGCTCTGCACCGTCGACGGTGCAGCTGACCTCGGAACACTGCTGATCACCTGCCGCCATCGCCTGAAGAAACGCCGCTCGGGTCGACCGTCCCAACGCCTGAGTCGCCTCCGCCCCCGGCGGGGAAAAATACTCAGCAGACCGGAAACTGTTACACGCCTTCATGTACTGGCCCCGCGCGCTCAGCAGGTGACCGGCAGCCGCCCGCTGGTCAGCATCAGCCAGCTGCCGCTCGGCCATGGCTTTGAACACCGAGGTCCACGTGGCCTCCCCATGGTCCCGGATCTGGTCACCCGCCGCCAAGGTCTCTCCCACCGAGGCACCGCCGCTGGCTACCGATCCGAGCTGGCGAAGTATCTGGAAGTCCAGTTCCGGCTCGTCGAATCCTCGAACCCGGACCCCGGCCCGGCTGATTTGCTGGCTCATACCACCCCTCCTCTCTGCTCTCGATTACTGGCAGGCTACTAGTCGCACGGGCAGGCTCGACGTGCTGCGCCAGGCCCGGGTGGTGTCGGTGTCCCGCCCGTTCTCGTGGTTGTGAACGCTGACCCGACGTCGTGCGCCGCCCGGTAGCCGATGCCCGAGTGCACGCCCACAGCGGGGTAGAGGTCTGGGTAGGTCGCGGCCATGACCGCAGCCATCGCGCCGCCGGCGGACAGCCCGGCGATGTAGACACGGGCCGAGCTGGCCGAACGCCACACCTTTCTCGTCGCCTACCCGAAGCAGTCCAAGGCGGCCAACCACGGGGCTACTGGAACTGGTTCTCCCGGACCGACCAGCGTGCCCGCTCCGGCGAGCCGGCACCATCGCCGGCATCACACGTCAAGTCATGGGCGACATGGCCGTCGACTCTGGTACGGCGGCAATCCCGCCGGATCCCAAACCGATCCGCAGGGCCCCAACGCGTCGGCCGAGATGATCCGGTTCTTCCTCCTGCACGAGGCAACCTCCCACCGAAGCTGACACCCGGCCGGACGCGGACCCAGAACCCGCTGCCAACCGCCCAGCAACTGGTTTGCGGGTCGGCTCGCCGAGCAATCCAGGCCTCGGTCACTCCGAAGAGCGACGGCTCGTTACGCCTGGAACGGCAGCGTCGCGGCGGCTGCTGTTCCGCGCGAAGGGGGCGGTCCGAGCGAGACTGCTCCATGGGCCGATGCGGCAGTAACGGTCGACGCCGGGGAGGGGCGCGACGGCCTTCCCGAGGCCTTGGGCGTTCGTCGCGGCGAGCGCCTCCTGGTGGGCCGGCGATCCAAGAAGGCATTCTGCACAGGCGCAATACGATCGATAGGAACGATCGCTAGCGCGCAAAAGAGGCGTCATTTGAACGAAATTGACCCGCTAACGTTCGATGCACAATACGAATCGGAGGTCCGAGAATGCACCCCGCAACGTCAAATATCACCATGCGCGCCCACATCCGCGACCTCCAGCGGACGATGCATCCCGAGCGCAGCAAGCGCCCACGCCGGCGCCTGGCCTGGATCCGTAAGAGCGCCTAACGGCAACCAACGCCGAGCCGGCGTGGCGGGACGGCTGTTTGTCTCGCCCGAGTGTTTCACTTATGAGCGTCACAGTGGCGGTCGTCGCGGCGATGGCGATGGCGAGCACGAGGCCCGGCGGCGGGCAGCCGCCACAGGGCGACCGCCCGTTCCTCGCACCGATCAGTCCGAGTCACTGGCGCTCACGCACGGTGCGAAGAGTCGACCGGCAGGCAATGCCGGCCCGCAGCGAGTAGGCGGCTCCGGACCGCGCCATGTCGCCATCCGTGTCCCTAACCAGTCGAATCTGCGGCTCAACGAGACGACCCCGGATCATCGAACCCTCTCTAAACACGGGCGATAGGCCAATGTAGGGCCGCATAGTCCGCCGCGCGCAGGTTCGAGTCCTGCCCGGGCCACCGGGAAACTACCGAGGCAGCCACCGGCATCCTCGCGCGCGCGCAAGCGGAGGAGCTGCGAGATCTCGGGGTGCACCGCTACAACCACAACCTCGAGACCGCCCGTTCGCACTTCCCGGAGGTCGTCACCACCCACACCTGGGACGAGCGTGTCGAGACGCTTCGGCTTGTCCGCGAGATGGGGATGGAGGTGTGCTGCGGTGGGATCATCGGCATGGGTGAGTCGGTCGCTCAGCGTGCCGAGTTCGCGGCGCAGCTCGCGGACCTCGACCCAGACGAGGTTCCGATGAACTTTCTTGACCCGCGTCCGGGGACGCCATTCGCGCACCTGCGGTTGACGAGCGCGTCGGAGGCACTGCTGACGATTGCCGCCTTCCGGTTGGCAATGCCGCGGACCGTACTGCGGTTCGCCGGCGGGCGCGAGCTGACGCTGGGTGACCTCGGCACTCGCGACGGACTTCTGGGCGGCATCAACGCCGTCATTGTCGGCAACTACCTCACAACCTTGGGGCGCTCTGCGGAAGAGGACCTCGAGCTCCTGACCGAGCTCGAGCTGCCGATCAAGCAGCTTTCAAAGACGCTATGAGCCACTGCGCCGGGTGCGGCGAGCCCCGGGAAGAGGAGGGTCACTCGGTATGGGTGGGCCGCCAGCAGCGGACCGATCCGCCACGCTTCTGCACGACCTGCGGCCGTAAGCTAGTGGTTCAGATCCTGCCGTTCGGCTGGCGCGCTAACTGCGTGCTTTGCGGCCCGGTACGGCCCGCAGCCGGCGAGCCGGACCCTCCGTCGGGGCCGGACCCTCCTTCGACCCCCGGCCGCTGTTTCTGACCGCGGCTGGTCACTCGTTCGGGCTGCCAACGTGCCGATGAACTCACCTTTGCAATGATTCTGGGGGTCCGGATGGCTGTGAGCTGTACGTGGCAACTCGGCGCCGAACGCCCTCGTCCCCGCCGCTCGCTACAACCTGGTCTATGGCGGTATCGCTCGAAGAGCCCAACTACCGGCTGACCACCGGAGCGGCCACGGTGCGGAGGACGGTATGAGGGCGCCTGACAACCGGCTGACCACCGGAGCGGCCACGGTGCGGAGGACGGTATGAGGGCGCCTGACAACCGGCTGACCACCGGAGCGGCCACGGTGGGCAGGACGGTATGAGGGCGCCTGACAGCCTGCCCGACCCGGACCGGGCCGCCGGCGCCACGAACGATCAGATGCCGTTCGATCACATCGTCGTCGTGATGATGGAGAACCATTCGTTCGACAACGTGCTGGGGGCGCTC
The DNA here is from genome assembly GCA_963830395.1 of uncultured Actinomycetota bacterium. Lineage (GTDB taxonomy): Bacteria > Actinomycetota > Thermoleophilia > Solirubrobacterales > Solirubrobacteraceae > Palsa-465. The sequence goes on from CAWHMI010000002.1 coordinate 25,412, forward strand.
TCGCAGTCGGGGCAGCCCGCCGCTGACGGGCTGCGCTTCGACGCCGCCGGCCGGGCGGTCAACTCCAATCCGGGCACGGTCGGCACACCCCCGAACGTGAGGTCGTTTCCGTTCTCCTCCACGGTCCAGGGGGCGCACGTGTCGCAGACCTGGGACGCGACCCACGAACAGATCGACGGCGGCAGGATGGACGGCTTCGTGCGCTCGGTCGGCGCGGAACAGCCGATGGGCTACTACACACCGGCAGTGCTGCCGTTCGCATACTCGCTGGCGACCATGTTCACGGTGGCCAACCGCTGGTTCTGCTCGGCGCCGTGCCAGACCATCCCCAACCGGCGCTTCCTACTCGCCGGCACCGCGTACGGCGCGATCGCCACCGATCTCACGACTCTGCTTGATGGCTCGCCGCCCAACGGCACGATCCTCGACCGCCTGCATGAGCATGAGATCAGCTGGGGGGGCTACTTCACCGACCTGCCGGGCACCGTGGTCATCCCATCGATCATCGAGAAGTACCCGGCGCACCTCCATCCGGTCGGCAAGTTCTACGACGACTGTGCCGCGGGCACGTTACCCGCGGTGAGCTTCGTCGATCCCGAAGCCGGGCTTCTCTCGCTGGCCGGCACACTGCTCGCCGAGCTGCCGGTGCTCGGGAGCATCGGCGCCGCGCTCGAGCCGCATGGCGGGTCAGAGGAGGAGCCCCAGGACATGCGCTACGGCGAGGCGTGGGCGCACCGGGTCGTCGAGGCCGTCCTGCGCTCGCCGGCCTGGCCGCGGACGTTGCTGATCTACACCTATGACGAGCACGGCGGTTACTACGACCACGTGCCGCCACCACCGGCGATCGCTCCGGACTCGATCGCACCGAAACTCACCCCAGGTGACCGTCCCGGGGGGTATGACATCTACGGGGTCCGGGTCCCCGCCGTCGTTGTGTCGCCCTATTCCAAGCCGAACGCGGTCACCGACGTGATCCATGACCACACGTCGGTGCTGGCGACGATTGAGGCGAAATGGAACCTGCCGGCGCTTACCTACCGTGACGCCAATGCGGCCACTGTGATGGACTTCCTGGACCCCGGTCAAGCCGCCTTCTTGACGCCGCCGACGGTCCAGGGGCCCGGCCCAGCGGACGGCCGTTGATCGAGAGCAACAACCTTGTCGAGCTGCTCCCCCGCTGGTTGCCGTCGGTCGTGGTCGAGCGCTTGGGGTGTTTGCATCCTGGTGGGCGTAGAACAAGCGCCATCCAACCTGGTGCGCGGGCAGGGCGTGGTCGCGTCGTACTCAGACGCACGCGCGCGGTAGTGGGCGACAAGGCGCAACTCCGTCTGGCCTTGACGACCGCATAATCGAGGAGTTCCTGACCCGCCGGGTTCCCTTGAATGCACTCCTGGGGTACCGTGCCGAATCGCGACGATGTCACGCAAGGCGCTGGCCCAACCCACCCTGAGAACTTCGGAGTAGCTGATCACATCCGTCAATATCAAGCTCGGGGTGGGCTACCTACTCATCCTGCCGCTCTGGATCGCGGTGATCGGAGTCATCACGGGCCGCGTCCTGGGCCTCCGGCTGGGTCGCTGGCGAAGCTCGGCGGCCGCGGCGATCGGGTGGCTGTTCGGCTTGATCGCCGGCGCGGTCGCTCTCGGCCCCAAGAACTCGCACCCGCTGCTCGTGGTGCCCATCACGGTGTTCTTCGGCGTGCTGGTCGCGGTGCCGGTGGCGATCATCATCGATCTGATCACCCGCGGCCGCGACCCGCGCCGGCCGCGGCGACACCCGTTGCGCCATCCGATTCGAACGACGAGGGCGGTGCTCTCGCCGCTCGGCCGTTTCAGCGAGCTGGTCGGCAACGCGCGCCAGGAGAACCTCCTCCACGTCCGCTATCGCTCGCCCACCGCCCTGGCCTCGCCCGACCTCGCCCGTCGCGTTCGCCTGGTGCTCGAGCGCTCCGGCGGGATGTTCGTGAAGTTCGGTCAGATCGCCGCCACCCGGACCGATCTGCTCCCGGAGGCGCTGACCAGCGAGCTCTCCAGCCTGCAATCAGACGTCGCCCGCGTTCCGGCCGACGCGGTGGCCGAAGTCATGGTGGCCGAGCTCGGGGAGCCTGTCGAGCAGGCCTTTGCGGCGTTCGACCCCGAGCCGCTCGCCGCGGCGTCGATCGGCCAGACGCACCGGGCGACGCTCCAGAGCGGTCAGCGGGTGGTGGTCAAGGTGCAACGGCCGGGGATCGGCGAGATCGTGCGCCGCGACTCGGCCGTGCTTTCGTTCGTCTCGCGCCGACTCGACAGCCGCGTCGAGGCCGCCCACCGGCTGGGGATCCGCGACCTGGCGACGGAGCTGATCACGAGTATCGAGGCGGAGCTCGACTACGGCCGTGAGGCCGTAGCGGGCACCTACCTGCGCGAGAGCCGAGCCGCCGACGCCGGGTTGGAGATCCCGGCGGTGCACACGACCCTGTCCAGTGGCCGTCTGCTGGTAATGGACGAGGTCCTGGGACGCCCGGTCTCGGACGTCGCCGCGGTCGACGCCGCGCCCGTCTCCAGACCAGAGCTCGCCCGGCGGCTGCTCGCCTCGTTCCTCGGTCAGATGCTGAAGGATGGCTACTACCACGCCGACCCTCACCCGGGCAATGTGCTGATCGACGCCGCGGGCACGCTCTGGCTGCTCGACTTCGGCGCGGTCGGCCGCATCGACCCGGTGACCCGCGAGGCGTTGCTGGGGATCGCGATCGGATTCACCCTGCGGGACGGCTCGCTGATCGCCCGGGCCGTCCGCCACCTCGTCAACGACGACTCGATCGACATGCGCCAGCTCGATCGGGACCTCTCGATCCTCCTCGGCGAGGTGCAGGCGGGTGGGATCTCCCCGGCGGCGATGGGTGGCGTGATGGATGTGATGAACCGCCACGATCTGCGCCCTCCGGGATCGATGCTGTTGCTGTCGCGGACGCTGCTGACGCTGGAGGGCACGCTGCGGGCGATCGATCCCGGCTTCGATCTCGCCAGCGAAGCCGAGCAGCTGGTCGGAGCCGAGACGAGCGGCGACGTCGGAACTCCCGAGGAGGTGCTGCGCAGAGAGCTCGTCCGGGTCCTACCGGCTCTGCGAACGCTACCTGAACATGCCGAGGCGATCGCGAGTCAGTTGCGCTCCGGACGCCTGGTGGTGCGGACCGAACGCTACGCCGGCGCCGACCGGGCCGTCGTCGACGGGTGGCTGGACCGGGTGCTCGTGGCCGTCGCCGGCGGAACGGGCGTCATCGCGTCCGGAGCGGTCCTGACCGCCGGGTCGCTGTCTGGAGACCACGCTGTCCGCGACGCGCTCTGGAGCCTGGGATTTCTCGGACTGACGTTTGCCACCACCCTGCTGATGCGAACGGTCGCGCAGGCGTTGCACGGTCAGCCCGTGTACCGCGACTGACCCATGCCGCGTCACAGTCCGTCGCGCGCAGGTTCGTGATGTAGGCGTCGGTGGGCGCCGAGGGCGTCGCGGGTATAGATCAGCTCGTGGGCAGCGATCGAGGCGCTCATCCAGGCGCCCGCCTCACTGCCGTCATCGAGCTCGATCCGCTCGTAGAGCCGGTAGCCGAGGGCGTCGACGCAAACTCACGGCAGGGACGCACGGCGGCGGCAAGCAGGTTGATGTGATCGAGGCGTTGATCGCGCAGCCGCGGCCGGGGACGTTCTTGAGCGCGGGCGCTTGGTCACGCGTGAGGTCACAGACGTCTCTCCTTGTGGTTGGGCGTTCGGGCGAGCTGACCGAGAGCGATGTCGTTGGCGGCCTCGATGACGTCACCGTGTAGTCGGTGGGCGCCGAGCCGTGCGCACAGCGCGTCCGATGGGCCGGGGCCGGCGACGAACAGGGGTAGCGTCTTCGCCAGCTCGCCCAGATGCGTCGCCTCGGCTTCGAGCGGTTCGGGATTGAAGCTGACGAGGACGACCAGCGCCGGTTGCATCTCCTCGGCGGTTTGAGTGAGGGTCGGGACGGGGGTGTCGGCCCCCAGGAAGAGGATCCGCCACCCGCGGGAGCAGAGAAGCAGGCCGAAGGCGAGCAGGGTGATGTCGTGCGCCTCCCCCGGCGCACAGGCGAGCACGGCGAGCGGACCGCGCCCCTGGCTCCACAGGCGGGCGAGCGAGAGCAGACGGCCGCGGATCAGGTGGGTGGCGAAGTGCTCCTGGCTTATGCCGAGGATCGTGCCTCGCTCCCAGTTGCGCCCGACTGTGGTCAGCGTGGGGAGGATCACGTCGCCCAGGACGGCCTCCAAGCCGAACGCCGCCAGGGTCTCGTCGAGCACCGCGTGCGCGGTGGGCTCGTCGTAGCGTTCGATCGCGGCGAGCAGGTGCGCTGCCGATTGCGGGAGAGCGCCCGCTCGCGCCGGCCCGTTGTGTGTGTCCCCCGGCGGTCGCCCGGTCCCCAGGGCGGCGACGTGTGGCGCATGGGCAGACGACAGGGCGACGTGTGCCGCCTGGGCCGCCGACAGTCCCTCATCGAGCGCGTGGCGCATCCGCGCGACGCAGTCGACATCCTGCTCGGTGTACAGGCGGAAGCCGCCGGCCGAGCGGACGGGCGACAGCAGGCCGTAGCGCCGCTCCCAGGCGCGCAGGAGGGTGGCGTTGACACCTACTCGACGAGCAAATTCCCCGATCCGAAACGATCCAGGCTCGGTGGACATAAGACACTATACGCACATTCGACAGAACCTTGACAAGTTCGCCCGATCCCGCTTATGCTTGTCCAGGTTTCGTAGAGCGTTATGTCTAGGGGTGGTTTGCGATGGAGAAGCGCCAGACGATGGTCACGATGCAGACCGAGATCGGTGCGCGGGCCTGGGTCCCGGCGATCCTCGCGCCGAACATCGTCGAACTGGCAGCTGACGCGGGAACCTTCACCATCCTGATCGCCGCCCTCGACTGCGCCGGGCTCGAAGAAACGCTGGCCGGCGAAGGGCCATTCACCGTATTCGCGCCGAGCGACGACGCGTTCGCGCGGCTGCCGGAGGGGAGCGTCGAGGCGCTCCACGCCGAGCCCGACAAGCTGATCGAGGTGCTGACCTACCACATAGCGCCGGGACGGGTCACCGCCGCCGAGGTGGTTCGGCACAAGACGGTGCCGACCATGCACGGCGAGAAGCTGCTGGTGTCCGTGGACGGCAGCATCCGAGTCGACACGGCCCGCGTCGTCGAAGCTGACGCCGAGGCCTCGAACGGCATCATCCACGTCATCGATCGGGTGCTGTTGCCCGCTGCCATCTCTTAGCCGCGCCGGCACCGCCGTCCACCCTCCTTCGCTAAACCCTTGACAGACTCTCCGCACCGGCAAGCAGGCGTGCTCGGCGGCAACCGCGGCGCCAGGACGGTACGGCTGGGACGCGTCGCCGCCGGCGGGGCGATGCGGTGGGCGGGCGATCGGCTGGATGCCCGCGGCGACGCCGATGACCGGAGGCGACGGCGGGGAGACCGGATCGTGGCCACGATCGATTCGCTCGTCGACCAGCTCGCGGTGATGCGCGGCGCCGCCATGAAGGCCGGCCAGGTGCTGTCGACCGTCGAGTTTCCCGGGCTCGACGAGGGCCAAGCGGCACATTTGCAGGCACGTCTGGCGTCGCTGCGCGACAGCGTCGCACCGGTTGGATGGCGGCAGATGCGCGCGGTGCTGGCCGCCGAGTGGGGACAACCCCCGGAGCGGGTTCTCGCCCACATCGACTCGACCGCGGCGGCCGCGGCCAGCATCGGTCAGGTCTACCGGGGTCGGACGCATGATGGCCGTGAGGTGGCGATCAAGGTCCAGTACCCGGGGATCGCCGAGTCGGTCGAGTCCGACATGCGCAACCTGCTGCTGCTGTCGCCGCTGCTACGCCAGCTGATGCCGGGGCTCGAGGTCAGGAACGTGCTCGCGGAGGTGCGCGAGCGGATCGTGGAGGAATGCGACTACGAGCTCGAGGCGATCAACCATCGGCGCATCGAACGCTTCTGGCGCGGGCATCCGTTCGTCCTCGTGCCCGCGGTCGACACCGAGCTTAGCCGCCGGCGGGTGCTGGTCAGCGACTGGGTCGACGGCATGAGCTTCGATGACGTGACTCGGCAGCCCGACGACGCTCGCGACCGTTACGCCGAGATCGTCTACCGGTTCTTTTACGGCACGTCGCTGGAGTTGGGAATTGCGCTCGGGGACCCCCACCCGGGCAACTACCTGCTCTGTCCGGACGGGCGCGTGGCCTTCTTCGACTTCGGCATGATGCGTCGGCTCGCCCCCAGCTACCTTCGGCGCGAGGCCGTCATCGCGCGCGCCGTGCGGGATGGTGACGAGACCGCCGTCGTGGTCGGCATGCGGGAGCTCGGGTACCTGCCCGGGGCTGTGAGCGAGTGGGACAGCGAGCTGCTGCTGGACTACATGCGCGCGGTGTCGTGGTGGCTGGCGAGCGAGGACCCGGTGCGCCTCGCGCCCGAGGATCTGTGGCGGAGTACCGAGGTGCTGCGCGATCCGGAGGCTGGCGTCCAGGTCGCCCAGCTGCGGCGGATGACGCTGCCGCCCGAAGCGCTGCTGCTGCGCCGGATGGAGGGGCTGCTGTTTCAGACGGCGGCGATGATGCGGGCCCGGGCACCGTGGGGAGCGCTGCTTCGCGAGCTGGTTGAAGGGGCGCCGCCCGCCGGAGAGCTCGGCGCACAGCATGCGGCGTGGCTGGACCAGCGGCGGGAAGGGCCGCGGCCCCGCGAGGCGTCGGCGCCATCCGCCGAGCGATCATAGCCGGGTGAGCCTGCCGCGCGCCGATCGCAGCCTGAGCCTGCCCCGGGCCCGCCGGATCGCGCTGGCCGCCCAGGGCTTTGACCGGCCGCGGCCGGCGCGGCCGCCGAGCGTGAACCAGATCGCGGCGCTGGTCGGCCGCCTCGGACTGCTGCAGCTGGACTCCGTGAACGTATTCGCCCGGTCGCATTACCTGCCGGTGTTCTCCCGCCTGGGCCCGTATGACCGCTCACGACTGGATCAGATCGCCGGACACGGCACCGGGAGGATCGACCGGCGGCTGTTCGAGTATTGGGCTCACGAGGCGTCGCTGATCCCGGTGGCGCTGCAACCGCTGTTGCGCTGGCGGATGGCCGACGTCGACGCCGAGGCGTGGGGATCGATCTCGCGGATCGCCCGTGAGCAGCCCGAGCTGATAGCGCGCACGTTGGCGCTGGTGTACGAGCAGGGGCCGATCCGCGCCCGCGACACCGGCGCGGTACGGCCACCGCCCCGAGCCGGACACATGTGGAACTGGCACGAGGGCAAGGTCGCGCTCGAGCATCTCTTCTTCACCGGGCAGGTGACCGCGGCGAGGCGGATCAACTTCGAGCGGCTCTATGACACCACCGACCGCGTCCTTCCCGCCGAGATCCTCGCCCAGCCGACGCCGGACGTTGCCGACGCGCAGCGCGAGCTCGTGCGAATCGCGGCTCGGGCACTGGGGGTGGCTACCGAGGCCGATCTCGGGGATTACTTCCGGCTGCCCCGCGCCGCATCCAAGGCGCGCGTGGCCGAGCTGACTGATGCCGGCGAGCTGATCGGCGTGACGGTGGCGGGCTGGACTGGCCCCGCGTACCTCTGGCCCGCCGCCCGGCAGCCGCGGCGGATCCGCGCCCGAGCACTGCTGACGCCCTTCGATTCACTGGTCTGGTTCCGGGCGCGCACGGAGCGGCTGTTCGGATTTCGCTACCGGATCGAGATCTATACCCCGGCGGCCAAACGGGTGCACGGCTACTACGTGCTGCCGTTTCTACTCGGCGAGGATCTGGTCGCTCGCGTCGATCTCAAGTCCGACCGGCAGCGCAATGCGCTGCTCGTCCAGGGTGCGTTTGCGGAACCGGGCGTCGACCGGAGCCATGTCGCTGGCGAGCTCGCCGCCGAGCTTTCACTCGTGGCGGCGTGGCTCGGGCTGCGGGATCTGGTGGTCGCGGGCCGCGGAGATCTGTCGGCCGAGCTGTCGGCCGCGATCGGGTGAGAGCGTCTCAGGCGGCCTGTGCACGGCTCCCGGCTGGTGGCACCCGGCGGGTCTCAGGCGACCTGCGCCGGCACCCTGACCCGATGCTCGGGCTCGAGTTCCTCGTCGTGGCCGAGGTCTCCGCGGATTCGCAGCCCCAGCACCGGGAACACGAGCGTGGAGAGCACGGCCGCGCCGACCAGGGCGGCCGCCGTGGAGGGGCGCATGTGACCGGAGTGCCTGGCCAGGTCGGTGATCGCGAGCACCAACGGCAACTGGGTCGAGGACATCAGTGCCAGTGCCGTACGCGCCCGGCGGTCGAGCGCGCGCCGGTAGAGGATGAGGACCGGAGTGCCTCGGACGACGAGGAACAGAATGAAGAACAGGAACAGCTTGAGCACGGCGCCGACAGTTGCGTACAACGCATCGACGTCGAGGTTCATGCCGCTGACGATGAAGAAGAACGGGACGAAGACGCCGAACGCCACGCCGGTCAGCTTGGAGTCGAACGCTGGGATCTCGTGGGTCCGCAGGACCTGACGCGTGATTACACCGGCGGCGAACCCACCGAGCAGCAGGTCCAGTCCAAGGTGCAATGCCAGGTAGGCGAGCGCGAACACCAGAACGACGATCCAGCGGACGGCGAGCTGGGAGCTCGATTCGAGGGTGCGCTCGAACAGTGGCAGCGTCCGTCCCGCAGAGCGCACCGCCGCAACCGCCACCACGACCGCGACCACGACAAAACCGATCAGGACCCCGCCCTCCTTCGCCACCCCTCCCCCCGACAGAAACAGCGTCAGCAGCATGATCGGTCCGAACTCCCCCACCGCCCCGGCGGCGAGCAGGTAGGTGCCGAAGCGGGTCCGCAGCTCGCCGGTGTCCGACAGGATCGGGATCAGGGTGCCGATCGCAGTCGTGGCCAGAGCCGACCCCGTGTACAGGAGCGACAGCACGATCCCGGCGGCGGCGAGCACACCCCCGATCGTGTAGGCGAGCACCAAGGAGATGATCCAGCCCAACAGCGCCAGTCGGAGAGGTTGTCCGCTGATCCGGCCGAGATCGATTTCGTAGCCGGCGAAGAAGAACAGCAGGCCGAGACCCAGGTCCGAGAAGAACGACAGGAAGCTGTCGACCTTGACCCCGATCACGTGGGGTCCGATGATCACCCCGACGATCAGCTCCACCACGACCACGGGGATCAGCACCCCCCGCCCCGACGCCAGCGCCGCGAACGTACCCGAGAAGGCGGCCGCGACCACGACGATCAGGAAATGCGACGGCGACAGGGTGATGGCGCCGGCGAGCGTCATCACGCCGGGCTTCCCGCGTCGATCGCCGCGATGCCGATCATTTCCTCAGTGGACCCACTCAGAGCTCGTCGAGCAGGACCTCGCGCAGGGCGATTCGCAACGTGGCATCGAGCAGCGCCAGATGCGAGAAGGCCTGGGGGAAGTTGCCCAGGTGCCGCCCGGTGGCGACGTCGTATTCCTCGGCGTACAGGCCGAGGCGAGAGGCCACCTTCAGCAGCCGGGTCATCAGATCCAGGGCCCGTTGCATCTCGCCGACGATGGTCAGGGCCGACACCAGCCAGAAGGAGCAGATGAGAAATGATCCCTCCTTGCCCGACAGTCCGTCATCGGTCTCGTCAGTCCGGTAGCGCAGGACAAAGCCGTTCTCGCTGAGCTCAGAGGCGATCGCGTCGACCGTGCTGCGCAACCGCTCGTCGTCTGCGGGCAGGAGTCCGAACACCGCCGCCAGCAGGTTGGACGCATCGAGCGCGTCGGTGTCGTAATGCTGTCGCAGGACCCCCGCTTGCTCACCCCGTGCTCAAGGATGTCGGCGCGGATCTCGGCGGCGCCATCCCGCCACTGCGCGGCCAGCGTGGGGTCGCCGCGGATCTCGGCGAGCTGCGACGCTCGGTCCAGTGCCACCCAGCACATGAGCTTGGACGAGACGTAGTGCTTGGGCTCACCCCGGGCCTCCCAGATTCCCTGATCGGGCTGGCGCCAGACCGCGGCGGCGCATCTCGCCTGCGACTCGACAATCGGCCACAGCCGCCGCGGCAACCGCTGGCTGCGGCGGGTATGGAGCAAGATCGAGTCCAGCACCGCCCCGTAGACATCGTTCTGGCGCTGATCGAACGCCCCGTTGCCAACTCGCACCGGTCGTGCGCCGCGGTAGCCCGAGAGCTCGTCCCGAGTCGTCTCGGTGAGGTCGCGCTCGCCGTCGACGCCGTACATGATCTGCAGTCCCCCGTCATCGTTGGGCGCCAGATCGGCGACGAACTGCATGAACTCGTCAGCCTCCCAGTCCAGGTTGAGCATGTGCAGAGCCCGCAGCGTGAAGGTGGCATCGCGCATCCACGTGTACCGGTAGTCCCAGTTGCGCTCGCCACCCGGCGTCTCGGGCAACGAGGTGGTCAGCGCGGCTACGGCGGCGCCCGTCGGCATGTACGTCAGGCCTTTGACGACGAGCGCCGAGCGCTGGATCGGATCGCGCCAGCGGTGATCCGGGATCCGCGCCTGGGCGAGCCACGAGCGCCAATAGCTTGGCGGTGGCCTCCAGTCGCTGGTTGGCCTGCGCCGCATCGCTCGGGACACGCAGCCCCTCCGACCATGACAGCGCGCAAAACGCCATCTCGCCCTGCTTGAGCAGCCGCCGTGCCCGCACGCGGCTGCCCTCGGTGCCGATGGCGAGGTCGGTCTGGAGCCGGAACCTCTGGCCGCCGCCCGTGGCGTCCGCGGTGTGTCTGCTCCCATCGACCAGCGACCACTCGGCGGGCGCGTCGCCATAGTCGAAACGGGCTCGCACACCATCTCGACCTCGACCTCGCCCACGAGACGGGCCACCACCCGCACCAGCATGTGATCGGCGTCATCGTCGGCCGGAGGCCGGGTGTGCGGGGTGATCTGGTCCTCGTGGTCGCTCGGGCCCATCGTCAGGGCCTCGCGCACGATCAGCCAACCGTGCGGCGTCTTCCAGGTCGAGATCAGGACGTTGGTCCCCGGCCCGTACTCCCGCCCGGTGGGATGGTTGATCCCGTAAGGGCCGATGCGGAAGCTGCCGGCCTGGCGGTCCAGCAGGGCGCCGAACACGCTCGGCGCATCGAACCGAGGGATGCACAGCCAGTCGATCGACCCGTCAGAGGCGACCAGCGCTCCGGTATGGCAGTCCGACAAGAACGCGTAATCCTCGATCGCCGGAAACGGCGACCGAGTATCGACGGTCTGGGACTCGCCGGTTTCGCTCAAGGTGACGGGCGGTCCCGCCGGCAACGGTCGGCACGAAGCCGGTAGGCCGCCGGTTGGCGGTGCAACCTGGCTCGCCCACGCAGCGCTGCGCACCTGCTCACGCCGGGATTGTAGACCTCCCAGGCGGATGTGCCGATACCGCAGTACATCGCCTTCTCCACGGCGATGGAGGACACGACCACCGGAGACGACCACGACCGGTCGTCGCGCAGCCAGAAACCGGCACGCCGGTCCCCGGTGCCGATGTGAGCCACGGCCGAATTTCGGATCCTCGCCGTGTTCCTGGTGCGTGTCAGGTGGAACATGTCGACTGTCAGCTCCCGCGCTCCGAGTACCCCTCACGAGAAGAGCCACAAAGCTCTCGGGTGACCCGACGCCCCTTCCCCCAAGCTCTGGAATTGACTGAGAGAGTTAGAATGAACGCTCTTACCAGCAGTGTCAAGGTCCCAGCGCTGACGCGGTCTCGGCCGCCGCGACGAATCTCAGCGGCGGGACCCGGGCGCAACCGCGCCACGCCGACCGCGGGCCGCGCCTACCCTCCCAGCCAGCCAAGCCACGACGACCAACACCGCGCCGACGGCGATCGTCAGGTAGGCGTTGTCGCGCAGCGGAGTCGTCGCGATGAGCCACGCCGCGTTGGCGGCCGGCCGTACCGACTCCGACCTGATCAGGAAATCGACCACAGGCGACTTCAGCGCAAGCCGTGCCAGCAACACGCATACGCCGGCGGCGATCAAGCACCAGCCGATCCTCAGCGCGACCGGGCGCCGCCACCCTCGGGCGACTACGGCGGCGAGCACGAACAGGACGAGGGCGGCAACCGGGAGCACCACGGCCAGACCGCGGATGACCTTCACCGCAATCTGGGCGTTCCGCAGCTGGGTCGAGCGCACGATCACGATTCGCCCCACGTCAGGCGCAGAATCACCAACGAGGCGAAGGAGGCCTCCGCCGGCGAGCGCGTCGACCGCGGGCAGGTCGCTCAGCCTCTTGCTGACGTCAGCGACGAGCGCCCCCAGATCGAGCGTGACCACCCCGCCGCGGCTTGACAGCACCGTGCCGCCACCGTTGAGGATTCGCAGCAGCTCTCGATGCGCCACGCGGTTCGCAATGCGCCACGCCTTCATCCCCTGCGGGGTCGCCAGCTCACGCGTCACCAACTTGACCACGAGTCGTTTGAGCTCGGGGGTGAATCGGCCGACATCCGGGACCGACCCCAGAAGCTGATTAACGTGCGCCTGCTTAAACACCTCGTCGACGACGAAGCTGCTCACCTCGTTGCGGATCGTCGGGTTGGCGATGAGGTGCGCGCTGGTCTCGGTCCAGCTGCCGGTGTTCAGCACCTGCCGGTCGATCCACCAGGCGAAGCTCCCGACGATCACGGCGACAGTCGCGAGGATCAGGGCGATCCTCACCAGCGGGCGCGCCGGTCGGCGAACCCGCGCCGAGCTGCGGATCGGATGCGCGACGGTGGCCATCGCCGCCATTGTCACGGAAGGGCGGAGTGCCGCGGCGAAAGCTGACGCTGAGCGGTCCGGATTGCGGCCACGCGGCGGTTGCCAAGCTGACCCCGGACGGTCAATATCGAGTCCGTTCATGGACGGCGACGACCTCTACGGGCTCGCGCTGGACCGCTTCGTGCCCGAGCGAACCGCGCTGGCCCGCCGGCTGCGCGGCGACGGACGCCGCGAGGCGGCAGTGCAAGTCGCCGCCCTGCGCAAGCCCTCCGTCGCCGCCTGGGCGGTCAATCAGTTGGTGCGCACGCAGGAAGCTGCGGTGCAAGAGCTGTGGCAAGCCGGCGACGCGCTGCGCCAGGCTCAGACCGAGGTGGTGACGGGTCGCGCGCCGGCCAACGCCCTCCGTCTCGCCATGGAGCAGGAGCGAGCCGCGGCGGACAACCTGACCGGGAGGGCACGAGGCCTGCTGAGAGCGACGGGCCACGAGCTCAGCCCGGCGATGATCGACCGCGTCACCGAGACGCTGCACGCGGCGGCCCTCGACGCGGACGCCCGCGAGCTGGTCCGGGAGGGCCGGCTGGTGCGCGAGCTTCGCCACATCGGCTTGGGGGAGGGCGGCGGCGGCGCGTCCGGCGCCAGTGCGACGACGGCGCCCGCATCGCGGAGGGCCCGTGGCAGCCAGACGCCGGCCAAGGTCGCCGCCAAACCGGGACCCAGTGCCGATCGGGCGCGGGAAGGTCGCGTCGCCGAGCGCGAGGCCGAGCGCCGGCGAGCCGGTGAGCGCAAGGCGACTCGCGCCCGCGAGGCGCAGGCGCGCCGCGAGGCCGAGCGAGCCGACAAGGCGGTCCGCGCGGCCACGCGCCGGCAGGAAAGCGCCGCCCAGGCGCTCGCCGAGGCCGATGCGGTGCTGGCCGCCGCGCGGGCTGCCGCCGACGACGCGGCCGCCGCCCTCAGGCGGGCCCAGGCCGCACTCAACGATCCCTGAGCGGCCCAGCCACCGGCGCGGGATCACCAGCCCCTACCGCGGGGGCAGTCGCGCGTCCTCCAGGTCGAGGTCGTGCTCGATCGTGCGCGTCGTCGTCATCCCGATGCGGCCCTTTCCCCGCAGCTCGCCGAGCCGGCGCCGCTGGATCGCCACGAGCTCGTGGCGCAACTCACGCTCCGCCGCCGCGCCCGCCACCACCTCCTCTTCGAGCTCGACGTCCTCGGAGCTCTCGAGGCGGTCGCGCCTGGCGAGGTACTGAACCCGGAGCCCCTCGATCAGCTCCTGCTGGACGCCGGCGGCCTCGCCGGCGCTCTGCAGGCGGTCGAGCACCGCCTGGGTCAGCGCGAGCCGCGCCTGCCGCTCGGCGTCGGCGACCGACGGGTGCTCGATGAGCCCCAGCCGCGCGACCAAGACCGGCAGCGTCATTCCCTGCCCAATCAGGGTGACGATGATCACGGCGAACCCGAGGTAGATGATGTCGTCACGACCCGCCAACCGCTGGCCGGCGTGCGTCGTCACCGGGACAGCGAGCAGGGCGGCGAGCGTGATCGCCCCGCGCATCCCGGACCAGCTCAGGATTGCCCGGTCGCGCCAGCTCTCCCTCGGTGCGCCGTCGCGCCGGCGCCACCGGACCGCCCAGCCGGAGCTGCTCATCCACACCACCCGGACCAGGATCACCGTCACCACCACCGCCACCGCGGTGACCAGCAACCGCCCCACCGGACCGCGCGCCTGCGCGGTGAAGGTGTGAAACGAGAGGCCGACGAGCACGAACAGCGCCGCGTTGATCAGGAACACCAGCGTCTGCCAGAAGGCGGCTGACTGGAGACGGCTCCGGGCCGAGAAGGCAGCGCCGGTGCTGTGCCAGCCCAGGTACAGCCCGGCGGTGACGGCGGCGAGCACTCCTGAGGCGTGCAGGGCCTCGGCGGGGAGATAGGCGACGTAGGCGAGCAGCATGGAGCCGGCGATCTCGATCGGCGGGTCATCGATGCGGTTGCGCAGCCGGCGCCCGACGAACCCAACGGCGAGACCGACGGCGACGCCGAGTGCCGAGGAGTAGACGATCGAGCCGGCGGTATGCAGCGCTGAGAAGTGCCCGGTGGTGGCCGCGGTCACCGCCTCCGCGTAGAGCACGAGCGCGGTCGCGTCGTTGAACAGCGCCTCCCCCTCCAGAATCGACAGCAGCCGCTGCGGTAGACCCAGCCGGCGCGCGATGCTGGTGGCGGCGGCGGCATCGGTCGGTCCGACGGCGGTGCCGAGCACGAAGGCGATCGCCCACGATAGATGCCCGACCCAGTGAGCGACCGCGGCCACCGCGAACGCGGTCGCAACCACCAGCCCGACCGCGAGCAAGCCGATCGAAGGCGCGTTGCGAGCGAATGCGGTCGGCGACGAGGTCACCGCCGCATCGAACACCAGCAGCGGGAGCAGGCCGAGCAGCACCGCCTCCGGCTCCAGCGACACGTCGGGCACGAACGGGAGAAAGCCGATGACCAGGCCGGCCGTCACCAGCACCACCGCGGTCGTCACTCCCGCCCGCCGCAGCACGGCGACCGCCACCAGCGTCACCGCGGCAACGGCGATGACGATCAACAGGTGGCCGGTGACCATCTCCTAATCCTGATCGCTTCAGGTCGTTGACCACCGCTC
Organism: uncultured Actinomycetota bacterium; assembly: GCA_963830395.1. GTDB lineage: Bacteria > Actinomycetota > Thermoleophilia > Solirubrobacterales > Solirubrobacteraceae > Palsa-465. The sequence continues at coordinate 40,709 of CAWHMI010000002.1, forward strand.
GGGGCCAGGTGATCCGGATGGGATAATCGGAGGCCCGACTCCTTCGCCCCCCGGGGACCTCACCGTTGACCGCTTCGACTTCGCTGTCTGCTCGCCGGCGCTTCGCCGCGTGGGAATGGCTGCGCGAGCACGACCGGGGCTTCAGTGCCCTGCGCCGGGCGCTTCGCGCGGCGCTGATCATGCCGGCGGCATTCGCATTCGGGAGCCAGGTGCTCAAAAGCCCGGTGCTGGCCACGTTCGCAGCGTTCGGCTCGTTCGCGATGCTGCTGCTCGTCGACTTTCGCGGCTCGATCCGCGACCGGCTGCAGTCCCAGGCCGCGCTGGCGATCGGCTGCGGCGTGCTGATCTGCATCGCGACGCTGGTGTCGCGCACGACCTGGCTGGCCGCGACGGTGACCGCGCTGGTGGCGTTCGCAGTGCTGTTCGCCGGCGTTGTCAGCTCCGTCCTCGCCGGGGCCACGACCACGCTGCTGCTGTCGCTGATCCTGCCCGTCTCGCTGCCCGGAAGCGTCTCATCAATCCCCGACCGGCTCGCCGGCTGGGGTATCGCCGCCGGGCTGTCGCTGCTGGCGATCTCGCTACTGTGGCCGGCGCCCGCCTACGACCCGGTGCGGGGGGCGGCGATCGACGCCTGCCGCGCTCTGGCGAGACGGTTGCGGGCCGATGTCGCCTACGTGCTCGCCGGGCGACCGCCCGACCTGCGGGCGGAGCACGCGGCCGCGGCCGCGGCCGCCGACACCGCCGTCGACGCGCTGCAGCGGAGCTTCTTCGCGACGCCATACCGGCCTACCGGCCTGACCACCTCGGCACGGGCGATCGTGCGCCTGGTCGACGAGCTGCGCTGGTTGAACCTGGTCGTTCTGCGCTCGGCGCCGGCACACCATGGCCAGGCCCCGAGCCGTGAGGCGTGCGGGGTCCGCGCCGCCGCGGCGGAGGTGCTCGAGTCGGCCGTGACACTGCTGGAATCGCCCCCCGACCACGGCGAGTCGCTGCACGCCGCGGTGCAGGGGCTGCGGCGTGCCGTGCAAGCCGTGGAGCACAACAGCACCCAGACGTTGCCGATCCTGACGCTGGCCGTCGACGACGGTGAGGACGCGGCCAAGCGGGTGGTGTCCTCGCTGGATCCCAGCTTCCGCGCTCAGGAACTCAGCTTCGTCGTCGGCCAGATCGCCGCCAACGTCGACTTCGCCGCCCAGGCCGACCGCCGCACCTGGGGCCAGCGGCTGCTGGGGCGCCAACCGTCCGGCTTTCCGGGACTGCTCAGCGCCGCGCAGGAACGGGCGGGCTCCTACGCCGAGCGGCATTCGCTGTGGCTACAGAACAGCCTCCGCGGCGGCATCGGCCTCGGACTGGCCGTCCTGGTCGCCGACCTGACCGGCGTTCAGCACGGCTTCTGGGTGGCGTTCGCGACCCTGTCGGTGCTGCGCTCGAGCGCTCTCGGCACCGGGCAGAACATCGCGCGGGCGCTACTGGGAACCACGCTTGGGTTCGTCATCGGCGGGGCGCTGGTGGCGCTGATCGGGACTAACACCGTCGTCCTGTGGACACTCCTGCCGTTCGTGGTCCTCCTCGCGGGGCTCGCCCCCGCTGCCGTGTCGTTCGCCGCCGGGCAGGCGGCGTTCACGCTCACCCTGCTGATCCTGTTCAACCTGATCGCACCCGCCGGCTGGAAGATCGGGCTGATCCGAATCGAGGACATCGCTCTCGGGTGCGCGGTCAGCCTGCTCGTCGGCGTGATGCTATGGCCCCGGGGAGCCGCGGCCGCGCTCGGGCGGGCGCTATCGGTGGCCTATACCGACAGTGCGGAATACCTCAAGGATGCCGTGGCGTATGGGATCGGACGCTGTGATGCCGGCGGCCCGCGGCCCCCGGCGCCCACCGGGCAGGCCATCAACGCCGCCGCCGCCGCCCGCCGGCTGGACGACACGTTCCGCGGCTACCTGGCGGAGCGGGGCGCCAAGCCAATGCCGCTGGCCGAGGTGACGGCGCTGGTGACCGGGATCGCCGGGCTCCGGCTGGCCGCCGATGCGGTGATGCAGCTTTGGAACGCGGACGCCGCCAACGGCGGCGATCGAGCGGCAGCCCGGCGTGAGCTGCTCGCCGGATCCCAGCTGGTCAACGGCTGGTACGACCAGTTCGCCGCCAGCCTCACCGGCGATGGCGAGGTGCCGACGCCGCTGGAGGCCGACGAGGTCGCCGACGGGCGGCTGGTTGATGCGGTCGGTCGTGACCTGCGCGACCCTCAGGGGCGCGCCACCGCCACCGCCGTTCGCGTGATCTGGACGGGCGACCACCTCGATGCCGTCCGGCGGCTCCAGGCCACGTTGGCGGCGCCGGCACGGCAGGCCGTCGCCGAGCGAGCGTTCGGCTGATCGTCGCGCCGGCGCTCAGGGAAACACTCAGGCGGCGAGCGCCAATCCGAACGGGCTACCCTCGGAGTCGCGGCAGATCGCCCACCGCTCGCCGGGGTGAACCACCGATCCGCCAAGCGCCTGCACCCGCGCCAAGGCGTCGGGGAGATCGGCCACCGAGAAGTACGGAAGCGAGAACGAGTCGCCCGGTCCGCGGCCTCGCTCGTGCACGCCGACGGAGAGATCGCTCGTGGACGTCTCCCAGCCGCTCCCCTGCGACTGCCGCCGCTCGGCCAGCGGCTGGCCGAGGAGCTCGGCCCAGAACCGCCGCGCCCGCTCCGGGTCGTCGGCGGGGAACTCGATCAACGTCGGGCGGACGTCCATGCCGCCGACCTTACGCCGCCGGCCAGTGCCGGGTGGGGCCCACTAGCGGGCCGGCGCCTCGGGATCGTCCCTCGGCGCGGTCTCCGGGGAGGGAGTCTCAGCTGGCGCATCGGCCCCCGGCTCCCCGAGCGCACCTTCATTCTGGCGGGGCATGTCCGAGTTCGGGGCGGGCATGTCCGAGGCGCCCTCCTGGGGCACCGCGTCCCGGTCCACGGCACCAGTGACGCTGTCGTCCCGGGGCGCGGACTGTGTCGGGTCAGTTTCGCTGGCAAGCGGCCGATCGTCCGCGTCGCCGGGAGCTACCGGAGCCGTTCGCCTGCCCCGGGGGGAGGCATCGCTGGCGACCGTCGGGGCTTCGTCGCCGGCGACCGCCGGGGCTTGGTCGCTGGCGACCGTCGGTGCTTCGTCGCCGGCCACCGGAGCCTCGCCGACGGGAACATCACGGGCCGCCCTGCCCTCCCGGGTGGGGGCCTCGTCGGCAGCCGTCTGGCCGGCGGCAACGTCGTCGTCGTCGAGGGTGCGCGTGCGCCGAGTGCGCCGCGCGCCGGTCTCGGGGGCCACCGGCGCCGCTGCCCCCGCGCCATCCTCGACCACCGTCCGCCGGCGCCGGGGAATCAGCGTGTTGAACAGCAGGATCACCGCGCACGCTCCCCAGCCCACTTCCGTCCAGACGTTGGCGGAAGCCATCCCGAGGACGTTGCCGCTGATCGCCGCGATGACCGCCGCCGCCCCGAGCGCCAAGCCGACGATGAGGCTCATCGTCTTGGCCAGCAGGTGCTGGGCGGCGCCGAACAGCAACAGCGCGCCGGCGACGGCCGTGAACATCCCCGTCCATCCGTTGGCGGCGAAAATGCCGAAGAAGAACTTGCCGTCGGCGGGGGCGTGACCGTTGGGGAAGTTCGAGAACTTCGGGAAGGTGTGCGCCCTGTAGAGGAAATAGAGGCCGGCCGCGGTCAAGATCGTGCCGAGGATCAACGCGGGACCCCGCGCCAGACTGATCCCCTTCTCGGTGTGCGTCGTCGTCGAGTCGGCCGTGTCTGCGTCCGCGGCGTACGCGCTGCGACTGGTCGCCATACCCACGGACTACCTCCCCAGGTGGCGAAGCAAACAAGCCAGGTCCCCGATCCGACGCCCGGAGCTGCCGAGGGCCAGCCAACACCCACGCAAAAGGGGTGGCGCACGCCACCCCACCCAACCCAGATTCCGCTCAGACCCGGTAGCGCTCGAGCGCCGCCCGCCGGGCCTCGGCGTGATCGACGATCGGCTCCGGGTAATCGTGGCCGATCCGGCATCCCGCCTGTGCCTGCACGTCCCCGGGCATCGTCCACGGTGCGGTCAGGTACTCGTCGGGAACCCGCTGAAGCTCGGGAACGTAGCGGCGGACGTAGATGCCATCGGGATCGAAGCGCTCCTGCTGGCGCGCGGGGTTGAAGATCCGGCGATAGGCGGGCTGCGGGTCAACGCCCACCGAGGCGATCCACTGCCAGTTGCCGTTGTTGGATGCCTCGTCGCCGTCGAGCAGCCACCGCATGAACCAGCGCTCGCCCCACCGCCAGTCGATGCCCAGGTCCTTGGTGAGAAACGAGCCCACCAACAACCGAGCCCGGTTGTGCATCCAGCCCTCACGGCGGAGCTGACGCATGGCCGCATCCACCGCCGGAAAGCCGGTACGGCCTTCACACCAGGCGTCGAAGCGCGTCTCGGCATGGCTCCAGCGAAGCTGGCCGCGGTAGCGCTCCTGGAACTCGGAGCGCGCGTTGGCGGGGAAGTGGCCGAGCACGTGACCGTAGAAGTCGCGCCAAGCCAGCTGACGCCGGAACGCCTCCGGTCCGGATCCGCGGGGCAGGCGGTGCTCGATCTCCCGAGGGGTGATGCAACCGAAGTGCAGATACGGGGACAGACGCGACACCGCCGACCCGGCCAGCTGGTCACGACCGCGTTCGTAGTCGCCGACCGGTCCGGCGAGGAAGCGCCGGAGGACCTCGCGACCGACTCGCTCACCCCCGGGCGCCGGGTCGCTGCACTCCTGCTTGAGCCCGAGGTCGGCCAGCCGCGGCAGCCGGCCCGCGGCCGGCATGCCCGAAGGGGAGGGAATCCCGCGGGGCGCGCCCAGCACGGCGCGCCGCGGCTGTCCGGCCCAGTTTCGATGAAACGGGGTGAACACCGTGTAGGGGTCGCCACCCTGAGTCGTGATGTCCGACAATCCGTCGACGGCGAACACGCCGGGGTGAGCCTGCACCTGGACGTCCACCGCGGCCAGCGCCCGCTTGACCTCGCGCTGACGCCGGCGCGCAAACGGACCCACGTCGGCGCTGAAATGCACGATCTGGGCACCCACCTCGCGGGCTAGCCCCGGCAGCTCCTGTTGCGGACGGCCCCGGCGGATCAAGAGTCGGCTGCCCCGCTCACGCAGCGCCTCGTTCAGATCCATGAGACACTCGAGCATGAACTGGGTGCGGGGGCCGGAGGCGTGCCGGCCACCGAGCAGGCCGTCGTCGAAGCAGAACACCGGCACCACCGCGTCGGCACCGTCCAGAGCGGCCCGGAGCGCCGGGTGGTCGTGCACCCGCAGGTCGCGCCGGAACCAGAGCAGGGCCTTCATGCTCGCCGCCTTCTCACGCCTGAAACAGCCGCTCAACCGCCTCGTGGCGGTAGTCGAAGATCCGCTCCAGGTCGCGGCGCACGAGCAGCGGATGGGCCAGCTCGCCGAGGCGGCCAAACGGCATCGCGTAGTCCACCTCGTCGCACACGACCGTGCCCTCACCCCGTGCGGTGAACGAGTGACGGTGGTGCCAGAGTCCGTACGGACCGCGTATCTGGCGATCGACGAAGCTCCGGCCCGGCTCCCATTCCTCGATCCTCGAGGTCCACCGGATGGGGATCCGGTGCACGCGCAGCCGATAGTCGATCCGCGCGCCGAACTCCATCTTCACCGGCTCGGCGCTGGTCAGCGAGAACCGCAGCCACGGCGGGGTGATCCGCTCCAGGTTGTCAGCCTCGGCGAAGAAGCTGAACACGGTGTCCAGCGATCTCGCGACGTATTGCTCGCGCTGCAGCCGGTGGATCCTCACGAGTCGTTCAGGACGTCCCTGAGCGCAGCCTCCAGCTCAGGGTGGCGGAATTGATAGCCGAGGCCGGCGAGCTTGGCCGGAATCGCCCGCTGGCCGGTGACGACGATTTCCGCCATCTCGCCGTAGAGGAGCTTCACTGCCGCGCCCGGGACCGGCAGAATCGCCGGCCGGCCCAGCGCCTGCCCCAGCGCCCGCGACAGCTCGCCGTTGGTGGCCGGGCGGGGGGCGGTGACGTTCACGGGTCCCTGCGCCCCCTGGTGGTCAAGGCAGTACACGAGCGCTCCCACCACATCCTGCAGGTGGATCCACGGGACGTACTGGCGCCCGCCGGCGACGGGACCGCCGATGCCCAATTTGAAGAACGGCAGCATCTTCGCCAGCGCCCCACCGCTGGGCGAGAGCACGACCCCGGTGCGCGTCGTCGCCACCCGCATGCGCGATTGTGCCGCTCCCGCTTCCCCCTCCCAGGCCACGACGAGCGCGGCCAGCCAGTCGCTACCGGGCGACGCCTGCTCGTCCAGGAGCGCGTCGCCGCGCGGCCCGTAGTAGCCCGTCGCCGATTGGGAGACGAGCACGCGCGGGCCGCCGTCGGCGGGTACCGAGGTCAGCGCCGCGACGAGCATCCGCGTGGTGCGCACGCGGGAATCATGGATCCGTTGCTTGGCCGCGTCCGACCAGCGCTGGTCGATCGGCTCACCGAGGAGGTTGATGACCCCGTCCACTCCCTCTAGCGCCGACGGGGGAGGCGGTTCGGCGTCCGGCATCGGCCACGCATGCACCTCGACGCCGTCGCCAAGCACGCGCTGACCACGCTCCGGATCGCGAGACAGCGCCACCACCTGATCGCCTCGAGCCTTTAGCTCGTCGGTGACCGCCAAACCGATGGTTCCGGTGGCGCCGGTGATTAACACTCGCATCGCGCGTGTCTCCTAGAAAGACCGGTGTGGGATTGATCGTCTGCCAGGCATTTTGTTCAGAAAATCTAAACAAGTTGTATGGTTTCCGCATCTCCAACGTCGCAAACCAACATCTCACCACCGCCCAGCTGGCCGAGCGGACCGGCCTTTCGGCCGGCGCGCTACGCATGTGGGAGAACCGCCACGGATTTCCCAGACCGGCCCGTTTACCCAGCGGCCACCGCCGATATTCCTCCCGCGACGTCGAGCAGGTGCTCGAGGTCCGGCGACTGCGCGACCTCGGGATGTCCCTGTCGTCGGCGATCGAGCAAGCGCGGCGGGACCCGCGACCAGCGGTCGCGTCGGTGTTCGCGGGCCTGCGCCGGCGTCGTCCCGACGTCGCTCCGACGGTGATGACCAAGCCCACGCTGCTCGCGCTCACCCGCGCGATCGAAGACGAGTACTGCGCGCAGGCGAGCGATGGGATCCTGATCGGGTCGTTTCAGCGGGAGCGCTTCTACCGGGCCTCACAGCGACGCTGGCGCGAGCTGGCGCGCACTGCCGAGCTGGCGGTCGCGCTCGCCGACTTTCCCGCCCGGACTGATCCACCGGACGGCCCGGTGGAGATCCCGATCGACCGGGGGCATGCGCTGGCCCGCGAATGGGCGGTCTTGATCAACGCGGGTAGGACGCAGGCGTGCTTGGCCGGCTGGGAGCAGCCGAGCGACAACGAGCCGCCGGACGCCGAGCGCCGATTCGAGGTGCTGTGGTCGTTCGAGCCCGGGGTCGTGGTCGAGGCCGTCGACGTCACCGTCGAGTTGCTGACCCCGCTCGATCCCGAGATCGCGCAGCGAATCGCCCGGGCCCCGGTGGGAAGCCCGCCAGCGCCCGAGGTGGCGCTTGATCACGGTGCGGCGCTGGCCCACCGCATGGTCGGGTACCTGGGTCAGCTGCTGGCCACGGCCGCGTAGCCGACGAGAGTGGACGCGGTCAGCCCGCCGGCAACCACCAGCACCAGCGTCAGGGAGGTCTTCAGCAGCAGGGCGCCGATGACCGCCCCGATGAGCATCGACGCCACCGCCGTCGCCCGCCGTGTCGTCCCCGCGCCGGTGCCGCCGACCAGTCTCAGGTCGGCGGCCAGCCCCGTCAGCGTCATCGTCAGGACCGTCGTGGTCAAGTCGGGCACCGCCAGCTTGCGGACTGTCGCGTTGCGGGCGCCCATACCGAACGCCAGCAACCCGATCACGGCGTAGCCGACGAACTTACCCGGGCGCACCACGGTCACGGCAGCGACCATGGCAGCCGTGAGAAGGAGCGTGGCCTCGATCCCCAGCGCGGCCAGCAGGTGAGCCCGGCGGCGGTCACTCAGCGCCGTTCCCATTACCCCACCGACAATGGCCCCGAGCAGGAACGCCATCAGCGACACCAGCGGCGCCACCACCGGCAGCCCCGCGGCGCCGGCGATCCCGAACCCGAGCAGCACAACGTTTCCGGTCATGTTGGCGGCGAATACTCGGCCAAGCCCGAGGTAGCTGGCCGCGTCGACGAATCCCGTGGTCAGCGTGAGCGCGATCAGCGCACGGGTGAGCGGGTGCCTGAGTGACCTGACGTTCGGGGACGCCGGCGCCGGCGCGGTGGCGGCGGTGGACGGCACGGAGTTCTGGGACATCGGTTACCTCGAGGTCGCGATGGTGGACGCCTTTGCCTGCCACAGGCACAGGCCGGCGAGCAGGGCCGCGATCAGAGCTCCGATCGACCAGGCGGGAAGCGCGCCACCGACGGCGTAGAGGACCATCAGCGCCGCAGCGACGACCACCCGATCGGGACTGGGCCGGCCGAGTAGCCGGAGGCGGAAGCCGGCCAGACCGAGCAGATAGACGGCGACCCCGGCGCACAACGCCAGCCGTCCGGCGCCGGGCATCGGCGCCCCGACGGGGTCGTGGACGACGAGCTTGACCCCGCCGGCGAAGACGATGATGCCGGCGACGATCAGCAGGTGCAGGTAGCTGTAGCCATCAGCGGCAGCGAGGACGGGATCCTCGTGGTTTCGCAGCCGCTCCTCGGCCGCGTCCGCGGTCTGATCGAAATACGTCCACCACATGCCGATCACGGCCAGCAGTGGGAGCACCGCAGCCACCACCAGCTCGGCGCTGAGGTGCCGGTGGCTCGTGCCGGCCCCGACGCCAACGCCGACGCCGACCGCGGCGATCGATTCGCCCAGGCAGATGATCACGAACGCCCCGTAGCGCTCGGCGAAATGGGCCACGGCGACCTGCTGCAAACCGCGTAGGCGCTCGCGGGTCAGCCACGCCGGCCCGGCATAGTCGATCGCCACCGCGAGCGTCCACAGCAGCGCCCGTTGCCAGCCCGGCAGGACGGCGCCGGCGATCAGCAGGGCCATCCCGATCACCACCGTCACCGAAAAGCCGGCGATCGCCGCTCCACCGGCATTGCCCCGGCGCGACGCATCGACATAGACGCCGAGATGCAGCAGTCGCACGGCGACGTACGCGGCGGCGAACAGCAGCGACTCGCGACCGAACGCGCTGGGCACGGTCAGCCCGACCACGAACACGAGCACGGTTCCCGTCAGCAGGCACAGGCGCAGGCTGCGGGAGGAGGCAGGATGGGCATTGGCGGCCCACACGAACGCCGACCACGCCCACCACACCAGCGCCAGCACCAGCATCGCGCCCCCGAAGTGAGCCCAGGTGGGGCGGTGAGCGATGAGGCTGGCCACCTGGGTGACCGCGAACGCGAACACGAGATCCCACAGCAGCTCGATGGGACTCGTCCGCCGCTCCTCGGTCACCGGCGGCGGGGCGGCCGGAGCCTGATCGGGGGCGGGCGCGGCGATGGCTGGCGCCTCGGGCGCCGGCGACGGCATCTGCGCCGGTGCTTCGCTCACCCCGCAAGTATCGCCGCGTCCGGCGCGCACCTGATTGGATACCGCGCCAGACTCCAAGTGGCTCCGTTCGCAAATACGACGACATTCGAGCGGCCTCCGGGGCGACGTACTCACGAACGGAACCACTAAGCCGAGCGGACGAGGAGATGGCAATGGCGGACCAGTCGGCGATTGTGACGGGAGGTTCCAGCGGAATCGGGTTCGCGATCGCGCGGATGCTGCTGGAGGAGGGCTACGGCATCACGCTCGCCGCGCGGCGCCCGGAGAAGCTCGCCAATGCCGCGGCACAGCTCGCCGGAGACGGCCGGGAGATCGCCCAGGTCGCGGGCAACATGGCGTCCGAGGAGGTCGTGTTGCAAGTGGTGGCCGAGCATCGCGAGCGGTTCGGGCGACTCGATGTCCTCGTCAACAGCGCCGGGATCGGCGTCGGCGCGCCGGTCGGCGAGATCGAGACCAAGCGTCTCGATTTGCAGCTGTCCGTCAACCTGCGCTCGATCGTCCTCTTCTACCGCGAGTGCGCCGCGATGCTCCGGGTGGCCGGGGCCGAGCACGGAAACGCGCTGGTCATCAACCTGTCATCGATCTCGGGCAAGGCCGGCGAGCCGTGGCTGTCGGTCTACTCGGCGACCAAGGCCGGAGTGGTCGGCTTCACCCAGGCGATGAACAAGGAGCTCGGCCGCGACGGGATCAAGTCCTGCGCGCTGTGTCCGGCGTTCGTTGACACCCCGATGGCCGACTTCGTCAAGCACGCCGTGCCCGCCGAGACGATGATCCGCTCCGAGGACATCGCCGAGGCGGCGCGGATGCTGCTCCGCCTCTCCCCCGCCTGCATCGTCCCCGAGATCATCTTCCAGCGGCCGGGGACGATCCCCGAGGGCGTTCCCGTCGGGGCCTGAATCGCGACCCGCGGAGCAGCGTTGACCATGAAGCTCGGAGTTCACGTCGGCTACTGGGGCCTCGGCCTCGGCCCCCAGGATCAGCTCGGCATCGTCCGGGAGGCCGAGCGGCTGGGCTATGACTCGGTGTGGACGGCCGAGGCCTATGGCTCCGACGCCGCCACCGTGCTCGCGTGGCTGGCCGCCGGAACCAGCCGGATCAAGCTCGGGTCGGCGATCTTCCAGATGCCGGCCCGCAGCCCGGCGATGACGGCGATGACGGCGGCCACCATCGATGAGCTCTCGGGCGGTCGGATGCGGCTGGGGATCGGCTCGTCGGGACCCCAGGTCGCCGAGGGCTGGCACGGACAGCGATTCGGACATCAGCTCCAGCGCACGCGGGAGTACGTCGCCGTGGTGCGCAAGGCGCTGGCCCGGGAGCGGCTGGAGTTCAAGGGCGAGACGATCGAGTTGCCGTTGCCCGACGGGCCGGGCCGGGCGCTGAAGCTGACGATCAATCCGGTGCAGGAGCGGATTCCGATCTATCTGGCCGCGATTGGTCCGAGAAACACCGCCCTGGCGGGCGAGATCGCCGACGGCTGGCTGCCGACGTTCTTCTCGCCCGAGTTCGTGGGCGACTTCCGCGCCCTGCTCGAGGAGGGCGCCGCCCGCTCGGGTCGCTCGCTGGACGGCTTCGACGTCGCCCCGACGGTGCAGGCGTATGTCTCCGAGGACCGCGCGACGGCGCGCGACCTGATGCGACCGATGCTCTCCCTGTACATCGGCGGCATGGGATCACGCCGCCAGAACTTCTACAACAACCTGGTTGGACGGTACGGATTCGAGCGGTCCGCTCACCAGGTCCAGGATCTCTACCTGGCCGGCAAGAAGACCGAAGCCGGCGCCGCGCTCCCCGATGAGCTGATCGACATGATCACCCTGTGCGGACCCCGCGAGGTCGTCCGCGACCGGATAGGCGCCTTTCGCGACGCCGGAGTCGGCACGCTGATGGCGACGCCGATGGCGCTGTCTAGCCAGGATCGGATCGAGCAGCTGCGCGCGGTGGCCGAGCTGGCAGCCGGGTGAGCGAGGGTGGCCGAGCTGGCAGCCGGGTGAGCGAGGTTGGCCGAGCTGGCAGCCGGGTGAGCGAGGTTGGTCGCCTGCGGGTGTTCCTGGGCGCGTTCGGACAGCCGGGGCACGCCTTCCCGATGCTGGCCCTCGGTGCCGAGCTGGCCGGCCGCGGGCACGACGTGACCTACGAGACATGGGCGCGGTGGCGCGAGCCGGTGACGGCCGGCGGCATGCGCTTCGTGGCCGCCCCCGAGTACCCGGTGTTCCCCACTCGGGAGCAGCCGCTGGGTCCCTATGAGGCGGTGGCGCGGGCGGTCGGCGAGACCCGGCCCACGCTCGCCGCCGCCGCCCCGGATGTAGTCGTTCACGACATCCTCACGCTTGCGCCCGCGTTGGCCGCCGAGCTGGAGTCGGTGCCCACGGCGACGCTGATCCCGCACGTCTACCCGGTCGGCCAGTCCGGCTTTGCCCCCTACGCCCTGGGTGCCCGGATGCCCCGGACACAGCTCGGCCGGCGGTGGTGGCAGGCCCTGGACCGTCCGGCGCGGATCGGGCTGCGCCGGGGGCGCGCCGAGCTCGACGACGTGCGCCGGCGGCTCGGGCTGGGCCCGGTCACCGGCTTTCATGGCGGCCTCAGCCAGCGCCTGGTGCTGGTCGGGACGCTCCCGCAGCTCGAGTACCCGCGGGCGTGGCCCCGGCACGTCCACGTCGTCGGGGCGTTGATGTGGGAGCCGCCGTTTGCGCCGGTGGACCCACCGCCGGGGGAGGGCCCGATCGTCCTGGTCGCCCCGTCGACCGCCCAGGATCCCGAGCACCGGCTGCTCCGGGCGGCGCTGGCCGGGCTGGCCGATCAGCCGCTCCGGGTGCTGGCGACCTGGAACCACCGGCCCCTCACCCGGCCGATCCGAGTCCCCCCCAACGCGCGGCTGGTCGAGTGGCTTTCCTACGCGCAAGCGATGCCCGGCTGCGCGCTGGTCATCTGCCACGCCGGGCACGGCACCCTCGTTCGCGCGCTTCATTCGGGGTGCCGGATACTGGCGGTGCCTCATGTCGGCGATATGGCCGAGAACGCCGCCCGCGTCGATTGGGCGGGCGCGGGGGTGCGGCTGCCCTGGCAGCTGCTCAGTCCGCGCACCCTGCGGCTGGCCGCGCGCCGGGCGCTGGGGAGCAGCGAGCTAGGAGCGCGGGCGGCGCAGCTGGCGGCGTGGTCGGCGGCGCATTCCGGGCCGGCGCGGGCGGCGGATCTGGTGGAGCAACTCGGCCGCGGTTCACTGGGTTTGAAGTGAAAAGCGAGCTCCGGGGGTGGGACTCGAACCCACAACCTAACGGTTAACAGCCGTTTGCTCTGCCGGTTGAGCTACCCCGGATTATGGTGCATCGTCTCCTATTGCTAAGCGGGGATCACTCTACGACACGCGCACGCATCCCGCTTTCGACTTCGGCATGGCAGTTGGCGCAGAGCAGGATGCACTTGGCCGCCTCAGCCCGCACCGCGGCAGCCGAAAGCGTGAGTCCGCCGGCGCTGATTCCGAGACGCTTCGTCAGCGGATCCACGTGGTGGAATGCCAACGCGGCAACGCACCGGTTGTAGCCGCAGATTCGGCAACAGCCGCCGCTCTCGGCGACGAGGATTTCCTTGAGCCTTCGCCGGTGACTGGCGATCTGATCGATTCGGCACTGCCTGCATCGGTAGTAGCCGCGTCCCTCCACACATATGTCGTCTCGCCGTGGTGTACGCAGGTCGCGACCATGTGTACCTTCCCCGCCTGTTTCGCCTCGCGTGCTTCGCGCGCCACACGCGGGCCCACCCCGTTGCCCATCCGCAACGCATAGGCGGCGAAGCCAATGCCGCACGGTGGTCGGGCTGAGGTTGACCACGACGGCGATCTCCGCGATCGTCATACCCGCCTCCACTAGCTACTCCAGCCTTGCTCGATCCCTCCCTTGGCCGCGTGCTTCTCCCCATTGGGCGCCGCCAGCCCGTGCTTGGCCATCCAGTATGAAACCCTCGACGGATGCTTGCCGAACCGCTTCGCGATCCTCTCCACGCTCAACCCCTGTTCCAGCAACAACCTCAGCGAGTTTCGGTCCACCGTTCGGTCCTCCAACCGTCTCAGTAGAACACATGTTCGCATGCGCCGCGGACGGAAACCCATACACCGATGCCTACGCTATAGCGTGCTCTCCAGCCTCGACACCACCACCCGCATCCGCTCCCGGACCCAACCTTCACGGTCGATCGCCCTGGCGCTCAGGTAGTCCGGGGGTCCTCGAGACGACAGGGCGGCTCGGTCAGTTCAAGCAGCTCGGGATCGCCGTGAGCAGAACGAGTCCGTGCGCGTCGGCGGTCGTCGCGGCGAAACAGTTTCGCGAGCGCGATCGACGCGCGCGCCTTCAGCCGAGCAGCGTCGATCATGCGAGCGGTGCCTGGCAGATCAGGCGCCAGGCTGGCGCACAGCTCCGTGTGCGTCTCATCGGCGCGGTCACGGCCGTGGTCGCGTTCCAGGCGGTAGTACACCTCGACCAGGTTGACCCAGCTGACGACCGGACGTGAATCGATCAGCTGCTGGACCCGTGACAGGGCCGGCTCATCGCCATCGAGCCAGGCCAGGATCGCCCACGACTCCAGACAGACGCTCACCGGGGCTCGCGGCGGCGATCCTCCAGGAGACGCTCGGCCATTGCACTAACCCAAACGGCCCCCCGAGCAACGCCGCCCGACGGCGCGCGGAGATTACGACTCGCTCGTCGACAAACGCGATCTCGACCTCGTCGCCGGGGTGCAGCTGTGCCTGCTCGCGCACGGCTTCAAGGATGACCACCTGCCCCTTGGCGCCGATCCTGATGGTCATACCGAGTGAGGAATCACCTCGGCCGGATGATTCTGTCCACGGCCGTCGTCTACCCGCCGTCGGCGTAGGCCGTCGCGGCGGCCGCAGCTGCCTGCGTGACGACCGCGTTGTGCGGATGGGACTGTGGCAGCCGGAGGTAACCACCGCGGACGAAGTGGCGGAACAAGTCCGTCTCGACGCGGGTGCCAGGCGAAGTCGGAATACCCTCAGCCGCGTTTCCTACCGAAGCGCCGCCTCGTCTCGTCGCGCACCAAGAAAACGGGCATACGCGCCCGCCGGCGCACGCGTTGGGGCTCCTGGGACCACAGCATGTAGCCGACAAAGCGGTTGCGATTCGGACCAGCCGCCATCACGATCGCCTCCCAGGCCTGTTTCGTCGCCTGTTCGCTGATCGCCTTTGCGGGCGTACGCGTGGCCAGCACCTCGCCGTCAACCGCAACGCCATTGCCGCTGAGCCGCTGGACGGCATCCGCGACAACGGCGCGCTGGCGCTCCCAGTCGCGCTTGGTCGGCAATGGCCCCGCGTTGGGGAGGCCGAACCCGTGGCCGTAGATCCGAACGATCGAGAACACGCGCACGCTCGCCCCCCACAGCGGGGCAAGCTCGAGCACCCGAGCGATCGTCGCGTCCGGAATCGGACGTCCGTCAGTCGCGAGAAGAATGCGGGCGAATCGGCGGTTGGTCGCTGAAAATTCCCTCACCGCGCGCGCCGGTGACGAGCGGAACGAGGAACCTCGAGGTTCATGGGCTGCTCGGTGGATGGGCCAACAGACTCCGGAGGATCCCAGCGTTCCGGAGCCCTGACAAGTGAGCGCCACGACGGTCGATTCACGAACGCTGCCGGCGGATCCGGCAGCCTCGTCCTCGGACCTATCTCTTGAGCGCGGCGCGCGTGCTCGGGCCTCCGCTGGTTGCTGCATCGAACCACCGGCTGGCGTCGTTGCCCAAGCCCAGACGGCCGGTGACTTCTGCTCCGGCGCCGCCGGAGGCCACAGCAGCAGCCGGAATCTCGTGGCTGGTGCGGCGACGGAGCGGCAGCACTTCCGTGGTGACGTCGGCTGCCGTTGATCGATCAGAGCATTCGGTTTGGCTGAGTCGATGGTCTACGCGGATCGGCTGGCGTACCCTCCGGCTGTGCCACCCGATGAAAGTGAAGCGCGCCGGATCTTCGAGTTGCGTCCGCGGAATCCCGAGACCTCGCTCCGCACTATCGGCCTCCTCGCGCGAAGCGGTGGAACGTTGGTGGGAGCCATCGTTGACGGTGCAGTCCGGACGTGGCTGGTGGATCCACACGGGCAGCTGCAGCTACTGGTCTTGCCGTCGGCCTTCAGCGCACGGTTTGATCCGTTTGAGCTGCTCGACGAACGGGGGGAGGTGGTGGCAAAAGGAGGCGAGTTCGTCACGGTCGGAGGCGCTCATCTGGTGAAGACGGGGGATCCGCGCCGGCTCGGACAGCGGAACGCGTTCTCAGCTTGGCAGCTCTCGCGCGGCGAGCCGAAGAATTAGTGAACACTCACGCGCAAGGCTCCGCTCTGGGCTGACTGGCGAACCCATCCCGCCCGCAGCGCAGATTTGCCGCGCCTCGAAGCAGCCCGGGCCCCCGGGTCGTGCCAGGATCCGCTGCGAGCACGGAGCGGAGCGCGTGGCCGGGTCAGCGCGGGCCACCGGCAGAATCGCCCAGACCCGGATACCATCTCTCGGGGGAAGCGCCTTTGAAGAGGATCCATCAACAACTGCTGTAATTCAGTTCTGCGAACGCGCGCTTTGTGCGGCGTGGGATGGATTTGACCCGGCTCGAGAGACGTATGAGTCAGCAAGCTCTGCGCATCTACCTCAACGACCATTTGGCGGGAGCCACGTTCGGACGGGCGCTCGTGCGCCGCGCGGAAAGCGAGAATCCCGAGGGCGAGCTTGGTCTGTTCCTGACAGGTCTGCGTCGGGAGATCGAGGAGGATCTCGAGACCCTGCAGCGCGTCATGGACTGCGTGCGCGCGGCCGCCAATCCAGCGAAGCGGCTCGCAGCTACTTTGGCCGAGCGTGCAGGACGTCTGAAGCTAAACGGCTCGCTGCGTGACTACTCCGACTTGAGTCGACTCATCGAGCTTGATGGTCTCGCTACCGGAATTATGGGAAAGCAAGCCCTGTGGCGTGCGCTAGATGGCCTGCACGACCACCGACTCGCGAGTTTTGACTTCGCCGGGCTTGCCGACCGGGCCGCCCAACAGCACGAAGATTTAGAACAACACCGGCGGGTTGTCGCGGCGCGCGCGCTCGGGTGAGGGGCCTCGCAGCCGCTGAGGGCCGGCGTTTATACCGGTCACGTTGCGGTGACTCTCGGCTGGCCTGGGTGCGGCGTTTATACCGGTCACGTTGCGGTGACTCTCGGCTGGCCTGGGGGCGGCGCCGTCGGGGGCCGGGGCCGTTGTCTGGCTGCTGGTGTGGCTCGGCTTCGAGCGGGCGACCGCGCCAGCCCGGGCGTCAGTCACGCCAGAGCGTCTGTGCTTGGTGGGTTGCTTCGCGTTGGCCGCCGATCACCTGCTCTCCAGCCCCAGTGCTACCGCAGGGGCGGGTGACTAGTCGCTTGGCCACGGTCACGCCTGTCCCGCCCCGGGCGGGGAGCGCGTCGGCTCCCGCCCTGGGGCACAGCCGCTGTTTAGGACTTGCTGAGTTGAGCGTCGGTGGCGCTCAGGACACCGTGGCGGTTCTTGTGCGGACGCTCGTAATCGCGGACGCGCGCAGCGAGCTCATCGTCGCCGCCGGCGAGCTGCTCGTGGATCTCTTGGACGTTGAGCTCGTCATAGCCCGCTACCGGCTCCTGGGCGCGCAGCGACGCGATCCTCTGCAGCACCGTCTGGCGCGACTGATGAGCCTTCTCATAGGTCTCAACTTCTCCCAGCTCACGCTGGGAGAAGCGAGGCAGCTGCTCGAGGACCTCGGCCGCGGTCAAGGCCTCATACGCCTCGCTGGTCCACTTCGCCGGCCCCGACTCACCGGTGGCCGACGCCGAGCCTGATTTCGTTGGCGCTGGCCGGCGTGAGGGCGAGGTGGCCGCCTTGCGCTGCTTGCGGGCAACGCTCGCCGTCGCCCGACGACTGCTTTTGACGACGGCAACGCCGGCTTCGCCAGCAACCTTGCTCGCTTCCTCAGTGCGCTTGAACAGCTCACCTCTCGCGGAGTCGGCGCTCTCGACCAGCTGCTGGCGGATATTCGACTGCGAACTCACCACGCCGGACACCCACTGCTGAGACGCCTCGTAGGTGAGCCTTTGCTGCTCAACCATGGCGTTTAGTCCCGTGACGTAGCTCTTGGTTGACTGTCGTGCGATCTCCGCGGCGCCCTCAACCAGCTGGGTCAGCGCGTCGCCAAAGCTTTCGACGAATGGTGAGAACTGGATATCGGTGGTGCGGGTCATTTCGTCCCTTCGTTTTGGCTAATGCTTGCACGTTAGCGCAAACCAGCTAGCAACGCGGCTGGAGGCTACCGCGCCCGCGGAGGTCATCGCCAGAGCGACGGCGTCGCCGTCCCTCGTCGGTCGCCATGGTCACGTTTACGGACAGAAACTGACTGCAGCGACGAACGCCCTTGACGAACTCCCGCCGCGGGATCCGAGGTCGCGTCGGCTCTGGGCGGCATCCGGCGGTCGTCCCCAGACCTGGCTCTTGAGGACCAGCATCAGGTATGTCGGCCTCGGCAGACTGCTTCAATCACGCACCAGCAGGCGCCTTGCCTGGCGATCCATGGCGGACAGGGCTTCTGCTGCGGCGCGAACAGCGACCAGAGCAGCAGCCGCGCGCAGGTGGCCGGTCAGGCGACGAAGGAGGAGCCAGCCGTCGGCGCAGGAGGCTTCCGCTTCGGCCGGATGATTACCTCCAACGCTGCTAGCACGCTGACGTAGGCATGCGCGGTTTCGCCGCAACGGAGGCCCGCGTGGATCCAGATGGAGATGCTCGTCGGCGAGCAACCGCAGGACCGCGTCTCGCGGCTGCTGGATCCGGCCGCCCGGCTGCATGCATAGCCGATCGTTTCCGTCGGAAGGCTTGGGTGGCTGGGCGTGTCTCTCCGGTCGCCAATTGGCCCGAGGACTCCGCCCCGACGACCGAGGAAAAGGCGACAAATTGTGACCGGGCCGGCGGATTTGTCACCAGCCTGCCGCCCAGCGTGGCCAACGCAACAAACCCGGGGCGCGTTGCCGAATTTGGCGCAAAACCCCCGTCGGACCGCGACCCGCAGCGGCGCTCGGCACGCCGCCTCGGCTCGTGGCACCGCCCTCGGGATCCCCCCACGATGAACATACCCCCCGGATACTGCAGACCTACCCCGGAGCGAGGCGGCGCTTTCAGATCAACCCCGCGGAAGCGATCGGGTAGGCACTAAGCGCCAAATCGTGATCCGGCTTTTGGATTTGTCGCGTTCTCCACGCTGTGCGCTCATCTGGTGACAAATCCAAATCCGCCAATGTGAACTTGTCGCTCTAACCACCCCCGCCCGGACGCTGCGGCGAAGCCCGCCTCCCGGACACGGTCACCGACAGCGACAGCGACAGCCACGATCCGATTCGCGGCGAGCCTCGGTCGGGAAGTTCAGGAGCTCCTCGGGCAACGAGGAGGGCTACCGAGCCGCCGGTAAACCAACAGCCGGAAACGATCGGGTATGCACGTGGCGTCATTCAGGCGTGCTCCACCTGCCTTTTCAGGCGGTCGAGGATCCCCTGGAAGAACGAGCTGAGGCGCTCTGATGAGCCCTTGCGGTTCTCCGTCTTCGAGCTCCAGGTCACTGTGCAGGCTGAGAGCCCTCCGGGGACCACCGACAGTGTCGCCTGGGTGGCCCGCGCCGCTTCACCGGGCTCAGGTGCGCCATCGGTGATGAGGGCGTAGCTGTACGAGCGGATTCCGTCGTCGTGTTGTAACAGGCGATGCTTCACGGTGGTGTCACCAAGCTGGAACATGCGGAGGTCGCCGTCGCGCTCTAACGATGTCGCGTTCGGGATCCAACTCAGGTCGCCGAAGTCACCGATCTGGCCCCAGACCTCGTTAGCGGGCCTGTCAATCGTCACCTCGGCTCGTGCGCCTGTCATTCGAATCTCCCGGGATCTCGTGTCTTGACGCCCTCCGTGGCCTGTGCGGCCTCGGCCAGGCGCTTGATGGTTGCGAGCCGCTCCTCCCAGCCAGCGGCGACGCGCGCCATGGCTCGACTCACTTCGTCTAACCGGTCGGAAAGCACCGCATAGCGCACCTCGCGCCCGTCCCGCCGACCGTCCACGAGCCCCGCGCGGTCGAGCACCGCCAGGTGCTTGGCAACGGCCTGGCGCGTGACCGGCAGATCCTCAGCCAGCCTGGTGGGGGTCGCCTCCCCGAGCGACAGCAGCACGTCCAGGAGCTGCCGGCGGGTGGGGTCCCCGACGGCAGCCCACAACACATCGCCGTCGCGGCCCGCAGCTCCCATCCTCAGGCTGACACGCGTACGCTCGCCGCGTACTCGGGGAGCCGCCCGAGGAAGCCGCCCCAGCCGCCCTCGTGGCGCTGGGCGAGTCCGTCCTTCTGCGCTTCGGTCCCGGTGACGCTCGCGAAGCCGCTCTCGACCACGCGCAGCACGGTGCCGTCGCCTTCGGCGCGCAGCAAGAACTCGACGAGTGTGGCGTACTTCTGGCGAGCGCTCGGGTCGAGAGCGCTCGGGTCACGATCCGGCTCCGGCGTCACCCACCGAAACGCGAAGCGGTGCGGCCGCTCAGCCCGCTCGACCGTGCCGACCGCGGGCACGGGCAGCCGATCAAACTGCAGCACCAACTCGCCACCCGGCCGCAGATCGACCTCAGCGGAGTCACACAGCCAGCGAGCGAGGTGCCGGGGCTCGGTGACGATCGACCACACCGTGTCTATCGACGCGTCGATCAGGACCTCTCGCTCGATGCTCTCAGGAACCATACAGCGACCTCCTCATTGATGCGCAACTTACGGTTGCGGACCAAGATAGCAAAGAACGCAACCATAAGTTGCGCGCGCTAGCTCCTTGCCATCACCGCGATCTTGCAAGAGGTGTTCCGGACCACCCGAACGTGCCTCCCGCGGGATGCACGAGCGAGGTGGCGGACCGTGCTGCTTGGCTCCCACCGCCTTGGACCGCGGCCTCGCCGCAGGCAAATCGTCCACGTGAGTCGCGGCCGATCAGCTAAGCCGCGCGGTCTCGTTCGCCACCTCCGTCCGCGACGACGGAATCAGTCGATGGTATGGCACCGAGCGAGACTACCGGCCGATGACGAGGAATCTTGTGCCGAGGAGAATCGCGCTGCGGTTCAATCTCGAAAGGAGGAACGTCATGAAGAGCAAGGCCAGCCGACAGCCCGTACATGAAAGGCATGGCGGATCCCGAAATATGGTGTTCACTGCCGCAGTAGCGGTTGCGGCGGCGGTCGTCCCGGTCTCCGCCGTGCTTGCCTTGGGGCTCTCGCATCGAGCCAGGCGTGTCCTGGCGAGCGGATTCGTGTCGGGCGCGTGCGCGCCGGATGTCGCGCGGCGGCTTGCGTTTGGTTGGATGGCCGGTTTTGGGCTGGTGATGTCTGGTGAGGCAGCCGGGGCGGCCGCCGGGCCGCTGTCGATGCTTGACCCTGTGGGCCTGATGGCCCATACGCTGTTCGGCCTGTGCGACGAAGCGGTGATGACAGCCGTGACGATCCTGGTCTTCCGCCGCGGTCGCACCGCGCTCTCCGCTCACATTGATGGATAGCCGGTCTGGCGTGAGCGGGCGTCTGCGCCTGCCGACGTGGGCGCGGCTGGCCCGCCGCCGTCGTCAGGTGGATCTGATGGTGGCGGCGGGCGCTCTCGCGCTTGGCCTGGGTGGGTTGGGTGTCGGAGGTGGGTCGCACGTTGACTATCGCTCGACCGACGCGCTCGGCGTGCTGTTGGCGATCGCGCGTCGGGCTGGCAGACGTGATCGCCGGTGCCGGGCTGCGGATCTGGTCCATCCTCACCCTTGGACGACTGTTCACCTTCCTCGTCACCATCCAGACAGACCATCAGCTCGTCGAGCGCGGCCCCTACCGGATCCTGCGCCACCCAAGCTACACCGGCGGCCTGATCGCTCTGGCTGGCATCGGGATCGCGCTGGATAACTGGCTCAGCGTCGCGGCACTGGTACTGATTCCGCTCGCCGGCGTCCTGATCCGGGTGCCAGTCGAAGAAGCTCGTCTCAGTGCCGGGCTCGGCAGGCAGTACCGCAGCTACATGGACCGCACCTGGAAACTGATCCCACACGTCTGGTAGCCGCTCGTCGGGCAAAGCCGATCGGGATCCGCCGCGAAATCGGATCCAGCAGCGCCCCGATGGTCGAGCTATCGCAAGCGAGAAATGTCATGAACTCGAAGCCGAAGCACTCCAAACCCGCCGCTACAAGCTCACCATGATCACCGACGCCGGGCGCGCGGTGACAGCCAAACCGACCAAATCGCGGATTCATGCGCCGGCACCCCTGCCCGCTACACCCAAAAAAGCTCGGAGGTCAATGAACATGAAGCTCAAAGAAGAAGCCATCGACTACCGCGACGGGGACGCCGAGCTGTCCGGCCTCCTCGTCTGGGACGGCAGTGAACTCGCCCATCCGGGAGTCGTCGTCGTTCACGGCGGCGCCGGACTGGGTGCTCTGGATCCGCACGTCCCCACCGCACAATTAACGGGATTCATCGAAGAGATGAACGCAGCGGGAACCGACTTCCAGCTGATCGTCTATGGCGGCGCGACGCACGGCTGCACCCACGACGTCGGCCCACAGGCGCCGGGAGTCGCATATCACGCCGTCTCCGGTTCGGTCCTCCGCTGGTTTCAGTAGAGCACACGTCGCATGAACCGCGGACGACACCGATACGGCGACGCCGAGGCTAGATCGTGCTCTCCAGCCTCGATACCACGGCCCGCATCCGCTCCCGCACCAGCTCACGGCGCTGGGCCAGCTCGTTGGTGCTCTCCCCCGCCGCCCGGGCACGGATGATCGCGCGCTCCATCCAATCGAGCTCCAGCAGCAGCCGCGCATGCTCGAGCCGGTCGGGCGTGGGATCGGGTACCCGCCCGGCGAGCTCGACGAGGCCGCCGACCGTCCGGGCGAGCTCGTCGTCGTCCGCCGGCAGGTCGGCCAGGGGCGTGCGGGCGCGGCTCGACAGATGCCGCGCGGCGCGGCGCAACCGCTCGCTCGCCAGCAGGCCGTCGACGTCGATCTCCTGAAGCGTCTTCTCACCGAGCTGCGGCAGGGCGAGACAGAGGGCCAGGAACAGACGCTCGGACCGCGCCGCCTGGCCCGGACCGGCGGTGTGGGCGGCCCCGTCGGGCGCCGCCGCACCGTTTCCGTTGCGTGGTGAGCCCACGCCGCCGGCCGGGCTTCCCGCGCGCGGCGTTGCCGCCGCCAGCAGCGCCGACAGCCGCGTCTCGGACAGCTCCAGGCGTCCGGCGACGCGCCGGACGAGATCGTCGCGTAGCACGCTGGCGCCCACGGCGTCCAGCGCCGGGCGCAGCTCGGCCAGCGCCCGGTCACGGCCCTCGGCGCTGCGCGTGTCGGCACGATCGAGAATCCGCGCCACGTTGAAGACCACGAACGGGACCGAGCCGTCCACCAGCCTTCGCAGGGCATCACCGCCATCTCGCTCGACCAGATCCGCCGGGTCCGCGCCCTCGGGCAGGGCTACGACGCGCAGCTCCAAGCGGCGCCCGGCGGCGAGCCGCGCGGCGCGGAGCATCGCGTCCTGTCCGGCGCGATCGGCGTCGAGGCACAACTCCAGCACCTTGACGACGCGCTCGAGCTCACCGATCTGCTCCTCGGTCAACGAGGTGCCCATGATCCCGACCGAGTTGCGAATCCCCGCCTGGTGCAGCGCCAGCACGTCGGTGTAGCCCTCGACCAGGATCATCCGCCCGGCGCGGGCGGCGGCGGCCCGAGCCAGGTCGATGCCGAACAACACCTCGCGCTTGTGGTAGAGCTCACCATCGGAGGTGTTCAGGTACTTGGCGCCGTACTGGTTCTCGCGCATGCGCCGCGCCCCGAAGCCGCGAACACGACCCCGGGAGTCGACCGCGGGAAACATGATCCGCTCCCGGAACCGGTCGTAGACGCTCCCCGGCCGCTGCTTGGAGCGCTGAACCAGGCCGGCGGCCAGCAGCTCCTCGTCGCTGAACCCCGCGCGCCGGGAGGCGAGCAGGACGCGGTCCCACGCGCTCGGCGCGTAGCCGACCCGGAACTCGCGCAGCGTCGCTTCCTCGAGGCCTCGGCCGAGCAGGTACTGGCGGGCATCGGCGGCTTCGCGCGCGTCCCACAGATACCGCGAGTAGTAGATCGCGGTGCGGTCCAGCAGGGCGTGGAGCCGGTCGCGGCGCTGCCGGCGCGCGGCCGCTCCGGGATCCTCGGCCTCGGTCTCCAGCCCGACCCCGAACCGGTCGGCCAGCGACTCCATCGCCTGCTTGAAGTCCATGCCCTCGGTCTGCATCACGAAGTCGAACGGGTCGCCCGACTCCTGGCAGCCGAAGCAGTGGTAGTGCTTCTCGTCGGGGCGGACGTGAAAGGAGCCGGTGCGCTCGTCGTGAAACGGACAGATTCCGAAGTAGCTGTCGACGCC
Source organism: uncultured Actinomycetota bacterium (assembly GCA_963830395.1). GTDB lineage: Bacteria > Actinomycetota > Thermoleophilia > Solirubrobacterales > Solirubrobacteraceae > Palsa-465. Next base: position 64,706 of record CAWHMI010000002.1, read on the forward strand.
GGCGCGGCGCAGCTCGGTCCGCGCCGAGACCAGGGCCAGCATGTCCACCGCGGCAAGCACCCGGTCGCGCGAGTCGGCCGTGTACCGGCTCACGGGTCAAACGAGGCCGGGACGGTGAGCTGCTCGAACGCCCGGATGCAGAAGCGATCGGTCATCCCGGCGAGATAGTCGGTCACCCGCGTTGACAGAGGGCCGGCTGGGATCGAGCTCGGGATATCCCTGGGGTGGGCGCAGTAGTGGTCAAACAGAGATCGGATCACGAGGTCGATCTTGACGTGCTCGCGGGTGGCCACCGGCCCAAGGTACACGTGCTCGAACATGAACTCCCGGAGCGCGGCCATCGCGCCGCCCACCGTCTCCCCCTGCACGATGTCTCCGGCCGCCTCCGAGCTCTCGACCAGATCGTGGACCAGCCGGTCGATCCGCCGTTGCCCGGTGTCGCCGAGGATCGCGATCGGCTCGGCCGGCAGGTCCCGGACGGACAGCACCCCGGCGCGGACGGCGTCGTCGATGTCGTGGTTGATGTAGGCAACCCGATCCATCAAGCGCACGATCCTGCCCTCTATGGTCGTCGGCGGCTGCGAGCGGCCCGAGTGACTGACGATGCCGTCACGCACCGGAGCGGTCAGGTTCAGCCCGCGGCCGTCGCGCTCCAGGATGTCGACGACCCGGAGCGACTGCTCGTAATGGCGAAATCCGGTCCCGAAGCGCTCGCGCAGGCACCGGTCAAGCGCGTCCTCCCCAACGTGGCCGAACGGAGAGTGCCCGAGGTCGTGGCCCAGCCCGATCGCTTCGGTCAGATCCTCGTTGAGAGCGAGTGCCCGCGCCACCGTGCGCGAGACCTGGGTCACCTCCAGGGTGTGGGTCAGCCGCGTGCGGTAGTGATCGCCGGTCGGGGCGACGAACACCTGGGTCTTGTACTTCAGGCGCCGGAACGCCTTGCAGTGCACAATCCGGTCCCGGTCGCGCTGAAACGGCGTGCGCAGCCCACAGTCCGCTTCCTCCCGCTGCCGAGACGGCGGATAGGAGAACGTGGCCAGCGGCGACAGCTCACGGGCCTCGCGCTCAGCGATGCGTCGCGCGAAGGCGTCGGCCACCGGCCCGGTGGGATGCCCGTCGACACTGGAGGTCATCGGCTGCGTCACGCTTCGATTCTGACAGTGCGCCGGTCCCGATGAATCGACTTGTCACCAACCCGTGACAGAGGCGAGGCGCCGCTGACGGCGGGTCAGGCCGCGATCAGCGGGCGCAGGCGGACGTGGGCGTGGTGCTCGGCAGTCTCACCGATCGCGCGCTCCACCTGACGCAGGACGACGCCCGATCCCTCGGGTGCCTGGGCCAGCGGGGATCCCAGCGCGCTGACCAGGAAGCCGTACGCGTCCTGCGAGAGCGGAAACGATCCCGCTTCACAGGCGGTACAGACGACCCCGCCCGCGGCCCCGGAGAACCCCCGCAGGTGCTCGGTCTCGCCGCACACCACGCAGGCGGCGAGCTGGGGCACGATCCCGGCGGCGAGCAGCAGCTTGAGCCGGAACGCGAGCCCGTTGCCGGGACGCGCCTGGGCCGCGTCTGACTCCAGCAGGGCGAGCTCGTTGGCGAGCAGGCGGAACACCTCCGGATGCGGATCGGAGGTCTCGAACAGGCGCGCGACCGCATCGCAGGCGCGCGACGCCGCATCCAGCGTGGCGGCGTGATCGCGCAGCGCGGCGTGGAACTCGATCGTGTCAGCGCTGGTCACGGTCAACAGATCGCTGCGTCCCTCGTGCAGGACCAGGCGTATGCGGAAGAACGGCTCCAACCGGGCCCCGAAGCGGCTCCGGGCGCGTCGGGCGCCCTTGGCGATCGCGCTCAGGCGACCGTAGCCCGGCGTGTAGAGGTGGAGAATGCGATCCGCCTCGCCATAGCGGATCGAGCGCAGCACGATGGCTTCGGTTCTCAGCGGGCCGGACATCGCCGGACCACCTTCGCTATACTTAATGAAGTTATGAAGCCGATCACGGTTTACACCACCGACTCCTGTCCGTTCTGCGCGAGTGCGAAGTCACTTCTGGCCAAGCGCTCGATCGCCTACCAGGAAGTCAATCTGGCAAGAGACCCGGACGGTCGCGCCAAGCTGTCCGAGATCACCGGCATGTACACGTTTCCGCAAATCGTGATCGGCGGCAAGACGCTGGGCGGGTTCCAGGAGCTGCTGGCGGCCGACCGGGCCGGGCAGCTGTCGGAGCTGATCGCGGCCTGAGCGAGCGTCGGCCCGCGTTCGGCGCCGGCGGGGCGAGTGGGCCCTAGCCAGCCGGCGTTAACGCTGCTCGGGGAGACGTCGCCGCCGAGGGCGTGGCTGGCAGCGCTCGCACACGTACGTGCCCCGCCCGCCGACGACCAGCTTGCGAATCGCGGTACCGCAGACCGGGCACGGCTCTCCGGCGCGCTGATGTACTTGGAAGAGGTCCTGGAAGGACCCCTGCATGCCGTCGACGTGGCGGAAGTCATCGATCGTGGCTCCCTTGGCGTCGATCCCGGCCGCCAGCACCTCCTCGATCGCGGTTCGGAGCGCCTCCCACTGGGGCCGCCCGAGCGTGCCTACCGGACGCAGCGGATGAATCCGCGCCCGGAACAGGGCCTCGTCGGCGTAGATGTTGCCCACGCCGGCGATGCGGCGCTGGTCGAGCACGAACGACTTGACCGGGGCACGCCGGTCGCGCGCCATCTCCCGCAGGTGCTCGGCGGTGAATCCCGCGGTCAGGGGCTCGATGCCCAGCCGCTGACCGAGATACGCGTCGCGGAGGTCGGCTCCGCCCACCACATGCCCGGTGCCAAAGCGCCGGGGATCGTTGTAGATCAGGCGATGACCTGAGTCCAGCTCGAACCGGACGCGCGTGTGTGGCGGCTCGACCGGGGGATCGAACAGCAGAGCCCCGGTCATCCTGAGGTGGATCAGGAGGTAGCGCTCGCCGGTCAGCCGCCAGACGAGGTACTTGCCGGCACGGCCGACCTGCTCCACGACGCGCCCCCGCAGCTGCGCCTCGGCCGCCCGGGGCGACTCCGGTCGCGTCCAGCGCGGGTCGAGGATCTCCACTGCGACCAGGGTCCGTCCCTCCAGGTGGGGCGCCAGCTGGCGGCGGATCGTCTCGACTTCGGGCAACTCGGGCACGGGCTCTCCGGGAGCTCGATTTCAGATAAAGGAGCGGCCCGGCAGCTCGGGCGCGCGGGTATCGGTCAGCCACTCCAGCATGCTGGCGCCCACGTCGGCCAGCTGGCCGTCGTGGCGACGAGACCCGTGGCCGGCGAAGTGGGCCAGCAGCGGCGCGTACTCACGGGTGTGGTCAGTGCGCGGCGAGGTGAGGTCGCAGCCATGATCGGCGGTCAGGATCAGCAGATCACCGACGCGCAATCGCTCCAGCCACCCGGCCACGACCTCATCGATCCCGGCCAGCGCCCCCGCGAACCCGATGGCGTCGTGGCGATGACCGTAAAGCTGGTCGGTTTCGATCAGGTTGGTGAAGACGAGCCCTCGAGCCAGAGATGCGACCAGCTCGGTCGTCTCGCTCAGCGCCCGAGCGTTGGTCTGACCCGGGTGCTCTACGTCGATTCCCACACCGGCGAACAGCTGCCCCACCTTCCCCACCGAGTGCACTGGCAGGTCGTGCGCCTGGAGAGCCTGCAGGTAGCTCGGCGAAGGCGGGGCCAGCGCGTAGTCACGGCGTCCCTCGGTGCGCCGGAAGCTCCCTTCCCGGCCGTCGAACGGCCGGGCGATGACCCGCCCGACCGCGTGCGGGTCCTCGAGCCGGCCGCGCACGTCGGCGCAGACGGCGTACAGCTCGTCCGGCGAGACGAGGTCGACATGGGCGGCGATCTGCAGGACCGAGTCCTGGCTCGTGTAGACGATCAGCTCGCCGCCGGCGAGCTGCGCTGAGCCGAACTGCTCGATCGCCTCGATGCCGTTGTCGGGGCGGTTGCAGATCACGCCCCGCCCGCTCGCCTCCGCCACCAGCCCGATGACCTCGGGCGGGAAGCCGTCAGGGTAGGTGGGCGGCGGCGCGGCGGCGACAACGCCCATCAGCTCCCAGTGGCCCGCCGTCGAGTCCTTTCCGGGCCCCGATGGTCGCAGGCGGCCGTGCAGCACCGGCGCAGCGGCCGGCGCGACGCCGGGCAGCGACAGGATCGAACCCAGGCCCAGGCGCCGCAGCGTCGGGAGCTCCAGGGCCCCGCCGAGATGCTCCGCCAGGTGCCCGAGCGTGTTGGCGCCGGCATCTCCGTACAGATCAGCGTCGGGCGCGGCGCCGGCTCCGCAGGCGTCGATCACGACGACGAACGCGCGCCGCTCGGCTTGCGGGGAGGATGAGACGGCCACGCGGCGATTCTGCCAGCCACCCCCGCCGTCACCGGCCTCGACTCAGTCCTCCCCGTCCCAGTAGTCCAATCGCTGCAGCCGGGCGATCAGGTGCACGCCCCCGAACCCGATCTTGTTGGAGCGCGGGTAGTAGCAGAGGTCACCGGGATGACGCGTGCCGTAGGCGAGGTAGGTCAGCCCGCGTCCGCCGCAGAACACGTGGGAGACGCCCGTCCCGGCGGGGCGGCTGACCACCGAGCCGGGACGGACCGGCGTCTCCTCGTCGCCGAGCACGAGCGTGCCGTCCCCGGCGAGGACGACGAAGATCTCCTCCTCCAGCGAGTGGCAGTGGGGCGGCGCCGAATCCCGTCCGGGCATCACCTCCACATACTGCAAACCGGTGTGTCGCGACCCGGCGGCCCGGCCCAGGTTGCGCCGGGATCGCCCGATGCGCGGGCGCCGCTGCCACTTGGGCTCGAGTTCATCGATGTTGACGATCGTCGTCGGCCGCGGCCCGGGAACGGCCGGCAGCGGCGGTGGGCCGAGCTCGGCCTCACGGACGTACTGGATCGGCGTGCCGTCGGACGGCCCGGCCACCGACGCCACCGCTCGTCGCCCGAGCATCGACTGACCGAGCCGCGGCAGGCGAAGGCTCTCGTCGTACTCGCGGGTGCCGAAAACGAGCACGTCAAGGTGCTCGGTCGTGTGGAGGGTGTGCGGGCCCTGCCGTGGGAGATGGACGATGCAGTCACCGGCGCGGATCGTCGACGTGTCTCCGTCCTGCCATGCCAGGCCGGTCCCGGCGAGCACGTAGCAGATCTCCTCGGAGCGGCCGTGCTCGTGCGCCGGTGTCGACCAGCCGCCGGCCGCCAGCTCGATCCGCCGCACCCCGACGGTCTCGCTGCCGGCCGCTTCGCCCAGCAGCGTCCAGCGATTGCGGAGATGGCCGAGCGCATACTCGCGGGTCGGAGCGTCTTCGAAGTGCGTCAGCCCCATCGCTACTCGCCCTGACGGGATGCCCGGACGGCGTTGATCTGGGCCCGGGGATGGGCGTCGAAGTAGACGTCGCGGAGGCGCTCTGCCGACAGGTGGGTGTAGATCTGGGTAGTCCCGATGTCGGCGTGGCCGAGCATCTCCTGGAGCGACCGCAGGTCGCACCCGCCGGCCAGCAGGTGCGTGGCGAACGTGTGGCGAAGGGTGTGCGGGCTCATCCGGGACTCCAACCCGGCGCTGCGGGCATGGATCTGGACGATTCGGTACAGGCCCTGCCGGGAGAGACCGATCCCGCGCAGGTTGACGAACACGTGCGACTCGTCGCCGGCCCCGACCAGGCGGGGCCGCCCCCGGACCAGGTAGTCGGTCAACCGCGCCACCGCCTGGCTGCCCACGGGCACCAGGCGCTCCTTCGAGCCCTTGCCGCGGGCCCGAAGCATCCCCGCTTCCAGGTCCAGCTCGGAGAGCTCCAGGGTGATCGCCTCCGAGGCGCGCAGGCCGCAGGCGTACATCGTCTCCAGGAGTGCCCGGTCGCGGAGAGCCGCCGGTGAAATACCGCGCGGCTGGGCCAGCAAGCGGTTGACCTCGTCGCGGGTGAGCACCTTGGGCAGGCGGGCGCGCGAGCGTGGCGGGTGCAGCTCGGCCGTCGGGTCATGGTCGATGATCTGCTCGCGGCGCAGGTGGCGGTAGAACGAGCGCAGGCAGGCGATCTTGCGCTGCAGGGTCGCCGGTGCCACCGGTGGTCGGTCGTCGCGGCCGTCGGCGAGCTCTGAGACGAACGCCGTCAGATCGGCCCCACCCACCCCCAGCGGATCGAGGCCGCGCCGGGCGAGGAACTCGCCGTACTGCTGCAGATCGGAACGATACGCCTGCAGGGTGTTGCGCGACAGCCCCCGCTCGAGCTCCAGCGTGGCCAGGAAGTCGAGCGTGAGCTCGGTCACCCGGCGCTGTATCGGGGAGGCCTGCGCGGTCGCCATCGGTGGTATTTCGCCCCGCGCCGCGGGGTCTCCTGCGGCTGGGCGCGGGCCTTCAGGGCCCGGGTCTGACCGGGTCGGGGATCCGCCACGCGCCGCGGCCGCGTCGGCAGCGTGGTCAGCCGTCTTCAGGCGTGGGTGAAACGGCGGGGAGCAGTGCGACGAGCAGTTCCGTGATGAGAGAGTCCAGGGATGCCCAGGGGAAGGCGGGACGATCGTTTCTCAGTCCCACCAGTCCGTGCAGGGCGGCCCACAGCAGGCTGGCCGTCTGCGTCGCACTCGCCTGGTGCCGAGTCGGGGTGCAGGCGGCGACGCTCTGGCGGAGGATCTCGAACGCGGCCATCCCCGGCAGGTTGCCGTCCCAACTGTGTGCGGGTCGACCGGTCAGCGAGAACATGAGCCGGTAGGCCGCAGGGCGTTCGACGGCGAATTGGCAGTAGGCCCGACAGACCGCGTCCAACCGAGCGCGTGCAGCCCGCGGCGGCCCCGCGGCGGCGGCGAGCCTTTCAGTCAGCGCGGAAAACTCCCGGGCGTAGACATCCCAGAGCAGGCTGTCGACGCCGTCGAAGTGCAGGTAGAAGCTCTGAGGGGCGACGCCCACCTCGCGGGTCACGGCCCGCACGGTCACGACGTCTTCGCGGCCGCCGGTCGCCATCAGCTTGGCCGCCGCCGCAACCAGCTCTGTGCGCAACCGGCCGCCTTGGCCGCGGGCGTTGCGCTGACGCGGCATCGGTCGGTGAGGCGGTGGAGAAGACATGCCTTGACTTTACTAGACGAGTGTAAGTAAATATATGTCCACTTACAGTCGTCTACGTAGGAGTCGTCCAAGTCCTCCACCCCACTTCGACTCACCCGGATCTCCCACAGCTGCGTGCTCTTGCGGTTCGGCGAGACCACGATCCTCACCGATCCGTGGTTCAGCGAGAAGTTCGCCTACCACCCGGGCGAGCCGGTCGCGCTGACCCCGCAACAGCTGCCGCCGCTCTCGGCCGTGCTGGTCAGCCATGCCCACTACGATCACTGCGACTTCGGCGCGTTCGCGGCCTATCGTGACCACAGCGTGCCCATCCTGGCGGCCCGTACGGTCGTCAAACCCGCCACCGCCGCCGGGTTCACCAACGTGACGGCGATGCGCGAGTGGGAAACCCGGCAGGTCGGCGACCTGGCGATCACCGCGATTCCGGCCAAGCACGCCGTCTATGAGATCGGCTTCGTGATCGAAGCGGGGGGACGAACCGTCTATTTCGCGGCCGACACCATGCTGATCCCCGAGCTTTCCGGCATCCCCGACCGGTTCCCTCACATCGACCTGGCCCTCCTGTCCACCAACGGCCTGCGCCTGCGCCCGATGCTCAACCGCAAGGTGGTGATGGACGCCCACGAAGCCGCGCAGCTGACCGCGATGCTCCAGCCCGACGTCGCCGTCCCGCAGCACTACGCGTTCGACGGGGCGCCGTCGGCGGCCGTCTGATCACCAAATCCGACGCGACCCCGAGCACTACCGCACCGCCGCCACCCAGCTGGCCCCCTCCACCACGGTGACGATCCTCGCCCCCGGGCAACCGCCGGATCTTTGAACTGATGAATCAGCCCGGATGCCGAGAGCTGGACGATTTCGCGGCGGCGCGCGGTCAGGCGAGGCCGGACGCCGAGCGAGCGCTGGACGATTTCGCGGCGGCGCGCGGTCAGGCGAGGCCGGACGCCGAGCGAGCGCTGGACGATTTGCGCGGCGGCGCGCGGTCAGGCGAGGCCGGATGCCGAGCGGGCGGCAAGCCAGAGCAATGCGATCAGGGTCTTGGAATCCTCTGACTCAGCGATCGCGTCATCGATCTGGTCCAGCCGCCAGGGGACGATTTCGATCCGCTCGTCCTCCTCGGCGGCCGCCTCGCCGTCAGCGTCCGAGAGATCTGTGGCCAGATAGCACCACACCCGCTCGTCGCTGAACCCGGGGCTGGTGTAGAACTCCCGCAGCAGCTCCCACGACTCGGCCCGCTTGCCAATCTCCTCGCCGAGCTCGCGCTTGGCCGCCGCCAGCGGCGCCTCGTCGGGGACGTCGAGCTTGCCGGCGGGGATCTCCAGCGACGCGGTGAGACCCGCGGTCTCGCGGGGCTGACGGGTCAGCCAGACGTGCTCGTCGTCGACGGCGAGGATGCCCACCGCCCCCGGATGCCAGACCTTGTCGCGCGCCACCACGGCGCCGTCGCCGTGGCGGAAGTGCTGGATACCGGCGTGGACCACGCGGCCGTGCCACATCACCTCGGAACCGATCGCCTCAAAGCCGCTCATCCCGCGCTCAGTTCTAGCGCGGCCTCGTCGACGACGGTGATCGCGATGTCCAGCATGTCCTCCAGTGCCCGCGCGCTGATCCGCTCCCCCGGCTCATGGTTGCGCTCGGTGCCGTCGGCCAGGCAGGTGCAGGCAAAGCCGGCGTCCTGGAGCGAGTTCGCGTCCGATGCTCCACCGGAAGCGATCTGTACCGGCTGGTAGCCGCACGCCCGCAGCGCCCGCTCCGCCACCGCCAGCTGGGGTGCCCGCGGCTTGGTGCGGTAGCCGGCGAACATCCGGGCGACCGTCAGATCCAGGTCGCATTCGCCGGCGTTGGCGGCGTCCTGGAGATGATCGACGGTGGCCGTGGTCACCTCGGCCGCCCGCTCCGGGTGCAGGCTGCGCACCTCGGCCTCGATCCGGCAGTGCTCGGGGACCACGTTGATGGCGCTGCCGCCCTCGATCATCCCGACGTTGGCCGTCGTGGCGTCGTCCAGCCGGCCGAGCTCCATCGCGGCGATCGCGCGGGCGCCGGCCACCACCGCGCTGCGCCCCGCCTCGGGGCGCACGCCGGCGTGGGCGGCGCGGCCGCGGAGCTCGGCGACGATCCGGTAGTGGTGCGGCGAGGCCACCACCACCTCCCCGATGGGCGAGGCATGATCGAACACGAATCCGAACGCGCTGCGCAGCCGCGACGCGTCGAACTCACGCGAGCCTCGGAGCGACACCTCCTCGCAGACCGTGAACAGGATCTCGACCCCGATCGGTGGCGGCTGATCCGACGCGCTCAGGCGCCGGGCGAGCTGAAGGATGACCGCAATGGCGGATTTGTTGTCGGCGCCGAGAATCCCCGGGTTGGCGTTCTCCCAGGCGCCATCGACGAGCACCGGCTCGACCGGCGCCGCCAGCGGGACCGTGTCCATGTGGGCGCACAGGAGCAGGCTCTGCGGCGAGCGCCCCGGGATCCGCGCCAGCAGGTTCCCGGCGTCGGACCCCGCGGCGGGGCCGGCCAAGTCCTCCTCCACCACCAGGCCGACCGCGCGCAGCTCTGCGGTGAGCCAGTCGGCGCAGGCGCGCTCGTGCCCGGATGGGCTGGCGATCCGGCACAGGGAGACGAAGGTCTCGTGCAGCCGTTCGCGCTCGGCCTCGCCGGCCCGGCTCACGAGCTGACGGCGCGCGAGACGACGACGTCGCGCTCGTCGGCCGCCGGTTGCGCCTGCGGGTAGGGCGCGGCTCGTGCGCGCCTCAGGGCGGCCCCGACAAATGCACGAAACAGCGGCGCCGGTCGCTCCGGGCGCGACTTGAACTCCGGGTGGTACTGGGAGGCAACGAAGAACGGATGTAGGTCGCGCCCGAGCTCGATCGCTTCGACGAGTCGGTCGTCGGGCGAGGTTCCGGAGGAGATCAGGCCGACGTGCTCCAGTCGCTTGCGCAGATGGTTGTTGACCTCGTAGCGGTGGCGGTGGCGCTCGTACACGACCGCCTCCTGGTAAAGCTCACGAATCCGGGTGCCGTCGTGCAGCTTCACCGGATCGGCGCCGAGACGCATCGTCCCCCCCATGTCGGCGATCTCCTTCTGCTCGGGCAGCAGGTCGATGACCGGGAACGGCGTCTCCAGGTCCATCTCCGTGGAGTTGGCGCCCTCCATGCCGGCCACGTGGCGGGCGAACTCGCTGACGGCCACGTGCATTCCCAGGCAGATGCCGAGATACGGGATCTGCTCGGTGCGAGCGATCCGGGCGGCGGTGATCTTGCCCTCCCAGCCGCGACCGCCGAATCCGCCGGGGATCAGGATCCCGTCGGCGGCGTGGAGAAGCTCGATGACTTCGCGGCTGTCGACGGTCTCGGAGTCGACCCAGTCGATCTGCACCTCGGCGTCGTGGTGGATGCCGGCGTGGCGCAATGCCTCGGCCACCGATAGGTAGGCGTCCTCGAGCTGAACGTACTTGCCGACCAGGGCGATCCGGACCTGATGGTGGGCAGCCGCCGCGCGGCGGGTGATCGACTCCCAGCCACTCAGGTCGGGGGCGTTCGCCGTGAGCCCGAAATGCTCGCCGAGGATGAAGTCGTCGACGCCCTGGTCGTTGAACACGAGCGGGATGCGATAGACGTCGTCGACGTCGTAGGCGGACACCACCGCCCCCACTGGGAGGCTCGCGAACAGCGCGATCTTTGAGCGGATCTCCGTCGACAGCTCGCCCTCCGAGCGGGCGACGACCATGTCGGGTGCGATCCCGATGCGGCGCAGCTCGTTGACCGAGTGCTGGGTGGGCTTGGTCTTGAGCTCGCCGGCGTGGCCGATGTAGGGGACCAGCGTCAGGTGGATGAACATGCAGCGCCGCCGGCCGACGTCGACCGGGAACTGGCGGATCGCCTCCAGGAACGGGAGCGACTCGATGTCGCCGACCGTCCCGCCGATCTCGGTGATGACGAAGTCGACATCGCTCGAGTCCGCCATCAGCTTGATTCGCTGCTTGATCTCGTTGGTGATGTGCGGCACCACCTGGACGGTCGCGCCCAGGTAGTCGCCCCGGCGCTCGCGCCGGATCACCGTGTTGTAGATGCCCCCGGCGGTGACGTTGGACGCCCGGTTGGTGTTGGCGTCGGTGAACCGCTCGTAGTGGCCGAGGTCGAGATCGGTCTCGGCGCCGTCCTCGGTGACGAACACCTCGCCATGCTGGTATGGCGACATCGTGCCGGGGTCCACGTTGATGTAGGGGTCGAACTTCTGCAGCTGCACGGACAGGCCCCGAGCCACCAGCAGCCGTCCGATCGAGGCCGCGGCGATGCCCTTGCCCAGCGAGGAGACCACCCCACCGGTGATGAAGATGAACCGCGTCTCGCTCTGTGACATCAACCCGGGACGAGTCTAACGAGCGGTCCGGCGCGTCCCCCGGCGGCGGCGGATGGGCAGGCGCGACGAGGGGGCATGCGCCCCATCGGTCGCGCCGCACCCGGTGTGGCGCCCCATCGGTCGCGCCGCACCCGGTGTGGCGCCCCATCGGTCGCGCCGCACCCGGTGTGGCGGCTCAGGCGGCACGCAACAGCTCTCGAGCGTGATCGGTGGCGGCCCGGTCCTGCGCCCCACCGCCCAGCATCCGCACCAGTTCGCCGACGACGGCGTCGCCGTCCAGCGCCGTCACCGTGGTCGTCGCGGGAGTCATCCCGACCTGCTTGACGATTGTGAAGTGACGGTCGGCGAGCGCCGCCACCTGCGGCAGGTGGGTGATGCAGAGTATCTGGCGTCCGCGCGACAGTTGGCGGAGGTGCTCTCCGACGGCGCGGGCGGTGTGACCCCCGATGCCGGCGTCGATCTCGTCGAACACCAGCAGGGAGCCGCCGCCGCCCACCTCGCTGCCGTGGGCGACGCTCAGCAGCGCGAGCATCACCCGGGAGAGCTCGCCACCCGAGGCGACCTCGCGCAGCGCCCCCGGCGCAGCCCCAGCGGTAGGGGCGATCAACATCTCGATCGCGTCCGATCCCCGCGGTCCGTGGCCATCGCGCCGCGGCGAGAGCTCGATCTCAAACCGGGCCTCGGCCATCGCCAGCTCGGACAGCCGGGCCCGTACCGCCGCCGCCAGTCGGGGCGCGGCGGCGCGCCGAGCCCTGCTGCAGTGGGCGGCGAGACGCTCGAGCTCGGCTCGCGCCTGCACCAGCTCGGACTCGATCCTCGCCAGCGCGCTGTCGGCGTGCTCCAGCTCCTCGCGCCGGAGCCGGCAACGCTGGGCGTGGGCCAGCACGCCGGCGACGGTCCCGCCGTACTTTCGCTCCAGCCGCGCGAGCCCGGCCAGTTGCTCCTCGATCTCGTCCAGGCCCGCCGAACCGCCGGCTTGCCCCCCGGCGCTCTGAAGGTCCAGCAGGTAGGCGCGCAGCTCGGTGCCGACGTCCTCGCTCTCGTAGCGCAGCGCCTGCACCCGCTGGGCCAACTCGGCGAGCCGGGGATCCACGGCCGCGACGTGCTCCAGCGCGCGGGCCGCCTCGGTCAGCAGCTCGGTGACCTCGAGCCCAGCCTCAGCGCCCACGTCCCCGGTGATGCTCCGGGCGGCGGCGGCCGCGGCCTGGGTCAGCGCCTCCTGATGGCGTAGCCGGTCGCGCTGCCCGATCAAGGCCGCCTGCTCGTCCTCGCTGGGAGCGGCGGCTTCGATCTCGTCGAGCTCGAACTTCAGCAGATCGAGCTCGCGCTCCCGAGCGCCCGCCAGCTCCCGCAGCTCGTCCCCCCGCTGCTCCAGTCCGCGCACGCGCTCGTAGGCAGCGCGCAGCTGGGCGCGCCGGGCCACTTGCTCAGGGCCGCAGTAGGCATCGAGCAACTCGAGCTGAGCGTTGCCGAGCATCAGCTGGCGGTGCTCGTGCTGGCCGTAGAACGACAGCAGCCGGCTGCCGAGCTGCTGCAGGTCGGCCTGGGTGGCGGCCCGGCCGCAGACGTAGGCGCGCGTGCGTCCGTCTGGCCATACCCGCCGCGCGAGGACGATCTCGTCGGCGCCCGAGGGCAGCCCCTCGAAACCAGCGAGCGCCGGCGGCAGCTCGAAGACGCCCTCGACGTACGCCTCCGCGGCGCCCGGCCGGACGATCCCGCGCCGGGCGCGGCCGCCAAGCAGCAGGTCGAGCGCGTGGGCGAGCAGCGTCTTCCCGGCGCCGGTCTCGCCGGTGAGCATGTTCAGCCCGGGAGCCAGGCGCAGCTCGGCGCGCTCCATCAGCAGCAGATTCTCGACGCGCAGCTCACACAGCACGACTGGGGTCTACCACCCGCCCCTGACGGATCGTCGCCGCGGGCGCGCGGCGAGCGCCGCAGAGCGGGGTGGCGAGGCGGCCGACCAGCGGCGCCGGCCGGCCAGCTCAGAGCGGGGTGGCGAGGCGGCCGAACTTCTGGCGCAGGCGCTGGTAGAAGGTCGTGCCCGGGACCTGCGCCAGCGTCCCCTGGTCGATCACGAACCGCGTCTCGATCCGCTCGCCGGCGTTCAGCACCCCGATCGGCCGTCCGTCCACGGTAACCTCGACCGGCTCCTCCTGCGAGCGGTTGTCGACCGTCAGGCGGTCGTCGGGGGCGACGACGAGCGTCCGCGCGGTCAGCGAGTGGGGCGAGATGAACGACACCACGTAACCGTGCACGCCCCACGCCATGACCGGCCCCCCGTTGGCCAGGTTGTAACCGGTGGAGCCGGCCGGCGAGGACACGACCAGCCCGTCGCAGCGGACGCGGCCGACTTCGTCGCCACCGACCGAGTACTCCAGGTCGGCGACCCGCTTCCCCGCCTGGCGATGAATGGAGACGTCGTTGATCGCCAGACCGCTGGTACCGGCTCCCGAGACCTCGATCCCCGGCAGCGACAGGACCTCGAAGTCGCCGTTCAGCGCGCGTATGCAGCCGATCGCCGCCTCCTCGCGGTCGACCGTGGCGAGGAAGCCCATCTCCCCGAAGTTGACCCCGAACACCGGCACGCCGGTACCGGCATAGCGCCGCAGAGCGCTGAGGATCGTGCCGTCGCCCCCCAGCGCAAAGCAGATGTCGACGGGCCCATCGGCCGCCACGTCGCGCTGCACGAGCGGATCGGCGGGGAGAGGGTGCTTTGCGGTCTCCGCGGGGTCGAAGCGCAGCGCCACGCCGGCTTCCTGAGCCAGTCCGACCAGCACGCGCAGCGCGTCCGCGGTGTATTCAGGGCGGCGGTGGGTGAGCACCGCCGCCGTCTGGATGCGTCTCACGGCTCCACCTCGCGAGCCGCCCGCTGCAGGTCAGGCACGCCTTCGCGCGACCCTTCGGCCAGCCACACGAAGCTCTCCAGGTTCCCCCTGGGTCCTGGCAACCCCGAGGCGGCGTAGCCGAGGACCGCGGCGCCGAGGGCTCCGGCGGCCGCGCCCACCGTGGTCAGCGCATCGCGGCGCAGGGCGGGATCGCGGACGACGCCGCCCTTACCGACGCCGGACCGCCCGACCTCGAACTGGGGCTTGACCAGCGCCAGGCAGTCAAACCGGTCGGCGACGCAGGCGAGCACCGCGCCCAGGACCTTGGTCACCGAGATGAACGAGACGTCGATGACGACGGCGTCGGGCCGGTAGGGCAGCATGTCGGGCGCCAGCGAGCGGGCGTTGACACGCTCGATCACCGTCACCCGCGGGTCGGAGCGCAGCCCCCAGTCAAGCTGGCCATAGGCGACGTCAACGGCGACGACGTGGGCGGCGCCGCGCTGGAGCAGGCAGTCGGTGAAGCCGCCGGTGGAGGCGCCGACGTCCAGCGCTCGGCGGCCGGCGACGTCGAGGCCGAGGTTGTCGAGGGCGTTGGCGAGCTTTATCCCGCCCCGCGAGACGTAGGCGGGCACGGCGGCCAGCTCCAGCGCGACGTCCTCGCGGACGAGCTGGCCCGGCTTCTCGGCGCGCCGGCGGTCCGGCAGCAGGAGTACCTCGCCCGCGAGCACGGAGGCGGCGGCGCGGCTGCGGGAGGCGAACATCCCGCGCTGCGACAGCAGCTGGTCGAGTCTGACGCGCTTCATTGTCGCCGGAACGGTACGGGATGCGCGCGTGGGGTCCGCGTTGCCGTAGGCGAGCAGCTTCTGGGGCGCCGGCGGACGCCCTGCTGCGAACTGCGACTATCGACGGAGGCCGGACGTGGTGCAGCTCGGTCCGCGCTCCCGTCCCGGCGATGCGGGCACCTTGCGACCAACCGCTAGGACCTTGACGGCGCGTGGGTCGCCCGGCCCGGCTACCGGGCGCGAGGGACCACGCACCGCGGGGATCGCATCGCTTGGCCGCGAACTGCCCGCTTGCGGGCTGCCTCCGGCGGCGCGCGGCCGGCTTGGCGGCTCGAGTTGGGACGCGGCGCCGAGGAGGACGCGGCGCCCGACGCCTACGCCACCTCGCTGTGCTCCGCCACCGCGGCCTCGATCCGCTCGGCGATCCGCCGGCCGGTGAACCCGACCTCCTCGTGCAGGAGCTTCGGGGCTCCGTGGGTGACGTAGCGATCCGGCAGCCCGACCCGGAGGATCCGCGGGGCGATCCCCGTGTCTGACAGCGTCTCCCACACCGCCGAGCCAAAGCCGCCGGCCAGGACCCCCTCCTCCACGGTGACCAGCAGCTCGTGCTCGCCGGCCAGCTGGGCGGCGAGCCCGGCGTCGATTGGCTTGGCGAAGCGTGCGTCGGCCACCGTCACCGAGATCCCGTTGGCGGCCAGCAGGTCGGCCGCCTCCAAGGCCTTGCGGACGCCCGAGCCGTAGCCGAGCAGCGCGACACGCCTGCCGCCCGCGCCGGCGCTGGCCTCGCGCAGGATCTCGCCGGTGCCGATCTCCAGCGACAGCGGCGTGGCGGGCAGCGGAACCCCGGTCCCCTCCCCCCGCGGGTAACGCAGCGCGATTGGCCCGTCGTCATAGGTCAGCGCCGTGTGCAGCATGTGGACCAGCATCGCCTCGTCGCGGGGAGCCATCAGCACGATGTTGGGCAGGCAGCGCAGGTAGGCGATGTCGAACGCCCCGTGGTGGGTGGGGCCGTCGTCACCGACCAGCCCGGCCCGGTCCATCGCGAACACGACGTTGAGCTTTTGCAGGCAGACGTCGTGGACGATCTGGTCGTAGGCCCGCTGCAGGAAGGTGGAGTAGATCGCCGCCACCGGCTTGCACCCCTGGAGCGCCAGCCCGGAGGCGAACAGGATCGCCTGCTGCTCGGCGATGCCGACGTCGTAGTAACGATCCGGCAGCTCCCGCTGCAACAGGTTCAACCCGGTCCCTGAGTTCATCGCGGCGGTGATGCCGATCACGCGGTCGTCGCGACGAGCCTCGGACACCAGCGCCTCGCCGAACACCTGCGTATAGGCCGGCGGAGCCGGCTTGACGCCGGCCGCCTTGGCCACCACCGCAGCCGGCGCGCCGTTGGCGATCGACTTGGGCTTGGCGGCATGCCACTTCTCCATCCCCTCCAGGCCGCCGTCCTCGGCGGGGGCGAAGCCCTTGCCCTTGACGGTGGCGCAGTGGACCACCACCGGTCGCTGGGCGGCCAACGCTTCGCGGAGGGACTGGCGCAGGGCGCGGACGTCGTGGCCGTCGATCACGCCCATGTAGGCCCAGTCGAGCTCCTCCCACCACAGCCCGGGCGCCCAGAACGCTTTCAGCGATTCCTTGAAGTGCGGACCGAGCCGCTCGACGGTGTTGCCGATGCCGACCGGCAGCTTGGTCAGGCCGCCCTCGACCTCTTCCCGCGCATGCCACAGCTTCGGGTTCAGGCGGACGCGGTTGAAGTACCGGCTCAGCGCGCCGACATTGGGGGCGATCGACATCCCGTTGTCGTTGAGGACGACGACGATCGGGGTTCCCTGCCCTCCGGCCTGATGTACCGCCTCGAACGCGACTCCACCGGTCAGCGCCCCGTCGCCGGCGACCGCGACTACGTGGCCGTCCGGGCCATGGCCGCTCCGCATCGCCTCCTTGATCCCGACGGCGTAGCCGATCGCCGTGGAGGCGTGGCCGGCACCCATGATGTCGTGCTCGGACTCAGGAATCGAGCAGAACGGCGCCAGGCCGTCGTACTTGCGGATCGTGGCCAGCCGGTCCCGGCGTCCGGTGAGGATCTTGTGCGGGTAGGCCTGGTGGCCGACGTCCCAGAGGATCTTGTCGCGCGGGGAGTCAAGCAGTGAGTGCAGCGCCACGGCGATCTCGCAGGCTCCCAGGTTGGCGCCGAAGTGGCCGCCGATCTCGCCCACGGTGTCGATGATGTGCTCGCGCACCTCCTGGGCGACCTGCTGGAGCTGCTCGTCGGTCAGCCGGTGCAGGTCGTGGGGCGATTGAATCGTTGGCAACAGATCTGGCATTCAAAAACTCCGGTTCGCGATGAAGTCGGTGATCCGCTCGAGCTCGGAGGCTCGGTTCGGCGCCGCCGCGGCCAGCGCCTGGAGGGCCCGCTCGCGGGACTCGTCGGCCAGGCGGCGCGCGCCGTCGAGACCGAACTCGGTGACGTATGTGCGCTTTCCCAGCCGCTGATCTGCGCCCTGCTGCTTGCCGAGCGTCTGGACAGACCCGGTCACGTCGAGGATGTCGTCGACGATCTGGAACAGCACGCCCAGCTCGCCGGCGAAGGCGCGGAACGATGAGAGCGTGGCAGGTTGGCAACTGCCGTCGAGAAGCAGCACGCATTCGATGCTGGCGCCGATCAGGCGGCCGGTTTTGAGCTCGTGAAGTCGTCTCAGGCCGTCAGGGCCCTGGGGAGCGGTTCCCGCCACGTCCAGGTACTGCCCGCCCACCATGCCCTCAACCCCGGTCGCAGCGGCCAACTCGGCGGCGGCGGCCAGGATGTTGCGCGGCTCGCCGCGCTGTTCGGAGAGCAACAGCCGGAAAGCTTCGGCGTAGAGCCCGTCGCCGGCCAGGATCGCGACGTCGTCGCCGAACACCTTGTGGCAGGTGAGACGACCGCGGCGCAGGTCGTCGTCGTCCATCGCCGGGAGGTCGTCGTGGATCAGCGAGTAGGTGTGGATCAACTCGATCGCGCCCGCCAGCGGCAGGATCTCGGAGCGGTCGTGGCCGAGCGCATCGGCGGTCGCCAGGGCGAGCACGGGCCGGATCCGCTTGCCGCCGGCCAGCAGCGAGTAGCGCATCGCCTCCTCCAGGCCGGAGGTGGCGATCTCGGTGGAGAAGCGGATCGTCTCCAGGTAGCCCTCGACGTCGGCGCGGAGATGCTCCGGATAGGCGGCCCGGAGGGTCGGAACGGCGGGCAACCGGGCTGCCTAGGCCGCCGGGAGCGGGAGCTGACCGGGAAGGTCGGGCAGGGGCTCGAGCGCCGCCCGGGCCCACTGGTCCACCTGCGCGCTCGCCTCCGATGCCAGGGCGGCGCACTCCTCGATCAGCATCAGCGTCGCGTCCGGCTCCAACTCGCCGGCGCGCAGCAGCTCTGCCGTCTGATGCAGCCGAGCAGTGAGCTCGGTCAGGGAATCAGTCACGGTGACAAGACTATCGACCCGCTGGCACCGACTCGGCGCTCGCCGGGCCTTCACGCGATCCCAATCTGGCATCCTCACCGCGCGCCCGCCGGACGTCGGCGATGTGATGGTCGGGCTGCGGCGCCGCTACCACCGGCTCAGCGACCGTCCAAAGCGCGATTAACCAGGGCGTCGGCGGCGGCGTTCTGCGCCCGGGGTACGCTGCGGATGTCCCAGCGGTCAAAGCCCTGAAGCGCGGCCATCGCCTGCTCGTAAAGGGGCTTCATCGCCGGGTGCTTGACCTTGTAGGCACCGGTCAGCTGGCGGGCGACGAGCTCTGAGTCGTTGACCAGCTGCACCTCGCGGGCCCTGAGCCGCGCCGCCAGCTCCAGGCCGCGGAGCACCGCGCGGTACTCGGCCACATTGTTGGTGGCGACGCCGATTCGCTCGGCCAGCTGGTCCAGGACGACGCCGTCGGGGGCGGAGACGACCACTCCGATAGCCGCGGGGCCCGGGTTGCCGCGTGCGCCCCCGTCCACGTGAACGATCAACCGCTCCTGCCCCCCGCGCGGTGCAGTGGCGGCGGAGGTCAATCGCTGGCGAGCTGCGGAAGCTCGCCGGGTACGCGCGGGCGGCGACGGTCGCGGACTTGGCGCTTGCCGCCGCCGGCGGTGGCCTCCCGCCGCGATCCCTTGCGCCGGTCGACGATCACGGTGACGTTCGGGTCATCGGCGTAGTAGCTGGTCAGCTTGGGGAGCAGGTCGTCGGCGAGCGCTTCGGGGACAACGCAATAGATCACGTGTCCGTGCTACCCACCGACCGGCCCCGCCCACCTCGAACATCCGTCTAGGGGACGGCCACTAAAAACCGACCTCGAGTCGCCCGCGATCGTCGGCCATGGCGTTGTTGCGCAGCTCGATCTCGCTCAGCTCCGACAGCTCATAGCCCTGTGCGGCGACGCGCACCGTGGGCACCTCGTCGGAGAGGTCGACCTCGTAGCGATACCAGCACAGCTCCCAGGCGACGACCAGCTTGACGACGCTGCCGTTGGCGTCCACGGGATACACGGCGACGTCGGGGATCCCCAGCGAGCGACCGATCCCGGCGACGGTGCGCGGATGCTCAGAGCCGTTGAACAACGACACCGCCGACGAGATCTTGTGCTCGACGCTCGTCGGCACCGCCCGGACATGACGGCGCTCGCGGCCGTTCTGCCCGGACCGACCGACGACGCGGCTCACCGGCTCGGGCCACCACGGAGAGCTTGGCCGGGGCCGGCGCGCGGGCTCAGACCGCCGCGGCGGCGACGACGCCCCCTGGTCGACTCCGGGCTCGAAGCCCGGCTCCTCGGCCGGCGCGCGGTCGACCGAAGCCTCGGTCCACTCGCGGTCGAGCGGAGGCTCGGTCCACTGTTGGTCGACGGCAGTCTCGGCCCACTCGCGGTCGAGCGTGGCCTCGGGCGGCTGCCGGTCGACCGGCGTCTCCGGTCGTGCGCGGCGGCCACGGCGACGGCGCAGCAGCGATCGCCGCCGCTCGCCGCGCGAGTTGGATTCGTCGTACTCGGGCACCTCGCCCTCGCGCAGCCAGCCGTCGTGGAGGGCCCGCGAGGTGCACAGCTCGCACACGGAATGGCGGGCCCCGCCGCTGAGATAGATCTCGGCACGCTCACCTCGCAGCAGCGTGCGCCCGCAGATGTCGCAGGTGTCCACACTGGTCGATGTCCGGATCTCTCGGGTGCTCACAGCGCAGTCAGGCTACTACGGAGCCGCCGGCCGACGATGTCCGGTCGCCGGGCGGCCCACTTACGCCTTCACCGCCTCGCGCTCGGCCCGGGCCTCGTCGACGACCTTGGCGGCGAGATGCCCCGGCACCTCCTCGTAGCGCGTGAACTCCATCGTGAACTCGCCCTGACCCCCGGTGATCGACCGCAAGTCGGGCGCGTAGGCGAGCATCTCGGACATCGGGACCTCGGCCTTGATGTCGGTCATCCCGGCGCCCGCGGGCTCCATTCCCAGCGGGCGGCCGCGGCGGGAGTTCAGGTCCCCGATGACGTCGCCGACGGTGTCCTCCGGAGCGTTGACCGAGACCACCATGATCGGCTCCAGCAGCACCGGGGCGGCCTGCTCCAGAGCCTGCTTCATCGCCAGCGAGCCCGCCACCTTGAACGCCATCTCCGACGAGTCGACGGTGTGGTAAGAGCCGTCGTAGAGGCGAACCCGCACATCCTTGACCGGGTAGCCGGCGACGATCCCCTCCTGCATGGCCTCT
This sequence comes from uncultured Actinomycetota bacterium, assembly GCA_963830395.1. Lineage (GTDB taxonomy): Bacteria > Actinomycetota > Thermoleophilia > Solirubrobacterales > Solirubrobacteraceae > Palsa-465. The sequence goes on from CAWHMI010000002.1 coordinate 85,419, forward strand.
TGCACGCCTTTCTCCACCGCCGGGATGAACCCGGTGGGGATCACGCCCCCCTTGATGGCGTTGACGAACTCGAAGCCGCTACCGGCCTCCAAGGGCTCGATCTCGATATGGCAGTCGCCGAACTGGCCGCGGCCGCCGGTCTGCTTCTTGTGGCGCCCGTGGGCCTTGGCCGCGCCGCGGATCGTCTCCTGGTAGGGGACCCGCGGCGGCTTGAGGGTCACGTCGGCGCCGAATCGCTCGTGCAGCCGCGCGACGATCACCTCGACGTGGACCTGCGACAACCCGGCGACGATCTGCTCGCCGGTCTGGGCGTCGCGGTGCAGATCGATCGTCGGGTCCTCCTCCTGGAGGCGGCGCAGCGCGGTGAACACCTTGTCCTCGTCGCCCTTGGCCGTGGGCTCGATCGAGAACGCCATCACCGGCGCCGGCAGCTTGATCGCCGGCATCGTGATCGGCTCGGCGCGGGCGGCCAGCCAGTCGCCGGCGCGGGTCTCCTTGAGCTTGGCGACGGCGCCGATGTCGCCCGGCCCGAACTCCGTCGTATGGGGGTGGGCGGGGCCCGAATTCCTGCCCTCGAAGGTGACCAACTGACCGATCCGCTCCTTGTTGTGGGTGCGCGTGTTGAGCACCTGCGAGTCCTGCGACATCACTCCCTGATACACCCGGAACAGGTTGATCCGTCCGGCGAACGGGTCGGCGCGGGTCTTGAACACGTAGGCGAACAGCTCCCTGTCCTCAACCGGCTCCAGGGTGACCTCGCCGACCTCCAGCCCGCCGTGCTTGACCGGCGAGGGCAGATCCTCCACGATCGCGTCGAGCAGGCGGTTGGTCCCGAGATTGCGCGTGACCACGCCGCAGGTGACCGGGAAAAGCGAGCCGTGATTGGTCCCCTCCTTGAGTGCGGTGACGATCTCGTCGTGGGAGATCTCGTCCCCCTCCAGATAACGCTCCATGAGCGCGTCGGAGGTCTCGGAGACCTCGTCCATCAGCCGCTCGCGATATTCGTCGGCCGGGGCGCGCATGTCGTCGGGGATCGGGATCTCGGTGCAGTTCTCCCGGGTGCTGCCGTCGTATGCGTACGCCTTCATGTCGACGAGGTCGATCACGCCGGAGATCTCGTGCTCGGAGCCGATCGGGATCTCGGTGGCGACGACGTGCTGGCCGAACGCGGACTTGAGCGAGTCCAGCGTGCGGAAGAAGTCGGCCCGCTCGCGGTCGAGCATGTTGACGAACAGCAGCCGGGCGAGATCCAGCTCGGCGGCGCGCTGCCACAGGCGGGTGGTGTGAACCTCCACCCCCATCACGGCGTTGACGACGAACACGGCCGACTCGCACACCCGCAGGCCGCCGAGCGCGTCGGCGATGAAGCTCGAGTCACCCGGGGTGTCGAGCAGGTTGACCTTGCGCTGCTGCCACTCGAAGGAGCTCAGCGCCAGCGAGATCGACATCTGCCGCGCCTTCTCGTCGGGGTCGGAGTCCGAGATCGTCGTGCCATCGATCACGTTGCCGAGACGGTTGACCACCCCCGCCTGGAACAACAGCGCCTCGTGCAGCGAGGTCTTTCCACTGCCGCGGTGGCCGACGAGGGCCACGTTGCGGATTCGATCCGCGGCCTTGTGCATGGCTGGTCTCCTCTCGCTGGGAACGCCGAAAGTGCGACCTTACCGGTTACGGGTGTTCGGATCGGTGCATGCACCGATCCGCGGGTCGGCGCATGCGCCGACCCGGGCCAGGCCGCATGCGGCCTGGCCTTCCGCCTAATCCTGTTCGTCCGCGAGCCGGGAGCGCAGCCACAGCACCGCCTTGGTGTGCAGCTGCGACACCCGCGATTCGCTGACCCCGAGGACCTCGCCGATCTCCCTCAAGGTCAGGTTCTCGTAGTAGTACAGGGAGATCACCAGCTTCTCGCGCTCGGGCAGCGCGGCCACCGCGTCGCTGATCCGCTCACGCAGCGCGGCCTGGTCGACGAGCGTCTGCGGGTCGGGCGCGCCGCGATCGGGCAGCGTGTCCAGCAGCGACACCCGGTCGCCGTTGCCGTCGGAGACGCTCCACAGCTCGTCGAGCGCGACGATCGTGGAGTTGGAGATCTGCAGCAGCGTATCCTGCAGCTCGTCGACGCTGATCTGAAGCTCGGCCGCCATCTCCTCGTCGCTGGGAGCCCGCTGGAGCCTGGCCTGCAGCTTGGTGTTCGCCTTTTCGAGATCGCGCGCCCGGGCGCGCACCGAACGGGGAACCCAGTCCAGGGTGCGCAGCTCGTCGATGACCGCGCCACGGATCCGGGTGATCGCGTAAGTCTCGAACTTGATCTCCCGGTCGGGGTCAAACCGCTCGATCGCGTTGATCAAGCCGCCCAGTCCATAGGAGATCAGGTCGGGCTCCTCGACGTGGGCGGGCAGCCCCGAGCCCATCCGGCCGGCCACGTACTTGACCAGCGGCGAATACGCCACCACCAAGCGCTCTCGCGCCCGCTCGTCCCCTGTCGCCTTGTAGCGCCTCCAAACCTCCTGGAGTGAGATCGCTTTGACGTTGGTGTCCAGTGAGGTACCCCGCTTCTGGTGATCATGCCCGCGGGTGAGAACTGGCGTAAGCCTGGCGGAGCCGAGCCGACTCTACCCGAGTGTAGACCTGGGTCGTGGAGAGACTGGAGTGGCCAAGCAGTTCCTGGATGCTGCGCAGATCGGCGCCCCCCTCCAGCAGGTGCGTGGCAAACGAGTGGCGCAGCGCGTGGGGATGCGCCTGCGCGAGGCCGGGTGCCTGACCCGCCGCCAGCCGAGCCCAGATCCGCAGGCGCCGCCGCACATCCGACGTGCCCAGCCGGCATCCGGACTTGGACAGAAACAGGCCGGAGCCGCGATCCCGGTCCAGTCGGGGACGCCCGCCGGCCAGGTAGCGCTCCAGCGCCCGCAGCGAATGCTCGCCCGCGGGGACGAGCCGCGTCCGGCCTCCCTTTCCCTCGACGCGGACCGATTCGCCGTCGAAGTCGATCGAGCTGAGGTCAAGGGTGACGAGCTCTTCGGCGCGCAGCCCGCACGCGTAGGCGAGCTCGAACATGGCCCGGTCGCGCAGCTGGAGTGGCGAGGCCGCCGGAATGCGATCCAGCAAGCATGCCACCTCGGCCGGCTTGAGCACGCTCGGGAGGCGCTGCGGGCGCTTGGGCGAGCGCAGCAGCTCGGCCGGGTTCTCGGCCCGTGCGCCGAGCGCCACCTGCGTATGCAACAGCCCGCGCAGCGCCGCCAACTTGCGCGCCACCGTAGTCGGGGCCTGGCCCCGCTCGGTCAGCCCGGCGGCGTAGCGCCGCAGCGCCCGGACATCGATCGTGGCGGGCTCAAGCTGTCTCGCGCTCGCCCAGCCCGCGAACTGCCGGGTGTCGATCGCGTACGCCCGGCGAGTCTTGGTGGCGACGGCCCGGCGGCGCAGGTCGGCTTCGTACGCCCTCAGGGCGGCCACCCAGGCGGACGAGATCTGCTCTGGCGCGGGCGACTGCATCTGAGGACCAGATTCGCCGCGGCGCCGAGCGGCCCTCCGGGGAACTAGGTTACGTCGACGACCGTCCCGATCGGGGTGTACGGGTAGACCGCCCCGGCCTCCGAGTACGGCATCTCCACGCAGCCGAGGCTCTGCGGATAGCCGTAGCCGCCGCGGATGAAGCCGTGCAGGGCGTCACCGCCGTTGAAGTAACTGACGTACGGGACGCCGGGGTCGGAGTAGGTGCCGCCGCCCGGGTTGGTGCCGCTCATGGTCACCGACAGCGCGTGCTCGAACACGGCGAACACGCCTTGCGCGGTCGCCGCGCCGGCGACGCCGGTGTTGACCAGCCCGGAGACGCGGACTCGTCCGTTGTGCCACGTGCTCTCGGTCTCGGGGCTGCCTTCGCTGACCGACACGAACGTGTAGCCGAAGGTGGACCGGTGCCCGGCCAGCACCTCCTTGATCAACGCGTTCCAGACGGCGGGGCTGGCGACGCCGTCGGGGGTCATCCCGTGGTCGTTCTCGAACGCCATCAGCGCGCCCTTGGTCATCTCGCCGGAAGCGCCGGGCTGCCACAGGTTTCGCAGCTCGGATGGAATCTGGTGCCAGCGCCACGTGAAGTGTCCCTTGGGCGGATTGACCGCGGCCGCCTCTTCCGCGGCGGGATTCGGGCTGACGCCTTTGCCTGAGTACTTGAAGTTCACCGGCAGGTAGCCGAGCAGCGCCAGCATCTGCTGCAACCGGGTGGTGGAGCCGGCGGGAACCGTCCAGGTGCCACTGTCGGTGGAGCCGGACTGGGTACCGCCGAGCATCCGCACCCCCTTGGGCAGGGGAATCTGGACCTTGGCTCCGAGCCCGTAGCCGACGCCCTGGGGCCGGAACTCGATCGCATGGCTCGAGACCCGGTGCCAGCTGCCGGAGGTCGTCGGTGAGACCGGCGGCAGGTGGGACCCCAGCACGGTCGAGACGGGCTTGGAGAACGTGAGCGTGATGTTGGTGGCCGGGTCGATCCGAGCGCCGGGCGCCGGATTGGCGACCACCGAGGCGGCGCTCCCAGCCGGGAACCAGCTGAACAACGCGCTGGCCGACTTCTCCCAGTTGCGCGGCTGCGCCGACACGAACACAGTGCCGGCATCACCTCTGTGCGGCACGACGATCGACGTGACCGGATGTGGCAACACGACGCGCTTGAGGTGCACGGGCGAGGCGCCGTAGGAGTAGGCGCTGACCGGCTCCTTGAAGCCGAGGCGCAGCGGCCCACCGTGGCTCACGGTCACGTAGTGAGAGCGCGTGCTGGCCACCGGTGTCATGGTGGTGAGGCTGAGCTGCTCCTTGCTGCCGGCCAGCCACGAGATCCAGCCCGGCCGCTTGACGACCACGTGCACGCTCAGGCGCTGGTTGGCTGCGATCAGGTGTCGGGGGTAGATCCGGCCGTCGCGCACCGTTACCGGGACCGGCTGGCGTTGCGGACCCATGACCGCGCTCACGCTCTCCACGGTGCCACCGCCGAGCGGCATCCCGATCTTGGCGATCGCGATCGAATCCGAGCTCAGGCTCGCCTTGGCCGAGGTCAGCAGGACCCCGGCGGCGACGGCCGCCGCGACCGCGGCCAGCATGACCCCGGCCAGCACGTAGCGGCCACGCCCGTGACCGCCCGGCCATGCAGTTCGACTACCCCTGCCAGCTGTTATTGGGCGCTCGGACTCGCCGGCGCGCAGGTAAGAGACGTTCGCCACGGCGAAGATGGTACACATCGGGCCCTGCCGATCAAGCGGGAAGCCGTTGCCGGGAGGTTTGCAAGCGTTGTTGCGAAGTTAGCGAATGATTCCGGCGTTGCGGCCGGCGCCTGCCGGCGGGTGGCCGTCAGTGAGTGATCGCCCCTCGCGCGGCGCTCGAGACCAGCTTGGCGTACTTGCTCAGCGCCACGCCGGGGAACGGACGGTCCGGCGTCTCGAAGCTCTCGGACCGGGCGGCCAGTTCCGCCTCGGAAAGGTCGACGTCGAGTCGGCGGGCATCGACGTCGAGCGTGATCTGGTCGCCGTCGCGGACGAGGCCGATCGGGCCGCCGCGGATCGACTCGGGCGCAACATGACCCGCCATCAGCCCATGGGTGGCGCCGGAGAAGCGGCCGTCGGTGATCAGCGCCACCTCCTCGCCCAGACCCTCGCCGACCAGCGCCGCCGTGACCGCCAGCATCTCGCGCATGCCGGGGCCGCCCGCCGGTCCCTCGTTGCGGATCACGATCACGTCGCCGGCGTGGACTCTGAGAGCGAGGTCACGAGCTGTGACCGCCGCCATCGCGTCCTCCTCGGACTCGAACACCCGGGCCGGCCCGGTCTGGCGGCGGCGCTCGTGACCGGCGAGCTTGACCACGCATCCTTCGGGGGCGAGATTGCCGTGGAGGATCGCCAGTCCGCCGTTGGGCTTGATCGGATCGCTCAACGGGCGCACCACCTTCTGGCCGGGCGTCTCGACGGCCGCCGACGCGATCTCGCCGATCGTCCTGCCGGTGACGGTGATGGCGTCTCCGTGGAGGAGCCCGGCATCGTTGAGCCGCTTGGCCACCAGGGGCACGCCCCCGGCCTCGTACAGGTCCGGCGCGACATACCGCCCCCCGGGCTTGAGGTCGCAGAGCAGCGGCGTGCGGTCTGAGATCGCGTCGAAATCGTCGATGTGGAGATCTATCCCCATCTCCTTGGCGATCGCCAGCAGGTGCAGCACGCCGTTGGTGGAGCCGCCACTGCAGGCGATCGCGGAGATCGCGTTCTCCAGGCTGGCGCGGGTGATGACGGCGCTCGGACGCAGATCTCGGCGGAGCACGTCCATGACCAGCTCTCCGGCCTGCTCGGCGACCTGCGCCTTGCGGGGATGCACGGCGGGAACCATCGAGAAGCCCGACGGCGAGATCCCCAGCACCTCGAACGCCATTGCCATCGTGTTGGCTGTGAACTGCCCCCCGCACGCCCCCGCGCCCGGCGAGGCGACGGCCTCGATCTCGGCCAGCTCCGCGTCGCTGATCCGTCCGGCGGCGCGGGCGCCGACAGCCTCGAACACCTCCTGGATCGTCACCCGTTCGCCGTGCAGGTTGCCGGGCATGATCGAGCCCCCGTAGAGCATGACGCTGGGGATGTCCAGGCGGCACAGCGCCATGACCGTCGCCGGGATCGTCTTGTCGCATCCGCTCAGCGCGATCACCGCATCGAATCGGTGGGCGTCGACGACGAGTTCGATCGAGTCGGCGATCAGCTCGCGGCTGACCAATGAGGCGCGCATGCCCGGAGTCCCCATCGTGATCCCGTCGGAGATCGCGATCGTGTTGAGCTCCATCGGCGTGCCCCCGGCGTCGCGGATGCCCTGCTTGATCTTGCCGGCGAGGGCGCGGAGGTGAAAGTTGCACGGCATCGTCTCGATCCACGTGTTGGCGACGGCGATCAGCGGTTTCGCCAGGGCGTCCTCGTCGTAGCCGATGCCTTTTAGGAACGCGCGCGCCGCTGCCCGCTCGGGGCCTTCGGTGAGGGCGCGGCTGCGGTGCTTGAGATCGAGCTCGGTGTCGGTGCTCATCGGGGGCGGGAGGTGATCATCGCGGGCGGGAACTGTACCCGGGCGCGCTCAGCCGGCGACGTGGATGACAAAAGTGCTCTCAGACGGCACTTTTGTCATCCGGGTTGGGTCGCGCACGGGTCTCGTCAGCTGGAGCTGTCGAGCGGGCTCTCGGTGGGGCTCTGGGCGGCGTCGCGCATCCGCGCCCGCTCCCACTGGCCCAGGCGCCACAGGTCGCGCTTGACCCGCGCCGGATCCAGCTGCCGTCCGGGCAGATGCATGTTGGCGGTGCAGATGAGCCGTTGCTCGTCGCCGGTCAGTGCCATCCACTTGGCCAGCACGTCGTCGGAGTCGGGAAGCCGGGCACTGCCGTACGGACGCGTCTCGTCGGGGAACTCCACGCAGTACTCGTTCAGCAGCCGGTGGGTCTGGGCCAGGTAGGCGACGATCGCCCGGTGCGGGTAGATCAGGTAGCCGTAGGCGGCGCCGCGGGTCTGATCGGAGTCGACCGGACCGTCGGATTGCGTTCCCCACACCCGGATGAACCCGAGGTCCCGATACATCGACCACTCCTCCTCGTTGACGCAGGAGCGCAGCAGTGCCCGGGCGCGCTGCTCGGCGCGCCGCTCGCGGCCGGGGTCATACGGGGTCACCGGTGCCAGGCGTCGCCGCGCGCGGTGACGTGACCAGAGCTCCTCCACCCGGGGCAGCAGCTCCTCCGAGAGGAGCGCGACGGCTACCAGCGCGGTCGCCGCGAGCGCCAGCAGCACGAGCTCGCCGGCCGCCTACCGGCCACCGGCCGCACGCGGGAAGAAGATCACGCGGTCCGCGTCGCGGGGGACGTCCTCGAACGTCTTGACCATGTGTGCCTGACGCCGGCCGGCTCCATCGCGGACCGGTACCGCCGCCCACAGGCCGGCGTCGAGCTGCCGGCGAAACTCCTCCACCAGGGCAAGCTCGTCCTCGGCCACCTCCACGTCGCCCTCCGCGATCAGAACCTCCCCGTAACCCGGCTTCATCCTCAGAAAGCGCACGCGATGATTATGTCACGCCGACGACATCCATCAGCCAGGCGCAGCGCGCTGAGCGGACGCACGGAGCGCGTAATACGACACGCGGAGCACGTCATCGGACCGCATGCAGCACGTCATCGGACCGCGTGGAGCACGTCGACCGGGCCCGGGCCCGCTCCGACGCCGGCCAATCCATCGCGTACCGCCCGGGACGCCAGAGACTTGGCGACCCGCGCCGCCTCGAGCGGCGTGTCCCCCCAAGCCAGGCGCGCGGCGAGCACCGAGGAGTGGGTGCAGCCCGAGCCGTGCGCGGCACCGCCGGGATACCGCGGCCCGGAAAGCTTCACCACCTCGGAACCGTCGAAGAAGACATCCGCTGCCGACTCGCGGTGGCCGCCGGTGACCACGACCACCTGCGGCCCAAGCGCATGAAGGACGCGGGCCAGTGCCGGAAGGTCATCCGGGCGTGGCACGTCTTCGCGGCCTGCGGCGGCAGCCAGGGCGTGCGCCTCCGGCAGGTTCGGCGTCGCCACGGTGACGCGCGGCAGCAACCGGCGGATCAGCGCCGCGACGGCGGGGGGTTCCAGCAGCTGCGCCCCGGACTCGGACACCATCACCGGGTCGAGCACGACCGGGGTGTCCGGGCGCAGCTTCTCGAGCGCCCCGGCGACCGCGTCGACCGTGTCGACGCTTCCGAGCATTCCGATCTTGACCGCGTCGACGCCGATGTCCTGCGCGACCGCCTTGCACTGGGCAACGATCATCTCGGGCGACACCGGTTCCACGGCGGTCACCCCTACGGTGTTCTGCGCCGTAATCGCGGTGATCGCCGTCATGCCGTGGACGCCGCAGGCGGCGAACGCCTTCAGGTCGGCCTGAATTCCGGCGCCGCCTCCCGAGTCCGACCCGGCGATCGAGAGAACGCGGGGGATCCGCACGCCGGGGGTGCGCGCGCGACGAGTGGTGTCGGATCCGGCATCGGCCATCCGGGTCGCGAGCTTAGACTCAGACACGGCGTCGACCCGGCGCCCCGGGCTGGCAATGGTCTTTATTGCCCACGACGTGACCTGAGCGTCGCTCCGTATGCTTCCGCGGTGAGGGCCTGATCAGCCCTGCCGCACGGGTGCAGGGGTGCAGGGGTGCCTGCCGACCGGGCACGTGTAAAGGGACCACGGGCGGCAGGCCACGTGCAGCGCTCAGAACCCGTGGACGGCGCGGATGCGAATCCGCACCGGGACGCTGAAGCGCTGCGCGAACGACTCGGCCGTCATCCCCCCAAAGCGCTCGAACTCGGTGGCGTACTTGGCCACGTAGGCCGCGTCCTCGGCGGCGCTCGGACCGGACTCGTCCACCTCGGCCGTGCCCGACAGGACGACGATGTCCTCGCCCGCCCCATCGCCGCCAAAGTTCAACGTCACCTTCGGGTTGCGGGCGATATTGCGGATCCGCGCGCCGGGCTGGCTATACACAGAGACGTTCTCCCCGCCGTCCCACAGGAACCCCACCGGCCGCGGGAGCGGCGTACCGGACGGCGTCACGGTCGTCAGCCACACGATCATCTCCTCGCGCAGGTGTCGCGCGACGCGCGCGCCGAACTCGCTGCTCTCGTCGATCATGCGGCGATCCTAGGCAGCCCGCTCCGGGCGCCGGCGTCGACCCTGCTCGTTCTCGTCAGCCGGCAACCGTGAGGACGAGCGCCGACGATGCGGCGACTAGCTTCGACGCACGACGAGCACCCTTGGCCGGCGCGCAGGTTGGATCTGGCGCACCCCTCCGTCGGGTTGGCCGGCCCCCAGAGGAGCAGTCTCGGCATCACCGCCCCGCCGCGACGGAGCGGGAGCGTTGCGGCCCGTACGGGCCGTTGCGCCGCGCACGACGTGGAATAACTCACGCGTGACCTCGCCCACCATCACGATCGAGCGCGTGGGCAACGCCTGGGGGGACCGCTTCCGGGCCTATCGGGTGATTCTCGACGGGGCGGTCCGCGGCGAGATCAGACGCGGCCAGGTTCTCACCGTGCCGACGAGTCCCGGCAGCCACCAACTTCGTCTAAAGAATCGGCTGGGCGTCAAGCAACACGCTCGCTCTCGATCTCACCGACGGCGAGCGCGTGGTGGTTCGCTGCGCACCCCGCTCCCGGCCGCTAACTGCCATCTACTGGATCACCATCGGCCGATCTCGCTACCTCGGCCTGGAGGTCGTGTCCAGTCTGGGCTGGGCGAGCACCAGTGTCTGATCTAGTGGGCCTCACCAGGGGCGAGCCGGGGGCGCCGGGTGCGTCCAGCCTTATCTGGTCACCATATGAGCGGCAGGAGCCGCTTGTGACGTGCGGCGTAGGCACGGTACGGCGCGCCCGCGGTGTGGAGCAGCGCGGCCTCCTCGATGCGGATTCGCCACACGATGATGACCAGGCATGGAACTACGAAGCCAGCGAGGCCGACCCAGTTGGCGTATATGACGCCGATTCCGATCATCGCCAGCAGACCGCCCGCGTAGCCGGGGTGGCGTAGCCAGCGATAGGGACCGGTCTGCACCACTTGCTGGTCCACGCTGACGTCGACGGTAAACGTGAAGTACTGCCCGAGCGCCCAAAACGACCACCACCGTAGGGCCGCGCCGACCACGAGCAACCCCATCCCGACCGCGAACACGGCGGCGCCGTCGCCCATCGACGCGGCGGGGGCGATCTGAGACCCTCGGTGAAGCATCACCGTGGCGATGATCGTCCAGAGGACGACGCCGACCCAGAAGGCGGGGGTCGCAATCCGGATCGCATCCGGCCGCCAGCGGCGCTGACGGAAGAACTGGATGACTTCCATGCCAAAGAACGCAATCACGACGATCAGGAACAACCAGCCGGCTGAGTGGGTCTGGAAATAGGGCTTCAACGGGATCGCCGGCCGAGGCTGACAGTGGTTCGACGAAGCCTTCTCTCACGAGAAGGATCGGTTTGGCCGGTCCGCGCTCACCGCGTCCACTCGGCGCTGGAAGTGTCCGCCGGACGGGGGCTAAGGATCAAGCCGAGCGCGCCCAACGCGACCAGCCACAGGGCGCCGCCGGCGATCACGTCAGCCGGGGCGAGCGTGACCGCACCTCGGCCGAGCGCGGCGAGCAGGCTCACCGACGTGAGACCGAACAGGGCACCAGCCAGGCCACGAGCCCAGCCATGGCCACGATCGCTTGACCAGGCCAGCCACAGCCACAGGGCGGCGGCGATCGGTGCCCCGACCGCGATCCCGAGAACCTGCGCGCTTACCACGTGCGCCACGTGGGCTGCGGGCATCGCCGGGTAACGCCGGGCGATCGTCGCGACGAGGTCCCCCCGCGTCAACGCGACGGTGACCAGCGCGACCAGCTCCAGCGCGGCGCCGAGCACCATGAGCCGCACCGCCCAGAACACCGTCGGGGTCGATCGAGGGGCTCGCGGGCGCGCCCGCATGAGGAGCGCGTTGGTGATCAGGTTCACCGAGTCTGCCGGCGGCGGCGCACTCGGTCGACTCCGAGCGGCGGCCATGAGAACGGCGAGAATCTCCTCTTCATGCTCGTCACGAAATGCCCGCGGGTACCACGCCAGCAGCCTCCGGTAGCGCCGCTCCAGCCGTGTCTGATCGTTCATGCCGCTACCGGCCCTCCGTGGGTGTCCAGTCGCGACATCGCGACACGCACGTTGGCCTGGAGCCGCGCCGCCTCTTCGGCCAGCCGCTTGGCTCCGGCCGGCGTGAGCCGGTAGTAGCGACGCAGCCGGCTATCGACCACTTCTTCTCGCTCGACCTCGATCATCCCGTCCGCGCGGAGGCGATCGAGCGCCGCGTACAGGGTGCCGGCACGCAGCCGCACCCGCCCCTGAGAAATTCCCGTGACGTCGGTAATGATCCCGTAGCCGTGCTGACTGCCTGCAGCAACTGCGGTGAGGATCAGGAAGCTCGCCTCCTGCATCGCGCGCTTACTCATGCACGCATTATATACAGACTAACGTACTATGTGTCAAGCGTGGGCGGTTCGCATGTCGATCGATTTTCAGGAGACGATCGAGAAGCGGCCTCCCGGTTGTCGACGGATGTGCCCCTGGAGCTCGAGGGCGGCCAGCGCCGCCAGCCCGCCCTCGGCGTCCAGCCCGGCCTGCGCGAACGCGCGTGGCGGGTCACAGCCGTCGGCGAGGGCATCGAACACCGGCTGTAGCCGAGGGCTCAGCGATGGGCGCTCCCGCATCGACAGGACCGGCGCGTCGTCTCCGAACAGCGCCCGCAGGACGTCCGCCGGCTCGGCCACGAGGTGAGCGCCGGCTCGCAGGAGCTGATGGGGGCCCCACGACAGGCGAGCCGTGACCGGACCGGGGACAGCGCCGACCACTCGGCCGAGACTGAGTGCGTCACGCGCGGTCAGCATCGCTCCCGAGCCTTCTCCGGCAGCCACCAGGACGGTCATGCGTGCGAGAGCGGCGATGATGCGGTTGCGCGCCGGGAACATCCACCTCCGCACTGCAACCTCGGGTCCGAGCTCGGAAACGACCGACCCACCGGTCAGGATCCGCCGATGCAACCACCGGCGGGAACTGGGATAGGCGCGCTGGGGCGCGGCCGCCAACACCGCGATGGTTGCCCCGCCGGACTCCAGCGCGCCCTCGTGGGCCGCGGCGTCGATTCCCCTGGCCATCCCGCTGACCACCGTCAGCCCGGACGCGGCCACGCCGCGCGCCAGCGAGCGAGCGTTCTCCAACCCGTACGGCGAGGCCGCGCGCGCCCCGACGATCGCCACCGCATCGGCCCCGGCGAGATCCAGGAACCGGCGCAGCCCGCCGGCGACATGCAGGACGGCCGGCGGCGCCGGCAGCGATCGCAGCCTCGCCGGGTACCGCGGATCGCAGCGGCACAGCACCTCCAGGTGCGACGCGGCACAGCGCGCGCCGTACTCCTCGGGGCGAAATGCCTCGTGTCCTGCCCGTACCGCGGCGGCATCGTCTCCCGAGAGGGCGCCGATGAGGTCGTCATCATCAAGCTCCAGCAAAGCTCGGGCCCGGCTGCGGGCCACGTCGAGATGACCGCACAGCCTGCCGAGCAACCACGATCGCCGCAGACACGCCGGACACGCGGTGGCGGCGGTCACGAGGCGGTGGCGATCTCCGCACCCCGACGCTGGCGAAGGCTGAGGGCCAGCAGGACGTCGTTCCGGGTCACGCGGTCGCGGCCGGCGAGGTCGCCAATCGTCCGGGCCACCCGCAGCACGCGGTGGCGACCGCGTGCGCTCAGCATCCCGATCGCGTAGGCGCGGGCCAGCTCGTGCTCAGCCGCGCCGTCCAGTGCAACGCGGGTGCTGACCACCCGAGGCTCCATTTCGCCGTTGCAGCTGGCGCCGGTCCCGGCCAGCCGCCGCCGCTGCCGTTCGCGTGCCTCGGTCACTCGAGCCAGAACCGCCGGCGAGCTGGTCCGGGCAGGCGCTCGCAGCTCGGCGCCTTCCGGCCGGCGCACGTCGACGAGCAGGTCCATCCGATCCAGGAGCGGCCCGCTGAGCCGGCGGTGGTGGCGCCGTAGCTCGGTTTCGCCGCACGTGCAGCGATCATCGACCCCGGCGTAGCCACAGGGGCATGGATTGGTGGCCGCGACCAGCATGAAGCTGCTCGGGAACGACATGGAGTGCTGGGCTCTGACGATCGTCACGCCGCCGTCCTCCAGCGGCTGGCGGAGCGCGTCCAGGCTGGGGCGCTGAAACTCCGAGAGCTCGTCCAGGAACAGGACGCCGCGATGAGCCAGCGTCGCCTCTCCGGGGCGAGGCGGCGACCCGCCTCCGGCGAGCCCGGCCGGCGAGATCGTGTGATGCGGCGCGCGGAACGGACGGGCGCTGATAAGCCCGTCGCCGTGAACTCCCGCGACGCTGTGCAGGCGGGTCACCTCGATCGCCTCGGCCCGGGTCAGGGGCGGCAGGATCGTGGGCAGACGCCGAGCCAACATCGTCTTGCCGGTGCCGGGTGCCCCTTCCAACAACAGGTTGTGACCGCCGGCGGCGGCGATCTCCAGCGCCAGCAGGGGGCCCCCGTGGCCGCGCACGTCGGAGAGATCTAGCAGAGGGCTGCCTCGATGCATTGCCGCGGTCGTGCCCGGCAGCGGCGGTGGCGCAGCACCATCGAGCACCGCTGCCGCCGCTCGGAGGCTGGGGACGGCGACGATGGTCAGGTCCTCAACGAGCGCCGCCTCCCGGGCGCGGGAGCGGGGTACGATCAGCCGCCTGCACCCGGTGCGTCGGGCGCCCTCGGCCACCGCCAGCGCCCCCGGCGAGTCCCGCAGCTCGCCGCCGAGCGACAGCTCGCCGAACACCGCACAGCGCTCCAGTCCCGCGCTGCAGACCTGACCGTTGGCGGCGAGCACGGCGAGCGCGAGCGCGGCGTCGAAGCCGGGACCAGCCTTGCGCAGAAAGGCCGGCGCCAAGTTGGCAGTGATCCGCCCCTCCGGGAACTTGAAGCCGGAATTGAGGATCGCCGCGCGGATCCGGTCCCGGGATTCCCGGACCGCGGTGTCGCCGAGGCCGACGATGGTGAACGCCGGCAGGCCGCTGCGGATGTCGACCTCGACCCACACTTGGCGGGGCTGGACGCCGTCGATGGCGAAGGTGGTGACTCGAGCGAGCATCTCCTGGACGCTACGGAAGATCCCGTCACAGGTGGGTGACGCATCGTCACAAAAGTGTCATTTTTGCGGGGATTTTTGCGACCGAATTGGCACGGTCCACGACCCATGGGCCACACGATTTGGCGTAGCTTGAGCGGCGATGACCAATCCGTCTGGAAATCAGCTCGGGCGGCGCGGGGAGCAGCTGGCGGTCGAGCATCTCGGCCGCCTCGGGTACGAGATCGTGGAGTGCAACTACCGCACGCGCTGGGGGGAGCTCGACATCGTGGCGCGGGTCGGGAGAACGCTGGCGTTCTGCGAGGTCAAGACGCGGCGCGGCGATGGCCGCGCCGGGGGTCCCATGGATGCCGTGGGGTCGGTAAAACGGACGCAGGTGCGCAAGATGGCGACCCAGTGGCTGTTCGCGCGCCGGGACCGGCCCTACGCCGACACGATCCGCTTCGATGCGATCGGGATCACGGTCGATTGCACGGGGCGGCTGATTTCGCTGGAGCACCTGGAGGGCGCCTTCTGATGGCGGCGCCACGGTCGGTGGTGGAGGTTGGGTCCGCTCGTTGTCCCGCGTCCGGAAACGGTCTAGCCGAGCGCGAGTTGCTGATATGCCGTGGACTGAAACGACAGACGGTGCAGCGGAGAGACGCCGAGCCGCTCGATCGCGTCGCGGTGCTCCGGGGTCGAGTAGCCGACGTGCTGGGCGAACTCCCAGCCGGGATGGGCGGCGTCGGCCCGGCGCATGTAACGGTCCCGGGTCTCCTTGGCGAGTACCGACGCCGCCGCGATCGCCGCGCTCTTGGCGTCGCCGCCGATCACCGCTCGCTGCTGATAGCCCAGCCCGGACACCGGGAAGCCGTCGCTCAGGCAGATACAGCCCTTGCAGGCGACCTGTTCCAACGCATCGCACAGGGCCGCGAGGTTTGTCTTGTGCAGGCCCCGCGCGTCGATCCCGGGAGCACAGCGAGTGATGATCGAAACGCGGGCGGCGATGCTCAAGATGACCGGGTACAGGGCCGCTCGACCCTCCGGCGTGTGCTGCTTTGAGTCGTTCAGCGCCCCGAGTGCGCGTGCCTGGGCAGGCCCCAAGCGCTCGAGATCCAGGAGCACCGCGGCCGCGACCAACGGCCCGGCCAGGCAGCCGCGACCGGCCTCGTCGGCGCCCGCCACGAACCGTACCCCCAGGCCCCGATCAAAGCCGAGCAGTCGCCGGCCGGGACGCGGCGAGCGGCGGCGCGGCGGCTCAGAGCGTGCCGATCCGGTCGGGCGGCCAGTAGGTGAAGAAGGCAACGCCGATGATCCATTTCTCGGGGACGGGTCCCCAGAAGCGGCTGTCGTCGGAGAGACCACGGTTATCACCCATCATGAAGTAGTCGCCGGGCGGAATGGTGATCGTCTTGCGAAAAGTGCAGGAGCTTGCGGTGTTGCAGGGGATGTCGTGGTTGATGTAGCCGTCCTTCTCGGGCACCCCGTTGCGATACACGTGCCCGTCGACGATCCGGATCCGGTCGCCGGGACCGGCCACCACCCGCTTGATGAATGTCTGGTCCGACTCCGCCGCGGTCGGCCGGTCGCATGCCTGGGGGTGGCCCATACCCTGGGAGCTGTTGCCACATGCCGCGTTGACGAAATCGGCACCGTGCGGCGGATGGAACACGACGATGTCGCCGACGCTGGGGTGGGTGTCGAGCCGATTGGTCAACACCCGCTGGCCCGGAGTCAGGGTCGGCACCATCGACGGGCTGGGGATTCGGTACGGCTTGACGATGAACGCCTGGATGAGGAGCGCGAGACCGACCGCGACCGCGACGGTGATCACGAACTCCACCACCGAGCTGAGCGGCGATCGCTTGGGCTTGCGCCTACCCGCCGTCGCCATCGGTCTGGACCGAATGGGCCCCTGGCGGCTCACAAGCGGGTCCCCACTCGTGGCCGTCGCCGCAAATACGCTCGCATTCGGGCGGCCTCACTTATGGGGACGGCCACTAGAGCACGCCGATTCGGTCGGGGGGCCAGTAGGTGAAGAACGCCTCGCCGATCAACCACGACTTCGGGACCGGACCCCAGAAACGGCTGTCAAGCGAGTCTGGACGGTTGTCACCCATCATGTAGTAGTCGCCTTTCGGCACGGTGATGGTCTGAGGGAAGTTGCATTCTCCGCCACCGTTACACGGAATCGTGTACGAGTCCTTCTCTTGGACTCCGTCGCGGATCACGTGGCCATTGACGATCCGGAGGTGGTCGCCGGGGAGGCCGACGACCCGCTTGACGTAGGTCTGCGACGACCTGCGGGTCTGAGCGAAGTCACAGGCGGCCTTCCCGTCCTGACCCAGCTGATTCTCGCCCTGGTTGGGGTCGGCGCAAGTCTCCATCGCCGGCGGGTGAAAGACGTAGATGTCGCCGATCTGGGGGTCGATGAAATGCGTGCCCAGCCGATCGACCAGGATCCGCTGGTTGATGCGCAGGGTCGGCAGCATCGACGCGCTCGGGATCTCGTACGGCTTGACCAGGAACGCCTGGATCAGGAGAGCGAGCCCCAGAGCGATCGCGACGATCAGGACCAGCTCCGCCGCCGAGCGGATCAGCGGCTTGGTGGTCTTCGTCACACCTACTCGTCGTCCGTCGCCGGCTCGGCCTGCGCCGCGCCCGCCGCTGGCGAGCCGGATTCCGCCTCCGACTGTGCCGCGCCCGGGGCCTGGGTGGCGTCGGCATCCGTGGCCGCGGTGTCGACGGTCGCGTCCTGTGCGGGCACTTCGGCGACCGTCTCAGCGGCGGTGGCCCCCTCGGCATCGACCGGCTCGGGGGTTCCATCCCCGTCCGTGTCGGGTCCGTAGAGGAGCTCGCGCTCGACGGCCACCTCGGGACGGGCGGACCGGCGCTCGCGCACCCGGGCACGCTTACCGATTCGGCCGCGCAGGTAGTAGAGCTTGGCGCGCCGCACGTCGCCGCGGGCGGCGACCTCGATTCGCTCGATCTTCGGCGAATGAAGCGGGAAGGTGCGCTCCACGCCGACCCCGAACGACTGCTTGCGGACGGTGAACGTCTCGCGAGCCCCGTGGCCCTGGCGCTTGATGACGACGCCCTCGAACACCTGGGTCCGTCGCCGCGTGCCCTCAATCACCTGGAAGTGCACGCGCAGGCGATCGCCGGCGTCGAACGTCGGGACTCGGCGGAGCTGTGAACGCTCCAGGCTGTCGATGACGGTGCTCATGGGAAACTGAACGCGCCCGCGGTTCGCATCGCCTTCGGCTCCGCGCGGGCAGTAGCCAGAGCCGGTTCGGGCGCCGGCAGCGCCGCGGGGCCCATGCGGCGATTCATGGTAGCGGACGTTTCGCGAACGTCGATGCCGATCGCCTGGGGCCGAGCGCCGGGTCAGGGTTTACGAGACCGGGCGCCACCGGCGCGGGCCGCGCGCCGGAGGCTCTGATCCAGACGCCACTCGGAGATGCGGGCATGGTGGCCCGAGAGCAGGACGTCGGGCACCCCCCAGCCCCGGTACTCGGCCGGCCGGGTGTAGTGGGGGTACTCGGGACCGCCCCCGAGGGCGGCGCTGAACGACTCCTCCACGGCGGAGCGCTCGTCGCCGAGCGCTCCGGGGAGCTTGCGCAGGACGGCGTCGCACATCACCATCGCGGGCAGTTCTCCGCCGGTCAGGACGTAATGGCCGATCGACACCCGGTCCGAGGCGAAGTGCTCGACGATCCGCTCGTCGAACCCCTCGTATCGGCCGCACAGGAGCGTCAGCGCCGGCTGCGACGCCAGCTCGTCGACGAGCTCATCATCGAGTAGGCGACCGGTCGGATCCAGGGCGATGACGCGACGCTCCCGGGCAAGCTGCACCGGATCGACCTCGTAATGGGCCCGCAGCGCCGCGTCGACCACGTCGACGCGGAGCACCATTCCGGCACCCCCGCCGAACGGCGTGTCGTCGACCTGACCTCCGCTGAGTGGCGTGTGATCGCGGTAGTTGACGCGGTGCAGCTCGTGGCCGCGGGCGAGGACGTTGGTTACGTGGCGCTGGGCAACGAACCAGGCAAATGCCTCCGGAAACAGGGTGAAGACATCGATCTGCATCACGCCTCGCCCAGGAAGCGGAGGTCGACGTTGATGACCCGCTGCTCCAGATCCACCCCGCGTACCGCGTCTTTGATGAGCGGCACGAGCAGGTCGGGCCTGCCGGTCTCACGGGTCACTTCCAGGACCTCGCACGAGGGCAGGCCGAGCAGCCGGGCCACGACCCCGACCACCCGATCGCCATCTCGCACCGTGCATCCCTGAAGGTCGTCGGCCCACCACTCATCCTCCTGCAGCGGGGGCGCGGCCTGCCGCGACACGCGGAGCTCCGCTCCGCCCAGACGCTGCGCGGCATCACGATCCTCACATCCCGCCAGCCGCAGGATCGGCCGACGCTCGTGGCCGGCGGCGCGCACGATCTCGCGATTGGCTCCTTGGACCGACACCAGCGCGCCCAGCTCCAGCAGACCGGGGACCGGCTCGATGACGTGAAAGCTCCCGTCGAGGCCGTGGGGCCGTCCGACGACACCGGCGCACAGCCAGTGATCCGCCTCGCTCAAACCCCGCCGAGGTCGATCACGCGTCGACGATGTCCACGAACACGCGACGCTGCTCGTTGACGGCCGCGGCCTTGATCACCGCGCGCAGTGCGCTCGCGGTGCGGCCACCACGGCCGATTACGCTGCCGTAGTCGTCCTGGTCGACCGACAGCTCGAGCACGACGGTGCCGTCGTCCTCGCGGACCTCGGTGACTCGAACCTCATCCGGGTGCGCCACCAGCCCTCTGGCCAGATACTCGAGCAGCTCCTTCACGGTCCTCAGCGCGCCGCTCGGGCGACTCAGCTGATGCCCTGGGTGCGCAGCAGCTTACGAACGGTCTCGCTGGGCTGGGCCCCGCGCGCGAGCCAGTCACGGATCCGCTCCTCGTTGAGCACGATCGTGGAGGGCTCGGTCTGGGCGTTGTAATGCCCCACGGTCTCGATCACCCGGCCATCGCGCTTGGAGCGTTGGTCGGCCACCACGACCCGCCAAATGGGGTTCTTGCGTCCGCCGACACGGGTTAGACGAAGTCTGACTGCCATGCGAGCGATGAGGTTAGCGTGCCCGGCGCGCAAGTGGGCGCGGGTCTGGCCGACGGCAGCGCCCCGTCCGGTCGCGCGCGTGGTGCGCACGCGAGCGCGGGTCTGGGCGACGGCAGCGCCCCGTCCGGTCAGCGCGCGTGGTGCGCACGTGAGCGCGGGTCTGGCCGATGGCGGCGCGCCGTCCGGTCAGCGCGCCTGGCGGATCATCGCGCCGAGATCCGGCATCCGTCCCTGCGACACCTGACGCATCACCTTGCGCATCTGGTCGAACTGCTTGATCAGCTGCTTGACCGCCTGCACGTTGGTGCCCGAGCCACGGGCGATGCGCAAGCGCTGCGAGCCCTTGATCAGCTCGGGGTGACGACGCTCCTGGGGAGTCATCGACAGGATGATCGCCTGGAGACGGTCGAACTCCCGCTCGTCGACCTTGACGCCCTGGAGCTGCTTGCCCATGCCCGGGATCATCCCGAGCAGCGACTGCAGCGGACCGAGTCGCCGGACCTGGCGCATCTGCTCGAGGAAATCGTCGAGGCCGAACTCCTGCTTGCGCAGCTTGCGCTCCAGTTCGGCCGCCTGCTGCTCGTCGTAGCCCGACTCCGCCTTCTCGATCAGGGTCATCACGTCGCCCATGCCGAGAATCCGCTGCGACATCCGGTCCGGATGGAAGCGCTCGAACTGGTCCAGCTTCTCCCCGGTAGAGGCGAACAGGATCGGCTTGCCGGTGATCGCTTTGACCGACAGGGCGGCGCCGCCGCGGGCATCGCCGTCGAGCTTGGTCATGACGACGCCGTCGAAGTCGACCACCTCGCCGAACTGCTCGGCGACGTTGACCGCGTCCTGCCCGGTCATCGCGTCGACGACGAGGAGAACGTCGTGCGGCTTGATCGCCTTCTTGATGTCGGCGAGCTCGTTCATGAGCTCGGTGTCGACGTGGAGCCGACCGCTGGTGTCGACGATCAGGACATCCTTGCCCTCGGCTCGGGCGCGGTCCGTCGCCCACCGGGCGATCTCGACCGGGTTGCGGTCGGTGCCCTGCTCGTAGACGTCGGCGCCGACCTGCTGGCCGACCTTGACGAGCTGGTCAACCGCCGCCGGCCGATACACGTCGCAGGCGGCGACGGCGACCGAGGAATGGTGCTGGTCGCGCAGGTAGCGCGCCAGCTTGGCCGTGGCCGTCGTCTTACCCGACCCTTGGAGCCCCGCCATGAGCACGACGGTCGGTGGGCGGGGCGAGAACGACAGGTCTCGTGCCGAGCCTCCCATCAGCTCGGTGAGCTCATCGGAGACGATCTTGACGACCTGCTGGCCGGGATTCAGCTGGCCGAGCACATCGGCCCCGAACGCGCGTTCCTTGACCGCGCCGGTGAAGCTCTTGACCACCTTGAAGTTGACGTCGGCCTCGAGCAGCGCGAGGCGAATCTCGCGCATCGCGGCGTTGACATCGTCCTCGGTCAAGGTCCCGTGGCCGCGCACGCCGGCCAGGGTCGCCTGCAGCTTCTCGGAGAGGGAGTCGAACACACCTCTGAGTCTAGGCCCGGCGGCCGCCTATGACACCAGCGCGCGGGCGAACTCGGCGGCGTCGAAGGGCCGCAGGTCCTCCAGCTGCTCGCCGACGCCGATCAGCTTCACCGGAATCCCCAGATCCTGAGCGATCGCCAGAGCGATGCCGCCCTTGGCGGTCCCGTCGAGCTTGGTCAGCACCAGGCCGGAGACATCGATCGCCTCCGCGAAGGACTTGGCCTGGCGCAACCCGTTCTGGCCTGTGGTGGCATCGACGGTGAGCAGCGTCTCGTGCGGGGCGTCGGGAATCTGCTTGGCGATCACGCGGCGAACCTTGGCGAGCTCGGCCATCAGGTTGTCCTGCGTGTGCAGGCGGCCGGCCGTGTCGATCAGCACCACGTCGGCGCCCTCGCGCCTGGCGGTGTCGATCGCATCGAAGGCGACCGAGGCCGAGTCGGCCCCGAGACCGCCCTTGACGAAGCCGACCTCGGCCCGCTGGGCCCAGAGCTCGAGCTGCTCGACGGCGGCGGCGCGGAAGGTGTCCCCGGCGGCGAGCACGACGTTGCGGTCAAGCTCCTTGCTCAGGTGCCAGGCGAGCTTGCCGAGCGTCGTCGTCTTGCCGGTGCCGTTGACCCCGGCGACCAGAATCACCGTCGGCTCGGCGGTGAGGTCGATCGTGTCGTCGCCGGTGCGGGCGATCTCGGTCAGCAGCGCCACCAGTCGATCGGACAGCTCCTGACCCCCGGAGAGCTTGTTCTGTGACGCCTCCTGCTCGAGCTGGGAGACCACCTTGGCCGTGGTGCTCGCCCCGACGTCGGCGTAGATCAGCGCCTCCTCGAGCCGCTCCCAGGTCTCGTCGCTGAGATCCTCGAACAGGGTCGCCTGGATCTCGGTCTGCAGCGCCTGACGGGTCTTGCGCAGGCTCTCGCGCAGCCGGCGAAAGCGCCCGATCCGCCGCTCCGCCGGCTCCTCGGCGGTCGGGTGGGGAGCCGGTTGGCCGTCGATGATGAACAGGTCTCGCCAGTCGCGCGCCATGACGGCGGCGACGTTATCAGCGCGCTTGGAGGCGCCGTGGCGTGCTCTCAGGGAGCCACTTAGGCGGCGTCGGCGTCCACCGCCGACAGCCGACGAGAGATCACCTTGGAGATCCCGTCGGAGCCCATCGACACGCCGTACAGCGAGTCGGCGGCCTCCATCGTGCGCTTCTGGTGGGTGACCACGATGAACTGGGCCCGTGATGCGTACTGGCGCAGCAGGGCGAGGAAGCGGTCGATGTTGAGGTCGTCGAGGGCGGCCTCGACCTCATCGAGGATGTAGAACGGGCATGGGCGAGCCAGGAAGACGGCAAACAGGAACGCCAGGGCGGTCATCGACTTCTCGCCTCCGGAGAGCAGCGACAGCCGTTTGCAGTCCTTGCCCGCCGGCGTGATCTCGATCTCCACCCCCAGCATGTCCTCCTCGCTTCCAAATTCGTCGTCGGACGAGGCCGGCCCGGCGACGGGATCGGCGTCATCCGGCACCCCGTCCTCCGGCGCCGGCGCGGGGAGGCCGCCGATCACTCGCGCGGGACGGGTGGATCCGTCCGCCTCGGAGACCAGGCGGAGCCGGCCCTTGCCCCCGGCGAACAGCTGTCCGGCAAGCTCCTCAAAGGCAGCCGCCGTCGCCGCGAACGTCTGCTCGAAGGTGGTCCGGATCTGGCGGTCGGTGTCGGCGATCAGCTTCTCCAGCTCCCGGAGCGCCGCCTCCAGGTCACCCCGCTGGGCCTCCAGCTCCTCGACGTGGGCGACCGCCTCCGCGTACTGCACCTGGGCGAGCGGGTTGACCGGGCCGAGTTGCTCGCGGCGGCGCGCAACCCGCTCCAGCCGGGCGTTCAGGGTCTGGCGCTCGTCGGCACCGAGCTCGGTCTCGGCCGGCTCCGCGGCGAGGGCCAGCACCTGAGCGACCCCGTGGAGGTCGGCTTCGGCGTCGGCCGCCTGGTCGCGGGCGCGCTGGAGTGAGACCTCGGCCTCGGTCAACGCCTCGTTCTCGCGGCGTAGCCGGCCGTGCAGATCGGCCTCCTGCTGGGCGCAGGCGCGCAGCTCGCCGGCGACGTGCTCCCCCGCCTCGCGGTCGGCGGCCAGCGCCGCCTCAAACCGCTGCCGCTGGTCGGAGATCGCTGCGGCGGCACTCTCCAGCGCCGCGATCACCGCAACGACGACCGGGATTCGCTCGCGGTCCCGGGCGGTGGCCGCCCGGAGCTGCTCGAGCCGTCGTTGGCGATCGATCCGCTCGCGCTCCGCGCGCTCCAGCATCCGCCGCTCGGCGACGAGCTGCGCCGCCAGTTGCGAGCGACGACCCGCGTCCGGCCCGTCATCCGGAGCGGAGCGCCGGCGCCCGATCGCGGCGGCGATCCGCCGCTGCTCCTCGGCCGCTTCGTCCAGAGCCCGAACGGCGGCGCGATGGTCGCCGATCACCCGGTCGCGGAGCGAATCCGCCGCCGAGACCATCCCTGCCACCCGCTCGAGCGCGGCGCGGGCTTCCATCTCCGACTGGACGGCCCGCTCGCTGGCCCCCACCAGCCGTTCGCGCCGGTTGCGCTCCGCCAACACCCGGTCCTCGCCGACGGCCGGTGCCTGGCGCAGCTCTCGGGTGCGGCCCGACCAGACGCGGCCGCTCCGGGTCACGGCGACGCCCGCGAAGCCGGCGGTGAGCCGGTCCAGATCATCCAGCAGCCAGACGTCTCGCAACAGGATTCGCGCCAGCGACAGCGCCCTGTCGCCGCCGTGAACGTGATCCAGCAGACGCTCGGCTCCCAGGCCCGGAGGCGGCACGCCCCGCGCGTCGCCATCAAGCAGGTGGTCGCTGGTCACGACCAGCGCCCGCCCCCCGTCGGCTCCCGCGCGATCCAGGAGCACCGAAGCCGCCTCCCGGTGCGCGACCACGGCGGCGCCCAGCCGCCCGTCGAGCGCCGCCGCCAGCGCCAGCTCATACCCGGGGTCGACCTCCAGCTCGTCCGCCAGGGCGCCGGCGCCGTCGGGCGCGCCGGTGTGGTGGCGCAGGAACTGGTTGGCGGTGGCCAGCTCCCCCCCGACCCGCGCCGCCTCGCGGCGGGTGCGCTCAACCTCGCGCTCGGCCTCCCGCAGCTTGCCCCGAGCCCGCTCGGCATCGGCTTCCGCCGCCTCGCGCTCGCGCTGGCGGGCGGCGACGATCTCGCCGCGCGCGGCGACCTGGGCGGCCGCCCCGGTGAGTTGCTCCTCCAGCTCCCGCAGTTGGCGCTCCAGCTCCGCCTCGCGATCCCGGTCCAGGGCCGCCAGCGACTCCTGGAGCCCGGCGATGCGCGATGCCGTCTCGGGATCGTCGCCGTCGGCGGCGGCCTGCGTCTCGAGCGGCGCGATCAGCGCCACCGAGCGCTCCAGACGGGCCACGATCGACGCCTCACCGGTGCGGGCCGACTCGACGCGATACGAGACCCGCTCGGCCGCCCCCCGTGCCGTGTACGACCGCCGCGAAAGCTCCTCGCGTTGAGCGCTGCGGGAGGACAGCGCCTCCTCGGCGGCCTCACGGCGGGTGGCGACCGTCTCCAGCTCTGCCTGCAGCGTCCGTCGACGTTCCCGGACCGAGTCAGCGGTCGCCTGCGCGGTCGCCGTCACCTGGCGCCGGTCGCGGACGTCGTCGCGCGCCAGCTGCCAGCGGATCTCCAGCGCCTGGCGCTCGAGCCGGTCGTGGAGCTCGGCGGCCTCCGCCTGGCGCTTGAGCGGGCGCAGCTGGGAGCGCGCCTCGCGCTCGACGTCGAGCGCCCGATCGAGGTTGTCCTGGGTGCGGGCGAGCTTGAGCTGGGCGCGGCGCCGACGCCTGCGGTGCTTGCCCAGACCGGCCGCCTCCTCGATCAGGAGACGCCGATCCCGGGGCTTGGAGGTGACCAGCGACTCCACCCGGCCCTGCGAGATGACGGAATGCATCTCCTTGCCCAGACCGGTGTCGGACAGCAGCTCGACGATATCGACGAGACGGCAGCGGGCGCCTGCGAGTCGGTACTCGCCCTCGCCGGCGCGGTCCAGGCGGCGATGGATCGAGACCTCTGGCATCCCCAACCCGAGGCTTCCATCGCCGTCATCGAGCACCAGTTCGACCTCGGCGGCGCCCGCCGCCTGACGGCCGGGGGCGCCGCCGAAGATCACGTCCTGCATCAACTGACCGCGGACGGCGACCGGCGACTGCTCGCCCAGCGCCCACAGCACCGCATCGGTGATGTTCGACTTGCCCGAGCCGTTGGGGCCTACGACCACGCTCACCCCCGGGCCGAAGTCCAGCCGGGTCCGGTCCGGGAACGACTTGAAACCCTTGACGGTGATCGACTTCAGGTACATCGCTGAAGACTCACCTGCCCATCGACTCCAGGGCGGCCTGCGCCGCTTCCTGCTCGGCGTCCTTCTTGCTGCGGCCGACGCCGCTGCCGATCGGCTGGTCGCGGATCATCGCGCTGACGGTGAAGGTGCGGTCGTGTGGCGGACCCTCCTCGGCCACCACCGAGTAACTGACCAGCTCGCCCCGCCGGGCCAGCCGCTCCTGCAGTGCCGACTTGTAGTCGACCGAGTGCTCGAGCGCGTCCTCGATCTCCGGCTCGAACGCGGACACCACCGCTTTGGCGGTCGCGTCGTAACCGAACTCCAGGTAGCACGCCCCGATGACCGCCTCGATCACCGACGCCAGTACTCGTTCGGTGCCGATCAACGCCTCGAGCCCGGGCGCTGTGTTGGGCGGGGCCGCGGCGCGCAGGCGCGCGGGAACGCCCAGGCGCTCGGCCACCGCCCGGCACGACCTGCCCGAGACCGCTTGGGCTCGGATCTTGGTCAGCCGGCCCGGCCCGAAGCGCTCGGCATCGAGCTTGGGATACAGGTGCGTCGTGACGGCGAGCCCGAGCACGCTGTCGCCCAGGAAGGCGAGCCGCTCGTAGGAGTCCGAGCGCCGCGCGGTCCACGACGAGTGGGTGAATACCGCGGCCGACAGGCGCGGCTGGAGGTGGTCGAGCATCTCCGCCAGCGTCATGCCCGAGCCCGAGGCAGACGTCGGGTCGGTCGGCGTCCTGCGCTCTCGATCCGCTGTCACTCAGGGTCAGGGCCTCGGGTCGCGGCCGCCGGCTGCACGCCGCTGGCGATCACGAAGTCGACCGCCTGACCCACGGTCAGGATGCGGCTGGCATCCTCGTCGGAGATCTTCACGCCATAGGAGTCCTCTAACTCCTGTACGAGCGTATAGAGGTCCAGCGAATCGGCCTCCAGATCCTCGCGGAAGCGCGTCGCCTCGCGGATCTGATCGGGATCGACCTCGAGCTCATCCACCAGATGGGCGCGAATGAGCGAAAGCACTTGCTCACGGTTCATTGGCGGCACACCGTAGCCGTCGTCCCGGACGCGCAACTACCCATCGTCCTCCTCCTCTCCCCCCGAGGCGGGGGTTCGTAGTGCGCCGGCCGCCTGGAGCGCGGCCCGCGTGGCGCCGATCACATCTTCCTCCACTGCCCGGGCGGCGAGCTCGATCGCCCGCGCAAATCCGCGACGGGTGAATCGTCCGTGGGCGACGACTCCGACCTGCCGGAGCCCCAGCATGTAAGCCCCCCCCGGTCCTTCCGGATCGATGTCGCGGCGCAGGGTGCGGATCGCCGGGGCCAGCAACCGCCACCCGAGCTGGGCGCGCCGGGAGGTGGCCGAAGCATCACGCAGCAACCGGAGCGTGCGCCCCGAGACGCCTTCGATCAGCTTCAGCGCGATGTTGCCGGTGAAGCCGTCCATCACGACCACGTCGGCGGCGTCGTCGAACACCTGGGTGCCCTCGATGTTCCCGATGAAGTGCAGGCCGGTGCCGCCCGCGCTCACCAGGTGCCGGTGCACCTCCACCAGGTCCGGCGTGCCCTTGACGGCTTCCTCGCCGTTGGAGAGCAGGGCCACGCGCGGCGCGTCGATCGCCAGCACCGCCTGCGCGAATGCCGATCCCATGTGAGCGAACTGGACCAGGTGCTCCGGGCGGCAGCTGACGTTCGCGCCGACATCGAGCAGCAGCACCGGGGTGGCACCCGGGACCGGCACCGGCAGCGCCAGCGCCGGTCGATAGATCCCCCGGTCCCGGCGGATGTTGAACAGTCCGGCGGCAAGAGCCGTTCCGGTGGAACCGCCCGATACCAACGCATGGGCTCGCCCTCCGGCCACCGCCCGGGCGGCCTGGACGATCGAGGCGTCAGGGGTCGAGCGGACAGCGTGGGCGGGATCCGCGGCCTTGGCGATCGAGACCGGGGCGTCCACGACCTCGACGCCGTCGGGAACCCGGCCGATCTCCGGCGCGGGCCCGAACAGAATCACCTTCGTGCCCGCCGCGGCGGCGATCGACGCCCCCGCCGCAACCTCAGCCGGACCCAGATCCGCCCCGCCCGCATCAACGGCGACGGTCGCCATCGTGGTGACGGGCTAGCCCGACTGCTGGGCGGTCTCGGCGATGACCTCGCGACCCCGATAGCTGCCGCACACCGGGCAGACCCGATGCGGGCGGCGAGGGCTGTGGCACTGCGGGCACTCGTTGTAAGTGGGCGCAGTGACCTTGTGCTGGGCGCGGCGCTGCGAGGTGCGCGCGTGGGATTGCTTGCGCTTTGGGACCGCCATGCGACGCAGGAGGCTAGCAGGAGGGTTCTCGCGGTCCCGGCGCGCGGGAGTTGCACCGAGGGCGTCAGCGGCCGGGCCGGCGGTAAACCCCGATCCGGCCGGCGCAACGCGTCCAGCAGCTTGCCGCCTCGGCGCCGGCCACCCGGATGACTGTCAGCACGATCGGAAACTTGGCGCGAGCGTCACCCGGAGGGTCAATCGAAGCGCAGCTCGGATAGCCTGGCCCACCGCGGATCCGGCTCGGACGGGTGACCGTGACCGACTTCCGCCAGGTTCAGATCGGCGCCGCAGACCGAGCACAGTCCGGCGCACTCCGGGCGACACAGCAGCTGCGCCGGCAGCGCCAGCGCCAGCGCGTCGCGGACCCACGAACGCAGATCGAGCAGCTCATCCTGCACGTACGGCGACTCGAGCTCCTCGCCCTGCCCCGGCTGTGACACTTCGCGGGCCCGGACCGTGAACGGCGGGGTGGCCGGCGACAGGCAGCGCATGCATGGGCCGTTGAGGTTGGCCGAGAACGCGAGCCGCAGCGCGTAACCGGGTCCGGTGGTGCGCGAGATCTCGAGAGTCACGGGGACCAGATCGGGCTCGACTACGTATCGCTCGCCCCCGAGTTCAAATGGCGTGATCGCCACATCGAGATCGAGGCGACGTCCCTCTCCTGAACGCAGACGAAGTCCCGAGAGGTCGAAGGTGTCGGTGCGCGGCGCCATGAGATCAGATTAGGACCCCGGAGATCGGTCTGACCGGCGATGATTACCGCCATCTCCCTGACCGGCGATGATTACCGCCATCTCCGATTGGTTTGCGACATACGGCCTCGCTGAGGTCCACGACGACCTGTTGATCGGCGCCTATCCGCTGGACGTCGACGACGTCGGGATGCTCGAGGCGATGTCGGTGGCGCGAGTGCTCAACCTGGTGGAGGATCAGGAGTACCCACCGGGCCGGCGGTTCGTGATCGAAGCCGCGTACCGCCGGGCGGAGATCGACGAGCACCGGCTCAGCCTCACCGACTTCGGGCGGCTACCAGCCGACCGCCTGGAGGCCGCCGTCTCGGAGGTGGTCGGCTGGCTCCGGGAGGGGGTGGTCAGCTACGTCCACTGCCGGGCCGGCTGGCAGCGGTGCGCCGCCGTCGCCGCGGGAACCGTGGCGGTGTCCGACGGCCTCGCGATCGACGAGGCGCTCGCCCTCGTCGCTGCGCGCAAGCCCTCGGCCGAGCCGCTGCCGCACCAGCGAGACGATCTGCGCAGGTGGTGGATGGAGCGCAGCGGGCTGCACCCGCGGCGGTAGAAGCCGGACGACACCGCGCCGGCGTGGCGGTTGGCGCCGGCGACCTCCCCACGGCGGTGACTACTCGGCGGCGCGCAGGCGGCGCGGTCTGACTTCCCCGCCTCCGGCGTCGGGACCGAGGTCGAGCTGCAGCTCGGCGGCGCGGACGCTGCGGGCGCTGACCGTCACCTGTTCGAGCTCGGGGAGATCTCGTCCCTCCGAGACTGC
The DNA here is from genome assembly GCA_963830395.1 of uncultured Actinomycetota bacterium. Lineage (GTDB taxonomy): Bacteria > Actinomycetota > Thermoleophilia > Solirubrobacterales > Solirubrobacteraceae > Palsa-465. Next base: position 114,776 of record CAWHMI010000002.1, read on the forward strand.
CCCATGATCGACGAACCGGCGAGCCGCCGGGAGCACCCGCGCCTCGTAGGACCCGACGGTCTCGTTGTAGGCGCGGACGGCGCCGTTGAGCCGCGATCCCAGCGTCGACAGCAGGCCCGACAGCTTGACCAGGCGCGAGTGCAGCTCGCGCCCGAGCTCGGACACCGCCTGGGCCGACTCGGCAACGCGCTCCTGCTGCCAGCCGTAGGCGACCGCATGGAGCATCGCGAGCAGGGTCGTCGGCGTCGCGATCAACACGCGCCGAGACATCGCGTCCTCGATCAGGGCGGGGTCGGCGTCCAAGGCCGCGCCGTAGAGATGCTCGCCCGGCAGGAACATGACCACCAGGTCAGGCGCCGATTCCACCCCGGCCCAGTAGGCCTTGTCGGCGAGCGACTTGACGTGCTTTCGCAGCAGTCGGGCGTGGTCGCGCAGATGTTGCCCCCGCTCGGCCTCGTCGCGGGCCTGGTAGGCATCGAGCACCCCCTGCAGGGGCGCCTTGGCGTCGACCACCACGTGCTTGCCGCCGGGCAGGTTGACGATCAGATCCGGCCGCAGGGTGGTCTCCGCGCCCGCCAACGCCGGTTGCTCGGCGAAGTCGCAATGGCGCAGCATTCCGGCGAGCTCGACCACGTTTCGCAGCTGCATCTGGCCCCACTGGCCCCGGGCGTTGGGCTTACGCAGCGCGGTAACCAGCGCGCCGGTCTCGGTGCGCAATCGCTCTCCGGTCTCGGTCAGCGTGCGCAGCTGCGCCTCAAGCCGCCCCCGCGACTCGCGACGTTCCTGGTCCAGGCGCATCAGCTGGCTGTCCACGCGCCCGAGCTGCTCCTGGAGCGGCCCGACGAGCCGCTCGACCGCCTGCTGGCGCTTGTCCAGGTCGCCCTTGGCCTCCGTCTGCGCCGTCTGCAGCTGCGCCCGGGCCAGCTCGGTCAGCTGCGACACGCTCGCCTGCAGCGCCTCGGCGCTCAAAGCCTTGAACGAGGTGGACAGGCGTTCCTGGGCGTCGCGGACCGTCGCCAGCCGCTCGGACGCCCGTTCGCGCTCGTGGTGCAGGTCGGTCCGGGCGGCGACCAGCTCCCGCTCGAGCTCGCCCGCGCGCGCCGTCGCGGCGGTCAGCGCGCGCAGCCGGGGACGGATCGCGACGGCGAGAACGCCGGCACCGATGATCACGCCGAGTGCGAGCCAGAGAGCGTTCATTGGGGCCAGCCAGCATGGCGGGCGCCGCGGACGGAACCGCCGCGCGCGACAATGGCGGCGATGAGCGGCGACGGCGTGCGCAAGCGGCTGTTGATCGACGGCAGGGTGCAGGGAGTCTTCTTCCGCGACGCCACCCGCGAGGCGGCCGAGAACGAGGGCGTCGCCGGGTGGGCGGCCAACCGGGATGACGGCGCGGTCGAGGTGGTGCTGGAGGGGTCGCCGGCGGCGGTCCGGGCAGTCGTTCAGTTTTGCCGGCTGGGACCGGTGTCAGCCGACGTGCGCGGTGTGCAGGAGTACGACGAACCCCCCGAGGGGCTGCAGGGCTTTCAGATCAGGTAGCGCGGACGCGCCCCTAGGAGACCTCTGCCGGCTCGTCCTTGCCGGCGAGCCGATCCCGCCCGCGTTGAACGGCCGAGATGAACTTAGACAGGTTGACCTCGAGCGTGTTGAGGATCTCGTCGGCGTAGTCCTCGGCGCCGAGCCGAATCTCGCGCTCCCGGGCCCGGGCGTCCTCGATGATGTCCTCGGCGGCCCGCTCGGCCTGCTTGGTTATCTCCTCCTCGGAGATCAAGCGCTCCTGGCGCTCGCGGGCCTCCTTGACGATTCTCTCCGCCTCCCGTTTGGCCTCGGCGAGCATCTCCTGGCGCTCCTTGACGATCCAGCGCGCCTGCTTGATCTCCTCGGGGATCGTGGCGCGCATCTGGTCGAGGATGTCGTAGATCTCCTCCTTGTCCACGCGCACCTGGTCGGTCAGCGGGACCGGCTTGGCGTTGTGGACGAGGTCGTCCAGCTTGTCGATCAGTACCAGAACATCCATCAGTGGCTCGATTCAGTCACTTTGCGCACCTCTGTTTCGTCACCGGCTAAGTCGATCCTTCAAGAGCCGGGCGACCTCGTCGGGGACGAGATCATCGATGTCACCGCCGAATGTCGCCAGTTCCTTGACGCCGCTCGACCTCAGGAAACTGTACTTGGGCGAGGCCATCAGGTAAACGGATTCGATATCCGGGGCCTGCCGGCGGTTGAGTTGGTTCATCTCCAGCTCGTACTCGAAGTCGGAGATCGCCCGCAATCCCTTGACGATCGCCATCGCCTGCTTCTCCCGCGCGAACTGCACCAGCAGGCTGCTGAACGGCTCGATCGAGATGTTCGGGAGCTCGCTGGTGGCGTTGCGCACGAACTCCATCCGCTCGTCGGTGCTGAACATCGTCCCCCCTTTGCGCCAGGGGAGGTTGACGACCGCGACGATGACCGTGTCGTACATCGCCGAAGCGCGGCCGATCACGTCGAGGTGGCCGTAGGTGACCGGATCGAAGGTTCCCGGGCAGATGGCGATGCGATTATCGAGCGGCATGGATGTGGATCAGGGTGTCGCCGTAGCGGCGCTCGTCGATCAGCTCCATGCTGAGCTCGAGTGGACTCCGGCGGTCACTCTCGGCCACTACCCGGGCGTCGGCGGCGAGTATCGGCCTCAGTGCCGCCGACAGCTCCCGTCCGAGGATGCGCGCCTGGCGGTATGGGGGGTCGAGGAAGACCAGATCGTATTGACGCGTGTCGCGGCGTGCGGCCTGGAGGAACCGCAGTCCGGGGCGGCGGACGACCTCGGCGTCGATTTCGAGCGTCCGAAGATTGCGCCGAATGACCTCGATCGCCGCCGGCGAGGAGTCCACCAGGGTCGCCGCGGCCGCCCCCCGCGAAAGCGCCTCGATGCCCAGCGCCCCCGACCCGGCGAACAGATCCAGCACCCGCGCCCCGTCGAGCCTGCCCAGAATCGAGAACAGCGCCTCGCGCACCCGGTCCGAGGTCGGCCGGGTGATGCGTCCCTGCGGAGCCACCAGCTCCCGCCCGCCGTACGAGCCCGCGATCACCCGCATCGCGGCGGGGCGATCCGGCCCTCAGTGCGCGTCGATCTCGGTCGGCTGCACCGCCCTCTCGGCCGAGCGCGTGAGCACGAGGACGGCACCCCGAGCGATGTGGGCCAGGCGCCCAGAGGTGCTGCCGTGCACTAGCCGGCCGAGTGGTCCGTAGCTGCGCGAACCCACGATCAGCAGGTCGACCGAGCCACCGAACAGCGCCAGCTCCTCGGCCGCGTCCCCGAAGGCGGCGTGTGGCTCGACGTCGCCCAGTGCGGCGAGCCGCTCCCGAGCGTCCCCGACGACGCGATTGACCGTGTCGTTGTTGGCGCGGTCGTTGAACACGAGCCCCACCGCCCGGAACGCCGATAGCTTCGCGCCGGCCTCGCTCGCGAGCTGGCGGGCGACCGTGAGCGCGTGCTCGCTCTCCGGCGAGCCGTCGTAGCCGACCCCGATCGTGCTCAGCGAGCCGGCCCGGTCGGCGTATCCGCCCGGTGCGACAGCCACTGGGCAGGCCGCGCCGTTGAGCGCCGCGCGCAGGTGGTCGCTGACCGTGACGCGCCCGAACATGCTGTGGCGGTGCGAGCCCAGAACCAGCAGGTCGGCACCGACATGCGCCACGACCTTGTGCAGACCGTGGCCCACGGAGAGCGATCCAAGCGACAGCAGGGCGGCGTCGATGCCGGCCTCGGAGCGGACCTTCTCCAGCAGCTGCCGAGAGTCCTCACGCTCGGCTGCGCCGTACTCCGGGACCAGCTCGCGGGTCCTCGGGTCGCCTCCGTGGACGTGCGTGAGCGCCAGCGAACCGTCTGAAGCCAGCAGGAGCTTGGCGAGAGCGATCGCGTCCTGGGCGCGCGTCCCGTCGTCCACACCGACTACAGCGTTATGGAACATCGATCCCCCCTGGGGCCGTCGTGTGCACCTCCCGGCTGCGGTGACCGGCGATGATGATCGCGATCCCGCCGGGAGATCGTAGACGTTGTGCGCCGGTCAGAGCAGAATTTGTTGTCCCCGGCGCCCGCTCAGTGGAGCCACTAGGCCCGGATCGGCGCTCCCGCCTCGTCGCCGAAGGCCCGCGCCACCGCGTCGGCCAGCAACGCGTGCTCCGGCGACCCCAGGTCCGGATCTTCGGCGTCGATCACCTCGGCCCGCAGCCGAGCGCGCTCCTGCAGCTCGCGGTCGCGGGGCAGCTCGGCGACCCGGAACTGAGCCAAGCCGCTCTGGCGCACCCCCACCAGCTCACCCTCCCCGCGCAGGTCCAGGTCGATCTCGGCCAGTCGGAAGCCGTCCCCGTGCTCGGCCAACGCGCGTAGGCGGGGCGAGCCCTTGGGCCCGAACAGGAGGCACAGCGAGGCGTGCTCGCCGCGGCCGATCCGCCCACGCAGCTGGTGCAGCTGGGAGATCCCGTAGCGGTCGGCATCCTCGACCAGCATCACGGTGGCGTTGGGGACGTCGATCCCGACCTCGATCACCGTGGTGGCGACCAGCACGTCGGCCTCCCCCGCCGCGAACGCCCGCATCACATCGGCCTTCTCGACCGGGCGCAACTGGCCGTGCATCAGCACCACCCGGAAGTCGCTCAGCTCACCGGCGCGCAGCCGCTCGAACTCGGCGGTCGCCGCTCGAGCCGCGAGCAGCTCGGACTCGGACACCAGCGGACAGACGACGAACGCCTGACGCCCGGAGCGCAGCTCTTCGCGGATCCGGTCATAGGCGCGGGCGCGCTCGCGCTCGGTGGAGCACACGAACGTCTCGATCGGCTGCCGTCCCCGGGGTAGCTCGCGCAGCACCGTGAAGTCGAGGTCGCCGTACTGGGACAGCGCGAGGGTCCGCGGGATCGGCGTTGCCGTCATGTGCAGGACGTGCGGGCTCAGCCGCGGATCTCGTCCACCCGCTTTGGCGTCCAGGGCGGCGCGCTGGCGCACCCCGAAGCGGTGCTGTTCGTCGACGACGGCCACCCCCAGGGACGCAAACCGAACGGGGTCCTCGATCAGCGCGTGGGTCCCGACCACCAGCGACAGCTCCCCGCTGGACAGCTTGCCGAGCAGGTCGGCGCGCCGCCGGGCCGGCGTGGAGCCGGTAAGCAGTCCGATCGGCACCGCCTCGCCCGGCATCAACGCCTGAATGGTGGCGAAGTGCTGCTCGGTGAGGGGCTCGGTGGGCGCCATCAGCGCGCCCTGGTAGCCCTGCTCGATCGCCCGCAGCAGCGCGTAGAGCGCCACCACCGTCTTGCCGGAGCCGACTTCCCCCATCAGCAGGCGCTGCATCGGCCGAGCGCCGGCCAGGTCGCGATCGATCTCCTCGATCGCGCGCCGCTGGTCGCCGGTGAGCGTGAACGGCAGCATCTGGCCGCGCCACCGGGCGCTCAGCGACGGTGCGCGGTCCAGCGTCGGCGCGACGCTGCCGCGGCTGCGCAGCCGCCGGCGCCGGAGCAGCGCCAGCTGGACCAGCAGCAGCTCGTCGAACGCCAGCCGCCTGATCCCGAGCGCCTGCTCGGCATCGGTGCCCGCGTGGGCGGATGTCAGCGCCGCCCGGCGGTCCGGCAACCGCTCGGTCACCCGGAGGCGCGCCGGCAGCGGCTCTCCGACCTCGGCGAACGCGCCACCGTGGGCGCGAACCAGGGCCAGGATCTGCGTCGAGGAGAGCCCCTCGGTGGCGGGATAGTGAGCGATCCCCTCATCCTGCGCGCCGGCGCTGGTGTCGGTGGTCCGGGCATGGCCCTGGACCCGGAAGCGGTTGCGCGCCTCGTACTTGCCGTGCAGCACCAGCCGGGTGCCGGCGGGGTACTTCTGAGCCAGCCACGGCTGGTTGAAGAAGGTGGCCTTCATGGCGCCGGTCGCGTCGGCCACGGTGGCCTCCACCAGCGGACGCATCCCGCGGCGTCTCACCGGCCGCGAGGCCACCGCCCGCACCTGCACGACCACCGTCGCGGTCTCGCCCGGCGCCAGCTGGGCGACCGATCGCGCCTCGCGCCGATCCCGCGGCAGGTGCTCGAGCAGGTCGCCGACGGTGTTCAGCCCCAGCCCCGCCGCCGCCTGCGCCGCCTTGGCGTTGTCCAGGCGCAGCGGACGGGCCAGCAACGAGGGACGCGGATACCGGATCGGCGCCCCGGCGAGCTCATCGTCGCGCAGGTAACGGCTGTTAGCGAATGCCCGGGCGGTCACCTCGCAGATGATCGCGTCGGCGGCGGTCGCTCACTGCGCCGCCAGCAGCCACCAGTGGCCCAGCTGTCCGCCCTCGGACAGCTCCAGCTCGATCTCGCCGGCCACCAGGGCGCGGACGGTTACGTCATCGAGGGGCGCGTCAGCGCCCTTCAAGCACGTGATCAGCTCGGCATCGGCGGCCAGGCGTATGAGCACCGCGCGCAGCGTCTCGCGCGGATCGCCCCACGCGACCAGCTCCTCCTCCAGGAACCCAACGGCGTTTCCGGCGCTGAATCGACCCTCGGCATCGTCGCTCAGGGCCGGCGCCACCGCGCCGGTGCGGACCACCGCGATGGTGTCGGTCATCACGGCCGCGTTGTCGCTCGCCCGGCGCGTGGGGTCCAGGCTGACGGCGGCGGCGAGGCCGGCCTGCGGCGACCGGGACGCGACCACGGCCACGGTCTTCTCCGACAGCTCCGCTGCCCGTTGCGCCGCCACCAGGACGTCGGGGCTGTTGGGGAGCACCACCACCTCCTCGGCGGCGACCGCGTGGATCGCGGCCAGCAGGTCATAGGTGGAGGGGTTCAGCGCCGCCCCGCCCTCCAGCACCCGGACCCCGAAGGCCTGAAACAGCGTCGCCATGCCCTTGCCGTTGACGACGGCGAGCGCCTCCGACACCGCCGGCGCCGCCGGCGCCATCAGACGCTCCTCGCGCTGCTTGACCTGCTCGCGCATGTCGGCGATGTCCAGATGGGAGACGACCCCGACGGCGGCGAACACCGCGGTGGCGGCGTCGGGATCATCGGTGTGCACGTGAACCTTGAGCGTGCTCGGGTCCCCGACCACCAGCACCGAGTCTCCCAGCGCCTCCAGCGCCGGCACGAACGTGCGCTGCTCCAAGCCGTTGCCCGTGACTGCGAAATTGGTGCAGTAGCGGAAGGTGGTGGACGAGTGCTGGGGATGAGTCACCCGGACCGCCCGCTGGTGCTCGAGCTCCGGCGGCTCACTGCCGCGCAGCGCGCCGACGATTCCCGCCAGCAGCACCGTCACGCCGTAGCCTCCAGCGTCGACGACGCCCGCCTCGCGGAGCACCGGCAGCAAGTCGGGACCGCGGTTCACCGACGCCTGGCCGGCCCGGAGCGCGCTCTCGATCACCTCGGCGATGATCAGGTCCTGCTCGGAGGCGGAGGCGTCCGAGCCCAGCCGGGCATCCGGCATGTGGGCGATCTCGGACGCCACCCGATGGGCCATCTCCCGCACCACGGTCAGGATCGTCCCCTCGGCCGGTTCGCGGACCGAGCCGTAGGCCTGGTCGGCAGCCCGAGCCAGCGCGGCGCCGATCAGAACCGGGTCGACCAGCTCTCCCGGCCGGCTGGCCAGCTCCTCCGCCGCGCCCCGGATCAGTTGGGAGAGGATCACACCGGAGTTGCCACGAGCCCCGAGGAGGGCGGCGCGTGCCACCGACCCCACGATCTCGTCGCGGCCGATGTCGTCGATCGTGCGCCCCTCCGACGCGCCGGCGAGACGATCGAGCTCCTGCAGCACCGCCCGCAGCGTCAGCACCATGTTGTCCCCGGTGTCGCCGTCGGCGACCGGAAACACGTTGAGGTCGTTCACCTCCTCGCGGCGAGCCTCCAGCGCGGCCAGGCCGGCCTCTACCAGGACGCGGAACCGAACGATGCTGGGATCGGAGATCCCCGCCTGGTCGGTCGCTCGCCCGGGTACGGGCACCTCAATGCGCTCCGCCGCTCAGCGCGCTTTGGTGATCTTGCCGGCTTTGAGGCAGCGCGTGCAAACGTAGACGCGCCGCGGCGTGCCGCCGTCGTCGATGCGAACCCGTTGCAGGTTGGGATCGAAACGACGCCTGGTCGCGACCATCGAGTGACTGCGGTTGTTGCCGAACGACGGCCCCTTTGCGCACACGTGGCAGATCTTGGACATCGCGCGCAGTATAGGAGAAGGCTGCGGTGCGCACACTGCGTGACGATCGCGCCGGGAAGCCGTTGCATTGAGCGCGCACCGGCGCCACGGAGGCGGCACCGATCCGTAAGATTTCGCTTTGATCGTGGATTCAGAACGCGAGCCGGCTACCCCACCGCCCGATGAGCTCTAGCTCGCACGAGCGGGCGCAGCCCACGCTCGTCCGCCTGCCGGACCGCTACCGCCCGCTGCGGCACCTCGCATCCGGCGGGATGGCGTCGGTGTGGTGCGCCGAGGATCTCGTGCTCGACCGCACGGTGGCGGTGAAGGTGCTGTCCGACCGCTTCGCCTCCGACGAAGTGGCCGTGCGTCGATTCAAGCGCGAGGCCCGGGCGGCAGCGCGGGCCTCGACCCACGCCCACGTCGTGACGATCTTCGACGTCGGCGGCGTCCCCGCTGAAACCGCAACCGGGGACGCGCGGGCCTTCATCGTGATGCAGTACCTCGCCGGCGGCACGGTCGCCGACGCGATCCGGCTGGGAGCCGTCAGGCGCCAGGAGGCGGTGAGGTGGCTGCGCGAGGCAGCGTCCGCCCTCGATCACGCCCACGCCCGCGGGATCGTGCACCGCGACATCAAGCCCGGCAACTTCCTGCTGGACCGCAGCCGCGTCCTGTACGTCGCCGACTTCGGGATCGCCCGGCTGGTCAGCGAGGACACGATCACGACCGCGGGCGAGCTGTTCGGGACGGCGGCATACCTCTCCCCCGAGCAGGCGATGGGACAGGAGGCGACCGGCGCCAGCGATCGGTACGCGCTCGCGGTCACCGCCTTCGAGCTGCTCAGCGGCGAGCGCCCGTTCGCCGCCCGGCATTTCGCCGCTCAGGCCCGCGAGCACATCGAGACCGATCCGCCGTACGCCAGCGAGCGCGACCGTACCCTGCCGCCGGCGGCCGACGCGGTGCTGGTCCGCGGCATGGCGAAGGACCCAGCGGAGCGCTTCGAGACCGCGGGCGCGTTCGTGAACGCCCTGGAGACCGCCCTCTCCGGGGGGATTCCGGTTCTGACCCGCCCGCTGCCAGCGGACCGCCGCCGGACGGGCGCGGCGGCCGCGCCGCTGCCGCGCGCCGGGGGCCGCCACCATGGCCGGCTCGCGGCGCTGGCGGCGCTCGTGGTGGTGATCGTCGGCGTAGGGGCGGTGGCGCTGGCGGGCCTCGGCGGCGGCGCCAGGCGCCAGCCGGTGGCGCCGGTGGCCGCCCCGTCCCCCCAGCCGGTGAGCAGACGACTGAGCGTGCACCACCAGCGCAAGCCCGAGGTGGTGGCGCAGGCGACCACCCCGGTGCCCACCAGCTCGACCCCCCAGGTCGTGCCGGCCACCGTACCGGCGCCGCCATCGGCGCAGCAGTTGCAGCTGGCCGGACACCAGGAGATGCTGGCCGGCAACTACGCCGCGGCGATCGCCACGTTGCACAAGGCGATTTCGGCGGCCGCTCCCGGGAGCCTCACCTACGCCTACGGGCTGTACGACCTTGGCCGCTCGCTGTACCTGTCCGGCAACCCCGGAGGGGCGGTCCCGATCCTGGAGCAGCGCCTGAAGATCCGCAATCAAAGCGGCGTCGTGCGCCAGGCGCTGAACCAGGCGCTGCACGCCAGCGGCCAGGTTCCGGCGCGGCTGACGCCGTCGCGGTCTTCGGGCACCGCCACGACTCCGGCCACGTCGACCACGCCCGCCTCGTCGACCACGCCGGGCCCGTCGACCACGTCGGGCAAGTCGGGCACATCGGGCACATCGGGCACATCGGGCAAGCCGAGCAAGCCCGCTCAGCCGTCTGGGCCGTCCAGGCCGTCGAAGTCCTCGACGTCCTCGCGCCCGAGCCGGTCGGGCGCGACGGGCAACCCGGTCAAGTCGAGCAAGCCGGGGGCCGTGCCCAAGGGCAAGCCGGCCAAGCCCACGGCGCCCGGCAAGCCAGGCGCCGAGCCCAAGAAGAAGCACCAGGCGCCGGCGTCCTCGTCCGGGGGCTCGGGAGGAGCCGGGATCCTGCCATCCCACGGGCGTCGCCAGGCTCCGGAGCACAGCTACTTCGTCGACTGACGGGAAGCTGGAGCGCATCCCCAGGGGAGCCTGGCAACGCTGTCCGGGGAAGCCCGGCGCGCGGAGACAATCGAGTACCCGCCTGGTCAGATGGGGGATGAAGTCGTCTGGCTGAGCTCGACTCGGTCAACCGTGGCGACTCTCAGGAGTGTTCTTGAGGCGCCATCCCCCAGGGCCGTCCTGAAAGAACCGGCTGCCCATGAGCCGGCGGATCGCACCACCATGCCGGATTCAGGCGCGGGTCCATGAACCGCGATGAGCCATTCGGGATGGTCAGGCAGCCCAGCGATATCAGCATCGCGCACTTTCGCGATGAAAGAGACCTCATCCAGCGTGAGATCGCGCTCTGCGAGCCCGGGCTCGGCAAGCGAGCGCGAAGATCGGACGCGGCACCGGATCGTCCGGTCCGCTCGCGAATCGATGGCTAGGAGAGGGATCGTATGGGTGCGCGCCAAGCGCTGGGATGGAGTCGAGGCTGGTCAGATCGTGCAGGGCGGCGGTGAGCCCGTTCGGGGACTCGCTCGGGAAGGTCGCCGTGAGGTGGGTCGGTGGCGGTGGTGTGCGGCCGTGTGAGTGCTGTCGGTGTTTTTGCTGTGGGGCGCGCCGCACGCGCTGGCCGCGCCGGTGTTCGCGCCGGTCGCGGGCTCGCCGTTTGGCGCCGGCAGCGGCCCGGTCTCGGTGGCGTTCAGTCCGGGTGGGGGGCTGCTGGCGACCGCCAACCTCCTCGCCAGCACGGTGTCGGTGTTCGCGGTCGGACCGCCGTCGGCGGTGATCAGCGCGCCGGCTGATGGTCAGACGTTCAACCTGGGGCAAGCGGTTGCGACCAGCTTCGCGTGCTCAGACGCGCCGTTTGCGCCGGGGATCGCGTCGTGCACCGATTCAAACGTGAGCGCGAGCCCGGGGATCCTTGACACCGCGACCGCCGGGCCCCGCAGCTACACGGTGACCGCGACCAGCCAGGATGGGCAAACCGCGACCGCGAGCATCGCCTACACGGTCGCGGCGGCGCCGCCAACCCCGCCAACGCCGCCAGTCCCCCCACCGCCGGCGCCGTCGGCGCCGTCGGTGTCGATCGCGCCCGGTCAACGGGGCGCGCTACCAGCACGGCCAGCTCATCACCGCAAGCTATCGCTGCCAAGACGGTCAGGCGGTCCGGGGATCGCCGCCTGCGCCGGCACCACCGCTAATGGGAACGCGATCGACACCGCGACTGCGGGCCGGCACCGCTTCACCGTCAGCGCCACCAGCAGGGACGGGCAGACCGCCAGTGCGAGCATCACCTACACGGTGCTGCTACCCGCGCGGGTGCGGATCATCCGCTGGCGCGCCACACCCCGCTCAGGCGCGGCTGCGCGACCGAGACCGGGCAGCGAGAACGGGAGATCACCGCGGTCATTGCCGATGCCACCTGCCGGCATCTGCGCCTGCAGCTCGACGGCGCGATCAAGCTCGGCGGGGTGACCGCGGATGCCGCTGGCGGCTTGGTCCAGGTGAAGGTCAGCGTGCACCTCCCGCGCGGCCCCGCGACCCGCAGCGCCCACGCGACGGTCGTCCACGGCCGCTGGCAGACCTCGCTGGTACTGCCCGCCATCAACCTCGACCCCAACCCGCCCAGCTACCTGATCATCGCCCGCTACAGCGGCGACAACACGATCCAGGTAGCCACCACCCAGCGCCGCGTCCGCCTAGAGAGCGAACGCGGCGGCCTGTAGCGAATCGCTGCGCCACCAAGCCACCGCCGTCGGCTCTTGACGCGAGCCGCAACCGATCCCCTCGCGCCCACCGGCACAGACCCGCAGCCCGCCACCCACCCGAGCGATATCGCTCTCGCCAGCGACGAGCGACTCGCGAAAAGCAGCTTGAGTCACGTTCTTAGTCATGCGGGCTATCCGCTTTGATACCCCGATCTCAGTGGGACGGCGGTCCGGGGTGGGGGTGTGGGAGCTAAGGTGCCCCCTGGGGTCAGTTACTTCCATAACCCCCTGTCGGCGATAAGAGCGCTGCGGCTCTGCGTCACTCGCGCCCGCGTCAGCGCCGGCGTCCCAGGAGTCAAACGTCACGGTCATCGCGGGGCCGCGGCCTGGGATGCCTCGATCCTGGTGCGCTCAAGCCCGACCGGGGTACCGAAGTGGATAGCCCACTTAGTCATTAACGTGACTCTATGTCCGGGGTCGAAGGCCAGGTCGTGCGCAAGCGTGACTCGGCGGGTCGAGAGGCAGGCTTCTCGCACGCGCGGAGTCAAGAACTGATCGCCAGCCCGACCAGCCCGTCGCGGCGTCGGGCAAGCCGGGCGTCGCGGTGAGCAGTTGGGCGTCGAGCTGCTCGGCAGGCGCGAGGTATCAGACGTCATAAGTGCCGGCACGGTCGCGCTGCTCCCAGACGCGGGAGCGTAGCGCGGCGTGACAGCGGCGCCCCAGCGCCAGCTCGCCCAGCTCCGGCACGGCGCGTCCGGCGGTGGGGTCCAGCAGCCGCGGCGGGTGAAGCGGCAGATGGCCGCCAGGATCTCGGGGTCGATCAGCTCGGGGGCGTCCGCTTCGCTGACTCGGCCGTGCCGCGAGCTCGAGGGATCGTATGCAGCACCCTGCCGGCCCGGGGCGGCTGGGTCGCCCCCAGTCACGAGTACGCAAAGCCGCCGTCAGACGGCGAAGCCGGCCTGACCCCGCCGCCCCGCCAGTTCCTGCTTGACCTCCAGCGACGCCAGCACCGCCTCCACCGCATGCCGGCCGGTGTCGCGCTTGGACCCTCCCTGCACCCGGTCGAGCGCCTGCGCCATGGTGTCGACGGTGAGCACGCCGAAGCCGCAGGGGACGCCGGTCTCCAACTGCACGCGAGCGATCCCCTCCGCGGCGCAGGCGCAGACATAGGCGTAGTGATCGGTCTCGCCGCGGATCACGGCGCCCAGACACACGATGGCGTCGAACCGGCCCGACTCGGCCGCGTACTTGGCCACCAGCGGCAGCTCGAACGCCCCCGGGACCGAGAAGCTGTCGATCACCGTGACCTCGGCATCGTCCAGTGCTGCGCGCGCGCCCTGCTCGAGCTTGTCGGCCAGCTCGGAATAGAACCGCGCCACGCACAGCGCGACACGGCGGTCAGCCATCGTTGCGGCGGCGGTCCTGCTCGAGCTCGTGCTCGAGCATCTCCTCGTCGAGCGCCAGGCCTTGATGGTGGAGGGTATGACCGAGCCGCTGCGCCTTGGCCCGCAGGTAGGCCTCGTTGTGCGGATTGGGCGCATGCTGGATCGGGAGCTGATCGGTGACCGACAGCCCGTAGCCGGCGAGGCCGGAGATCTTCTTCGGATTGTTGGTGAGGATGCGGATGCTGGACAGCCCGAGATCGACGAGGATCTGGGCACCGATGCCGTAGTCGCGCAGGTCGGCGGGAAGGCCGAGGCGCAGGTTGGCGTCGACGGTGTCCAGCCCCTCCTCCTGCAGCTTGTACGCGCGCAGCTTGTTGAGCAGGCCGATCCCGCGGCCCTCCTGCGACAGGTAGAGCAGCACCCCGCAGCCTTCGCTCTCGATCATCGCCAGAGCCGACTCCAGCTGCTCGCCGCAGTCGCAGCGCAGCGAGTGGAACACGTCGCCGGTGAGGCATTCGGAGTGGACCCGGACGAGTACGTCCGCGGCGCCGGCGATCTCGCCCTTGACCAGTGCCACGTGATGCTTGTTGTCGACCAGGGAGCGGTACCCGACGGCGACGAAATCCCCGAACGCGGTCGGCAGCCGGGTCGACACCACCCGCTCGACGAGCTTCTCGTGGCGGCGCCGGTAGGCGATCAGGTCGGCGATCGTGATCATCTTGAGCCCGTGCTTCCAGCAGTACACGGCGAGATCCTCGCCGTGCGCCATCGAGCCGTCCTCGTTCTGGATCTCGCAAATAATCCCCGCCGGGTTGAGCCCGGCGAGCCGCGCCAGGTCGACCGACGCCTCGGTGTGGCCGGTGCGCTCGAGCACCCCGCCGGACTTCGCCTTCAGCGGGCGGACGTGGCCGGGCTTGACGATGTCATCCGGCCCCTTCGTCGGGTCGACGACGACCTGCATCGTATGGGCCTGGTCGTAGACGCTGATCCCCGTGGTCACGCCCTCCCGGGCCTCGATGGTGACCGTGAACGGCGTCTGGTTGGCGCTTTCGTTCTTGAGCGTCATGAGCTCGAGGCCGAGCTCGTCGCAGCGCTGGGCCGTGAGGGCGAGGCAGATCCAGCCGCCCGCCTGCCGGGTCATGAAGTTGATGGCGTCGGGGGTGACGAACTGGGCGGCCATCACCAGGTCGCCCTCATTCTCGCGGTCCTCGTCGTCGACGACGACGACCATCTTGCCCGCGGCGATGTCCTCGAGCGCGTCCTCGACGGTGGACAGCGGACTCTCGACGGCGCTCATGCGCGAACCAGCCGCTCGACATATTTGGCCAGCACGTCCACCTCCAGGTTCACTCTCGTCCCCGGCTGCGCCGAGCCGAGATTCGTCCGCTCCAGGGTCTCGGGGATCAGGGAAACGGTAAAGGATGCGTCGCCGAGCCCGGCCACGGTGAGCGAGACGCCGTCGACGGCCACCGAGCCCTTGCCGACGACGTAGCGCAGCAGATCCGACTCCGCCTCGATCTCCAACCGCCGCGCGAAGCCGTCCCCCGCCACGCAACGCACGACGCCGACGCCGTCCACGTGTCCCTGGACCACGTGGCCGGCGAGCCGGTCGGTGGGGCGCAGCGGCAACTCGACGTTGACCACCGACCCCGGCGCGGCATCGCGCAGCGAGCTGCGCTGCAGGGTCTCGTTCATCACCTCGGCGGCAAACCCGGACCGATCCACCGAGGTGGCGGTCAAGCAGACGCCGTTGACGGCTACCGAGTCGCCGCGCGTGAGCTCACCGGCCACCGTGGAATCGACGGTCAGCCGGACGCCGTCGTCGCCGCGCTTGCACTCGCGGACCCGGCCGCGATCGGCGATCAGCCCGGTGAACATCCGCGGCGCATCCGTTCACCACTCCTTGAGCCGGGCGGAGACGAGCAGGTCGTCGCCGACGTGCTCACATTCCAGCGTCATCGCCCGCATCGCGTCCGCGATCTGCTCCACGCCCTCTCCCTCCAGCGGATCCCGCGCCGTCCGTCCGCCGAGCACCAGCGGCGCCAGGAACAAGCGGATCTCGTCGATCTCGCCGGCATCGAGGAACGCTCCGGCGAGATGGGGGCCGCCCTCCAGCAGAATCGATCCGATGCCGGCCGCGCCCAGCTGATCGAGCGCGGAGATGACGCGGGCGGGCTCGTGCTCGCCGGTCGCGACGACGACCTCGGCCCCGTGGGCCTCGAGCGCGTCGGTCGCGGACCGCGGCGCGGCGCGCGAGACGACGACTGTGAGCGGGGTCTGGCGGGCGTCGCGCGCAAGCTGCGCGTGCAGCGGCAGGCGCCCCACCGAGTCGAATACGATCCGGCGCGGTTGGCGCGGCGGCTGCGCCATGCGCTTGACCCGCGAGGTGAGCAGCGGGTCGTCGGCCAGCGCGGTGCCGATCCCGACAGCCACGGCATCGCATTCGGCGCGCCACTGGTGCGCGAGCTGGCGGCTGGACTCTCCGGAGATCCACTTCGAGTCTCCGCTGCGAGTCGCCACCTTGCCGTCCAGGGTCATCGCCGATTTGAACAGGATCCACGGCCGCCCGGTGCGGACGTGCTTGCGGAACGGCTGGTTGATCAGGCGGGCGCGGTCGGCCAGGTCGCCCCGGCTGAGCACCACCTCGACGCCCTCGTCGCGGAGGATTCCCAGACCCCGCCCCGACGCGTGCTCGGACGGATCGTCGGAGGCGACGACCACTCGGCCGATACCCGCCCGGCGGATCGCATCGGTGCACGGGGGAGTCTGGCCGTGATGACAACACGGCTCCAGTGACACGTACAGGGTGGCCCCGGCCAGGTTGCGATCGCCGGCGGCGCGGATCGCCTCGACCTCGGCGTGCGGTCCGCCCAGCTCGCGGTGAAAGCCCTCGCCGATCGGCCCGTCAGGGTCGGCCAGCACGGCGCCGACGAGCGGATTGGGACTGACGCGACCGCGACCCTGCTGGGCGATCTCGATCGCGCGGGCGAGGTGCTGGCGATCGCTATCGACGGTGAGCGTCATCTCCGCTTCGCAGGATAGTTAGCGGGTTAGCGGCGCATCGGCCCTCGTCGAGGCGGTAGACGCTCATCTCGGGCCCCGGCCGGTGGTACTGGCCGGGGTAGTAGTCGATCGACCAGTCGAAGCTGAACGGGACCGCGCGTTGCGCCGATCCGAACGGGCTGATGTGGTACATCAGCCGCGCATGGTTGGCGAGCTGCGCGTAGTACGCGATCGCCGCCGGCGCGATTCCGGGCTGGGCGAAGGATCTCCCGGCCTGCAGGGATCCGATCACCACCCAGCAGTACCCGCGCTCGGCGTACTCGTCGAGCAGCTCGGGACGGAGCGTCCGCTCGTACTCGTCGACCGGCACGTAGCGACGATCGCCCGGCGGCAGCTGAGCGCCATTGCTATCGATGTCGGTGAGGTAGGTGTTCCACAGCTGCCAGCGGGCCCCGTTCGGCGTCCACGGCTCCGAGCGACCGACGTCGCGGCCCCAGTCATCGGACACCACCGGCTCCACCACCACCTTGGCGCCGGCCGGCACGTGAGCCACCATCCAGGCGCGGGTGAGGTTTCGCGTGTCAGCGCGCGACAGGACGAGATCGTTGTGGGTCACAGTGGCCACGCTCTGCGCCAGCATCACCACGGTGACGGCGCCGGCGGCAAGGGCCACAGGCATCCGGCGTGCCCGGTGAAGCCAGCGGACCAGCTCGACGGCGGCGTAAGCGCCGAGCAACGCGACCAGCGGGAAGATCGGCATCAGCCAGCGTCCGAAGTAGCGCTGCTGATCGCCCATGAACACGATGTAGGCGATCGGCGCCGGGATGAGCACGAACGCGAGCGCCAGCCGGCGGCGGATGACCAGCAGCGTGGCGCCGGCGGCGCCGGCGATCGACGGCGCCCACCCCATGCCCCAGGTGAAGGCGAAGAAGTAGTAGGCGGTTCCGCTGGCGGCGGTGGTTCCCAGCTTCTCCGGATCAGATCCGCCGGCCAGCGCCTGCTGGGTCGTCACGCCGGCGTGAAACGCGGAGAAGTCGAGCACCGAATAGGGGTTGGCGGCGATGAACGCGAGCAGGGCGCAGCCGACTCCCAGCATCAGACGGCGGGCCGCCTTGACCGGTTCGCCCCCGGCGCCATCGCAGACCCCCGCGGCCACCAGGCAGACGATGGTCACCCCCGCGGTGTACTTGGTGGCGGCGGCGAGGCCGATCCCGAGCCCGGCAATCACGTAGTCCCGGCGCGACCCGTTGCGCAGGACGCCGGAGACCCCATACAGCGAGAGGGCCACCGGCGCCAGCGCCGGAACATCGTTGAGCGCCAGGTGGCTGTAGAAGATCGGCAGGAAGGCGAGGCCGAACACCGCGGCCCCCAGCAGCGCCACCGGCCGATTGAACAGGCGCTCGCCGGCCAGATAAGTCAGCCACACCGCCACCGTGCCGAGCACCGCCGCGACCACCCGGGCGACGACGAACACCTCGGTGGGGTCGGTGGTGTAGGCCCGAGCAACGGCGTCCCCGCTCCCGAACCACAGCTCGAACACCAGGTGGAGCAGGTAGGAGTAGGCGGGCGGATTGAGAAAATACTGAGGGTTGTAGTCATGCGAGAAGAAAGCGACCGCACGCGGGACGAAATGGGTCGCCTCGTCGGAGTTGTAGCTGTAGGGCAGGCCCTGCTTGATGCCCCACAGCCGCAGCGCCAGCGTCGCCGCCAGCAACACCAGCAGCGCCGGCCGGTACAGGTCGCGCCGCCGCGTGGCGACGGCGCGGCGCAGTCGGTCCCGGGGGCCCGGCGGCGATGGCGGGGGCGAGAGCCGCTGCGGTGGTGCTGGCTCGGGGCGGCTGGCCGTGGCCGTGTCCATGTTCGTGTACGAGTATCCCGCTACCGTGTGATGGATTGCGCGTGCCCACGGATGGGAGATCCCACCCACCCCGACCCACCGGAGCTCGACGCGTCGGGAAGTAAGGGCCCGCGAAAGAATTATTGACGGCGACCTGCGCCATGAAGCTGATCATCCAGATCCCCTGTTTCAACGAACAAGACCAGCTGCCGGACACCCTCGCCCATCTGCCCCGCGAGATCGAGGGGTTCGACGCGGTGGAGTGGCTGATCATCGACGACGGCTCCGGCGACGCCACGGTGGCGCGGGCGCGGGCCAGCGGGGTCGATCACATCGTGCGCCTGACCAACCACAAGGGACTGGCCGCCGCGTTTCAGGCCGGCCTCGACGCCGGGCTGAAGCTCGGTGCCGACGTGATCGTCAACACCGATGCCGACAATCAATACGACGGCGCGGAGATTCCCAAGCTGGTCGCTCCGATCGTTCGCCGCGAGGCGGACATGGTGGTCGGCGATCGTCAGGTGGACTCCAACGAGCACTTCTCCTACGTCAAGCGCCGCCTCCAACGGGTCGGCTCGTGGGTGGTGCGGCAGGCCTCCTCCACCGATGTGCCGGACACCACCTCCGGCTTTCGCGCCTACAACCGCGAGGCCGCTCTGCAGATGCAGGTCGTCTCCAAGTTCACCTACACGCTGGAGACGATCATCCAGGCGGGCAAGCTCAACGTGTCGATCGACCACGTGCCGATCCGCACCAACGCCAAGACCCGCGAGTCCCGCCTGTTCCCGTCGACGACCGCCTACATCCGACGTAACGGTCTGTCGATCTTCCGAATCTACTCCCAGTACGAGCCGCTGCGCGTGTTCTGGGGCGGCGCGCTGGTGCTGGGGACGCTGGCGCTGGCGGTGTTCATTCGCTTCCTGGTCTTCTTCGCCGAGAACCCATCCACCGCCGGCAGGGGACACGTCCAGTCGCTGATCGCCGGCGCGGTCTTGTTCATCGGCGCGATGCTGCTCGGCGCACTCGGGGTGATCGGAGACCTGCTGGCCGCCCAGCGCACGCTCTCGCAGCGCACGTTCGAACGCGTGCGCCGGATCGAATTGCAGCTGGGGGTCGCGCCGTCGCACTACGAGCCGGGCGGCTCGCCGGCGGACCAGCCGCCGGTGGACGGGACCCCCGAGGGCCGCGAGGCGGTCAAGCTATGACCGCCGGGGCGGCCATCCCCACCGGCAACACCTACGACAAGTACGGGTCCAGCAACCCGGTGGTGCGGCGGCTGATGGCCGGCTTCGCGTACAGCCTGGACGAGCTGTTCGCGCAGGCGGCGCCGCGGTCGGTGCTCGACGTGGGCTGCGGCGAAGGAGTGCTCACGACGCGCTGGGCGACGCGGCTGGGCGACGGACGGGTCGTCGGCACCGACCTGGAGGACCCCAAGCTCCTGACGCAATGGGCGAACCGGGAGCGGCCCAACCTCGAGTTCATGCCGATGGCAGTGCAACGGCTGCAGTTCGACGACGATGAGTTTGACCTGGTGGCGGCGACCGAGGTCCTGGAGCATGTCGACGAGCCGATCGCCGCGCTGTCAGAGATGGCTCGGGTCGCCGCCCGCTGGCTGCTCGTGTCGGTGCCGCGCGAGCCGGTGTGGCGGATGCTGAACGTCGCCCGGGGCGCGTATGTGGGCGAGCTTGGCAACACCCCGGGCCATCTGCACCACTGGACCCGGCGCTCGTTCGTCAGCCTGCTTGCCGGGTACGGCGAGGTCGTGCAGACGCGTTCGCCGTTCCCGTGGACGATGCTGCTCGTCGCACTCGGCCGGTGAGCTCCGCGGCCACGATCGCCCCCGACGGACCCCCGCCCGCCGGCGACAACCGGGCCGGGGACGGCCGCGAGCCGGGCTCGTTCGCCTCCGGGGCGCGGATCCTGACGATCGGTATCGCCTCGACCGGCATCTTCACGTTTGCCTACCTGGCGACCGCCAGCCACGTGCTGAGTGCGGCCGCGTACTCGCGGATCTCGCTGTGCTGGGCGATCATGTTCGTGATCCTGTCGGTGATCTACCGGCCGATCGAGCAGCTGCTCTCGCGGACGATCGCCGATCGGCGGGCCCGCGGCATCACGGACCATTCGCTGCGAGTCCCGGCCACGATCCAGCTCAGCTTCGCCTTGGTCTTCCTGGTCGCGGCGCTGATCCTCCGATCCCAGATCGAGAACATGTTCGCGGGCTCGAGCGCCCTGTACTGGATCCTCGTGATCGGGGTCGTCGTCTACGCCGCGAGCTATTTCGCCCGCGGCTGGCTGGCCGGGCAACAGCGGTTCGCCCTGTACGGCGGGCTGGTGTTCCTGGAGTCCACGTCACGGTTCATCCCGGCCCTGCTGGTCGCGGTCGGGATCGGCTCCGGCCAGGCGCTGGTGGGGCTGGGTATGGCGATCGCGCCGTTCGTCTCGCTCTCGGTGATCCCGTTCGCGTTCTCGCGCCTGAGCCGGCCGGAGCGTAATCCCGCGCCGACACCCGGTGTGCTGCGCAGCCCGGCGCCTGACGCCGGCGGCGAGGGTCCGGGCCAGGTCGCCGCGGAGGAGGCGACGGCCGAGCTGTCGATGCGCCATGGCGCCGGCTTCGCCGGATCGGTGGTGGCGATCATGCTCTCAGAGCAGGCGCTGATGAACGCCGGGGTGCTGATCGTCGCGCTGAAGGCGGGAGGTGGCGCCGGCGTGACCACCGGGCTGACCGGGTTCGTGTTCGACGTGATGCTGATCGTTCGCGCCCCGCTGCAACTGTTCCAGGCGATCCAGACGTCGATCCTTCCGCATCTGGCCGGACTCGAGGCCCGTGAAAGCCCGGACGAGTTTCACCGCGCGATCCGCGCCACCATCCTCGTGATCGCCGCCTTCGGGCTCGCCGTCGCGCTCGGGCTGCTGCTGATCGGCCCAGCGGTGATGACCGCCGTGCTCGGCAGCAAGGGTTACACCTACGGGCGCTACGGCCTCGCCCTGGTCGGGCTCGGGATGGGGCTGCATCTCGTCTCGGGCACGCTGAACCAGGCCGCGCTGGCCCGGGGGCGGGCCCCGCAGGCGGCGGCCGCCTGGTTGGTGTGCGCGGCGCTGTTCGTGGCGTTCGTGGCGGCTCCGACGATCGCCTCCGAGGTGACGCGCGTGGAGGTGGGCTACTTCGGGGCCACCGCGGTCCTGGCCACGCTCCTGTGGCTGCTGTATCGCCGCGGCGCCGGCGTACCGGCTCAGCGGGCGCCGGCCGCTGCCGCGATCCGGGCGTAAGCGGCCGCCGGATCGTCTGAGTCAAACAGCGCCGAGCCGGCCACCAGCAGATTCGCGCCCGCCTGGGCCACCGGGCCGGCGGTCTGCTCGTGGATGCCCCCATCGACTTCGAGCGCAACCGTCTCGGGCAGCATGCGCCGCATCCGCTCGAGCTTGTTCAGCGAATGGGGGATGAACGACTGCGCTCCCCAGCCGGGGTTGACGCTCATGCACAGGGCCAGATCGAGCGTCTCGTGGGCAACCTCGCTCAGCGTGTCGATCGGCGTCGCCGGGCAGATCGCCGCCCCCGCCGTGCAGCCGGCGTTGCGGATCGCGTCCAGCGTGTAGTGGACGTGGGGCGTGGCCTCCACATGGATCGTGATGCTGTCGGCGCCGGCCGCAGCGATGTCGTCGACATGCCGTTCGGGATGCTCCACCATCATGTGAACGTCAACCAGGCCGCCGGCGTCGTGCACCAGATCGGCCACCGCGGAGACGGCCACCGCGCCGAAGGTGATCGGCGGCACGAAATGCCCGTCCATGACGTCGACGTGGATGACCCGGGCCCCGGCGTCGAGCACCTCAGCGACCTGGGAGCCGAGACTGGCGAAGTCCGCCGACAGGATCGAGGGGGCGACGCGTCGCTCGGACAAATGGTGGCGCCGCTCGTGCCACTCGTGGCGCCGCTCGGTCTCCCGCGGCTCGGTCATGGCGCCCTAGACCTCCTGGAGCATGCTGCCGCGGCAGTGGTTGCACTCGACGATCGCCGTGCTGGACATCCGCACGATCGTGGAGTGCTCACCGCAGTTGGGGCATACCGAGACGAGCTCGTAGCGCCGCAGGCAGTAGACGCAGCGGTACCGGCCGGGCAGCGCGGTCGGCCGCAGCCACGGCTCCCCGCATCCGGGACACTCCGGCCCGAGCTTTGGCGCCGGCTCGTTCATTGACAAGAGATTAACCGGCGACGCAGATCACTCGCGACGCAGGCGGGCGATGAAGAACCCGTCGGTCCCGTCGGTGTCGGGCGCCAGGTGCGCAAACGGCCCCGCCGCCGCGCCGGCGCCTGCGCCTCCGGGCGTCCCGGCGGCGTCGCCGCCGGCCGCCTCCGCCGTCCAGCCGGGATGCTCGGCGAGGAATCGGTCGACCACATTCTCGGACTCGGCGCGCGAGATGGTGCACACCGAATAGACGAGCAGTCCGCCCGGCCGGGTGGCGGCGGCGCCGGCGCGCAGCACCCGCCCCTGGAGCGCCGCGAGCTCGGTGATCCGCTCGGGACCGGTGCGCCAGCGCAGATCGGGACGCGACTGCAGCGTGCCCAGGCCGCTGCACGGTGGGTCGACCAGCACGCGGTCATAGCGGTCCGTGGCGGGTCGGGCCGCGGCGGCGTCGCCGACCTGCACCGTCGTCCGGTGCACGTGCATCCGTTCCAGCGTTGCGCGCAGCGACCGCGCTCGCCCCGGGTGCCGTTCGACCGCCACCAGTTCGCCATGATCGCCCTGCAACGCGGCCAGGTGGGTCGTCTTGGCACCCGGCGCCGCGCACAGGTCGAGCACCCGCTGCCCCGGCGCCGGCGCCAGCATCCGGCTCACCAGCATCGAGCCGCGCGATTGCGGCATCAGCCTGCCCGCCGTCCAGTGCGGCGACGCATAGGCGTCGAAGGGAGCCTCGATCACGACCCCCTCAGGGATCCCGGGGGCAGGATGACAGGCGACGCCCAGCTCAGCGGCGAGGCGCGCCGGGTCGGCGACCAGGGCGTTGATCCGCAGCGCCGACTCGGCCGGCTGGTTGACCGTGGCGAGCAGCGACCGGGCGCGCTCGGGACCGAGCTCACGCCACCACAGCTCGGCCAGCCATGGCGGCACGGAGTGGCGGACGGCCGCGCTCGCCGGGGTGGCGTCGTTCAGCGCGCGCAGGATCGCCTGCCCCTCCCGGGTCGCTCGGCGCAGGACCGCGTTGACCAGGCCGCTGCCGCCTCGGGCGTGGCGCTTGGCCAGCTCCACCGATTCGTGCACGGCGGCGTGATCGGCGATCCCGTCCAGGAACAGCACCTGCTGCAGCCCGAGGCGTACCGCAGCCAGCACGGGCGGGTCGAGCCTCCCCGGGGGGCGACCCGACAGCAATCCGGCGACGTGGTCGAGCGTGGCCCGGCGCTGCACGGTCCCGTAGGCGAGGGCCATCGCCAGCGAGCGCTCGCGCCCCGTCAGCCCGGTGGCCTGGGCGATGAACGCCCGGTCGGCGTATGCCCCCCGCTCGAACACGCGCCGAACGACCGCGTAGGCGCACTCGCGCGCCGGAGACACGGTGGCCGTGGGCACCGTCAGGGCCGCCGGCCGCGCACGTAATCGCCCCCCGGCATCGCCCGGCCGCCGGCGGGCTGGACCAGGGTCAGCGCGAGGGTCCCGGGCGCGCAGCCGAGCACCGGCAGGGCATCTTCCAAGCGCAGCTCGCCGGAGGCGGGGTCGCCGTCGGCGGCCGGGCGGGCCACCGCGTTCCAGACACCGAGGCGGTCGCCGCCGGGGAGGATCACGGCGGCGCCGACGTGGGGCGCCAACCCGCGGACGACGCGTTCGAGCTCGGCGGCGGGACGATGCGGCGCCAGGATCCGGTCGATCCCGGTGATCTTGTCGGCATAGGTGGCGAGGGTGTCGTCCTGCTCGGTCCAGCCCAGATCATCTGGGAACCGGTCCAGCGCCGCGACCAGAAGCCGTCCCGCCAGCGGCGCCAACCGCGCCGCCAGCGTCCCGTAGGTGTCGGTGGCGGCAATCGACTCGTCCTGCGCCAGGCACACCGGCCCGCTGTCCAGACCGGCGGTGAGGCGCATGATCGACACGCCGGTGCGCTCGTCGCCGGCCATGATCGCCCGCTCGATGGGGGCCGCGCCGCGCCAGCGCGGCAGCAGCGACGGGTGAACGTTGAGAAGCGCATACTCGGACAGCAGCGGCTCCTTTATCAGGGCACCGAACGCGCACACGCAGACGACCGCGGGCTGGGTGGCGACGATCCGCTCGCGAGCCGGCACCTCGTTGACCGACTCGGGCTGGTCCAGCGCGATCTCCAGCTGTCGGGCCGCATCGGCCACCGGCGGCGAAGCCAGACGCCGGCCGCGGCCGCGCGGCCGGTCAGGACGGGTGACGACCAGAGACGGACGGTGCGGCGATCTCGCCAGTACGCCCAAAACGTCGGCGGCGAAGGCCGAGGTGCCCAGGTAGACCGTTCGCATGCCGGCAGGGACGGTGCGTGAGTTACGGCTCAGTGGTTTCGTTCGTACGGCGACACCGAGAGTGGTCGCCGGCGGTGCCTGGCGCGGACGCAGGATGCGACGTGCAGCAGCGCTGCACGAGCATCCGAGGACAGCTGGATGACTTGGATCCCGCCCACCCGGCCCGATCAGGCGAGGCTGGATGCCGAGCGGGCCGCAAGCCCGAGCAGGCGCCCGCCGGAGGCCGCTCGAATGTCGTCGTATTTGCGAACGGAGCCACTTAGCCGGTGGGCAGCGCTTCGCGCAGGGCGCGCATCGCTTCCTTGCGCTGCGAGCGCGAGACCCGGTCCAGGACGAGGACGCCGTCGAGATGGTCGATCTCGTGCTGGATGACGCGGGACTCGAGCCCCGACGCCTCGATCGTGAGCGGCTCACCGAACTCGTCAAGCGCGCGCACGCGGACGTGGACCGGCCGCTCGACGTCGACGTGCACCCCGGGGAGGCTGAGGCACCCCTCCTCGAGCGTTTCCCGCTCATCGCCCGACCATTCGATCTCCGGGTTGACCAGCGCTGCCACCGGCGCCTGGGGATGTACGCGGTAGACGAGCAGGCGATGCAGGACACCGACCTGGGTCGCCGCCAGCCCGACACCGATCGAGTCGGCCATCAGCCGTGACATGCGCCCCACCTCGGCGCGCAGAGAGTCGTCGATCCGCGCCACCGGGCGGGCCTTGGTCCGCAGCACGGGGTCGCCGAACTTGCGCACGTGCGCCAGAGCGGCGGCACGCCGGGCCGCGGCCTCCGGATCGAGCTCATCCTCGGGCTCGGCGTGCTCGGTATCGGCGTCCACCGGCGCGGGCGCGCGCTCCAACTCCGCCTGATCGATTGCGTTCCTGGCCATCGTGGCCCTTATTTTAGTTACGCGGTTACTGAGGATCGACGTCGACGCTGACCGAGGCGCCCCGACGCGCGGCGGCGGGTCCGACCCGGTCGACCGCCCGTCCGACGGCCTCGATCGCGGGCCGGCGGAGATTGCACTTGATCACCAGCTGGCTGCGGGCACGGCTCCGGAGCGTGAACAGTGGCGCCGGTCCGAGGACGGTGGCATCGAGTGCCGACAGCTCGGCGTGGATCGCGCCGGCGGTTTCGCGGGCCAGGCTCGCCTCCGGCGCCGACGCCACGATCCTGATCAGCGAAGCGTAGGGCGGGTAGTGGAGGGCTCGCCGATGCTTTAGCTCGTCGGCGATGAACCCATCGGCGTCGTGGCGGACGGCAAACGCGATCGATCGCGCCTCCGGCGCCAGCGTCTGCACCAGAACCCGACTCGATGGATGCGACCGGATCCCCCGCCCCGTGCGACCGGCGAGCTGGGTGAGCAGCGAGAACGTCCGCTCCTCGGCGCGGAAGTCCGGGAAGCGCAGCGTTTGATCGGCGTCCAGCACGACGCCGAGCGAGACGTCCGGAAAGTCGTGGCCCTTGGCCACCATCTGGGTCCCGACCAGCACCCCGGCGGGCGCGGCGGCGAACCGTTGCAGCGTCTGCGCCCGTTGCCCGAGCGTCGCGGAGTCGGCGTCCAGCCGGAAGATCGGGAAGCCGTCCTCCCCCAGCGCCCCGCGCAGCTCCTGCTCGATTCGCTCGGTGCCGGCGCCGTGCCGCGCCACCGAGACCGATCCGCAGGCGCGGCAGCGCTCGGGCACCGCCTCGCGGTGGCCGCAGTGGTGACAGGCGACGAAGCGGCGCTGGCGATGCAGGACGAGCGCCACGTCGCAGTTGGGACACAGCCACACCCGGCCACACTCCCGGCAGGAGAGGAAGTTGGACCAGCCCCGCCGATTGAGCAGGAGGATCGCCTTGCCGCCGGCGCGGCGCAGATCGGCCAGCGCCATCCCCGTCTCAGGGTGAAGCGGTTGATGACGGCCCCGCATGTCCAGCACCTCCACCGCCGGCAGCGGTCGCCGGTCCACCCGGTGAGTGAGACGCAGCCGCTCCATGCCGAGCACGCTCTCGGGCCGGGGGGTGGCGCTGCCGAACACGAGCACCGCACCGTGGTGGCGCGCCCGCTCCCAGGCGATCGTGCGCGCGTCGTAGCGGGGGTCGCCCTCATGCTTGTAGGAGCTCTCGTGCTCCTCGTCGACGACGATCAGCCCGATGCGATCCAGCGGCGCGAGCACCGCCGAGCGCGGCCCCACGCACACCCGCGCCTCGCCGCGGCGCAGGCGCATCCACTCGTCGTGGCGCTCGCCGGCGCTGAGCGCCGAGTGCAGGACGGCGACGATGTCTCCAAACCGGGCCTGAAAGCGCCACAGCGTCTGCGGGGTGAGCGCGATCTCGGGCACGAGGACGATCGCCGAGCGCCCTGATTCCAGCGCCGCCTGGACCGCCCCGAGGTAGACCTCGGTCTTGCCCGAGCCGGTGACGCCGTGCAGCAGGTATCCCGGGTGCGCCGAAACCGGGACCGGAACCGGGGCCGGGGCCGCGGCGCCGGCCGAGCCGCCGGCCGGGACGGGCGCGGGCGCGGTCGCGGCGAGGGCAGCGGTGAGTGTGGCCAGTGCGGCTGCCTGCTCGCGGGTGAGCGGCGGCGGCGTCGGCGACGCCGACCCGACCGCGTAGCGGGGCGGACGGCGCGGCCGCGGGCGGCTGCCGAGGGTGACCAGGCCGCGCGTCTCCAGGCGCCGGAGGCTGGCGGTGCCCAGCTCGGCGGCGACGCTAGGGCCCGCCTCTTGCAGCGTCGTGAGCATCTGTCGCTGGTGCTGGTTGCACCGCGATCCGGGATCGGTGAGGGTGGCGCGGCCGGCCGGGGTCAGCTCGGCCACCAAGGCCAGCTTCGCGCCCCTGCCCGCGGAGGCGCCGGGAGGGAGCATCAGCTGGAGGGAGCGCGCCGGCGTGGAGCAGTACTCGTGGGCCATCCAGCCGGCGAGCGCCACCAGATCGGGACGGAGGCCGGCGCCGAGCACGGCCTCGGGCTCGACCAGACGCTCCGGTGCCAGCTCGGAGCGCTCGGCGAGCTCCACGACCACGCCGAGCGAGCTGCGAGAACCGAACGGCACCCGCAGCAGCGATCCGACCGAGACGGACTGCTCGGCCGCGATCCGGTAGTCGAACAGTCCGCGCACCGCGCGGGTTCTCGTCAGCGGCTGGACGCGGGCGATCATCGATTGGCGAATCTAATGCGCCGCCCGGCGCCGGGACGTTCGGCAATAACGGCGCGGTTAGGACGACGCTTGACATGTAATCGCGATGAGTTCATCGTAATTGCATGGGATTGATCCAAATACGCGATGTGCCCGAGGACGTTCATCGGATCCTCAAGGCGCGGGCCGCCATGGCGGGACGTCGCTGAGCGACTACGTCCGGCGCGAGATCACACGGGTCGCGCGAACGCCGACCCCCGAGGAGCTCGATGAGCGGATCCGAGCACGCGGCGCCGCCGACGTGGGCACCCGGGACATTCTCGCTGCCCGCGACAGCGGTCGCCGCGGGTGAGGTGGGTCGTTGACGCGTCGAGCGCGGTCGCATACTTGCTCGGCCAGGGATCGGAAGCCGAACGGGCCGGAATGCTCGGTGACGCACACGCGCCCGGGCTGATAGACGTCGAGGTGACGCAGACGCTCCGCGGCCTCGTTCGCGGCGCCAAGATCGAGCGCTCGGTGGCGGAGCGCGCTCGCGAGGAGCTCGCGCAGCTTGCCGTTCGTCGTCATCCCGATGCGTCGTTGCTCTCGCGTGCATGGAGGCTGCGCGACGTGTGCACGACCTACGACGCGCTGTACGTCACGCTTGCGGAAGGTCTCGACGCCAAGCTCCTCACACGCGACGCGCCGCTTGCGAGCGGCATCGAGAACCTCATCGACGTGGTCCTGTCCGGGCAATAGGAGCGGGTTGCCGCCGTGACCCGAGTGTGCTGAGCTTCCAGATCGACGATCGGCGGTGTTTGCGGCTCCTCGAGGAGGCCGATGCTCAGGAGCTGTACGCGCTGGTGTCCGCCAACCGCGAGTTTCTGGCCAGGTGGATGCCATGGGCCGCGGGCCAGACGCTGGAGGGCACGCTCGAGTTCATCCGCTCGAGCCGTAAGCAGCTGGCCGATAACCAGGGCTTTCAGACGGCGATTGTCTATGACGGTCAGCTCATCGGCGTTCTCGGCTTTCACCGACTCGACTGGGAGAATCGCTCCACGAGCATCGGCTACTGGATCGCGGAGCCCTCGCAGGGTCACGGAACTATCACGGAGGCCGTCCGCGCGCTCGTCGATCATGCATTCCGGACCTGGAAGCTGAACCGGATCGAGGTCCGAGCAGGTGTGGATAACGTCCGCAGTCGAGCCGTCCCCGGCCGGCTGGGATTCCAGGAGGAGGGCGTCCTTCGCCAAGCCGAGCGCGTCGGAGACCGTTTCGTTGACCACGTCGTATACGCGATGCTTGCTCAGGACTGGCGAATGGCTTTGAACTGACGCCTAGCGCGTCAATCGAAAGAGCCAGCGCTCTTGCCCGCCGTGGTGTCGGGGCCGTGAGATTCGCCAGAAGCGCGACGCTCGCGGGCGCGCCGTTGCCGCTGGAAGCCCGCCGGGACCTTCGGCACCCGGCGAACGCGCCGGCGCGCGCCGCTACTCTCGGGGCGATGAACGCCGCGCCCGGCGAGGAGATCTTCTTCCACGGCCACCCGTCGTGGCGCTCGATGGTCAGCTTCTACGTCAAGTGGCTGCTGGCGAGCCTGGTGATCGGGGTCGCCGCGGGCGTGGCGTCGCGGGCCGCCGACCGCCGCGTAGATGCCGGCTGGGTGATAGTCGCGGTACTCATCCCGTTTCTGTTGGCGCTGGGCATCGGGCACGTCCGGCGGCTGCGCGCCACCTACTTCATCACCAACCAGCGGCTGACGATCGAGACCGGGCTGCTCTCGCGGGATCTGCACCAGACCCGGTTGGAGCGGATCCAGAACGTCAACAGCCGCCAGACGTTGCTCGAGCGGGCGTTGCAGGTCGGAACGGTCGAGTTCGACACCGCCGGCGAGTCGGAGTTCGATTTCTCTTTCCCCGGGGTCGCGCATCCGCGGTGGATCGTCCGCACCGTGGACTGGGCGCTACATGAGCGACGCGGGGCGCAGACGGCTGACGTCTAGGGTCCAGTGGCCGCCCCGTCGGAACCTGGTCGCCTAAGTGGACTCATGGTCAAGTTTCTCACCCCGGTTCGGGCCGGCGCGCGCTCGCCCGTGCCGGCGCTCCGCCCGACGCGTGCGCACGCTCGGTGCGGGCGACGAAATCGATGATCGTCGGCACCCCCTCCAGCCGATATCGCTCCCGTAGCCGGTTCTCGATGAAGTAGGCGTAATCCCGCGTCACCCGAGCGCGCGAGTTGACCTGGATCGAGAATCGCGGGGGCCGCTCCGCGGTCTGGGTCATGAACAGGAGGCGAAGCCGGTGACCGGATCCGGCGCCTCGGCCGCCGGCCCCGACCGGAGGCTGGCGCGCGGCGACGACCTCCGACAGGAAGCGGTTGAGCTGCGGGGTCGGGATCCGGGTCCGGCTCCGGTCGGCGAGCGCGATCGCTTCGATCAGCAGCCGGTCGACGTGGCGACCGGTCTTGGCCGATGCGGTCAGGACCCGCGGCCGCAGGCGCAGCTTCTGGTGCGCGCGCGCCCGCTCGTGGTCCAGATCTACCGCAGCGGCGATGTCCCATTTGTTGAGCACCAGCGCCGTCGCACAGCCGCTGCGCATCGCCAGTTCGGCGATCCGGAGATCCTGGCTGGTGATCCCGTCGGTGGCGTCGCACACCACCAGCGCGACGTCGGCCCGCTCGGCGGCGCGCCGGGCGCGCAGCGACGTGTAGTACTCGATCGACTCCCCCACCTTGGCCTGACGGCGGATGCCGGCGGTGTCGACCAGGATCAGCTCACGGCCGTCGTAGGTGATCGGGAGATCGATCGCATCTCGCGTGGTGCCCGCCTGGGGCGAGACGATCACCCGCTCGGCGCCGCCGAACCGGTTCAGCAGCGAGGACTTGCCGACGTTGGGGCGGCCGATCAGCGCCAGGCGCACCGCGTCCCCGTCGTCGGCTCCGTCTTGCGTGGGCGGCGCGAGCGCCGCGAGCCGGTCCAGCAGGTCGCCGATGCCCAGGCCCTGGGCGGCGGAGACGGCGATCGGCTCGCCCAGCCCGAGCGCGTAGAACTCGGCGGCCAGGGGAAGATCGCGGGCGGTGTCGATCTTGTTGGCGGCCACCAGCACCGGCAGCGGCGAGCGGCGCAACAGGTCGGCCAGCTCCTGGTCGCCGGGGCGCATCCCCGCCCGGGCGTCGACAACCAGCACGGCGGCGGCGGCGTCGGCCAGCGCCGCCCGCGCCTGATGCTGGATCTGGCGGGCCAGAGCGTCCCGGTCCTCCAGATCGACCCCGCCGGTGTCGATCAGCGTCAACGACCGCCCGTTCCACTCGGTGGGCAGCTCCTTGCGGTCACGGGTCACCCCGGCCTGCTCGTGCACGACCGCCTCGCGCGACTCGGTGAGGCGGTTGACCAGGGACGATTTGCCCACGTTGGGATAGCCGACGATCGCGACCTTCATAGGGCTCAATATATGTGCGGTGAGGCGGAGCCGATCTACCGGCGGGTCTGGGCCAGCGCCACGATCCGCGCGACCACCTCATCCCGGCTCATATCGGTGGTGTCGATCGTCTCGGCGTCAGCCGCCGCCTGCAGCGGTGAGTGAGCGCGCGCGGTGTCGCGCTCGTCGCGGATCGCCTGCTCGGCGAGCACCGTCGTCGGATCGACTCCGAGCTCCGCGGCGCGGCGCTGCGCTCGCGCCCGCGGGCTGGCGGTGAGGAAGACCTTGAGCTCGGCATCGGTCGCGACCACGCTGCCGATGTCGCGCCCCTCGGCCACCCAATCCCCGGCGGCCATCAAGCGGCGCTGGTGTTTCACCATCGCCTCCCGCACCGCCGGCTGCGCCGCCGCCACCGAGGCCGCCTCCGACACCTCGGGCGTGCGGATCGCGTCGGTGACGTCTCGCCCGTCGACTCGCACCCGCTCGCCCAGCTCGATCGCCAACGCGGGCGCGACCGCCACGGGCGATTCGCCACGCTCTCGGGCCACCAGCGCCACCGCCCGGTACATCGCCCCCGAATCCAGGAAGGTGAACCCGAGCCGGTCGGCCACGGCACGCGCCACTGTCGACTTGCCGGCGCCCGCCGGGCCGTCGATCGCGATCACCATCCGCCGCGCTCGATCACCGCGCCGGTGCTCCGCCACAGCGCGAAGAAACTCGGGCAGGTCTTGGCGACGACCTCCGGGTCCTCGACGGTCACGGGCACGCGCGTCCCGATCAGCGAGAACGCCATCGCGATCCGGTGATCGTCGTAGGTCGGCAGCCGGGCGGGCCGCGGGGTCCCGGGCTGGATGCGCAGAAAGTCAGATCCCTGTTCCACCTCGATGCCGAGCCGTCTCAGGTTCTCGGCGGTGGCGCCGAGGCGGTCGGACTCCTTGACCCGGGCGTGGCCGATCCCCTCGATCGTCGTCGGCCCGTCGGCGAACGGCGCCACGCAGGCGAGCGTCATGAACACGTCGGTGCTGTCGCCCATGCCGACGTGCACCCCGCGCAGGCGCCGGGGCCCGGTGAGTGCCAGCGGATCCCGGCCGCTGACGCTGGCGCCCATTCGCTGCAGATGGTCGACGAGCTCGATGTCGCCCTGGCGGGTGGCATCGAGGTCGAGCCCCGGCAGGCGCACCGAGGTGCCGGTGAGCGCGGCCGCACCCAGGAAGTAGGAGGCGGTCGATGCGTCGGCCTCGATCTCCACGTCGGCGGCTCGATACCGCCGCGGCGACACGGCCAGCGACCGCTCGCCGGCGCCGACCGACACGCCGAAGGCCTGCATGATGTCGAGCGTCAGCTGCAGATACGGCCGGCTCACCAGCTCGCCAAAGCGCAGCCGGGTGGGCGCCCGGGCCAGCGGCGCGGCCATCACCAGCCCGCTGAGGAATTGGCTGGAGACCGACGCGTCGACGGCGACGTCCCCGCCGGCGAGCCCGTCGGCTACCACCGTCAGCGGCAGGCTGTCGCCCTCGATCCCGGCGCCCTGGGCGGCCAGGGCCTGCAGCAGCGGCCCCAGCGGCCGCCGCCGCAGCTGCGGATGGGCGTCGACCGCGAACCGGCCGCTCCCGGCGGCCAGCATCGGCACCAGGAAGCGCCCGACGGTGCCGGCCATCCCACACCACAGGGTCGCATCACAACACGGCGGCCCGTCGAGCCCTTGCACCACCCACTCGCCGCCGGATTCGCCGGTTCGCAGGTCGCACACGACGCCGATTGCCCGCAGCGCCTCGGCCATCACCTCGGTGTCGTCGGCGATCAACGGGTTGACCAGCCGCGATTGCCCCACGGCCACTGCGGCGAGCAGCAGCGCCCGGTTGGTCAGGCTCTTGGAGCCGGGGACCCGCACCTCCCAGTGCGTCGGCGAAGCGCCCGGGGAGACCCGCATGACGGAGCGCCGCGCGGTGGCCGCCTCGGTCACGGGCGCGCCACCGGGAAGCCGAGGCCGCCGATCAGCGCCAGCGCCCGCTGAGTCGCCGTCTCGCCCGAGATCCACATCGCCACCACGCCCTCGGTCATGTCCGAAGCGGGATAGAGCGCCATGTCGGTGATGTTGACCCCGGCGCGGCCGAGGGCCAGCGCAATCTGCGCGACCACCCCCGGCCGGTTCGGAACCGAGGCCCGCAACTCGTGCAGGTCACCGCCGGCCAGCTGGGATTCGAGCAGCCGCCGACGGTCGACGGCGGCGGCCTCGTTCCAGCGGGTGATCGCCTCCCGGTCACCGGTCAACAGCGCCGCTCGGACGGTCCGCAGGCGCTCCAGGGCCCCGTCGATCTCCGCTGTGAGCGCATCGCGGTTGGACAGGTAGATGTCGGTCCAGACCGCGCTCGGGGCGCCGGCGACCCGGGTGGCATCGCGGAAGCTCGGGCCGGTGGCGGGCAACCGGGCGGGCGGGTCCGACCCGTTCTCCAGCGTGCCCGCGGCTTGGGCGACGAGCACGTTGGCAAGCACGTGCGGAAGGTGCGACACCGTCGCCATGACCCGGTCGTGGGTCTCGGCGTCGATTGCCGTCGGGCGCGCCCCAAGCCCGTGGAGGAGACGGTGCAGGCGCTCGTAGAGCACCCCCGATGTGTCCGCGCCGGGTGTCAGGTACCAGGTCGCGGCCTCGAACAGGTCGGCGCGGGCGTGCTCAACCCCCGCGTTCTCGGCCCCGGCCAGCGGATGGCCACCGACGAAGCGGGGATCGCCGTGGGCGGTGACGACGGCGGTCTTGGTGGAGCCGACGTCGGTAATGACGCAGTCCTGAGGAGCGGCGGCCAGCGCCGCGGCGACCAGCTCCGAAACGCTCCCGACGGGAACGGCCACGACCACCGCGTGGGCGCCGGCGACCGCCTCGGCCACCGAGTCGGTGGCGCTGTCGACGACGCCGAGGGCCACGGCGCGCGCGAGCGCCGCCGGGGACCGGTCGTAGCCGACGACCGCTGCCCGCAGGCGCTCGCGGGCGGCCAGCGCCACCGAGCCGCCGATCAGCCCGACTCCGAGAACCGCTACGTGCATCCCGAGCGGCTAGGTCGCGTCGCGGCGGGCTCGGACCGCGTCCGCCAAGACATCGAGAACCTCGACCGTCGTGTCCCAGCCGATGCACCCGTCGGTGATCGACTGTCCGTAGACCAGCGTTTGCGAGCCGTTGAGGTCCTGGCGGCCGGAGACCAGGAACGACTCGAGCATCACCCCGACCACCGTCTGGTCGCCGGCGGCGAGCTGCGCAGCGACGGCGTCGGCCACCGCCGGTTGACGCGCCGGGTTCTTGTCGCTGTTGTCGTGGCTGAGATCGATCATCACCCGCTCGGGGAGTCCAGCGGCGCGCAGCAATTCGATCGCACCGCGCACCGATTCCGGATCGTAGTTGGGCACGCCCTTGCCCCCCCGCAGGATCACGTGGCAATCCGGGTTGCCCAGCGTGTGCAGGATTGCCGGGGTGCCGGTTACGTCGATGCCGGCAAAGGCGTGGCCGGCGGCCGCCGCCCGCACGGCATCGACCGCCACCTGGACGTTGCCGTCGGTGCGGTTCTTGAAGCCGACGGGCATCGACAGGCCGGATCCGAGCTGGCGATGGATCTGGCTCTCCGCGGTACGGGCGCCGATCGCCCCCCAGCAGACGGCGTCGGAGATGTACTGCGGGGTGATCGGATCCAGGAATTCGCATCCCACGGGGACACCGAGCGCGAGCACCTCGAGCATCAGCCGCCGCGCGATCCGCAGGCCGGCGTTGACGTCGCTGGAGCCGTCCAGACGGGGATCGTTGATCAGCCCCTTCCAGCCGATCGTCGTCCGCGGCTTCTCGAAGTACACCCGCATGGTCACGCACAGCTCGCCGGCCAGCCGCCGCGCGTGCGCGCTGAGCCGCTCGGCGTACTCTCGCGTCGCGTCCACGTCGTGGACGCTGCAGGGACCGACGACGACCAGCAGGCGATCGTCGTCGCGGTTGAGGACCGACTGCACCTCGTCGCGACCTCGCACCAGCACTGCGGCATGGGCATCGGTGAGCGGCAGCTCCTCGATCAGCGTCCGCGGCGACGCCAGCGGCACGAGCCGCGCAATCCGCTGGTCACGAACCGCGTCGCTGCGCGAGGTGTTGGTGACGACCATCGCTCTAGGCCGCTAGGCGACGGCGGCCGCCACCACCGGCACCGGCGCCGGCGCCGGCGCCGGCGCCAGCGTCTTGCCCGCGACCGCGGCGGCGGCGCGGACCCGATCGAGGTAGCCGGCGAACTCGTCTGCGGCAAGCTGCTGAGCGGCATCGCAGATCGCCTCGTCGGGCCGCGGGTGGACCTCGACGATGATCCCATCGGCGCCGGCCGCGGCCGCCGCCAGCGACATCGGCGCCACCAAGTCGCGGCGGCCGGCGGCATGGCTGGGGTCGACGATCACCGGCAGATGGGTCATCTCCTTGAGCACTGGGATCGCCATCAGATCCAGGGTGAACCGATACGCGGTCTCGAACGTGCGGATTCCGCGCTCGCACAGCATCACCGCCTCGTTGCCCTCCTTGAGGATGTACTCGGCGGCCATCAGCAGCTCCTCCAGGGTGCTGGACAGCCCACGCTTGACCAGCGCCGGGCAGCCGGCCCGGCCGACCTCGGACAGGAGCGTGTAGTTCTGCATGTTGCGAGCGCCGATCTGGATCACGTCGGCCACCTCCAGCACCGGCTCCAGATCGCGGACGTCCATCACCTCGGTGACGATCGGCAGCCCGGTCTGCGCCTTGGCCTCCGCCAGCAGACGCAGGCCCTCCTGCCCCAGGCCCGAGAACGCATACGGCGAGGTGCGGGGCTTGTAGGCGCCGCCTCGGAACAGAGTCGCCCCGGCGTCGCGGACCGCGTGCGCCGTCTGCAGCGCCTGCTCCCGGGATTCGATCGTGCACGGCCCGGCGATCATCGCGAAGTGCGATCCGCCGACCAGGCGGCCGTCGATGTGAAGCACCGAACGCTGACCGTGCTTGATCTCGCTCGAGGCGAGCTTGTACGGCTTGGAGATCGGGACCATGTGGTCCACCCCGGGGGCGGCGGTCAGCTCGAGCCGGGCGACGTGCTCACGGTCGCCGATCGCCCCGATCACCGTCAGCTCGTCGCCGTTGATGACATGGGCGCGCGCGCCCACGCTGTGCACGCGATCGACGACGGCCTGGACCTCCGCTTCGGTCGCCGTCGGTTTCATCACGATCATCATCTGCTGGGTCCTTTCCACACGTCCAAAGACTCTACGAAAGCGCGGAGCCCGGCCTCCTCGCAAAGCCGCGGAGCGGCATCGCGGTCTGACGGCGCTCGACCTCCGGGACACCGCGCACGAGCGCGGACAGAGGGCTGTGGCCGAGCGCCTAGCTAAATCGCCAAGCGTAGAAGCGCGCGTAGTCCGACCAGCCGAGGGCGGCTCCGGTGCTGCGGGACACGCGGGCGGGGTCGCTCATGCGCTGGCCAAGGTTCTACCAGACCGCGCGGGCCGTACGCAAGGCCGGTGGCGCCGGCTCAGCCCATCGAAGAGTCGGTGCGCAGCGCCCGGCAGCTCGCCGCCGCGGACGCCGGCAGGTTGTAGAGCCGCACCTGCCACCCCACCCGATGGGGCCTGAACAGGACGATCGTCTGGCCCCGGTGGATCTCCCGCCCTGGATGGAAGCCGACGTTACCGACGTTGAGGCCGACCTCCCAGGCCAGCGCGCTCTGAAGCCCGAGCACCGACACGGGCTGCCCGCAGGCCTTGATTCGCGCCGGGCCGCCGATCCTGGCGATGACATCCCGCAGACGGTTGACCTGCCGAGCGTGGGCGCGGGCGACGGCGTAATTGCCGCGCGCCTCCTGCACGCGGGAGCGAGTCGCGGGCACCAGCGCCGCCGCCAGCACGACCACGGCGAGCGGGCCGCCCCAGCGGACCAGCGGCGCCCCCCGCGCATCCGCCAGCAGCCGGCCGACCGCGGTGCCGGCGATCACGATCGTCACCGCCGCCGGCTCGATCATGTAGCGCCCGATCGCCGACCAGCCGTGGTAGGCGAATCCGATCTCGATCGCCAGCCACAGCACTACGGTGCCGGCCAGGATCAGCGTCGCCCGGTCCCGGCGCGCGACCGCGAAACCGACTCCGACCAGGGCGGCGAGCTGGATCGGAAGCCCGTTGAGGCTGTCGAAGCGGCCGATCACGCCGGTGATCTTGTTGCCGCCGACCACCTGGTGCTGGCTGAGCGCGAGATCTCCGGCGCTGAACCAGCTGTGCGACGTCAGCGCGGGAACAACGAACCAGAGTGCCGGGATGAGCAGGATGCCGAGCACGAGGACGCGGCGGCTGCCGGGGACGGCGCGCCAGGCCCAGATCGCGTACAGCCCGGCGAACACCCACGCCTCCGGGCGACCCAGCGACGCCATCACCAGCATCGCGAACGCCAGCCGCCGCCGGCCCGACAGGTGGCAGTCGATCGCCGCCAGGCAGAAGGCAACGATCAGCGGATCTGAGTTGGAGATCAGCACCAGGTGCGAGTAGGTGTCGATTCCGAGGACCGCGACCCCGGCGAACCCGCCGGCCAGCCACGGCGCGTAGGCGCGTCCCGGGCTGGGGCCGGTGAGCCGGTGGGCGATCCGGGCGGCGAGCACGCATCCCCCGAACGCGCCGGCGGCGGCGGTGATCATCCACAGCCACATCTGCGCGCGTCCAAAAACCGCGTACGGCAGCGTGAACACGAACGCGAGCGGCTTCCAGGACGGGGCGCCGTCGGTGTTCAGGTTCCAGTGCAGGACCTGACGCCCCCACACCAACCAGCCGAAGCCGTCGTATCCGGGCCGGATGCCGGTGACGAACACGAACAGCACGGCGACCCCGAGCACGCCTGCCGCCAGCCACACCCCCGGGCGGAGCCGATCCCGCCCACGCCGGGGCGCCGGCGAACCGGCAAGCCTGGGCTCGGGCAGGGACAGCGATGTGCTCACTCAGACCGGCGCGCGTTTCAGAGCAGGTCTCCCAGCGCGGCCAGGAACCGGCGGTTCTCGGCATCGGTGCCGACCGTGACCCGGAGCGACCCGTCCCGCCCCAGCGCGCTTCCGGCCCGAACGAGCACGCCCCGCGCGGTCAGCCCGCTGATCACCTCCGCCTCCACCATCTCCTCCGGAAGGTGGATCCAGACGAAGTTGGCGTCCGAGTCGGCGACCCACAGCCCGAGCTCGCCCACCCCGCCGGCCAGCTCCAACCGGGCCGCGACGCTGTGGGTGACGCGGCGCTCCACCTCGTCCTGGTGGCGCAGGGCCTCGACCGCCGCCGCCTGGGCGGCCACGTTCAGGTAGAACGGCTGGCGGACCTGGTCGACGGCGGCGCGGAACTCCGCGGAGCCACACAGCGCATAGCCGACCCGCAGCCCGGCCAGGCCGTAGGCCTTGGAGAAGGTCCGCAGCAGCACCAGATTCGGCCACCGGCGCAGCAGATCGAGCGAAGCGTAGGTGTCCCCTAAGGCCAGCGCAAATTCGCAGTAGGCCTCGTCGAGAATCACGCATACGTGGCGGGGGACCCGTTTCATGAACTCGGCCAACGCCTCCAGCGTCACCGCGGTCGAGGTGGGGTTGTTCGGATTGCAGATCAGGACCAGACGGGTGGCGACGGTGATCTCGGCGGCCATCGCCTCCAGATCGTGGCGGTCCTGGTCATCGAGCGCGACTGCGATCGCGCGCGCGCCGGAGGCGGCCGCCAGGTGCGGGTACACGCTGAACGCGGGCCACGCGTAGACGACCTCGGCCCCGGGCTCCAGCAGCGCCTCGCCGGCCGCCAGCAGGATGTCGCAGGACCCGTTGCCGAGCGCGATCCGCTCCCGTGGGATCCCGTAGCGGTCCGCCAGCGCGCCGCGCAGCGCCATCGCCGACGGATCGGGATAGCGATGGATGCCGGCCAGCGCCCGGTGGGCCGCCTCCACGACCGCGGGCGCCGGCCCGAAGCACGATTCGTTGGAGGCGAGCATCGCCACGTCCGCGCCGAGGTCGTACCCGGCCGCCAGCGGGTAGGCGGGAATCCTCCGGATGCGCTCTGCGAACTCGATCGCCATCGTCAGGGTGCGCTGCGCCGCGGATCGGACACGAGCCTATTGTGCCGCCCCAAGATCCGAGCGCAGCGCCCGGGCCGCTCCCAGATATACGTGCTGCGGTTGGTGATCCTCGGCCGCGTAGTAGTGCAACAGCAGCCGGATCACGCGGGGCAGCGAGCCGGGCACCGGCACCTCTCGGGTACACAGCAGCGGCACGCGGTCCAGCCCCAGGCGCCGGGCGGCGACGGCCGGGAACTCGGCGTCCAGGTCATCGGTGAGGGTGAAGATGCAGCTCACCATCGTCTCGGGGGCAAGCGCGTTTCGGTCCATCAGCTCGCGGATCAGGAGCGTGGTGCCCTCCAGGATCGCGCTCGCTTCGTTGACCTCGACGCTATTGGCGCCACGGAGCGCGAACAACCGCATCGTCGGGCAATTCTGCCAGAGGACCCGTCGCCGGCGTCGGGGGCCGCAGTTCATAGACGGTGGCGCAGCCGAAGTGGCGCGTGGCGACGATCAGGGATCGGAGCTTCGCTGACAGGTCGACGTCCTCGGGCCGGCAGCTGGCGAGCACGAAGCGGGCGCCGGTCTGCTTCACCAGGCGCCGCGCGGCGGCTGGGGAGTCGGTGCCACGGAACACCCCATCGGCGGCCAGTGAGCGCGGGATGCAGGTGGGCTCAGACCACAGGCAGTTGCCGACGAACGTCGACCGCCCGGTCACCCCCGGCACCGTCTCGCCGAGATAGAACTGGGTCAGCACCCCGCCCGGCGTCGGGTCGGCAGCCAGGTAGTTCAGCGCCCGGCGCTCGTCGTGGGTGATGAAGTTGGCATTGCCCGGGGTCGGGTCGACGTAGCGGTGAGCGGTCGCCATCGACCACACGTTGGCGGGCACGACGAACAGTCCGATCGCGAACACCGCCATCAACCGGCCGTGCCGGATCGCGTGCAGCCGGGTTCGCTGCACGCCCTTGACGGCGAGCACCGCCAGCGGGATCGTGATCCCGTTGACGGCGTGCAACGGCGCGGCGCCCAGACCGGTGATCGAGACCCCGTAGATGACCACCGCGACGGGCACCCACAGCCGCAGCGCCAGCTCCAGGAAGCCGTCGGGGCGACCCTTGTAACCGAGCGCGGCGAGGATCGCCAGCGGCGCCGCCCCGAGCGCGATCGACCCGAACGAGAACGCATGACTGCCGGCCATCCGGGCCAGCCTCCAGGAGAGGTCGAGGTGGCCGAGCAACAGGTAGTAGACCAGCGGCGCGACGATGATCGCCACGGTCAGCGCCGGCAGCGCGAGCCGCCGCCACTCGCCGATCAGCGACCACCGCCGCAGCTCCCGCCACCGCGCCAGCTCGGCGCCGATGACCAGCAGGATCATCGTCTCGCCCTGCCACGGGTGCAAGGTGGCGGCCAGCGCCCCGAGCAGTCCGGGCAGCCAATCCACTCGGCCGTCGGCGCGTGCGGTGTCGTAGCGCAGCAGTCCGAACAGGACCAGGGCCACGGCAATCAACGCGAACGGATACCCCCACGAGAGCCAGGTCGGCATCATGTCGCCGACGACGCTGAAGCTCCCGCCGACGACGCTGAACGAGCCGAACAGGAGCGCCAGCGTCATCGCCGCCCGCCGCTGCCCCCGCCCCGCCAAGCTGCGGTGCACCACCGTGCGCACCGCCAGGAACAGCCCGATCACGGCCACCGGCTTCCACAGCAGCAGCGCCAGCCACGAGGTGACGCCAAGCTTGACCAGCCCCGCCGAGATGACGATCGCCGGCTGGAAGTAGACGGCGGACGTCGGGCGCAGAACGAACAGGTTCGCGATCAGGAAGTGATGCGCGGCCGATTGGATCCAGGCCAGGTACTGCATTTGATCGACGATGAAGAACCCGTCGGTGCCGGTCCAGTGCAGGCCGTGGGCGGCGGCGTTGGTGAGGTCGACGGCCACGATCCACAGCGACACCGCGGCGAACACGCCCAGCAGGCCGACCTCGACCGGATCGAGCCGGGGCGCAACGGGGACGGCGGGGGCGCGCGCGTCCGGAACGGCGTCGGCGGCGGCCGGCGGGGTTTGAACGCGCACGGGCGCGTAGCTAAGCAGAGCCCGAAACCGCGCGTGGACAGGTTATCGGGCGAGCTTATATTGAAGTGACGACGCCGCCTGGCCCGCCGGCGTGCTCAGCAGGTTGATGTGGTGCTCGCCCATGTAGATGGCGGTGGCGGGGATGAAGGTCAGGAACAGGAACAGCGAAAGCACCAGGGCGACGCGTCGCAGCCTGACGCTCGTGCCCAGCGCCGCCAGCGGCAGCAGCCAGATCACGTACCAGGGCATCAGCCACCCCAGGCTGGCGATCAGGGCGAGCGTCGCCCAGCCAGCGCCGGCCAGCCAATCGCGGTTGCGGTAGAACTGATGCGCGACGACCAGGACCACGCCCACCGCGGCGACCTTCAGCAGCAGCGGGGTGGCGCCGCCGACGTGGATCAGCAACCCGAACAGATTGGGGATGCTGAACCCGGTCAGCACCGAGCTCTGCTGGGCGAGGTTGGGGATCGACAGCCCGAACAGCGTCACGCTGAGCGCCGCCAGCGGGATCGCGGCGAGGACCGCCCCAGCCAGCACCGCGATCCGCCGTTGCCGGGTGCGGGCGGCGACGAGCAGGAACGGGAGCAGCAGCACCGCGGTGAACTTGACCGCCACCGCCAGCATCAGCACCGCGCCGGCGCTGCGGTCGCGGCGAGCCGACAGCAGGCTGATCGCTCCCAGCATCGGCACCAGCATGAAGAAGTCGTTGTGGAACCCGGCGACCGCGTAGATCAGGAAGATCGGGTTGAACGCCACGAACGCGACGGCGAAACGCGGATCGCGGCCCAGCTGTCGTGCGCACTGCCAGACCAGCGCCACGAACCCGAGGCTCATCAGCACGGTGGCGATCTTCAGCGTCCAATAGGCCACCGGCAGGGACACGGAGGCCAGGGGATACGTGAGTGCGGTGAACAGCCAGCCATACGGGCTGCGCAGGCCGTACCAGCTGGCGAACCGGTACACCGGATCGAACAGCTCCTGGCTGATGACGTGGGTGTAGGGGTTGAGGTCATGCAGCCCGCCCAGCCGGGCGTAGCCGAGGTAGTTGAACAGGTCGGTGAGCTGCAGCGGCGGGCTCAGCAGGAGGATCGCGTGCAGCGCCACCACCGAGATCGCGATCGTTCGCATCGACAGCGACCGCACCGCCCCCAGCGCGACCGCGTAGGCCAGGAGCATCACCGCCAGCACCCCGCTGAACACCAGCCCGAGCGTCCGGTGATCGCTGATCACGCTGGTGAAGACATCGTGCAGCGGTCCCGCCTCCCAGTTGGGGAAGGCGTTGGCGCTGTGCGGCACCAGAATCGAGGGACCGGCGGCGGCGCCGGCGACGATCGCCAGCGTCGCGAGGACCAGGACA
The DNA here is from genome assembly GCA_963830395.1 of uncultured Actinomycetota bacterium. Taxonomy (GTDB): domain Bacteria; phylum Actinomycetota; class Thermoleophilia; order Solirubrobacterales; family Solirubrobacteraceae; genus Palsa-465. The sequence goes on from CAWHMI010000002.1 coordinate 157,332, forward strand.
CCGATCGCGAGCCGGCCCGCTGTCGGGCCGAGGGCGACGTGGACGCGGGGCAGCCTCCCCGTAACGCCGGCGGACATCCGCGGCAGCGCGGCCACCGGCGCGTCGCCTCCGGCCAGGCCGGAGCCGGCGGCCGAAGTCGACGCCAGCACCATCTGGCTCTCGCCGGGTGGCGATTGATCTCGCATGTGCTGAAGATAGTGCCGTTGGCAGCGTGTGCCCCGCCAACAGCGTCGGTTCAGATTCAGTTAAGGCGGGGACGGTGCCGGCCCGGACCGCTGGTGAGCATCCGATTTGTGACCTAGGCTGGCGACGGTGAGCGTCGGCTGGCTAGCGGACGACGGTCTCCGCCCCCGGCTCGGCGGGCGCCGGACGGCCGGTGCCGGTCTGGCCGCCGCGCCGGCGGCGATCGCGGTCACGGCGCTGACCGTGCTCGCTGGGGGACTGCGCTTCTATGGCCTGGCTCACCAGGGGTTCTGGTTCGACGAGGCCAACACGGCGCTCCTCGTCCACCTCTCTCCCGGCAAGATGCTCGGGTTGATCCCGCGGAGCGAGTCCACCCCCCCGCTCTACTACTGCGTGGCCTGGGTGTGGGCCCGGCTCTTCGGGTTCGGCGAGGCGGGGCTCCGCTCGCTGTCGGCGGTGGCGGGGGTGCTGGTCGTTCCGGTCGCCTATGTCGCCGGCACCAAGCTGATCTCGCGCCCCGCCGGGGTGACCGCCGCCGCGCTCACCGCCTGCAGTCCGCTGCTGATCTGGTACTCCCAGGAGGCGCGCTCCTACGAGCTGCTGGTCCTGCTCTCGGCGGCCTCGCTGGCGGCATTCGCCTATGCGCGAGCGGCCCCCACGCGGCCGTTGCTGGCGCTGTGGGTGGTGAGCTCCGGGCTGGCGCTGGCCACGCACTACTTCGCGGTCGCAGCGGTCGTCCCGGAGGCGGTGTGGCTGCTCGCCGAGCACGGTGCTCGCCGTCCGGTGCGCCTGGCGGTGGTTGTGGTCGCGGTCTGCGGGCTGGCGCTGATTCCCCTCGCGATCTCCCAGAACGGGACGGGCCATGATTCGTGGATCGCGTCGGCGCCGCTGCGTCCCCGGCTCGCCCAGGTGATCCCCCAGTTCTTGATCGGCACCAACGCCCCCGACCGCAAGCTGCTCAAGTATCTGGCGATCGCGTTCGCGCTGGTCGCCCTGGCACTGCTGGCAACCCGAGCGACGCCGTCAGAACGGCGCCCCGCGCTGCTCGCCGGCGGCCTCGCCGTCGCCGGATTTCTGCTCGCCCTCGCGCTCGCTGCGATCGGCTTCGACGACCTCATCACCCGCAACATCATCGTCCTGTGGCTGCCGGCGGCGCTCCTGATCGCCGGCGGCCTCGCCGCCCGCCGGGCCCAGCCGGTGGGCCTGGCGGTAACGGTGGTGCTGTGCGCGATCGGCCTCACCGCGACGATCGCCATCGCCGTCGACCACAGCATGCAGCGACCCGATTGGCGGCCCGTCGCCCGCGCCCTCGGACCCGGCCCGGTGTCCGGACCCACCGAGCCCGCGCGAGCGGTCCTCATCCAGCACTACCGCACCCTCCTGCCCCTATCGCTGTATCTCCCCCACCTCGCCTTCCTGCCCGCCCGGGGCGTTCGGGTCTCAGAGCTTTACGTGATCTCCATGACCGCGCCGGGACAGCCCCTGTGCTGGTGGGGCGCGGCGTGCAACCTGATTCCGTCACAAATGCAGCGCAGGTACGACATCCCGGGGTTTCGCGTGCGCTGGCGCCGGCACATCCATCAGTTCACGATCATGCGCCTGACCAGCGCCCACCCGGTGCTGCTCACCCCGGCGGCGGTTTCGCGGGCGCTGCGGACGACTACCCTGCGCCGCGACGACCTCCTCGTACAGCGCGCTTGAGCGCCTCCACCTCGGCGCCGGTCAAGCGGCGGTGGGCCCCCGGCGCCAGGTCGCCGAGCCTCAGCGGGCCGAACGAGACTCGAACCAGTCGCCGGACGGGATGCCCGACCGCCTCGCACATCCGCCTCACCTGGCGCTTGCGGCCCTCGCGGATCGTCAACTCGATCGTGTCCGGCATGGGGCGGCGAACCCGCGCCGGACTGGTGCGGCCGTCCTGGAGCTCGACGCCCGCGGCCAGCGAAGCGAGCGCGGCCTGACCCACCGGCGGGTGACGGACCGTCACGCGGTAGGTCCGCGGCACCTCGAAGCGAGGATGCGTGAGCCGGTGGGCGAGCGCGCCGTCGTTGGTGAGCAGGATCAACCCGGTGGTGTCGATGTCCAGCCGGCCGACCGGATAGAGCCGCAGCGTTGACGGGACGAGCGAGACGACGGTGGGGCGCCCCTGAGGATCGCTGGCCGTGGACACCACGCCCGCCGGCTTGTTGACGGCGTAGACGGCGCGCGATGCCGCCGGCGTGACCCGCGTTCCGTCCACCGTCACGGTGTCATCCTCAGCCACGTCGCGAGCCGGATCCAGCACCGTGGCATCGTTGACGGCGACGCGCCCGGTACGCACGATCTCCTCGGCAGCACGGCGCGACGCCACCCCGGCGGTGGCGAGCAGCTTGGCTAGGCGCATGGCGCTGTCACCATAGGCTTCATGGACCTGCAACTGCTCCACGGAACGCTCGCCGACCTCGGCGAGCCCACCTACCGCGAGCGTCAGGTGTGGCGCTGGGCGGCGCAGGGGGCCGACGGCTTTCACGGCATGACCGACCTGCCGAGGGGTCTGCGGGCGGCGCTGGAGGAGTCGGTGCCATTCAGCACCCTGACCGTGCGGACGCAGGCCCAGGCCGCGGACGGGACGATCAAGGCGCTGTTCGCCACTGGCGACGGACTGCCGGTGGAGGCGGTGCTGATGCGCTATCGCGACGGCCGGCGGTCGCTGTGCCTGTCCTCGCAGTCCGGCTGCCCTCTGACCTGCACGTTCTGCGCCACCGGCCAGATGCGCTTCGGGCGCAACCTGACCGCGTCGGAGATTCTCGACCAGGCGCTTCACTTCCGCCGTCACGACGCGGTGGACCACGCCGTGTTCATGGGCATGGGCGAGCCGATGATGAACCTCGACGCCGTGCTGGCCGCCTGCGAGCGCCTCCCGGCCATGGGAATCGGCCGCCGGCACACGGCCGTATCCACGGTCGGCTGGATCCCCGGGATCGAGCGCCTGGCGACGCAGCCACTGCCGATCCGGCTGGCGCTTTCGCTGCATTCCGCCGATGACGCGCTGCGCGGTCAGCTGATGCCGGTCAACCACCGTTATCCGCTGGCCGACGTGCTCGCCGCGTGCCGCGCCTACTACGAGCGCAAGCGGCGCATGGTGTTCATCGAGTACGTGATGCTCGCTGGGGTCAACGACTCCTACGCCCAGGCCCGCCAGCTGGCCGAAGTGCTCGATCCCCGGGTGTTCAAGGTCAACCTGATCCCCTACAACCCAACCGACTCGCCCTACCAGGGCTCGAGCCCAAAGGCGATCGAAGCGTTTCGCAGTGAGCTGGAGCGCCACGGCCTCGGGGCGACGGTGCGGCTCACCCGGGGCCGCGACATCGCGGCCGCCTGCGGGCAGCTCGCGGCGCAGGCGTGACCCCGGGCGCGGACGAAACGAACGTCCACCGCCGCCGGCTGACGGCGCAGCTGCTCGCCGGGCGTCCGGCGCCGGATTGCCTGGCCGTCGCGCAGCGGCTGCTGGCGATCCAGGCGCAGGAGCCGCGCGCGGCTGCGCTGGCGGTGCGCGCCCGGAGCACCGGGGTGAGCCGCGCCGACATCGAGCGCGAGCTCACCGAGCGGCGGTCGCTGGTGATCACGACGCTGAATCGGGGCACCCTGCACCTGGTGCGCAGCGAGGACTACCCGTTGCTGCAGGCGCTGACCACCCCACAGCTCCAGACCTCCAGCTCCACCCGGCTGAGCCAGGAGGGATTCGACGCCGACAAGACCGCCCGCGCCGTCGACCTGATCGAGCGCTCGATCGCCGAAGACGGGCCGTTGACCCGGTCGGCGCTCCGCGAGCGGCTGGAGCACGCCGGCTTTGCCACCGCCGGTCAGGCCCTGATCCACCTGATCTACCGGGCGTCGATCGAGGGTCGCATCGTTCGCGGGCCCATGGCCGGCCGCGACCACGCGTTCGCGCTGGTGCGCGACTGGCTCCCCGGCACTCCGCCACCGGACCGGGCGACGGGACTGGCCGAGCTGGCCCGACGTTATCTCGCCGGCCACGGCCCGGCCACCGACCGCGACCTCGCCCGCTGGGCGGGACTGCCGCTGCGCGACGCCCGCGCCGGCCTGGCGGCGATCGCGAGCGAGCTGCGTCAGTTGACCGGTGGGCTGGTCGACCGCGCGCACCGCGGACGCGCCGCCCGCCTGCCCCCGCCGCGGCTGCTCGGCGCGTTCGAGCCGCTCCTGCTCGGCTGGTGCTCGCGGGCCGACGTCCTCGGGGACGATCAGCACCGGATCGTCACCGGCGGCCTGTTCCGCGGATTCGGCCTGGTGGCGGGGCGGGCCGCAGCGAGCTGGCGGCTCGTCGGCTCCGAGATCGAACTCGACCCGTTCGCGTCACTGTCGGCGTCCGACCGGGCGGCGCTGGAGCGAGACGCGGTGGCGGTCAGACGGTTTCTGAACTTGGGCTAGACGGCTGAGCTGACCGCCACCCCCGGGACTCCGGCGCGCGCCTCGCCGGCGGCGAGCAGGCGCTCGCGCAGCTCCTGCTCGAGCTCGGGCGACGCGTCGAACCCGGCGATGTCTGGCAGCTCGCCGAGCTCCGCCAGTCCGAACAGCTTCAGGAACAGCTCGCTGGTCCGGTACAGAACGGCCCCGAACTGCGATCGCCCGGCCTCCTCGATCATCCCACGCTCCAGCAGCGTGGTCGCCGCCGACTCGGCGCTGACCCCCCGGATCCGGGCGATCTCCGGACGGGATACCGGCTGCAGGTAAGCGACGATGGCCAGCGTCTCGGCCTGGGCCGCGGTCAAGGGGGGAGTTCGCGGCTTGGCCAGCAATCGGCGGGCCGCCGGTTCGGCGTCCGGATGGGTGCTCAACGTGTACCCACCGGCGAGCTCGCGGAGGACAAAGCCGCGGCGCTCGAACTCATAGTGCTCGCGCAGCCGCTCCAATGCCGTGACCACGTCGGAGAGCTCGGCGCCGGTGGCGTCGGCCAGCGCGCCGGCGGCGACCGGATCGGCACTGAGGAAGAGCAGTGCTTCGAGCGTTCGTTCGAGCTCGGCGGTCATGGGGGCGACCCCGGCGTGCCCATCGGGATCACGCGGTCAGCCTCCCCGCGGCCGCCGGTCGCACACGAGATCACGCGGTCAGCCTCCCCTCGGCCGCCGCCGGCCGCAGCCGGTCCGGCTGCCGGAGCGCCTGAACGGTGATCTCGGCGAACGGCTCGTCCTGGATCCAGGTCGCCTCGCCCTGCTTGTAGAGCTCCAGCAGCGCGTACAACGTAACCGCCACCGTGACCCGGTCGCTGCGCGACACCGCCTCGGAGAACGTGAACCGCCCTCGTGCCAACAGCGCGCGCAGGTGGACGAGCCGTTCGGCCACGGTGACCCGGGCGATCGTTATGTGGCGGATGTCGACCGGCGGCGCGACCTGGAGCAGGTCGCCGATCGCACCTGCCAGGAGTGCGGGGTCATAGACCGACACGACGTCCGGCAGCGGAGCCTTGCGCAGCTGTGGCGGTAACGGCGCCGAGCGGAAGCGGTGGCTGGACTCGCCGGCGAGACGATCGCTTAGCGCAGCCGCCGCGGCGCGATACCGCGCAGCCGCCAACAGCCGCGCCAGCAGCTCCTCCGCGGCCTCCCCGGGATCGAGGTCGATCTCCTCCATCTCCTCTCCCGGCAGCAGGAGGCGGGACTTGAGCTCCAGCAGCGCCGCGATCAGCACGAGGAACTCCGTGGCCGCCTCGAGGTCGAGATCGCCGCGTTGCTCGAGATGATCGATGTAGGTGATCACCACCTCGGCGAGGTCGACCTCCAGCAGATCGACCTCCTCGCGCAGAATCAAGGTCAGCAGCAGGTCGAACGGCCCCGCGAAGACGTCCAGGTCCAGCTCAAGGAAGGTGAGCGTCACGGCCTCTCCATTCGCGCGCCAAACGTTAGCCGCGGGCTCGGACTGGTCCCACTCCCATCGCCGCGCGCACATCTGCCACCGTCGTCGCAGCGATCGCCCGCGCCTTCTCGGCGCCCACCGAGAGGATCTCCTCGAGCTCGGATTCGTCGTCGCGCAGCTCCTGATAGCGCTCTCGCACCGGCGCCAGATACTCGACCACCGCGTCGGCGACAGCCTGCTTGAACGCGCCGTATCCGCCGCCGTCGAAGTCTCGCTCCACCTCGGCCGGGGCGATGCCCCGCACCGCGGCGAGGATGTCGATCAGGTTCGAGATTCCCGCCTTGTCCGGCGCCCGCCGGATCTCGGAGCCGGAGTCGGTCACCGAGGAGCGGAACTTCTTGGTGATCGCCGCCGGCTCATCGAGGACGTACACCGTTCCCTGGGCGCTTGAGCCGGTGGTCGACATCTTGCGGTCGGGTGCCTGCAGATCCATGATTCGCGCCCCCACCTCGGGGATGCGGTGCTCGGGCACGACCAGCACATCCCGGCCGTTGCCGAAGCGGGCGTTGAACCGCCGGGCCACGTCGCGCATCAGCTCCAGGTGCTCGCGCTGATCCTCGCCTACCGGCACCTCGTCGGCACGATAGGCGAGGACGTCGGCGGCCTGCAGAACCGGGTAGAACAGCAGGCCCGCGGAGACCAGCTCGCGCTGGGCGATCGACTTGTCTCGGAACTGGTGCATCCGTTGCAGGCGCCCCAGCTCGGTGACGCCGGACAACAGCCACGTCAGCTCCGGGTGCTCGAGCACGTCGCTCTGGCGAAACAGGATGCAGCGCGCCGGGTCCAGCCCGGCGGCGAGTAGGGTGGCGGCGGTGTCGTAGACCGCCTCGCGCAGGGCCGCGGGCTCATAGGTGACGCTGGTGGCATGGAGATCGACCACGCAGTAGATCGCCTCGCCGCGGTCCTGGCCGGCGACGTACTGGGTGATCGCCCCGATGTAGTTGCCCAGGTGCTTGCGGCCCGTGGGCTGGATGCCGGAGAAGATCCGCACTGGTCGCAGGCTACTCAGCCAGCGCCGGTTGCCGGCTACTGGGCCAGCGCCCGATCCAACGAGTCGTGCAGCGCCTGGTGCCCGGATCTCTCGGTCGCGGCGCCGCGGCCGCGGCCGCCTCGGTTGTCGCCGCCCCCGCGGTTGTGGCGGTCGCCGCGGTTATGGGGGTCGCCCGACCGCTGCCGCCTGCCGGTGAGCAGCCACGCAGCGATCACGCCGCCGATTGCCCCGCACACGTGCGCCTGCCAGGAGACACCGGCGTGCGGCACCACGCTCGAGATGAGGGCTCCACCCCACACCGCGCCGACCACCAGCCCCGTCAGGATCTCCAACGCGCTGCGATCGAACAGGCCGCGGGTGAACAGGTAGGTGGCGTAGCCGAATACGAGTCCGCTGGCCCCGACCGTCTCCGTGCCCGCCGGCGCGATCAGCCACGTACCGAGACCACCGACGACGATCACGATCAGCGTCACGAGTGCCAGCTTCGCCGCCCCGCGCAGCGCGATGATCACTCCCATGAACACCAGCGGGATCGTGTTGTCGAGCAGGTGCTGGTAGCTGAAGTGCAGGAACGGGGAGGTGAAGATGCTCCACACGTGGTCGACGTTCCGGGGGTAGATGGCGCCCTCGCCGTCCAGGGCGTAGTGGTCCAGCGAGTTGATCACCTCGACCAGCCACATCAGCACGACGATGCCGACGAGCAGCGACAGTCCTTCCAGCGACTGACGCCCGCGGTCCAGCGATCTCGTGCCGGTGAGCAGCCGGTTCCCGGTGCGGGCCATGTCAACAGGATGGCATGGCGAGCTGCCGCCCCGGGCCGCAGCCGGGAGATTTTCGTTAGTTCTTCGCCAACACCTCGTGGGCGATCGCCAGCGCGACCTCGGCCCTCGAGCTCAGCGCCGTCGCCAGCACGAACTCACCCGGGGTGTGCGCGCCGCCGCCGCGAGGCCCCAGGCCGTCGATGGTGAGCTCGATCGCGTCCGCGAAGTGACTGGCGTCGCTGGCCCCGCCGCGCGACACCCCGGAGATAGGGCGCCCGAGGCGTTGCGAGGCGGCGGCGATCACGGGCGCGGTGACCGCGCGGGCGTCCATTCCCGGCCACTTTCGCTCCATGCCGGCCTGCAGCGCCACGCCGTTGTGCTCGGGCGCGACAGCGGCCAGCACCGCCTCGAATGCGGGCAGCCCCCGGGCGCGCAGGTCGAAGATCAGCTCGCCGGAGGCGGGGACGACGTTGAACGCGTCGCCGGAGCGGATCACGGTGGGCACGACGCTGAGCTGCTCATCGCCGGCGGGATCGTGGAGCGCAGCCACCGCCGCCGCGGTCTGCGCCAGGGCGAGCAGGGCGTTGCGGCCCTGATCGGGGGCGCTGCCCGAGTGCGCCGCCCGGCCGGTGGCGATCACCTTCAGCGTTCCCGCGGCCTTGCGGCGCACGACGACCCCCTCCTCGCCGACCTCGTCCAGCTGACCGCCCTCGAAGCACAGGCAGGCGTCATAACCGGAGAACCGCGGGGCATGGCGGAACGGCCGCGTCCGCCACTCCTCATCGGTCACCATGAGGACGGCCAGCTCGGCGAACGTCTCCGGGCGCCGCGCCAGCGAACGGGCAACCCCCAACGCCAGCACGTCGCCGCCCTTCATGTCGACCGTCCCGGTCCCGTACAGCCGCTCGCCGTCGCGCCGCAGCGGCTGGTGGGCGTCGTGGCCGATCACGGTGTCGACATGCCCGAGCAGCAGCACCCGTCCACTTCCGCGGCCGGCCACGGTTGCGATCAGGTCGGGAGCGCTGCCCGGCGTGGAGCAGGCGGGCCGCTGCACGCGGGCACCGGTCGGCAGCAGGCGGGCGCACACCTCGAGCGCTCGCTCGGCGCCATCGAGATCGCCAGACGGGGACGAGATGTCAACCAGTTGCGCGAGCTCGGAGGTGGCCGTGGCCGCGATCTCCGCCGCCTCGGCCGCGATCATCGGGTCCGCGACCGCGCTCACGCCGCCTCCGCAGGCCGCACGTCATCGCCCCGCTGCCTCACGCCGCCTCCGCAGGCCGCACGTCATCGCCCCGCTGCCTCACGCCGCCTCCGCAGGCCGCACGTCATCGCCCCGCTGCCTCACGCCGCCTCCGCAGGCCGCACGTCATCGCCCCGCTGCCTCACGCCGCCTCCGGGGCGGCCACCCGGCTGCGCTCGATCTCGCGTAGCACGTCGTCGGCGCTAAGCGAACCGGGCTCCCGGCCCTCCCGGGCCGCCGCCACGGCCAGGCGCGCCAGCGTCTCGTTGACCGGCGTGGGCACGCCACGCAAACGCCCCTGCAACACGATCTCCCCGTTCAGATAATCGCTCTCGATCGCGCCGGTCCCCCGGGCCAGGCTCTGCCAGCTCGACCCCCCCGGGCGCGGGCGGCCGGCGATCTCGCGCACGCCCAGCCGCCGCCAGCGCTCATTTACGTTTGAGACCTCCGCGGCGGCGAACGGCTCTCCGGCCGCGGTCAGGACTGCTCGCCCCTCCACCCTGGCCATCTCGGTTAGCTCGGCGCCGGTGTCCCCGGTCCCGCACAGCGCCTGCACCGCGTTGCCGAGGTTGAGCAGCAGCTTGGCGTGCTTGAGCCGCATCACGTCGGGCACCGGGCGCGAACTGAACCGCGACGCCGACAGCGCGGCGCAGATCTCCTCGCAGCGAGCATCGATCCCGCTCGGGTAGCAGCCGATATCGACCATTCCGCTCAGATCCGCCCCGTATGCCTCGACGACCCCAGCCTCGAGATGTGCCGTCGGGGCCATCACCACGCCGCCGTAGACCGACTCCATCAGCCGCAGCGCCAGGCGCTCGTTGTCGACCCCGTTCTGGAGGCAGACGACGGGGATCGCGGGGCCGGCGGCATCGCGCAAGCTGCTCAACGCGCCGAGCGTGTCCTGGCTCTTGACCGCCAGCAGGACCACCTCGTCGCCGCCCCACCGCAGCTGCGCCGGGTCACCCGCCACATCCGGGGTCACCACCACCCGCTCCTCCGGAGTGAGCAACGTCAGCCCGTCACTGCGGATCGCCTCCAGATGCGCGCCGCGGGCAATCAGCGCCACATCGAACCCGCTCTGGTGCAGGCGGACACCGATCACGCCGCCGATCGCTCCCGCACCGAAGACCACGAATCGCATCCCGTGGAGCCTACGACGCCGCCGGCCGCGGGAGGTTTGCCGACACTTGGGGGAGCCGTGCGAGGCGACGAGGCAGGCGCGCCGGGCTGCGCTCTCCCGCAATCTGGCGTGGGTTTTGCGTCAGATCCGGGACGCGCCCCCGGGTTTGTTGCGTTACCCACGCTGAGCGGCAGGCTAGTGACAAATCCGCCGGCCCGGTCGCGATTTGTCACCTTTGCCACGTGGTCAGGCCGGTAGCCGCGGACCGCGATGGCCGCGGCCGGCCGGGGTTGCGGTGATGCGCGCGGAGGTTCCCGGGGGCGCCTGCACCCCTGGTGTCGCCTATGCCGTCACGCGCCTGCGCCCCCGGCGTCGCTCACCCCAGCATGCCCCGCGTGGCCGCCCAGCGGACCCTCACGAGGAGAGTGGCTGCCGGACCACGGGGTGGCGCGCCGCGCCCGCCTCGTCCAGCCGCCGCACCGGCGTGGTGTGCGGCGCGGTGCGCGCGATCTCGGGGTCGTCGGCCGCCTCGCGCAGGATCTCGACGAGGATCTGCACGAACTGATCCAGGGTCTCCCGGGTCTCGGTCTCGGTGGGCTCGATCAGGAGCGCCTCGTCGACGAGCAGCGGGAAGTAGACCGTTGGCGGGTGCACGCCGTGATCGAGCAGGCGCTTGGCGAGGTCGAGGGTCCGGATGTGGAGGTCTCGCCGCATCGGCGCGCCCGACAGCACGAACTCGTGCATGCAGAGCCGATCGTAGGCGGCGGGCAGATGCTCCAGCACCCCCGCCGCGCCGAGCTTGGCCAGCAGGTAGTTCGCGTTCAGGACCGCCGTCTCGGACACGTCGCGTAGGCCGGCGGCGCCCAGCGAGCGGATGTACGCGTAGGCGCGGACGAACACGCCGTAGTTGCCCTGAAAGCCCCGGAGGCGCCCGATCGACTTGGGGCGGTCGTAGTCCAGATCGAAATAGGACCCGCCTGCGCCGCCGCCGTTGTCGGATTCCCGGCGCACCACCTGCGGGCGCGGCAGGAACGGCTCGATGCGCTGCGCCACCGCGATCGGTCCGGCGCCCGGCCCGCCGCCGCCGTGAGGCTGGGTGAACGACTTGTGCAGGTTGAAGTGCACGATGTCGAACCCCATGTCACCGGGGCGGCAGATCCCCATGATCGCGTTCAGGTTGGCGCCGTCGTAGTACAGCGTCGCCCCCACGTCGTGGACGATCTCGGCGATCGCCTCGATCCCGTGCTCGAACAGGCCGAGCGTCGAGGGGTTGGTGAGCATCAGGCAGGCAACGTCGTCCGACGCCTTGGCACGTAGATCGTCGAGATCCACGTTGCCGTGGTCGTCGGTGCCCACCTTGACCACCTCGTAGCCGGCCATCGTCACCGTGGCCGGGTTGGTGCCGTGCGCGGTGTCGGGGGTCAGGACCTGAGTCCGGGATTCGCCACGGTCCTCATGAAACGCGCGCGTCAGAAGCACGCCGGCCAGCTCGCCGTGCGACCCGGCCGACGGCTGCAGCGAGACGTGCGGCAGCCCCGCGATCTGCGCCAGCGCATCCTGGAGGCGCCACATCAGCTGGAGCGCTCCCTGCGCCCGGCGCGGATCCTGGAGCGGGTGCAGGCGGGCGTGGCCGTCGAGCGCCGCCACCCGCTCGTGCAGCTTGGGGTTGTGCTTCATCGTGCACGACCCGAGCGGGTAGAAGCCGGTGTCGAGGTCGAAGTTGCGCTTGGACAGGCGGTTGTAGTGGCGCACGATCTCGGGCTCGGACACCTCCGGAAGCCGCGGGCCGCTGACGCGGCGCAGGCGCGGCTCCAGCAGCTCGTCGAGCGGGCGCTCCGGGACATCGAGCGCCGGGGCCACGAACGCTCGCCGTCCCGGACGCGAGCGCTCGAAGATCGTCAGCTGGTCGTCGTTGCGGGCGGCGGTGGCCACAACCTACGCTCCCACCGGGTGGTAGCCGCGGCTGCGACTCGCGGCGACCGCCGCCTCGAGCGTGTCGGCGAGGCGGTCGATGTCGGCGCGAGTACGTCGCTCGGTGATCGCCACCAGCAGCCCGTTCTCGTGCTCGGGGTAGTCGCGGCCCAACTCGTATCCCGGATTCACTCCCTGCGCGGCGCAGCGGTCGATCACCGCCCCGGCCGGGGCATCCAGGGTGACCGCGAACTCGCGGATCACGGGCTGGTCGTGCAGCCCCCGCACCCCGTCCACGGCGAGCAACCGCCCGCGCGCGTACGCGGTGCGCTGGAGCATCAGCTCGGTGAGCTCGACGATTCCCGTCCGGCCCAGCCAGCTCAGGTAGATGACGCCGGCCAGCGCGTTGAGCGCCTGCGCGGTGCAGATGTTGGACGTGGCCCGTTCGCGGCGGATGTGCTGCTCACGGGTCTGCAGCGTGAGCACGAATCCGCGGTTGCCGTCCAGATCGCGGGTCTCACCGGCGATCCGGCCGGGGACACGGCGGATCAGCGCTTCGGTGGCGGCGAAGAAGCCGAACGACGGACCGCCGAAGTCCAGCCGGTTCCCCAGGGTTTGGCCCTCACCGACGGCGATGTCCACCCCGCACTCGCCGGGCGAGCGCAGCAGTGCGAGCGGCAGCGGATCACAGGCGGCGATGCACAGCGCATCCACGCCGTGGGCGGCGCCCGCCAGCGCCTCGAGGTCCTCTACGGCGCCGAGGAAGTTGGGCTGCTGCACGATCACGGCGCCGACGTCGCGGTCCAGCCGCGGCAGCTCGGTGAGGCCATCATGCAACGGCGCCTCCACGACCTCGATCTGCCAACCGTGCGCCAACGTCCGCAGTGCCTCGCGCGAATGAGGATGAACCCCACGGGATATCACGAACCGCCGGGGTCGCGGTCCGGCGGCGGCGAGCTTGGCGACATAGCCGGCCGCCGCCACGGCGCTCGGGCCCTCGTAGACGGAGGCGTTGGACACCGGCAGCCCGGTGAGCTCGGAGATCGCCGTCTGATACTCGAACATGGCCTGCAGTCCCCCCTGGGAGACCTCGGGCTGGTAGGGCGTGTACGGAGTCAGGAACTCCGAGCGCTGAGTGATCGAATCGATCAGCGCCGGCACGTAGTGGTCGTACATCCCGGCCCCGAGGAACGACACCTCGTCCTCGGTGGACACGTTGCGCGCCGCCAACGCCCGGAGCTCCTCGTAGACCTCGAGCTCGGACAGCCCGCCGCCGAGCGCGAGCGCGTCGGCGAGCCGCAGGTGGGCCGGGATGTCGGCGAACAGGTCGTCCACCGCGGCGACGCCGATCGCCTGCAGCATCTCGCTGCGGTCAGCGGCGGTGGCAGCGGTATACCGGCTCACCTCAGCGTCGCCTCGTACGCCGCCGCATCCAGCAAGGCCGCCTGCTCGTCGGGATCTGACAGCTTCACTCTCACCAGCCATCCTTCCCCGTATGGATCCTGGTTGATCGTCTCCGGCGAGTCGCCCAGCGTCTCGTTGACGGCGACGATCTCCCCGGAGAGCGGACCGATCACGTCCGACACCGCCTTGACCGACTCGATCTCGGTGTAGGGGGCGTCCTTGGCGACCTTGGTGCCGACCGCGGGCGGCTCGAAGAACACCACCTCGCCGAGCGAGTCCTGAGCGAACCAGGTGATCCCGAAGGTGGCCTCATCGGGGTGGGAGGGATCGATCCGGGCCCAGTCGTGCTCGGGGTGGTAGAGCAGGTCGTCGGGATAGCTGGGATCGGCCATGGCTGTGGCTAACCCTCCTTGCTGTTGGAGTGGGTGTTGGAGTAGATGGGCTTTGACCGGATCACCGCCACGCGCGTGGTGCCCCGGACGTCGATCTGCAGCTCGCGGCCCGGCTGCGCGCTGCCGGCGGGCACGTAGGCCATCCCGATGCCGCGAGCAAGGCACGGCGAGAAGGTTCCGCTGGTGACCACTCCTCCACCGGAGATCCGGTTGCCCTGCCGGGCGATGCCCGGTCCTTGCATCTCGAAGGCGACGAGGCGTTCGGCGGGGCCGTCGGCGCGCACCCGGGCCACCGCGTCGGCGCCAATGAACCCGGTGCGCTCGCGGCAGCACCATCCCAGCCCGGCCTCGATCGGGCCACGCTCCATGCTCAGGTCGTTGCCGTACAGGTGAAAGCCCACCTCGAGACGCAGCGTGTCCCGAGCGCCCAGGCCGGCCGGGCTCGCTCCGGCGACGAGCACTGCGTCCCACACCGCCTCGGCACGCGCCGGATCGACCAGCAGCTCGACGCCGGACTCGCCGGTGTAGCCGGTACCGCAGACCAGCAGCGGCACCCCGGCGACGGTGCGCTCACCGCAGTGCATCCGCGCCGGCAGGGGGCCGTCGGCGAGACCGGCGACCAGGCACCGGGCGTCCGGGCCCTGCACGGCGAGCATGGCGAACTCCGACACCCGATCGCACACATCGGCGTCGACGCCGGCGGCCTGCGACTCAAACCGCGCCAGGTCACGCTCATGGTTGGCGGCGTTGGTGACCGTGATGAACCGGCATTCGGCCAGCCGGTAGGTGAACAGGTCGTCCAGGACTCCCCCGTCCTCTCGGCACATCACGCTGTACTGGGCTCCTCCCTCGGGCAGGCGGCGCAGATCGTTGGAGAGCAGGCGCTGGAGCAGTTGCGGCGCGTCGGGCCCGAAGGTCTCGATCACCCCCATGTGCGAGACGTCGAACACGCCGGCGGCACGGCGCACGGCCAGGTGCTCGGCGGTGATCCCGGCGTACTGGAGGGGCATCTCCCACCCGGCGAACGGGACCATCCTGGCGCCGGCGGCACGGTGTCGCTCATACAGCGGAGTGCGGCGGAGAGTCTGGGCCGTCGTCGGCACTTCCCCTCAGGCTAATACATGGCCCGGGCGGCCTCGCCGGCGCCCCGACAGCCAGGCGGACGGATCGCCCCGCCGGGGCCCGCGGCCCCCGGTGCCCGGCCTATCCGACCTTTCTAACGGTCCTTCAGGAACGACGGAATGTCGATCTCGTCGTCCGAGATCTCCAGCGAGGAACGCTGGCGATCGTCCATCGTGACGTCGCGGTCGCGGCGCTCTCGGCGCGTCGTCTCACGCGCGCGGCCGACT
This sequence comes from uncultured Actinomycetota bacterium, assembly GCA_963830395.1. Classification (GTDB taxonomy): domain Bacteria; phylum Actinomycetota; class Thermoleophilia; order Solirubrobacterales; family Solirubrobacteraceae; genus Palsa-465. The sequence goes on from CAWHMI010000002.1 coordinate 172,587, forward strand.
CCGGCCGGTCCCCGGCCAGGGTCGAAACCGGTGGCGATGACCGTGACGCGGACCTCATCGCCGAGCGTGTCGTCGATCACCGCGCCGAAGATGATGTTCGAGTTGGAGTCCGAGGCGCTCTGCACGATCTCAGCGGCCTCGTTGACCTCGAACAACCCCAGATCGTGGCCGCCGGTGATGTTGAGCAGGATCCCGGTGGCGCCCTCCACCGACTGCTCCAGCAGCGGCGAGGAGATGGCGATCTTGGCCGCCTCGGCGGCCCGGCTCTCGCCCGCGGCGGTGCCAATCCCCATCAGCGCGCTCCCGGCCTCGTGCATGATCGTGCGAACGTCGGCGAAGTCCAGGTTGATCAGGCCGGGGATCGTGATCAGATCGGTGATCCCCTGTACGCCCTGGCGCAGGACGTTGTCGGCTTCGCGGAAAGCGTCCAGGATCGTGGTCCGCCGCTCGACGATCGTCAACAGCTTCTCGTTGGGGATCACGATCAGCGTGTCGACGTTCTCCCGCAGTGTCTGGATCCCGTCGTCGGCCTGGCGGGCTCGCTGGGTGCCCTCGAAGGAGAACGGCCGGGTGACGACGCCGACGGTGAGCGCACCGATCTCGTTCTTGGCGATCTCCGCGATCACCGGGGCGGCGCCGGTGCCCGTGCCGCCGCCCTCGCCGGCGGTGACGAACACCATGTCGGCGCCCTTCAACGCCTCTTTTATCTCGTCTCGCGACTCCGCCGCGGCCCCGTGGCCGACGTCCGGGTTGGCTCCCGCGCCCAGACCCTTGGTCAGCTGATGGCCGATGTTGAGCTTGATGTCGGCGTCGCACATCGCCAGCGCCTGTGCGTCGGTGTTGCAGGCAACGAACTCGACGCCTCGCAGTCCGGCGTCGACCATCCGGTTGACGGCATTGGTCCCTCCGCCGCCGACGCCGACGACCTTGATGACTGCCAGATAACTTCCGCTTTCCATGGTTCTCGTCCGACCCTCTAGTTAGGGTTGAAGGTTTCGCCCAGCTCCTGCCGTGTAACCAGTTTGGCACGTTAGGGCCTGGCGATACGCCAAGTCAACGGTCCGCGCCGACTCGCAACGATCGTTGCAGATCGCTGGACCCTCGACGATAGCCGAGGGTTGGTCACAAACGTGATCTGAACCTCAGCCTGAGGGTTAGCCTCCGGTGGAAGCCGATGTGCCGGCGCTCCTCGTGGTGGCCGTGGACGGTGACGCGGCGGTGTCCGGGCCCGCCCCCGCCGCCGGCCGGGCCGGATCGGTGACGTCGATGTAATCGGCTCCCGCCGACCCGGGATCGCTCAGCACCGCGGTCGCCGCCGACCACTTGGCGGGCAGCTGCGCGTCGCCGCCGAAGTACAGCCTCGGCCCCTGCCGCAGCTGTACCTGCAGGCCGATCGATCCGCTGGAGGCCTGGCTGATCTTCGCCAGCATCGCGTACGGAGCCGCGGCGAGCAGTCTGATCTCGCTCAGCGCCAGACCGGTGAGGTGGGTGCCGCCCGGAGCCACCGCCAGGGTGATGGTCGGCAGCGGTGCCGGCGAGCTCACGTCGTGCAGGAGCGTCCCGTCGCCGGCCACCTCCACCTGGCGCCCGGCGATGGCAACCACGGCCACCGGGACCTGCTCCTGGACCTGGATCCGCATCGCGTGCGGGAAGCTGGTGGTCACGCGCAGATGGCGTACCACCGGGAACGGCGCCACCGCCGTTCGCAGCGCGCTCATCTTGACGTTCAGCGTCGTCATGTTGTGGGCGGCCGACGCCAGGGCGGAACGGATCTGGACGGCGTCCGGGCCATGCACCCCGACCACCGTCACCCTCTGCACCGCCACCAGGGACGAGTTGCGAAGCCACCACCAGCCGCCCGCGCCCAGCGCCAGGACCGCGGCGATCGCCGCCACCGCCTTGCGCCCGGACCAGGGCAGCCACCGCCGGCTGGCCCGCCGGCCCGCCGACGGCGAGCGCGGCGCCAGGGGCGATGATCGGGCTCGCCGTACCGGAGTCTGGCTGCGACCGCCGATCATCGCGCCCAATCGCTGGGAAGGCACACTGGTCCCAGGGTCTGCACCTCGGGTTCCAGCTCCACGCCGAACCGGTCCTTGACCCGGCGGCGGCCCTCGGCCATCAAGGCGACCACGTCGGCGGTGGTGGCGCCGCCCAGATTCTCGACGAAGTTCGCGTGCTTGACGGAGAACCCGGCACCGCCGACGGTGAGGCCCCGGCACCCGGCGTTCTCGAGCAGCTGCCCGGCGCTGCGACCGCCCGCGCGTGGATCTGACGGATTCTTGAACGTGGAACCGAACGTCTTGATGCCGGATGGCTGGGCGGCCCGGCGCAGGTCGCGCATCTCGCCGAGGGTCTGCTTGACGTCGTCGGTGGCCGCCGGCGTCAGCGCGAACTCGGCCCGGGCCACCACCTCGCCGGCGCCCAGCCCGGAGCGCCGGTAACCGAAGCCGAGCTGTGCGGGCGTCATGCGGTGCGTGCCCGTCGCGCTGCAGACATCGACCCACGCCAGCGCGGCGGCGAGCTCTCCGCCGTAGGCGTTGGCGTTCATGCGCACCGCCCCGCCCACGGTGCCCGGGATGTTGACCCCGAATTCGATCCCGCTCAGCCCGGCGCGGGCGGCCTGCGCCGAGACCGCGGGCAGCCGGGCGCCCCCGCCGCAGTGCATGCGCGTGCCGTCCACCCGGATCTGGCTCAGGTCGTGGTCAAGTTTCAAGACGAGTCCGCGGACACCAGCGTCCGCCACCAGGAGGTTCGACCCCGACCCCACGACCCCTACCTGAAGGTCGCGCTCGGCCGCCCACGTGAGCAGGTTCTCCAGCAGGGCGATCGAGCCCGGTCGGGCGAACAGCTCAGCGCTTCCGCCGGTGCGGATCGTGGTCAGCCGCGCCAGCGGGTAATCGCCGAGGACGCCCGGGGGGAGATCTGCCATGACGGGGCCAGGGTAGAAGGCGCACCGGCAGGATCACCGCGGCGCCGCGTGGATCAGGCGGCGAGGGAGCGCCCGAGGGCGTCGATGTCGCCGGCCCCCATCATCAGGCACAGATCACCTTTACCCAGCGTCGCGCTCAGGAAGCCCCTGGCGGCGTCGAAACCGGGCATCCAGGCGACCGGCCGGCGTCCCGGGGCGTCGGCGGCGGCAGCGGCCACCCAGCGACCGCTCACGTCCGGAAAATCCTCGGCCCGCTCGCGCGCAGCGTAGATCGGCAGCACCACGACGGCGTCGGCGGCGGCCAGCGCGGCCCCGAACGCGCCGGCCAGCGCCCGCGTGCGCGAGTACAGGTGGGGCTGAAACACCGCCACCAGGCGCCCCGGCCCCAGCGTGCGCGCCGCGGCGAGCGCGGCGGCGACCTCGGTGGGATGGTGGGCGTAGTCGTCGTATACCCGGGCTCCACGGGTGGTCTCCCCCAGGAGCTCCATTCTTCGCCGCGCCCCGCGAAAGTCCGCCAGCGCCGCCGCCGCCGCACCCGGGTCGGCTCCGGCGAGCGCGCACGCGGTGAGCGCGCCGGCGGCGTTGATCGCGTTGTGGGCGCCGGGAACCGACAGGCGCACCTCGATATCCCGCCACCGAAACCGCGAGCCTTCCGGGTCCAACTGCGCGTCGCGTGCGTCGTAGGCAACCGCGCCCTCCGGGCACAGCGCCCGCAGCGCCGGACGATCCCAGACGACCGCCCCGTCCCCGGCCCGCGCCATGAACGTCCGGAACGTCTCGTCCAGCTCCAGCCGGGAGGCGTAGGTGGAGTGGTGGTCGAGCTCGGCGTTAGTGAGCACCGCGATCTCGGGATGGAGTCTGAGCAGCGAGCGATCCGATTCGTCAGCCTCGATCACGATCCACTCGCCCGACCCCCAGCCGGCGTTGGCGCCGGTGGAGCGCAGCTCGCCCCCGACCACGTAGGCGGGGTGCAGGCCGGCGCCGCGTAGCGCGTGGACGACCATCGCCGACGTGGTCGTCTTGCCGTGGGTCCCGGTGACGGCGAGGCAACGTCGCAACGCCGCGATCTCGGCGAGCAGGTCGGCGCGATGAAGCTCGGTGGCGGCGGCCCGCCGCTCCGGGTTGTCGGCAGGCACGGCGGTGGAGTAGACGACCTCGGCGCCGTCGGGAACGTTAGCCGCGTCGTGCCCGAATGCGGGCTGAATACCGTGCTCGCGCAGCCGCGCGGTATAGCTCGAGGGCGCGCGGTCAGACCCGGTCACGGCCGCGCCGAGCGTCTGGGCGATCAGCGCCAGCCCGCTCATCCCGGCGCCCCCGATCCCGACGAAGTGCAGCCGGCGACCCGTCCACACCCGCTCGGTGTCCTCCCGCGAGGTCGGCGATCTGACGCCGTCCTGGTCTCGCCTGCGGTCTTCCCCGCCTGAGAGCATCGCTGTGCACCTCGGTCCCGGTGCCCGGATTGGTTGCCGGTGCAGGCTATATGACACCGCAGAGATACTCTGGTAGGGTCCGCACGGTGGGCGGTGCAGGCGGGCGCACCTGGGCATACCGACGGTCGGCGGCGCGATCGGCGCTGCTGGCGATATTGCTGCTCGGCGCGGCAGGGGCAGCGCTGGCGGTGAGGGCAAGTGGCTCGATGCGAGCCCACGCCGCCTATGCCCAGAGCTGCCCGGAGCCTTACCCGGCCCAGCGTGACCCCTCCAACCCGCTCGATCTGGCCCGGGCGCCCGGCCCCGACCCGCTGACCGGAGCCAAGTTCTTCGTCCCCGGACCGGCCAAGGGCGCGGCCGCGCGCGCCATCGCCCAGCTGCTCGGCCTCGACTCGGCGGCGATGCCGCTCAACGAGTCGTGGGCCGACTTCAGCCGACAGCTGAAGAGCCGGTTCGCGGGGAGGCTGGCCGGCGATCCGGGCTTGGCGCACAAGGTCGCCGAGCTGTCGAAGATCGCCTCGCAACCCGAGGCCCAGCGACTCAGCATGTTCTCCGGGGGCGGTGGCCCCGGCGCGATCTTCGGCCAGGCGGAGAAGATCCTCTGCTCGAACATGAGCGCCGATCCGGGTTCGATACCCATCTTCAACACGTACTTCCTCCATCCCGCGTTGGGCGGCTGCCCGACTCCGGCGCAGGTCAGGGCCTACACCCCGACGTTCGATCGCCGGGTCGATGAGATGGCGGCGGCGACCGACCGCCGGCCCGCTGTGTTCCTGCTCGAGCTCGACGCCATCGGCTCGTCATCATGTATCGGCAAGGAGGGGTCGTTGCCCGCGTGGGAGGCCGATCTACGCTACGAGATGGGCAGGATGGAGGCGCTTGCCCACACCGTCGTCTACGTGGAGGCCGGCTATTCGGACGGGAACTCGGCGGCCTACACCGCCCGCATCCTCAACGCGATCCACGTCGACCGCATCCGTGGCTTCTTCACCAACGACACGCACGACAACTGGACCATCGCCGAGGTTCGCTGGGCGACCGCGATCGCCCGGCGGACGCACGGCGCTCACTTCGTCGTCAACACCTCCGACAACGGTCGCGGCCCGCTGCGCAATCGCAATCCGGTCAAGAACGGCATCGAGAATCTCTGCAACCCACCCGGGCGGGGCCTCGGCCCGGAGGACACGACCGACACCGGTTTCGCCTACGCGGACGCGTTCATGTGGACGCATCCCCCGGGCAACAGCAGCGGCTGCGGCGGCGGACCTCCGGCGGGAGTGTTCTGGCCCGCCAAGGCGATCGGCATGGCCGAGCGGGCCAATCAGCGGCTCGGTCCCGGCTACCCCAGCCGCCCCTACTGAGGGTCCGTAGGAGAATGACGGCCGTTGCGACGTTCCGAGCGCGCGCCGCGGCGACCGGAGTCAGCCGCCGCCAGCACCGCGTCCGCGATCTCGCGGGCGGCGCCGGGGCGGGCGAGTCCTGCCGAAGCACGACCCATCGCGGTGAGTCGGCTCGGATCGGTGAGCAGCCGGCCCACCTCCTGGGCCAGCCGAGCGCCGTTGAGCTCGGAGTCGGGGATGATCAACGCCGCGCCGGCCCGCTCCATGAACCGCGCGTTCTCGGTCTGGTGGTCGGCGGCGGCATAGGGATACGGGATCAGCACCATCGGCCGGCCATGGGCGGCGACCTCGAAGATGGAGCCGCCGGAGCGGGCCACCACCAGGTCGCTGGCCAGGATCGCCTCTCCGAAATCGTCGATGTAGCCGCGCAGGTCGTAGCGAGGGCCGGGAGCGGTGAGATCGGGCAGGTCCCGGGTGCCGGCCGCGTGCAGCACATGGAACCGGGCGCCGGCGAACGCCTCCACGGCGGCCTGGTTGATCGAACGAGCGCCCTGCGAGCCGCCGAACACGAGCACGCACGGCTCGTCGGCCGCGATCTGGAACCGGGCGCGCGCCGCTGACCGGTCGGCGGCGGCCGCCGGTCCGGGTCTTCCCGTGACCCGGTACCGGGACCCCTCGCGCCCCTCGATCGGGAACGCCAGGCACACGGTGCGGGCGAACGGCGCCAGCAGGCGATTGGTGAGCCCGAGCTGGCTGTCGGCTTCCATCAGGATGAGGGGCACACGCGACAGCGCCGACGCCAGCCCGGCCGGGCCCGCGGCGTAGCCGCCGGCGCCGAGCGTGGCCGCCGGACGGAGCTGGTGGATGAGGCCCCGCGCCGAGCCCACCGAGCGTGCCGCCACCGTCGCGGCGGCGAGCGCCCGCACGGGGCTCCGGCGCGGCAGCGGACTCACCGGCAGCGTCTCCAGCTCGTAGCCGGCGGCGGGCACCAGCTCCCGCTCGGCCCGATCCCCGCCGCCGACGAACACGACCGCCGACCCCTCCGCCCGCAACGCGTCGGCCACCGCCAGCGCGGGAATCACATGGCCGGCGGTCCCACCGGCGCCGATCACGATCAACGTCATCGCGGGGCCCGCACCCCGCCGGTTTCAGCCCGCCCTACGCCGGCGCCCGGCGGCGCTGCGCCGCGCGCGGCGGTCCGCCCGCCGCCGCTCACGATCGTTGGCGCTGTCACGCGACGGCGCCTCTACCACCTTCAGCCTCCGCGCCGCCGGCCGGGAAATGTTCAGCAGCAGCCCCACCGAGGCCAGCATCACGCACAGGTTGGTCGGGGCGTAGGAGATGAACGGCAGCGGCACCCCGGTCAGCGGCGCGAGCCCGAGCACGACGAAGATGTTGAGGATCCCCTGGCACAGAATCAGCGAGGTCAGTCCGGTGGCCAGCAGCTTGGCATACCGGCCCACCGCCCGGCGTGCGGTCCGCAGCCCGGCGTAGGCGATCATCCCGTAGAGGCAGACGACCCCAAGGATCCCGAGGACGCCGAGCTCTTCGCCGATCACCGCCAGGATGAAGTCGGTCTGGGCCTCGGGCAGGTAGAAGATCTTCTGAACGGATTTGCCCAGCCCGACTCCGAACAGGCCGCCCGAGCCGAGCGCGATCTGGCCCTGAACCGCCTGAAAGCCGGCGGTCGACTTGGACGCCCACGGGTTGATGAACGATGTCAGGCGAGCACGCTGGTAGGGCTGGACGACCGCCAGCAACAGCACGCCGAGGGCGGCGATCGCCAGCAGGATGGCGAGATAGCGCGCCGGCATCCCGGCCGCCAGGAGCAGCACCACGATCGTGAGCGCCACCACCAGCGCGGTCCCGAGATCCGGCTCCGCGACGATCAGCAGACATGCCGGTCCGGTCAGCGCAGCCAGCGGCCCAACTGCCTGGCGGAAGCCTCGCATCCGCTTGGGATGATCGGCGAGGTAGCGAGCCGCGTACAGCACCAGCGCGATCTTCATCAGCTCCGAGGGCTGGAACTCGATCGGCCCGGCGGCGAACCACCGCCGCGCGCCGTTGACCTGCACGCCGAAGCCGGGGAGCATCACCAACACCAGCAGGCAGAACGAGGCGATCAACAGGAGGTTGACCAGCCGTCGGTTCAGCAGCGCCAGGCCGCGGCGCTCGAGCACGTACATGGCGGCCAGCCCAATGGCTCCGAATCCGAGGTAGCGGACGAACTGGCCGGTTCCGCTGCCGCCTCGCGGCCCGAGGACGCCGAGCGGCGAGGACGCGCTGTAGACCATGACCGCGCCGAGAGCCAACAGACACAGCGTCGCCGTCATCAGGATCCGGTGCTCGATCGGCGGGGACGTACGCCGCCCCGGGCGTCGACCGGCGGTCTCGCCGGAGGCGGCCCCGCTGCGCAGCCCGCGCCGGCCAGGGTTCGAGGCCGCCGCCGGCGCCATCACCGGTCCTTCACGAGCTCGCGGAAATGGTCACCGCGGGCCTCGAAGTCCGAGTACTGGTCATAGCTGGCGCAGGCGGGAGACAGCAGAACGGTGTCACCGGAGCGCGCCGCGGTGGCCGCGGCCGGCACCGCCGTCGCCAGGTCGCCGACCTCGTGAAGCGGGACCCCCGCCGGAGCCAGCGCCTGGAAAAGGTCGTGGCTCGCCTCGCCGACCAGGTAGACCGCGCGGCAGCGCTCGCGCACCAACCGCTCCAGCGGCGAGAAATCCTGGCGCTTGCCGCGGCCCCCGGCGATCAGGTGCACGCCCCCCCGGTAGCTGCGCAGCGCGACGATCGTGCTCGCCACGTTGGTCGCCTTGGAATCGTTGACGAACGCGATCCCGTCGGCGACGACGATCAACTCCAGCCGGTGCGCCACCCCGGCGAAGCTCCGCAGCCCGGCGGCGACGGCGTCACGCTCGATGCCGCGGGCCAGGCAGGCGGCCGCGGCCGCCATCGCGTTGGCCCGGTTGTGCTCGCCGGGCAGCGAGATCTCGCCGGCGGCCAGCAGCGGCGCATCGTCCCACCACAGGTAACCCGCGCGCTGCGCGAGCTCGGCCCCGCCTCCAGCTCCGAACGGCACCCGGCGAGCGCAGCCACCGAGGTCGGAAACCGCTACGTCGACGGGGGCGACCGCGACATCGTCGTTGCCCTGGTTGGCGAAGATCCGCAGCTTTGCGGCGACGTAGTCGGCGAAGCTGGCGTGGCGATCCAGATGGTCGGGCTCGAGGTTGAGCAGTACGGCCACCTCGGGGGCGAACGCGACCGTGTCCTCCAGCTGAAACGACGAGGCCTCGCACACCACGGTGGCGTCAGCGGGCACGGATCCGGCGAGTGAGGTGACCGCGGTGCCGACGTTGCCGGCGACCACGGCGGGGAGGGCCGCCTCGCGATGGATGTGCCCGATCCACTCGGTCGTCGTCGTCTTGCCGTTCGTGCCTGTCACCGCGATGAACTCGTTTTCCAGCAGGCGCCAGCCGAGCTCGAGCTCGCCGAGGACGGGGCGGCCGCGGGTCCGCGCCGCCACCACCGCGGGGGCGCTTTGGGGTACGCCGGGGCTCTTGATGAGCGTCCCGGCGCGGGCGGCAAGGGCGTCGCCTGACGCATCGAGATGAACTTCGACGCCCGCCGCCGAAAGCCTTTGTGCGGCTCGAGCGAGCGCCGGTACGGTTGGCGAGCCCGCATCGCATCCGATCACCTCCTCTCCGCGGGCCCGCAGGGCCAGCGCCGCGGCCACGCCCGAGCGGGCGAGGCCGACGACGAGATAGGGGCCTCCAGGAAGCGACGGCCGGGAGGGGATGGCCCCACCGGTGGCCACGCGCCGCTACCCCCGGACGCTGAGCTGGTAGACGACGAAGCCGATCGCGCCGCAGGCGGCGGCGACGATCCAGAAGCGCAGGATGATCTTGGTTTCGGACCACGCCTGCAGCTCGAAGTGATGGTGGATCGGAGCCATCAGGAACACTCGTTTTCGAAACACCTGAAACGAGAACACCTGGATCACCACCGACAGCACCTCGATCACAAAGATGCCCCCGAGCAGGATCAACAGGAACTCGGTCCGGGTCATGATCGCCAGCCCGGCGATCGCACCGCCCAGGCCCAGCGAGCCGGTGTCACCCATGAAGATGCTGGCCGGGAAGCTGTTGAACCACAGAAAGCCGATGCACGTCCCCACCAGGCAGCCAGCCAGCAGCGACAGGTCCCGCTGCCCACTGATGAACGTGATCCCCAGGTAGGCGAGGACGACGATCGCCGCGCATCCCGCGGCCAGCCCGTCGAGACCGTCGGTGAAGTTCACCGCGGTCGTGGTGCCCGCGACGACGAGGTAGATGAACACCGGGAAAAGGGGCCCGAGGTCGATCGAGACGTCGATGAAGCGCAGCGGCACCGTCGCTCCGATGTTGGCCTCGTGGGTGGCGACCCACCACAGGCCGAGAGAGATCGCAACCGTGACGACGAGCTTGGTCCGGGCACGCAGCCCCAGCGAGCGGCGCTTGACGATCTTGGTGTAGTCGTCGGCGAACCCGAGCAGAGCGCAGGCGATAGCCGCGCCGAACACTCCGATCGACGGCCAGTCCCGCTGGGACAGGAGCAGGTACGGGACGGTGATCGCCGCAAAGATGATGATCCCGCCCATCGTCGGGGTGCCCGCTTTGGTCTGGTGACCCTCGGGCCCCTCCTCGCGGATGTTCTGGCCAAATTCGCGCCGGCGCAGGAAATCGATGAACTTCGGGCTCAGGAACAGGCACATCAGCAGCGCTGCGGTCCCGGCGATCAGGACCCGCCCGGATGCCGAGCCGGTCACGCGTGGTCCCGGGCGCCAAGGGCGCGGCAGACGAGCTCCAGCCCGACCCCACGTGACGCCTTGACCAGTACGACGTCGCCGGGGGCCAGCAACTCGGGCACGATCGCCGCCGCCGCTCCGGCGTCGGCGACGGCATGTACCTCGCCGGAGAAGCGCTCCCCGATGGCGGCCGCCAGCGGGCCGACCGTGACCAGCACGTCCACCCCGGCGGCCGCGGCCCGCTCGCCCAGTTCGGCGTGGAAGTCCCGCTCGTGCGGCCCCAGCTCCAGCATGTCGCCGAGCACGGCGACGCGTCGCTCACCGTCGCCGGCCAGCGCGGTGGCTCTGAGGTCGTCCAGCGCAGCACGCATCGACATCGGGTTCGCGTTGTAGCAGTCGTCGATGACCGTGACGCTGCCGGGGAGCGTCCGGCGCTGACCGCGGCCGCCGGACAGGCTGAGCTCCACCCGCCCCGCGGGGGTCACGCCCACCGCCATGGCGGCGGCGACGGCGGCCAGCAGGTTGGCGCGCAGATGGGCCTGCGCGAACGGCACCTCCAGGCTGATTCGGCTGCCGTGCGCGTCGATCTGGAGCCGGTCCGCGTCGGCGGACAGCTGTCGAACGTCGCCCCCCTCGCCGAACGTCACCGTCTCCACGTCGGCGCGGAGGTGGGGTGTCAGCAGCGGCTCGCCGGACGGGATCACCGCGGTCCCGCCGCTGGGCAGGGCTGCGATCAGCTCGGCCTTGGTCGCAGCGATCGCCTCGATGCTGCCCATCAGCTCCAGGTGCACGGGGCCGATGCTGACGATCACCGCCACGTCGGGCTCGGCAATCGCCGCCAGCTCCGCGATCTGACCGATCCCGCGCATCCCCATCTCCAGCACCAACAGCTCGGTCCCGGCGGGCGCGGAAAGGATCTCCACCGGCAGCCCGATCTCGGTGTTGAAGTTGGCCCGTGAGGCGACAGTGCGGCGCTGCGGCGACAGCACGGCCAGCAGCAGATCCTTGGTGGAGGTCTTGCCCGTGGAGCCGGTGACGCCGATGACGTGCGCCCCCAGGTCCCGACGCCAGGCGGTGGCCAGCTCCTGCAACGCCCGCAACGGATCGGCCGCGGCCAGCACCACCCCGGTGCCGCGTCGCGCCGCGTCGGCGGCGTGCTCGGGCGTGGTCAGGGTCCCCCACGCGCCGGCGGCGAGAGCGTCGGCGGCAAAGCGCCCGCCGTCGTCGTTGCTCCCGGCCAGACCCACGAACAACGACCCGGTGCCGGCGTCGCGGGAGTCGAGCGTCGCCCGCTCGGGACCGCCGCCGGTCTGCTGGCCGGCGATCACGCTCGCGCCCGCCGCCTGCGCGACCTGAAGGGGATCCCAGTGCTTCATCGTGCGAGGCTGGCGCCGCTGACTGCCGACCCGCGGAGAATCTCGCGGGCCACGGTGACGTCATCGAACTCGATCTTGTGGCCGCCACCGAACTCCTGGCCCTGCTCGTGGCCCTTGCCGGCGATCACGACGACGTCGCCGACCGCAGCGTCGGCGATGGCCGCGGCGATCGCGGCCCGCCGGTCGGGATCGTGGCGGACGTCGCTGCCGGAGCCCTGCAGGATCTCCTTGATGATCGCCTCGGGATCCTCGGAACGGGGGTTGTCGGAGGTGACGATCACGCGGTCGGCCAGTCGCCGGGCGATCTCGCCCATCCGCGGCCGCTTGCCGCGATCGCGGTCCCCTCCGCACCCGAACACGACGTGCAGCCGCCCGTCGGTCAGCCCCCGGGCGGCACGAAGCACGTTCTCCAGCGAGTCGGGAGTGTGGGCGTAGTCGACGAGCACCGCGAACGGCTGACCCTCGTCGATGGTCTCGAAGCGTCCCGGCACCTGTCCCGCCGTCGCGATTGCCGCCACGCACGTCTTCGCGGGCACGCCCACGGCGCGGGCCGCCGCCAGCGCACCAAGCACGTTGTACACGTTGAACTCACCGCGCAGCGGCGAGCTGCACCGCAACTCACCGTCGGGCGTGCTCGCCGTGAACCGGGACCCGGTGAGATCCGTCTGCACGTCGTCGGCGCGATAGTGAGCATCGCGTGCAAGCGCGAACGTGATCGCGCCGGGAAGCTCGGCGGCCAGCCGCGCGCCGTAGGGATCGTCCACGTTGACGACCGCCGCGGCGGGGCGCGCGCCGACGAAGAGCGTCCGCTTGGCCGCAAAGTAATCCTCCATCGTGGGGTGGAAGTCCAGGTGGTCCTGGGTCAGGTTGGTGAAGATCGCGGCGGCGAAACGGATCGCGTCCGCGCGATGCAGCTTCAGCGCATGCGAGGAAACCTCCATCACGCAGGCACGGTCGCCACCGTCGCGCATCCGCCGGAAGATTCGCTGCAGGTCGATCGCCTCCGGCGTGGTCCGTTCCACGTCGTGCTCGGCGCCACCGACGACGCTCTTCACCGTTCCCAGCAACCCGGTCTGGCGGTGGTCGGCCTCGAGCAGCGATCGAACCAGGAAGGCGCTCGTGGTCTTGCCGTTGGTGCCCGTGACGCCGACGACCTCGAGGTCGGCGGTCGGGTCGCCGTAGAACGCGGCCGCCGCCGGGGCCATCGCCGCCCGGACGCTCGCCACCCGCACCTCGGGAACGCCGAGCCCGAGCGGGCGTTCCACGACGAGCGCCGCGGCGCCTCGTCGGACCGCGTCGGCAGCGAAGTCGTGACCATCCCGGGTGAAGCCGGGCACGCAGAAGAACAGCGTCCCGGGCTCCACCACACGGTTGTCGTAGGCCAGCGCGCGTATCTCGACGCTTCCCGAGGAGGTGGCCTGAGCGCCGGCGAACACCTGATCGGATTGCATCGCGGACAGCCTAGCGACCACAGCGGCGCCCGCCGGCGTCGTTCGCACACCGGCGGGCCGCCGTTCGGCGGTTACCCGGAGGCGAACCCGCGCACGCCTCCGGCGATGGCGCGGCGCTCGATCACCCGGTCCACGAGCCCGTATGCCAGCGCCTCCTCGCCGGTGAAGTACCGGTCGCGCTCCATGTCGGCGTGAACGCGCTCCACCGATTGGGTGGTGTGCTTGGCGTAGATCTCGTCCACCCGGGCACGGAGGGCCAGGATCTCCTTGGCGTGGATCTCGACGTCGGTGCTCTGGCCCTCGAATCCACCCGACGGCTGATGGATGAGCACCCGACTGTTCGGTAGCGCCATCCGCTTTCCGGCGGCGCCGCCGGCGAGCAGCAGCGAACCCATCGACATCGCGATCCCATAGCAGATGGTCTGCACGTCCGGATTGATGAACTGCATCGTGTCGTAGATCGCCAGCCCGGCGTAGATCGACCCGCCCGGCGAGTTGATGTAAAGGTGGATGTCCTTGTCGGGGTCGTCGGACTCGAGGTGGACGAACTGGGCGACGATCAGGTTGGCGGTCTCCTCGTCGACCTGGCCGCCGAGGAAGATGACCCGATCGTTCAGCAGACGGGAATAGATGTCGAACGAGCGCTCGCCCCGCGGGGTCTGCTCCACCACCATGGGCACAAGTGTCATCTGGTCTCCTTTGCTATTGTGCAACCAAATGGTTGCTAGCAACCGTAGCACATACGCAACACCTGGGTTGCACGTCTGAGGAGACGCAGATGACCGATCTGATCGCCCGCGAGCTCATGCTCGCGGTTTCACCGGACGCCGTCTGGGAGGCGGTAACCGATCCGACCTGGCTCGAGTCGTGGCTTGCCGACGCGGTGTCGCTCGAGCTCTGCCCCGGCGGCGAGGCCCGGTTCTGGATCGACGGCCGGGTGCGCAGCGGATGGGTCGAGGAGGTCTCCCCGCCCGTCGCCGACGCCGCCGCCGGACGCCTCGCCTTCTGGTGGGCTCAGGATGGCGAGCCGGCGTCGCGCGTCGAGCTGGAGATCACCCCGACCATCTCCGGCACGTTGTTGAGGGTCTCGGAGACGCGCCCGCTCGAAGTGCTCGACCTGATCGGGATCCCGCTCCCCGGCCCGGGGGGCTCCGCGTTCGGTCCCGCGCTCGTGGCTGGCTGAGGATGGCCGCCGGCGGCGGAGATGCCGGGGAAGGCGCGCGCCCGGCCGGGGATCCTGCCGGCGCCCGGCTCAGTGCGGCCGAGGATCCGGCGGGCGCCGGGCTCCATGTGGCCGGCCATTCGGCGGACGCCGGGCTCGGTGCGGGCAGCGATCCGGCGGGCGCGGTGTTCGGGGCGCTCGCCGACCCGATGCGCCGTCGTCTCCTGGCCGAGCTCGCGGCGCAGCCATCGACCGCCACCGAGCTGGCCAGCCATCTGCCGATCTCACGTCAGGCGGTCGCCAAGCATCTGAGCTCGCTGTCGCAGGCCGGCCTGCTGCGACGCGAGCGGGCGGGCCGCGACGTTCGCTACCGGGTCACTCCCGCCCCGCTGTCGCAGGCCGTCTCGTGGATGGCCGAGGTCGGCGGACAGTGGGATGAGCGGCTGGCGCGGCTGGCGCGCTCGCTCGGAAGCTGAACCGCTGCCGCTGGCGCGCTCGCTCGGAGGCGCAGCCGCTGCGCCGCTGGCGCGCTCGCTCGGAAGCGCAACCGCGCCACCTGTTCCGGCCCCGGCGGCGCTACTCGCGATCAGTTGGGCGAGATCCCGAGGTACGGCACCGCCCATCCGACGATCTTCTGGAACGCCGGCGCGGCCACCGACCCGCCGTAGATCGATCCCCGGGGCTCATCGACCATCACCGCGACCACCAATCGTGGCGCGCTGGCCGGGACCATCCCGATGAACGAGGCGATGTAGGCGGTGTCGGAGTACCTGCCATTTACGACCACGTTCGCCGTTCCGGTCTTGCCGGCCAGGTCGTAGCCCGGGATCGCCGCTCCCGACGCCGTCCCCCCGTCGGCGAGAACTCCGCGCAGCATGTCCCTGACCTCGGCCGCCGTGCTCGTGGAGATGATGCGATGCCCGGCGGGGAGTGGCTGGGACTTCCCGCCGATCGAAGCCACGATGTGCGGCGGACGCAGGATCCCACCATTGGCGATCGCCGAGTAGGCCGTCGCCATCTGGATCGGGGTGACCGACTCCCCCTGGCCCATCGGCAGGTTCCCCATCGACGAGCCCGAGTACTGCCAGGCGTGAAGCACGATTCCCTGCTGCTCGCCGGGCAGGTCGACCCCGGTCCTGGCGCCAAAGCCGAAGCGGTGGACCCAGTTGTCGAACCTGGTGGCGCCCAACCGCATGCCGATCTCGTCAGCGCCGATGTTGCTGGAGACCTTGAGAATCTGGGCCACCGAGAGCCGCTCGTAGCCGTGTGCCTCGGCGTCGTGGATCTGGCGATCGGCGACCTGGAGCACCGGTGGGATATCGAAGACCGTGCTCGGCGTGACGATGTGGTCCTGGAGCGCCGCCGACACCGTCACCGCCTTGAAGGTCGAGCCCGGCTCGTAGTTGTACCCCACCGCTCGATCCATGCCATCGGCGGCGGGCGCGCCGCCGGGGTCGTTGGCGTTCACCCGCGGCCAGTTGGCCAGAGCCAGGAGGGCCCCGGTGTTCGGGTTCATGACGATCGCGGTCGCGCCCTTGGGCCGATACTGGGCGCCGACCCCGGCCAGGACCTGCTCCACCTCGTCCTGGAGCGCCGCGTCGAGGGTGAGCTTCACCGTCTCGCCAGACCGCATCGGACGCACGTCGTCGATCGAGATCGGCTGGCCGACGGCGTCGTTGACGATCCGCCGTTCACCGGCCCTGCCGGCCAGCTGTGAGTTGAACTCGTACTCGAGCCCACCCTGACCTTGTGTGCCGTTCCAATTGACGCTGCCGAGAACCTGCGAGGCGGTCCATGACCGGGGATAGACTCGTTTGACCGTGGGGCTGGTGGAGATCCCGTCGATCCCCAGCCTCATGATCTGCTGCGCGGTGGCCGCGGGGACCTCGTACCCGATCTCGACGTACCCAGTGCGCGGCTTGGTCAGCGCCGCCAGCACCGGTAGCACCGGCTTGCCCAAGAGCCAAGCGAGCTTCTGAGCCGCCGCCTGCGGGTTCCTGATCAGATACGGGTCGGCGATCACGTTGGCGGCCGACACCGAGACCGCCAGCTCCACACCATTACGGTCGGTGATGATCCCTCGGGTTGCCGGGATCACCTCGTCGGTGATCTGCTGGCTCGCCGCCGCATGCTGTAACGACGGGCCCTTGATCACCCCAAGGTAACCAGCGCGCGCCACCGCCACTGCGAGCAGCCCGAGGAACGCCAGGAAGATGTAACCGATCCGGCGGTCGGTCGCGACCATCGGGCGGATTACCCCCCGGTGGAGGTGGCGGCGGACGCGGCGGCCGGCACCGCGGCCGAGGCGCCGCTCGGCACCGCAGCCGAGGCGGCGGGCGGCGTCGCAGCCGTGGCGGCGGCCGGCACCGCGGGGGACGTAGCTGCCGACCCACCGGTGGTGGATGCACCCTGAGGCGAGACGCCCGGGGTCGTTTGGGTCGCGCTACCAATCGAGGCCCCGGTTGCGGTCGCCGCAGTCGAGGTCGCGTTCAGCGACGGATCGGCGGCGGCGGCGGCGGCCGCCGCCGCGTGGATCGCGGCGGAGTAGGTGGCGCCGGATGGCGCGTGGATGCTACTCAGAGCTCGCTCCGTGGCTACGGTGCCCGCGGCGAGGAACCTGACCTGGGTGGGCGCGGGCATGACCATGCCCATCGCGGCGGCCAGCCGCTCGATCCGCCGGGCGTCGGTAAGTTGGGAGACACTCGCCCGCAGCAGCTGGTTCTGGCTCTGCAGAGCGGCCCCGCGCTGCAGCGAACGGCCGATGCCCGCGTTGAGCTTGAGCACCTCGACCTGCATCGCCACGATCCCGGCCAGCAGCACCCCAAGCAAGGGGATCCAGAGCCGTCCGCGGATGAGGCGGTCGAGCAAGGCATGGTCGGGCAGCGCCCGCATGTAGGCCGCGACCCGCGCGTTCCAGGACGCCCCGACCGGCCGGGTCGCGGTGGTGACGCTCGCCGGTCTCGCTACGGATTGACGCGCGGTCTGGCGAGTGCGGGTGCGCGATGGTTGCTCGGTCTGAGACTGCGCCTTCCGGGTCAGGCCGGCGAGGGGACCCGACCATCGCCGCACGCCCCGGGGCGACGTTTGCCGGCGAACCGCGGAGCGATGGCCGGCGCCGGCTGGCCCGGCGGCCCGCCTGCCGGACGCCGGATTCGAGCGGTCGCGTGATCCGCGGGCGGCGGGCGTCAGCGCGGATGGCGTCATGGCGTGACCTCCAGCTTGCGGGCGGCGCGCAGATGCGCGGACCTCGATCGTGGGTTGGCGGCCACCTCACCCGAGGTCGGAGCCACCGCCCGGCGAGTGAGGAGCTCTGCCTCGGGAGTGCGTCCGCAGACGCAGATCGGCAGCTCTGGCGGGCAGATGCAGCCCCGCGCTCGAGCGGTGAGGAAACGCTTGACGGCACGATCCTCGAGCGAGTGGAAGGAGATCGCCGCCAGGCGCCCTCCGGAAGCGAGCAGCTCCCACGCGGCCGGCAGCGCCTCCTGGAGCTGGCTCAGCTCATCGTTGACGGCGATCCGCAGCGCCTGGAAGGTCCGCTTCGCCGGGTGGCCCCCGGCGAACTGAGCGGGGACCGGAACCGCCGATTTGATCGTGTCGACCAGCTGCTGGGTGGAGTCGAACTCGTGGCGCCGGCGATCGCGAATGACGGCACGCGCGATACCAGACGCGTAGCGCTCCTCCCCGTACTCACGCAGCAGCCGCGCCAGCCGCCGCTCGTCCCAGGTGTTGACGACTTCGGCGGCGGTCAGGTCCTGCTCGGGGTCCATCCGCATGTCGAGTGGCGCGTCGTAGGCGTAGGAGAACCCCCGGACCCAGGCATCAACCTGCATCGAGGACATTCCCAGGTCCAGGTAGACGAGGTCGGCGTGCAGCCGCTCCGCACGCAACGCGGCAAGACCGGTCACGAAGTCCGCCCGAATGAACCTGGTCTCGCATTGGACCTCGGCGGCCAGCGCCGCGAAACGCTCCTCCGCCATCGGGTCGCGGTCGATGCCGACGAGGATCCCGGACGGCCCGATCCGGTCGGCGATCAGCCGGGCATGTCCCCCGCCGCCGACCGTGCAATCGACCGCGACCTCCCCCGGCCGCGGATCGATCAGGTCGATCAGCTCGCCGGCGAGAACCGGGATGTGCGGCTTGGTCATGTCAAGCAGTGTCGCCAAGGCTCGCCGCGATGTCGGGGATGCGGGTCAGGACTTCCTCGAAGTTGCGCGAGTACCGCGCTCGGTCCCACACCTCGAGGCACTCGCCGGAACCGGTGACGACGACCTCCTTGCCCAGGCCGGCGTAACTGATCAACTGCTGAGGGATCATCACTCGGTTGGCGGCGTCAAGTTCGGTGTCGAAGGAGGCGTTGAAGAAGAAGCGCTTCAGCTCTCGGGCCTTGGGGGACGACGGGTTCAGGCCTTCCAGGGTCGAGGCGGTGAATGCGTCGTAGCCATCCGGCGTCCAAACCGCGACTGTCCGCGGTGCGCCCGGCTCGACCTCGTGGGACGCGGCCAGCACCACCCCGTCCGACAGCGCGCCGCGGAACTTCGCGGGGATCGTCAATCGGTGCTTCGCGTCGAGCGCGTGTTCGAAGGTTCCGCGAAAGGTCAAGAGTGCTCATGCCGGGAGGGAGTGCTCAAACCCGGGTGGCTGGGTGGGAGGAGCCCTGCCACCCGGGTTCCTGAAGCGGCGCCCACAGTAGCCCACTTTCCCCCACAATGCAACTCAATTCCCACTCTCCATCCCACACACGGCCTCGGAACGATGGATCGGGGGCCAAATCGCCCGTCATCAGGCCGGATCCGCGGTGGGAGGAGGTGGGCGGCGAAGCCCGGTTCCCCTGCACCGTGGGTTGCAGACCGCGACGATGCCGGGCGCCGTTGCAACCAGCGCCGGATTCCGTCCGGTGGCTGTGCTTGGCTGCCGCCGCCTCTGCTGGGTCGGCCGGCAAGGTTGACCGGCGTCAGCCGGGGGGCTTCGTGAGCTCAGCGGGTCAGCACGCGTCCGACGCGATACCGGAGCTCACCGCCGGCAGCTCGAGCAGGATTCTCGCTCCGCTCTGCGACGGAGCCGCAGCCAACCGGCCGTGATGCGCCGCAGCGACCGCCGACGCGATCGCCAGCCCCCGTCCCCTGGCTCCCCGGCCACGGCGGGCCCGCCGACGCAGCTCGGCCACCGGCGCCGGCAGCCCCGGTCCGTCGTCGGCGACCTCCACCCGAACGGCGCCATCTCTGACGCAACCTCGGACCTGCACTCGGCCGCCCCCGTGCTCAATCGCATTGGCAAGCAGATTGCCGATGGCCTGAGCCAGGCGCAGCCGGTCGCCCCAGATGACCGCCCCACCTCCGGTCCACCTGAAGCAGAGCTCCACGCCGGCGGCATCGGCGCTCGCCCGCCACGCCTCGACGGAGTCGGCGACCGACGTCCGCACGTCGACCCGTTCTGGCTCGCGCATCGGCGCCATGTCCACGGGTATCTCCGCGAGATCGTCAAGCGCCAGGGCGGCGCGACCGAGCTCGGTGTCGATGGCCCGCAGGCGCCCGGGCGGCAGCTCGGCGGCCGGACCACCGACCGCGAGGCCGAGCCGCGCCGCGGTCAGAGGTCCCCGCAGCTCGTGACAGGCACGAGCGACCGCTTCCATGCGTGCCTCAAACCCTCGGCGCCCGATCACGATCACCGCCGCGGCGAACGCCGCCGCCACCCATCCGGCGAGCCCGGCGGCGACGATCATCAGCCCGGCTCCCCATCAATCAGCCGGTAGCCGATGCCCCAAACGTTGACGACGAACCTCTCGTCGCCGTGGCTGAGCTTCCTGCGCAGACGGGACGCATGCGAATCGAGGGTCCGGGTCGATCCGAGCAACTGGTAGCCCCAGACGATCCGGAGCAGCTCCTCGCGCGTGAACACCCGTGTCGGCTCCGAAGCCAGCATCCGTACCAGCCCGAACTCCTTCTTGGACAGCGCGACGCGTCGACCGCCGACCGAGACCTCGCGCGAAGTGGGATCGAGCTCCAACGAGCCCACCCGCACCCGGCCCAGTCGCCGCCGGGGCTGGCTCCGTCGCAGCAGCGCGCGGATCCGGCCGCGGAGCTCGCCATAACTGAACGGTTTGCCCAGATAGTCATCGCAGCCGCGCTCGAAGCCACGGATCCGATCCAGCTCGGTCGCCCGCCCGGACAGGATCAGGATCGGGAGCGCGGCGTCCAGGGCACGCCCGGAATCGGCCGCGTCGCGCAGCGCGCAGACCAGGTCCAGACCGTCTCGATCCGGGAGCCCGAGGTCCACGATCGCCGCGTCGGGGCCACGATCGGCGATCAGGCGCAGACCGTCGGCAGCGGTGCCTGCTTCGATCGGCTCATAGCCGTCGGCGGCGAGATTGTCGGCCAGGAACTGACGTGTCGCGCAGTGGTCTTCTACGATCACGATCGCCGGTGAACTCGGCTCCATATGGACATGAGCCTCGAGCCCGCGCTCTCACACCCCCTCCGGGCTGCAACATCGCTCTCAGGCTCCCGGACCGGAAGGATTCGCACATATGATGCCGACGCCATGTACCGGCGCGGCAACTACAGCTCAGGGGACGACTTCGTGCTGGAGTACGGCGAGCTTCGCTTCACCTTCAACGAGCGTGATTTCCGCGAGCGCTGCGAGCAGTCGGCGCGCAAGCTCGGATTCCTCCGCGGTGCGGTGCAGGAGGACGAGGCCGAGGACCTGATCAACCTCGTCGTCAACGGCGAGGTCACCGATCCGGCTTCGGCGCTGGGGGAGCATGTCAACGAGTGCTGGTCAGAGCTGGTGGGACCATCGGAGCGCTCTCTCGTCCACTGGCTGCGGCGGCTGATCTTCCGTGGCGCGTGGCTGGACCAGCGCGTCAAGGAGGGCGAGCTGGACATCGCCTTCGATGCGGACGCCAACGCGTTCGTCTACGTCCAGCCCGATCGAGGCGGCGAGCGAATCGAGCTCGCCCCCGAGCCGAGCTGGAACCGCGTCGCCTACGTGCGGCGCTGAGCCACCCCTACGTGCTCCTGCTGCGTGACGCCTCCGTGCGGCGCGCGAGCGAGAAGCGGCCGCGCGGGCCAGGCTAGCCCCCGCTGCCCTGGAGCATCGCGACGTCCTGATCGCCGGGCGCCGGATTGTCGAGCAGCAACCGGGGAACCGTGACGAGGTCGTAACCGCGCGCGCGCAGGCCCTTGATGATCCGAGGCAGCGCCGCGATCGTCTCGGAGCGGTTGCCGCCGGCGTCGTGCATCAGGATGATCGCCCCCGGCCTGGCGCCGGACAGGGCGCGTTGCACGATCTTGCCGGCACCCGGCAGCTGCCAGTCGGAGGTGTCGACCGTCCACAGCACCATCAGCATCCGGTACCTCTTCAGCAGCGCCAAGGTGATCGAGTTCCAGAGTCCGTAGGGCGGGCGGTACAAGCGCGGAAACGGAGCGCCGTAGCGCCCGATCGCCCGGGTCTCCTGAAGCAGCTGGTCCTGCTGCTGCTGGGCTGAGAGCCCGGTCATCTCCGGATGGGTCTCGGTGTGGTCGCCGATCGGATCCCCGTGGGCCACGATCGCCGTCGTGCCGGCGTGGAAGTACTGCTCGGGGAGACCGACCTCGAAGAACGTGGCCGGGGTGTGCAGGCGGTCCAATACCCGCAGCACGTGCAGGGTGTAGGGACCGGGCCCATCGTCGAACGTCAGGGCGATCTCCCGGTGCTGTGATCCGGCGATCCGCACGTATGGCGTACGGGCCAGGGTGCGATCGATCGCCGCGTTCTCCTGCCGGCGCTCGACCGCCGCGAACGATCCGGCCCCGGCGCCGGCGAGTTGTTTGAGACGCACGAAGTAGGCGACCGGCGCGTGTGCCACTCGATGCCGTCCGCCGCCGGATCCGGCTCCGATCACGAGCCCGACGATGAACGCGAGCGCCGCCCCGACGCCCAGCGCCACGAGGCGACGCCGGCGCTGGTGCGCCACCGTCCCCGATCGACGCCGGTTGTCGGCCGCCCCCGTTCCGGGGCGCCGCGATCGGCTGCCAGCTTGACTTGTCGTGTCGACGTCGTCCATCCGTCCTCCCCGCGGACATGATGCCGGGTCGGTCCTCGGGGTGCCGCCCGACGGTGGCGATTAGGCTTCGTGCGCGATGAGCGCGGCGATCTGGCTGACCATCCCTACCTACAACGAGGCCGAGAACCTTCCGGGCATTGTTCGCGCGGCGAGCGCCGAGCTCGCCCGCGCCGCGCCGGGGGACCATCGGATCCTGGTCGTCGACGACAACTCGCCAGACGGAACCGGAATGGTCGCCGACTCGCTGGCTGCCGAACACGAATGGGTGGATGTGCTGCACCGGCCGCGCAAGAGTGGGCTCGGGAATGCGTACCTGGCCGGTTTCGCCTGTGCGCTTCAGAACGGAGCGCGGCTGCTGATCGAGATGGACGCCGACTTCTCCCACGACCCGCAATACCTCCCGGATCTGCTGGCCGCCGCTCAGGATGCCGATGTGGTGCTCGGCTCCCGTTACGTGGCCGGCGGCGGAGTTCGCGATTGGGGGCTGGTGCGGCGGCTGGTGAGCCGGGGCGGCGGCCTGTACGCGCGGGCAATCCTGGGCGTCGGGGTCCGCGACCTCACCGGCGGCTTCAAGTGCATCCGCCGAGAGGTGCTGGAGGCGATCGACCTGCCGAGCGTCCGGGCCGAAGGTTACGTTTTCCAGATCGAGATCACCTACCGCGCCATCCTGGCCGGCTTCACCGTGCGCGAGATTCCGATCGTGTTCTCTGATCGCACGGTCGGCAGCTCGAAGATGTCCAGCATGATCGCGTTGGAGGCGATGTTGCAGGTGCCCCGGATGAAGCGCAGCGCCGCCGCCGCCGTTGCCTCGTCCCGAATCGGGTCCACCACGGTTGGTTGATTAACACGATTTCAATCTTGCCCAAACCGCACCTGGCCCCCGCCGGGGCATTCTCAACGCGATGAGCGTCCGCGGCCCGGTGAGCGTGATTCCGCGCAACGGCGGCTACGAGCTGTCGGGCGTCCCCAGCGGTGTCGGCGGCGAGCGAGTCAGCAGCCGCCGCGGCCTCGTGGCGATCGCCGGGTTGCTGGCCGCCGGCACGCTGGTCGCCGTTGCCGCCGCCCGGACCGCGGTGCTGCTGCCCCAGTCGGTGCAGTTCGTCCCGCCGTTCCTGGCGGGCGCGTTCAACGCGATCGCGCCCAACCTGCACTCCGGAGGCGCGATCGCCGCGCTGGCGGCGATGTTCGTCTGCTACGCGGTCGCCGTCGCCGCCGCCGGCCAGCTGTCGGGCCGGGTGGTGCTGATGGCGATCGCCGCGCTGTACGCCGTCGTGCTGCTGGCGCCGCCGCTGTTCTCGATGGACATCTTCAGCTACCAGGCGTACGGCCGGATGGGCGCGTTGTACGCGATCAATCCGTACACGCACGGCCCCCACGGGATCGTCCTGGACGGGGTATTCCCCTACGTAGGCGCGAAGTGGTCGTACATCCCAAGTGCCTACGGACCGGTGTTCACCGTGTTCAGCTACCTGCTGGCCCCGTTGTCGATCGCGGCCAGCGTGTTCGCCTACAAGTCGATCGCCGCTGCGGCCGGCGTCGCGCTGGTGGCGCTGGTCTGGCATTGCGCGCGTCTGCGCGGCAAGGATCCGGTCAGAGCTGCGGCGCTCGTCGGCCTCAACCCGCTGCTCGCGATCTACGGAGTGGGCGGCGGGCACAACGATCTGGTGATGCTCGTCGCCATGGTCGGCAGCCTGTACGCGGTCCTCGCCTCCCGCGAGCGTCTCGGCGGAGCCCTCGGGATGCTCGCCGCCGGGATCAAGCTCACCGCCGGCCTGATCTTGCCATTCGCCCTCGCCGCCGGCGGCCCGCGTCGCGGGCGCCGGCGACGGGAGCTCCTCCTCGGCACCGGCGTCGCGGCGGCGTTGATCGCCTCCCTCGGCTTCAGCGTGTTCGGCTCGGGCTCGCTGGAGATGCTGACCACAGTCGAAAAGAGCCAGAGCGAGGGCGGTTGGCAGAGCATCCCCGGGATGGTCGGCAGAATCGTCGGCAGCGGATCCGTCGGCCACGTCGTCGGCTACGCGCTGGCGACCGGCTTCGTGGCCGTCTGCTTGTGGCTGCTGCGACGCGTCTGGCGCGGCCAGATCGATTGGATCGATGGCGCCGGCTGGGCGATGCTGGCGATGCTGGTGGCCTCCAGTTCGCTGCTGCCGTGGTACGTCGCGTGGCTCTTGCCCCTGGCGGCATTGGCCCGCGATCGCCGCCTGGCGCGCATGGCGGTCATCCTGACCGGGGTCGTCCAGGGAATTGCGCTGCTCGGCTACATCCCCCATGGCACCGGTCTCGTGTAGGCGACCGATGCCCCAGGCAATACCATGCCAGCGATGAGCGACGCTCCGCGCGTCCTGGACGGCGAGCCTCGGCAGCTCGGGCTGGTCAGCGTCGTGGCGCCGGTGTTCAATGAGGACGCAACCGTCGATGAGTTCTACTCGCGCGTATGCTCGGCGCTCCACGGACTGCCATTCGAGCTCGTGCTGGTCGACGACGGTTCCACCGACGGGTCCCCGATGAAGCTGGAGAGCCTGGCCAGCCGGGACCCCCGCGTGCGGGTGGTGTACCTGTCGCGCAACTTCGGGCACCAGACCGCCTTGACCGCCGGACTCGATCACGCCCGCGGCGACGCGGTCGTCATGCTGGACGCCGACCTCCAGGACCCGCCCGAGGTCATCCCCACGATGCTCGACCACTGGCGGGCGGGCTGCGACGTGGTCTACGCCGTCCGCGAGCACCGCCAGGGCGAGTCTCGGTTCAAGCTCAGCACCGCCCGCTGGTTCTATACCCTGTTCGACAAGCTCGCCCACGTCGAGCTGCAGCACAACTCGGGCGACTTCAGGCTGCTGGACCGCCGGCCGCTGGACGCGCTGCTGTCGATGCGGGAGCGCAACCGGTTCCTGCGCGGCATGACCGTCTGGGTGGGCTACACGCAGGCGGCCGTCCCCTACCAGCGCGACGCCCGCCACGCCGGCAAGACCAAGTACTCGATCCCGAAGATGGTGCGATTCTCGCTGGATGCGATCTCCTCGTTCTCGCATCGGCCACTGCAGTTGGCTACGCTGCTCGGCTTCCTGATCTCGACGCTGGCGTTCATCGCGATCCCGATCGTCGTCGTCCTGCGCATCCTCGGTTCGTACCTGCCGGGCTTCAGCGCGCTGACGATCGTGGTGCTGCTGCTCGGCGGGATCGAGCTGATCGCCATCGGCATCATCGGCGAGTACGTGGGGCGCATCTATGACGAGGTAAAGGGCCGGCCCCTATACCTGGTCCGGGCGCGGAGCAACATGCCGGAGGCCGAACCCGAGATGGCCCCCACCGGGCTCCCGCCGGTGCACGCGATCCCGTCGAGCGAGACCGGAGAACCCGCTCCTATCCCCCCGCTGGACTAGGTCCGACCGACGGATTGGAACGCCCCTCGGTCTGTCCTGAGGCGGCGGCGCGGCGAAGCTGACGCACCTGTGCCGGAGGCGGCTGGCGGGACTCCGCGTCCTCGGCCGTTCCCTCGAGGGCCGCGATCCGGCTCGAGAGCCCCTTGATCGCGTCGGCGACCGGGTCCGGAAGGTGGATCCAGTCGGTGTCCGGGCCCTCCGGGCGCCGGCCCTCGACTCGCACCGGATGGCCGGGGTTGCCGACGACGGTCGAGTTGGGGGGCACGTCGTGGATCACGACGCTGTTGGCTCCGATCTTGGCGCCGTGGCCGACGATGATCGGCCCGAGCAGCTTGGCCCCCGAGCCGATCGTCACGTTGTCCTGCACCGTCGGGTGACGCTTTCCGGTGGCAAAGCCGGTGCCGCCCAGGGTCACCCCTTGATACAGCGTGACGTCATCGCCGATCTCGGCGGTCTCGCCGATCACCACTCCCATCCCGTGGTCGATGAAGAATCCGTTGCCGATCCAGGCGGCGGGGTGGATCTCGATCCCGGTCAACGACCGCGCCACCGTGGCGATCATCCGGGGCAGGGCCGGGACACCGGCTCCGAAGAGCGCGTGAGCGACTCGGTGGGCGAGAACAGCGTGCACGCCCGGCCAGGCGGCGAGGATCTCCAGCGAGCCGACGTCCCGGGCGGCGGGATCGCGGCTCTTGGCGGCAGCCAGGTCGCGCCGGATCTCCGCCGCGGTGCGCGCCATCAGCCCGAGGCCGAACATGGCGTCACAGGCTAGCGATCGAACTCAGCGGCATGTGCGCCGCCCGGTGCGGTGCGCGGGCTCAGGGCGCGAAGAATGGCGTCGAGACGTACCGCTCGCCCGAGTCGGGCAGGATCACCGCGATGCGCCTCCCGCGTGACTCGGGCCGGTCCGCGATCTGCAGCGCTGCCCACACTGCGGCGCCGCACGAGATCCCGGCCAGCACCCCCTCGCGTCGGGCCAGGAGTCGCGCCGTCTCGATCGCGTTCTCATCGTCGACGGCAATGACCTCATCGAGCAGCTCGCGGTTGAGCACCGCCGGGACGAAACCGGCGCCGATCCCCTGGATCTTGTGGGGGCCCGGCGGGCCACCGGAAAGGACCGCCGAGGTGCGCGGCTCCACCGCCACGATCCGACACCCCGGATTACGATGCTTGAGCACCTCGCCGACCCCGGTGATCGTGCCCCCGGTGCCCACGCCGGCGACGAGCACGTCGACGCGGCCATCCAGCGCCTCCAGCAACTCGGGACCGGTGGTGCGGCGGTGGATCTCCGGATTCGCCGGGTTTGAGAACTGGTCGGGCAGAAAGACGTCGTCGCGCGTAGCCAGGGCTCGCGCCGCGTCCACCGCCTCGGTCATGCCGCCCAAGGACTCGGTCAGCTCCACCCGGGCTCCGTAGAGCCTGAGCAACCCCTCGCGCTCGCGGCTCATCCCTTCGGGCAAGGTGAGCACGAGGTCGTAGCCCCGGGCGGCGCAGACGAACGCCAGCGCGATCCCAGTGTTGCCGCTCGTCGCCTCGACGATCGTCGTCCTCCCCGGCTCGATCCGACCGTCGCGCTCGGCGGCGTCGATCATGGCCACGCCGATCCGGTCCTTGACGCTGCCGCCCGGGTTGAACGCCTCGAGCTTGGCGAACAGCTCCACGTCCGGACTCGACGTCACCTCGGTCAGCTTGACCACGGGCGTGTCACCGACCAGATCGGCGATGTTGCTCGAGACCAGGGCCATCCGCAGCAGTGACACTAGTGAGCTTCCCTAGATGTGATACATCGGGGCCACCGCCGACCGGATCTCCTGCTCGGCCACCGACGCGACCGTCGCTTCGCCCAGCACGCTGCCGGCAGCCCGCGCGGCCTCGGCGAACACGCCCGCGGCCCCGCTGCCGAGGGGACCGTCAAGCACCTCCACCAGCTCCAGCACGGTCACCTCGTCGGGCGGCCGAGCAAAGCGGTATCCGCCCTTGACGCCGCGCTGGGAGCGCAGGACCCCGGCGCGGCGCAGGCTCGCGAACAGATGCTCCAGGAATTGGACAGGGATCTGGCGGCGGCGGGCCAGCTCGGCGATTGGCACCGGCACGTTTGCACCTTGGCGATAGAGCTCGACCAGTGCGTTGAGCGCGTACGGAGACTTGGACGTGATCGAGATCATTGCGCCTCGATGCTAGGCGACCCATCGGAGCGCCGCGAGCGGACCGGCAGGCGGTGGTGCTGCGCCGGCTCAGATCCAGCCGCGCTCGGTGGCGATCAGCACCGCCTGGGCCCGGTCCATGGCGCCGAGCTTGCCGTAGACGTTGTGCAGGTGGGTACGGACCGTGCTCGTCGACAGACCCAGGTCGGACGCGATCTGCTTGTAGACCATCCCCTGAGCCAGGCGGCGCAGGACCTCGACCTCCCGGGTGGACATCGGCGACGGCGCGACCGGTCGGGGCGGCGGCGCGGAGTCGGCTAGTGGCAGCTCGTACATCACCCGCCGCAGGCTGCCGGAGGTCAGCCCGACGGTCCGCGACACCGCCAGCAACTCCGTCGGCGTGATCGCCGCGCCGAGCCCATAGTGGGCGAGCATGTCGGCGAGGCGGACCAGCGCGGCCTCCCCGGTGGCGTCCTGCGCGTGGTGACGCTCGATCACGGTCGCGATCGACCTCGGCAGCGTCCAGCGGCGGGCCATCACGCCACCGACCAGCGCATGGTCGACCCCCAGCTCGGCGCGCTCACGCCGGATCCGTTCCTCGGGGGTGCTGGCATCGGCGTGCACCTGGTCCGGGTACCCGGGGTAGGCGATCACCAGGACCAGCTTGCCGATGTCGTGCAGCAGCGAGGTGAACAGCAGACGATGTGTGTCGGCGTAGGCCACCTCGCGGGCGAGACGGTCGGCGGCACGCCGCGTAGCCATGGCGTGCAGCCGGAAGCGCTCGGGAATGCCCTGCCAGACGGCGGTCCGCTCGAAGAAGTCAAACGTCCGGGCACGATCGGCGATCTCGTGCACGGCCTCTGGCGACAGGACGTCGAGGGCCGCGAGGACGCTGTCGACGCGCCCCTGCCTCGGTCCCGGCACTTGGTTGGCCAGCCGGACCACGCTCACTGACAGTCCGACCTCGGCCTGCACCGCTGCAACGATCTCGCCGACCGACGGCTGGCCTTCCGAGAACAGACTGAGGACCCGGTTGCGAGACTCCACCAGCACCGGATAGTCCTCAAGCGCCTCGAACGCCATCGTCAGTCGACGCCCGTGCCCCTCGTTGTGATGATGCTCCCGGGTGGCGTAGGGGTCGGTCGGCACGGTCCGCGCAGCCTCACTGGCGACGGTTATCACCGCTGCGTGCGGGTGCGCGGGCGGCGCGGGATGGCCAGATGTCGTTTCACAGTCCTCTAGCCGGAGTATCGGCAAAAGCCCGACCCCGGTTTAGCGCGCGAGCATCAGCCTCACGATGAGAGGTCTCGCGCCCGCGCCACCGCGGCGTCGATGCGGGCCAGCGTCGCGTCCCTTCCCAGCAGCGCCACGCTCTCGAAGATGCCGGGCGAGACGGTCTGGCCCGCGATCGCGACCCGCACCGGCTGAAACACCTGGCTCGGTTTGACACCGTCGCGCTCCGCCACCCGTCGCAGCGCGGTTTCGACGGTAAGGACGTCAAACGGGTCCGCGCCGGCCAGCGCATCCCGCGCGGCCAACAGCTGGTCCAGGGCCCCGTCGCGCCCGATGGTCTTCGCAAACGCCGCCGGATCGTCGACCGGACCGTCAAACAGGAACGAGACCAGGGGCCAGAAGTCACCCAGGGTCTGGATCTTCTCCTCGGTGATCTCCACCGCCCCTCGGAGCCCGTCGCGCCCCGTGAACTCCTGGAGTCGGCGGACCAGCTCTTCGGTGCCCAGCGCCCGTAGGTGGCGGCCGTTCAGGTGTCTGAGCTTGCGCTCGTCGAACACCGCCGGGTTCTTGGAGACCCGGTCCAAGCGGAAGCGCTCGGCGAGCTCGGGGAGCGTGAAGAACTCCTCGTCGGAGGCGAACCCGGCCCCGAGCAGCGCGATGTAGTTGTCGACGGCCTCCGGCAGATAACCGGCGGCGCGCAGCTCCTGCACCGAGGCGGCGCCGTGCCGCTTGGACAGCTTCTTGCCGTCAGGTCCATGGAGCAGAGGGAGGTGGGCGTACGCGGGGAGGGGCGCGCCGAGCGCATCGAGCACGAGCATCTGCTTGGGGGTGTTCGACAGATGGTCCTCGCCCCGGATGACGTGGGTGATCCCGGCGTCGAGGTCATCGACGGCGACCGCCAGGTTGTATACGGGCGAGCCGTCGGCGCGAGCGATCACCGGGTCGTCCTGACTGACGTTGGGAAACGACACCTCCCCCCGGATGACGTCCCTGACAACGGTGTCCCCCTCGTCGGGGAATCGCAGCCGGACGGCGCCGAACGGCTCGGGCTCGCCGCGAAATCCACGGTCCGTCCCGTGGCGCTGCTTGAAGGCTCGGACGTCCTGCGCGGTCGCGTTGGAGTGGTAGGCCCGCCCGCCGGCGACCAGCTGGTCGACGATCTCGGCGTGCCGGGCCGCGCGCTGGGACTGAAAGATGGGACCCTCGTCGAAATCGAGGTTCAGCCAGCGAAGCGCGTCCAGGATCTGATCCACGTTCTCCGGCGTCGAGCGCTCGCGGTCGGTATCTTCGATCCGCAGCACGAGCGTGCCGCCCTGCCCGCGGGCCAGGAGCCAGTTGTAGAGCGCCGTCCGCGCGCCGCCGATGTGCAGCGCCCCGGTCGGGGATGGAGCAAAGCGAACTCTCGACGACATGGAGAATCATGCTAATCGGCGCCCACGTATCACCGGCCGGTGGGCTGGACAAGGCAATCCAGCGCGGCGCCGAGCGTGACTGCGAGGCGATCCAGATCTTCAACCAGTCACCGCGAATGTGGCGTCCGACGGCGTATGGCGACGAGGACTTTGCCGCGTTCCGCGCGGCGATGAGGCCCAGCCCAGTCAAGGCGGTGCTGATCCACGCCGTGTATCTGCTCAACTGTGCCTCAGAGGACGCCGAGATCCGCGACAAGTCACGCAACTCGCTGATTCAATCGTTGCGGGTGGGCACCGCCATCGGCGCCGCCGGTGTCGTCCTGCACCCAGGCTCGGCAGCCGGACGATCGGCGGCCGGGCCGAACCCGCGAGGCCGGAAGCCGAGCGGCCTGCAAGCGCGGAAGGGCGACGTCGGGCAGGCGATCAAGCGCGCCGGCAAGCTGATCAAGGAGGCGCTGTCCGAGACCGACCGGTGTCCGCTGCACCTGGAGGACACCGCCGGAGCGGGTGGGACACTGGGGCGGTCGTT
Organism: uncultured Actinomycetota bacterium; assembly: GCA_963830395.1. Lineage (GTDB taxonomy): Bacteria > Actinomycetota > Thermoleophilia > Solirubrobacterales > Solirubrobacteraceae > Palsa-465. The sequence continues at coordinate 203,797 of CAWHMI010000002.1, forward strand.
CGAGGAGCTGGCGGAGCTGCTCGACGCCGCCGGGGGGGGCAAGCGATTGGGCGTGTGCCTTGACTCCTGCCACCTGCTCGCCTCTGGATACGACATCCGGACCGCACCCGGCCTGAAGGAGACGATCGACGAGTTTCACCGGGTGATCGGCGTCAAGCGGCTCGGTTCGCTGCACCTCAACGACTCGCAGACGCCCTTGGGGTCAAACCGCGATCGTCACGCCAACATCGGCACCGGCGAGCTCGGCGAACGGGGGTGCGCGGCATACCTGTCCGAGCCGCGGTTCGAGAAGCTGCCGCTGGTGATCGAGACCCAGGGGCCGGAGCGTCAGGGGCCGAGCCGCGAGGAGGTGGACCTCTGCTTTGCGCTCCGCAAGCGAGGCCGCGCGTCGCGGGCGCGGGCCGCCTCCCGCTCAGGTAGCGTCCGCACGAAATGATCGACTCGATCCGGCCGGGCGACGCGCTGGTGATCTTCGGGATCTCCGGCGACCTCGCCCGCAAGATGACATTACGTTCCCTATACCGGCTGGAGGTCCGGGGGCTACTCGACTGCCCGGTGATCGGGGTCGCCGCCGAAGACTGGACCAGTGAGTACCTGCGCGACTACGCGCGTCAGGCGGTCAAGGCCGCGGGCGAGTCGATCGATGACACCGTGTGGGCGAACTTCGCCCGGCGGCTGCGCTACGTCGGCGGCGACTTCAACGATTCCGCCACGTACGAAGCGGTGGCCGCGGCGCTGGCAGATCACAGTAACCCGGTGTTCTATCTGGAGATCCCGCCGTCGCTGTTTGCCCGGGTGGTCGCCGGGCTGGCGGAGGCCCACCTGGTTGCGGGGGGGCAACGGGTGGCGGTGGAGAAGCCGTTCGGGCACGACTTGCAGTCGGCGCGGGCGCTGGCCAAGGAACTGCATCGCTACGTGCAGGAGAGTCAGCTGTACCGCATCGACCATTTCCTGGGGAAGCTGGGGCTGGAGGAGTTCCTGTACCTGCGCTTTGCCAACGCAATGCTCGAGCCGGTGTGGAACCGGCAGTACGTGGCGGCGGTCCAGATCACGATGGCCGAGCGCTTCGGCGTATCGGACCGCGGTCACTTCTACGACCCGGTCGGCGCGCTGCGCGATGTCGTCGTCAACCATCTCATGCAGGTGCTCGCGGCAGCGGCGATGGATCCGCCGGCGGCCGGGACGCCTGACAGCCAGAAGGACGCCAAGGTCGCGGTGTTCTCGGCCATGAAGGACGCCGATCCACGCCGCTACGTGCGCGGGCAATACGACGGCTACCGGAAGATCGACGGTGTCCGAGCGAACTCCGACACCGAGACGTACGCGGCGCTCCGCCTCCAGATCGACAGCTGGCGGTGGTCGGGAGTGCCGTTCTTCATCCGTACCGGCAAGCGGCTGCCGGTCAGCCAGACCGAGCTGCGCCTGGTGTTCCGCAACCCTCCGCGGCTGCCGTTCATCCCGAGCACGCGCAAGCGGCCCCAGCCGAGCCAGATCGTGTTCCGGATCGATCCGGAGACCGGAATCAGGATCATCCTCGACGCTCACCGTGCCGACAAGCCTGGAACCAGCGATATTCAGCTCGACATGGAGTTCGCCAAGCAGGGCGGCGAGGGCGCCACTCCGTACGAGGTCCTGCTGCACGCCGCGCTGATTGGCGACGCCGGCCACTTCACCCGGCAGGACAGCGTCGAACAGTGCTGGCGGGTGCTCCAGCCGCTGCTGGACCGCCCGCCGAAGTCGATCACCTATCCGCAGGGCTCGTGGGGCCCACCCGACGCCGACACGCTCGTGGCCGGGCACGGCGGCTGGCACGGGCCGTGGCTGCCGAGCTGATTCGATCACGATGAGGATCCGCCTGAGCACGATCATCTGGTTGGCGATCGGGGTGCTGCTCGCCGGCTCCCACCACTACCTGAAGCACATCGATACCGTGCAGCAGGTGGTCTCGGCGGGACTGGCGATCGTGCTCTGGCCCCTGCTCCTGCTCGGGATCAACCTGCACGTCAGGTAGCGCGTTGCCGGCCGCGGCGCTCGGAGCCCGGCCTTACTTCTGAGTGGGCCCTTAGCCGACGCTAGCCGGCGCGGGGACGGGTCCTGCCGCCGCCGGTGCGCCTGGCCCCGCCTCCCCGACGGCTGCGGCGGCGACCTCCGGGATCAGCGCCGAACCGAGCAGCGCGTCCAGCTCGGCGTGCAGCCCGGCGCTGCGCGACACCCGGTAGCTGGGCCCGAGCTTCAGTCGCCGGTGACCCACGGTGGTCCTGAACTCGATCACCACGTCCGACTCGCCCGGGAATCCGGCCAGCAGCTCCTTGAGCTCGCCCAGCGCCGACCCCGGCAGCGCCGTCGCGTCCAGCCGCAGCCTCAGGGCGCTGCGGGCGAGGACCGGCTCGACGGCACGGACTTGGGCGGTCAACACCTCCTCCTCGCTGGGCGCAAACCGCTCCACCTGCTGAGCGATCAGGCAGGTCGTGTCACGGTCCTTGTGATCGACCTTGCCGCGCACGAGCACGATCGAGTCGGTCTTGAGCGCATCCTCGCTGGCCGCGAGCACCTTGCCAAAGACGATCATCTCGACCGAGGTCTGCAGGTCATACAGGGTGGCGAACATCATCCAGTCACCCTTCTTGTTCTTGATCCGTCGGGCCTGGGTGACCATGGCGCCGACCGTCACCCAGTCGCCGTCGCGACGGTTGGCGAGCTCGGCCAGGGTGCTGTCGGCCCTGGCCCGCAGGGCGGGGCCGACCTCCTTGAGCGGATGGGCGGAGACGAACAGGCCGAGTGACTCCTTCTCGGCGGTCAGCAGCTCGGTCTGGTCGAATTCGTCGCCGGGGATTTGGGCCCACCCACCCCGACTGGGCGTCGCCAACGCGGCTCCCGCACCGGGTTGCGCGCCGGCGCCGGCCCCAGCCGGCTCCGTACCCAGGTCGAAGATCGAACCCTGGCCGATGAGGGCGTCCTGCTGGGCCTTCTGACCCGGCCGCCTGGGCCTGCTCGAGCACCATCAGCATGCCCTTGCGCGAGGCATTGGTGGAACCGAACGCACCACACTTGATCAGGGCTTCGATCGCCTTCTTGTTGACGGCCCGGTTGTCCACGCGCTCGCAGAAGTCAAACAGGCTGGTGAACGGGCGCCCGCCCTCGTCCCCCGGCGAGGAAAGCGAGGCGCTCCCATCCCCGCGGGCCCGCTTGATCGCCTCCACCGCCTGGTAGCCGACGCCCTTGACCGCGTCCAACCCGAACCGGATGTTGCCCTCGACCACCACGAACTCGTGGTCTGACAGGTTGACGTCGGGAGGCAGGATGGCGATCCCCATCTGCTCGGCCTGGGAGACGAAGAACGGCACCTTGTCCTTGGTGTCCATCACCGAGGAGATCAATGCCGCCATGTACTCGGCTGGATGGTTGGCCTTCAGCCACGCGGTGCGGTAGGAGATCAGCGCGTAGCAGGCCGCATGCGACCGGTTGAACGAGTAGTCAGCCGACCGCTCGTTGGTCGTCCACAGCATCTCGATCACCGAACCGCTGGTGCCGGACCGGCGACAACCCTCGACGAACTCGGGCTTCAGCGTCGCCATCGCCTCGCGGTTCTTCTTGCCGATCGCCTTGCGCAGGTCGTCGGCCCTGGCGCCGCTGAAGCCGGCCAGGTCCGTGGCGATCTGCATCGCCTGCTCCTGGTAGAGGATCACCCCCTTGGTCGACTCCAGGATCGGGCGCAGCCGCTCGTCGGCATAGGCGATCGAGTCGGGATTCCACTTGCCTCGGGCGTAGGTGGGGATCTGGTCCATGGCGCCCGGCCGATACAGGGCATTGAGGGCAACCAGATCGTCGAACTCGGTCGGCCGCACCTTCTTGAGTGCCTCCTGCATCCCCGGCGACTCGAACTGGAACACCCCAATCGAGTCCCCCTGAGAGAGCATCTCGTAGGTGGGAGCGTGGTCGAGCGGCAGCGTGCTCATGTCCGGGCGCTCGCCGGTCGAGCGGTGCACGATGTCCAGCGCGTCCTCGATCACGTCCAGGTTGCGCAGGCCGAGGAAGTCCATCTTCAGCAGGCCGAGCTGCTCGACCGGCTTCATCGAGAACTGGGTCACCGTCCGGAACACCCGCTCGCCGTTCTCGTCGGCGCCGGCGTCGGCGATCTGCAGCGGCAGGATGTCGGTCAGCCGCCGGTCGGAGATGACGACGGCGGCGGCGTGAATGGAGGAGTTGCGGACGATCCCCTCCAGTCCCTGGGCAACGTCGATGATCGACTTGGCGATGCCGTCGCGGTCGACCTCGGCGCGCAGCGGCTGGCCCGGCGCCAGGCATTCGGCAAAGCTCGGCGAGCGGCCCATGATCGGGTCTGGGATCAACTTGGCCAGCCGGTCCCCGACGCCGTAATCGTGGCCGAGCACGCGAGCGGCGTCCCGGGTGGCGGCGCGCGGGAACATCTTGCCGAAGGTGACGATTTGCGCGACCGCCTCCTTGCCGTACTTCTCGGTCACGTAGCGGATCACCCGCTCACGACCGCGCACCGAGAAGTCCATATCGATGTCAGGCATCGACACCCGCTCGGGGTTGAGGAAGCGCTCGAACAGCAGCCCGTAGCGCAACGGGTCGACATCCGTGATCTGCAGGCAGTACGCGACGATCGAGCCGGCGGCCGAGCCGCGCCCCGGGCCGACCGCGATCCCGGCGTCCTTGGCGTACTTGACGAAGTCCCAGACGATCAGAAAGTAGGCGTTGAAGCCCATCCGGTCGATCACGCCGAGCTCGTAGTCGGCCCGTTCGCGCGCCTGCGCACGGACCGGGTCGCCGTAGCGGTGGCGCAGGCCATCGTCGACCAGGCGGCGCAGGTACTCGCCCTCCCCCACTCCGTCGGGCGTGGGATAACTGGGGATCAGCTGGCGACCGAGCTCGATCTCGACGTCGCAGCGATCGGCGATCTCCAGCGTGGTGGCGACGGCCTCGGGCCACTCCTCGAACGCGTCCGCCATCTCCTGGTTCGAGCGCAGGTAGAACTCGTTGGTGTCGAACGTGATCTTCGGTTGACTCAGGGTCGACTTGGTCTGCACGCACAGCAACGCCGCGTGATGGTGGTAGTCCTCGCGGCGGAGGTAGTGCACGTCACCGGTGCCGACCAGCGGACGTCCCAGCTCGGTGGCGATACGCACGATCTCGGCGTTGCACTTGTCCTGAACCGACAGGCCGTTGCGCTGGACCTCGAAGTAGACGTTGTCAGCGCCGACCGCGTCCATCAGCTCCTGGGCGTGACCTCGCGCGTCGGCGGGGCGGTCCGCGACCAGGTGCTGGCAGAACCGCGACTGCAGGCATCCTGTGAGGGCGATCAGGCCCTCACCGTGACCGGCAAGCTGGGCCATGTCCAGGGCAGGCTTTCCGCGCTGATAACCCTCCAGGAAGCCCGCCGAGGAGAGCTTGACCAGGTTGCGATACCCGGTCGGCGTGGCCGCCAGCAGAGTCAGGTGAAAGCGATCCAGACGTCCGGGGGCGCGCCGGGCATGGTCGTCGACGATGTACACCTCGCAGCCGATGATCGGTTTGATCCCATGCTTGCGACAGGCGGTGAACAGCTCCACCGTCCCGTTCATCACGCCGTGGTCGGTGAGGCCGAGCGCGGGTTGATCGAACGACGCCGCGCGCCCCGCGAGGGCCTCGATCTTGCACGCCCCGTCGAGCAGCGAGTACTCGGAGTGGACGTGGAGGTGGGCGCAGACCGGTGTCATGGGCGGCATCTTTCAGCTTAGGCGCCGGGGCGGACGCCGCGGGTCGACGCCCGCACCCAGCGCCCGCGGCCAAGGCCCGCGCCCGACGCGCGCGTTCACGCGCGCTGTGCGCGGTTGATCCACTGGCGCAGCGACGCCAGCGGGACCGGGTCTCCGGTGACGGTCAGACCGCTGACAGGCTCCTGGCAGAGTGCCGCCGGCAGCTGGTCCGCGCGGCAGCGCAGCGTGGTCGCGACCGGCCGCGCGGGGGCGGTCGGCGTGACCTCGATCCGGCGACCACCGCCGGCGGATACGTAGGTGGTGCCGCCCGCAGGCTCCTCGTGGGCCACCGTGAACCGCCGGCCCGCGGTCCACGCCGGGTCGACCATCGCCGCCACCAACGCGAACGTGGTGGCCGAGTCCAGCCGCACGCCCTCTCGGTGCAACGCGGTCAGGTCCAGCGGCGCGGACAGCAGCGCCGATAGGGCCACCAGCTGCACCCGCCGACCGCGGGCGCGCGCCACGCCGAGCCCGAGCCGGCGGCGAAGCCACCCGGCCACGAGCAGCCGCGCGATCCGCACCGGCTCCCCCACAACCTGGAAGTCGACCTGATCGGGCGCGCGCGGCGCGGGTCGCACCCGGATCGTGACGATCCCGCCGAAAACCGTGACCCAGACGCACGGGCGGGTCACTTCGGGTCCCGGGCGAAGGATCAGGTCGTATGCCACCGGGCGCGGGTGAACGAGGGCCGCCAGCGGCAACAACTCCAGCAGCAGCCGGCCGGCGGCGTCGGGGTCCCGGCGGACCAGCCGGCGGAAGACGGGCTCCAGCGGACGGTCGGTGGAAGCGACGGAGCGCGCGGACAGCGGTGAGCGGGCGGACGGCGCGGTGCCGTTCTCGGCCGCCGGCAGGGCTTGCGGCGCGATCGTCGCGCGTAGCCGGGTGAGCGCGTCGCTGAGGCGCTCCGGCTCCAGCGGCCCGGCGGCGGTGGGCGCGGCGGCGGGCGCGACGGGCGCAGCGGCGGACGCGACGGGCGCGACGGGTGGGGGGTCCGGCTCCAGCGGACCCGCCGCGGCGGACGGGTCAGGCTCGCGCTCTGATCCGGCGGCGCGACGTTCCGCCTGTCGACGCAGCCCCCGTTCGCGCTCGAGGGCTTCGCGCAGCGTCCCGAGCTCGGTTCGCACTTGGGCCAGCGCGGCGGTGGTGCGCTGCTCCAACAGCACGCGGGCGGCGAGCCGGGTCTCGGCGTCGATCGCACGGGACCGCAGTGCGGCATCGGCGCGAGCGCGAGCGTCGAGCTCCCGGCGAAGGGTGTCGATCCAGCGCATCCCGATCGACGGTGGGGTGCGCCTCGGAGGCGATGTGGAGCCACTCGGACGTCATCGGCGCCGGCTGGGGCGCTGGGTGTGGCGACCGTCGGAGCGCCGTCGCCGTCGCCTGCTCGGCCTCGTCCCCGCGCCGGCGGGCGGTCGCCAGTTCGCGCTGGAGCGTGCGGATCCTGTCCTCGGCGGTCGCCAGTTCCCCCAACGCCGCCCGCGTGCGCCGGTCCCTCTGCAGGGTCGCCGACAGCCGGCGCGCCAGATCGCGCCGCAGCGCCTGTTCGGCATGGGCGCGTTGCTCGGCGAGGCGGCGGCGCCGCTCGCCCTCGGCGAGGGACGCGACCAGCTCGGCGCGCTGCGTTCGCGCCTCATCGAGCTCGTGCTCCAGCTCCGCCACCCGGGACTCGAGCCCGCCGGGAGCGGCGTCGTCGGCCCGGGCCAGCACCAGCGGCGGCGCCGGCGGCCCACCCTCGGTGGGCTCCGGCGGTTGTGTCACCGGTTCGACACTGACGAGCGGGCCCTCCCCGCCGGCGGGGACGGCGATCGGCAGGGTCACGATCACGCTCCCGAACTGCAGCCAGGTCCGCTCCAGGTCCGGCGCCAGCCGTTCGGGCACGCTGAAGCGCAGGCGCCATACGCCGGGCCCGGTTCCAGACAGGCTCGGCGGTTCGGACATGGCCGGATAGCAGTGGCGCCGCCCGTCGGCCTCGATCACGAGCATCGGTTGGCCGGCGGTGATCGGGCGCCGCCGGCGCCAGCGGCCGGTGACGCGGATGGTCAGGTGGCCGCTGCTCTCCGCGGACCATTGCACCGTCTCGATTCCGACCGCCGCAGCGGCCGCCGGCTCGCTCATGCCGCGACGGTACGTATTCGGGCGGACGGACGGGATCGCCGCCGCCTCCGGTTTGCGCTCAGTGCGGGTTTTGCTCGCGCAGTTGCTCGGTCAGGGCCCGGGCGTCGGCGAGCAGGCGCTGCGCATCGCCGAGGTCCCCGGTGTGGGCGGAGATCTGCTCCCGGGCGACCGCCAGCTCGGTCCCGAGCCGCGCCAGCTCGGCGCGCAGCCCGGCGAGCTCGCTGACCGTAGCGTCGCGGGACACCTGGGCGGAGGCCAGCTGGGCGCGGAGGCCGGCGAGCTCGGTGTCCCTCTGGTGCTGTGCCGATGACGCGGCGGCGAGCCGATCTCGCAGCCGCGCCGCCTCCATCGCCTGGGCGTCGCGGCCGGCCGCGAGCTCGGCGGCCCGCTCGGTGAACTCGTCGCGTTGTGCCGCCGCGGCGGTCATCAGCTGCTGCAGCTGGGTTCCCAGTTCCTGCTGGGTCGCCTCGAGCGCGACCTGCCTGGCCGCGCGCGCCTCCAGCGCGGACTGCGCTTCGGCGAGGGCGCTCCGCAGCCGGACGGCCTCGGCGGAACCCTGCTCGAGCTCGGACTGCAACGCGGACACGCTCTCCTTGAGCAGCAACTCGGCCAGCGGGCCGGCCCGCCCGCTGTCCAACGGCGCCTCCGGAGACGGCGGTGGGGGCGCTTCGCGCGGCGGTGGGGGCGCTTCGCGCGGCGGTGGGGGCGGCGCCTCGCGCGGCGGTGGGGGCGGCGCCTCGCGCGGCGGTGGGGGCGGCGCCTCGCGCGGCGGTGGTGGCGGCGCCTCGCGCGGCGGTGGTGGCGGCGCCTCGGGCGGTGGCGGCGCCTCGGGCGGTGGCGCCGGCGGCCTCGGTGGCTCCGGACCCGCGCTCCCTGGAAGTGGAACCGGCACGACGGCGTCCCCTATCCACAGCGCCGCCTGGCCGTCGCGGCTGGGCTCGGCCCACGCCGGCAGCTCGAACGTCGCCTGCCAGCCTCCGGAGTCCGCCGCCGGGTGCCGGTACCGGCGGGCGGTGAAGCGATGGCGCCGCCCCTGCAGCTGGACGACGAGGAGCGGCTCCAGCTCGTCGCCGGTCCCAGGTCCGAGCCGGCGCCCGGTGAGACGCAGCCTGACCGCATCGCCGGCGGCGGCCCTCCGGTCGACGCGGTCGATCGTGACCGGCATCTCCGCGGGCGCGTGATCTGTCATTTCGGGCATGAGCGGGCCGATCCTAGTGGGTGGTCCGGAAGTCAGCGAAACGTTTCGGCGACGAAGCGTCTGAGGTCATCGGAGGCCAGAAGCGCGTACCGCTCGCCGAACTCCGCCCGGGCAGCGCGCTCGTCTGACCGCAGCCGATCGATGAGGACTCCCATCGCCAGGCACGCGGCGGCGCCTCCGCGCAGTCCGGCCACCTCGTCGGCGGCGAGGCGCAGCATCGAGATCTGCACCTCCCGGTCCTGGTGGCGGCCGAGCACGTCCTGCAGTGCCTTCAGCGACCTGACCATCGGCGCCACCGTCTCCTCCCCAAACAACTGGAGCCCGAACAGCTCCAGCAAATACCGCAGCTCTTTGCCCTTCTTGCGCAGCTCGTGGTAGTCCGCCGCCGGGCTGGCGCCATCGATCGCGCCGCCCATGTGGACGATCCGCTGATACGCCTTGCGGATCCGGCGGGCGGCGAGCTCGCCGATCGGCCGCTGCGCCCCGGGCCGGCCTCCAAGTGGGAGCTCCACCAGCGTCTCGAGCAGGCGCTCCCAGTCCGTGAAGAGATTTCGAGTGCGCAGCGAGAGCAGTGCGCGTCCCATATCTGCCCGAGCGGAGAGCCGGCCGTGGGCGAGCACCGGGCGCAGCGGGTGCAGATCGTCGCGGATGGCATCGGGGAGCAGCTGGCGCAGCGAGTCCAGCTCCTCGATGTAGACGTCGAGGTCGCGGGCATCGCCGGTGGCGCGCTGCAGCCAGCGAAACTCGCTGCGAAAGCCGGGCAGCTCCCACTGCGGGAACACGGCGGCGAGCTGGCGCTGGACGGTCCGCGAGCGCCGGACGGCGATGCGCAGCTGGTGCAGATACTCGGCGTCCTCACCCTGGATCGCTCCTGGCACGTTGTCGGCGATCACCCTCAGCAATCGCCGTAGCACGGCCGCGGCGGCGGCGTCGGCCCGCTGGCCGTAGGCCAACGGGACATCGATCTTGGCGCTGAGTGCCGCGCTCATCGCGTCAGCTCGCCGAGTCGAACCAGCGCCTCGTCGATCTCCGCCGCCGAGACGACCAGGGGCGGCTCGAACCGGATCGTCGCCGGGCCGGTGGCGTTGACCACCAGCCGCTGCTCCAGCAGCGCCCGCTCAGCCAGGCCGGGGGCGGAGACGCCCTCCCGGAGATCCACGCCGACCATCAGACCCCGGCCGCGCACCTCGGTCACCACCGGCAGCGCCGCCAAGCCTGCCATCAGGCGCTCACCCCGGGTCCGCACGGCGGCGAGCAGCTCCGGGTCAGAGCAGATCGCCAGCGCTTCCAGCGCCGCCGTCGCCACCAGCGGGCCACCGGCGAAGGTCGACCCGTGATCGCCGGGCCGCAGGACGTCGGCGAGCCGCGGCCCGGTGATCAGCGCCCCGATCGGCAGGCCGCCGCCGAGCGCCTTGGCGCTGGTCATCGCGTCGGGAACGACGCCGGTCTGCTCGTAGGCCCACAGCGTCCCGGTCCGCCCCATCCCGGTCTGGATCTCGTCGAAGATCAGGGCCGCGCCGGTGCGATCGCAGGCGTCGCGGGCGGTGCGCAGCAGCTCCGGCGGCAGCGGATGGATGCCGGTCTCGCCCTGAATCGGCTCCAGCAGGACCGCCGCCGTGTCGGAGTCCACCGCCGCCGCCAGCGCCTCGGGATCCTTGGCGACCACCTCGAAGCCGGGAACCAGCGGCGCGAACGGCGCCTGCTTTGACTCCTGCGGGGTCGCCGACAGCGCCCCGTAGGTGCGTCCGTGAAACGCGCCGTCGAGCACGATCAGCTTGCCGCCGGAGCGAGCGCGGCGGGCCAGCTTGATCGCGGCCTCGTTGGCCTCGGCGCCGGAATTGCACAGGAACACCTTGCCGTCCAGCGAGCTCTCGGCCAGCGTCGCCGACAGCCGCAGCGCGGGCGCCGTGTAGTACAGGTTGGTGGCGTGGGTGAGCTGCCCCACCTGGTCGCGCACCGCGGCGACCACGCGGGGGTGGCAGTGGCCGACGTTGAGCACCGAGATGCCGGCCAGGAAGTCCAGATACTCGTCGCCGTCGGCATCCCACAGCCGGCAGCCGGCGCCGCGAACGAACTGGACCGGGTTGCGCACATAGGTGGGGATCGCATGGTCGCGTTCCAGCTGCTGCAGCTGCTCCAGCGACGGGTAGCTCATGGGTTGCGCTCCAGCTGCTGGCGCTGCTCCAGCGACGGGTGGCTCATGGATCGGTCCGTGTCATCTCGCCGCCGGGCCGATCTTGGTCCCCTGACCGGCATCGGTGAACAGCTCCAGCAGCAGCGAGTGGGGCACGCGTCCGTCGACGATGTGGGCGTAGGAGACGCCGCCGTCGATCGCCTCCAGACAGGCGGCGAGCTTGGGCCGCATCCCGCCGGCGACCGTGGCCAGCTGCGCCCGGACCGCGTCGGCGCCGATCTCAGAGATGACGCTGCCCGGGTCATCGGGGTCGCGCAGCCAGCCGGCCACGTCGGTGAGGAACATGATCTTGTAGGCGCCCAGCGCCCGGGCGACGGCGCCGGCGGCCTCGTCGGCGTTGATGTTGTAGGAGTTACCCTCGCGGTCGGCGCCGACCGAGGCAACAACCGGGATGTAGTCCTGGGCGACATGGGTGAGGACTTCCACGTCGACGCGCTCGATCCGCCCGACGAAGCCGATGTCCTGACCGGACGGGGCGATCTGCCGCGCGGCGCGGAACAGCAGGCCATCATCGCCGCACAGGCCCACCGCCGGCTGGCCGTGGCGGTTCAGCCGCAGCACGATGTCCTTGTTGACCTTGCCGACGAGCACCATCTTGGCAACCTCGACCGTCTCGGCGCTGGACACCCGCAAGCCGTCGACGAACTCGATCGGCAGCTGCAGCCGCTGCATGTAGCTCGAGATCTCGGGGCCGCCGCCATGGATCACGACCGGGTTCATGCCCACGTACTTGAGCAGCACGACGTCGCGGGCGAACTCCTCCTTGAGCTCCGGGTTGGTCATCGCCGCGCCGCCGTACTTGATCACCACCGTCCGGCCATGGAATTCGCGGATGTAGGGCAGCGCCTCCAGCAGCGTGGCGACGTCGCGCAGCGGTCGGGAGGTCGTGCTCATGTCGTGTAGTCGGCGTTGACGGTCACGTACTCGTGGCCGAGGTCGGAGAAGAACATCTCCGCCTCGGCCCCCTCCCCGGGCAGGCCGATCTCGTACTGCACCTCGTCGACGGCGACCGCCCGGGCCAGCGCCTGGGCGTCGTGGGGAACGAATGACCCGCGGCTGCACACCGGCACGCCCTCGATCTCGATGTCGATCGCCAGCGGAGCCGTCCCCGGCATCGCCGCCCCGGCCGCCTGGACGATCCGCCCCCAGTTCGGGTCTCCGCCGTACAGCGCCGTCTTGACCAGCGGCGAGTTCGCCACCGCGCGGGCGACGGCGCCGACGGAGCCGGCGTCGCCACCGCGGACGACCACCCGCCCCACCCGGCGGGCTCCTTCGCCGTCGCCCACGACCAGCAGCGACAGCTGGCGCATGAGCGCGTCCAGGGCCTCGCCGAAGCGCAGCTCGTCCTCGGTCTCGGGGGCCACGCGCACGCCCGACTCGCCGCTGCACTGCAGGAGCACGGTGTCGTTGGTCGACAGCTGGCCATCGACCGAGGCCCGCTCGAACGAGCGCTTGACGCAGACGCCCAGCAGCAGGTCGCAGGTCTCCGCCGACAGGAGCGCGTCTGACTGCACGAACACGAGCAGGGTCGCGAACCCCGGGGAGATCATGCCCGCCCCCTTCGCCTGCCCGGTGATGGTCACGGTGCCGTCGGGCAGCGTCACCTGCAGGCGCGCGCGCTTTGCAAACGCGTCGGTGGTCTGGATCGCCGCGCCGAAGCCGGCCGCCCCATCCGGCGCCAGGGCGCGAACAGCGGCGCTGATGCCGGACTCGATCTTCTCCATCGGGAGCGGGACGCCGATCACCCCGGTGGAGCAGACCGCCACCTGATCGGAGGGCACGCCGGCGGCCGTCGCGGCTAAGGCCTGCATCTGGGCGGCGTGCTCGAATCCGGGCTGCCCGGTGGCGGCGTTGGCGTTCCCGGAGTTGACGACGACACCGCGGACCGCATCCAGCCGGCAGCGCTCTCGGCAGAGCAGCACCGGCGGCGCCTGGGTGCCCGAGGCGGTGAATCGCGCGGCGCTGCTCGCGTCCGGCGAGTCGCACACCAGCAGTCCGAGGTCAGCCTCCCCCGACGGCTTGATCTGAGCGGCCACGCCGGCGGCGCGAAACCCGGCCGGCAGCGCGTCGCCTGCCAGTTCGGTGACGTGATCCGGGCAGGGCACCCACCGGCTGGCAAAGAACCGGCTCACGCCACGATCCCCTCCCCCTCGGGACGCCCGAACATCAAATTGAGGTTCTGCACCGCCTGGGAGGCCGCGCCCTTCCACAGGTTGTCGATCGCCGAGAACACGATCACCCGGCCGGTGCGCTCGTCGCGGTGAACCGCGATCCGGCAGATATTCGTCTCGCGCACGTCGCGAACGCCGGGGAGCCCGTCGGTGAGCTCGACGAACGGCTCGTCTGCGTACGCGTCTCGATAGAGCGCGCCAACATCGATTGGGCCCCCATCCCTAATAGTCACGTAGCAGGAGAGAAGCTCCCCCTGGTCCAGCGGGACCAGATGCGGAGTGAACGTGATCGGCAGGTCGGCGCCGAGCACGGCCAGCTCCTGCTCGATCTCGGGGGTGTGGCGGTGCCGGGGCACGCCATAGGGGCTGAGGTTCTCGTCGACGGTGACGAAGTGCGTGGCGTCGGTGGCGGCGCGCCCGGCGCCCGAGACCCCGGACTTGGCGTCGATGACGATGTCGCCGATCAGCCCGGCACGGGCCAGCGGCGCCAGACCGAGGACGGCAGCGGTGGGATAGCAGCCGGGGTTGGCGACGAGCACGGCGCCGGCGATCTGGTCGCGATAGCGCTCGGGCAGCCCGTACACCGCCCGGCCGATCAGCGCCGGCTCGGGATGGGGTCGGTACCAGTCGGCGTACACCGACGGGTCGCGCAGGCGGAAGTCGGCCGAGAGATCGACCACTCGGACGCCCCGGGCCACCAGCGCCGCTACCACCTCGGCGGCGGCTCCGTGGGGGTAGGCGACGACCGCGGCGTCGACGTCGCCGTGACGGTCGAGAGCAAGCTCCTCCAGCACCAGGGGCACGCGATGGTGCGGGTAGAGCTCGTCCAGGCGGCGCCCGACGTCGGAGCGCGCGGTCACCGTCCGCAGCTGGAAGTGGGGATGGCGATGCAGCAGCCGGGCGCTGAGTGCGCCGGTGTAACCGGCGGCCCCGAACACGGCGACGGTGGCACCACACGCGGCCTCAGGAGTCACGGACCCGTCCGTGCAGCTGATCGGCCAGCGCGGCGGCGATCCGGCGCCGGCGGCCGGCGACCTCCTCGTCGGTCAACGTCCGGCCGGGAGCGCGGAAGCGCAGGCGCAGCGCCAGCGACACGTTGCCGGCGCCGATCCGCTGCTCATCGCGGTAGACGTCGAACACCTCGGCGTCGGCTAGCAGCGGCGCGCCCGCCCGCCGCACCTGCACCAGCACGTCGGCGGCGGTGACGGTATCGGCGACGATCACCGCCAGGTCCTCCCGGACCTCGGGAAAGCTGCCCACGGCGGTGTACTCGGCCACCCGAAGGTGCGCGGCGACGACGTCGAGGTCGACCTCGAACGCGCCGATGGCGCCCGACCAGTCCCACCCGGCGGCGACCTGAGGATGAACCTCGCCGAGCCAGCCGGCCGCCGCGCCACCGATCAGGATCCGGGCGGACCGCCCGGGATGCAGGAAGGGCGCGACCGCGGAATCGGCGGTGACGCTCCACGGCACCCGAACCCCGTCCAGCAGACCGGCGAGCACCCCCTTGGCGGCGAAGAAGTCGGCCACCGGCGGCTCGGGCTCACGCCAGGTGGGTGGGCGCACCCCGCCCGACAGCAGGGCGGCAACGTGATAGGGCTCCGCGGGCCTCGCCCCCTCACCCGGGAGGTAGACGGCGCCGGCCTCGAACAGCGCTAGCCGGTCGGCACCGCGGGCGCGGTTTCGCTGCCCGACGGCAAGCAGCGAGCCGATCAGCGTGGTGCGCAGGCGCGATTGCTCGGCCGACATCGGGTTCTCCAGCTCCACCACCGATCGCGCGGCGACACGCAGGCGCTCGGCCACCTCCGGGCCCTCGAAGCTCCAGCCGACGATCTCGTGCAGGCCCTGGGCGATCAGCGCGTCGGCGGCGCGCCGGCGCAGCCGCTGGACCTCGGTGAGCCGGCCCGAAGCGCCGCGCCGGGCCGGCAGCGTGGCCGGCAGTGAATCGAGCGCGCCGAGCCGCGCGACCTCCTCGATCAGGTCGGCCTCCCGGGTGACGTCGGTGCGGCGAAACGGTGGGACGGTGACGTCGAGGCCGTCGGCGGCGTCGTCGGTGTCGAACGCGAGCGCCCGGAGGATCCCGGC
The DNA here is from genome assembly GCA_963830395.1 of uncultured Actinomycetota bacterium. Classification (GTDB taxonomy): domain Bacteria; phylum Actinomycetota; class Thermoleophilia; order Solirubrobacterales; family Solirubrobacteraceae; genus Palsa-465. The sequence goes on from CAWHMI010000002.1 coordinate 219,316, forward strand.
GCAGCGCCGGCGCGGGATCTCGACGCCGAGCAGGCCGGTGACGCGGCCGTCGCGCAGCCGGATCGTCGCCGGTCGATCACGTCTGACCCACCCGCCATCGACATCGATCGTGCCCGGGAGCGGGCGGGCGCCGCACAGGTCGATCATCAGCCGGGTGGCGACCGCCTGCGCCTCCAGGGTCTGCTCGGGCGCCAGCCCCTTCTCGTTGCGGCCCGACGCCTCGCTGCGCAGTCCCAGCTTCAGCGAGGTTCGGTGGATGTTGGCCCCGTCCCAGTTGGCGGCCTCCATCAGCACGCGGGTGGTCGTCGGCCCCACCTCGGAGCGGGCGCCCCCCATCAACCCGGCGATCGAGGTCGGACCCTCGGCGTCGGCGATCAGGACCATGTCGGGGTCCAGCTGGCGCGTCTGGCCATCGAGCGTCTGCATCGTCTCGCCGGCGCGGGCCCGCCGCACCGTCAGCTGCGCGCCGGCGATTCGGTCTGAATCGAACGCGTGCAGCGGCTGCCCGGTGAGCAGCATCACGTAATTGGTGATGTCGACGATGTTGGAGATCGGCCGCTGGCCGGCGGCCATCAACCGAGCCTTAAGCCAGGCGGGGGACGGGCCGAGCTTGACCTCCTCGAAGGCTCGGGCGGTGAAACGGGGGCACAGCTCGGGACACTCCACCACGATTCGCGCCGCCGCCAGCTCTCCCTCGGAGCCGGGGTCGTCCAGCCATGGCGTCGGGGGCGAGCGGCGCGCCGGTAGCGGCATGGGCCTCGCGGGCGATGCCGTAGATGGCGAGGCAGTCGGGCCGGTTCGGGGTCACCTCCACCACCAGCACGTCGGTGGTGATCGGCAGGACCGTCACCAGCGGCGTCCCCGCCGGCAGCCCGCCGTCCAGGACCATGATCCCGTCGTGGTCGGTGCCGATCGAGACCTCGTCCTCGGCCAGAATCATCCCGTTGGAGGGCTGGCCGCGGAGCTTGGCCACCTTGAGCGTGGTGCCGTCGGGCATCACCGCGCCCGGCTTGGCCACTGCCACCGTCTGGCCGGTGGCGACGTTGGCGGCGCCGCACACGATCTGCGACGGCTTGCCGTCACCGGTGTCGACCTGACAGACGCGCAGGCGATCGGCATCCGGATGCGGCCGCGCGTCCAGCACTCTGCCGACGACGAAGTTGTCAAGCGACGTGACGCCGTGGCGCTCGACCCGCTCGACCTCGGTGCCGGTCATCGCCAGCCGATCGGCGAGCGCGAACGCGTCCAGGTCGGGCGCGCAGTACTCGTGCAGCCATTCCAGCGGGACGCGCATGACCTTTAGAACTGCTCCAGCAGCCGGACGTCGTTGTCGTAGAGCAGGCGCAGGTCGGGGACGCCGTGCTTGAGCATCGCGATGCGCTCCACGCCCATGCCGAACGCGAACCCCTGGACCTGCTCCGGGTCGTACCCGTTGTCGGCGACCGCGGCCAGCACGTTGGGGTCGACCATCCCCGCGCCCAGGATCTCGATCCAGGCGGTGCCCTTGCACAGCGGGCACCGCTGGCCGTCGGCGGTGACCCCCTGGACGCAGTGAAAGCAGGAGACGTCGACCTCGACGCTCGGCTCGGTGAACGGGAAGAAGTGCGGGCGCAGGCGGACCTCGCGCTCGGCGCCGAAGATCGCCCGAGCGAACGTCAGCAGCGTTCCCTTGAGGTCGGCCAGGGTGACGTCGTCGTCGACCGCCAGCCCCTCGATCTGATGAAACTGCGGCGTGTGGGTGGCGTCGGAGTCGGGCCGGAAGACCCGCCCGGGCATGATTATGTAGATCGGCGGCGGCTGGACCTCCATCGCCCGGATCTGCACCGGCGAGGTGTGGACTCGCAGCAGCGCCGTGTCCGGATCAAAGATGTCGACCCCGTCCTCCGCGCCGCGGATGTAGAAGGTGTCGGTGAGCAGCCGCGCCGGATGCGTCGGAGCGTGGTTGAGCGCGTCGAAGTTGTAGTAGACGGTCTCCACCTCGGGGCCTTCGGCGACGTTGAAGCCGAGCCCGATGAACACGTCCTCGATCTCCCGGCGAGTCTGGGTCGTCAGGTGCAGCCGGCCGATCGCGGGCAGCGGATCCTCGGGCAGCGTCACATCGATCCGGTCGGCGACCAGCCGCTGCTCGAGCTCGACGCTCGCCAGCTCGCCGCCCCGCCGTTCGATCGCCGCCTCCAGCTCCCGCCGGGCCTGGTTGGCGGCCTTGCCGGTGGCGGCGCGCTGCTCGGACGGGAGCTGCGCGACGGTGCGCAGCAGGTTGGGCAGCTCGGCCTTGCGACCGAGGTGGCGCACCCGGACCTCCTCGAGCGCCGGGGTGGTGGCGGCGGCGGCGATCGCCGCGGATGCCTCCCGCTGTATCTCGGCGATCCGGTCCGTCGTGCTCACTCGCGCGCCATCCTAGACACCTCATACAGCGCCACCGTCGCCGCCATCGCCGCGTTCAGCGAATGGGTGGCGATCGGGATCTGGGCCACGTGATCGGCGGCGCCCAGCAGCTCGGCCGGCAGCCCGGCCCGTTCGGCGCCGACCAGGAGCGTCGCCGCCGGCTCCGGCAGCCGGTCAAGCGCCGGACCCTGCCCGGCGGCCAGCGCGACGATCGGTCGCGGCAGCCCGCCGACGTCGTCGACCCGGGCGAGCGCGACCGAGAACACGGACCCCATGCTCGCCCGCACCGCCTTGGGCCCGAACGGGTCGGCGGTGCCCGGGCCCAGCGCCACCCCGGAGGCGCCGAACGCCGCGGCGGAGCGCAGGATCGTGCCCACGTTGCCGGGGTCGTGGACGCCGTGGAGGTAGACGCACACCGGGCGGACCGGCGGCGCCGCCCACCGTTCCGCGTAGACGGCGAGCGCCCGAGTTCCGGAGCGCAGCTCGGAGGCGGCGGCCAGCAGCTTTGGCTCGACCTCGATTCCGGGCAGCCCGCTGCCGGCGACGCAGTAGCGCTCCACCGGCTCCCAGCCGGCGGCGTCGGCAGCGGCCAGCAGGTCCTCGCCCTCGGCGACGAACCGGCCGTTCCGGTCGCGATCGCGCCGGCGCCGGTGCAGCTTGCGAATCTGCTTGAGCTGCTCGTTGTGGGGGCTCGTGATGGTCATCAAAATAGAAAGGGCGCCTGCTTCTGACGAAGCGGCGCCCGGGTGGCGGTGCTGGATGCTCGGCGGGGTTGCCTCAGCCGGCGGCCAGCGCCTCGCGGGCGCGATCGGCAAAACGTCGGAAGGTGTCTGCGTCGTGCACGGCCATGTCGGCGAGGATCTTGCGATCCAGCTCGACGCCCGCGGTCTGCAGGCCGTGCATGAACTGCGAGTAGGACAGGCCGTTCAGGCGCGCCGCGGCGTTGATGCGGGTGATCCACAAGCGGCGGAAGTCACGCTTGCGGTTGCGGCGATCGCGGTACCGGTACTGGTCGGCCTTGAGCACCGCCTCCTTGGCGGTCCGGTAATGGCGACTGGCGTCTCCCCGGTAGCCCTTGGCCAGCGCCAGCGTCGCCCGGCGCTTCTTGCGGGCGTGCAGTGACCGCTTGACCCGCGTCATGAGCGCTTGGCTCCCAGCAGCGTCTTGACCCGCTTGGTGTCGTGCGAGGAGATCTCAGCGGGTTGGCCGTGGCGGCGCTTGCGCTTGGGCGACTTCTTCTCCAGGATGTGGCTGGTGAACGAGTGGCGCCCGCGCACCTTGCCGGTGGCGGTCAGCCGGAAGCGCTTCTTTGCGCCCGCGTGGGTCTTCATCTTCGGCATGGTCGCCGGAGAGTAAAGCAGACGGGTTTAGGGCACGCGCACCCTTAGCTGACTGGGGCCGACGGGGCCGGGGAGTCAGCCGCGGCGTCACTCGGGGTAGGCGGGGGCGTGTCGGACGCCCCGTTCTGATGCCCATTATCCGAACTCGGCGCAGCCGGAGCCGCGTCCTCAGAGGCCTTGCCGTCCTTCTCTGAGGCGGCCAGCACCGTCTTGTTGGGCGCCAGCATCATCGTCATGTTGCGCCCGTCCTGGAGCGGGGTCTGCTCGATGACGGCGATGTCCGACAGCTCGCCGGCGAGCCGGTCCAGCAGCGCCGTGCCGCGCTCGGGGTGGGTCACCTCTCGCCCGCGGAACATGATCGTCACCTTGACCCGGTCGCGTCCGAGCAGGAAGCGGCGGACGTGCCCCTTCTTGGTGTCGTAGTCGTTCTGGGCGATCTTCGGGCGGAACTTGATCTCGCGGATCGTGATCTGCTGCTGGTGCTTGCGCGCCGCCTTCTGCTTCTGGGCCTGCTCGTACTTGTACTTGGAGTAGTCGAGCACCCGGCACACCGGCGGGCGCGCGTCGGGAGCGACCTCCACCAAGTCGAGATCGCGCTCCTGGGCATAGACCAGCGCCTCGGACGTCTTGACGACGCCGATCTGCTTTCCGTCCTCGCCGACCAGCCGTACCTCTGGCACCCGAATACGGTCGTTGGTCCGAGTGAGGTCCCGCTCGGGCGGGCGCCGGTCGAATCTACGCGGGACCGGCACTAGCTTCGGGCAACGGCGGCCTGATTCAAGCGGAGCCGCGCCGTGTGGAATGAAGTTTGGTCAACGCGCGGAAGTATAGCGGCGGATTCAGGCTCCAGCGCGACTTCTGGCCTCATCGAGCACGCGCTGCGCGAACGCGTGGACCGCTGCCGGACCGGCGTCGCCCGCGCGGTGCTCGCGGACGCTCACCTCGTCGCGCTGCGCTTCGCGGTCGCCGACCACCAGCATGTAGGGGATCTTGCGCAGCTCGGCGTCGCGGATCTTGCGCTTGATCGACTCGGGGCGGTCGTCGCACTCGGCGCGGACGCCGGCGTCGCTGAGCGCAGCCCGCACGCCGGCGGCGTACGGGAGATGGCGATCGGCGATCGGCAGCAGGATCGCCTGCACCGGTGTCAGCCACACCGGCAGCTCGCCGCCGGTGTGCTCAAGCAGGATCCCGATGAACCGCTCATAGGAGCCCATCAACGCCCGGTGAATCAGCACCGGCTGGTGCTCGGCGTTGTCGGCGCCGGTATAGGTGAGGTTGAAGCGCTCCGGGAAGTTGTAGTCGAGCTGGCAGGTGCCCAGCTGCCAGGACCGGCCAAGCGAGTCGGTCATGTGCATATCGATCTTCGGTCCGTAGAAGGCGCCGTCGCCCGGGTTCAGGTCGTACTCGAGGCGCTGGCCGTCCAGCGCGTTGAGCAGCGCCCGCTCGCTGCGATCCCACAGCTCGTCGGACCCGATCCGCCGCTCGGGGCGGGTGGACAGCTCCAGGCGGACGTCGATGCCGAACACGGCGTAGGTGGCGAAGGCGAACTCCAGGACCCCCGCCACCTCGTCCTGGATCTGATCCTCGGTACAGAAGATGTGGGCGTCGTCCTGGATGAAGTAGCGCGTGCGCAGCAGCCCGTGCAGGGTGCCTGAGGGCTCATAGCGATGCAGCGGCCCGGGCTCGGAGAAGCGCACCGGCAGGTCCCGGTAGGAGTGGGGCCGCAGGGAGTACAGCTGGCAGTGCCCCGGGCAGTTCATCGGCTTGATCGCCATCGCGGTGTCCGCCGACTCGGTGACGAACATGTGCTCCCGGAACTTGTCCCAGTGGCCCGAGGTCTTCCACAGCGAGCTGTCGAACAGCAGCGGCGTCTTGACCTCGGTGTAGCCCCGCGGCCTGCCCATCTCGCGGCTGAGATCGACCAGCTGGTTGAACACCTCGGTGCCGGCCGGGTACCAGAACGCCGAGCCGGGTGCGGTTTCGTTGAACGTGAACAATCCGAGCTGGGGCCCCAGGCGGCGGTGATCGTTGGCGCGGGCGCGCTCCACCAGCTCCAGGTGGGCTTGAAGATCTGACTCGGAGAAGAACGCCGTCCCATACACGCGCGTGAGCATCTGGCGGCTGGCGTCGCCACGCCAGTAGGAGCCCGCCACCGACTGCAGTGCGAACGCCTTGATCCGTTTGGTGCTGGGAGTGTGGGGCCCGCGGCAGAGATCGGTGAACGGCCCATTGGTGTACAGCGAGACCGTCTGCAGCGGGTGGGCAGGATCGGCGTCGCGGATCAGGTCCTCGATCAGCTCCACCTTGTAGGGCTGGTCCTCGTCCAGGAACCGCCGCAGCGCCTGCTTGACCGGCACCACCTCGCGCACGAACGGCTCGTCGGCCTGGACGTGGGCGCGCATCGCCGCCTCGATCGCCGGGAAGTCGTCGTCGTTGACCGTGACCCCATCGGGGAACTCGAAGTCGTAGTAGAAGCCGTTGTCGATCGGCGGTCCGATCGAGATCTTGACCCCGGGGAAGAGCTCGAGCATCGCGGTCGCCAGCACGTGGGCGGCGTCGTGGCGGACCAGGCTCAGGGCATCCTCGCCGCTGCGCTCGGTGATGATCTCGAGCTTGGGTGGATGGGTGGGTGGGGATCCGTTTCCCGCGGGGAGGGGTCGCGGGAGGTCGCGCAGCTCGCCGTCGACCCTGATGGCGAGCGCCGCGCGGGCGAGGCCGGCGCCGATCGCGGCGGCGGCGTCGGCGCCGGTGGCGCCTTCGGGCAGGGCCAGGATCGACCCGTCGGGCAGCTGGTAGTCCATGACGGGCCCGATGCTAGTGGCATGATGGCGACAGCCCGCGCCGACAGGTCGTGGGTGGATTTCGCGCAGTATGCAGATCCCGCAACCGGATTTGCTGCGGAATCCACGTATGCCGTGGGGTTTGCGGCAAATTCAAACCGGCACGGGCGAATTTGGCGCAGTGGGCATCCACTTTCCTCCCCCTACTCCACAGAGCGGCGGTCCGGGATAGGGGGTTCGGGAACTAAAGGGCGTCGGCGGTCACTTACTTGCCTAACCCCTGTCGCCGATAAGCGAGCGGCGCGGCGTCCCTGCACCGGCGCCACCGCCGGCGCCCTCACGGGTCAAACGTCACGCGATTCCCGGGACCGCAGCCCGGATGCACCGATCCGGTCCGCCGAGGCCGACCGGGGTAGCGAAGTGGACAGCCCAGTGCGCGCAAACGCCCGGGCGAGGGCGGTGCCGGAGGCGGTGGCGGTCTCGCGCGATCGATTACCCGGCGCGCGTGACTCGGAACTGGAAGCGCGCGATCGTCCGCGCGGCGATGAGCACGAGTGGGCACGCGCGCCCCGGCGTCGTCGGGCAGACAAATCGCCGCGTCTCGAGCACGTCACCCTGGAACCTGCCCGTGCACCAGCTACCGCCGAGCCGGCGCGGATCCAGCGACACGCCAACCCAGGCGTGCGGACTGGCCGCGGGCAGCAGCCGGGTCGCCCGCCAGACGCAGTGCGGCCCGCGCGGGCCGCTGGCCGTGAGGGTGTCGGTGACCAGGAAGCCGCCGGCGAGGCCAGTCCGGTCCGGGCTCTTGACGCTGATCCGGAAGGTGGCGTGGCGCCCGGCGGTGACCGGGGAGACCCGCACCGGCGCCAGTGCCGCGGGCAGGATCGAGGTCGCGGCGGCGACCGGCGCCCCCGCCAGTACCAGCATGCCCGCAGTGAGACCGAGCGCCGTGCGCCTCATCGCCGGTGAAGTTTGACAGGAAAGCCTGGAGCGGGTGCAGGCGGCGCTCGGGTGCGACGGACCTGACGCCGACCTCGGCGAGCGGACGTCGCTCACGCTACATTTACCTGCTCCGGACGATTAGCTCAGCTGGGAGAGCGCCGCCTCGACAAGGCGGAGGTCGCTGGTTCGAGCCCAGCATCGTCCACTTTCCACGCGTCAGGGTTTCCCGGCCGGGCCAGCGACCTCATCCCCCGGTCACTCGCCCGGCCGTTCCACGTCCTGCCCCCTTTGTGCTGCTGCCCCCGATGCTGCCAACCCCCGGGTCCTTCAGTCTGCCCCCTTGCACTTCTCTTCTCAGGACAGGTTTCGGCGGGCCCGGTCATGAGCTTGAGTCCGATGTCAGAAATCTGACCGCGCATTCAGAATGCTACGTTGCGACTATGGCCGCGATCGGCGTATCTGCTCCCCGTCGGGATTCAGAGCCCAAGGTACGTGGCACGACGCAGTTCGCCGGCGACGGCAGCCTTCCCGGGCTGCTCCACGCCCGCCTGGTGCTGGCCCACGAGGCCCACGCGATGATCGCCGGGATCGAGACCCACGCGGCCGCCGCGCTCGACGGCGTCGCGGCGGTGCTGACCGCCGCCGACCTGCCGATCGTCGCCGCCGGCAAGGGTCGACTGTACGAGCCACTCGCGCGCCAGGAGGTCGTCTACGCCGGCCAGCCGGTGGCGATCATCGTCGCCGAGACCGAGGCCATCGCCGAGGATGCGGCGCAGCTGGTCGAGGTCGAGCTCGAGCCGCTCGAGCCGGTGATGGACGTCGAGGCCGCCGCCACCCCCGGCGGCCCGCGCGCACGGACGGTGCAGACCGAGGCGGGCGAGGGCTCCGACATCGGCGATGCCCACGCCGCGGTGGCCGCGGACGGCCTGGACGACGAGGAGCTCTCCGACAACGTGCTCGGCACCGCCCGTCTGGGCAACGGCGACATCGACGCCGCGCTGGCCGCCAGCGAGGTCGTAGTGAGCGGCCGGTTCACGACGCCGTGGATGTACCAGGGCTACCTCGAGACCCAGACGGCGACCGCCTGGCTGGAGCCCGAGGGCGAGCTGGTGGTGCGCACCTCCACGCAAGCTCCGTCCGCGACCCGGGATTCGCTGGCCCGCCTGTTCGGCCTGCCGACCGAGCGCGTGCGGGTTCGGAGCAGTCCTCTGGGCGGAGCCTTCGGGGGCAAGATGATGATCATCGAGCCCCTGGTGTGCTCGGCGGTGCTCGCCACTCGCCGTCCGGTGCGGCTGGCGCTGACCCGCAGCGAAGACATCGCCGCCACCAACCCAGCGGGCGCGGAGGTGATGGAGGTGCAGCTCGGCGCCGACGCCGACGGCAACCTGACCGGGATCCGCGCGCGCGTCATCGTCGACCGCGGCTCCACCGATGACTTCGGCGTCGAGTCGATCGCCGCGATGCTGGCCGCCGGCCCCTACAAGTGGGCCGCGCACGAGCTGACCGCGCTCGGTGTCGCCACCAACCGGGTGACGTTCGGCGCTTACCGGGCTCCAACCGCGCCACCGGCCGCGTTCGCGATCGAGTCGCTGATCGACGATCTCGCCCGCCGCCTCGGAGTCGACCCGCTCGGGCTGCGGCTGCGAAACATCGCCGACGAGGGCGATCCGGCGCCGTCGGGCCAGCCGTTCCCGGTGTTCGGCGCCCGCGCCTGCCTGGAGCGAGTCCGGGATCACCCGCTGTGGGCGCGGCGCCACCAGGTGCCCGCGGGCGAGGGCATCGGCGTCTCCATCGGCTGGTGGCCCGGCGGCTATGAGCCGGCCGCCGCCGTGTGCCGCCTCGACGCCGACGGCCGCCTGACGGTGATCACCGGGGCGGCCGACATGACCGGAGTCGAGACCGGCTTCGCCGCGATCGCCGCCGAGGCATTCGGCGTGGACCCCGATTGCGTGCGCGTGGTGAACGCCGACACCTCGAGTGCCCCCTACGCCGGGACAAGCGGCGGCAGCAAGGTCACCTATACGGTGGGACGCGCGGTGGAGCGGGCCGCGCTCGAAGCCCGGGAGCGGCTGCTGGAGGTGGCCGCCGACGAATTGGAGATCTCACCGCTGGACCTGGAGATCGCCGACGGCGCGGTCCGGCCGGTCGGCGTGCCCGCCAAGGCGATCCGGATCGACGAGCTGGCGCCGAAGATCCTGAGCTTCGGCAGCCGGCACATGCCCGTCGAAGGCCACGGGCGCTCCGCTCAGCCGCAGGCGCCCCAGGCCGCCGCCCATCTCTCCCACGTGCGCGTCGATCCCGACACCGGCGCGGTGACCGCGCTGCGCCACGTCATCGCCCAGGACGTCGGCCGGGCGCTGAATCCGGCTCTGGTGGCGGGTCAGATGCGAGGCGGGACGGCACAGGGGCTGGGGTGGGCCCTGCTCGAGGAGCTCGCCTATGACGATCACGGACAGCTGACCACCGGCTCGTTCGTCGACTACGCGATGCCGACGGCGGGCGGCACCCCGCCGATCGACGTCGAGATCGTCGAGGTCCCGGCGCCGGACGGCCCATATGGAGCCAAGGGTGTCGGCGAGGCGCCGGTCGTCGGCGTGCCGGCAGCGGTGGGCAACGCGATCGCCGATGCGACCGGCGGGGCGCGGGTGATCCGGCTGCCGATGACGGCGGAGCGGGTGTGGCACGCCCTCAACCCCAACCACCGGGGCGGCGGTTCCCAGACGGGCTGATCACCACGCACGGGGCGTCATTCCCGAGCGTCGAGGAACTCCCGCAGAGCCCGCTTACCGTCATCGGTCACCGGGTCGCCGTGAGCGAGCAGCAGGTGGTCGAAGTCGACCTCCAGCAGGCGCCGGTAGGCCCGGATGAGGCCGCGCTTGGTCTCCTCGGGATCGTCCATCAAGGAGTCGGGGACGAACGTCAGACCGGTGCTGCCCGGCCACTCCACGACGCCGTCGGCGCAGGCGACGGCGCGATGCGCGGGCAGGTGCAGAGCGGTCTCGTCCGGGCAGATCGCATCGATCTCGTGGACCACGATCCCCCCCGGGAGCTCATCACCGAAATCGAACGGCGTCACCGGTCCACGACCGGACAGCTCGTACACACCGTTGCCGGCACAGTGCACCTCGCATCCGAACTCGTCACGCAGTCGCCAAGCGTCGCGGTCGTGATGGCGATTGGTCAGGAGGACGTGCTCCGGCGCGGCACCCTGATCACGAAACCACCGGGGTCCCTCCGGTGGAAGCATCGGATCGATCAGGACTCGCTCCGCCGACAGGAAATAGGTGCTGACCTGCAGGTTGATGTGGGGATGGCGGGCGGTCCAGTGCCATAGACCGGGAGACAGCTCTTCCACGCCCGCGAGGCTACCCCGGAAGTCTGGGCTGCGCACGACCGTTGATTTCACAACTACACTGAGAACATCATGGAAACGATCGCCGAAACCGGGCTCGGCGGCTCCGCGCTGGACGCGTGGCGCAGCTACATCCAGAGCCACGCATCGATCCTCCGGGTCCTCGACGCCGAGCTCGCCGCCGAGCACGGGATGACCACTCGTGACTACGAAGTGCTGCTCTACCTGTCTCAGGCGCAAGGCCGCCGGCTGGCGATGTCGGCGCTGGCCGAGAGCACGATGCTCACCCGCTCGGGAATCACGCGGCTCGTCGACGGGCTCGTGGACGCGGGCTTGATCGAGCGGGTCGCCTGCCCCAGCGACGCCCGGGTGTCGTACGCGGAGCTCACCGACCTCGGCGATGCGAAGCTCCGCCAGGCCGGCTGCACGCACGTCGCGAGCATCCGCCGCCTGTTCCTGGCCAACTACACGCCCGAGGAGATCGAGCAGCTGGCATCGTTGCTGAGCCGGCTGCCGGGGGCCCAGTCCGGGGGCCGGTGCACGGCCGGGTAGGGCCTCCGGTGCGCGTCACTCCCACCGGCGAGGACTGGCTGGCGCCGCCGGGCGTCCGGCCGATCGCGGCCGGCACCGCGCCGGGTGCCGTCAGCCTGGTCGTACGCGACCTGGACCGCTCGCGCCGGTTCTACGAACGCGCGATCGGTCTGCGCGCTCGCGAGACCGACAGCGGCGGCCTGGCGTTGGCGCCCGGAGGCGGGGCGCCGCTCGTCCAGCTGTACGGCGACCCGTCGGCGCGCGGCTTGGATCGGCGAGCGCCCGGGCTCTTCCACCTGGCGATCCTGCTTCCGTCACGCGCCGACCTGGCCCATGCCCTCGTCCGGCTGGCCGACGCCCGCCAGCCGTTGGATGGGGCCTCCGACCACCTGGTCAGCGAGGCGCTCTACCTCTCCGACCCCGACGGCAACGGAATCGAGATCTACCGCGACCGGCCGCGCGAGCAGTGGGGCTACGAGGGCGACAGGTTGCAGATGGCGACCCTGCCGCTCGATCTCCGCGGCGTGATGACCGAGCTTAAGAGCGGCGGGCCCGGCCAGCCGGAGGCGCCTGCGGGCACCGTGATCGGCCACGTTCATCTGCAGGTCTCCGACCTCGCGGAGGCGGAGGGCTTCTACCACGGCGTCCTCGGGTTCGACGTGATCGTGCGCGGATATCCGGGGGCGCTGTTCGTCTCCGCCGGCGGCTATCACCATCACCTCGGCCTCAACACCTGGAACAGCGCCGGCTCCCCACCCCCCGCCCCCGGATCGGTCGGCCTGCGCTCGTACGAGCTGGTGGCGCCCGATGCCGGCGAGCTGACGCGGGTGCTCGACCGCCTGCGATCGGCCGGCGTGGACACGACCCCGGCCGGCGAGGGCGCCACCGGGGTCCGCGACCCTGCCGGCAACCTCATCCTGCTGCGCTGTCGCTGACCGGCGGGCCGCCCAGGTTGGCCCGCGAGCGAGATCTGACCGGACCGGCGGGTCGGGCGGACCCCCCGCTACCCTTCGGCACCTCGGCGACGTGGCGGAGTGGCTACGCAGCGGCCTGCAAAGCCGTGTACACCGGTTCGATTCCGGTCGTCGCCTCTCGCGCCAAGGATGCCCGCGGCGGCTCGCCTGCCGATCGCCGGGTTATACTCGGCGACCTCGCGGCTGTAGCTCAGTTGGCTAGAGCGTCTGCTTGCCATGCAGAAGGTCGAGGGTTCGAGTCCCTTCAGCCGCTCTCGCAAAGGCCTCGGGTCGGGAAGGATTTTCGTACGCGGGCATGCAGCGAGCACGCGAGATCCTGCCGGGCGGACGGTGTTCAGCGGTCACGTACTCGAAGGGTTGGCGGGCCCGCGTGCGCGGTGCTCGTGCGTCGGTTCGCTCTCCATCGCGCGGATGCTCTTCGTGCGTGGTGGCCGGTACCAGTCGGCGTAGCGACTCACCAGCGGCGCCGCGGATAACCCGTGCACCAGCACCGATAGTCCGACGGTTAGGTAACAGGTCGCGACGATCGTCCCGGCGTGAGCGAGATGCTCGTTCTCGACGATTACCGCGAACACGATCGATGCCAGCCCGCGCGGGCCGAACCAGCCGATGAACGCGACCGTGGGACCTCGCGCGTGAGTGCCCCACAGCGAGATCGCGACCGGCAGCATCCGCACGATGGTGAGGCTCAGCGCGGCGTACAGCGCGATCTGCCAGCTGATGTGCTGAAGCTCTGGTCCGAGGAGCACCGCACCGAAGACGAGGAACGTGACACTGGCAAGCAGCGCGCCGGTCTCTTCCGAGAAGCAGTCATCCCGGTGACCCGCTCGCGGGCGAGCAGGCGAACAGCCCGCCGGCCACGAACGCGGCGATGAAGCCAGAACCGCCCAGCACGAGCGCGATCCCGTAGGCGAACACAGCCGCCGCGACGGGGATTATCTGTCGCCAGGCATCGTCGATCAGGTGCCTGGCTCCCCCGATGATCGCGACCGCCGCGGCGAGCCCGCCCGCGGCGAGCCCGCCGAGCACCCCGTAGCCGATCTCCTCGGCCACCACGTGAAGCGGGTGGGTCTCGCCCGGGATCGAGATGGTCGAGAGCACGATCAACAGCAGCGGAACGCAGATCCCATCGTTCAGCCCGCCCTCGACGTTCAGCGACTGACGCACGCGTTGCGGAATCCTCGTGTCCGTGATGACCGCGCTGCCGAGTCCGGCGTCGGTCGGGGCGAGGATCACACCAAGGATCAACGCGTCGCTGACCGAGAACGACCCGAACAGGCAGCCGCGAGCAGCGCCCCCAGCGCGATCGAGAGCGCGAGACCTGCCCTTGAGCAGGTGCTCGAGAACACGCTGGTTTATTACATCGTCGGCGATAACGGCTTCAGCGCGGAGGGCACGCCGAGGGGGGACGTTCAACGAGCTGTTCGTGTTCAACGGCGCGGCGCATCTCGAGACGCCCGAATTCCTGGCGTCGAAGATCGATGACTTCGGTGGCCCGGAGGCGTTCAACCATTTCGCGGTCGGGTGGGCGCATGCGACCGACACCCCGTACCAGTGGACCAAGCAGGTCGCCTCGCTCGGCGGGACCCGCAACGGCACGATCGTGCACTTGCCGGGTCGCTTTAAGGCTCGCGGCGAGGTGCGAGCCCAGTTTCATCACGTGATCGACGTTGCCCCGACGCTCCTCGAGGCGGCCGGGATCCCTGCGCCTCGAGCTCCTCGAGCGCGTCGATCAGCATGCCGGCGTTGTGGTCGGTGTGCTCGAGGAACCCCGCGAAGACCTCCATCTGGCGGGCCAGGATCGGCCGCATCGCCTCGGGCATCTCGTCCCAGGCCGGGACCTCGTCCGGCCGGGCGCTGAGCTCGGTTTCCGGCGGTACGACGCCGAGTTCCTTCTGGCGCGCGAGGATCCGCTCGCGCAGCGCGTCCCAACCCTCGTCGAACGCGCCGTGGTACTTCTCGATCCACTCGCTGGGTACCTGGTGCGGAGCGTGCGCGGCGCCGGGAGCGAAGTACATGAAGAACGGCTTGTCCGGCATCAGCGCCTTCTGCTGGCGCACCCACGAGATCGCCCGGTCGGCGAGATCCTCGGTTAGGTGGTAGCCCTCCTCCGGAGACGGTGACTGGTGGTTTCCTGTGGGCGCAGCGGCTCCGGGCGGCTGAGTCGCGCTTACGGAGCGTTGGCGCAGGATTTTGGTGGCCGTAATGCGGGTCTGTCAGCATGGAGACGCATGCCACTGTTCGGTAGACACGCGACACCAATCAGCGAGGAGGACCGCCAGGCGGCTGCGGTTGACCTCGAGCGCATCGGGCGCGGTGGGATTCCGCTCGGCGCCGAACAGCGTCTGAGGCGGATCGCGGTCGGGGAGTCGACGGTGTTCACCAGCGATCTGAGCGCCAAGGAGTATGCGGTGGCGCACGCGTCCGGGCTGACCCCGATCGCGCAGATCATGGGCTCCTCAGTGGTCCAACATGGGTGGCAGAACTACGGTTGGTCCGCCTATCAAGGGGGGATCGCTGAGATGCGTTCGTTTGCTGCGCCGTGGAACCTCTCGCGCGAGCGCTCGTTTGACCGTCTGCGCCAAGAGGCGCAGTTCGCGGGCGCCGACGCGGTCATAGGTATCGAGATGACCGCCAGGGCCTTCCTGGGGGATCCGGGCAACGTCGAATACGTTGTCTTCGGCACGGCGGTGCGCGAGAACACACCCGTACCGCGGACAGCCTCAGAACCGCGGATGTGCGCGCTGTCGGGCCAGGACGTCGACAAGCTACGCCGCATTGGCGCCGAGACGGTCGGCGTCATCGGCCATACCTCGGTGGTGTGCGTTGCGCTCAGCCGGGCGGCAAATCAGATGATGCGCTCGTGGTGGGGCAACCAGGAGCTCGTCGAGGTCACCCAAGGCGTCTATGCCGCTCGCCGGCTCGCGATGGACGAGGTGCAGCGTCAGGCTAGCGCCGCCGGCGCCAACGAGATGGTCATCTCGACACTGACCCACCAGATCGATCACCACGAGTACGACAACGCCGGCTACACCCAGCATGTCTTCATCGTCTCGATGCACGTGCTCGGCACCGCGGTCATCCTCGGGGCGCATGAACCCCATCCCGCCCCTCTGGGGGTGCCGATGATGTCGATCAACCTCGGCGCCTAACTCCAGGAGAACACCATGTCGACCTACGACCCCAGCAGTACCGAAGGCCTCGCCGAGCACGCCAGCGAGCGATTGCAGATGAACGCGCGCGGACTGTTCACGTCCGACCTGTCCGTGAACGAGTATCTGTGTGTGGAGAAGGCCGGCTTCGAGCCGGTCGGCCTCGTCGTCGGCTCGAGCATCTATCACATCGGCTTTCAGCAGTCGAACTGGAAGGCCAGCCAGGAGATGGGCGTGCTTACCCAGGCGATGTACTCGGCACGAGAGCGGGCGATGACGCGGATGGAGGAGGAGGCCGATCAGCTGGGCGCCGACGGCATCGTCGGAGTCCGCCTCGAAGTCGGGCGCTACGAGTGGGGTGCGGACATGGCGGAGTTCATCGCCATCGGCACCGCGATCAAGCACAAGGGCGGCAAGGTGCACCGCGCGCCCAACGGACGCCCGTTCACCAGTGACCTTTCCGGTCAGGCGTTCTGGACACTGATGCAGACAGGCAAGCGACCTGTCGGCCTGGTCATGGGAAACTGCGTCTATCACGTCGCCCATCGCGGGATGCTGCAATCGATGCGCCAGACCGGTCAGAACGTCGAGCTCGAGCAGTACACCCAAGCCCTTTACGACGCGCGCGAGCTCGCGATGGAGCGCATGCAGAAAGAGGCCGAGGACATCGGTGACGGCGTGCTCGGGATCGTGGAGGTGAAACTGCACGAGAACAGCCACGGTTGGGGCAGTCACGTCATCGAGTTCTTCGCCCTCGGCACCGCCGTGGTTCCAAACGAACATGCCGATCAAGGGCAGCGATTGCCAGACATCACCCCGGTTATCGACATCAACGACTGACGCCACTGACAGGATCGGAACGGGAGGACCGGTTGAGAAGCATCAGCCCGTCCGGCGACGACGCTCGCGGACCTGCTGTGGACGCGCGCTATCAATGGCGAGCGCGCGTCCGGCGCTCTGCGCCGCGACCATGCTCCGCACCCGCACCGCACGGGGCGCTGCTGCGCGCGGGGTGTCGTTCAGCCCACGGTCAGCTCACGGCGAGCCTGGTGTAGGTCAGCTCGAAGTCATGGCTCCATTCGCCGTCGGCGCCGCGGTCAAGCCAGCGACCTCGGATCGTGTCTCCGTCGGCTGAGAGCTCGGCCTCCCAACGCTGTGAGAAGTCAAGCGGTGAGAAGTCCGCCTTGGTCCGCTCGAGCGTCCACGCACGGTCGGCGAAGGCCATTTCGTAGAGTCGCACGACGCCACGGGCATCGAAATAGTGCTGAAGGAAACCGCCGCGAGCCGGGTCGGCGGTGATGATCGCGATCCCGTCGGGCGCGGCAGGGTGTGGCACCTGCCAGCGCTGGATCATCCACTGTGATCCCGGCCCGTACTCGAACACGGTGCGCGCCCCGGTGTCCTCAGGCGGTCCTTGGCGGGCATCGGGGAACACTGCGTCCATGCGCCACGTGCCGATCAACGGTGCAAGCTCAGCGATCGCGGGCGGTGGGGTTTGTGTACTCATGCCTGCGTTCCCTTCGATGGTGGAGTGATGGTGCGGTGCCCACACGAGGTCCGAGGCGGAATGGCTTGAGGGACCCGCTCTAGATCTCGATCCAGTGGTCCGATTTCATGTCCCGAGTGACAGGCTCGACGGGGACGTGTTCCACCCCCGCTGAGGTGGGTGGCTGCCAGCGCCTCCGCGCGATCTGCTCGAACATGTGGATCTTGCTATGCAACTTTTCTACTAAACCGTATAGTACGCTCCGAGCGACTAAACCGTATAGTACGATTTGGATCTTGTCAACCCAAAGGAGCTGAGATCCAGGAGCAGAACATGACCGAGCACAGTCAGACCGCAAACCCGCAGAGGCTCGAACCCGGAGATCGCTCAACCCGCAAGCGTCGGACGATCACCGAGGCGGCGACGGCGCTGTTTCTCGAACGTGGCTACCTGGGGACGAGCATCGACCAGATCGCGGAGAGCGCGGGCGTTTCCAAGCCCACCGTCTACCGGTTCTTCGCCGACAAGGAGGCGTTGCTCGAAGACATCGTGCTCGGCACCCTTGACCGAGCCGGCGATCCGTTTCGCGCCAAGCTTCCCGGGCTGACCGACTCAGAGACTCTCGCGGGTGACCTGCAGAAGCTCGCTCGCAGCTACATCGCGATGATCACCCAGCCCTCGGTCCTGCAACTGCGGCGCCTAGTGATCGGAGCATCCCACCAGCTGCCCGAGCTCGCGCGGGCCTACTACGAGCGCGCGCCCGAACAGACCCTCCGCGCCCTTGCCGACACCTTCCAGCAACTCGCGAAGCGCGGCCTCCTGCAGATCGACGATCCCGTTCTTGCCGCGACCCATTTTGCCTTCCTGGTAGTCGGCCGCGCCCTGGACAAGAGCCTCTTTTACCGCGACGCACCGTTCTCCCGCCGCGAACTCAACGCGCAGGCAAACGCAGGCGTCGAGGCCTTCCTAACCGCGTACGCTCCGCCGCTCCCCGATACGCTCGGCAGCGTCGCCAGCTCATAAGGCCCGAGACACCCGCGCCCAAGACGATGCAGGCCCGGCCCGTGTTGCGCGCGCGTCCCGGAATGGGCCAGCAGCACGACTGCGCCTCCCCGTCATCGCCCCCGAAGTCGAAGCATCGGCCCGCGGCCCCGCGCTCCAGTGGAGCGACGGCTGCTCACTGGGAGCGGGCTGTCGCAGGTGAGGCGGTCGACTTGTCTTATGGGTTATCGGCCAGGTCGCGAAGCGGGTGATGAGACTGGAGCACACCCGGCGTGCCCGCTGAAGAACACGCGCTTGCGGCGCGTTCACCAGGCGATCGAGAGCGGTGAGCTAGATCGCCTCCCCACTGGCCTATGTCGCCACCTGGCTAGCGCTCTCGAAGGCGAAGTAGGAACCGCGGATGGTGCCGGCCAGCTTCGACCTTTGCCTCGCGAACTTGAACTGGGAGGCGAGCTCGGCGGGGACTTCCATCCCGTCGGAGAGCTTGAACCCGACCGCCCGCTTCTTGGGGTCGTCGACGCTGTACATCACGTTGATCGACAGACCGCTCTCGTAGAAGACGTAGGCGATTCGGATGTTCTCGACTTGGAAGGCCGTCGCCTGGAGAGGGCGAGACGAGATGACGATGTCGCGTTCTTCCTTGAGGATCCGGTGCACCCAGTCGATGGTCGTCTTGGCGTTGCTCGCGGGCTCCACCGTGAAGGCGTGGTCGTACTTGTTCTTGAAGTAGCGGGCCTCGTGGGCTCGCAGACCGGCGAGCGCGGCCGCGACCGGCGAGCCCTCGAGGCCGACGGTCGAGACATTGTTGAAGTCGACGGCGTACGGCATGACGCAATCTCCTGTCACATGGCTTGGTGTTGCGCGTCTACCGCCCATGACCCTAAACCAGGCCGTGATGTGACCTTGATCATCTCGCTGTCGAGCAGATTTGATCGTGCGCGGCGAGGCCCAGCCCGCACAGACCATCCTGTTCCTACTCGCCGAGCGGACGCCCGACGGCGGCCGCACCTACCGTCTGGCCATCGCCGGACCGCTGCGGACCAGCTTCGGCGAGGATCTATACCGGCGGCGGTGCGGATGGCGAGGACCCCGCGACCGGTCGCCACGACGGCCTGATCCGGTCAGGCAGCGCAACGAGCAGTGGCTGCCTCGGCTGCCGGTCTGCCGCGCGCCGCCAGGAGCCTGAGCACCGCTCGCCACGCTCGCCCACGGCCGTGGCATGATCACGGTGTTCACTCAGGTACCGATGAACCGGGCACGACGTGCACCAGACAGCGATGCCCTGCGGCCCTCAGAAGAGGCGGATGTGATGAGCATGATGCGTGAAACGATGGCGACGCAGCCCGAGGTCCTGCGGCGGATGCTTGACGATCAAACCGGGCTCGAGCCCGCGGTGCAGCGATTGGCGGGCCGGCGAGTGTTGGTCGTCGGGACCGGCACGAGCTGGCACGCCGCTAACCAGGGCGCCTGGTTTTTGCGGATGGGTGCCGTTGACGCGTGGGCCGTCCCGGCAGCTGATGCCGCCGCCGGTCATCCGTTTCCCGCGGCTGGTGACGCGCTGCTCTTGCTCAGTCACCGGGGGACCAAGCTGTTTACGTCAGAAGTGCTCAAGCGCGCGCGAGCGGCGGGTGTTCCCACGGTTGTGATATCCAAGCGCGGAAATCCGGATGCTGACCTAGAGACGGTCTCGGAGGAGGTGTCCTCGGCGTTCACGGCGAGCCACCTGGCTGCGCTCATGCGGGTTGCGCAGCTCGCCGAGCGGCTGGGGTCCTCCCTGGGAGCACTTGACGAAGTTCCCGACGCCGTCGCCCGAGAGCTCGAGGCCGGTCCCGCCGGCGTGACGCCACCCGTGCGGCTACTGGAATTCGCTGGCGTGGGAATCAATGCGTGGACAGCCGCAGAGGGCGCGCTGAAGATCAGAGAGACTGCTCTGGTGGCCACCGAAGGACTCGCGTGCGAGGCCATCCTGCACGGGCCCGCGGTCGCTCTCGGTGCCGATGACACGCTTGTGTGCCTAGACAGCGGGACCGGATCTGACCGGCTCAGAGAACTAACTGATGTCGCCAGAGCACAAGGCACGACGGTAAACGAGTTCGCGCGTCCCGAACTTGGGGAGGCCCTGTCGATATTTCCGCTCACCGTGATCGTCCAGAAGATCGCCGCCGAAGCCGCCGAAACGCTGGGCACCAACCCCGACAGCTACGGGCGCGATCTGCCCGGTCGAGACGCTGCTTGGAGCGCAATCAAGCTATAGGCGACCTCCCATCCCCTACGCGAAGGTCGCCCTCAAGCGGCCGTCTCGTGACGCGCTCGTCAGTGCGGCCACGCTTGCTCGGCGTACTCGCCCACCACGCACCAGCACCACCCGGCCGGACAGACCCAGTCAAAGCCCGCGTTTGACCGCGACCAGTAAGCCCGCAGGTCAAGTGTCGGAGGGCATCGACGGAAGCGAGTGCTGCGTCACCGCGCGGGGTAGGAGCACCAGGTGTTCGAAGGCTTCACGCTCGAGAACGTCGACGTGGGAGAGGTGACCCTGCGGGTGCGCCATGGCGGCCAGGGCCAGCCAGTGGTGCTGTTGCACGGCCATCCGCGCACGCATACCACCTGGCATCGGGTGGCGCCGCGGCTCGCCGCCGCGTGCTTCGTGGTGTGCCCTGACCTGCGCGGCTACGGGCAGTCGACGCTACCTCCCGACGCGCCCGAGCACGCTCAGTCCTCCAAGCGGGCGATGGCCGCTGACGTGGTCTCGCTCATGCGCCACCTCGGCCACGAGCGGTTCGCCGTGGTCGGCCACGATCGCGGCTCGCTCGTCGCGTTCCGGACGGCGATGGATCACCCGCACGTCGTCACCCGGCTCGTGGTGATGGACGGTCTCCCGGTCGTGGAGCATCTCGAGCGCCTCAACGAGGCGTTCGTGCGTAGCTGGTGGCACTGGTGGTTTCTCGGGCAGACCGAGAAGCCGGCCGAGCGGGTCATCAACCTCGATGCCGACGCCTGGTACCGCACTCCCGCACCGGCCGAGATAGGCCAGGACAACCACGCCGACGTGTGGGCAGCCCTTCGCGATCCCGCCGTTGTGCACGGCATGTGCGAGGACTACCGCGCGGGCCTGAGCATCGATCGCGCACATGAACAAGCCGACCGGGCCGCGGGTCGCCAAATCGCCTGCCCGATGCTGCTGCTGGCCGCGACCGAGGATGACATCGACATCCATGGCGATCCCGAGGAGATCTGGCGACCATGGCTGTCGGGGGAGCTACGCAGTGCGCCCATCCACTCCGGGCACCACCAAGCCGAACAGGCGCCCGACGAGCTCGCGCAGGCGCTACTCGAATTCCTCGCCGCTCCGGCTCGACGGTGAAGCGAGGATGCTCCCCGACGCGCGGCGCGGGATGGCGGCGACGCTCTTACGTTCGCCTTACTCCGGTGCGCCAGTTTCCGTCGATGGGCACGGCGGTGGACCAAGCATCCTGCTGCACCGGCCGCGGAACCGCCGCCCCTCGCTGTGACCCACCGCCGCGTTGCCGCTGGCAACCCGGCGCACGGCAATCACCGCGCACTCCCACAATTCGGAGCGCGCAGGAGCTGTGAGTCGCATGGCACGCCGGTTACGCCTCCCGAGAACGAGGCGCGGTGTGCTGCTGACACTCGGGGGGAGTGTCGTCCTCGTCGCGCTTGGCGGGTTCGCGATCGTCTACTTGTGCTCTTCCCGACCTCGTCTCCCAAGCCGTTCTCGTTGACCTCGCCCCCGAGGACGGTCCCGGTCTCCTCCAAGACGCGGTTCGGGGGCCAGTGGACGATCGCCGCCGGGTCGGTCGCGGGCTACCGCGTCCGCGAGAAGCTCGGCTTCCTTCCGGCGGAAAGCGACGCAGTCGGACGAACCTCGGCGATCACCGGCTCGGCGAGGTTCGCCGAGCGCGGTCAAGCGGTGACGGTCACCGTGGCATCGTTCAAGGTCGACGTGAGCACGCTCAAGAGCAACGAGGCGATGCGCGACCAGCACATACGGACGATCGGAATCCAGAGCGCCACGTATCCGACTGCCACATTCTCGCTCGCCACGCCGGTGAAGCTCCCGGTCGGCGCGCTCAGCGGCAAGGTGGTCGACACCTCGGCCACCGGTGTGCTCGCACTGCACGGCACGTCCCGGCACGTGACAATACCGCTCCAGATGCGATTCTCGAGCTCGGAGATCGAGGCCGTCGGCTCGCTCACCTTCCCGTGGAGCGAGTTCAAGATGACAGCGCCGAGCGTCGCTGGTTTCGTATCGGTGACGAACCGGGCGACGATGGAATTCGATCTCCGTCTCAAGCGCGCCTAGGTGGCGGCGTCGCGCGGGGCCGTGGGGATGAGCGTCTTCACCGAAGCGGAGCTTCGGTATCTGACCGGGGGCCGGCAATTGGGACGGATGGCGACGGTCGGCACCGACGGCACGCCGCACGTGGTCCCGGTCGGATGGATCTACAACGCGGCCCGCGACGCGATCGACGTCGGAGGCCGCGAGCTGGAGCAGTCCAAGAAATTCCGCGACATCGCCCGCACCGGGCGAGCCGCGATCGTGATCGACGACCTGGAGAGCACCGACCCGTGGCGTCCGCGCGCGATCGAGGTCCGCGGGCGAGCCGAGGCGATCACGCTGCCGACGCCACTGATCCGTATCCATCCGGAGCGGATCGTCAGCTGGGGCCTCGAACAGGGCCGCAGTGCGCGTACGGTTGAGAGGTAGCCACCCGGTCTCCGGCGATCTACTCGGCGCCGAGTTCGCCCGGGCGGTCATAACGTCTTGGTTTCGACCTCGTCGTCGGCGGCGGCGAGCGGCCGCGCCGCAGCCGTCTCGGCGGCGAGATGACGCAGCCGAAAACGCTGGACCTTGCCGGTCAGCGTCCGCGGGAGACCGTCGACGAACGTGACGAAGTGGGGATACTCGTAGCGCCGCAACCGCTGCTTGCACCAAGCGCGCAGCTGGTCGGCCAGATCGTCATCGCCGGGTTCACCGGCGCATTCGACGTACGCCGCAATCCGGCTGACGTCGCCGTCGGTTACGCCGACGACGCCCACTCCCGCCACGCGGGGGTGCTGGATGAGGACGTGCTCCATGTCGACCGGGGACACCCACAGGCCGCCCACCTTCAGCATGTCGTCGACGCGGCCGACGTACGCGTACGTGCCGTCCTCGCGCCGCTCGTAGCGATCGCCGGTGGCAAACCAGCCTCCGAGCATCGAGGCCTTGGTCTTCTCGTGCTGGTGCCAGTAGAACGCGGCGCATGAGTCGCCCCGGACCTGGAGCTCTCCGACGGCCGAGCGGGCGCGGTCGTCCACGACCGCTCCCTGGTCGTCGACGAGGCGCAGCTCATATCCGGGGACGGGCCAGCCGGTCGTGCCCGGCCGGATGCGCCCGGGGCGGTTGGAGCAGTAGATGTGCAGCATCTCGGTGGACCCGATGCCGTCGATGATCTGAAGTCCGAACCTCTGCTGCCACTGCTCGATCGTGTCCGCGGCCAGCGGCTCGGCGGCCGAGACGCAGAAGCGCACCGACTCGAGCGCCTCCCGCGCGCCGTCTTCACGGCCGACCGCGGCGAACAGCGCCGGCACCGAGAACAGGACGGTCGGCCGGTGGCGCCGGAGCGTCTCCAGGATCGGCGCCGGCTTGGACGGGCCGGGCATGTATATCGCGGTCGCTCCGACCGAGAGCGGGAACGACAGGCCGTTGCCCAGGCCGTAGGCGTGAAACAGCTTCGTCGTCGAAAACGTTATGTCGTCTGAGCGCAGCCCGAGGACGCCCTGTGCGTAGTTCCGGCAGGTGACCTCGATGTCGTGCTGGAGGTGGACGACACCCTTGGGCTTGCCGGTGGAGCCCGAGCTGTAGAGCCAGAACGCCACGTCGTCTCGATGCGTCGGGACCGCTGCCAGCTCATCCGACTGCGCGGCCAGCGCCGGCGTCAGATCGGTTACGTCCGCCCCGTCGGCGTCCCTGGCCAACCAGCGCAGGGCGCGGTCGCCCAGCGCCGCGCGGAGGCGCTGCAGCCGCGGCGCGTCGGTGACAACGACCTGCGCGTAGGAATCATCGATGAAGTGACGAAAGTTCTCGTCCGTGTCCAGTGGGCTGACGGGAATCGGCACCGCCCCGATCCGAAGCGCACCGAGGAAGACCACCGGGAATACCGACGTGTCGTCGAGGACGAGCAGCACCCGTTGCTCGCGGCCAACCCCCAGCTCCCGCAGCAGGTGCCCAGCGCGGTTGATCTGGCGGCGGAGCTGCTCATAGCTGAGCGAGGCATCCGCGGCCCCGATCGCGCAGGCGTCACCCCGGCCCGCCGCCACCTGGCGGCTGACGAGATCGCTGACGTTGCCGGGAGCCGGATGCTTCATCGCCCTTGCCTTCTCCTCGTCAGCCAAGTTGGACCCGCGAACACTAGTGACTTGCGAGCGTCGGTCATATGTCATATGCCGATGGTGCCTCGTCGACGTCGGAGAGAAACGCGCCGATCGCCGCGACGACCTCGGGGCCGCGCTCCAGGTGCGGGCTGTGTCCGCCGGAGACGACCTGACGCCGCGCCGTCGGCAACCACATCTCGATGCGCTCCAGCTGCTCGAGGGTCCCGTACGGATCACCCGCTCCTTGGATGAGGAGGGTCGGCGCCGTCACCTGTCCCGCCTCCGACTCGAGATTCCACTCCAGGAACGCCGGATCGAGCCATACGTTGCACCAGCCCCAGAACGCCGCGTCGACATCGTCGTGGTAGCGAGCCAGGCGCTCGCGCAGCCTCCCGCCGACATAGGCGTCACGGGTCTGGCGAATCGCCTGCACCGTCACCTGCTCGACGAACACGTGCGGCGCCAGCAGCACCAGCCCAGCGGTTGGATTATGGGCGGCATGGATGAGCGCGATCGAGGCTCCATCGCTGTGACCGACGAGCACCGGCTCGGCCAGCTGGAGCCGGTCGCGAAGCTCGGGGAGCACCCGCAGCGCCTCGTCGTGAAAGAAGGCGGGAGTGCGTGGCTTGGAGGGCGGAGCGGATCGCCCATGTCCGGAGCGCGAGAAGGCGACCAGCCGCCGTCCCGATGCCTTGTGGAGCTCGGACGGGAAACCGCGCCACAGGTCGATGGATCCCAGGCCCTCGTGCAGGAGGATCAAGGGCGGCCGGTCGGGATCGCCCGGAAGGTCGAGGAGCTCGATCCGGCGGCCTCCGAGCGTCAGCTCTGCCGTTGCCGCGTGCCTCATGAGGGCCTGGGCCGCACCGCGATGCGCACGTCGACGAGGCCGCACAGCCGCTCCTGGTCGTCGCGAAACTCGTGAGACCAGAGCCACTCGCGTTCGTCGTGGTGACGGCAGCGGGCGCTGACGTGAACCATCCCTTGGGTGATGGGGCGCAGGAAGTGCGCCGAGTTGCTGAGCCCCGACACGGTCATGCCGGCGGGCAAGACCGCCATCGCGGTGGCCAGCGACGCGACGGTTTCGGCCACCGCCGAGTAGATGCCGCCGTGCAGCAGCCCAAGCGGCTGCTTGAGCTCATCGCGGACCGCGAGGCGCACGGTGGCGCTCTCCGCGGTCAGCGTGTCCCATTCAAGTCCGAGGAAGCCCTCGAACGTCTTCTCCACGGGGAGCAGCGGCCTCGGGAGGATATCGCTGTCCCACGGCCAGTCGCTCATGCCGCCGGTCACACCTGGTTGCCGAACACCACCGACTTGCTGTCGGTGTAGTAGTCAAAGGCCTCCTCGCCATGCTCCTTGCCGTAGCCGCTGGACTTCCAGCCGCCGAACGGGAGCTCGTCATAGACCTTGGTCCGTGAGTTGATCCAGGTATAGCCCGCCTCGATCCGCTCCGCGGCATGCCGCGCCCGCTGCAGATCCCGAGTCCACACCGACGACCCCAGCCCGAACTGCGACGCGTTGGCGCGCTCGATCGCCTCGTCGAGGTCGTGCACCCGCCAGATCGGCAGCGCCGGCCCGAACACCTCCTCGGTCGCCATCGGCGAGTCGTGCGGTGGGTCGACGATGACGGTGGGCTGATAGAAGAAGCCGCCCGCCAGGTCCGGGTCTTCCGGGGGCGCGCCCCCGGCCAGAAGGGCGCCGCCCATGGCGAGCGTGCGCCGCACCTGCCCGGCGACCTCGTCGCGCTGCGCCGCCGTGTGCAGCGGCCCCATCTGCGACCCCTTGTCTCCGCCTCGCCCCACCTTCAGCCGCGCGGCCTTGGCGGTAACCGTGTCGATGACCTGATCGGCCACGGTCTCGAACACGTAGACGCGCTTGATCGCCAGGCATGCCTGACCGCAGTTGTAGAACCGTCCCATCGACGCGGCGGAGGCGGCGGCATCGAGATCGGAGTCATCGCAGATGATCATCGGATCCGAGCCGCCGAGCTCGAGCGTGACGCGTTTGGTGCCGCGGGCCGCCAGCGCCATGATCTGCTCGCCGACGGGGGTCGAGCCGGTGAAGGCGATCTTGCGCACCTGGCGATGGGTGACCAGCGCCGTCCCGGTGGTCGAGCCGCTGCCGGTGACGACGTTGCACACCCCCGCCGGGAGGCCGCCCTGGCACAGCAGCTCACAGAAGCGCAGCGTGGTCAGCGGCGTCGTTCCCGCGGGCTTGGCGACAATGGTGTTGCCGGCGACGAGCGCCGGCGCGAGCTTGTTGCACAGCAGCGTAGTGGGAAAGTTCCACGGCACGATCGCCCCAACGACGCCAAGCGGCCGCCGCAGCACCAGTCCGTCGACGCCTGGGTCGAGGTTGGGCGTGTGGACGCCACGCAACGCCTTGGACAGCCCGACGTAGTGCATGAGCGTGTCGATCGCCTTGTTCAGCTCGATGCGGCTGTCCCGCAGGGTCTTGCCCTGCTCGCGGGTGAGCACCGGGATCAGCTCCTCCAGGTGCTCCTCGACATGGCGCGCGGCAGCGCCGAGAATCTCGCCGCGCCGGCTGACGGCCAGGGCCGACCAGTCGGCGAAGGCGCGGACCGCGGCACCGACGGCGGCATCGACGTCCTCGGCCGAGCCCCCGGCAACCTCGGCGAACACCTCACCGGTCCCGGGATTGGTCACCGGCAGGGGATCGCCGCTGTTTGTGTGCACGCGCCCGTCGATGAACGCGCCCGCGAACGTTGTCATCGTCTCGGTCGTCATGCGCCCACGAACTCCGGAGTGCGCTTCTCGACGAATGCCTGCAGCCCCTCGGAGGCGTCCCGAGACCGGAACAGCTGCTCGATGAGCTCGGCTTCGAGCGCAAGTCCGTCGCCGAGCGAGCGCTGGCCGCCGTCGTGGACGCAGCGCTTGATCGCAGCGGTGGCCAGGGCGGGCCCGGCGGCAAACCGCTCCGCGTAGGCCCGCACGCGCTGCTGCGCTTCGGCCGGTTCGAACAGCTCGGCAACCAGCCCCCAACTGCATGCCTCCTGGGGGGAGAAGGTGCGTCCGGTGATCAGCAGGTCCATCGCCCGCGACGGCCCGAGCAGTCGGGTCAGCCGCTGGGTGCCGCCGTTGCCCGGCAGCAGGCCGAGCGTCACCTCGGGCGTCCCGAGCTTGTAGCCACCGGTGTTGCCCAAGCGGACGTCGCACGCCAATGTGATCTCGAGGCCGCCACCGAGGGCGTGTCCGTTGATGTGAGCGATGAAGATCTGGCCGGCGGCGGCCATCTGCGCAAACGCCGCCTGGCTGGTGCGGATCATCGCCATGTTGGCGTCCACGTCGCCGCCGAGGAACTTCTTGACGTCGGCGCCGGCGGAGAAGAACTTCTCGGATGCCGACCGGACGATGACCGCCCGCACGTCGGAGGCGATCGCCGTGGCGACGGCGGCCTCGAACTCGGTCATCACCTCCAGGTCATAGGAGTTGGCCGGCGGATTGTCGAGCGTGATCGTGCCCACGCCGCCCTCGGGCTCGTAGGTGACGCTCATCGGGTGAGACCTCCGACGACGACTGACTTGAGCTCGACGTAGGAATCCAAAGCCTCGATTCCGTGCTCCTTACCGAAGCCCGAGGCTTTCATGCCGCCGAAGGGCAGCTCGTCGTAGCCGTAATGGATCTGATTGACCCAGGTCATCCCGGCGTCGATCTCCTGCGCGGCGCGGTGGATGAGCCGGGCGTCGTGGGTCCAGATGGACGACCCCAGCCCGTACGGGGTGTCGTTGGCGCGGCGGATCGCGTCGTCGAAGTCGGCGAAGCGGAACACCGGCAGCACCGGGCCGAACACCTCCTCGGTCACCAGCCGCGAGTCCTGGGCCGGCTCGGCGACGACTGCCGGCTCCAGGAACCAGCCCCTGCCCGAGGAACCGGTGCCGCCGCCGATGAGCAGCTCGCCGCCGGTGCCGACCCCGCTCTCGATCTGCTCCAGCAGCTCGTCGCGTCCCGCGCGGGTGTGGATCGGCCCCATCCGCAGCTTGGGCTTCTCCGGCCTGGTCGTCCCGTCGCCGGGCTCGTAGCGCCCGACCCGCGCCACCAGCTGCGAGACGAAGGAGTCATAGGCCGACTCGTGCACGAACACTCGCTTGGCGCCGAGGCACGCCTGCCCCGCGTTCCAGTAGCGACCGATGATCACCGCCTTGACCGCCGCGTCGACGTCGGCGTCCGCGCAGACGATGACCGGGTCAGAGCCCCCGAGCTCGAGCGACAGCCGCTTGAGATCCGACGCCGCCAGCTTCGCCACGTTTCGTCCCACAGCGGTGGAGCCCGTGAACGCGACCCGCCGCACTTCCGGGTGGGAGACGAGCGCCTCCCCGATGATGGAACCCCGGCCGGTGACGACGTTGAGGACACCGTCGGGCGCCCCCGCCTCCGCGAACAGCCGCGCCACCTCCAGCGTGGCCAGCGGCGTCGTCGCCGCCGGCTTGGCCACCACCGTGTTGCCCGCCGCCAGCGCGGGGGCGACCTTCGTCCCGAGTAGCGTGAGCGGGAAGTTATAGGGGGTGATCGCGGCGCAGACTCCCATCGGGCGTCGGATGACGATCCCGTAGGCAGGGCCGAACGCCGACGGCAGCTCCTGATAGGCGCCCCGAACCTTCGTCGCCGCCTCGGCGTAGAAGCGCACCCCGTGGGCGAGATGCGTCACCTCGCCCGCCGCCTCGGCCAGCGGCTTGCCCTGCTCGGAGGTCAGCGTCGCGGCCAGCGCCGTGGCGTTGTCGTGGATGAGGTCGGCGGCCCTGGCCAGGATCGCGGCCCGCTTCTCCACGTCGGTCCGCGACCACTCCGGAAACGCTCGCTGGGCGGTGGCCACCGCCAGCTCGACGTCCTCCGGGGAGCCGGCGGGCACGCTGGCGACCACATCCTCGGTGGCGGGATTGACGACCTCGATCTCCTCCTGCGCCGTCGCCCGGCGCCACTCCCCCCCGATCAGCATCTCAGGCACAGGCTTGTCCTCTCGGTCAGGCGAGCCGCCCCGCGTCCGACAGGCGCGAACGGCTGGCGGTCATGTATCGCTTGCTGTACTGCTGGTACTCGGCGGCGGCGGTGCGTGTCCAGCGAAGCGCCGACCCCGACAAAGGCTTCTTCTCCACCGCGGGAACACCGGCCGCCAGCACCTCGGGCGCCACCCGAGCGTGCTCGGCGACGACGCCGCCGGCGGCGACCATCGCGCCCGAGCCGACATGGGCCCGCTGCAGCACGATCGCGCCCATCCCGATGAGCGCCTCGTCCTCGATCACGCAGCCCTCCAGAAGAGCGCCGTGACCGACGACCACGCGCGCGCCGATCAGGGTCGGCAGGTCGTGCGCGCAGTGAACCACGGCGTTGTCCTGGATGGAGGACTCCCTCCCGATCTCGATGTGCGACGTGTCGCCGCGCAGCACCGCGCCAAACCAGATGTTGGCGCGGTCGCCAACTCGCACGTCCCCCGTCAGGACCGCGGTGGGCGCCAGGAAGACTCCGTCGCCGATCGTCGGCGCGATCCCGTCGAGCTCGACGATCGTCGCCATCAGCGCCCCGCGAATCCCGGCCCGCGGGCGTCCGTCATGACCTGGAGGCTCTCCTCGCTTGACGCCACGATGAGGAGACTATACGATGCCGAGCGTAAGTCAAGTGTCACACCTCCTCGGAAAGGGCAAGGCCGATGGTCGCGACCGCCGCAGACGAGCTTGCGCCGCTCACCGAAGGTCAGGTACAGGAGCACCTCGCCGCCGGCAAGCTGGTGGAGGGCCTGCAGCACATGTCGCCCAAGTATCTGGAGGGGATTCGGCGGATCCTCACGGTCTCCGCCGACACCGAGTTCGTCAGCGCCCCCTCCTACCTGCGCGCGGCCCAGCACGCCCCGGCGCTGAACAACTTCGGTTCGGCGATGTCGATCATCCAGGACGAGCTCGCTCACGCCCACATCGGCTACCGGCTGCTCGGCGACCTGGGGGTGGACATGGACTGGCTCATCTACGAGCGTCCCGCCCGCCAGTTCAAGTACCCGTACGCCTTCGACGTGCCGCTTGACTCCTGGGTGGAGCTCGTGTGTGCCAACGCGATGTATGACCAGGCCGGGTTCGTCCTCCTCGGCGACGTGCATGCGTCGAGCACGTTCGGGCCGTGGAAGCGCGCGCTCGCCAAGGTCGACAAGGAGGAGACGTTTCACCTCCGCCACGGCCGCACGTGGCTCAAGAAGCTCGTCAAGGACCCCGATGGCAGGCAGGAGGTCCAGGCGGCGGTCGACTGGATGTTCGTCCTCACGCTGGAGTGGTTCGGACTGCCCGATGATCTCAAGCAGCACTCCGAGCAGCTGCACTACGGCTTCAAGGGCAAGTCCAACGACCAGCTGCGCCAAACCTGGATGGCCGAGGTCGTCCCGTTCATGGAGGAGATCGGCATCCGGGTGCCGGTCCACCTCGATCCCGAGCAGGAGCGATATGTCATCGACTGCCCGTTCCCCGCGCGTTTTGAGGAGGAAAACCGCAGGTGGCTCCTGGAGGACGGGCCTGTCGGCTGGGATGAGGTCACGGCACGGTGGCGCGCGCGGGGTCCGATGAACGACGCCTTCGTCCGCCGGCTCCAGCGTGGCTACCAGACGACCGCATCCCGGAAGGCGGCATGAGCCTGACAGGGCTCAGCGCCGGCGACCAGGTGCAGGCTCGTATCTGGAAGGCGCTCCGGCAGGTCGAGGATCCCGAGATCCCCGTCTCGGTCGTCGGGATGGGCCTCATCGTCTCCGTCGGCTATCGATCCGAGGACCGCACCGCCGAACTGCAGATCACGTTCACCGCGATGGGCTGCCCGGCAACCGAGTTCATTGAGGACGACATCCGCGAGGCGCTGCTCGCCGACCCGGACATCGACGCCGTCGCCATCGAGGTCGTGTGGGACCCGGTGTGGACCAAGGACCGGATTCGCGTCGACGCCCGCGACACCATGCGCCGGCTGGGGATCGCCGTATGAGCCGGGCCGACGAGACCATCTGGGAGGTGTTCGCCCGCCAGGCCTACGAGGAGCCACTGCATCATGTCGGCACCGTCACCGAAGGCGACGAGGACCTCGCGCTCGTCTCCGCGCGCGCCATCTACGACGAACAACCATGGATCCACATGATCCTCGTGCCGCGCAACCAGATCCGGGAGGCGATCCGCGCATGAGCGCCCCGCCGTCCGCCGTCGATCAGGCAACCGCCACCATGATCGCGCTCATCGGGTCGCTGGCTGACAACAAGAGCGCGCTCGGGCGCCGCTACGGCGAGTGGGCCGTCAGCGCCCCCACGATCGAGTCGGCCGTCGCCGCCGCCGCCATGGCCCAGGACGAGCTCGGGCATGCCCGCTCCACATATCCGGTCCTGGCCAAGCTGGGAGTGCAGCGCAGTGACGAAGGATGGGATGCCGTCGAGCCGATGGCGGGTTTGCGCCACGAGCTGCCTGATTGGGCGTCGGTGATCGCCGCCAACCTCGTCGTCGACGGCATCCTCACCACGTTCGTCGCCACGGCGCGCGACAGCACCATCGAGCCGCTCGCCCAGCGCGCCCGGAAGATCCTTCAGGAGGAAGGTGCCCACCGGGTTCACGCCGAGGCCTGGCTCAAGCGCATCTGCCGCAGCGGCGGCCAGGATGCCGACCTCCTCCGCCGGCGGATCGTTGAACTGTGGGAGCAGGCCGCTCGGTGGCCCGGTCCCGAGGATGACCCGGGCTATCAGGCGGCCGTCGTGGAGAGAATGGTCGGCGACGGGCCGGACACGATTCGCCGCCGCGTCCGCGATTGGCTGTCCGAGCTGCTGCAGGCCGAAGGTTTGGGAGCGCCGTTGAACGATCCGACCGACTGGTCGGCATGGGACGAGACCAGACGCCAATGAGCGACTCGGCGGTGGCGTGCCCCTTCTGCGGGTCAACCGACGTCGAGACCGTCGCAGCCTGGGGCGGCCAGCTGATCACCCGCCAGGCCCGCTGCCGCAGCTGCAACACCTACTTCGAGGCGCTGCGCGACGTCGTCGCTTCAGAGGATGGATGCGCCGATGATCGATGATCAGCTCAGACGACGTTCGGTCGGCTCGCCGGCGGCGCGGTCGCTGCTGCTCACGGTTCTCGGCGAATACGTCCTCCCCCGGTCCGGCGAGATCTGGCAGGAGACGCTCGTCGCGGCCCTCTCCTCGATTGGCTACACCGAGCAAGCCGTACGCCAGGCGCTGTCTCGCAGCGCACGGGACGGCTGGCTGCAGAGCGAGCGCCGGGGTCGCCGGGCGCGCATGTTCCTCACCGACGCCAGTCGCCGGCTGCTCGCCACCGGCGCCGAGCGGATCTACTCCTTCGGGCAGCCGTGGCAGTGGGACGGCCGGTGGCTCATCGTCATCCTGCGCGTCCCCGAACAGCGGCGGGCGGTCCGCCACCAGCTGCGGTCTCGTCTGGCCTGGGCCGGCCTGGGGTCTCTCGGCGGCGGCGTGTGGCTGACCCCCCACGTCGAACGCGAGGCCGAGCTGGGCGTGGCGATCGGCGACGAGCCGGACGCCGACGCGCGTTCGTTCGTCGCCAAGCTCGGCTCGCTCGGCGACCCCCAGCAGCTGATCGCCGAAGCCTGGGATCTGGACAGCGTCCGGAACCAGTACCAGGCCTTCATCGACGACTTTGGCCGACTGCGCCCGTCGACCCCGGAGGCGTGCTTTCGCCAGCAGACGCTGCTCGTCCACGCCTGGCGCCGCTTCCCGTTCCTCGATCCGGACCTCCCGGCCAGCGTCCTGCCGGCTGATTGGCCGCGGGACCGGGCGCACACGCTGTTCGGCGAGCGCCACGAGCGTTGGGCGGCTCCCGCCCGCACCTACTTCGATCAGCTGGAGTCCAGCTACGGGCTCGAATCCCGCGCGGCCTGAGGCTCCGGGCCAGCGCCCGGGGCTGGCCGGGCCAGCGCGAAGCGCATCTTGGAGACAAGCGCCGCGAACATGGGATACACGCCGGCGCCGTGAACCGCGCGGAGTGAGGGCTCCCACATCTCCCAGCGGTCGATCAGGGTCTGCCCGAGCAGAAGCTTGATGAGCTCGAAGTCAAACGCGCCGCGATGCTCGAGCACGGCCAGTTGCTCGAAGTAGTCGAGCTCACGGTAGAGGACATAGGCTTCCGGAGCCCCGGCGGAAGTCCAGCTCTCAAACGCGGCGCTGAGATCTTCCCTGGTCTTGAATCGGTCGACCAGCCGCCGGCTCTCGACGAGGGCGTCCTCGTTCCAGCGGCGAAAGAACTCGGCCGCCATCTGGGATTCGCGGCTCTTTCGCGCTTCCCGGACCTGTTGGGCGGCGAAGATCGCCGCGCCGATCGCGCCCAACAAACCAAGCGCCTCGATCGACGTCGCGATCGCGGTTACCTGCTCCGCCCAGTTTGGACTCATGCTTGCGCTCCGATTCTTCACATAGAACTAAGAAGGCCTCGGTCAATCGAACCGCACCGCGCGTTCGATGATCTCCTGGGCCCGGATCGCGGCGGCGAGTCGATCCAGCTCGAGCCGGCGCGTCCGCAACCGGCCGACGAATGCTCGCAGGGCCTCACCGGCATCGGGAGGCGCACCGACCCAGCGTTCGCTGGATCCGTCGCCGGCGACAAGCTCCAGCACCCCGTCACGGAGCTGCGCGCTCGCTCTGGCTCCGGTGATCGTCAGCTCCAACCCGGCCGGCCTCGTCACCCAGCTGGCGTGCACGGTGAAAGGAACGTCTGCCCAGCGCCCTAGGCCGGTGCCGCCGATGTCGGTGCTCCCGGCGGGGCCCCGGTCGAGGCTGACCGCGTCCAAGCGCGGGGTGGGCCCGAGGACAGCGAACGCGTCAACGAGATGGCTGGCGAGGTCCCCGAGACCGCCGACGCCGGCGCGCTGCGGGTCGCGCATCCACGCAGCCAGACCGGCGAACTCGCCGTTCAGCCCCCCGGCGTGCACATAGCTCCCCCGCGCCGCGGAGACGCGTCCGAGGACGCCGGCACGAAGCACCCCGCGCAGACGAGCGAGCGCCGGCAGTTCGCGCAGGAACAGGACGGGGTACGCCGGGGTACGGCTGCGCACGATCTCCCGCGCCAGCCGTTGTGCCTCGGCCGCCGTGCGGGCGATTGGCTTCTCCACCAGGATCGGGCGACCGGAGCGGGCCGCACGGACGCACAGCCCGGGACGCTGATCGGTCGGGGCGCAGACGACGACGGCGTCCGCGCGTCTGATCGCCGTTTCGAGATCCCGGACGCGATGACTCGAGATCTGCCCGGGCACCGCCGCCGAATCCGCGTCCCAGGCGGCCGACAGCCGCAGATCCGGCTCGGAGGCGATCACCCCCAGCACGTCGGCGACGTGGGGGTGGCCACACCCGAGCAGTGAGATCTCGATCGGCATGCCCTCCAGCTTGCCAGGCATGGGTGGTCGGAGCAGGCTGCTACGGTGCGACGCTTCGACCAACGCCGAATCCTGAGCCGCCCGTCCCTGGACGATCGGCCGGGAACGGGGAACCCACTCGGGTGGCATGAGAGCCGCCTTGGGGCCAATCGCCGGTAATCCGGCGTAGCGCACTTTCTCGCGCGAGCCCGTCAGCTAACCCCGTAGGCACGAGAAAGAAGGAGCCTCTATGTCCTCGAGGACCCTGCGGCGCGGGCCGCGTCACGAGAAGAGACCACGCCGCAAAGCGAGCCACGGCGGCGTCGCGTTCCTCATCGCCGCCGCCGTCGTCCTGGCCCCGGCGGCGCCGGCGGCCGCCCACACGCCCCTCCTGACCCGCGGGAGCGATGGAGCATCGGTCGCCAAGGTCCAGCGCGCCCTCCACATCCGGGCGACCGGACGCTTCGGCGCCGCCACCCGGCGGGCGGTTATCGCCTTCCAGCGCCGGAAGGGCCTGAGCGTCGACGGGATCGTCGGACCGCAAACCTGGGCCGCCCTGTTCGGCCTCCCGGCCCGGGGCGCGTCGAGCGGCGTTGCGCCTTCGTCCGGGACGCGCTCGACCGGCTACGCGATCCCGGAGTCGATCGTGAAGTGCGAGTCCGGCGGCAACTACCACGCGGTGAACCCATCGAGCGGCGCCGGCGGCGCCTATCAGATCCTGCCCTCCACCTGGCGCGCGTATGGCGGGCAGGGCCTGCCCCAGAACGCGCCGAAGGCCGAGCAGGATCGGATCGCGGCGCGGATCTGGGCGCAGGTTGGCTCATCTGCCTGGGTTTGCTGAGGCTCGGCGGGCTCGGGAGGGCTCGTCCGCCTGGGCGCAGCTGACGCGCCCGCGCGCGGATGGGCGCAGCTGACGCGGCCGCGCGCGGACGCGCCCCGGTAGGCCGGCGTCAGACCGGGTAAGTTGAATCGGTGCTTGGCGGCCCCGTTCGCAAATACGACGACATTCGAGCGGCCTCCGGCGGCGCCTGCACCAGGCCCGGGTCATCATCCGCGCCGCGTCTGGCGCTGACCTTCGACGACGGACCCGATCCAGTGTGGACGCCAAGGTTGTTGGACGCGCTCGCCGGGGTCGGAGCGCGGGCGACGTTCTTCGTCATCGCCGCCCGCGCCGCCGCGCACCCGGCCCTGATCACCCGGATCCGACACGAGGGCCACGCCGTCGGGCTCCATTGCGATCAGCACGTGCGTCATTCCTCGTGCTCGATCGACTGGGGGCGCGCCGACACCCGACGGGCACTGGCCCGCCTGAGCGCCGCCGGGGCCCACCCCACCCTGTGGCGTACGCCCTGGGGCGATCTGGCTTCGTGGTCGTCTCAGGTCGCCGCCGAGCATCGCCTGCGGCTCGTGGGCTGGACGGTGGACACGCACGACTGGCGCGGCGACAGCGCGCCGGAGATGTTCGCCGCCACCCACCACGATTGCGAAGACGGCGCGATCGTCCTCGCGCACGATGGAATTGGACCGGGGGCCCGCCGGATCGATGCCCGCGCCACCGTGCGCTACGTCCGCCTGATCGCCGACTACGCAGGTCGCCAGGGCATGGCGCTCGAGGCGCTGACGTGAGCGTTCTGAGGCCGGAGCCCGACGGCCGGCTGGACGAGACGCTCGAGCTGATCGCCGCCTCGGCGGCCAAGCGCGACCGTCGCCCGGTCGCGGAGTTCCCGGCGGACGCGATCGCGCTGCTGGAGCGCGCCGGGGCGCTTGCGGGCAACGCCCGGCGCGGACCGAACCGGCCGCCCGCGATCGGCGAACTGAACCTCGTGCGGCGCGTCGCCGGCGCCGACGGGTCGGTCGGCCGGATCCTCGACGGTCACCTCAACGCGGTCGAGCGGCTCGCCGTCCAGGCCCCGGCCGATCTGCGCGAACGCGAACTGGCGGCGGTGCGAGCCCGGCAGTTGCGCGCCGGCGTCTGGGGCGGTGATCCCCGGCCCGGCGAGGGACCGCCGGCGACGATCGTGAAGACGGCCGCCGCCGAGGTACTGCGTGGCGTCAAGACGTTCTGTTCCGGCGCCGGCGGGCTCGATCGCGCGCTCATCCTCGCTCGCGAGCGAGACGGCGGACCGCCCTCGGCAGTGTGGATCGATCTGCGCGACTGCGAGCGGGTCGAGGTGGACGATGGCTGGTATCGGGGCTTTGGGCTACGTGCGTCGGTGTCGCACCGGGTGGTGTTCCACGACGCGCCCGTGCTCGGCCGGTTCGGAGCCCCCGGCGGCCTCGCCCAGCAGCCGTGGTTCGCCCGCGACGCCATCCGCACCGCCGCCACCTGGGCCGGAATGGCCGACGCCGCCGTCACCGCGATGCTCGCGGAGCTGTCCGGACGGCCCCGGCGCGGCGCGCTGGAGGGTCTCGCCGCCGGGCGTGCGCTGACGGCACAGCGGACGATCTCGCTGTGGGTGCAGGCGGCCGCGCGGGCGATGGACACCGGCGACGACCTCCCCGCGGTCGCGTTGCACGCCCGGGTGGCGATTGCCGAGCAAGCCGGCCGGTTGCTCGACGAGGCCGCACGCGCCTGCGGATCCTGGCCGTTCGCCACGGCGACCACGCTCGATCGCTGCCGCCGCGACCTCGAGGTATTTCTGCTCCAGCATCGTCTGGATCCGATGCTGAGCAACGCAGGCGCTCAGACGCTGGACGAGGAGCGGCCATGAGGACCCTCTCGGGGGTGGATTTCGAACAGCGCTACCTGAGCGATCCGGATCCCTGGAACTACCGAGAGAGCGCCTACGAGCAATGCAAGTACGCGGCGACGCTCGCGGCGTGCGGGCACGGGGCCGTTTGCCGACGCGCTCGAGCTCGGCGGGTCGATCGGCGTGTTCAGCGCGCTGCTGGCGCCGCGCTGTAACCGGCTGGTCACCATCGACGCCTCGCCTACCGCGGTACGGCAGGCCCGGGCGGCACTCGCTCCCTTCTCCCAGGCGGCTGCGATCGTCGGTGCGATCCCCGCCGACGTACCGGCCGAAGCGTACGACCTGGTCGTCGCCTCCGAGATCCTCTACTACCTCACCGACTCCGAGCTGGAGGCGACGCTGGCGCTGCTGGCGCGCTGCCTGCCCGCCGGAGCGTCGATCGTCGCCGTTCATTGGCGACCCGCGGGCCCGGAGCGTCCACGCACGGCGGAGCAGGCCCACGCTGCCCTGGCCGCCGCGCCGTGGTTGGCGTGGGCGCGTTGCGAGCACACCGCCGACTATCTCCTCGACGTCTTTGCGAAGAGATGAGCGAAAGCCTTGACCTGCTCGTGATCGGTGGCGGCCCGGCCGGACTGTCGGCGGCCCGAGGGTACCGCGAGGCCGGCGGTCAGGGCGCGGTCGGGCTGGTCACCGACGAGGAGCGGATGCCCTACCAGCGCCCGCCGCTGACCAAGGATCTGCTTCGCGGCTCCAGCAGCGAATCCGACCTGCCGATCGAGGAGGAAGGCTGGCTGCAGGCTCACGACGTGCGATTGATCTCGGGTCGCGCGGTCGCGGTGGATCCCGTCGCCAAGATGGCCACCCTCTCCGGAGGGCGCGAGCTCGGATATCGCGAGTGCGTGCTGGCGACCGGCTCCGAGCCCAAGCGCCTGCCGGTGCCGGGGGCCGACGACCCCGCGGTGCGGGTGGTCCGGTCCCTCGACCATTTCCGCGAGCTGCAACACCGGCTCGCCGACGGCGCCACGGTGGTCGTCATCGGCTCCGGGTTCATCGGGTGTGAGATCGCCGCGTCGTTGCGCATCCGGGGCCACGACGTGGCGCTCGTCTCGGACGAGGAGGCCCCGAACGTGGCGCGGCTGGGAAGCGAGACGGGCGAGATCATCGCCGGATGGCTGCGCGAGCAGGGGGTGACGCTCCATCTCGGCGCGGCGGTGCAGCGAATCCGCCGAAACGGCCGGGGCCTGGAGGTGGCTGCCGAAACCTTCGCAGTGACCGGCGCGGTGGTGGTGATGGCCGCCGGAGTCGCGCCCCGCGGGGAGCTGGCGGCCGCCGCCGGGATCGAGCTGGCCGACGGTGCGATCCCGGTCGACGCGAGCATGCGGGCGGGGCGGGCCGATGTGCTCGCCGCCGGCGACGTCTGCGCCGCCGAGAACGCCGCCGCTGGACGCCCGCTCCGGGTCGAGCACTGGGGGGACGCGCTGCGACAGGGCGAGATCGCCGGGCGCACCGCGGCCGGCGACAACGTCCGCTGGGCGGAGGTACCCGGGTTCTGGTCGACGATCGGCGATCGGACGCTGAAGTACGCGGCCTGGGGCGACGGCCATGATCAGGTTCGCTTCGTCAACCACCCGGGAGGTGGCTTTACCGCTTGGTACGGACGCGACGGACGCATCGTCGGGGTCCTCACCCACGAGGCGGATGACGACTACGAACGCGGCGAACAGCTGATCGAGGCGGGTGCATCATGGAGCTAACCGCCGTGGTGGTGATCCCGGCGCGCGACGAGGAGGCTCGCATCGCGGCGTGCCTGAAGGCGCTGGCGAGCCAGACGGCGCGTCCGGCGGCGTTCGAGACCATCATCGTCGTCGACGACTGCAGCGATGACACCGAAGGCGTGGCGCTGCGGACGGCGCAATCACTCGGCCTGCGGATGTCCCTCCTGCCCGGCCGCGGGGTGGGCTCGGGCGACGCGCGCCGCATCGGCATGGACGCAGCCGCCCGGCGGCTGCTCGGACTCGGCCGCGAGGACGGGCTGATCGCCTGCACCGACGCCGACTCCCGTCCCGCCGAGGACTGGCTGGAGCGCCAGCTCGACCACCTCCGGCATGGGGCGCTCGTGATCGCGGGGCTGATCGAGCTCGACGAGGAGGCGGTGGGCTCGCTCCCGGAGGGGGTGCTGCGCCGCCGCGAACGCGACGCCGCGCGCCGTCTGGCGCGGGTCCGCGAGTCCGACCCGGCCGCCGCCCATCACCATTTCGCCGGCGCGTCGCTGGCGGTGACCGCCGGCGTCTACCGCGACGTGGGCGGCCTGGAGCCGGTCGCGTCACTCGAAGACGCCACCTTCGAGGCTCGCCTGCGCGATCACGGAATCCCGATCCTGCGGGCGGCCGACGTGCGCGTGCGAACCTCGCCGCGGGTCGATGGTCGGGCGCGTCGCGGGCTGGCGGTCGACATCGCCGTGTCCGCGTGGTCCGAGCGCCGCCGCTACGACGCGTCGGAGTTCTCTCTGCGGCGGCTGGCCGAGTGCAAGGGCGACACCTCGGTCACGGTCATCATTCCCACCAAGGAGTGCGCCGAGACCATCGGGACGATCCTCCGCCAGACGGTGCTGCCGCTGCGCGATGCCGGTGTCATCGACGAGACCGTCGTCATCGACGCGGCGTCGGCCGACGGCACCGCCGCGGTCGCGCGGGCTGCCGGCGCTCGGGTCCTGCAGCAGGATCACCTGCTGCCCCGATTCGGGCCGGCCCTGGGCAAGGGCGATGCGATGTGGCGAGCGGTCAGCGCCACCGGCGGGGAGGTCGTCTGCTTTCTCGACGGCGACACCGCGAACCCCGATTCGGGGCATTTGCGCGGTCTGATCGGCCCGCTGCTCTCAGACCCCTCGGTGATGCTCGTGAAGGGAACGTTCGATCGGCCCCTGCGAGTCGGAGACGTCGACATGCGGCACGAGGGGGGGCGCGTGACCGAGCTGATGGCGCGGCCGCTGATCAACTTCCACGAGCCCCGCCTGGCCGGCTTCTCGCAGCCGCTCGCGGGCGAGTTCGCGGCCCGGCGCGGCCTGCTGGAGTCGATCCCGTTCGCAGCGGGCTACGGCGTGGAGATCGGGATCATGATCGACGCGCTGCGCGCGCACGACCTCGATGCGCTGGCGGAGTGTCACCTCGGGACGCGGCGCAACCGCCATCAGCCGCTGCGGGCGCTGGGTGAGATGTCCTATGCGGTGCTCGCCGCCGTGGAGAACCGGCTCGGGCCGCGGCCCAACCTCGACTGCGGCCGCTATCTGCGGCCCTGGGAGCCGGAGGACACGATCGCCAACGTACCGATCCGCGAGCGCCCGCCGCTGACCACGCTCGCCGCCGGCGACGATTCGCGGCCGTTTCAGTCGGTGGGGTCATCTCCGACGGGTAGATAGATACGGGGTGTTGTGGCGACGCGGTTGGCGCGGTCCCGCGTCGCCGGCTTGCGGCCGCCGTCCCGCCGGCGGGTAGCATCCGGCGAATGGAGCGAGACGAGCTGCGGACGCTGCAGGCACCTCTCAAGGAACGCTACGCGCAGGAGCCGGAGTCGGCTCAGCTCACGCTGGCCGCCTCGGGCAGTCTCGGAGACGGGGTGTCTTGCTCGGTGCAGACCGGACGGGCGATCGCCGCCGCGGGCCTGCACCCCGCCAGCGGGGGCGACGGCTCGCTGCTGTGCTCCGGGGACATGCTGCTCGAGGCGCTCGTCGCCTGCGCTGGGGTGACGCTGCGCGCGGTCGCCGCTTCATTGGGGTTGGACGTGCCCGCGGGCGAGGTGCGCGCGGAGGGCGACCTTGACTTTCGCGGCACGCTGGGGGTCGATCGCGACGCTCCGGTCGGCTTCTCGGCAATTCGGTTGTCGTTTGAGCTGGACACCGACGCGGATGACGAGCAGCTCGCCACGCTGCAGAAGCTGACCGAGCGCTACTGCGTCGTGTACCAGACGCTGGCCGGCGGCCCGGCGCTCACGACCACGCTCCGCGCGCGCTAATAATCGCCTGAACACGGCCGCCCCGGGAGCGAGCACCTCGTATGAGACCGGCGATCCGAGCTCCATCAGGCGACGATATGCCGGTTCGCCAGGCCCGACTACGATCGCGCCATGGCGGTTGCCCCTGGGAGCCAGGCAGAGCTGACCATCGAGACTCCTCGCGGTCGAGCCCGCGCCCATCTCACCTCGCCTCCGGCGGGGATCGCCCGAGCTGCCGTGATCCTCGGCCACGGCGCCGGCGGCGGGATCGGCGCCCCCGACCTCCAGGCAGCCAAGGCCGCCGCGCTCCAGCTCGGCTTCGCCGTCGTCCTGATCGAGCAGCCCTACCGGGTCGCCGGCCGCCGAGCCCCGGCGCCGGCCCCGCATCTCGACGCGGCGTGGGTCGCCATCGTCGCCGCGTTGGGCGCCGAGGCGCTGGACGGGGTGCCGATCGTCACCGGCGGACGCTCGCTGGGGGCCCGCGTCGCCTGCCGCACCGCCGCCGACACGAACTCGATCGGCGTGGTCTGCCTGGCCTTCCCGGTGGCGCCTCCGCGCCGTGCCGCTGCCGTCAGACCCAGCCCGAGCCGCCTGTTCGAGCTCGACGCGGTCACCGTGCCGACGCTGGTCGTGCAGGGCCGCAACGATCGGTTCGGAATGCCGCCGCCCGCTCCCCACCGCACCGTGGTCCCGGTGTCGGGCGATCACGGGCTGAAGTCCGACCTGCCGGCGGTGGGCGCGGCGGTCTCGACCTGGCTTGCCGGCCTGCCCGGCACCACGGAGGGCGCGGCCGGCGGGCTCAGGCGTCCCTAAGCGGGACCGACCGTGTCGTGGACTGCGGTCTCACCCAGCGGCAGCGTGTCCCCGAACCCGATCCGGAGCAGCGCGCCACCCCCGGGTCCGTTGGCGGCCTGCGCGAACCCGCCGTGCGCCTCGGCCGCCTGGCGCACGATCGCCAGGCCCAGCCCCGAACCCGGCTGGGATCGCGCGGCACGGGCGCGATGGAAGCGGTCGAACACGAACGGCAGATCCTCCGCAGCGAACCCGGGACCGTGATCGCGGACAGTGAGGACGCCGCCGTGCAGGGTCACTTCGACGGGTCCGCCGGGGGCGCCGTACTTGGCCGCGTTGTCGAGCAGGTTCGCCACCGCGCGGGCGATCCGGTCGCCCTCGCCGCACACCAGGGTCGGCTCGAGGCTCACTTCGAGCGCCACCGACGGGGCGCGCCGCCGAGCCCGATCGATGGCAGCGGCCACCACCTCATCGACGCGGACCTCGTCCGGCTCGGCGCCGAGCTTCATCCCGCGGGCGAGCTCCACCACGTCACCCACGAGCGCGGTGAGCTCGTCCAGCTCCTCGATCACGTCGCTGCGCAGCGCCTCGCGGTCCTCGGCCGAGAGCAGCTCCTCGTCGCGGATCAGCTGCAGATTGGCGCGGATCGTGGCAATCGGAGTGCGCAGCTCGTGCGAGGCGTCGGCGACGAGATTGCGCTGGGCCTCGACCGAGTCCTTCAGCGCGTCCAGCGTGCGGTTGAACGTCTGCGCCAGCCGCGCCAGCTCATCGCTGCCGTGAACGTCGACGCGCTGACCATCGAGACGATCGGCGGCGGCGGCGATCGCTTCCGTCTGGCGGGTGAAGCGGGCGATGGGCGACAGGGCGGTCCGGGCCACCAGGAGCCCGAGCAGCCCGGCCAGCAGGATGCCGGCGGCGGCGATGACCACCAGCAGGAGCATCTGGTGCGACAGCGTGGCGTCCACCTGCTTGAGGGGCAGGGCAACCATCAGCGCACCGTCGGAGCCGATGCCGTACACGCCCATCCGCAGGTGGGTGGAGCCGACGGTGGCGTCGGTCAGAAAGCTGCCGCGGCCACTGCGCGCCACGGACCTGACCGCATCGTCGACGGGCAGCTTGGTCGACTCGGTCAAGGACAGGCAGACCGAGCCCCTCGGGCTGACGAGCTGGACATAGCCCGGGGCGCCGCCGAACCCCGGCCCGCGGTTTTCGTCCAGGCCGAGGCCGCGGTCGCAGTCGTTGAGGTTTTGCCCGAACCCGCTGCCACCCCCATTGCTCCCGCCGAACCCAGCCCCCCCGGCGTCGCCTGGAGGCGGCGCGGGGGATACCCCGCCACCGGGCCCGCCGCCCTGGGTGGACGGATTGGCGGCTCGGGCCAGGAACGGCGCGGCCAGCTGGTGCAACGACTGGTCGGTCTGGCCGAGCAGCTCGGAGCGCGTCCCGGCATATGTCGAGACCGACACGGCGATCACGGCGACCGCCACCGCCACGCCGGCGGCCAGGCCCATACGAGCGCGGAGGCTCATCCTCCGGGGTCCCGCAGCGCGTAGCCCACCCCCCGGACGGTGTGGATCAGGGGCCGAGCGCCGGCATCCTCGAGCTTGCGGCGCAGATAGCCGACGTACACCCGCAGGGCGTTGGAGCCGGGACCGAAGTCATAACCCCACACACGGTCGTAGATCACGGTGTGGGGTAGGACTCGGCGCGGGTTGAGCATCAACAGCTCCAACAGCTGGTACTCGGTCCGGGTCAGCTCCACGAAGGTGTCGGCGACGACGACCCCGTGCCGCGCGGGATCGAGCTTGAGCTCGGCGAAGGACAGCCCCCCCTCGACGTCCCCCTCGCCGCCGGCGCGGCGCAGCAGGGCGCGCAATCGCGCGCGCAGCTCGTCGATGTCGAACGGCTTCACCAGGTAGTCGTCGGCGCCGGCGTCCAGCCCGTCGATCCGGTCGGTCACCGCATCGCGCGCCGTCAGCATCAGGACCGGCACCCGATTGCCCTCGCGCCGCAGGAGCCGACACACCTCGAGCCCGTCGATGTCGGGGAGCCCGATGTCGAGGACGACGGCGTCGGGAAGGGCCGCGCTCACCTGCGACAGGGCCTCCGACCCCGTGGATGCCAGCACGACGTCGTATCCCGACAGAGCCAACGCCCGGCGCAGGACGTCCCGCAGCCCGCGGTCATCGTCGACGACGAGAAGTCTCATTGGTCCAGATTGTCGTCGCTGCGCGCCCCGGCGCCGCATCTTCCTACGTTTCGCTTATCC
This sequence comes from uncultured Actinomycetota bacterium, assembly GCA_963830395.1. Classification (GTDB taxonomy): domain Bacteria; phylum Actinomycetota; class Thermoleophilia; order Solirubrobacterales; family Solirubrobacteraceae; genus Palsa-465. The sequence goes on from CAWHMI010000002.1 coordinate 263,704, forward strand.
GCTCCCGCAGGACGGCCCCGAGCACACCGTTGATGAAACCGGGGGCAGCGGAGCCGCAGAACCGCTTGGCGGTCTCGATCGCCTCGTCGATGGCTCCCTCAGGCGGGATCGGCTGGTCGCCCGGAACGACGCCGGGATACAGCATCTCCAGCAGCGCCACGCGCAGGATCGACCGCTCCAGCGGCGCGATCCGCTCCAGCGGCCAGTCGGTGGAATGGCGCGTGATCAGCCGGTCGAGCTCGGGCTGGTGCTCGCGGACCTGCTCGGCGAGCGCGAACGTGAACGTGGGCACGTCTCGGGGAAGCGTCTCGCCCAGGGGACGCTCGAGCAGGTCGCTCTGATAGAGCGCCCACACCGCGGCGCGGCGCTGCTCGGTTCGACGCGCCACCGTCAGCCGACGGTGATGAGCTCTTTGGGCACCGCGGTGAGGACCTCGGCGCCGGACTCGGTGACGACGACGAGATCCTCGATCCGGACCCCGAACTTGCCCGGCACATAGACCCCCGGCTCCACCGTGACCACGTTGCCGCCGGCCAGCACCGAATCGGAGCGTTGCGACAGCCGCGGCGCCTCGTGGATCTCAAGCCCGACGCCGTGGCCGAGTCCGTGACCGTAGTGCTCGGCATGTCCGGCGTCGTCGATCACGGCGCGGGCGGCGGCGTCCGCCTCGCGGCCACCGACCCCGGCCCGGACCGCCGCCAGACCGGTGTGCTGGGCCTCGCGGACCAGCGCGTAGGCCTCGAGCGCCTCCTCGGCCACGTCGCCGGTCGCCAACGTCCGGGTGCAGTCCGAGCAGTAGCCATCGAGCTCCGCGCCCCAGTCGATCACGACCAGCTCGCCGGCGCCGATCTGCTCGTCCCGCGGGTGGGCGTGGGGCAGCGCTCCGTGAGGGCCGGCGGCGACGATCGACTCGAACGATGGCCGCGGCGCGCCGAGGTCGCGCATCGTCTGCTCCAGAGCAGCCGCCACCTCGCTCTCGGTCCGTCCGCGCAGACCCTGCTCCATGATCTGGCGCAGGCCGGCATCGGCGAGCCTGGCCGCCTCGGCGATCCGCCGGATCTCGTCGGGATCCTTGATCGCGCGGAGCGCCTCGACCGGATCTCCGGCCGCGACCAGCTCCACCCGGTCGGGGAGCCGCTCACGCAGCCGCTCGTGAGCCCGCACCGTCAGCTGGGCGTCCTCGAACGCGAGCCGGGGAGACTCGGAACCGACGATCTCCGGGATCACGTCGACCAGGTCCTGCACCGCGATCTTGCGGTCGAAGGCAGCGTCGACCTCGGCGGCGGACTGCTCCACGTAGCGGAAGTCGGTGACGAACAGGCGCACGTCCCGGCCCACCAGGACGAGCCCGTTGCTGCCGGTGTAGCCGGTCAGATAGCGAACGTTGACCAGCGAGGTGACCATCAGCAGGTCGGCGCCGATCTCAGGCAGGCGCTCGGCGAGACGGGTGGCGCGGTCGGTCACTGCACCAGCTCCTGCGCCAGCCGGTCCAGCGCCTCGTCGTATCCCTCCGGCCCCTTGCCGGCCACGCGGGCAAAGCACAGGTCCCGGATCACCGAGCGGCGCCGGAACGCCTGCCGGGAATCGACGTCGGAGAGGTGGACCTCCACCGCCGGCAGCCCGGTTAGCTCCAGGGCATCGCGGATCGCGTAGGAGTAGTGCGTCCACGCTCCCGGATTGAGCAGGATCGCGTCGGCCAGGCCGTCCAGCCCGTGCAGATGCTCCACGAACTCGCCCTCGTGGTTGGTCTGAAAGAAGCGGGTGAGCAGGCCCAGCTCGCCGGCGGCCTGCGAGATCCCCAGCTCGAGCTCGGTCAGCGTGAGCTCCCCGTATTGGCACGGGTCCCGTCGGCCGAGCTGATCGAGATTGACGCCGTGCATGACCTCTACGCGGTTGCGGACATCGTTGGACACCAAGCTAGCTTGCCAGTTCTCGGACGGCGGCGATCAGCTCGCGCGGTGCCACCGGGCTCCCGGGCCGGGCGTCGCCGGGCGCAGCGAGCAGGACGAACGGGACCGGGCCCTGACCGCCGCGCTTCTTGTCCCGCGCGGTCGCCATCACCACCGCGTCGGGGTCGACGTCGGTGAGCCCGGTGGGTAGGCCGTGGGACCGCAGCAGCTCGGCCACCTCGGCCCGAAGGTCGGCGTTGCCCGAGAGCCGCAGCGCGGCGAGCAGGCCGAGGGCCACTGCCTCGCCGTGGCGATAGGTCGCGTAGCCGGTCACCGTCTCGATCGCGTGCCCGATGGTGTGGCCGAGGTTTAGCGTCTGGCGGATGCCGTCATCGCGCTCGTCGCGGGCGACGATCCGGAGCTTGGTCCACGCGCAGGCGATTACGATCTCCGGCCAGTTGGCCCCCTCCCAGCCGGCGCCGCCGCGGACCGCCTCCCACAGTGCGCCCCCGGCGATCAGCGCCGTCTTGACGACTTCGGCATAGCCGGCCGAGAGCTCGGCCGGCGGCAGCGTGCGCAGAGCGTCGGTGTCGGCGATCACCGCCCGCGGCTGGTGATAAGCGCCGACATAGTTCTTGGCCTCCGACAGATCGACGCCGGTCTTGCCGCCGTAGGCGGAGTCGACCTGAGCCACCAGCGTGGTCGGTACCTGAACCAGCCGCACGCCGCGCTGATAGGTGGCGGCGCAGAAGCCGGCCAGATCGCCGATGACGCCACCACCGAGGGCCACGACCACGTCGGAGCGGGTCATGCCGCCGCGGGCGAGCTCCGACCAGACGATCTCGGCGTGGGCGATCGTCTTCGATTGCTCACCGGGCATGATCGTCACCCTCCCGTCCAGCGGGTTCAGCGCTTCGCCGTACAGCCGCCCGGCGTTGTAATCGGTGACCAAGAAGCGGCGCCCGGGAACGGTGGCCGGCCAGAAGGAGGGGTCGCCGAGCAGACCGGGACCGACGTAGGCGGGGTAATCGCCCGAGGCGGTGGCCGCCCACAGCAGCGTCGCTCGCGCAGGCATCCCCTCCATGGCGGCGAGCACGGCGGCGATCGCGTCGCCGCGCTCGTGGCCGACGACGACGTCCGCCACCCGCGCGTAGACCGGCCGGCGCAGGGCGTACAACCGCTCGAACTCGTGGCGGTCGGCGGCGAGCGGCCGCCCCGAGCCCCCGCAGCGCCGCCACGCCGTTTCGCAGTCGACGTCGATCCAGACGACGAGGTGGTCGGCGAGCGCCGCGCGCACCCGAGACGAGCCGAGGGCGCCCCCGCCGAGAGCCAGCACGCGGCGGCCGGTGTCGTTGAGCAGCTCCAGCGTGATCCGCTCCTCCGCCTGGCGAAACGCCCCCTCCCCGTCGTCGGCGAAGATCTCGGCGATCGGTTTACCCAGCCGCTGCGCGATCGCCGCGTCCACGTCCACCGCGGGGCCGCCCAGCGTGGCCGCCGCGTGGCGGGCGACGGTGGACTTGCCGGCTCCCATAAAACCGATCATCACCACGGCTGCGCCGCTGCGCCGAGCGGCGGACGGGCTCATTGTGATCGCCATCGCACTCGGCTTCGGTAGGCGTCAAGCGCGGCGCGGACATCGTCGATGTGATCGCCGCCGAACTTGGTCCGGTAGGCGTCGGCGAGCACGAACGCCACCATCGCCTCACCGACCACCCCGGCGGCGGGGACGGTGCATGAGTCGGTCCGCTCGCGCAGCGCGTCGGCGGGCTCACCGGTGGCGATGTCGACCGAGCGCAACGGCTTGGTGAGCGTCGGCAACGGCTTCATCGCGCCGCGCACGACCAGCGGATCACCGGTCGTCATGCCGCCCTCCAGTCCCCCTGAGCGATTGGTCTGGCGGTGAAAGCCCCGGTCGGCGTCGTAGAAGATCTCATCGTGGGCCTGCGAGCCCGGCAGCCCGGCGACCTCGAGGCCGTCGCCGATCGCCACCGCCTTCACCGCCTGGATCGAGAGGATCGCCTGGCCGAGTATCCCGTCGAGTCGCTCCCGCCAGGCAACGTGGGAGCCGAGCCCCGGGACCAGCCCGAACGCGCGGACCTCGAACACGCCGCCCAGCGACTCGTTGGCCTTGCGCAGCCGGTTGATCTCGGCGACCATCGTCCGGCTCGCCTCCGCGTCCAGGCATCTGACCGGTGACTCGTCGACCGCCGCGAAGTCGCCGGGGGTCAGGTCGTCTCGCCGCGGCGCGGTCACCCCGGTGATCTGGATGACGTGGGAGTACACGCTGACGCCGACGGCCCGGAGGAAGGCCTTGGCGACGGCGCCTCCGGCGACGCGCGCAGCCGTCTCACGGGCACTGGCGCGCTCGAGGATGTCGCGGACGTCGGTGAGGCCGTACTTCTGGGTGCCGACGAGGTCGGCGTGGCCCGGGCGCGGCAGGTGGACCTCCGGCGTCGGCTCCGCTACCGGCCACGGGTTCATCCGCTCCTCCCAATTGGCGAAATCACGGTTGGCGACCGCAAGCGCGATCGGTCCGCCCAGCGTGCGCCCGTGCCTGACGCCGGCGGTGACCTCGACCCGGTCGCGTTCGATCTTCATCCGGCCGCCGCGGCCGTGTCCGAGCTGGCGCCGGGCGAGGTCGGAATCGAGCGCCTCGCGATCCAGCTCCAGGCCCGCCGGCAGACCCTCGACGATGCAGGTCAGGCCCGGACCGTGCGACTCGCCGGCGGTTGTCAGCCTGAGCGACACCGCCCGGTCAGGTTCCGGCCGCGATGTCGGCCGGGGGCCCCGCCTCGGCCGGATGCTCCTGAGCGTCAAGGCCCGGGATGCGCTCTCCCGTTCCCCGGCACCAGGGGCAGACGACCGCGTGGGGCTCACCGCCCAGCCCGGAGATCAGCCGCCCGGTACCGCGGCACGGGGTGCAGGTCTGCTCGGCGCCGTTGCGCAGTTGCTCAGTGGCCATCGCCGCGCAGGTTAGCTGGCGCTCGCGGCGGCCCGCATCGCGTCGGCGCACGGCACCACTCCGGTGAAGCGCTCGAAGCTGAGCGCCGCCTGGCCAACGAGCACTCTCAAACCGTCGACGGTCGGTACGCCGAGCGCCGCCGAGCGCGATATCAGATTCGTGCCGGCGGTGGAGTAGACCAGGTCGACGACGCAGCCATAGCCACCGAGGTCGCCCTCGGTCAGCGGCAGCTGGGTGAACGAGTCCGACCCGTCGAGGCCGACTGCGGTGCAGTTGATGAGCACGTCGGCGGGCGCAGCGCGGGACACGGCGCTTCCGCCGAGCTCACGACACAGCTCGCGAGCGCGGGCGGGGGTGCGATTCCACACCTCGACGCGGGCCGCCCCGCCGCCCGAGAGCGCCCACACGGCGGCGCGCGCGCTGCCGCCGGCACCGAGGACCAGCGCGGTGCGGCCGGCGACGTCAAACGGCAGCGACGCCAGCAGCGCCGGCGCGTCGGTGTTGTCGGCGGCGATCTGGCCGTCGGGGTCGAACGTCAGCGTGTTGGCGGCTCCGATCGCCCGGGCGCGATCGGTCGCCGCCCCGGCGCAGGCCAGCGCCGCCGGCTTGTGAGGGATGGTCACGTTGACTCCGGCAAAGCCGGCCGCCGGCAGCGCTCGGACCAGCTCGGCGAACAGCTCGGGCACCGTGGGCAGCAGCTGATAGCGCCAGTCGTGAAGTCCGGCCGCCGCCAGCGCGGCATTGTGGATCGCCGGCGAGCGGCTGTGGGCCACCGGCCAGCCCATCACCCCTAACCGGACGCGTCCGGACGGGCCCTCAGCAGTGGGTCCGCTTGTCACTCTGCAGCAGATTCAGGAACCCCGTGTAGCTGGTGGCGAAGACGCTGTGCTGGCTGCACGGCTTGGCGAAGAAGTACAGGTAGCGGGTGACCGCCGGCTGCGCCGCCGCGTCGATCGCCGACACGCCCGGGCTGTTGATCGGCGTGGGTGGAAGTCCCGTGTGCACCCGGGTGTTGTACGGCGAGGGGGACTGGAGCTGGGACGCGGTCAGCGGCTGGGTGAAGTTGCCGGTCGCGTAGCGCGTGGTGGCATCCAGTTGCAGTGGCATGTTGTCGTGCAGCCGGTTGTAGATCACAGAGGCCACCAGCCGCTCGTCGTGGGTGGTGCCGGCCTCGCCCTCGATCAGCGAGGCGATCTTGAGCACGTCGTACGCGGTCAACCCGTGCCGCTTGGCGTAGCTCAGGTTGACGTGGGCAAAGCGCCGCCGAAAGTCGCGCAGCTGGTCGGCGACGAGCGCGGAGACCCGCACCGGCTCGACCAGCGTGAACGTGTCGGGAAACAGGAAACCCTCCAGTGACGGGGTGTTCCTGGGGGCGCCGTAATGGGTGGGGTCGAGCAGCGGGGAGTGACGGGTCTGGGCCAGGTAGTCGCCTTTGACCTGCTGCTGGCGCAGCAGGGTGTTCACGTACGCTCGCGTCCGCCCCTCGGTGATGGTCAGGTTCGTGGTCTTGGGGGCGGGGGGCGCCGTGGTCAGCTTCGCCAGCACCGAGCCGTAGCTCATGTCGCGCTGCAGGTGGTAGGTGCCGGCGCGCAGCTTGCTGCGTTCCCCGGCCAGGTCGGCCCGCAGCCCGAAGAAGAAGCTGGAGGAGATCACGCCCTGGCGTTCCAGCAGGTCACCGATGTCGCCGGCGCTGGAGTGGTCAGGAATCACCACCGTGACCCGTCCGTGCGGCGAGGTTCCGAACGGCTGAAACAGCTCGATCAAGAACCAGATCAGCACTGCGGCAACGACGAGCGCGATCAACGAGGCGATCCGTCCCTTCCACGGACCTCCCGGGCGCGCGGCGGCTGGGGTTCGCCGCGGCCGGGCCGGCCGGCTTCGCCTGTGGGCGGGCCTGGCGTGCAGGGCGCTGATGCGCCGGGTGCCCGACGGGACCTCGTGAGCGCTGCGATCGGAGCCGTCGTGGTCGCCGGCGTCGCCGGTGGGCACGGCATACGGTTCGTCGTCGACGTACCCGTCCGGGTCTGAGTAGGGCTCGTCGTTCACGTAGCTCTCATCGTCGGCATCGTCGTTCACGTAGCTCTCATCGTCGGCGGAGGGCTCAGCGTCCTCCCACCGCGCCGCCGCCGGGTCGGCGGCTGACTCGAGCTCTCGCGAGTCCGCGGGCGACGACGGCGCGCCGGACTCCGGCTCTCCGGTGGTGCCCGCCCGCCGGCGCTCGCGCTCTCGGCGAGCCGCCTCGCGCTCCTGCGCGGTGCGCTCGCCCGGTTCAGCCACGACTCGCTTGGGTCGATTCCAGGTGCCGGTGCGTCAGCCAGCCGTCCAGCAGGTGGGCGGCAGCCCGCGAATCCTCGCTCGCGTCACCGCCGCTGCGCTGGGCCAGGCGCGTGGTGAAGCGCTCGTCATACAGCTCCACCGGGATGGTCAGCGCCCGGGCCAGCCCGTGGGCGAATTCGCGGGCCTCGGCCGTCTGAGCGGAGTCGCCGCCGTTCAGCGACAGCGGCAGGCCGACGATCACCCGCTCGGCGCCGAGCTCGCCGGCGAGCTCGCGCAACCGCGCCCGCCCGCGCCGCGATCCGGGCGCGAGCACCGGCTCAAGCGGTGTCGCCAGGATTCCAGTCGGGTCGCTGACCGCACATCCGCAGCGAGCCTTCCCGTAATCCAGCGCCAGCACTCGCATATTCTCAGTGCGCCAGCGCGGCTTCGATCGCCGTTCGGGCGGCGGTGATGGCGGCCGGCAGCTGTGCCGGATCGCGCCCCCCGGCCCGGGCCAGCGTGTCGCGGCCGCCCCCGCCGCCGCCAACCACGGCCGCCGCCACCTTGACGATGTCGCCGGCGCGCACCCCGCGGGCGACCAGCGCCGGGGCGACGCTCGCCACCAGATCGACGCGTCCGTCGCCGGCCCGGCCGAGCACGATCGCCGCATCCCCGAGCTTGCTCTTCAACCGATCGGCGAGCTCGAGCAGCGCCTGCCCGTCGGCAACCTCTACGGCCGCGGTGAGCACATTGACGCCGGCGGTCTGGATGGCTGCCGCGGCGACGGCGTCGACGTCGACGGCACCGTTGCTGGCGCCCTGACGCCGGACCCGCGCTTCCAGCTCGCGCACGCGATCGCTCAGCTTGTCGACCGACTCGGCCACGCGGGCGGCCGGGACGCGCAGGCGCGCGGCGACGCGTTCCAGCTCGCGGTCGCGGTCGCGGACGAACGCGATCGCCGCCGGTCCGGTGATCGCCTCGATCCGCCGGACGTTGGCCGCGCTCGAGGTTTCGGCGAGGATCCGGAACAGCCCGAGCTCCGCGGTCCCCCGGGCGTGGGTGCCTCCGCATAGCTCGCGGGAGACGACGTCCCGTCCCCCACCCCCAACATCGTCGCCGACCTCCACCATCCGGACGATGTCTCCGTACTTCTCGTTGAACAGCGCCATCGCCCCCAGCTGCTTGGCCTCGTCCAGCGTGGTGGTGAGCGCCCGCACCGGGTGACTCTCGATGATCCAGCGGTTGACGTCGTCGGCCACCTGGGTGAGCTGCTCGCCGGTGAGGGCGCTGCCGTGCGTGAAGTCGAAGCGCAGCTTGTCGGGGCCGACGTAGGAGCCGGCCTGGTGAACGTGCGCGCCCAGCCGCCGGCGCAGCGAGGCGTGCAGGAGGTGAGTCGCCGTGTGGTTGCACTCGGTGGCGTGCCGGGCGGCCCGATCGACGTGGGCGAGGATGGGTTGCCCGGGCTCGAACGTCCCGTGCTCGGCCACGAGCGCCACCACTTGGTCAGATCCGAGGCGGATCACGTCGGTGACCCGGGCGCGGCAGCCACCGCCGACGCACTCCACCACGCCCGTATCGGCCACCTGGCCGCCGCCGGTGGCGTAGAACGGTGACTCCAAAAGCTTGACGAGCACGCCGCCGTCCTCCCCCATCACCGCGCCGATCGACGTCTCGGCGTCGGTCGCCTCATAGCCGACGAACTCGGTGGCGAACCCGGCGTCGCCCGACAACGCCGCCGCCCGATCGCGGAGTCCGTCGCCCCGGTCACCGCGGGCGCCCGCGCGCGCGCGGGTGCGCTGATCGTCCATCAGCGCCTCGAAGCCCTGTTCGTCGACGCCGAGCCCGTGCTCGGCGACGATCTCCAGCGTGAGGTCGATCGGAAAGCCGTACGTGTCGTGCAGCAGGAACGCGTCCGCCGCGGCGATTCCCTCGGCGTCCTCGTCGCGCGCGCGGGCGATCAGCTCGTCCAGCCGCCGCAGGCCCTGCTCCAGGGTGCGGCCGAAGCCCTCCTCCTCGGCTCCGAGCCACCGCGCGACCACGTCGCGCCGCTCGGCCAGCTCCGGATACTCGGATCCCATCAGCTCGGTGACCACGTCGGCGTAACGGTCGAGAAAGCCCGCCTGAAGGCCCAATCCTCGGCCCTGCTGGATGGCCCGGCGCATCACCCGTCGCAGCACGTAGCCGCGATCCTCGTTGGAGGGGACGACGCCGTCGGCGAGCAGGAAGGTCATCGAGCGACTGTGGTCGGCGAGCACCCGCAGCGCCCGGTCGGTCGCAAACTCTTCGCCATAGCGCCGGCCCGAGAGCGCCTCGCCGAGCGCGATCAGCGGCGCGAACTGGTCGGTCTCGAACACGGTCTCCTTGCCTTGCAGGATCGACGCCAGCCGGTTGAGGCCCAGGCCGGTGTCGATGTTCTTGGCCGGCAGCGGGGTCAGGACGTTACTCGGGTTCTGGTTGAGCTCCATGAACACGAGATTCCAGTACTCCAGGAAGCGCTCGTTGTCGCCGCCCGGTAGGTCGTCGGCCTCGCCGTGCTCCGCGCCGCGGTCCAGGTACAGCTCCGAGCACGGCCCGCACGGCCCGAGCGGACCCGCCTGCCAGAAGTTCTCCGACCGCGGGCACTCGACGATCCGCTCCGCCGGCACCCCGATCTCCCGCCACGCGTCGATCGCCTCCTGGTCGGGGCCGAGTCCCAGCTCGTCGTCGCCGGCGAACACGGTGATCCAGATGTCGTCGGCCGGGAAGCCGAACCCGTTGGTCGACAGCTCCCAGGCAAACCGGGCGGCCTCGCGCTTGAAGTAGTCGCCGAACGAGAAGTTGCCGAGCATCTCGAAGAACGTCAGGTGCCGCGTCGTGGTGCCGATGATCTCGATGTCCGCCGTGCGAAACGTCTTCTGGCAGGTGGTGACGCGGCGGCTTGGCGGCTGCGCCCCCCCGGCGAAGTAGGCCTTGAGCGGGTGCATCCCGGCGATCGTGAACAGCGCCGAGGGGTCGTGCTCGGACGGGATCAGCGACGCCGAGGGTAGGCGGAGGTGGCCTTCTGACTCGAAGTACTCAAGGAATCTGCGGCGGATCTCGTCAGACGTCATCGGCCCTCAGTGTAGGCGGGCCGCCGCTGGCGCAACCCCCGCCGTCACCGGTCTCCGGAGGCGGCGATCGTCCCCCAGCCGACCACCAGATCGCCGTCCAGCAGGCACGCCAGCTGCCCCGGGGCGGCGACCTCGGCGGCGTCCGTCAGCTCGAGCGCCAGCGCCCGGTGGTGGCCGGCCGCGGGATCGCCCACCAGCCGCCCCCGCAGAGGATGCGACCGGTAGCGCAGCTTGACGCGATCCACCCGGGAGCCCGGGCGGTGCAGCCGGGCGGCGGCGATCGCCACCCGATCGGTCTGCAGGTCGGCTCGGTGACCGACGGTGATCCGCCCCGAGGCGCCGTCCTTGGCGACCACGTACAGCGGCTCGGTGGAGTGGATCCCGATGCCGCGACGCTGGCCGACGGTGAACCGGTGCTGCCCGGGATGGGACCCGAGCACGACGCCGTCGCGATCCACGATCTCCCCCGGCATGTCGGCGACCCCGCCGTGTCGCTGCAAGAACCGCGCGCGGGACGTCCCGGCCAGGAAGCACAGGTCCTGCGAATCAGCCTTGGCCGCCACCGGCAGACCGGCGGCGGCAGCGAGCCGGCGCACCTCCGGCTTGTGCACGCCACCCAGCGGGAATCGCATCCGCGCAAGCGACCGCGGGTCCAGCGCGGCCAGCATGTAGGTTTGGTCCTTGGCGGTGTCGGCGGCGGCGCGCAGCAGCGGTCCGTTCTCCTGCTCACCCTCGGCGGTGCGGGCGTAGTGCCCGGTGGCCAGCGTCTCACAGCCGAGCCGGTCGGCCAGCCCGAGCATCGCGTCCAGGCGAACGTGACCGTTGCAGCCGACGCAGGGGTTGGGCGTCGCCCCGGCGGCGTACCCGGCGATGAACGGATCGACGACCCCGGCGCGGAACTCGTCGCGCAGGTCAAGCGTGAAGTGGGGAATCCCCATGAGATGGGCCAGCGACCGGGCCTGAGCCACCGCGGTGGCCGAGCAGCAGCTGCGCTCGCCGTCGTTCTCCGGATCAGACCACAGCTCGAGCGTGACCGCCACCGCCTCGCCCTCGGCGGCGCACAGGTGGGCGGCGACGGTGCTGTCCACCCCGCCGCTCATCGCCACCAGGGTCGCCCCGCGGCGGCTGGGAAGGCGGGCATCGGCGCGCACGGCGGTCCCGAGCGCGCGCGCCAGCGCATCGGCCGCCAGCTCGGCGGCGTGGAGCTTGGCCGCGCTCAGGCCACCCAGCTCGCCGGCGATCTGGCGGGGCCCGATCCGAGCGACGGCGAAGATGTCGGCGCCGCGGGCGAGCGTCACGGCGGCGCTGGCGGCGGCGGTGGCCGCACCGCAGCCGCGGGCCTCGAAGCCGGCACCGGTGACACGGTCGCCGGCCGTCGCGATCGACAGCGAGATCTCGTCACCGCAGGCGAAGCCGCCGACGGTCGCGGTGTGGCCATGCGCCAGTCGGTGGCCGCAACCCTGCGGTGAGGTGAGGTGATGTTCGAACGCCAGCGCGTCCACGGGCTGCAGCGAGGATAGGCCAGGCGTGATGGAAGTTAGGGGCGGATAGCGCCCTTTAGTTCCATCACCCCAGTCGGAGGCCGGGCTCGCGCAGCTGGACGGCGTCCACCGGCGCCGGTGAGCTAGGCGAGGCGGAGGCCGAGCTCGCGCAGCTGCCCCGCGTCCACCGGCGCCGGCGCCCCGGTCAGCGGGTCCCCCCCGCTGGTCGCCTTGGGAAAGGCGATCACCTCGCGGATGTTGTCGCGGCCGGCGAGCAGGGCGACGATCCGGTCGACCCCCATCGCGATCCCCCCGTGCGGCGGCGCCCCGTAGCGCAACGCGTCGAGCAGGAACCCGAAGCGGGCTTGAGCCTCGGCGTCGTCGATCCCGATCAGCTCGAACACGCGCGACTGCACGTCCGAGCGGTGGTTACGGATCGACCCGCCGCCGATCTCGTTGCCATCCAGGACGAGATCGTAGGAACGCGACAGCAACGTCGCCGGTTCGTCCAGATCGGCCGCGGTCGCCGGCCTGCCGGCGGCCGTCGCCGGGGCCGTGAACGGATGGTGCTCGGCGTCCCAGCGCCCCTCCTCGGGCTTGTAGGTGAACATCGGAAACTGGATCACCCAGCGGATATCGTGCGCGCCGGCGGGGACGAGGTCAAAGCGACGCGCCAGCTCCAGGCGCAGCGCCCCGAGGGCCTGGCCCGCGGTCGCCGCCTGATCGGCGACGATCAGCAGGAGGTCGCCGGGCGAGGCCTCCAGCGCCGCCGTGACCGCGGCGATCTCGGGCTCGGTCAGGAACTTGGCGATCGGCGAGCGCCAGCCGGCGGCCTCGTCGCCCACGAACGCCCACACCAGCCCGCGGGCGCCGTGCTGCTTGGCGAGCTGGGTGAGGTTGTCCAGATCTGACCGGGCCAGCTCGCGGGCACCAGCGTTGATCCCGCGGACCACGCCGCCGCCGGCCAGCGCCGTGGCGAAGACCTTGAACTCGGTCTGGGCCAGCGCGGTTCCGAGATCGACCAGCTCCAGGCCGAACCGGGTATCGGGTCGATCGGAGCCGAACCGGGAGACCGCCTCGGCAAAGGTCATCCGCGGCCACGGCGGCGCGGAAACGTTCAAGCCGGCGTCCGCGAACACGGCGCCGATTGCCGCCTCGGTCGCCTCCAGCACGTCCTCCTCCTCCACGAACGCCATCTCGACGTCCAGCTGGGTGAACTCGGGCAGCCGGTCGGCCCGCGCGTCCTCGTCGCGAAAGCAGCGCACGATCTGGTAGTACCGCTCGAAGCCGCCGATCATCAGCAGCTGCTTGAACAACTGGGGCGACTGGGGCAGCGCGTAGAACGACCCCGGAGCGGTTCGCGCCGGCACCAGGAAGTCGCGGGCGCCCTCGGGGGTCGAGCGGGTCAGAAACGGGGTCTCGATCTCCAGGAAGTCGCGGCCGTCGAGAACCTCGCGGATCGTCCGGATCACCCGATGACGCAGCGCGATCGCCTCCTGCATCGGCGTTCGCCGCAGGTCCAATGCACGATGGCGCAGGCGCAGGCTCTCGTCCACGGCTCCGTCGTCGTCGACGGGAAACGGTGGCGTCTGAGCGTCGGCGAGGATCTCCAGCTCGGCCACCGCCAGCTCGATCTCGCCGGTGGCCAGGTTCGGGTTGACGTTCTCCGGCGTCCGCCGGGCGATCGTGCCCGCGGCGGTGATCACGTCCTCCGCGCGCAGCGAGTGCGCGCCGGCATGCGCCTCGGGAGCGGTCGCCGGGTTGAACACCAGCTGGACGATGCCGGAGCGTTCGCGCAGATCGATGAAGATCAGACCGCCGTGATCGCGCCGGCGGTGCACCCAGCCCGACACGCGGGCCGCGGTTCCGGCGCGACCGGCGTCGAGGTCCCCGGCCCAGCTGTCACGGTAGGCATTGGCCCGGGGCGCGTGGTTCACGCCAGCCGGCTCCCGCGCAAGATCCCCGGGATCACCGTCCCCGGCGTGAGCTCGTCCTGCTCGCCGGAGTCCATGTTCTTCAGGCTGGCCCGCACCCCGTCCTCGATGATCGCAACGTAGCGGGCGCCGATCCGGTCGGCGTGCTTGAGCTGGCCCTTGAGCGTTCGGCCGGCGAGCTCCAGCTGGGCGCTGAGCCCGGCACGCCGGGCCTCGTTGGCGAGCTCGAAGGCGGCGCGCCGGCTGCCGCCGGGAGCGATCGCCACGAACAGGTCGACCAGCTCGGGGGCGGTCGGCAGCTCGCCGGCAGCCAGCAGCATCCGCTCCACTCCGGCCGCCCAGCCCGCCGCCGGCGTCGTGTTGCCACCGAGCTGCTCGATGAGGCCGTCGTAGCGCCCGCCGCCGGCCACCCCGGATTGGGCGCCGAGCGCGTCCGAGGTGAACTCGAACAGCGTGCGCCCGTAGTAGTCCAGACCGCGAACCAGGGTGGGATCGAGCTCGTAGCCCAGCTCGGCGTCGTCGAGGAGCTCGCGCACCCGGTCGAAGTGCTCGGCGTCCTCGGGGGCGAGCCGGTCCAGCAGCGTCGGCGCGTCGCGCATCGTGCGCTGGGTGGTCCGGTCGTCGGCGTCGAAGGCGCGCATCGGGTTGCGCTCGATCCGGGCGACCACCTCCGGGGAGAGCCCGTCCTGGTGGGCGTGCAGGAAGGCGGACAGCTCCTGCCGGTATTCGGCGCGCGTCGCCGGGGTGCCCAGGCTCGAGAGGCGCAATCTTGTCTCGCGGACGCCGAGCGCCTGCAGGAGCTCGGCCAGCAGGAGGATCAGCTCGGCGTCGGTCTCCGGCGACGCGGAGCCGATCGCCTCGGCGCCGACCTGCCAGAACTGGCGGTAGCGCCCCCGCTGCGGCGCCTCGGCGCGAAAGAAGCTCGACAGGTACCACAGCTTCACCGGCTGGGCGAGCTTGTGCATCCCGTGCTCGATGTAGGCGCGACATACCGGGGCCGTGCCCTCGGGCCGCAGGGTCAGCGACCGGCCGCCCCCGTCATCGAAGCTGTACATCTCCTTCTCGACGATGTCGGTCGCCTCCCCCACGCCTCGCGCGAACAGGTCGGTGGCCTCGAACGTGGGCGTCTCGATGCGGCGGTAGCCGGCCGCGCCGAGGATCCGGCGGACATGGGATTCGAGCACAGCGCGGCGGGCCGCGTCGGCGGGAAGCACATCGAACGTGCCGCGAGGGGCCTGGAACGAGCTCACCGATGGAGCTGGTCAGCTGTGGTGCGCGAGCTCGCGCAGGAACGGATTCGAGTCGCGCTCGGCCCCGAGGGACGTCAGCCCCATGTGCCCCGGATACACGGTCGTGTCCGCCGGATAGGCGGCCAGCAGCGACTCGATCGACGCCAGCAGCGTGGGCCCGTCGCCCCCCGGCAGGTCCACCCGTCCCACCGAGCCCTGGAACAGCACGTCGCCGGAGAACAAAGCTGCCTCGACCTTGCGGCCCGCTCGGCGTCCAGCCTCGCCGGATTGGACCGCGGCTTCCGGCTCCTCGCGCACGCCGTAGCTGACGTGTCCCGGGCTGTGGCCGGGAGTGAAGCTGACCTCGAACTCCAGGCCGGCCAGTTGGAGGCGTTCCCCGCCGCTGACCGTCTCGTCGGCGGTGTAGCTCTCGAACGGGCCGAATCCCGGCCACGGCACGTAGGCCATTATGTCGGCCAGCACCTCGGTCTCGAGCTCCGGGCAGTAGACGGGCGCGCCGGTGGCGCGGGCCACCGGAGCGACCGCGCCGATGTGGTCGAAGTGGGTGTGGGTGAGGAGGATCGCCTCGACGGTCGTGATCTTCAGCGCCTCCAGGGCGGTGGTGAGCCGCTCGGCCTCGTCCCCGGGATCGACGATCACCGCCCGGCCCGGGTCCGGGCCGCGCACGATGTAGCAGTTCTCCTGCACCGGGCCGACGGTGAACATCCGCGCGTCGATCATTTCGGGGTGCCGTTTCTCGCCGCCGCTTTCTTCTGCAGAGCGCGCCGGTAGAGGAATCCGTCCAGGTAGTAACCGGAGGGGACGTACAGCGCCATCGCCAGCAGCCCGAAGATCAGCGCCGGCACGACGCGGAAGTGATTGGTGACCAGCAGGAAGATGAACATGAACGTCGCCGCCAGCGCGCCCTTCTTGAGCGCGCCGCTCCAGCTCGGGGGCCTCAGTTGACGGGCTTCGCGCGCCTTGGCCCGGTCCTGCTTCTTGCGCTCGTCGGGGCTCGGCGGACGACCGGTGCGACCGCGGGTCTCGATCGTGCCGGCGGCGTTGCCGCGGTGCTTGGTGCGGCGCTTGCGTTTCGTCTGAGCCATCGCAGCTTGGAGCTTACGCCGTGGAGAGACGTTGGTGCAGGGAATCTTCGATCGTGGCGTATCCCCGCAGCGGGATGTCCTGCGGAAACCCGGCGAACGCGGCCTCCGGCGCCAGCCCGACCAGCTCGGCGCCGGCCACCGGCGCGTGGCGAGCCACCGCGGCGACGACGGCGGCGAGCGGCACGGCCCGGTGGTCCTCGACGTTGGTGGAGACCTGGGCCAGACCCGACCGGTCCAGCCACAGTCCGATCGCCCGGACCCCCGGCAGACCCTCGGACCCGCCCTCCCGGATCAGCCCGGCGATCCGCTTGGCGTCAGCCACCGATGCCGACGGACCGAGCTCGACGTTGAACGCCACCAGCGGCGGCCGGGCGGCGACCAGCACCGCTCCCGCCGTGGGGTGCAGCTGCCGCGGGCCGAAATCCGGCGCCAGCTCCCCGGCGCCGATCCGGCGCGCCAGCTCCACGGGGCCGCCCCGGCGCAGCTGCGCGCGCGTCCGCCCGCCGGCGAGTGTCCCGTACAGGAACACCGGCAGCCCCAATTCTTCGGCGAGCAGATCGGCGAGGACCAGCGCCTCGGCAGCCGCCGCGCCCCGCTCCCCGTCGCTGAGATAGATGATCGGCGCCACGTCGATCGCACCCACCCGGGGATGCACCCCCTCGTGCCGGTCGATGGCGATCGATGCAATCGCCTCGGCGGCTCCCCGAACCACCGCGCGCGCCAGTCCGCCGGGCGCGCCGGCGAGGGTGTAGGCGCTGCGATGATGATCGGGATCGGAGTGGACGTCGAGCAGGTCGTCGCCGAAGGCCGCCCCGATCCGGGCGATCGCCTCGGGGTCGCGTCCCTCGGACACGTTCGGGTAGGCCAGCAGCGTGGTCACGGTGGCCCGCCGATCATAGGTCGGCGGCCGACGGTGCAAGTGACGGCCGACGGTGCAAGTGACGGCCGACGGTGCAAGTGACGGCCGACGGTGCAAGTGACGGCCGACGGTGCAAGTGACGGCCGACGGTGCAAGTGACGGCCGACGGTGCAAGTGACGGCCGACGGTGCAAGTGACGGCCGACGGTGCAGGTGACGGCCCCGCCGGTGCAGGGAGCGACGCGCGACCCTGCCCGATACCGCACTCATCAGCGGGACCCAGCCGTATTCGGAGTCCTCAGCCCCTGAGTACTGCGGAGACGGCGGGAGCGGCTGGGGTGATGCCGTATCCGGAGTCCTCGCGTGGAAGGCCACCGCCTCGCGACGGTAGACTCCCCCGTCCTCGCCGGAGTAGCTCAGTCGGTTAGAGCAGCGGAATCATAATCCGCGTGTCGGGGGTTCGAGTCCCTCCTCCGGCATCCTTGATATTTCGCAGATCGTCAGTGTTGACGGGCGATTTGACGCCTTCTGGTCCGCGCATCGCCGACCGCAACGAAGGGCTACGAACCGCCTGATCGCTGACAATTGTTTGCACTTTGTTTGCACCCAACGCTGTCATGGGCGTGATCCTGCCAGGTACGCGTTGAGGCGGTCAGCCGCGCCTTCCGGGCCGGCGGGCTGCGGGAGCAGCTTCACGTAGCGCTCGGTCGCCTGCAGCGAGCTGTGGCCCATGTACTCCATCAACTCGCGCAGGGTGTAGCCGGCGGCCATCAGGAAGCTCGCATACGTGTGGCGGCACTCGTGCAATCCGATCGGCTCGAGGTTCAGCTGGTGGCCGCCGCGGCGTGCGTCTTTCACCGCGCGGGTCCACGCCTTCCTGACGCGCCGGGCGAGCCGCCCCGAGGTGACCGACACGCCGCCGAGGACGCGCCCGTGCTCGGGCCGGCGCTGGAGCATGTATGCGCGAAGCAGGATCGGCTTTAGCGGCGTCGCGATCGGCAGTAGCCGACCAGTGCCGGCATCGCTTTTTGACTTGCGCACAACGAGCCAGAGCCGGTCGAGGTCGACGTCTGACCACTGGAGCCGATCCATCTCGCTGCGCCGCAGCCCCGCGTAGAACGCGAGCGCGTACGGGACGCGGTCCTCCGGTGAGAGCGGCTCCAGCAGCGCCTCCGCCTCCTCGGCAGTGGCGGCCCGGTCGCGCTTGACCTCATCGACCGGCGGCAGCTCGACGCCGAACGTGGGATTGACCGCGACGAGACGACGGGTCGGTCGGCACGCCCACGCGTATATCGCGCGCACGACCGCCAGGTGGTTTGAGATCCGCGAGCGCGAAAGTCCCTCGCGCGCGAGCCGGTCGACGAACAGCTGCCACTCCTCGGCGGTGATCTCGCCGGCGGCCCGAGGCCCGAACTCGGGGATCAGCACGTGGCGAAGCGATCGCTCATAGCCTTGCAGCGTGGTGGGCGAGTAGCCGCGCTTGCCCTGCCGCTTGCCGATCCGTCCCCCCTCGACACCCTCCCACCACTCCTGGGCAAGCTCTACGAACGGGCGGCCGCCCTCGGCGTGTTCGCGTAACACAGGCTTGGCCTTCTCGCCGGCTGCCGCATACCACGACAGCGCCTCGTGGAAATCCGCGAAGCTGGGACTTGAGATGAGCTTGCCGGTCACCGGATGGCGCCTCGATGCTCGGTAGGACGGATGGCACCGGCAGCGGGCGTTCGCGTCGGCCGATGTCGGGCATGGCCGCATGTGCCGTACGTACACGCCCGCGTATTTCGTGCGCTGCCAGACCATCATCCAGGTAGTACCACTCGTGGCTGACGGCGACAACCCGCTCATGGCTAGATCACGCCCGCCATGAAGTGGGGTGCTCGTCGCACCATCGCTCGAGCTCCTTCACCGGGACGAGCAACAGCTGACCGCAGGGGACGAGCTTGATCACCGGCTGCACACGGCGCTCGAAGGTATCGACGCTCACGCCGAGCGCTTGGGCGGCCTCCTTACGGCTAAGTAGCAACCTCGGCACGGGCTGAAGAGGTCGCGCCGAGCCGTGCTGGGTCCTCCGCGCCATTTTCACATGCCTCGGGTGATGCGCTGCGAGTGTTCAAGGCGCAGCGATTGCCAGTCTTGTTCGACCGTGCCCGGGGAATAGCGCAGCCGCAGCCACTGAGCGAAGAGAGGGTCGGTGAGCGTCAGCCGGTCGCCGCGGAGCTGCGCCACGCCCGAGGCCTTGACGCCTTGCACCGCGCGCTGGGCAGCACCGAAGCCGGAGAGGCCGGTCGCGCGCTGCGCGCGCGTGCCCTGGGGTGCGATGTCGTGCGCGAGGGCGACCGCGACGCGGCGCTCGTTTCCGTGCAAAGCGTGCCAGCGCAAGTCAAACTCGGACGCTGCTTGACGAATCGCCGCCATCTGCGCCCCTTTGGCGCTTCTCGCACTCGCGCGCTCACCGGCTGGGGTGAGCTCCCACAAGTGCCAGGCGAGCTGGCTGGTGCGCTGCGGGTGACCGGCACCCATGCGGGTGACGATCTCGGCTGCTTCTTTGGCATCTCGGTCTGTCTCAGCGAACCTTCGTGAGATGTCGTCAGCGAAGCTCTTCGGGTCGACGGTTCCGACCCTGACCTTCACCGAAGTCGAGCGCCACGGGAGCCGCTGCTCCGTGGTCTCGGCCAGCGAGCCGAGGTCCGGCCCGGCGAATACGTAGGCCACGGTCTCACGACCCCGCGCGCAGCCCTCACGCATCTCTTCCAGAACGCCGGGTATGGCCACCGCATCCTGAAATTCGTCAAAGCACACGGCAGCGGTCGTGTCTGCCGCCGCGCAGACGTCACTCGGGATGGAGAGCAGCCCAATCAAGTCGCGTGCCTCAGCATGGTCGGCGGAAGGATCGGCGACGCCTGAGCCGATGCCAGCCCGCAGCGACAATGTCTCGAGCCGCTCCACGAGCATGTCGTCGGCCGCGGCCAACGCGCGGGCGCGGACGAATGCGTCCCTCAGTCGCGCAGCGAGATCATGGGCCGTCAGCACTCCCGAGCAATCGACGTCAATGGCCAGGCCGCCGCCGCCATCGGTCCAGGCCGCGAGCGTAGCGTTGACCAGACTCGTCTTACCGTGCCGCTGAGGTCCCTCGACGATCGCAAAACCCCCCGGGCGAAGCGCCGTCGACACCTCGGCGAACTCCTCAGATCGACCGACGAGCTCACGAGCGTCGGTAAGGGGGCGATCGAAAACGAACGGATTCTCGAAGGGGGTCACGATGGACTACTCAGCCAGTTCACAGTAGAAGGTACCACGCTGAGAGCGTAGATGATCACCAGGACGTCAGTCTGCACCAGCCGTTTTCCTCGTCCGCGCCCCGCACGACGCCCTGTCCACTCTCCCGAAGGCTGAAACAGAGCCAGCTCGTAGGCCCAGACTTACGCCTCGCCCTCCGCTTCCGGTGTCCCCTGGGATGCGAGCACGACTCAGCGCCGCAACGTCAAACGGCAAAGCCAACACACCACGTGCACCCACGGTGCAACGCGCGGCCCGGGACCTGGTTTGCGGCCGGACCGGTCCATCCCGGAGCGACTACGTCCCGTCGCCTGCCAGCGCCCGATCGCCAAGTCTGGAGTCGATCAGAGAAGTCCTTCCACCTGAGGTTCTGCTCGCTACGCGGCGCAAGCTCTGTCTGCGGGTGGTGCTTCTGGATTCGGACGCGAGCGGTAGTCCATCGAGCGCCGTGGCGGGCTCCTCCTGTTCGTCCTGAGCGAGCGTGCCGGAGCCGGCGTTCAGGACTGCGGCACCGCCCTGGTCGGGCGGTTCCTCGCGGTGGCCACATCACCCTGCGGGGCCGGCCGAGCCGCGCGCGGGAGGCGCGGGCTCGGCACGGGTAGTCGCCTCTATGCGAGCTGCGTGACGACGGACTTGGTTTCGAGGTAGTTGTCGAGCGCGTTGTGGCCCATCTCCCGGCCCCAACCTGACTCTTTGTAGCCGCCGAACGGCATCGCGGCGTCAAACACGCTGTAGCAGTTGATCCACACCGTGCCGGCGCGCAGGCGGTTAGCGGTGCGGTGCGCCTTGTTGATATCGCGTGTCCAGATCCCCGACGCGAGGCCGTAGTTCGTGTCGTTCCCGCTGCGGATGACGTCGTCGTCCTCGGAGCCGAACGGAATCGCACACACCACCGGACCGAAGATCTCCTCGCGCACCACCTTCATGTCAGGCGTGGTGTCAGTCAGCACGGTCGGCTGCACGAAGTACCCGCGATCGCCCGCCCGTCCGCCGCCGGCCGGAGCGCTGGCGCCGGCGTCAAGGCCCGAGGACAAGTAGCCGAGCACCTTGTCGTGCTGCTCTGCGGAGATCAGCGGACCCATCTGCGTGTCGGCGTCGAGACCCGGGCCGATCTTGATCTTCTTGGCCTCGTCCGAGATCCCCTGGACCACCTCGTCAAACACGTCACGCTCGACGTACAGGCGCGAGCCGGCGTTGCAGCACTGGCCCTGATTAAAGAAGATGCCGTTCGCCGCGCCCGGGATCGCCACGTCCATGTCGGCATCCTTGTAGAGCACCTGCGGGCTCTTGCCACCCAGCTCGAGCGTGACCTTCTTGAGATTGCCCACCGCCGCCTGCACGATCAGCCGGCCGACCTCGGTCGAGCCCGTGAACGCAACCTTGTCGACGCCGTCATGGGCCGCGAGCGCCGCACCCGCGTCGCCGAACCCGGTCACGATGTTGACCACGCCCGCGGGCAGCCCGGCCTCCAGCATCAGCTCACCGAGTCGCAGCGCCGAGAGCGGCGTCTGCTCGGCCGGCTTGAGCACCACGGTCACGCCGGCCGCCAGCGCCGGGCCGAGCTTCCAGGCCGCCATCAGCAACGGGAAGTTCCACGGGATGATCTGCCCCACAACACCCACCGGCTCCTTGCGCGTATACGCGAGGAACTCCGACCCGGGCGAGGTAACGGCGGAGATCGGGATCGTGCTGCCCTCGATCTTCGTCGCCCAGCCCGACATGTAGTGAAACAGGTCAGCGGCCAGCGCGACGTCCGCCGCCTTGGCGATCGCCAAAGGCTTGCCGTTATCCAGCGTCTCGAGCGCGGCGAGCTCGTCCGCGTGCTGCTCGATCAGATCGCCGATGCGATGGATGACTTTGCCGCGCTCCGACGGCGTCATCCGCCGCCAGTCAGAGGACTCGTCGTCAAAGCAACGACGCGCCGCGCCCACGGCGAGCTCAACGTCCTCGGTCGCGCCGTGCGCCACCCACCCGAGACTCTCCTCAGTCGCCGGATTGAACGTCTCAAACGTCTTCCCGCTCGCCGCCTCCACCCATTCGCCATCGATCAGGAGACGACCCGGCTTACTGACGAACTCCTGGACCTGCTGAGCCGACTCCTCAGGAAGACCCGCAAAGGCTCGCGTGGAGTCCGCGCCGTTGGTGACGCGGTTCGGTGTGGAAACGGACATTCTTGGCTCCTGACGGTTGCATTCGTGTGACCGCGGTGCGATCACAACTTCGATCCCCCGAGCAAAACCCGGCGGGTCTCGAACCCCGGAAGGGGGATCCAAGTGGGCGGAGGTCAATCGCCTCGGCTAGTCGCAGCGATGGCAACAGGTCAGCTGCAGCGACGGCTGGTCGGCTTGGTCAGCGACCGTCCGCGAGTAACCCTACTCGCTTGTGCGGATCGCTGCAATCACGTCTCGGTTGTTCATCGGTCGGGGCGGGCTCGCTAAGTCGCGATTTGAGTTTCCCCCGCCCTCCAGGCGCAGAGGAGGTACTCAGCACCAGTGGCCAGCCGCCAGCAAAGTAAGACGACGCGGAAGACGAGCGACGTGAGCCCGGCGATCTCCCGCTCCGGCCCCTCGCCCGGCGCAGGCTGCGCTCCGAGATCACAACCGGGTTGTTTGCGTTCAAGCGCGAGCCCAACGTGTGGGTAAGCAGCGGGGCGCCGCTCAGCGCCGTGAAACTCGGAGCCGAGGCTCGCGCTGTGCGCGAGAATCGAGCCTCAGGCCGGCGGAGACTTCAGTGCTCCTCTCACGCACCAGGGGCCGCCTCGCCCGCGCCATGAGCGCCGCGCTCCGCTGCTGCTTTAGGTCCGGGTGCGACCGATGCAGCAGCCAGACCCAGACCGCCCCCGCCGCCGGCGACACTGGGAAGTGGCCGCAGCCCGAGAGGAGAGCGCCGCGATCGCCGCGATCGTTGCGGAGCAGCAGCTACATCGCCCTCAGCGGGCGGCGGTCAGGCTCCTGGGTTCCACGCTCACCGGGCGCCCGTCTCCGGCGGGGAGGAACCCGTCTGAGATGAAAGGAGAGTGTCTCGCGCCGGCCAGCGCGTACTTCGCACATCTAGAGCGGGCAGAAGAGCCGGCTGTTCTCTGTTGCCCGGTAACGCAGGCGTCCTTCGGGCGAAAGCATGGGCGCCGGCGATCCGTGGGAGTTCTCGTCGCGCGGGTGTCGATTCACGTCTTGCCCTCACACGCGATCGACGGTGTTTGCGGACTCGACTTCGGCCCGAACGCGGGTCGAGGAAGCCTGTGAGAGCGGTATACATGGTGTGGTGAGGGGACGCTTGCTGAGCATCGTGGTGCTGGTTGTCGGCGCGATGGGCGTGTTCTCGGTGGCGGCGCAGGCCGACTGGACGACCTACCACGGCGACGCCGCGCTGAGCGGCGTTGATCAGAGCAGCGGGGCGGGGCTGCCGGTCTCGCTGGCGTGGAAGGCTTCGGGGCTGACGGGCACGATGTGGTCTGAACCGCTTGTCTTTGAGGGGCTGGTGATCGTGGCCACCGAGAACAACGACCTCTATGCGTTTAACGAGTCGACCGGCGCGCTGGTCTGGCACGTCAACGTGGGCGCCCCGGTGCCATCCTCAGAGCTGCCGTGCGGTGACATCTCTCCGACGGTCGGGATCACCAGCACCCCGGTCATCGACCCGGCGACCGGGACGCTTTACGCGGTGGCCGACCTGCGCACTGGGGCATCGGCTAGCCACACGCTGGTGGCTTACGACGTGAGGACCGGGGTCCAGGTGTTCACGCGCAGCGTCGAGCCGCCGAGCGATCCGCTCAATCAGCTCCAGCGCGAGAGCCTGGCCCTTGATCAGGGGCGCGTCCTGATCGGCTACGGGGGCAACGACGGCGACTGCGCCCAGTACAAGGGTTTTCTGGTCAGCGCACCGGCTGACAACAGCGGGGCTAACGACCTCTTCACGGTTCCGACGACCCGCGAAGGGGCGATCTGGTCCGGGGGCGGAGCCCCCGCCGTGGACGCCGCCGGAGACGTCTACGTCGCCACTGGCAACGCCGCCGACGGACCCGGACAGGCCTATGACCACGGCGACACGCTGGAGAAACTGACCCCCGAAGCGACCGAGCTTGATTACTGGGCTCCCGCGAGCTGGGCGCAGGACAGCGCCAGCGACGCCGACCTCGGTTCGGTCTCCCCCGAGCTCCTGCCCGGCAACCTGATCTACCAGGGCGGCAAGAACGGCAACGGCTACCTCCTGTCCTCCAGGAACCTCGGGCATATTGGAGGCGAGCTGTTCAGCGCCGCGGTGTGCGACAGCTTCGGAGCTGACGCCTACGAGAACGGCGTGGTGTACGTCGCCTGCGCCCAGGGCGTGCGGGCGCTCAACATCGACGCAGCCGACCGCCGGTTCAGCCCCCGCTGGACCGGACCGTCTGATGCCAACGGGCCGCCGATCGTCTCCGGCGGGCTCGTCTGGGTGACCTCGACCACCGCCGCCAAGCTCTATGGACTTGATCCCTCCACGGGTGCGGTGAAGGCCACCGAGCAGA
Organism: uncultured Actinomycetota bacterium; assembly: GCA_963830395.1. GTDB lineage: Bacteria > Actinomycetota > Thermoleophilia > Solirubrobacterales > Solirubrobacteraceae > Palsa-465. The sequence continues at coordinate 288,282 of CAWHMI010000002.1, forward strand.
CCCCGGCGATGGAGCACTTCACCACGCCGGCGGCCTCCGACGGCCGCCTTTTCCTGGCCACCGGATCGACTCTCAGCGCCTACACCATCGCCACCGCGGTCAGCCCGCCCTCACCCCCGGCGTCGCCCAACCCACCGCCCTCGCCTGCGGGAATCCCCAACCCACTCACTGGGCTCCCGATGACGCCGAACCCGCCGACGATCAAGCTATCCCATCCGAAAGCGCCGACATGTCGCACCAAGGTGGGCTTCCGGCTGCGGGTGCCCGCGCATCGGCGCATCGTCCGCGTGGCCGTCTACCGCGGTCATCGCCGAATCCTCCTCCGGCACGGCCTCCGGCTGCGTCGCATCAGCTTTGACCATCTAACCAGCGGGCCGGTCACGCTCCGAGTCTTCGAGACCCCGCACCGCAGCCGCCGCTTCAGCCTCACCGTTTCCTTCCGTAACTGCCGCCGAGTCTCCCCACCCCGGCTCCACCGCCGCCACCACTGAGCTTACCGGAGGCTCAGACCGTCGCATGTCGACCTTCAGGAGGGACGCGAGCACGACGGGGTCAGTCGTGCTGCTTTTGATCGCAGGCGGCCTCCTCTTCGCGAGGTCGCGACCTCGGACTACCTTCACGATGAGGCGGTGAACCGGCCGGTCTCGGTGGTCGGCGGCCGGAGCTTTCTCCAGGCCTGCACTCAGCGGCTCGGTTGCGGTCAAATTTAGGGCTGGGGGCCAGCGACAGCGGGGGCCTAGCCTGGTGGTGTGATTCATCGCGACGCCGCGAGCGCGGGTTCAGGGTGCGAGCTGCACGCCGTGATTGCCGCGCATGATTTACGTGAGTCCCGCATGTCGGTGTCGACGGGGAGGAGTTCGTTGCGTTGAGCGCGGCCCGTAACGATCAGGCAGGGGGAGGCGCCGGCGCCGTCGCGGCGCTGTCGCTTGTGGTTGCCGTGGTGCTTGGCGACTCGGGCGTGGTGACGCTGGCGTTGCCGGAGATCTTGCGGGAGTTCGGGACTGGCGTTGGGGAGGTCGCGTGGGTGCTGATCGCGTTTAATCTTGTGCTCGCTGTGCTGGCGGTGCCAGCGGCCCGTGTCTGTGCGCGCGGAAACCCGGCGACGGCGACGACCGGTGGTCTTGTCGGGTTTGCGATCGCGACGACCGGGTGCGCGGTGGCGCCGTCGCTGGGCGTTCTGGTCACCGCGCGCGCGATCCAGGCGGCCGCGGGGGCGGTGGTGATCGTCGGAAGCCTCGAGCTTCTGGTCAGCGCTTGCGGTGACGAGCGCGCGGGGGGGCGGCGGTGGGCGGCGGCCGGCATTGGGGGGGCGGCGCTCGGTCCGGTGGCTGGGGGGCTATTGACATGGGCGTTCTCGTGGCGGGCGATCTTCGTGGCGCAGATCCCGGTGGTGCTGCTGGCGCTGCCCACCGCGATCGCGCTGCGCGATCGGGTTATGCGGCGTCGAGTGGACCGAGACGTGTCGCCGGACCGCCCGCACCTACTGGCGAACCTGGCGTTGGCGCTGCTGTCGGCGGCCCTCACGGCCGCGTTGTTCCTGCTCGTGCTGCTGCTCGTCGACGGCTGGCGTCACTCGCCCGCGGTGGCTGCCCTCGCCGTCACCGCGATGCCGGTGGCGGCGCTGGCGGCCGGGCCCGTATTGCGGGGGTTGCGCGGCGGAACGCGGTCAGAAGCGGTTGCTGGATCGGTGCTGATCGCAGGCGGGCTCGCCGGGTTCGCGCTCCTGCCAAGCGCGCAGCTCGCGTGGACGGTCGCGCCGCAGGTGCTCGTCGGTCTCGGTCTTGCGCTCGCGGTGGATTCGCTCACCGCGGCCGCGCTGCGCGACCGGGTCCCGCGCGTGCTTCACGGCGGCTGGACGATCGCCGCGCGGCACGCGGGCGTGGTCGTCGGTCTCGCGATCCTGACGCCGATCTTCACCGCTGACCTGCGCCATGCCGAGACGCCGGCAAAAGAGGCGATCGCGAGCCTCGTGCTCGACGCGCCGCTTCCCGTCTCCACAAAGCTCGATCTCGCCGGCCGGCTGGGCGGCCGGTTGGCTGCGGAGCGCGGCCGCGTTCCCGACCTGCGACCGGCGTTTAGCGGCCTGCGGCTACCGGCGCCGCAGGCGGCCACCGCCCACGCGCTTGAGTTCGCGCTCGAGGACCAGCTCACGCGCGCCGCGACCCGCGCGTTCCGCACCGCGTTCCTGGTCGCCGCGGGACTCGCGCTGCTGGCGCTGGCGCCCGCGCTGGCACTGAGCGACCGCAGCCGCTCATGAGCAGACTCGCGCTGCCGCTCATCGCCGTGCTGCTTGTCACAGCAGTCCTCGGCGTCCAGGTCGCCGCGGGTGGCGGCCACTACGTGCCACGCCAACCAGCCAATCCCTGCGTCCCTCGCCCAGTCTCCCCCATCCCGGCGCAACTCGAACCACTCGCACAACAGATCGTTCTGCTCGGTCTCGACCGCGCGGCGTGCCGGCTCGGGATCTCCCGCGAGCGCCTCGTCCTCGCTCTTGCCGACACCCACTCGCTCGACCCCCGCGCGGCCGCCGCGCTCCAGGCCGGCCTGCGCGACGCCGTAAACCGGCTCGACCGCGAGAAACGCCTCCCCAAGGTGTCCCAACTTCTTCCCCAAGCGCTCGACCAAGCCGATCTGCCCGGGATTGCCAAGACGATCATCGGCGCCCTCCCGTCCGGGATCGTCGATAACGCTCTCCCCACCGCGCCACTGCTGCGCCAGACCGTCGACGAACTCGACATCACTCGGCTGCTGCACGAACTCAACGACCCCAACCGACTCAACTCCGCCATCCAAACAGCCATCCTCCAAGCCGCCCTCCACCAGATCCTCGACCGACTGCGCCCATAACACCAGCTTGCGCTCTGGCCACCGCCGCAACCCGACACACACGGGAGAGATCTGCGCCAGTCACCAGGTTCCGCGACACGAAGGTCTGACATCAACGCTCGGGCGCCCGCCGGTCGCGACCGGATGTTCGGTCGGTGGCACCTCTCGCTCAGGTGACCGCGCTCAAACAGGAGCAGCTGCGGCAGCGCCGCCTCCATCGGCACGCGGCGGAGCATTCGGCAGCGACAACTCATCACTTTCACCATGAAGGCGGCGACAGCTCGAGGCGTTCGCGACCGCGCTGACGCGGTGCTTGCTATCGACCAGCAAGCGGACGCATTCACGGGCGTCGCGTTACTCCTGCTTTCCGGTATATGCAGCCGGAAGCCTGCGCGGCGATCGCCACGACGATCCGCGATAGCCGCCGTAGCTGGCGACTACTTCCGCATCCACGCCGCTCCGGTCGTCTTGCATGCGGCATGAGTGCCGCGCGCCGCTTCTGCTTTGGCTCCGGGGGCAATCGATGCAGCAGCCAGACTCAGACCGCCCCGTTGGCGACAAGGGGAAGCCACGCTAAGCGCCAGAGAGTTCTCTTTGACCCGATAATTAGCGGCGAGCCGGCTAGCGCTCTGACCAACGCGTGCGCGCTTTCCGCGCGAAGGAGGTGTGAACCGGGCCGCGGACGGGAAACCGTGCGGCATCCCTAAAGCGGGTCAGCTGACCTCGTACTTGATGTGCGTGACGCCAGGCGCGTCGACGGCACGGATCTGCTTGAGCTTGACGACGCCCTGCCCGACCCCGTCGAACAGCTGCTCGCCTTCGCCCATGATCACGGGAGCAACCGAGATACCGATCTCGTCCACCAATCCCGCGGCGAGGTACTGGCTGACCACAGATGCGCCTCCGGCGAGCCAGACATCCTGTCCTCCTGCGGCGTCCTTGGCCTGCGCTAGCGCGGACTCGAGCCCGTCGCCGACGAAATAGAAGGTGGTGCCACCCTCCATCTCCAACGGCTCGCGCGGATGGTGGGTAAGCACGAACACGGGATGGTGGTAGGGCGGGTTCTCGCCCCACCAGCCTCGCCACGATTCATCCGGCCATGGTCCGCGAACGGGTCCGAACATGTTGCGACCCATAATCGTCGCGCCGATATTTGTCCGGCGTTCCTCCACCACGGCAGAGCTCGCGTTGACCTCTCCTCCGTGCTCGCCATGCATCTCGCGAAACTCCTTCAGCGGAAAGAACCACTGGTGCAGCTCCATCCGGCCCAGGCCGAGCGGGTTCTCCTCGCTTTGGTCCGGGCCGGCGACGTATCCATCCAAAGACATCGTGATGCTGAGTCTCAGCTTGCTCATGCCCACTCCCTTGCGTCTCTCATGGTTTCTGCTCTAACAGATGCCGGAGCAGCCGGGGCTCATCGGTCGAAGATTCCGATCACGGTGAGCCAGTCGTCAGCGTTGCAGGTGCTGCCTTCCGCGCGTTGCAGGGACGCGACCCCGCGCGCCCCGAGATGCTCGTGGCACCCGCAAAGCAGGTCTCTCGTGACCGATCCCTCGCCGTCCAGCGCGACTGACCGCGCGCCCGCTTCACGCCTGAAGCGGTCACGCCGGCGCTGCTGCTGCTTTGATCGACCACCAGCAACGCCGCCGCCCGCTGTCGCGCTGATGCTTGTGGGCGCAAGCGAGCGCGCGCCCGCGAGTCAGATCCGTCCGAGCGGTCCTCCAAAGCGAGCGTCCGACGAACCGGGCAGCACCGGCGAAAGCATAAGTCGGAGCGCGTTGGGATCCCATGGCCGTCCCGGGCGCTCGCGTTCACGCGAAAGCACGAGCCACGCGGAGGTCGGCCGCGCGGACGACGCCGGCTCTTTGCCTAGGCGGGTCACAGACTGCGGCCACTCCCGAGGCTCCCACTGTTACGCGTGGGAGCGGAAGTGAGCCTTGTAGGGTTTGCGCTGGCCGTGCTTTCGTGGTGTGACTAGGCTGGGCGGTTCAGCAGACCGGTGGCGACCGATTGTGAGTGAGGTGGTGGGATGGGGAGTGCTATGCCGAGCGCGGGCAACCGCATCCGGGGCAACGTCGCCACTGGCAACTGGGCTGGCAACGTACCAGTCACGGGGCCATCGGCAACACGGTCATCGGCAACGCCGCCACACGTAACTCGACTGACGACCTCTTCGACTGTAACGGCAGCTGCGACAGCCACGTATGGAAGGGCAACGACTTCAAGTCTGCCAACCAGTCCTGTATCCGCTGAGGGCTAGCGGACCGGCCGTGGCCCTTTGGGCCGGGTCCGTCCACCGGCCTTGCCGGTGGGCCAGCCTGCTGCAACGATCGAGCAGCAGAAGAATCCTCAGCCCTCCGGGCCTGGCGCCAACGCTCGTATCAGTCGAGGGTGAGCGCTCTCAGACGACCCTTTGACCTGCGTCGGTGGGGGATCTATTGTCTGTCTCCCAAGAGGCCACCTCGACGGCCGAGAGCACGAGGAGGAGCGATGTACGCGACAGTACGCAGGTACGAGGGCGTGACCGATCCGGCGGAGGCCGGACGCCGCGTCAGAGAAGGTTTCGTCCCACTGATCAGCGAGATGGAGGGCTTCATCGCCTACTACTGGGTCGACGCCGGCAATGGCGTGATGGTGTCGACCAGCGTGTTCGAGACTCGGGCGGAAGAGGAGACCTCCACCGAGAGTGCCGCCGACTTTGTCCGTGAGAACCTGGCCGAGCTGTTTCCCAACCCACCGCGGGTCATGGAGGGCGAGGTCGTGGCTACCAAAACCGCCTGACGCACCAACGCTGAGGAGCAGGCGGCAGGCGCCGTCGAAGCCGGCTGTGATTGCTCCCGTGTTCTCGGAAATGAGTCTGCTACGTCTCACGGCGTAGGCCTCCTTCGTGGTCTTGCAGGACTTATTGGAACCTACGCCGTCGCCTTGACGGCACGGCGCTAATTGCAGCACTTCTGAGATGGAACCGTAGTGGGGAAGGGCAGACTGCCCCTTTATCGAGCAACAGCAGTCTCCCGCGTGCCGGCCAGACTTCTCATAGGTCATCCTGGTGTTGCCTCGACCGCCGCCGGGAGAAGGGCCGAGGCTTCTTGCCCGTGTGCAGGGTGCCTAGAGCAGACCAGCCCGTCCCGGCGGTGGTGAGGTGCCGCAAGCGGCAACAGGACGTAGCCCCGGTTGAGGGCCTTGTCTATGAGGTTCCGCAACGGTACCTCCTGGTCGGGGCGCTGTGACGCGACCGACCGATAGGAGTGCAATATGGGTAACTACGCCGGGGTTGACTGGGCGGCGGACAAGCATGACGTGCTGGTGGCCGATGAGGCGGGCGAGGAGCTCGTGGCCGCCACGTTCGGGCACGACGAGAAGGGGCTACGAGCTCTGTGCCGCCAGCTCGTGCGTTTGAAGGTGGAGCTGGTCGCGATCGAGCGGCCCGATGGGCTGCTGGTCGAGCGGCTGCTGGACGCTGGGCTGCGGGTGCTGGCGCTGCACCCCAATCAGGTCGCCGCGACCCGGGCTCGGTTTCGGGTCTCGGGCGGCAAGTCTGACCGGTTTGACGCGTTCGTGCTCTGTGAGCTGGCGCGGACTGACAGCCACCGGTTCCGGGTGCTCGAGCCCGACAGTGATCAGACCAAGGCGCTTCGGGCGCTGACCCGGGCGCGCGAGGATCTGGTACGCACCCGGGTGGCGGTGGGCAACCAGCTGCGCGCCGAGCTTGAGCGTTTCTGGCCCGGGCCGATCGGCCTGTTCAGCGATCTGGACAGCACGATCTCGCTGGCGTTTTTGGAGCGCTACCCCAGCCCCGCGGATGCGTGTGGCCTGGGCGAGCAGCGGCTTCAAGGATTCCTCAAGCGTGAGCGCTACAGCGGCGGCCAGAAGCCCCTGCAGCTGCTGGCCAAGCTCAGGCGCGCGCCGGAGGGCCGGGTCGGCGAGGCAGAGATGACAGCGCGCCGGCAGATCGTGCTCGGCCTGGTTCAGACGCTCAACACGCTCGCCGGCGAGCTCAAGGCGCTCGAGCGCCAGCTCGAGGACGCGGTGCGCGCCCATCCCGACGGCGAGATCTTCCTGTCGCTGTTCAAGGACCCGAACAGCTTCATCACCGCCGCCGAGCTGCTGGCAGAGATCGGCGACTGCCGCGGGCGCTACCCGTCCCGTGACGCGCTCGCCGGCGACGCCGGCCAGGCCGCGGTCGCGATCGAGTCCGGCAAGCGCAAGACCGCGTGCTTTCGCTGGGGGTGCAACAAGCGCCTGCGCGCCTCGTTCTCCCGACTGGCGGACACCACGCGGCACTGGCATCCGTGGGCGCAGGACCTATATGCCGCCGCCCGCCAGCGCGGCCATGACCACCCGCGCGCATTGCGCGCGGTCGGCCGCGCGTGGTGCCGGATCGTGTGGCGCTGCTGGCAAGACGGCGTCCCCTACGACCCGGCCCGCCACCGCGCCCTGCAACAGCATGTCCTGGTGACAGTTCCGACACCGTCGGGCTCCGTGCCCGACCTCGCTGCCACCCAGCGGATGCTCGGCGCCGCCGTCACCCAACAGGCGGCCCGAAGGGCCGAGCGCGAAGCGCTTGACGGCAAGCCGACATCCGCTATCGCGCTCGGGGGTTGATGTCATGAAGGGCCGGGGTTCCGGCGGCACGAGCGGCCTGTTTCCGCGACGCGGCAGGAAGTCGGTCCTCCGTCCCGAACCGCACGATTGAAGACCGCGCGGATTACGGCCGCGCGGCCGGACAATTCGAGAGGAGGACCGACGATGACCAACGGTACGCGGTGGGTCGGCATTGACCTGCACCGCCGGCGCTCGCAGATCGCGATCATCGACGAGCACGGCGAGCTGACGCTCCAGAAGCGGATCTCGACCGGGGGCGAGACGATCCGCGAGCTGCTTGGCGATCCCGACAGCACGCATGTCGCGCTGGAGGCGACCTACGGCTGGGAGTGGCTTGCTGAGCTGCTTGAGGAAGCCGGCTTTGACGTGCACCTCGCGCACCCGCTCCGGACCCGGGCGATCGCCGCCGCCAGGGTGAAGACCGACGCGGTCGACGCGCGCACGCTCGCGCATCTGCTGCGCACCGGGCTGTTGCCCGAGGCGTACATCGCGCCGCCCGAGCTGCGCGACTTGCGCGATCTGCTCCGGCACCGCGCGACGCTCGTGCACCTGCGCACCTCGATCAAGAACCGCGTGCACGCGCTGCTGGCCCGCCAGGGCATCGCGCCTGAGCACTCCGACCTGTTCGGCACAGCCGGCCGCGAGTACCTCGCCACGGTGCAGCTGCCCGACGGGCCTCGTCGCCGGCTCGACAGCCTGATCGTGCTGATCAGCGACTTTGACCGCGAGATCGCTCACACCACCAGCGAGATCGACCAGCGCGCCAAAGCCGACGAGCGCGTCAAGCTGCTGTGCCAGATCCGCGGCGTCGGGCGCTACACGGCGATGCTGATCATCGCCGAGGTCGGCGAGGTCAAACGGTTCCCGACCGCCAAGCACCTGTGCCAGTGGGCCGGACTGACCCCGACCGTGCGCAGCTCTGACGGCAAAGCCCGCCTCGGACACATCTCCCGCCAAGGCTCCACGATCCTGCGCTGGGCGCTATGCGAGGCCGCGCAGCACACCCCCACCGGTGGCGGGCCGCTGCGCGCCCAATACGAACGGATCGCCAAGCGCCGCGGCCCCAAGATCGCCAGAGTCGCCGTCGCCCGCCAGATCCTCACCCTCTGCTACTACGGGCTGCGCGACGGCGAGATCCGCTGCCTCACCGCCCACTCCAGCGACAACGATGCACTGGCGGACGCCGCATGACCAACGCCAGCCCACCACAAGCTTGCGCTCCCCACCAGGGCGCGAGGTGCAAGCCAGGGCGAGCTCGCTCCTGTGTCTGGTCTCCTGCACACCCGTGAACAGGACGGCCGCCGGTCTTGATTGAGCCCCCTGGCACCGCACGACACCCTGGTCTGCCCAGCGCGACCGAATGGATGACTGGAGCCTCCTCCCACGCCGACCCGCCGTCCGCGAACCGGCACCCAACCACCAGAGCACCATGACCACCACAAAACGTCTTGCCAGACTCACCCGGCCACGTCAAGCGCCCCCCAACCGGCGCCGTCCACCCACAGCCGCGAACCACCGCGCTTGACCCGGCCAGCCTCGCCCGGCGAAATCGCAACGAGTCCGAGGCAGAGCCTCGGAATCCCAATAATCCCAGCACCCACCGCCTCGAAACCCCCAAACCAACACCCGAACGTCAACCACCTCGGAGCGCACCTTGACATCAGCCGGCCCTTCATGGATGACACAGGACGTCTGCTGTGTCGCCGCTGCGGCACTCCGTGCGCCGCCGGCCGAGACGCCATTTGCATACGCACCGACAGGCACCGGCTTGCCGATCGCCGACTTGTGCTTGGCGCGAGATGCAAGCGCCGGAGGCCCGAGGTCGACGGTCCCACCATGTCCCGCGCCTCCGTTCGCCTCCGGCGGTGCTCCCAACGGATGCTTGCCGTTGATCTCGCAAGTCCCGCCGCCGACGGCTGCCGAGCAAAGCGCAAGTCGGGGACGGCCGCCGGCGATCGACGCCACGCCCGCGCATCGTCGCCGGAGGAGTCTTCCGTCGTCGGGAGGCACAGCGACCAACGCGATCGTCCGCACGATGTCGACGAGACGCTCCAGACCTGGGCAGAAACGGGCGCGTGTGTGTTCGGCCTGCCAGAAGAACCTAGACGGCTCGATGCAGTGCCATCCTGCACCAATCGGAATGACGGGATGCGGGACATCGCGTCGCCCCGATGGTTGCGTCAGCCAGCTTCTGCGCGGGTCCGATGAGCTCCGTTACAACCTGCTTCACCGGAACTCGATGTCACGCGAGCGTACGAACATTCCACCCAAGCTGAAGCAGCGGTTGATCGCCGAGGCAGGCGGAAAGTGCGCCAACCCTGGATGCGCGTCGTTTCGGACGCAAATCCACCACATGAAGAAATGGGCGGTCTATGCAACCCACAACGAGGAACACATGATCGCGATCTGCCTCACTTGTCATGACGCTGTGCACCACGGCCCACTCGTGGTCGACGATGAGACGATTCGTCGCTGGAAGCGGGTTAGGCGGGTCAAGCCGCCGCGAGATCACGTCTACGTGGAGCGAGAAGAGTCATTCAAGCTCCTCCTCGGTACCTTCGCAATCACCGGGCAGAGTGGTGTGAGCGCTTTCGAGCCCCGTCGACTCGCTTGAGCTTCAAGCTCGCAGACTCAGATGTCATGCTGGTGAACTTGGCGATCGCCACGACCGCTGGAGACGAGGTTCTGCGTGTCGTCGACGGACACGTGCGTCATCAAGCTGAGGAGCCAGTCTCATACGAGCGAATTCCAGGCCACCTGCGGGTGACCGCTCCCGCCTCGGACGACTTCATACCTACCTGGGCCATTCAGCAGCTAAGGGTCCGTGAGCCGGACTTCGCTTCGAATGGGACCGTGCCCTTGCTAGATCTCGAGGTTCTCGAGCCTGGTCTCGTTCGCGTCCAGGGGATCTGGAACGCCCCGAACCAGGTGGTGGCAATCACAACCGCCGGACTCGCATTCCTCGACCCGAACCGGGAACCACCCCTGTGGATCGCCGGAGTAGGCGCTGAGAGTGGGCTCTTCTACACTGGACCAATCACGACGTCGCTCTTCGGCATCGGCTCCGGAGCCGGAGCGCTAAAGATTCCCACCGCCCGAGCACCGAAGGTCGGTCGCAACGACCCGTGCTGGTGTGGTTCCGGCCTGAAGCACAAGAAATGCCATGGATAGTCGTGCCAGATGTGGCATCCGCCGTCCTGAGCGTAACGACGCCTGCGGGTGATACGAGCGAGAACGGTCGCTTTCGGGTTGATTCCGAGCGTCCAGATTTGGAATCGTGCCGCCGGCGCCTCGCTTATGCACCGCCCGCATGCGCGTCTCCGCAGAATCGGCTTCCCGACGACTCCTTTCGTGCTTCGGCATACGCAGGCGGCGTGACTCCTTCGGAGACCAACCGCTCGTCGCGACGCGGCGCGGCGAAGATCTACGGACGTGCGCTTCGGCCAGGCGACCGGCGCCATCCGGACGCCTCCGTTTAACGGCAAGCATGCGCGGGGCAGTACGGCGTCGCCGACGGCCGGTAGCTCAGCACCTGGCCACGGCGTCGACGTCAGCTGGCGCTCGCTTGTCGCGCATTGCGATCGTAGCCCTGGCGGCGTTGACCGTCGTCGCCGAGGCGCCGGTGCCTATGTAAACCAGCGGCCGTCGCGAGCAACGTCGCGCTTTTCCTTCTCGTCTATCTGAGACGCGACCCGCGGGCCATCGCCGACGCCCGCTCGGCCCCAAAAGCGACAGTGACCGGCGCTTGCTGACCCTGGCAAATCCAGCGGCTGGCAAGCGCTTCACCGGGTGTCGCGCCTGGCGAAGGAGAGTCTCGTCACGGCGCGCGGATGGACTTCTCAGATTCATCCGGAGCGACACGGCGCCGGCTCCCCGTCGGGGACCGCCCCCACGTCCTCGGTGGCTCCGCTGGGGACGCTCTGGGCGCGCTCATGGTAGTGGCAGCGCGAGCCGCGGCCGCCGCCGATCTCGTACATCGGCGAAGCCTCCCGGTGGCAGCGGTCGTCTGCCAGGCCGCAGCGGTCGGCGAGGATGGAGCCTACGGTGATCGAGCCGGGCGCCGGCAGCGAGCCTCGGATCGTGGCAGGGTCGCGCGGGCGCGACCCGGCTCCGGCTGCTGGGCCTCGCGGCGGGGATCGACCGCAGCAGCCCCACCGTGATAGGGATGGGGCGGATCGTGGAACACCTCCTGCGCGGTGCCCTCGTCGACGAGCTCGCCCGCGTACAGCACTCCGACGTGATCGCACATCTGGGCGATCACGGCGAGGTTGTGGCTGATGAACAACAGCGACGTGTCGACCTCGGTTCGCAGCCCCCTGATCAGGTCGAGCACCTCGGCTTCGACGGTCGCGTCGAGCGCGGTCGTCGGCTCGTCGAGGATCAGCAGCGCCCGCTCGCCCGCGAGCGCCATCGCGATCACCACTCGCTGCAGCATCCCGCCCGAGAGCTGGTAGGGATAGCGGCCATGACGTCGGCCGGATCGGAGATCCGCACCTTCTCGAGCATCTCCTACGCCCGGGCCAGGGCCGGCTTTCGATCCATGCCGGCGATCTCGTAGACCTCAGCGACCTGGCGCCCGACCAGGATCGACGGGTTCAACGCCCGGCCCGGCTCCTGATAGACCACCAACACGCTGCTGGCCCGGAGCTTGCGCAGCTCGCCCTTGCCAAGCGACAGCACATCGCGGCCGGCGATCTCGATCCTGCCATCGCTGACGCGGCCGTTGCGGGCCAGGTAGCGCACGATCGCCAGCGCGAGCGTCGACTTGCCGCAGCCCGCTCGCCCACCAGCCCGAACGCCTCGCCGCGCGCGACGTGGAAGCTGACGTCGCGAACCACGCGCTGGTCGCGGCGGCGCACCTTGTAGTCGATGTCGACGCCGACCGCGTCAGCGCGTCAGCGTCTGGCTCTTCCGTGGCGGTGTCGGTGCTCGTGTCGATCTCCGCGCTCATTCTCCCGGCGGGGCGAGCCGATGCGAGAGCGTCGTGACCGCCGAGGCGGCGGCGAGCGGACCGAGGATCGCCCGCGCTGGGTCGCCCGACGGCACGTGCGTCGCGGAGCACACGGTCGTGCTAGGACATGTACGCCCTGCCGAGGAAGAGCTGTCCGACCTGGGAGCCGTCGACGTCGTGTACGTTGGACTTGGTGGCGTTGAGCTCATCGACGAAGTACGGGATGATGAGCGGCGTTTCGGCTAGCAGCAGGGTTTGAATCTTGCCGGCGATCTGTTTTTGGGTCTGCAGGTCGATGGTCGCGACGTACTGCTTGACGAGGGCGTCGTATTGCGGGTTGTGAAAGCGGGCCGCGTTCCAGACGCCGTGCGTGGTGAGCGGTGCTTCCAGGAACACGTTGGGTACGCCGCGTCCGGCGTAGCCGACGAGGCTCATGGTGCCGTCCAGCCAGTCTGAGTTGCCGAACGTCGACTTGCCGTAGTACGCGTCCAAGGTCTCGACCTTGAGGCTGATGGCGATGCCGATCTTGGCCGCGTCGGCCGCGATCGCCTGGGCGAGCAGGGGCAGCTCTTCGGTGACCCCGACGAACAGCTTGGTGTTAAATCCGTTGGGATGGCCGGCGGCGTCCATCAGCTGCTTGGCCTTAGCGAGGTCCTGGGTGCGCTGCGGCACGCTCGTGTCGGTGGACGGGAAGATCGGCGAGAACGGGTTGTCATTGCCGATCGTGCCGTAGCCGGCGACCAGGGCCTTTACGAGCGGCGGCCGGTCGATCGTGAGCGCGACCGCCTGACGTACGCGCGGATCGGTGAACGGGGCCTGGTCGGTGCGCATCGAGAGCTGTTGTTGGGCGGAGCACTTGAGCGCGACGATCGTATACGCGGGATTGTTCAGGATCGCTCCGGCGCCCTGGGCAGTGAACACGGTGACCATGTCCACGGTGCCGCCCTCGAGGGCCACGAACTGCGCCTGCTGGCTGGCGTAGAAGGTGAACTGGGTGCCCGACAGCGGCGGTTTGGGACCCCAGTAGTCCGGGTTGGCGACGAAATGGGCGCCAGCGTTCTGGGTGTAGCTGCTGAGCTTGAACGGCCCGGTGCCGACGAAGGTGCTCTGCCACTTGGCGAAGTCGGTCCCCTTGGGGACGATGATCGCGTTGTAGGTGTCTGAGGAGACCAGGTAGGGGAAGTTGCCGATCGGTGTCTCCAGGTGGAACGCGACCGTCATCGGATCTACCTTCACCACGCCGCTCGGGCTGAGGATGCCGCTGAACGCCGAGAGTGCGTTGGACGCGTTCTTGGGGTCGACCTGCTGCTGGAAGGTGTAGACCACGTCGTCGGCGGTCATCAGGGCGCCGTCATGGAACTTCACCCCGGGACGCAGCTTGAACGTCCACACTGTCGCGTTCGCGTTCGGGCGCCAGGACAGCGCCAGCGTCGGCTGCAGCGGCTGTCCTGCCCGTCCAGTGTTGTCGGTGATCAAAAACTCGCCGGTCTGGCCGAGCATGATTATCCCGCCGCCGTCAGCGACGGTGAGCGGGTTCACCGCCGCGGCCGGCACCTGGTTGGCGACGCGCAGCACGCCACCGCGCTTGACCGGCGCCGAGGCGGCGCCCGAGCTGGCCGACGAGCTGTTGTTGGCGCCGCCGCACGCGGCGAGGATCGCCCCGATCGTGGGCGCCGAGAGGCCGATCACGCTGCCCCGGCGCATGAAGTCGCGGCGGCTCAGGCGCCCGGCGAGGAGCTCGTCCATGTAATGGTTCTCGATCTCGCTGCGTTGGACGCGGATTTCGTCGAGCCTGCGGGTGTTGCGATCCATGGTGACTACCTTTCTGCGTGAGGCGATCGCTGTGTTCGGTTCTCAGATGGGCGTGAACGTGTCGAGCCGGGCGGGCAGCACGACGACGGCTGGGCCGTTTTCCGTGAGCGCCCACTGAAGGTCTGCAGCAAGAGCTTCTGGGGTTGAGGTCCTGGCCGGTACGCCGAAGGCGCCGGCCAGTGCCGTGAAGTCGGGTTGGACGAGATCGACGGCGTAGGTTTCGCCGTAGGCATGGCGCTGATGTCCGCGCAGCACGCCGTAGCCGCCGTCGTCGATCACGAGCAGGGCGATCGGCAGTGCGTGGTGGCGAGCGGTCGCGAGCCCCGCGAGGCCGTAGGAGAAGCCGCCGTCGCCGACGACAGCGAGGGTGGGCCGGTCGGGGAAGGCGATTGCTGCTCCGAGCGCGGCCGGCCACGCGTAGCCCAGGGTCCCCGAGCCGATCGGATACAGGAATCGACGAGGCTCAAGGGCGGGAAAGAACTCCGCTGCCCAGTAGGCGAGGATCGTCATGTCCCAGGCGTGGACGGCGTTGCGCGGCAGGACCGTCCGGATCGTCTCCAGCAGGCCGCGCTCGAGTGCGCGCCCGTGTGCCTGGACGCCGCGGGCGATCCGCTCGCGCAGCTCGTTCGCGGCCGCCGCCCCGCCGTCCGCCGCGGTCGGGCTCGCGACCTGCTCAGCGAGCGTCGCGAGCGTCGCCCGCGCGTCGCCGACCAAGCCGAGAGCGGGGTAGGTCGTCCCGATCCGCGCCGCGTCGGCGTCGATCTGGATCAGGCTGCCCGAGAGGCGCAGCCTGTGCTGAGCCGTGGTTTCGGCACCGAGCTCGGTGCCGACGCACAGCAGCACGTCGCCCCCGGCCAGGAACTCGAGCAGGGCGGGACAGGCGCACGCGGAGCCGAGGGCGAGCGGGTGATCCTCCGGGAAGGTCCCCTTGCCCATGTAGGTCGTCGCGACGGGCGCCTGCAGCCGCTCGGCCAGGACCGCCAGCTGATCCCACGCCGCCGAGCGCTGCACACCACCGCCGGCCCAGATCACCGGGCGCGTCGCGCCCTCAACCAGCCGGGCGGCCTCGGCGACGGCGTTCGCCGGCGCAGGCACCGAAGGCGCCGAGGCGTCGAGCTCAGCGGGCGCGTCGAGGCTGGTTTCGCCTCTCAAGACGTCGACGGGGATCTCGAGGAACACCGGTCCGCTGGGCGGCGTCTGGGCGCAGCGCCACGCGTCGGTGAGCAGCGCCGGGATCTCCGCGGCGCGCTCGGCGCGGGCGGCCCATTTGACCACCGGCTCAAACGACGCCAGCTGGTCATCGAGCTCGTGCAGGTAGCCGCGCCCGCGGCCGATCAGCTCGCGTGGAATCTGGCTTGCGATCGCGACCACAGGCACGTGCACGGTGGCCGCCTCCATCAGCGCAGCGAGCGCCATCAGCGCAGCGGGACCGGTGGTCAGCACAAGCGTGGCCGGCCGGCCGCTGGCACGGGCGTAGCCGTCGGCGGCGAACCCGGCGTCGAGCTCAGTGCGCAACACGAACGCCTTGATCGGGCTGGTGCGCAATCCCTCCCAGATCGACAGGGAGTGCGTCCCCGGGATGCCGAACACGGCCTCGGCGCCGAGCGCCTCAAGGGTCTCGACGACGAGCTGACCGCCGGTTCGCGTCCGCTGCGCCTGCGCGCCCATGCCGGTCAAACCCTCGCGGTGACGCCGTGCATCGCGACCCCGAGCGACCGGCCGCCGTCGACGGTGAGCACGGCGCCGGTGCAGTATGAAGCCTCGTCTGAGAGCAGCCACGCGGCGGCAGCCGCGATCTCGTCCCCCTCGGCGAACCGGTCGAGCGGGATCAGCGAGCGCATCCGCTCCTCGGCGAGGGGGTCAGAGAGGATGTTCGCGCGGGCCGATTCGGTCGCAACGAAACCCGGTGCGAGCGCGTTCACGCGAACGCCGTGCGGCCCCCACTCGCGAGCCAGCGTCTTGGTCAGAGCCACCAGCCCTGCCTTCGCGGCGGCCGAATGCACGACGCCGGGCGCGCCGGTCCAGGCGTAGGTCGCGACGATGTTCAGGATCGCGGCGCCGCCGCCCCGAGCGATCGCCTGCCGCGCCAGCGCCTGCGAGCAGAAGAACGAGCCGTGCAGCGAGCTCTCGACCACAGCGCGAAAGCCGTTCGGAGAGAGCTCGAGCGAGGGGCAGACGAAGTTGCCAGCGGCGTTATTGACGAGTCCATCAAGCTCGCCGGCCGCGTCGAACAGGCGCGCGACCGCGTCGGGGTCGCGGATGTCACACGCGTGCGCCGAGCACGAATGACCCTCGGCGCCGAGGATCCCGCACGCCGCGTCGAGGCGATCGGCGCTTCGTGACGCGAGCACGACATGATCGCCAGCCCGCGCCAGACGACGAGCGATCGCGAAGCCGATCCCGCTTCCACCACCGGTCACCAGGATTCGCCGCCGCCGCGAGCTCACCGGGGTGCCGCCACCCTAGAGGCTGTCCGGGCGACTGCCCGCGTGAAGATTCGGGTCGCGTGCGCTCGGCGAAAGAAGCAGTGAACGGGAGCCTCGAGCGCGTAGCCGATCGCGCCGTGAATCTGGTGGGAGACCTCGCACACCCGACAGGTCGCCTCGCCGGCGTGAGCGAGCGCGGGCCACGGGTCCTCGGCCTCCTCCCAGGCCAGCAGCTCGACGCCGCGAGCGAGGCTCGCGGCCTCGGCCAGTAGCTGCTGAACCGGGGCGAGCGCGAGCAGCGGCCTGCCGAACTGGATCCGGGCGCGGGCGTGGTCGACCGCTAGTGCCAGCGTGGCCGCGGCCAGGCCACCGAAGTACGCGGTGTGAAACGCCGCCCACGTCCTCAGCTCCGGGAAGCCAACCGGCTCGCCGCCCTCCCGAACGCGAACGAAGCCCTGGCTGTCGAGGGCCGCCTCGATCGACGCGCCGTCGAGCGAGACCAGGAACGCCCCGTCGTCGCGGAGATCGAGCGCCACAGACCGGCGGGCCGCGTAGCGGGCGAGGCCGTGGGCGGCGAGCGCCGTCTCGCCCACGGCGAGCTCGTCGAACATCGCCAGCGGAGCGCGTGCACGCCCGAGCTCGAGGCCGGCCGCGACAATGAACCCGTGACCCGCCTGCGCCGCGTCGGCCACGCCGAGGTCGCGCAGTCGAGCCGAGAGCGACGCGTCGTCGTCGTCGACCGCGGCTCCGGGCGCCCAGTCGGCCGGCTGACAGCTCGCGAGCGCGGCCCGCACCGTCTCGGCGAACGCGGCCTCCTCGGCGTCGATCGAGAAGTTCACGGCGTCGCCTCCGGCTCGAGGGTGACCGAACGGAGGCTGCTCAGGACCTCATGCGTGTGCTCTCCGCGCGCGGGCGCCGGCCGCCGCGCCCGCGGGGTTTCGCCGTCGATCTTGAACAGGCTGCCGAGCAGGCTGATCGTCGCAAGGCCCGGCTGCCAGATCCGCTGCACGAGGCCGTTCGCCTCGATCTGCGCGTCTTTGAACAGGCTGTCAAGCGTGCGTACCTGCTCGCACGGAACGCCGCGTGCGCGAAGGCGCTTCACCCATTCAAGGGCGGAGCGCTCGGCGAGTCCGGCCGCGACCGCTTCACCGAGTCGCTCGCGCCGGCAGGCCTCCTCGCTGGTCTGCGGCGGCTCGTCGGGGTTTGCGGCGGCTTGGTCTTCGAGACCGAACTCGCTCAACAGGCTCGTCCGCTGAGCGAGATTGAGGCAGGCGACGGTGATGAACCCGTCAGCGGTCCCGTACGCGCGGTAGTACGGATTCTGGCCCAGCCGGACCGCCGCCTCGTTGGCGACGGCGTCCAGCTCGGCGCGAGTCGCGGCCCTGGCCGTAGCCGGCGCCCCATCGCGGTGGGCGCGGTCTTCGGAGTCGACCGAGACGAAGCGCTGGACCTGCAGCGCGAGACCCGCCCCGAGGAGCGACAACTCGATCTCGCCTCCGCGCCCGGTCGCGCGCGCCTGCAGCACCCCGGCAAGAGCCGCGACCGTGGCGAGCATCCCGGCGCTGAAGTCGGTCATCGCGATCCCGCCCGCTCGGATCGGAACCTCGTCGCCGACCCGCGCGTCGGCCATCAGCAGACCCGAGGCCGCCTGCGCGCTCAGGTCATACCCGGCGCGGTCACCGTCCGGTCCGACGCTTCCGAACGCCGAGATCTTCACGATCACCGCGCTCGGCTGAACGGCGAGAACCGAGGGCGCATCAAGTCCGAACGCGTGGGCTCGCTGCGAGGGGCTGTTGTGGATCACCACCTCTGCCCGGGCAATCAGCTCGGCCGAGGCCTGGCGACCTTCGTCGGACTTGAGATCGAGCACGACTGACTTCTTGTTTCGGTTGAGCGCCACGAACGGCCTGCTCAAGTCATCACCGCAGGGTTCCTGGCGGCGCCACTGATCGCCGTGGGGCGGCTCGACCTTGACCACGTCGGCGCCGAGGTCGGCGAGCAGCAGCGTGCAAAACGGGCCGGCGACGTACTGCGAGTAGTCGGCGACGAGCACGCCGTCCAGTGGCAGCGACGCGCTCACGCGCCCAGCCCGCGCCGGGCGATCACCGACCGCTGAATCTCCGTGCTGCCGCCGGCGAGCGTCGAGCCGATACCGGCCCGCAGGAGCGCCGCGACCCGTCCGCCGAGGGGCGCGTCGGCGCTCGCCTCGAGCAGACCCAGCGGTCCGAGCAGATCGACGGCCGCCCGGCCGACGTTTTTTGCGAGCACCGCGATCGAGACCTTCGCCATCGACGAGGCGGCGCTCGCGTCGCGCCCGTCGTCAAGCAGCCAGGCCGCCCGGTAGCCGTGCAGGCGAGCCGCGGCGGCCTCGCCGCGCAGCGCGTCAAGGCGCCGCCCGGTCTCGGTCTCGAGCGCGTCGAGTAGCCACCCGAGGATCCCGATCTTCTCCGACGTGATCCGCTCGAAGCTGAGCGTGCCCATCAGCACCTGCCAGCCTTGGTCGAGATCCCCGACGACGTATTCGCCGGGGATCTCGACGTCCTCGAGGAACACCTCGCTCAAAAAGCCCCCGCCGAGCGTCGCAAACGTGCGCACGGTGATGCCGGGACTGTCCATCGGCGCGACCAGGACGCTGATCCCATGATGCCTCTGCTCCGTGGAGCGCGACGTCCGGACCGCCAGGTAGATCCAGTCAGAGATCTGGGCGTTCGAGGTCCAGATCTTGTGTCCGTTGACAACAAAGCCGCCGTTGCGCCGCTCGGCGCGTGTCTTCAGTGCGGCGAGATCAGAGCCCGCCTCCGGCTCGGAGAAGCCCTGGCAGAAGATCAGCCGGCCAGCGACGAGCTCCGGGATCAGCCGCGCGCGCAGCTCGTCAGAGCCAAACTGGACCAGCGCGTTCCCGACCGTCTTGACCGACACCAGGTAGGCCGACAGCGGAAGCCAGCCGTACCCGAGGCGCTCCTCGAGCGCGACCGTCCCAAGCAGTGTCAGCCCCCGGCCGCCGAGCGCCTTGGGCCAGTTCACGCCGATCAGCCCCGCCTGTCCAAGCGCTCTGAAGATCGGCGCCGAATCACCATCGGAGGGCATCCCCTGGACGGCATGCTCGCCATCGCCGGCGAGCAGGTCAGCCACCGACGCGCAGAACCGGTCGGCCTCTGCCTGCAGCGCCTGCTGCTCGTCTGAGAGCCCGAGCCTCACCGATAGCCCTGTGCCTGGCCGATCGCTGTCGCCGCCGTCTGCAGCTTCGGCACCACGACGTCGACGAGCGTCTCGCGCGAGACGCGGGTGACCGGGCCGGCGACGTTGATCGCCGCGATCAGCCCGTCGCGCGTCGAAACCGGCACGGCACACGCACCCAGGCCCTCCTCGTACTCGCCGATCGAGACCGCGTATCCGTCGCTTCGCGCGGTCGAGAGCCTGGGCGCCAGCTGTCTCCACGTGCGCGCAGTCGCTCGAGTCTCCGGCGGGTAGGGCTCGGGGCCCAACAGCAGCCTCGCGTCGTCCGGAGCCAGCTGGGAGAGCAGGCACTTCCCCAGCGCGGTGCAGTGCGCCTGGGAGCGAAGCCCCGGGCTCGCTCCCACCCGCAGACGAAACCTCCCCGGGCAGGACGCCAAAAACAGCACGTCGCGCCCGTCGAGGATCGCCAGGCTGGCCGTCTCGCCCGTCTCCTCGGCGAGGGCCTGCAGGTGGGGCCGCGCCAGCTCGGGAAGCCGAAAGCCAGCGATCAGCGACGCCGCCAGGCGCACGATCTCCGGGCCGAGAACGAACAGCTTCGTGCGCGGATCCCGGGTCAGATACCCGCGCTCGGTGAGCGTCGCGGTCGCGCGCTGGGTCGTCGCCACCGGCCAACTCAAAAGCTCGGCGATCTCCGACAGCGAGAGCTCCGAACGCTCGCCATCAAACAAACCCAGGACGTCCAGGACACGGCCGAGCGACTGGATCGGCTGGCTATCGCTGAGTGATAGTGTCTTCATCTCAGCGGTAAGATAGCGAAGAATGCCGGACGCCACAACTTCCATCCAGCCTGGCTCGCGGATCGCCGGGGAATCGGTCACCCAGCGCGGAGCGGCGTTCTCGCTGCCCGATCCCGCGACCGACGAGCACCGCGCGCCGCTGCCGACGGCGAGTCGCAAGGGCGTGCAGCGGGCGGTTGGCGCCGCGCAGGAGGCTCAGAGCGGATGGGCGCAGACGCCCGCGAGAACGAGGGGCGAGATCCTCTTCGGCGCCGCGGATGAGCTCGATCGCTATCGCGAACCGCTCGTCCGCCAGATCACGCTCGAGATGGGAAAGGTGCTCGCCGAGAGCTTCGGCGAGGTCGACGAGGCGATCTTCTTCCTTCGCTTCATGGCGGGCGAGGGGGCTCGGCTCGCCGGCGAGACCAGACCGATATCGAACCCCCGCCGCCTGGCCGCCGCGGAGCGAACCCCGGTCGGCGTCGTAGGGGTGATCACGCCCTGGAACTTCCCGCTCGCGATCGCCGTCTGGAAGATCGCGACCGCGCTCGTGGCCGGCAACGCGATCGTCTTCAACCGGCGCTGCAGACCACAGGCACGGCCGCGGCGCTCGCGCACGCGCTGTGCGCCGCTGGCGTGCCCGCAGGCCTGCTCAACCTCGTGGCCGGTCCCGGGCCCGCGACCGGCGCGGCGCTCGCCGGACACCCCGACGTTCGCGTGCTGACGTTCACCGGCTCGACCGCTGTCGGGCGAAAGCTCGCCGGGCTCGTGGGGGGGCGCGGCGGACGGACCGCACTCGAGCTCGGCGGCAAGACCGTGGTCGTCGTGCTCGCCGACGCAGATCTGAAGCAGACCGCCGCGCAGATCGCGCTCGCCGCGTTGGCGACCAGCGGCCAGCGTTGCACGGCAGCGAGCCGTGTCATTGCCGAGCCCCCGATCTACGACGACCTCGTCTCGGTGCTCGCCGACCGAGCCGCTGCGTTGACCGTCGGCCCCGGCGAGGATCCCGCCTCCGACCTCGGCCCGCTCGTCAGCGGCGAAAGCCGTGACCGGGCGGCCGCGGCGGTCAGCCAGGCGATCGCCGACGGCGGCCGCGTCCTCGCAGGCGGCGGGGTGCCGCCCGATCTCCCCGCGGGCGGCGGGTACCTGCGGCCGACCGTGATCGCCGAGCTTGACCCCTGCCACGCACTGCTCGGCGACGAGCTCTTCGGTCCGGTCAGCGCCGGTTTTCACGGGCGAGCTCGGACGAGCGCTCGCGTTCGGACGCGGCCTCGAGGCCGGGATGGTGTTCGTCAACGCGGCAACCGTCGCGGCCGAGACCCACCTGCCCTTCGGCGGCGTCAAGTCAAGCGGCAACGGATCCAGAGACACCGGGATCGCGGCCCTTGACTCCTATACCGAATGGAAAACCCTCTACCTCGCCCCACCGCACGCCCGAACCGCGACCACGAGCAGCCGACTGAAAGGCAGTGAGGAGCACCATGATCGACTGTGACATCCATACGCTGATCAACTACGAGGAGATCCTCTCCTACATCGAGCCGGGCCAGCGGGAGTGGTTTCGTTCGCGCGGGCCCGGTCTCGGCCTGCCAGACTACCCCTGGAGTCACCCCGTCGACTGGTTCCGCACCGATGCCGAGCACGAGGACGGGATGCCGCCCTCCTCGTCGCTTGAGCCTGTCCGGCGCCAGGTTCTTGACGCCTATTCGGAGGACATCGGCATCCTGACCCCCGCCGATGGGGTCGCGATCGGGGTGATGGCGAGCCCCTACCGTGCGGCCGCGCTGGCACGCGCCCACAACGACTGGATCCGGGAGCGATGGCTGGCCGAGGAGCCCCGGCTTCGCGCCTCGATCGTCTGCCCAACACAGGATCCGGTCGCGGCCGCCGCAGAGATCCGGCGCTGTGCCGAGGACGAGCGGTTTGTCCAGGTGATCCTCGTCGGCGGCTCGGAGCGGCCCTACGGCGAACCGCGCTACCTGCCGATCTTCGAGGCCGCCGCAGAGTGCGGGCTGCCCGTCGCGATCCACAGCGGAGCCGAGGGGGTCGGGCTGGCCGCCCCCTCGGGCGGGGCCGGCCCTCCAACCTTCTACATCGAATGGCACACGCTCGGCTCCGCCGGGAGCATCATGGCCCACCTCGTCTCGCTTCTGTGCCACGGCGTCTTTGACCGTCTCCCGTCGCTCAACGTGCTGCTGATGGAAGGCGGCATCGCGTGGCTGCCCGGGATCCTCTGGCGGCTTGACACCAACTGGCGTGCGCTGCGCGTCGAGGTGCCGTGGCTCGAGCAGAAGCCCAGCGAGGTCGTGCGCGAGCGGATCCGCTTCACCACCCAGCCGCTCGAGCACACCGACGGCAACGACAAGCTCCTGTTCGAGATGCTCGAAGCGGTGGGCGCGCCGGAGCTCCTCTGCTTCGCCTCTGACTATCCGCACTGGGACTCCGACGAGCCCGCGCACATGCTCAAGCGGCTACCCGAGGCCTGGCGCGAGAAGGTCATGCACGAAAACGCCGCCGCTCTCTATGGCAAGCGGCTCGGGCTGGTCCCCGCATGAAGGCCCAGGAGAGCAGCTGGCACGACGTTGGCGCGGTCGAACTGCTCGAGCAGACCGGGGTGCTGACGGCGCGGATCGGCGGTCGAGAGATCGGCGTCGTCGCTACGCCGGATGGTCCCCGGGCGGTCCGCAATCGCTGCCCCCACCAGGGCGGCCCGCTCTGCAAAGGCCCCGTCGCGTTGCGTCTGCAAGGTACACCCGGCAGCTACGACGCGTCAGATCGCCTCGTGCTTCGCTGCCCCTGGCACGGCTGGGAGTTTGACCTGCACACCGGCCGCTGCCCCGACGACGCGGCGATGCGCGTTGCGATCTATGCCGTGCGCGTCGAATCCGGGCGGGTGCTGGTCACCACCCGCCCGCCCGCCGCCGAGCGGCCCAACGCAAACCTCGCCGAAGCCCTGTGATGGTCACATCCGCGCGCAGCCCGGATGCGCCCAGGCGCGATCCGAATCACGACATCCTGTTCGAGCCGGTCACGATCGGCCCGAAGGTCCTGCGCAACCGCTTCTACCAGGTCCCCCACTGCACCGGGTTCGGCAGCGAGAAGCCTCGGGCCCAAGCTCACCACCGGGCTGTCAAGGCCGAGGGCGGCTGGGCGGCGGTCTGCACCGAGTACGCCCCAATCAGCCCCGACACCGACGCCCAGCCGTTCAACTCCGCGCGGGTGTGGGATGAGCAGGATGCCCGCAGCCTGTCGCTGATGTGCGAGGCGGCCCACGAGCACGGCGCGCTCGCCGGCCTGCAGCTCAGCCACGGCGGCGCCTACGCCGCCAACCGCGAGTCCCGCCTGCCCTCGCTCGCGCCATCGCAGGTCGCCAACGACCTGATGCCGCGCGGGACCGTGCCCAAGGCGATGGACCGCATCGACATCAAACGCTTCGTCGAGGACTGGGTGTCAGCGGCCCGCCGTGCCCGCGACGTCGGCTTTGACCTGATCTATGTCTACGGCGGGCACAGCGTGCTGCTGCTGCAGTTCCTCTCGCCGCTGCGCAACCGGCGCACCGACGAATACGGAGGGTCGCTTCAAAACCGGGCGCGCCTGTACCTCGAGACGCTCGAGCGCGTGCGCGAAGCCGTCGGGGATGACTGCGCGATCGTGAACCGGTTCGCGATCGAGGCGATGGGCCCCTGGGGCGTCAGCCTCGAAGAGGGCCTCGAGTTCGTCGCGCTGGCTGACGATCTGGTCGACCTGTGGGACATCACGATCGGCGCTGGCTCCGGATCCGCGCGAGTCGACTCGGGAACGTCGCGCTTTTACCCCGAGGGCCACCAGCTCGAATGGACAACCCACGTGCGCGCCGCGACCAGCAAGCCGATCGTCGGCACCGGACGCTTCACCAATCCCGACACGATGGCCGCGGCGATCCGCTCGGGCCAGCTCGACCTGATCGGCGCCGCACGCCCCTCGATCGCCGACCCGTTCCTGCCCAAGAAGATCCAAGAGGGCCGCTACGAGGACATCTGCGAGTGCATCGGCTGCAACTTCTGCTACTCACGCGCCAACTACCACCTGCAGGTCGGCTGCACGCAGAACGCCACCGCCGGCGAGGAGTTCCGTCGCGGCTGGCATCCCGAGCGCTTCACCCGAGCCGCGAACGCCGACCGCGACGTGCTGATCGTCGGCGCCGGCCCCGCCGGTCTGGAATGCGCGATCGTCCTCGGCAAGCGGGGATTTCAGCATGTCCACCTCATCGAGGCCGACCCGGAGATCGGCGGCCACCTCCGCTGGATCCCAAAGCTTCCCGGCCTGCACGAATGGGGACGCGTGCTGGACTGGCGCCAGACGCAGCTCGGCCGTCTGCCGAACGTCGACATACTCACAGGAGCGCGACTCGACGCACAGCAGGCATGCGACCGCGGCGGCGACATCGTCATCGTCGCGACCGGGTCACACTGGTCGACTGACGGACTGAATGGCGTTACCTGCCAGCCGATCCCGGGCGCCGACGCATCACAGCCATGGGTGCTGACGCCCGAGCAGCTGATGCTCGAAGCAAAGCGCCCCCCGGGTAAGCGAGTGATCGTCTACGACTGCGACGGCTACTTCCTCGGCTCCAGCCTCGCCGAGCTGCTCGCACTCGAGGGCCACCACGTCACCCTAGCGACCCCCTACGAGCAGCTAGCGCCGCTCTGCAACGAGACCCTCGAGGCCGACCGGATCTGGCGGCGCATGCACGAACTCGGCGTCTCACTCGCGACGACCACCACCCTCACGGCGCTCAAGCCCGACCACACGCGCGGACACGACCCGCTGGGAAATCCGATCACGCTCGAAGCCGACGCGACCGTGCTCGTCACGCAACGAGTCTCCGACGAAACGCTGTATACCGAACTAACTGCAGAGCAGCCCTCTTTGTCGCGAACGGCCGGAATCGACGCGGTGTACCGAATTGGTGACTGCGTCTCGCCACGCCTGCTCGGCGACGTCATCTACGACGGACACCGCCTCGCTCGTGAGATCGACACCCCCAACCCGAACGTCGCACTCCCCTACCGGCGCGAGCGGTCGACCGACCCAGCAGCAGCCAGGACAGCCACGTACTTTCGCGCTGCCAATGCGGCATTGACGGCACGCCCCGACGCTCGGCCGCGATCTCGATAGCCGGGAGGTCGGCGGCGACGAGACTCTCCTTCGCCAGGCGCGACATCCGGTGAAGCGCTTGCCAGCCGCTCGATTTGCCAGGGTCAGCAAGCGCCGGTCACTGTCGCTTTTGGGGCCGAGCGGGCGTCGGCGATGGCCCGCGGGTCGCGTCTCAGATGGACGAACACCAATTGTCCTGTCGCGAGCGCCAGACCGCTGCATGGCCCCGGCATTCCGAAAGTCGACGCATCTCGCAGCGCGCGACGGCGGTCCCTGGTGCCCGCTCCTCTAGGCGAAGCAGGAGTCGGAGTTTGGACGCGATCAAGCGCTTGCTCAGGGCCGCGCCTGCGACCAGCAGCAAGCGGCCGCCCACGCGTGACTCTGGTCACCGATCACCGGGGAGCAACAGTCAGCCGACGCGGCGGCGCGCTGTTGGATTCGCCCAGATCCGATCGTCTGGCGGCCCGAGCTCGCAGGACTGCTTTTGGTCTCGCGCTGGCGCCGCCCGGGCGACCGAGTGGCGACGAAG
>CAWHMI010000003.1:0-59460 GCA_963830395.1 uncultured Actinomycetota bacterium
TCACCACAAAGCTCGGTCAATACCGCGTAATCGCCGAGAAACACGTATGTCTCAGGTCGTATGGCCGCGCGTGTGGGAGCGCGGCTGCCTGCGTCGCACGATGGAATGCGCGCTGGCGCCAACACTGGTACGCCGCCTGCGTCCACGGCCGGCCATCCCTGCCTGGAAATACAAGCTGATCGTCGTCTGGACGACCCGCGGCCATCCGCCAGGAGCGCAGATCCGCAGCGAGCGGTGCAAGCAGCCGCACAGTCCGATGCTGCCGCGTCTTCATCTCCGCTTCCTCGCCGAGCGAGATCGAACGCTGAATCAGGATGGTCCGCTCCCGAACGTCGCCCCAGCGCAGGCCGAGCGTTTCGCTAGGCCGAAGGCCGGCAGAGGCGAGAACCGAGAGCAGCGCTGCGTCTCGCGCACCGAGCGCCGCGCGCATCGTTTCGATCGACGCCGGAGAGAGCGCCCGGACCTCCTCGCGCCGCGGCAGTCTCCCTCTTCACGCGCCGAACGGTTCATCGGTTGGCATGTATCTTGCTTGCCGCGCAAAGCGGGTCGGACGACGAGCTGGACCCAGGAGCCCCGTCTGGACCCCAGGGAGGTTCGGCCGGGCTGTCGCCTCGGATCGCTGCTCGAGCCTCACCAGATCTGTTCGTCTGAGAGCATCGTCTCTTGGTGGAGATCACGGAGCCGGTTGAGGTAGGCGTCCTTCTGGCCGGGATCCGCGGCCGGCAGGTCCTGTGGGGGAAGGGTTTTCTCGGTGGCGGGCGTGGCGAGGTAGGTGAACTGGTCGTCAAAACCGCCGGGGGTGTAGAAGTTCAGCGCCCGAGCCTGCTCTGAGGTCACCGTGAAGGCGTGCGGGGTTGCGGGCGGGATCCAGATCGCGGCGCCAGGCCCGGCGACGATCTGCTGGTCGTCGTGGCCGATGGTGTAGGTGATCTCGCCATCGAGGATGTAGAAGCCTTCGTGCATCCGCTCGTGGATGTGTGACGGCGGGCCGGCACCCTCGGGCATCGTCTGGTCCATCAGGGTGAAGTTCCCGAAGCTCTGATCGCCGGAGATCAGCACGTTCCACAGGATCCCGATCGACCAGTACGCGGGCGCGTCCTCGTAGGCAGTCACGAACGGTTGGGGCGTATCAGCGGCGTTCATCATGACCTCACCGGTTTGGAAGTGGCCGGCTGGCTCGTGTCGCCGTGCGCGGTAGAACCAGCCTCGTTTCATTAGAGGCTTACTCTAACAACTACGATGGTGATATGTCCTCGCGCTCCTCATCCGCCTCTGCCCCGACCCGACGACAGGAGTACGCCGCCGCCACCCGCGCTGCGATCATCCAGGCCGCGCGCGAGCTGTTCGCGCAGCAGGGCTTTTTTGCCACCAAGGTCGAGGACATCGCCGCGCGGGCCCGGGTCGCGCCGGCAACGGTCTACACCTCGGTCGGGGGCAAGCACGCGCTGCTGGCGGTCTTGATGGAGCAGCTGGCGAGCTGGCAGCCTCGAGAGCAGACCTTCGAACGGATCGCCCGCGCGCCAACGAGCCATGAGGTGCTGGCCGCGCTGGCTCAGGGGACCCGAAGCACTCGCGAGGAGTGGGCCGACGTCCAGCGAGTCATCACCGAAACCGCGCCCCACGACCAGGCAGCTCGCACCGTCCACGCTGAACGGGTCAAGCGCTACCGCTCGGCACTAGACGCCGTCGTCGAGCGGCTCGCGACCCTGGAAGGGCCGACCTTTGACCGCGACCGCGCGGCCGCGATCCTTTGGTTCTATTTCGGGCCGAGCTCCTACCTGCCCCTGCACGACGACTTCGGCTGGAGCTACGAGGAAGCCGAGACGTGGCTGCTCGCCCAGTGCGAGCACGCGCTAAACCTGAACTAAGGCCCAGTTCCGGGACCAGGGTTCAGGCCTTCGTGGCCTAGGGCGACGGGCGGCGGCCTCACGTCGGTCACCGCCCCGGTTCGCGCTACGGGCGGGTCAGTGGCCCGGCTCGGCCGAGGGTCTTGTGGCCACGTCGCGCGCGGGCGACAAGCGGCGCTCGCGACCCTCAGTCGCGATCGCGCCGCTTCGCGTCCAGGGTTGGCGGAGCGTGCGCGAGGCGTTGCAGTGTTTGCTTGAAGGCGGCCGCCTCGGTGGCGGTGAGGGAGGCGAGGGCTTGTTGCTCGGCGAGCTTCACGGCCTTGAGAGCACCTTGGAGGGTCTTGCGGCCGGCCGGCGTCGCCTCAACTATGTACGCGCGCCGATCGCTTGGGTCTCTGCGCCGTCGGACGAGTCGTTTCTCTTCGAGAGCGTCGATCAGCGCGACCATTGTCGTGCGGTCCACGCCGATGCGGCCCGCGAGCCTTTGTTGGGAGGCCGCCCCTTCAGCATCGACGAGCGTGAGAACGGCGAACTCTCGGCCATTGACGCTGAGTTGAGCGAGCTCCCGCTCGGTTGCCTCATCCATCAGGGCGAAGGCCTGCTTGAGCAGGAACGGAGGAAGCCGGGCTCGTGGTCTCCTCAGCCGAGGGGACGCGCAGGCTCTACCAGCTCCACGACCACGGCCTCGACGCGGTACGCGCGTATCTGGAAGAGGTCTGGGGCGATGCCGCGGCACGCTTCCGCTCGATCGCGGAGAACAGCGACCCGGGATGATCGAACCGCTGCGGATCACGTTCGGCGTCGGCTGCCCGCCCGAGCGGACCTTCGCGCTTTGGACCGCGCATACCAGTACCTGGTGGCCGACGACCCACACCGTCAGTGCCCATTCCGGCGTGGAGATCATCATCGAACCCGGCGTCGGCGGTCGCATCTACGAGCGTACGCCCCAGGGCGAAGAGCACGATGGGGCCAGGTCATCCGCTGGGAACCGCCGAACCGCATCGCCTACCTCTGGCACCTACGGCAGGACCGCGCCGACGCCACCGAAGTCGAGATCACCTTCGCCCCCGCCGAACGTGAGGGGACGACCGTATCGATCGAGCACCGGGGATGGGAACGGCTGGGCGCACGCGGGCCGGAGCGGCGCCAGGTCAATCAACACGGCTGGTCCAGCCTGCTCCCGCACTTCCAAGCCGCCGCCGGCTGACGGCCCGACGCGACGGGGCGGCGGCCTCAGGCCGCCGCCCCGGGCTTGGCGTCAGCGCTTGATCCCGTGGCGTTCCCTGCCGTGGTAACGGCCACCGATGCCGGGCAGGACCCGTGTGCCCTCGGTCTGGACAGCCTGGAGGGCGTCCCGGGTCAAGCCCGAGTAGCCGCAGGATCGTTGGGGCGACCTGGGTCGTCTGCACCCAGCGGTCGGACTGCGTTGGCCTGACAGCGCCTGGCGCGTACACGACGAGCGGCACAATCACGGTCGGCCGGATTGTCGCCGCCGTGCTCGGCGATCTTCGTGCCGGTGGTGTAGACGACGCCGACCTGCACACGACCGAACACATCCGGGTGGCGCGGATCCGAGACCGGAACCCCGAAGAAGTCGGCGGCCTCACGGCCAGCATAGATCTGGGCCAAGCCAGAGTGTTGCAGCGTCCGAGTGCCACCGCTGTAGGTGATCCCGGTCGCCGGGTGAGTCCACAGGTAGTGCTTGACGAAATCAGCCGCCGCCTGTGTCTTGACTGACAGGTAGCTCTGCCACAGGTCATCGTCTGTCCCGTACACGATCAGCGGCCCGGCACCGGGGTGCGCTGCCGTCCACGCATTGTTGATCGCAGTGACGATCGGCCCGTCCGGAATCCGGGTCAGCTGGTTCGGATCCTGCGGCGACTGGCCGTGCTTGGCCGTGATGATGATCGCCGTCGAGTTCGCCAGTCCCTGGGCCTGGATCTCATCGACCATCCGCTCGGTCTGCGCATTGACGTAATCGAGCGCCTGGCTCAGCAGCGGCCCAGGTGTCGTCGTGCCGGGCAGATAGCCGCCGGGCAGCGATGGGCCGCCGATGACCGCCGGGGACGAGAGCAGCTTCTCAGCCGTCGAGACGGTCTGGAAGTTCATACCGAAGATGGCGGGTACGCCGATCTTCTGGGTCCGTTGATGGTTGTAGCCGTCGATCCAGTTGAGCACGGCCTCGACCTTGTAGTTGTCGTACTGCTTGGTCGCGGCGTTGTTGTCAGTCCAGGAGATGTTCCCCGGATACGGGGTGCCGTTGGGCATCAGCGCGATGCTGTCGATCTCAGGATCGAAGGAGTCTGTGATCCCATTCCCCGACGGTCCGTTGAACGACGTGTAGACCGGGTGCTTGTCGGACCAGGCGGTCACGAGGCCGGCGTCGTGCGCGACGTTCATGATCGTGTTGACCTTCGGGTACCGCCACGGCGGAATGCCCTTACAGGTCGTCGGGTCGACCGGGAACCTCGAGGGAACGAGCAGGTCCTGCGGCGTGCTCGTCATCTGCAGGATCCTGCCCGGAAGGCCGGAGAGGCCCTGACCGGCGTCAAGGGAATTCGGGTTGATGTCCATCGGCGAGTCGTATTCGACCGGGGACCCGGGCGGCGTGCCTGTGCACGACGTGGTGCCTGGCGGGAGAGGTCGTGGTTGTACTCGTCGTCGTAGTAGACGCCGGTTGCCCGCGGGTCGCCTCCCGTCATCAGCGCCGTGCCCCCCGGATCCGAGTCTGAGGGATCGGAGGTGTGGGCATCCGAGTACTCGGCACCACCGGTGGCAAGCCTGGCGAGCTCCGAATCCGGATGGTTCGCGACATACCAATCGAGATCTGACTGATGCATCCCGTCGACTGAGATGAGGAGCACGTGCTGGAGCTGGTGTTCGTGATGATGGCCCGAGGCAGAGTGGCCCCAGTCGTCAGAACCGCGATCGGCGTGACCCGAGGCCACGACCGGCACGCCGATCGCGACCGCGCCGGCCGCAAGCACTGCAAAAACCGCTGACCTGAACTTCCACGCATGCGCATCAACTCCTTAACGGTCTGCGGGTTATATGGAGACGCGCCGGCGCGCAGGTTGCCCCCGTGTGAACGACGTCAGCCGATGCCTAAGACCCGCCCGGAGGACTCGCCAACGTCAGCCGATGCCTAAGACCCGCCCGGAGGACTCGCCAACCACGCGTCGACGCCGACCTCGCCAGTTGGCGCGACGCCTGCCGGAAATCAGCTCACGCGAGGCACCATCCCCACCGGCGGAAGGCGCGGATTTCTTTCCGCCCGGATGCGGGTAAACGGTCTCCGTGACCGCCGCCGACGCCACCGGGCGCGAATCGATCTGGTTTCTGACCGGCACCCAGCACCTGTACGGCGAGGAGACGCTCAGAGAGGTGCACGAGCATTCGCGACAGATTGCCGCTGCCCTGGACGAGAGCAACGCGATCTCGGTGGCGGTGCGGGACCGCGAGCCGCTGACCGATGCCGAGTCGGTCCGCCGGGCGATGACCGAGGCCGGCTCGGACGACGACTGCATCGGCGTGATCGCCTGGATGCACACGTTCTCTCCGGCGCGAATGTGGATCGCCGGACTCGCCGCTCTGCGCAAGCCCCTGCTGCACCTGCACACCCAGTTCGATCGCGACCTCCCGTGGAGCGAGATCGATATGGACTACATGAACCTCAACCAGTCAGCGCACGGGGACCGCGAGTTCGCCTACGTTGAGAGCCGGATGCGCGTGGCGCGCAAGACGGTCGTCGGGCACTGGGCCGATCCGGTGGTGCAAGGACGAATCGGGACCTGGGCTCGGGCGGCTACCGGCTGGCGAGAGTCGCGGCGGCTGCGGGTCGCCCGCTTCGGTGACAACATGCGTGACGTCGCCGTCACCGAGGGCGACAAGGTGGGAGCTCAGATGACGCTTGGGGTTTCGGTCAACGGCCACGGGATCGATCCGCTGACGCTCTCGGTCGCGCGGGTCCCCGAGAGCACCGTCGACGAGCTCGTCGCCGACTATGACGACCGCTATGAGGTCGCCTCCGAGCTACGTCCCGGCGGCCGGCGACGTGGTTCGCTGGTGGAGGCGGCGCGGATCGAGGCCGGGTTGCGCGCCTTCTTGGTGCAGGTGGGCGCGCGGGCGTTCACCGACACGTTCGAGGACCTCGGCGCATTGCGTCAGCTCCCGGGGATCGCGGTTCAGCGCCTGATGGCCGACGGCTACGGCTTCGGCGCCGAGGGCGATTGGAAAACGGCGGCGCTGCTGCGGGTGATGAAGGTCATGGCCGGCGGGCTGGACGGCGGGACCTCGTTCATGGAGGACTACGTCTACCACCTGGGAGCGGGTGGTGCGAAGGTGCTGGGTGCCCACATGCTCGAGGTCTGCCCGTCGATCGCCGCCGCCCGCCCGGCCTGCGAGATCCACCCGCTCGCCATCGGCGACCGCGAGGACCCGGTTCGGCTCGTGTTCACGGCGCCACCGGGGCCGGCGGTCGTCGTCTGCCTGATCGACGTCGGCGGCCGGCTGCGGCTGATTGCCAATGAGGTGGACGTGGTCGCGCCCGACGCCGATCTTCTCAAGCTGCCGGTGGCCCGCGCCGTCTGGCGCCCGCGGCCCAATCTGAGCACGGCGGCCGAGGCGTGGCTGCTCGCCGGGGGCTCGCACCACAGCGTGTTCACGATGGCGCTGGACATCGAGGCCTTGCGCGACCTGGCGCTGATCGCCGGGATCGAGCTCGTCGTCATCGGCCACGACACCACGGTCGCGCAGTTCACCAACGAGCTGCGCTGGAACCAGGCCTACTACCACCTCGCGAGAGGCCTTTAGGCAGCGATCGTCACTCGGGTGGCACGGTCCCGCGCCTACGCCACGCCTACGCCGCCGCCGCCTACGCCGCCGCCGCGCCTACGCCGCCGCCGCGCCTACGCTGCCGCCGCGCCTACGCCGCCGCCGTCGGCGTGCGACGCTCAGGCTGGCCCTGGCTGCTCGCGTGCTCAGGCCATTTCCGACCCTGGGTCCAGTACTCGTCGATGTCCTCGAGCGGACGGTCCTTGGTCTCGGGGACACAGAAGCGGACGAACACGAGGCCGACCGCTGCGAACGCGGCGTAGATCCAGAACACCACGTCCTTGCCGAGAGCGTTGACCGCGGTCAGGAACGTCAGGGTGATCAGCAGGTTGGCCGACCAGTTGGCCACCGTCGCGCTGCTGGCGCCGACTCCGCGCAGGCGATTGGGAAACAGCTCCGCGGTCATCAGCCAGAACAGCGGCGAGATGCTCAGCGAGTAGCAGGCGATGTAGACGAGCAGGATCACGAGCACGCCGATCCCCCAGCTGGAGACGCCGGTGGCGAAGGCCAGGCCCAGGAGCACGAGCATGCTCCCCATCCCGGCCAGGCCGAAGTAGAAGAGTTTCTTGCGCCCGATCATGTCCACGAGCGCGATCGTCGGGAGCACGCACACGAACAACACCGCGCCGACGGCGATCTCCGCCAGCAGTCCGCCCGATCCGGCCGAGATCCCGGCGTAGCCGAAGATCGTCGGACCGTAGAACAGGACGGTGTTGGGGCCGACGAACTGCTGCAGGATCGCCAGGCCGAGTCCCGCGATCAGCGCCAGGCGCATCCCGGGGGCGAGAAGCTCCCGGAACGAGCTGCGCTTCGTTTCCTCCAAGTCCGCGCGCAGCTGCTCGAGCTCCTCCTCCTTGGCGCCGGGATTGACGCGCTCCATCACCTGCTCGGCCTCGTCCCAGCGGCCCTGCATGCCCAGCCAGCGCGGGGTGTGCGACATGAAGATCATCCCGACCGCCAGGGCGATCCCCGGGATCACGGCGGCGGCAAACATCGGCCGCCAGCCCCCGCCGGAGCTGAAGAAGATGTAGTCCAGGATGTAGGAGAGGAAGATCCCTCCTGAGATCGCCAGCTGCTGGAGGATCACGAGGCCGCCGCGAATCTCGCGCGGCGCCAGCTCGGCAATGTAGGTGGGGACGATCATCGACGAGGCGCCCACCGCAACGCCCACGAGGATCCGGAAGACGACGAACAGCGCCAAGCCAGGCGAGAGCGAGGTGGCCACGGCTCCCACCGAGTAGAGGATGGCGAGGGCCAGAAGCGCGTACCGGCGGCTGATCCGGTCGGCGAGCTTGCCGCCGATGATCCCGCCGAGAATGGCGCCGATGAGCACGGCGGAGACGGCGAGCTCCTCGCTTCCGGCGCTCAGATGCCATTGTGCCTTGAGCAGGTTCTCGGCCCCCGAGATGACGCCGATGTCGTAGCCGAACAGCATGCCGCCGATCGCCGCCACGCCGGCGACGAGGTAGGCGTAGCGCGGCGTGGAGCGGATCACATCCCACCGGAACGAACCTCGAAAGCCGTCCTTGCGCTCGGCTTTGACCGTTTTCTCTTCCGTCATCGCTGGCTCTCCTCTCTTCCCAGCCGCGTGGCCTACCTCTGGCCGTAGACGTTCTGATACCGCTCGTGAAGCGCGTCGATGTCTGACTGGTCCAAGCGCTCGACCTCGCCTAGCAATCGCGCCAGCAGCGCGCTGCGGGCGGCGTCCTCGCACATGACCGCGGCCTTGACCGCCTCGCGGGCGTCGGCTCCGATCGTGAACACGCCGTGGCTGCGCATCAGCACCGCGGCCGAGCGGTGGTCGCGCAGTGTCTCCACGATCCCCTGGCCGATCTCCTCGCCGCCGATGCGGGCGAACGGGCCGAGCGGGATGTCGCCGCCGAACTCGTCGGCCATCGCCGTGAGCACGCACGGGATCGGCTCGCCGCGCGCGGCCCACGCCGTCGCGTAGGGGCTGTGGGTGTGAACGACGCCGCCGACGCGGTCCAGCGAGCGGTACACGTAGGCGTGGGTGGCGGTGTCGCTCGAGGGTGCGAGGTCGCCGTCGACGACATCGCCGTCGAGGTCGACGACGACCATCGACTCGGGCGTGAGATCGGCGTAGGAGACGCCGCTGGGCTTGATCACGACCAGATCGGAGTCGGGCACCCGTTCAGAGATGTTGCCCGTCGTCCAGGCGACCAGCCCATTGCGGGTGAGCTCGGCGTGCAGCTGCGTGACCCGCTCGCGGACGGCGTCCAAGTTCGCGGCCGTCACGCCTCCACCTCTTCGCGCCCGCGGTCGCGGATCTTCTGCAGATCACGCATTAGGCCGCGGTGGTCACGGCCGAACCAGTCGTGCAGTTGGCGGTAGATCGCGTACAGGTCGTCGTAGGCCTCGGTGGCGCGCGAGTCGGGCGTGTAGACGCGATCGCGACGCTTGCCCATCCGCGCCGAGGCGGCGGCCACGTCGTCGTAGACTCCCGCCGCCACCGCCGCGTGGATGGCCGAGCCCAGCGCTGACCCCTCGGAGGAGTCGAGCACCCCGATCGGCCGGTTGGCGATGTCGCAGTAGATCTGCATGAGCGTCCGGTTGGCGAGCAGTCCGCCCGCTGCCACGAGCTCATCGACGGCCAGCCCCGCGTCCGTGAAGCCCTCGATGATCCGGCGAGTGCCGAACGCAGTGGCCTCGATCAGCGCCCGGTAGATGTCCTCAGGGCGCGAGGAGAGGGTGAGCCCGACGAGGACCCCGGTCAGCTCGTGGTCGACGAGCACCGAGCGATTGCCGTTCCACCAGTCGAGCGCGACCAGGCCGTGCTCACCGACCCGCTGGTCGGCTCCGAGCGAGGTCAGGTACTCGTGGACGCTCATCTCGCGGCGCTTGGCCTCCTCGTGGTAGGCCGGGGGGACGCACTGGTCGACGAACCAGGCGAAGATGTCGCCGACCCCGCTCTGGCCGGCCTCGTACCCCCACCGACCCGCGATCAGCCCCCCCTTTACCACCCCGCACATCCCCGGGACCTCGGCGACGTCGTCGGCGACCATCACCTGGCAGGTCGATGTTCCCATGACCAGCAGCATCTGGCCGGGGTCCAGAGTCTGCGCGGCCGGCGCGGTGACGTGAGCATCGATGTTGGCGACGGCGACGGCGGTTCCCTCGGGAAGTCCGGTCCAATCGGCCGCCTGCGCCGTCAGCGATCCGGCCCGGCTGCCGAGCTCCGCGAGCGAGGCGGAGAGCTTGTCGGAGGCAAAGCCGGCAAGCCGACGGTCCAGGGCGGTGAAGTAACCCTCGCTCGGGTAGGCGCCGTCCTGGTACATCGCCTTGTAGCCGGCGGCGCATGCGCTGCGGACCTCGTCGCCACACAGCTGCCAGACGATCCAGTCGCCGGCCTCGATCCAGCGGTCCATCCGCTCATAGATGTCGGAGTCCTCGTCGAGGACCTGCAGCGCCTTGGCC
The DNA here is from genome assembly GCA_963830395.1 of uncultured Actinomycetota bacterium. Lineage (GTDB taxonomy): Bacteria > Actinomycetota > Thermoleophilia > Solirubrobacterales > Solirubrobacteraceae > Palsa-465. Next base: position 10,116 of record CAWHMI010000003.1, read on the forward strand.
AGCGCCCACTCGGACGAGATCCTTCCGCCATACCGTCCCAGCCGCGACTCGTCGTGCTCGGCGGTCGTCTCGGTCACGCGGTCGGCCTGGGGCTGGGCGGCGTGGTGCTTCCAGAGCTTGACGTAGGCGTGAGGGCGCGTGCGGAACTCTTCCAGCCGGCACAGCGGGGTTCCGTCGCTGGTGGTGGGCAGGATCGTGCACGAGGTGAAGTCGATCCCGATCCCGACGACGCTCCCGGCGTCGACTCCGGCGTCCTCGAGCGCCTCGGGAACCGCCCGCTTGAGGACCTCGATGTAGTCATCGGGATCCTGCAGCGCCCAACCCGGTGACAGCCGCTCACCGGTCTCGGGGAGATCTCGGTCGATCACCCCGTGCGGGAACTCGAGCTCGCCGGTCCCGAGCTCCTCACCGTCGCCGGCGCGGACGACCACGGCGCGGCCCGACAAGGTCCCGTAATCGACCCCGATGACGAATTGATCTTCTGACGTCGGCACTCAGGACCCTCCTCTGGTCGCAGACCTACCCGATTCGCCATCCATCAACCGGGCGTGTTGGTGGCGCGACCGCCATCGCTGCCACGGATTGCTCGGGTCAGCTGAAGCAGCCGGCCCGGGATGGGCCGGGACGCGAAACTCTCACAGGTTCTGCTGGATGGCGACGACCATCCGGGCCTGATCGTTGACAACTTGCAAGAAGGCTTCGGTGGTAGGAACCGGCACGTTACCGACGGCGATCATTAACACCACGCGACGGCCGCTCCTGGTTTGCACGTACCCGGCCAGGCTGTTGCCAAGGACGATCAGCTGCCCGGCGGGGGTTCCCACGACTCGGTTGCCGGTCTTTATCTGCGCATGTCCGGCGGCCGGAGACCTGGCCTCCACATTGGCGAGGGTTCCGTCTCGTCCGAGGATCGGGAGGGCCTGGAACAGCGTCTTTCCATAAGAGGTCTTGGCGACGGCTCTGAGCAACGTCGCCAGCGCCGCTGGAGTCGAGCGACCCTGGTCATCGGAGCCCGCGCCATCCTGCGGGAACACGCCCGTCCGAGACACCCCGAGCCCCACCGCAGTCTTGACCTCGGCCCCCACCCCGGCCAGGCAATTGGTACTCCCGACTCTCACCGCCGCCAGGCACGCCATCAGGTCGGCGCCGCGGTTGTAGCTGACCTTCAGGATCAGCTTGGCGTACTGGGACAGGTTGGCTGAGACGTGCTGAGCGATCCTGTCCCTGGCTCGGTAGCTCCCCTTGCGCGGGAGAAGCGCCGTCGGGTTTGATCCAGTCAACGGCGCGGTGACCGTGACGCCGGCTCGTCTCAGCGCCCCGATGAAGGCGGTGCGCGCGAACGCCGACGGGTGGTCTACCTCCCATACCCGGAGGGTCGGTGCGGTGCCGGCAGCGATCTGTCCTGTCACCACGAGCGTGCCGGGGGTGGGCTCGGTGACATTCAGCGTGGTGGCCTGCTTGCGCGCGACCGTCTTGACTCGGTTGCGGACTACGTAGGAGCCGGTCATCGGCCGCCAGTTGACCGCCGCCGGTCGCCCCACCGCCCGCGGCGACACCAGCAGGTCGATCAGGTTCTCGTTGACCCACATCGGCGAGACGAGCCCATCCGGAAAGTCGTAGGAGGCGAACAGCCGGTCGTCGATCACGACGTTGCCGTTGACCCGCGTGATGCCGGAGGCCCGCACCTGCTTGGCGAGCTGATCGAGCGCCGCGAGCGGATTTCCGGGTGGTTCCACCGCGCCGGGCAGCTGGTTCGCGTAGCTCTGGTTGGCCTTGGGAAGGCTTTCGTAATAAAGCGTGCCGTTGCGACGTTCCCGCAGCCCCAACGTCAAGTCGCCCGACGCCACCATCACCAGGTTGCCGCGCAGCGTGCCGCCGGCGACCCGTCCCTCCCGGTACACGGGTGTACGAAACCGGTAATTCGGACCGTATTCAGTCAAGGCTGTCGACACCGAGTAGAGCTTCATCGTCGAGCCGGGGTCAAACATCTTCTGGGCGTTCTGGGCGAGCAGCGTCTTGCCGCTGTTCTGATCGAGCACCGCGTAGCCCCAGTCCGACTGCCGGTATCGAGCCTGGTGTTCGATGCCAGCGAAGATCTTGCTGACCTTGGAGATCCCGACCGCGCTGGGGTTCGGCGAGGCGGTGGCCACCGCGGTCCACCCGCCGATCAGAGCGGCGACAGCACTCATGCAGGCCAACCGCCCGAGCCCTCTCGCGAACTGCCCCTACCGTCCCACGCTCCGAGCATACCGCAGAGGTCGACGCGTGCGACGCGACGGGCGTTCTCAGAGCCGGTCATCATTCTCGGTTTCGCAGCTGCGCTCAGATCTGACCTCGAAGGAGCGGCCCCGGTGGCAATCCCTATTCCTGATGATGTCCGCGAGCTGCTCGACGCCCCCAACTACGTGCACCTGGCGACGCTGCGAGCCGACGGATCGCCGCGCAACTGGGTCGTGTGGGTCGGACTCGAAGGCGATCAGATCCTGGTGTGCACGTCAGATGCGGGCTGGAAGGCCAAGGACATGCGCCGCGACCCCCGCGTGGCACTGTCGGTGACCGATCTGGCCGACCCGTACCGGATGGCGGCAATCCAGGGGCGCGTGACTGAGGTCCGGGCCGACGAGGATTGCCGGTATATGGATCAGATCTCGCTCAAGTACACAAGCGCGCCGTTTCCCACTCGCGGCCCAGGGCGGGTGTGCTTCGTGATCGCCGTGGAGAAAGCGGCTCAGCGAAAGCTCGCTTTCGTCCACGACCCCCAGTGAGACGCGGGCGATCTCAGGAGCGCAGCTCTTCAGCCCGGGCGTCGACTGGTGAAGCAGCGTACGCGGGAGGGGCGGCCCGGGCTGGCGCCGAACGCGGCGTCGACCAGCTGGCGGAGTCATGCGACACCAGATGGGCGGCGGCGCCGACGACGACGATGATGCCCAGGGCAAAGGAGGTCGCGGCCGCCAGCGTCACGAAGCGGATGAGCAACGCGCCGGACACGACACCCACGACGAAGGCGACGAGCGCCAGCCCACGGCGCAGCATTACGGGGTCGTTCCAGCCGTGTCCCCGCTCGCTCAGCGCTCCCGTGATCGACAACGTCAGGACCGCGGTGAGCAGATCCGGGACCTTGAGGTACCGGATCAGGGCAAGCTGGGCGCCCATCGACGCGGCCAGCACTACAAGCACCGTGTCCCGCACGCCGACGGCGAACCGTCCGCCGGTGATCACTGCCGCCAGCGTGACCGCGGTAGCCAGCGTGGCTTTGACGGCAAGCACGTTGCGAACCGCCCGCCCACGATGCGATCGGGCGGCCTGGCAGGCCTGAGCACCAATCAGCACCCCAACCGCAAATCCGCCGATCGCCAGCGCGGGAGTCGACAAGCCAAACCCCCTGGCGCCGGCGACTGCCAGGCCGGCGAACACGAGGTTTCCGGTGATCGTCGCCACGAACACGTGGCCCAAGCGCAGGATGCTGGTCGCATCCACCACCCCTGCCAGGACGGTGAGCGCGAGCAGCATCGCGGGCAGGGGGCCGTCGCGCTCATCGACCACAGCTCGGCGGAGGCTGCCGACGGTCATTGCCAGCCCTGGAGCAGAGCGCGGGAGCGGCCCGGGTAGCCCGCCGGTGCTGCAGTTCGTGGGGTCGGGGTGGTGAGTGACGTCGCCCTACAGCGTATTGAAACAGCCGTAGACGATGAACAGCGGATTGGTGACGCTCTTGCCGGCGGCGTTTTGCATCGTGGGGCCGCCGATGAAGGCGGGAGGTGACTGGGCCTTGTAGCAGCCGTTGTATTGGACGCTCACCTCGTACTCGACCGAGGTCTGCTGGAACGGCACCGACTTCGGCTGGGGTAGGTATACGTACAGGTTGCAGTTCCAGTCGCCGGGACCCACGTCCGCGGCGCCCCTGCGGTTGCAGTTGGGTAGGACGTCGAGCTTCGCGCTCGCCGGGGCCTTGCGGCCGAGCAGAGCCTGCTGGCGGATGGTGAGGTTGCTGAACTCCGAGCCGATGGTGGAGCTCACCCGGTAACCGGTCACACCGGTTGGGCCGAGATTGGAGCAGAGCGCGAGTATGGCGATCACGACGGTTGTGACGGCGACCACGCGAATCGGTGCCATCCAGTTCAGGCTGCGGGTGGTGGCGCTGCCGAGAAAATCACGACGCCGCAGGATCTGCCAGCTCGCCGTCAGGCAGGCGCCGATCCAGGCGAGGCAGACGAGGCCGGAGACGACCAGGGACCCGAAGAACGGGTGCGAGACGAACAGCCCGTGCCAGCCGTCGAAGGCGGAGCCGATCAGCAGCGTATGAACGACCACGCCCTTGCCGATCAGGTTAAGCAGCTGGGTCACCAACGCGACCAGCAGCGGACCGAGGACGCCCAGAATCCCGTTGCGGGTGGCGATCGAGAACAGGATGGCCAGGCTCGTGTAGGCCAGCAGCGGCAGCAGGCAGTACACCCAGCTGACGACGACGAGGGCAAGGATGCGGCCCGGCGACGTGACCACGCCGCTGAGGTTGACGAGCGACTGGGCCCCGACGAGCGCGAGGCCGGCGATCAGGCTACAGACCCCTACCAGCAGGCCGAGGCCGACCACGACGGCGCCGCCGGCGAGCAGCTTGCCGGCGAACACGTCCTCGCGGGTACAGGAGCGGGTGAGGATCGTCTTCCACGTGCCGTGTCGATCCTCGGAGGCGAACAGGTCGCCGGCGACCACGCCGGCGACGATCGGAAAACCCCAGGAGCCGGCGAACCCGAGAATCACCAGCGAGATTGCGAACCCCGAAGAGTGAACCCAGGCGCCGAACAGGGCATCGGACGGGGTGCCGCTCTGGATCTTCAGCACGACGGCGAACACGAACGGCCCGAAGACGGCGACCACGGCGAGCAGCCGTGTCGTCAGCTGGGCAAACAGCTTCTGCAGCTCGGTGGCATAGGCGTTACGAAAGCCGTCGTCGTCCCCGGCCCCGAGCTCACGCGACGCTGCACGGGGAGGTGAATCGACGGCACTCATCCGGCGGCGGCGGCGAGAACCTGCTCGGCGTACTCGGCAGGTTCGAGCGGATCGCGCAGCTCGTCGCCGGTGAGGGTGAAGAACATGCTCTCGAGCGGGCTGACGAGCAGCTCCAGACGGCGGATGACCACGCGGGCGTCGCCGAGGGCGAGCACGAGGGCGTCGAGTTCGTCGGGCGGGGCGGCGAGCGCCAGCCCTCCGCGTGGGGAGGGTTGCGCGCGTACTCCCGGATGGCCCGCGGCCACGCTCAGGGCGCGGTCGTCGTCGCTGGTCACCAGGGAGTAGGCGGAGGCAGGTGCCTGCGCCTGCAGCTCGACGAGCGTGCCATCCCACACGACGCGCCCGTCGCGCAGGAACGTGTACGTCGTGCACATCCGTTCCAGCTCGCCGATCTGGTGGCTCGAGAGCAGGATTGCTGTGCCCTGGTCAGACAGCTCGCGCACGAGTGCGGCGACCGCCCGCGTGCCGGACGGGTCGAGTCCGCTGGTTGGCTCGTCGAGCAGCAGCAGTCTCGGCGTCCGCAGCAGGGCGGCGGCGATTCCCAGCCGCTGGCGCGTCCCGGTCGAGTAGCCGCTCACCCGGGCGTCTGCCTGATGGGCGAGGTCGATGCGCTCGATCGCGGCGTCGATCTCATCCGGGGTGGCCGTATTGCCGTCGAGCCTGGCCAGGAGTCGGAGGTTGGCCCTCCCGGAGAGGTAAGGGTAGAAGCGCGGCTCCTCCACGAACCCGCCGACGCTGTGCAGCGCGCTCGTGCCGAGATCGTCGAGCGAGCGCCCGAGCAGCTCCACCGAGCCCTCGTCGGGCCGGATGAGCCCGAACAGCATTCTCAGGAGCGTCGTCTTGCCGGCGCCGTTGGGACCGAGCAGACCGCGCACCTCGCCCGGGCCCAGGCTCAGGTCGACGCCGTCGACGGCGGTCGTCGTCTCGAAACGCTTCACCAGCCCAATCGACCGGACGGCTTCCACTGTGGGGTAATATACGCGGCGACCTCGCCCGGCGGGGTGACGAAATGTGAACCGAGCCATGCTTATGTTTCGTAACTCGTTGGTAACACGCGCTCGGCAGCTGTGGGCAAAGATGCCGTGAGAGGAGCACGCACGCTCCTCGCCGGATATGGCAGGACGCTGCATAAGAGTGTCATTTCCCGCGTGCCGCACCAGCGATCTCGGCCAGAGTGTCCGACGCTGCATGGCGGCGTAATCCATGGAGGTTGTCCGTGCGTTTTCTCGTGACAGGAGCGTCCCGTCCACGCCACTCGCGCAGACGCGGGCGGACGGCTGTGCTCGCGGCGCTCGCCGCGTGCGTCGTCGTCGTCGGGGCGGCCTCGGCTGCGGTCGGTGGCTTCAATCCGTTCGGCAATCAGCAGGTCGGCTCGGCGTACGCCAATGGCGTGCTGCTCCCCACCAACCAGTGGATCTCTCCGCTGGGCACGCGCATCCTCGATAACGACTATCGCCTCGTCTCGAGCACGATCAGCCCCAACGGGACGTACTTGGCGGCGCTCGGCTGGAACGACTTCAACGGCGACCTGACGGTCATCGACCTGAAGACAGACACGATCGTCTCCCAGACGCCGCTCGCGACATCCGCCGACGGGGGCCCGACGGACTACTCGGTCGGGCCTGACGGTCCCCTGTTCTCACCCGACGGCAGCACCCTGTGGGTCTCGCAGTCGACCTACCTGGATCGATTCAGCTTCGACCAGGCGACGGGCACGGCAACCCAAACAGCGGCAATCCCGCTCTGCGGCTCGGCTCTCACCTCAATCGCGTGTAATCCGAACGACGGGCCGAGCACCGCCAAGGGTGCGTCGCTGCCAGCCGGCATGGCGCTGTCGCCCGATGGCAGCAAGCTGTACGTCGCTCTCAACGGCGCCAACACGCTGGGTGTGATCGACACCTCAACCGATCAGCTGACCCAGCAGATTCCGGTCGGAAACGCGCCCCGCCAGGTCGTGCTGGCCGACAACGGCGCCGTCGCCTACGTATCCAACGAGGGCGGGCGGCCGGCCACGTCGGCCGACTTCACCAACCTGTCCGACGGAACGCCGATCGTGGCGAGCACCAAGACCGGGGGCGCCATCACCGGGACCGTCTCGGTCGTGAACCTGACCTCCGGCAAGGAGGAGCAGGAGATCCCGGTCGGGCTCCAGCCCACGGCGCTGCACCAGGATGGCTCGGCGCTGTTCGTCGCCAACTCCAACGACGACAGCATGTCGGTCATCGACGAGGCCACCAACACCGTGACCCAGACGGTCAAGACCAACCCGGTGCCGGGTGCGACGGTCGGCAGTTACGCCAACGCGATCAACATGTCCGACCCCAACCATGTACTCGTCAGCATCGGCCGCGACAACGCGATCGCCGTGTACAGGTACAGCGGCCTGACGACGCCGATGCACTACATCGGCCTGCTGCCGACCGACTGGTACCCGGTGCAGGTCCAGCCCGATCCGGCGCTCGGCCCCAACGACATCGTGGTGACCAACGACAAGGGGATCGGCGCGCGGGGTCCCGAGTCGACGATCAACAAGGGCCCGTACGCACCACCCTCGAGCGGCCCCGCCGGATACGGCGCCACCGACCACAACACCTACGACGACACCGGCAGCGTGACCACGTTCCCGATGCCGAGCAAAGACCAGATGGCGCGCAACACCCAAACCGTGTTCACCGACAACGACTGGGAGCAGACAAAGCCGATCAATCAGGGCGACTACGACACCATCCCGAAGGTGATCCCAGCCCACCTGGGCGGGAGCTCGCCGATCAAGCACATCGTCGTGATCGTGAAGGAGAACCGAACCTACGACCAGGTGCTGGGCGACCTGGGCGAGGGTAACGGCGACCCGTCCGATGCCCAGTTCGGTGCGCAGGTGACGCCGAACTTCCACGCGATGGCCAAGCGGTTCGGCGACCTCGACAACTTCTACGACGAGGGCACGCTCTCGGCCGACGGTCACAACTGGATCGTCCAAGCCGAGGCCAACGACTACGTCGAGAAGGAGTTCGGGGCCTTCTACCGCTCGTATCCGTCACAGGGCGGCGACGCGCTCGCCTACCAGCGAGACGGCTTCCTCTGGAATGCCGCCGAGAAGGCGGGGCTCAAGGTCCAGGACTTCGGCGAGTACGCCTACAACCCGTACAGCCTGCCGGCGGGCGCGCCTGGCTGGGACGCGTGGTACAAGGACTCGCAGATCCTGGAAGGCAAGGCATCCGGACCGTTGCCGGTCCCCACCCACGAGTACGAGACCTCCTCGGATATCCCGTCGCTGAACAAGATCCTGGATCCGTGGTTCCCCAACTTCCAGCTGCAGATCCCGGATCAGTACCGCGTCGACATGTGGAAGCCGATCTTCGCCAAGCAGGAGAGGACCGGCAGGATGCCCAACCTGACGTTCATGTGGCTGATGACCGACCACACGGCCGGGCTGGGCTCGGGCGATCCCTATCCGGTGGCTGAGGTTGCCGACAACGACCTCGCCGTCGGCCGGGTGGTCGACACGATCTCGCACAGCAGATTCTGGAAGAGCACCGCGATCTTCGTGGTCGAGGACGACACCCAGAATGGCGTCGACCACGTCGACGGGCACCGCGACCCGGTGTTCGTGATCAGCCCGTACTCGGCGGGCGGCGTCAACGACCAGTACTACTCGCAGATCAACATGGTCAAGACGGTCGAGCAGATCCTCGGCGTCAAGGCGATGAACCAGGAGGACCTCGCCGCCGAGCCCATGTACAGCGCGTTCACCAAGCGACCCGACTACGCGCCGTACGACGTCCAGCCCAACCAGATCCCGCTGACGCTGGGCGCCCCGGGCTACCCGTCGACGCTGACGGCGGCGTCGGCGAGCTCCACCATGGCGCAACGAAAGGCGTTCCGTCCACAGGGCGTCGTGCCGGCGGACATGCGCAACGTGTACGACGCCTGGGTGGCATGGAGTCGCACGCAGCCGTTCAACGGCCCGATGGCGCGCGTGGACGCCGAGAAGCCGGCGCTCCTCAACCGCCTGGACTGGTATTCGGCGCACAACTGGAAGGTCGCCTATCCGGGCGATTCGAAGATCTACACGCCGGACCAGGTGCCCGGACGCAACCTGCCAGCCGCCTTCATCGGCGACAACTGACGTCGCCGATGGCATAGGCAATCCGATGAAGGTGGGGGCGCGATCCCAGGACGCGCCCCCACCTTCGCCCGGGCTCAGTCCCGGGACAGCAGGTCGCGAACGATGAGCGTGGCAGCAGCCGGCGATCCCTTGACGAAACCGAAGAACGGTCCGAAATCCCTGGTCGCTGAGAAGCCGGTGATGTACAGGCCATCGAGGCTGGTCTGAAACGCCTCGTCGAGGACGGGGAAACCGTCATCGCGCTTGACCTGCTCCAGCACTCCCGCCACGTAGGGGACGTTGGCCAACTCGACGCGGTATCCGCAAGCAAAGATCACGCGGTCGACGGCGAGGCGCTCGGAGTTGGAGAGGCGCACTCGCACCTCATCCTCACCGCCCGCGGGAGCGATGCCCACGACTTCGGCGCCGGGCCAGCGGTGGATGTCGGGCGAGTTCAGTCGCGGAGTCAGCCAGTGCTCCAGCGTCAGTCTGCCCACCTCCCAGAATCGCCTGTCGACCGCGGCCTGGTCGGCGCTCGGGAGATTGCGCCAGTAGCCGGGAACCTTCAGCGTCTGCTCGACGTGGGCGTCGATGAAACTCCAGCTGACGCGCTCGAAGCGCGGCATCTCGTGGCGGTGGACGATGTCGATGCGCGCGGCGCCGTGTTCACGGATCAGCGCCGCCCACTCATACGCGCTCTGCCTCCCGCCGACGATCAGGACGCGCGCGTCGGCCATGTCCTCGAAGCGGACCAGGTCACAGGTGTGCGCCGCACATCCCGGGGCGACCGAGGACGCCCAATCGGGGACGGCGGTGTAGTGGCGAATCCCCGGCGCGCAGACCACTGCGTCGGCGACGATGCGCTCGCCGCCTTCCAGCGTGGCTTGGAACCGATCGTGCGGTTTGGCCAGCTCGATGACGAACTCATCGCGGACCTCGATCCGCTTGCTCTGCCTGAACCACTCGGCGTAGTCGAGGAACACGCTGATCGGGATCGGGTCGATCGCCTCGGGCGCGATCGCCCGCTCCTGCAGATATGCCCGCAGGGTGTGGACGCCGCCCCCGTCGAGGTGCCAATCCGGACCGGAGCGCAGGAACATCCCGCCGGGCATGTTCTCGCGCCAGAAGTCCATCGGCCGACCCAGAACGACGGTTTGGATGCCACGCTCGCGCGCGAGCGCGGCGGTTGACAGCCCGTACGGCCCAGCACCGATGACGAGCAATTGCGTGTCCATGGTTCAGCCGCCCGTATCCAGCTCCCGCTGCGCACGGTGCCACATGGCTGCGCAACTTACACTGGGCGCAGGAAAAAGCCAACCATGACGCGATCGGTCATCGTCTCCGCGGTCAGAACGCCCGTCGGCAAGCTCGGATCGGCGCTGCGCGGCCGCTCGGCTGTCGAGCTCGGCGCTGTCGCGATCAAAGCGGCGGTCGCCCGGGCCACGGTCGCGCCGGCCGACATCGAGCACGTTGTGATGGGCCACGTGCTCCAGGCCGGTACCGGGCAGATCACCTCTCGCCAAGCGGCGATCGCCGCCGGCATCCCCAAGGAAGTACCCGCGATCACGCTCAACAACGTGTGCCTGTCGAGCCTGACCGCGATCGCGTACGCCGACCTGCTGATCCGCGCCGGTGAGCTTCAGACCGTCGTCGCGGGCGGGATGGAGTCGATGACGAACGCCCCCTACGTACTTCCCCGCGCCCGGTGGGGGGCGCGCATGGGCGATGGCGACATCGTCGACGCGATGATCCACGACGGGCTGTGGTCCACGTTCACCGGTCAGCACATGGGGGAATCGTCGGACGAGGTCAACGCCGATCTGCGAATCACGCGGGAGGACCAGGACGCGTGGGCAGCCCGCTCGCACCAGCGCGCGGCGAAGGCTCGGGCGACGGGACGCTTCGACGATGAGCTGGTCGGCGTCGAGCTGCCGCAGGGCGGTGGGGGCATGGCCGTTGTCGCCCAGGACGAGGGCATTCGCCCCGAGACGACGCGCGATTCTCTCGCGCGGCTTGCCCCCGCGTTCGGCCCCGACGGAACGATCACCGCGGGAAACGCCTCGCAACTGTCAGATGGAGCCGCCGCGGTCGTCGTCACCAGCGCGCGCCGGGCCGACGCGCTCGGCATCGAGCCGCTCGCGGAGATCGTCTCCTCCGGCATGTGCGCGGAGCGCTTCGGGTATCTCCACACGGTTCCGGCGCTGGCGCTGCAAGCCGCACTGAACAAGGCCGGCAAGGACATCGACGACCTCGGCCTGGTCGAGATCAACGAGGCGTTCGCGTCGGTCGCGGTGCACGCCAGTCGTATGCTCGGCGCCGGCGAGGAGCTCGTCAACGTCAACGGCAACTCGGTCGCGCTCGGACACGCGCTCGGCTCGACAGGAGCCAGGATGACGGTCACCCTGGTGCACGAGATGCGCCGCCGGCGCGTCGAATATGGCGCGGCCACCCTGTGCGGCGGCGGGGGCCAGGGCTACGCCCTGGTGCTCCGCGTGCCCAACGGCGCCCCACCGCGGTAGGCCGGCCAACGCCCCCGCGCGGCACGTGTCATCGGGGAGGTCGTCTACCGTGAGCTGCCATGCGGATCACGACCTGGAATGTCAACTCGGTGAAGCAGCGCGTCCCGCGCCTGCTGCCCTGGCTGGACGAGCGACGCCCCGATGTCGTCTGCCTACAGGAGACCAAGCTCATCGACGAGGCGTTCGCCGACTTGCTCGGTGACGAGCTCGCCCACCGGGGCTATCGGTTCGCGGCTCACGGTGAGGCGGCGTGGAACGGCGTGGCGATTCTCTCGCGGGTGGGGCTTGACGACGTCGTTGCAGGGCTGACCGGAGCCCCCGGCTTTCCCCACCCAGAGGCGCGTGCGGTGGCCGCCACGTGCGCGGGCATCCGGGTGGTCTCGGTCTACGTTCCCAACGGACGTCAGCCCGGGTCCGAGCACTACGAATACAAGCTGGCGTGGCTGGAATCGCTGCGGAAGGTCGTCACCGCCGGGCCGGGGGCAACGGTCGTCTGCGGCGACATGAACATCGCTCCGGCCGATGACGATGTCTTCGATCCGGAGGCCTATGTCGGCCAAACCCACGTCACACCGCGCGAGCGGGCCCGGCTCGCCGAGCTCGGGCTGCACGATGTGATCCGCGATCGCTGGCCTCATGAGCGCGTGTTCACCTACTGGGACTACCGGGCGGGAATGTTTCACCAGGACCTCGGGATGCGGATCGATCTGGTGCTCGCCACCGACCCGGTGGCCGACCGTGTCCAGGCGGCTTGGGTGGACCGCAAAGCCCGCAAGGGCCGCGGGCCGAGCGACCACGCGCCGGTGATCGTGGACCTGGACGAGGCGCCCGACGGAGACATCGGTCCCGTGGTGCCGCCTCCGTCGGCCCCGGCGACCCAGCGGCGCTCTGTCAGGTTGCCTCAGGCACCCTGATCCGTCGTGCCGATGCTCGGGCTCACTCTCGCGGACGGTCGCGATCCCGTGACGGCTGCACGCGCTTGGGCTCGCCCGGCATCTTCGGATAGTCGGGCGGGTAGGGCATGTCCCCGTGGCCGTCGTCGGCGTCTGCGTCGTACATCTCGAGCAGCGGTTGCAGGGAGTGAGCGACGTCGTCGATGGCCGCGTGAGGATCGCCGGCCGCGGCGAACCGGGCCGGCATGGAGGCAACGGTGAAGTCCTCAGGCGCAACCTCGGGGAGCTCGTCCCAGCCCACCGGCGCCGAGACCGGCGCCCCCGCCCGGGGCCGGACGCTGTAGGCCGAGGCGATCGTCCGGTCACGCGCGTTCTGGTTGTAATCGACGAAGATCCGCTCGCCCCGCTCCTCCTTCCACCAGCTGGTGGTCACCGAATCGGGCAACCGCCGCTCCAGCTCACGGCCGAATGCGATTGCCGCATGACGGACATCGGTGAACGTCCAGCGCGGCTCGATCCGGACATAGATGTGGACCCCGCGTCCGCCTGATGTCTTGGGGAAACCGGCGTAGCCGAGCTCCTCCAGCAGCGCGTGAGCGTGAGCGGCGACGTGTACGGCATCGGCGAACCCGGTGCCGCGCTGGGGATCGAGGTCGATCCGCAGCTCGTCCGGATGGTCGACGTCATCGCTGCGGACCGGCCACGGGTGAAAGGTGATCGCGCCCATCTGCGCCGCCCAACCGACGACCGCCACCTCGGTAGGGCAGACCTCGTCGGCATGGCGCCCCGACGGGAACTGGATCCGGGACGTCTGCACGTAATCGGGAGCTCCCCGAGGGACGCGCTTTTGAAAGAAGGCGTCCCCGCCGCCCTTGTCGCGGGTGGAGAGCACGATTCCGGGATGCACGCCCCGGGGCCAGCGTTCCAGCGTCGTCGGCCGTCGCCAGAGCGCGCGCATGATCCCGTCCTGCACCGCCAGGTAGTAGTTGACGATGTGAAGCTTGGTCACCGGGCCCCCGACCCCGGTGGCGGGAAAGATCACGCGATCGGGGTGGGACACCCGGAGATCCCGGCCGCCGGCGTCGACGACGATTGCCCCATCTGCGGCCATATCGGAGTTCTACGGCAAATCGGCGCCCGGCTGACCCGGGCGAGGGGTCACCGCACGTCGGAGCCGATCAGCGCGATCCCGCGGGATCCGGCACGGCCGGGGCCGGGACCATCGGTTGGCTGACCCTGTGCCGGCGGGCCTTGGCGAAGCTGACCAGTCTTCCGCTGTCTTGATCCCAAAGCTTGAGGTTGACCGCCCTCAGGCCATCGATCAGCGACAGCGTCGGCACCTGGTGCAGAATCGCGATCTCATCGTGAGTCCGTTGCAGGTTGTAGTTCGGGATCCGCGCGTTGAGATGGTGGACGTGATGCAACCCGATGTTGCCGGTGAAGAACTGCAGCACCTTCGGCAGCCGCAGGTATGAGCTGCCGCGCAGCGCGGCATCGGTGTAATCCCACCCCCCGGCGTCCTTCCAGTAAGCGTCCTCGAACTGGTGCTGGACGTAGAACAGCCAGATGCCGACTGATCCGGCGAGCATCGCGCTGGGTGCCCAGACCACCAGAAAGTCCTTCCAGCCGATCAGCCAGCACAGCCCGGAGACGACGGCGAGGATGGCCGCGTCGGTGGCAAGCACGCTGTGGCGCATCCGGGGACGCTGCGCCCGGGTGGCGATCCGCGGGCCCACCATCATCGCGATGATGGGGCCGAGGCCGAACATAACCAGTGGGCTGCGCAGCAGCCGGTAGCCGACCCGCCCGCGCCGTGACTTGGCCTCGTACTCCGCGACCGTGAGCGTGAGCACGTCACCGACGCCACGCCGCTCCAGATCGCCCGACGTGGCGTGATGGACCGCGTGGTCGTGTCGCCAGCGGGCGAACGGCGACAGCACCAGCAGTCCCGCAAACCGCCCGATGTACCGATTGGCGCGCTTGGACGGCAGAAACGACCCGTGCGCGCAGTCGTGGAAGACGACGAACGTGCGCACCAGGAATCCGCCGGCGAGGACGGCGAGCGCGGCCGTCAGCCAGGCTGACAGCCCCAAGGTCAGGTACGAGACGACCGACAGCCCCAGGTACGGGACGATCGACGTGCCGAGGTCGATCAGGCTCCTGGTGATGCGGGGGCGGGCATACCCGGCGAGCTGCTGTTGCCCCGGGCGGTGCGTCGCAAGGATTGGCGCGGACATGGAGAATGGCTCCAGCGTGGGGGATGAACGTTGCCCGTCTGCAACGCCCCCGATGGCCGCCAATCTGGCCGCTACGAGCGCGAGCTACTCAACACTGAGGCCATCCCGCGCCACCATGATGGCTCCGCCGGCTAGCCTCCGCCGCGGAGCATACCCGGAAAGCGACTCGACATCACGTCTCCTCGCCTCCCTGCTCGGACATCACGTCTCCTCGCCTCCCTCCTCGGGCGATGGCGGATCGACCAGCTCCAGCGCCCCGAACCCCGGTACCGGCCCGTCCATCAGGAACATCTCGACGGTGAGGTCGGGCTCGACGTGGGCCTGACTCAAGAACGCGAGCACCTTGCGGCCGGTGAGCTCCTCGATCATCTCGCTGTAGCGCTCTTTCATGAGCTGCTGGAAATCGCGGCGCATCTCCAGGACGCGCTCCGGCTGTCCGCCCGCCATCATCGTGCGCTCGATCGCCGTGAACCCGTCGCTGAGCACGCTCACGATCAGGTTGTCGAGTACATAGGTCTTGGCCTTGATCGGCCCCCGACCGTAGTGCTCGCGCATGAACGCGACGATGCGGTTGGTGATCTCCGCCAGGAGCCTGCCCCCGCCGAACGGCGGCGCCGCCAAACGATCGGGTTCACCGGTGCTCACGCTCCACCTCTACGCGGGTTCCTCTGTGCTGCGGTGCTCATTGATGCTGACAGACGGGTAACGGTCCAGGTTCGAACGCCCGGTACTGGCTGATCGTATCGCCCCCGTCGCCGCCGTGCCCGGCCGGCCACGGGATCGGGGACTGGTGGCCGTCCCCTAGACGATTCAATGCCTTTCTAATATAACTCCGGCATGGAGTTCTCCACGGCGGCCCGCCCCCGGAGGCGTCAGCTGGACGAGATCGCGGAGGCCCTGCCCCAGCGCGCTGCCGCCCTGAGTCGCCTGTTCGTGAAGCGGACCAGCGTCCGTGTATCCCGAACGGAAGCCGGGGTGATCTGGGCGCTGGCCGCGCGCCCACGGCGGATCACCGATCTGGCCGCCAGCGAGGGTGTCACCCAGCCGGCGATCACCCGGCTGGTGAATCGCCTTCAGGATTCTGGGTGGGCGACGCGGGAGAGCGACCCCGGAGACGGGCGAGCCGTGATGGTGTGTCTCACCCCTGCCGGCGAGGAGGTATTCGACACTCTCCGCGCCGAGTACCGCGCGCTCGTCCACGAGGAGATGGCCGCGCTCGCCGACGGCGACATCGAGACGCTGGCCCGGGCGATCGACGTCCTTGATGAGCTCATCGCCCGGCTGCAGGAGCGCGACCCGTGAGCGTGCACCACGTACTCGGCGTGCTCGAGGACGATGAGCGCCGGCTGTGGTCGACGTTCGATTGCGCCGTGAGCCTGGCCGCGGAGCAGGCGGCTCGGCTCACTCTCGTCAAGACGACCGACCCGGGACGCTTGATGCGCTGGTTCGCGCCGTCCGCGCTGCAGTCGATGTGCGTGTCCGCCCAGGAGCTCGACTTCCGGACGATCGCCAGCCACACGCTGGCGCGAGCGGCCGAGTTCGTCCCCGGGTCGATCCCGGTGACAACGGTCCTGCTCGGCGAGGACACCACCGGCTGCCTGCTGGCGATGCTCCGCAACGGTCCCTACGACGCTCTCGTCATCACCGAGGCGCTGCTGAACCGCAGGCTGCGCCGCGAACTGCGCCGCCTCGGCATCCGCACCGTTGCCGTCCCTCGCCGCCCGGCTGCGCCGGCCATCCCCTCCGCGGACACCGCCCACCATGCCCACTCCGGAGTCCAGACGTGACCGACTTCTCCGCACCCGACACGATTGGAGAACCCCGTTGACCTCGTCGATTGCCGCCGTCCGAGATCGCCTCCAACGTCATCGAGCGCATCCCGAGCACTACAAGTGGGTCGCGCTGTCGAACACGACGTTGGGCATCCTGATGGCGACGATCAACCAGTCGATCGTGATCATCGCCCTGCCGGCGATCTTCCGCGGGATCCATCTGGACCCGCTGGTGTCGTCGAACACGAGCTACCTGCTGTGGATGCTGCTCGGGTTCATGGTGGTGATGGCGGTTCTCGTGGTCAGCCTTGGCCGGGTCGGTGACATGTTCGGGCGCGTCCGCATGTACAACCTCGGCTTCGCCGTGTTCACCGTGGGGTCGATCCTGCTCTCCATCACCTGGATGAGCGGAACCTCGGCGGCGCTGTGGCTGATCGCGATGCGGATCGTCCAGGGGATCGGGGCGGCGTGCCTGTTCGCCAACTCGTCGGCGATCCTCACCGACGCGTTCCCCACCCAGCAGCGCGGTCTGGCCCTCGGGATCAACATGGTCGCGGCCATCGCGGGCTCGTTCATCGGGCTCGTGCTCGGCGGCGTGCTCGCCCCGATCGCCTGGCGACTGGTGTTCCTCGTCTCGGTTCCGTGTGGGCTGTTCGGCACCATCTGGGCCTATTTCATGCTGCAGGAGCGGGGCATTCGCGTCCGGGCCAAGATCGACTGGCTGGGAAACGTCACCTTCGCGGTCGGTCTGATCGCGCTGCTGGTCGGGATCACCTACGGGATCCTGCCTTACGGCGGCCATTCCATGGGTTGGACCGCCCCCGGGGTGATCGCCGCGATCGCCGGCGGCATCCTCGTCCTGATCGCCTTCGTCGTCATCGAGTCCCGGGTGCACGAGCCGATGTTCCGATTGCCGCTGTTCAAGATCCGGGCGTTCTCGGGTGGTAGCGTCGCCACGTTTCTGTCGGCGCTGTCCCGCGGCGGGCTGATGTTCATGCTGATCCTGTGGCTGCAGGGCATCTGGTTGCCGATCCACGGCTACAGCTTCTCCGACACCCCGCTGTGGGCCGGGATCTTCATGCTCCCGCTGTCGGCCGGGTTCCTGATCGCCGGCCCCATCTCGGGACGCCTGGCCGATCACTACGGCGCGCGACCGTTCACCTTCGGCGGCATGATCCTGTCGGCGCTGGGGCTGCTGGCGCTCACCATCCTGCCGGTCGACTTCACCTACTGGGTGTTCGGACTGGTGATCTTCGTGATCGGGTTCGCCATGGGCCTGTTCGCCGCCCCCAACCAGACGGGGATCATGAACAGCCTGCCGCCCGATCAACGCGGCGCCGGCGCCGGGATGACGGCGACGTTCATGGGCTCGGCCTCGGTGCTCTCGATCGGGATCTTCTTCAGCCTGATCATCGTCGGCCTATCGGCGAACCTACCGGCGGCCCTGCTGCACGGATTGAGCAGCAATGGGGTACCGCACGCCTACGCGGTCAAGGTCTCACACCTGCCGGCCGTCGGCACCCTGTTCTCGGCCTTCCTCGGCTACAACCCGATGCAGACCACGCTGGGGCCGGAGCTCGCCCACCTTCCGCACGCCGCCGGGGTGTATCTCACCGGCCACCGGTTCTTCCCGAACCTGGTCTCCCATCCGTTCTCGACCGGGATCCACGACGCGTTCTACTTCGCCGCCGCGTGCTGCGCCGTCGCCGCCATCGCCTCCTGGCTGCGGGGCGGGAAGTACTACTACACCGAGGAGCGGCCAGCGCTCGAGCCGGAGGAGATCGAGGCGGAGGTCGCCGCTGTGACGTGAGCGTGCGGACACCGGGGTTCGATGTTCTGGGGCACTGTGGCTGCGGCATCGCCGCCGACCTATCCTGACCTTGGGATGCACATGCCGCGGACCGACATCGAAGATCGCGCCGACTGCGAGCGGCTGGTCCGCGACTTCTACGGTCGGGCGCTGGTCGATCCGGTCATCGGGTGGCTGTTCGTCGACGTCGCCCACCTCGACCTGGAGGCCCACGTCCCGCGCATCGCCTCGTTCTGGGAGACGATCCTGCTCGGGGCTCGTTCCTACAGCGGCGGAGCGTTCGCGCCCCACGCTGCCCTGCATCTCAAGGCCGGGCTGCGCCGCGGCCATTTCGAGCGGTGGCTGTGGCTGTGGCGTGCCACCGTCGATGAGCTGTTCTGCGGCGAGCGAGCCGAGCTGGCCAAGGCTCACGCCGAGCGGGTGGCGCAGGCTTTCCAGGCCCGGTTGTCGGGGGTGGCGCGGCCCGGCGCGACGCCGGGGGCGGTGGTGGGGCCGGTCACGCCGCCCGAGCTTGCCGTCACGCGGCCCGATCCCGGGTTCACGCCGCCCGAGCTTGCCGTCACGCGGCCCGATCCCGGGTTCACGCCGCCTGGGCTCGCGGTCACCCACCACGGGCCCGCCGAGTGAGCCATCGAGCGTGGCGGCGCCCACAGATCCGGTTCCCCGCCTTCACACCGCCCGGACCGTCATGCGCGGCTGGCGTCAGGCCGACCTGGATGCGTACGCGGCAATTGCGGCCGATCCCGTGGCGATGCGTTTCATGGGCGGAGCGCTTGACCGGGAGCAGGCCTGGCGGTCGATGGCGACGTTCGCCGGCCATTGGGTCCTGAAGGGCTTTGGCCTGTGGGCCGTGGAGCGTCTGGCCGACGGCGTCCTCCTCGGTCGGATCGGGCTGTGGGAGCCCGAGGGTTGGCCCGGGCTCGAGATCGGCTGGACGCTCGCCCGCGCCGTATGGGGCCGGGGCTATGCCCAGGAGACCGCCCGCGCGGCGATGGACTGGGCGTGGACGGAGCTGGCGCCCTCGCGATTGATCTCGCTCATCGACCCGTGCAACGCCGCATCGGTTCGGGTGGCGGAGCGCTTGGGGATGCGAGCATCCGGCAGCTACCTGCTGCACGGCGACACCGTGACGGTCTACGCCGCGTCCCGAGCCGGGGATAGACTCGCGCCATGAGTGTAAGCGACCACGCCATCGAGGTCGCCGGCGATCGCTGCGAGGAGTGTGGGGCCAAGTTGACCGAGGCCGAGATGAGGGCCGTGCTCGAGTCCGGCGGGCCTACTCTGTGCTCGATCCACGCCGCCGAGGACGAGCCCGGCCTGGCCGCCGACGACGCCGGTTTCAGCGACGCCTAGCCACGAGCCGGCGGCCGGGCATCCTGCCCTGCCGCCGATCGAGCGCAGGCCGCGTCCGCCCGGGCGGCGACTACTTGCGGCGTCCGGCGACGGCGGTCTTGAGCGTGGCTCCGGCGCTGAACTTGGGGTTCTTGGAGGCCTTGATCTTGACCGGGGCGCCGGTCTGCGGGTTGCGACCGGTGCGCGCGCCGCGCTTGGCCACTGAGAACTTGCCGAAGCCGGTGATCGCGACGTCGTCGCCCTTCTTCAGCGTCTTGGTCACAGTGGTCAGCATCGACTCCAGCGCCCGCTGCGAATCCGCCCGGGTGAGCCCGCTGTCCTTGGCGATCGCATCGACGAGTTCCGTCTTGTTCATCCTGACTCCTTGCTCGAGGCTGTATCTGAACAGTGGCAGAGTAGCCGCATCCCAGGCGGAGCGGTCGATAGCGGAGTGACACTGTGACGCTCGGGCAGCCAATTGCGGCGTCGAATCGACGATCCGCGAGGCGTTGGACCGGGTCAGGGATGCCGCCGGGCGCCGCGCACGATGGCGTCGACGTCCCGGTGAGAGGCGCGCATCCCGAGCCCCACGAGATCGAGCGTCGCCGTCGCCACCGCACGTACCGCGGCACGATTGTCGGCATCGTTGCCGGTCGTGAACATGTCGGCGGTGTAGACCGCCACCGGTACCTCGCGGCGCTGCGCACGCTCGCGCAACGTCTGCAGCTTGCTCGCCCCGGTCTCGAACACGAGCACCGGCGCCACCAGGAGCGGAAGGTAGCGAGCACCGTCGCCGTCGACGTAGTCCTCGCCGATCGCCTCCGGTCCAGCCCGCGCGACGATTCCGCTGATCAGGAACGCGGTCACGTTGAGACGCTGCCACGTGGCGAGGTCGTCACGCACGACGACCGCCACCTTGGTCTCGAACTCGGCGACTGTCATCCGCAGCATCCTGCCGTATCGGTCAGGCCACGACCAGTCTCCGGTTGGCCTCGTGCTGAAAGACTTCGGACCGTGACCCGCATCTCCGTGCTCGACGACCCTTGAGAACCGGGCCACCAAACCCGCCGGTGCTCACGCGCGATGCCTCGATCGCCCGGTTGTTCCTCGAGCTGGTGGCGATCCCGTCGCCGAGCGGACGCGAGCGAGTGCTCGGCCAGGCGATTGGCGCTTGGCTGTCGCACCACGGAGTGCAGTCCGAGTTCGATCGAGCCGGCGACGTCAACGGATCCGATGCCGGCAACCTGATCGCCACCGTCCCGGGGGCGCCGGGAGCTCCGCGTTACCTGTTCGTCGCTCACCTGGACACGGTGGAGTCGGGCAGTCCGCCGGTGTCGCCGCGCGTGGGCGAGGACGGCGTGATCCGCTCGGGCGGTGACACGATCCTCGGCGCCGACAACAAGTCGGCGGTGGCGGCGGTGATGCGCCTGTGTGCCGCCACCGCCCGCAAGCCGCCGCAAGCGCGCCCTGCCGTCATCGCGGCATTCACCTGCCGCGAGGAGTCGGGCCGGATGGGCGCCGGCCTGCTCCCGGCATCCCTGTTGCCGGGCGTCGACGCCGCGTTCAGCGTGGACGGCAGCCAGCCGATCGGCACCGTCATCACCCGGGCGCTCGGCCAGACGGTGTTCACCTTCGTCGTCCACGGCCGCGCCGCCCACGCCGCGGCCAACCCCGACCAGGGGGTGAGCGCGATCCGGGTGGCCGCCGAGGCGATTGCCGCGCTGCCGCTGGGCCGCACCGCCGGCGGCGGCAGCGCCAGCGTCGCCGCGATCGTGGGCGGCGGCGTGATCGCCCGGCTGCGTCCGGCGGGGCTGCGCGAGCTCGGCATCGGCGAGAGCGACGACGGCGCCGTCAGCGTCATGAGGGCGCTGGACGCGACCCCGACCAACTCGGTGCCCGAGCTGGCGCTCGTCCGTGGCGAGGTGCGTGGCTACTCCGAGTCAGAGATCGAGGCCACCGCCCAGACGATCGCCGACACGGTGAGCCGCGTGTGTGACGCTCACGGCGCGTCGCACGAGTGGATCCGTGACCGCAGCCGCGTGGTGCCGCCGTTTCCCGGCGCGCCGGACTCGCGCGCGCTGGAGCTGGTCGCCACCGCGGTCGCCGCCACGCCGGGGATCGAATTGGTGGCGGTGCAGGCCCACGCCACCCTGGAGGCCAACTACCTGGCCGCCCACACCGACGTCGTCGCGGTGGCCAGCGGCGGCCGGGACCCACATCAGCTGTCGGAGTCGATCACGGTCGCCGAGCTGGAGCAGCTGGAGGCTCTGCTGATGACGATCGTGGAGCTCGGCGCTCGCTAGTCCTGGTCTGAGTCGGTCGCCTTGGCCAGCACGCCGGCGGTGGCGTAGATGTGCGCGAAGGCGCGCGCCTCCTCGCCGCTCCACAGCGTTGACCCGTGGCCGTAGGTGGACCCGAGCCGCCGTCCGGCGTCGAGCAGGCTGTAGGGGCTGGCGCAGCCGAGCGCGATCACGTTTCCCTTGTGCAGGCGCACCCGGACCTCCCCGCTGACCCGCTCCTGCGAGCTGTCCAGAAAGGCGCGGATGTCGGTCAGCAGCGGGTCGTAGTAACGCCCTTCGTGCAGCATGTCGCCGAACGTGGTCCCCAACGAGGCCTTGAGCGTCTGCTGGGAGTTGGTGAGAACCAGGCGCTCGAGCTCCCGGTGGGCGGCGATCAGGATCAGCATGCCGGGCGCCTCGAACCCGAGCCGCCCGGCGATTCCCATGATCGTCTGCCCGGTGTGGATTCCGCGTCCCACGCCGTGTTCGCCCCCGATCCGGTTCAGCAGGGCGAGGGTGTCGTAGCCGGGGAGCCCGATGCCGTCCGCGCCGCGGTCGGGGTCGGCCGGCCCGGAGACGATCGCACACGCCGCCGGGAGCCCCCGCGCAAAGCTCAGCACCACCTCGGCGGGCTCGTCGGGGGCGTCGGCGATCGAGCGGGTGGTTGGCCATGCCGCCTCGGGCAGGTACTCCCACGATCCGTAGGTCTCCTCGCCGCCGATCGTCGTCCCCAGGATTCCGAAGTTGAACGAATAGGCGGCGGTGAGGTCGGACACGGCGTGGCCGCGCGCACGCAGGAAGTCGCGCTCCTCCTCGCGGGTGTGCTGCTCATCGCGGATCAGCCCGGCGATCTCCAGCTCCGGCGCCAGCGCCTTGGTGACGGCGTCGAAGCGCACGTGATCGTTGCCGGCGCCGGTGGAGCCATGGGCGATCACGTCGGCGCGGCGCTGGAGCGCGACCCGGGTCACCTCCTCGGCCTGCAGCATCCGCTCGACGCCGACGCAGGACGGATACACGCCGTTGCGCAGGTAGTTGGCCTTCAGGATGTAGGCCACGAACTGCTCGTAGAGCCGCGCCCGCCCGTCGATCACCACGTGGTCGCTCGCCCCCAGGCTGCGGGACCGCTCCGCGATCTCACGCAACTGCGGTGGGGTAAAGCCGCCGGTGTTGACGGTGACCGTTGTGACCCGCTCGCCGCGGTCGACGAGGACGGCCAGCGCGAAGGATGTGTCCAGTCCTCCGGAGAAGGCGAGGACGACGTGACGATCCGGCATCAGGCTGCGCACTCCAGGATCGGGACCCGGTCGTCGACCAGGCCGGGAGACAGTACGTAGAAGCGGCTCGTGCCCGCGTCGAGCTTGGCCTGCATGCGGCGCTGCGCATCGAGATCGCGGCCGTCCAGCCACATCGTGGGCTCCGCCGTCTCGTCCGGCGCGTAGACCTCGGTGCGGTAGACCAGGGTGTGCGCCACCGGGTGCAGCTCGAGCACCGCGCTGA
Source organism: uncultured Actinomycetota bacterium (assembly GCA_963830395.1). Taxonomy (GTDB): domain Bacteria; phylum Actinomycetota; class Thermoleophilia; order Solirubrobacterales; family Solirubrobacteraceae; genus Palsa-465. The sequence continues at coordinate 33,564 of CAWHMI010000003.1, forward strand.
GCACCTGCATTCGCCCGAACTTCCGGTGCACCCGCAGTCCCAGGTCCGAGAACTGGGCCACGCCGGTGAGGGTCCGGGCCCGGTAGACCTCCAGCCCGAGCCCCTTGACGGTGGTGCCGATCCCCGGGATCGCCGAGCACAGCGACCACCCGACCCAGCCGTCGGGGACCGGCGTGGGCGCCGCGCAGTATCCGGCGACCGGGATCGGGCCGCCGTATTCCAGCCGCCGGGCCTCGTCGAGCACCGGGGTGAGCACCCGGGCGATGGATGCCCGCACGGCGGCGCTGTGCCCTGCGTCGGTCAGCGCTGCTGCCACCCGCCGGGCAGGCAGGACGACCAACAGAAACGCCGAGGGGAGCAGGCCGAGATCGATCATCACCCAATTCTGCAACGGGATCCCCTTGTCGCCGAACGCGGTGGCGTTGAGGACGTTGTAGACGCGCATCAGGTCGGCCACCGACCAGTCGTCGCGCGGCGCCGCCAGGAAATCCAGGCGGGTCAGCGGTAACCCGAACGGCGTCGTGTTGAGCCGGGCGAGCACCTCCCGGTTGGAGGCCAGCAGCAACCCATAGCCGTCGTCTGACAGCTGCCGTGCCCCGGCGGCGATCTGCGCTCGCGTCAGCACCGGGCTACTCGTACTCGTAGAAGCCGCGCCCGGCCTTGCGGCCGTGGTGACCGGAGACGACCATGCGTTTGAGCAGCGGGGGCGGGGCGTACTGCGGCTGCTTGAACTCCTCGTAGAGCGAGTCGCACACCGCGTAGAGCACGTCGAGCCCGATGAAGTCACACAGGGTGAGCGGCCCCATCGGGTGCCCGCAGCCGAGCCGCATGCCCTCATCGATGTCCTCGCGGGACGCGAATCCCTCTTCGTACATCCGCACCGCCGCCATCAGGTAGGGGATCAGCAGCATGTTGACGATGAATCCGGATCGGTCCTTGGTCCGAATCGGGCGTTTGCCGATCGTGGTCGCGAACGTCTCGGCGGTGGTCAACGTCGGCTCGTCGGTGTCGAGCCCGACCACGACCTCTACCAGCCGCATCACCGGGACCGGTGAGAAGAAGTGCAGCCCGAGCACGCGCTTGGGCCGCCCGGTCCAGGCGGCCAGCTCGGCGATCGGGATCGACGAGGTGTTGGACGCCAAGAACCGGGCGTCGGGCAGCTGCTGGTCCAGGCGCTGGAACAGCTCGCCCTTGATCCGGGGGTCCTCGGTGACCGCCTCGATCACGGCGTCGACTCCGTCCAGATCACCCAGGTCGCTGGTGTAGGCGATTCGCTCGGTCAATGCCACCGCGTCCTCTTCGGTCAGCTTGTGGCGCGACACCGCCCGCTGCACCGATCGGGCGAGCACGGCGCGCGAGCGCGCCAGCGGCGCGGCCTCGGGTTCGTACAAGGTCACGTCGATGCCGGCTGCGGCCGCCGACTCCGCGATCCCCGATCCCATGAATCCGGCCCCGACGACCGCGACCCGAGCGATCTCCGCCGTCTCAGCCACGCCCGTTACCCTGCGCCGGGAACCTGAGCCGCGCCCCCGTCTGGCCGCCGCCGGCGGTGAACGTCGCCGTCGCCCGGTTCAGGGTGAAGCTCACCGGATCACCCTCCTCGGTGACCACCTCCACCCGCCGGCCGGCCGCGTCGACGCGGCTCACCGTCCCAGCGACCGGGCCGGAGAGAAAGTCGATCAGAACCGGGCCACCGACCCATGGCATCACGCGCAGCGGCACGCCTAGGTTGATAGCAAGCGGTCACCTGGCCTGGCGGCCGGTGACCGCTGTTTGGTGGCGTCGCTGGTCAGACGCCGAGCTCCTGGGACGCCATCCGGGCGCCCTCCAGTCGCGCCGAGATCTTCTCCATGGCCACATCGCGGGCGAAGTCCGGCGAGCCGTGCTTGGGCTTTTCGTCGCGGCTGAACGGCGAGAAGCCGCAGTCGTCGGTCGCGCCCAGCCGCTGTACCGGGATGTGCTTGGCGGCGGCGAGCAGCTCGTCGCGCACGTGCTCGGGCGTCTCTACCTCGGGCGACAGCGGATTGATCACCCCCATGAAGCACACCTGCGCGACGCCGTCGGCATCGTCGCGGCGGTGCTTGCCGCACAGCTCGTAGACCTTCTCCCGGTCCTCCTCGGAAGCGCATTGGATCAGGAAGTAGCCCGCGTTCATGTCGAACATGTGCTCCAGCAGCAGTTCATAGGGGACCTCCTTGGAGTGCACCGAGTCGCAGTCGCCCCCGGGGCAGGTGTGGATCCCGATGTTCGTGCGCTCCTCGGCGCTGAACCGGGCGAACAGCCGGTTGTTGAGGTCGATGAACTCCTGCAGCATGTTCTTGCCCGTCCACGGGTTGCGAGAGTCGTTCTTGTTCGCCAGGCGCCCCTCGGTAAAGTCGACCGATACGCGCACCGCGCCGGCGTCGAAGCACTGCCGGATGTCCTTCTCGGCTTCGTCGACGCAGTCCTGCAGGAACTGGTCTCGCGAATAGCCCTCGATCTCCCCCTCCAGCGGATACAGCAGCATCATCATCGACGGCGAGATCACCGCCTGCTTGATCGGGTGGCTGGCGATCCGCTTGTTCTTGGAGACAAATTCGGAGGCGTAGGTCTTGTAGCGGAACGGCCCCTTGGTGATGCGGGGCAGCTGGCGGTTGTGGCCGTCGTCGAAGATCGCGAAGAACTGGCCGTCTCCGGCGAGCCCATCGGCGAGCCCCGTGCCGGCCAGCGTGTCGGTGATGTTGTAGGTGGCAAAGCTCGATTCGCGTTGCTCGCCGTCGGTGACGATCGGCTCGCCCGTCGCCTCGAGGCGCTTGATCGAGTCCTCGGCGGCGGCGTCCTGGGCGGACTGCAGATCCTCAAACGAGATCTTGCCCTCGTCATAATCTGCGTACGCCTGCTGCAGCTGCATCGGACGCGGCAGGGACCCAACCAGCTCGGTTGCAATTGGCACGCTGTGTCCTCTCCTGTAGGGGTAGGTGATGGATCGCCGCCCGTCCGGCGAGCCGGTGTTCAGCCCGGCGCCGCGTCTCAGACTGACCGATCTCCCTCGGAGGGCCAACATATACCCGCCCCCAGCACAGCGTCAAGCGCGGCCCGAGACGCCCCGATAACCTGCCCGGCGTGAGCATCACCGTCGTCGGCTCGATCGCCTTCGACGCCGTCGAGACCCCGTTCGGTGAGCGCGACCGGTTGCTCGGCGGCGCCGCCACTCACTTCGCGCTGGCCGCTTCGCTGCTGGACCAGGTGCGGATCGTCGGTCCGGTCGGCGACGACTTCGGCGACGCCGAGCTGTCGATCCTGCAGACCCGCGGGTCCAACATCGACGACGTCGAGCGCGTCGCCGGCGGCAAGACGTTCTTTTGGCGAGGCAGATACTCCGACGACCTGAACACCCGGGACACGCTCGACACCCAGCTCAACGTGTTCGAGAGCTTCGCCCCCAAGCTGTCTGACGCCGCTCGAGCGTCCGAGGTGCTGTTTTTGGCCAACATCCAGCCCGGGCTGCAGCTCCAGGTCCGCGAGCAGTGCACCGCCGCCAAGTTCGTGGCGCTGGACTCGATGAACCTGTGGATCGACATCGCCCGCGACGAGCTGGTGGCGGTCATCGGCCGCGCCGACTGCCTGGTCCTCAACGACGAGGAGCTGCGCCAGCTGAGCGGCAAGCCGAATCTGATCTCCGCCGCCCACGAGATCCTGAATTGGTCTGGATCGGGCTCATCCGGCCCCTCGATGATCGTCGCCAAGCAGGGCGAGTACGGCGCGGCCCTGGTCACCCGGGAGGACTTCTTCGCGCTGCCGGCGTATCCGCTGCACACCGTCGTCGATCCGACCGGGGCAGGCGACGCCTTCGCCGGCGGATTCGTCGGCTTCATCGCTAGCCAGCTAGCGCGGCCGCTGAGCGGGGAGGTGCTCCGCAACGCGATGGCCTACGGCACGGCGCTGGCGTCGTTCAACGTAGAGAGGTTCGGAACCGAGGGGCTTCAGTCGATCGAACCGGCGCTGGTGCGCGAGCGCGTCCGCGATCTGGACCGGTTCGCACGCTTTACGCCGATCGACGTCGACCTGATCTCCTGAGCGCGATCGTCGTCAAAGCGGTCGGCGCGGCGGATGCGGACCGCCTGCGTGAGCTGAGGCTGCGCGCGCTGGCCGATTCGCCCGCGGTGTTCGCCGCGACCGCCGAGGAGGAAGGGTCGTTCTCGCCGGGTCGCTGGGCGCAGCTGGCCGCGCAGAGCGCGGCCGCGGACGAGGTGGTGATCTACGTGGCGATCGCCGGCGAGCGCTGGCTGGGCATGGCCGCCGGGAGCTGGTTTGAGCGCGACCGCGGAATCGCGCACCTGTGGGGGATGTGGGTCGATCCGGCGATCCGCGGCCGGGGCGTCGGCACGCAACTGGTGCTCGCCGTGCGCGGCTGGGCGAGGGGCCTCGGCGGCCGCTTTCTCCGCCTTGGGGTGCTCACCGGCGCCGACGATCCCACCCCGTTTTACGAGAACCTGGGCTTCGTCCGCACCGGCGAGCTCGCGACGCTCCGCCGCGACCCCACTGCACCCGTGCACTTCCTGACGCGCCCGGTGTGAGGGCGCCTGAACGCGAGGTGCTACCTGCGTCACCGCTACTCGTCGGGCCGGTGCAGCAGCGCTCCGAGGATCCCGGTGCCGAACAGGATCACGATCAGGATCGCCAGCACGTCGAGCCAGCTCACCCCGTGGTGGATCATGTCGAGCGCGGTCAACAGCCCGATCATCGCGATGAACACCACCACGATCGCCACCAGCAGCAGCCTCATCGGTAGGCGGCGGCGGTGGGCGGGGTCGGCTTGCGCCGGGTCGCCAGCAGCCGGACCGCCAACAGGCCCAGCCCGAGGCTGGCCAGGTGCACCAGGTAGGTGGCGACGCCGTTACCGAAGACCGCCTGCATCGCCAACCACAAGCCGACCATGACCACCGTCGGCACCTCCACGACCCCGAAGAAGAACGGGATCAGCACCAACCACAGCACCCGCGCCCGGGGATAGATCAACGCATAGCCGCCGATCACTGCGGCGACCGCCCCCGCCGGCCCGGCCGTGGGCACCGTCGACGCGTGATCGAAGGCCACCAGGAGGCCGATTGCCGCCAGCCCCCCGGCCAGGTAGAAGGCGAGGAAGCGGATCGGCCCCATCGCGTCCTCGACGGTGTTGCCGAAGATCCACAGAAACGCCATGTTCCCGACCAGCTGCGCGATCGACGGGTTGACGAACAGGCTGGTGAACGCCGTCTTCACCGTGAACGCGTGGGGGCTCGCCCCGTACTTGGCGAGCTCGTGGGCGTCGGGGCCACTGATCAGCGAGCCGCCGTGCCCCGCCACCAAGCCGTAGACGACGACGTTGGCAAGGATCAGGGCCAGCGTCACCACCGGCGGACGGTCGTTGAAGATGTTGTCCTTGAAAGGGATCACGCGACGCCAGGAGCTTAGAGGTGGGCCCCCGGCGCTGGGAGGCGAGACCGGTCGGGCGGCGCCGGCGATCAGGCGAGGCCGACCGGCTGGGAGACGCCGGTGATCCGCCACGGCTGGCGCTCGTCGCCGGTCAGGCTCAGCGTCCAGCGCTCGGTGAAGCTCGTCGTGCGGTTGCGGCTTCCGGCCACCACCGCCGCGGTGTCGCGGTTCTCGACGTAGCGGCGGCCGGTCAGATCGACCTCGAGCGTCATCGTCGGCGGCTGCGCGCCGGCGTCGAGACCGACCACCCTGATCCGGTTGACCACCGGCCCGCGCACGACCATTCGCAGCGTGCCGCTGGTGTCGCCGGCATACAGGAGCTCGCGCTTGGCGGCGGGGGTGGCGATCGCGTCCAGACGGTCGTCGTCACCGTCGATCGCCTGCGCCCAGGCATCGACGGCCCGGCGCGCGGACACCTGCAGCACGTCTGGGGCGAAGCGTCCGTCGGCGAGGCTGAGGTCCATCGCGGCGGCATGGGCGTCGCCGTCGTACTGCAGGTCGGCGACCTCGGCGATGCTGGTCCCCTCCGGCACCTGATCGGCGACGGCGCCCTCGATCAGCGCCTCGTCGCGCATCCCGCGCTCGTCGCCCCACGCGGTGGCGACGATCTGCTCGTCGAGCGCGTGCTTGCCCTCGGCGCCCTGCTCGATCGAGGTCAGCACCCAGTGACCGTTTTTCCGCTGCAGCGTCCAGAACTCGCGCAGCCGGCTCGTCTCCGAGAGCTGGCCGCGCCGCTTGAGATGCCGGCCATAGCCGTCGACGACGTAATCCTTGAGCCGGGCATCGAGCTTGACCACCACCCGGTCGGTATCCGGATTGCCAGTGCGGGCCAGTCCCACGTACTCCACCTTGGGCTCGCCGATCGGCTGCACGTGGTTGGTCCAGCCGCGGCGCTGGAAGTCGTCCAGGCGACGCTCCCACTCCACCAGCAGGTCTGCAGCCACGAGCTTGCGCATCGTCAAGCGGTCACCGGCATCCCAGGCCCGTTCGATCTCAAAGAACAGCTCCCGGGCGGCGGCGCGAACTCGGTCGGGCGCGAACTCGGGGTCCTCCTCCGCGGCCTCGGCCGCCGCCAGCTCGACCCGGCGCTCGCGCTTGGAGGCCTTGTGGGGTCCGCCCGTGCGCTGGGCGGCGCGGGTCGCGTAGGACGCCTGCATTCTCGGGAGGATCCTGGTGAAGAACAACCAGGCCAGGGCCAGACCCACCAGCACCAGCGCGCCCAGGCCGTGGCCGAGGACGGCGATGTGGATCAGCAGGTCGATCAGGACGTAGATCGCGAACCCGCTGCCGTGGCCGCCGCCGCCTCCGCCGCCGCCGGAGAAGCCCGACGAGCCGCCGCCGGCCGCGGCCAGCGCCGCCGGCGCGACAAGGAGCGCGATGGCCATCGCAGCCAGGACGATCAGCAGTGCGCGGCGCCGGTTCATGCGCTCAGCGCCTCGCGGAGCGGGCCCGCGCCCGGCTCGGACTGCGGCACGTGCTGGTCGGCGTGGTAGCTCGAGCGCACCAGCGGGCCGGCCGCCACGTGCTCGAATCCCAGCTCGTAGGCGGCGTCCGCGAGCGCCGCGAACTCGTCGGGGTGCCAGTAGCGCACGATCGGCAGATGGCGCTCGGTGGGGCGCAGATACTGGCCGAGGGTCAGCACCTGGACGTGGTCGTCGCGCAGCTGCCCGAGCGCGTCGACCATCTCCGCAAACGTCTCGCCGAGCCCGACCATGAGTCCGGATTTGGTGGTGACTTCGTCACCGCCGTACTCCTTGGCGTTGCGGAGCACCCGCTTGGAGCGCTCCCACGTCGAGCCCCGTCTCGCCACCGGATACAGCCGCGGCACGACCTCGACGTTGTGGTTGAACACGTCGGGTCGTTCGGCGATGACCTTGGCCAGGGGCATCTCGGCGCCCCGGAAGTCGGGCGTGAGGACCTCTACCTTGGTGCGCGGCGATTGGCGGCGGATCTGCCGGATCACGCCGACGAACGCGGCCGCGCCGTAGTCGGGCAGGTCATCGCGGTCGACGCTCGTGATCACCGCGTGGCGCAGACCCATCCGGGCCACGCTGCGGCCCACCCGGGCCGGCTCCAGCGGATCGTCCCACGTCGGCTTGCCGGTCTTGACGTTACAGAAGCCGCACCGTCGCGTGCACGTATCGCCGAGGATCATGAACGTGGCGGTGCCGCGCTGCCAGCACTCGCCGATGTTCGGACAGGCGGCCTCCTGGCAGACGGTGTGGAGGTTCTCGTGTTCGATGAGGTCTTTGAGCTCGCGGTATCGCGGACCGCCGGGCGCCGGCACCTTGAACCACGGGGGCTTGCGGGCCTTGTGCGGGAGCGTCTCGGCGCCCAGGATGGCGCTGACGTCCTCTATCCCACCGGGGTTGGCTCGCGACCGGGTCGAATGTTGCCGTTCGGACACAGTAATAAGGCTACTCCGACGCTTCCGTGACCCACGCGTCACAGGTTTTTCGGCACGCTTGAACCCATGTCAGGACCGTGGCGCGAAAGTGGACCAGGAGGACACTTAGACGTCAAGGTCGCCGAGCTGGCCGTCCGGCAGCACGGCCCCTTCACGCTCGCCCAGGCGATCGAGATTGGCTTCAGCGCGCAGGCGATCTACAAGCGGGCCCAGGCCGGGCGGTTGCACCGCATCCACCGCGCCGTCTACGCCCTGGTCCCGGCGCAGCTGCTGTCCTGGCGCGGTCGTTACATGGCAGCGGTGCTGGCCGCCGGCCCCGGCGCGGTCCTGTCGCACCGCTCGGCCGCCGACCTGCACGAGCTGCTGGGCACCAGCCGGGCCCGGATCGACGTCATCGTCGCCCGTCCCGCGCAGCGCAAGATCGTCGGGATCGACGTCCACCGCTCGCGCGCCCTGCGGGCCGCTGACATCGTGGCCGTCGACGAGATCCCGTGCACCAGCGTCTCCCGGACCCTCCTGGACCTGGCCGCCGTCGTCAACCGCGAGCGGGCGGAGCGCGCGCTCAATCAGGCGGAGGTGCTGCGGCGGTTGGATCTGGGGGCGCTCGAAGACCAGCTGGAGCGAAATCGACGTACGGTGGCCGCCGCCCACCTGCGCGCCGCGCTCGTCCTCTACCGGCCGGGCGACGCGCCCGCCGAGAGCGATCTGGAGCGCCGTTTCATCCGGCAGGTCCGCGCCGCCGGGCTGCCCGAGCCCGAGCGCCAGGTGCGGTTTCACTGCGCCGACGGCACCGCCTCGTTCTTGGTGGACTTCGTGTGGCGGGCCCAGCGGCTCGCGCTGGAGACCGACGGCCGGCGCACCCACGGCACCGCCGCCGCGTTTGAAAACGACCGGTGGCGCGATCAGCAGCTGGTGCGGGCCGGCTGGCGGGTGGTGCGCGTCACCTGGCGCCAGCTTGCCGACGATCCCGCCTCGGTGGTCGAGCTGGTCGCCGACTTACTGGCGACCGGCTAGGGCGGGCACGGCGCCGACGGCCGCCTGAAGCCGCGCTCGGGACATCAGCCGCTGGCGGCGTCCCAGCGCGCGGGCGACCTCGAACGCGGCCCGCTTGGCAAAGCACCGCATCTGACCGCGGTCGCGGCCGGTCTCCTTGATCAGTGAGGTCATCTGCACCCCGTGCAGCCCGCAGGGGACCACCCACGAGAACGGATCCAGGTCGTTCTCCACGTTCACCGCCCAGCCATGCGTGGTCACGCCGCGGGCGACGTGGACGCCGATCGAGGCGATCTTGCGGTTCTCCACCCACACGCCGGTGTAGTCGGGGCCCTCGTCGGGCCGCGCCCGCACCCCGGCGACCCCCTCTTGGGCGAGTGCCGCCACCAGCGCCCGCTCCAGCGTCCGCACGTACTCCACCACGTCGGCGACGGCGACGATCGGATAACCGACCAGCTGTCCCGGCCCGTGGTAGGTGACCCTGCCGCCGCGGTCGACATCGACGATGTCGATCCCCTGGGCCCGGTACCAGTCCTCGCCCAGCGGCAGCTCGCCGGGTGCCGAACGGCGGCCGCGGGTGTACACCGGCGGGTGCTCCAGCAGCAGCATCACGTCGGGAACCTCGCCGGCCTGGCGGGCTGAGCGCACCTGCTCCTGCAGGGCCAGCCCCTCCCGGTACTCCACGTTCCCGAGATGGCAGACCCACAGCTCTTGCATCATTCCACCGTCTGCAGCCGCCGCTTCACCGTGGCCAGGAACTGGGCTGACAACGCCCCATCCAGCGCCCGGTGGTCCCAGCTGAGGCCGAGGATCGTCATCGGCCGGATCGCGATCGAGTCGCTGCCGTCGCCGTCGGTGATCACCACCGGGCGCTTGACGATCGCCTCCAGGTCGAGGATCGCCACCTGCGGCTGGTTGATGATCGGCGTCGCCATGATCGAGCCGTACTGGCCGGGGTTGGTGATCGTGAACGTCGCGCCCTGGACGTCGTCGGCGGTCAGCTGCCGGGCGCGGGCGCGCGCCGCCAGGTCCTTGATCCGTGCCGCCAGCCCCTCCACCGAGAGCTCCTGCGCGCGCTGGATCACCGGCACGATCAGCCCGTCATCGCCCAGCGACACGGCAATCCCGAGGTTGACGTCGTCCACCCGCGTGTAGCGCTCGCCGTCGAGCCAGGCGTTCAGGGCGGGGTGCTCGCGCAGGGCGTCGATCGTCGCCCGGGCGACGAACGCCAGCGCGGTGACGCCGAGCCGGGCGCGGGCCGCCTGCACCCGGCCCATGTCGACCTCCGCCCAGGTGGTGCAGGTGGCGGCGGTGTCCAGCGAGCGCTTCATATGCTCGCCGATCTGCCGGCGCATGCGGGAGAGGCCCTCGCCCGCGTCGCCCGCCGTGGCCGGCCGGTTCCCGGACGGCGACACGACGGTCTGGGGCACCGGGTCGGGCCGGTAGGGGCTCTCGATGTGCAGCGGCGGCTCCGAGGCGCCGCCGTCGCCGTTGCCGGCCACCAGCGCCAGCACGTCCTGCTTGCGTACGCGCCCACCACGGCCGGTGCCCGCCACCGTGTCGAGGTCGATGTCGTGCTCGGCCGCGATCCGCTGCACCACGGGGGAGTAGCGGCGGTCCGCGTCGCGGGACGGCGGCGGGGTCGCCGCAGCGGCGGGGCCCGGAGGAGCGGAGGCAGCGGGGGCAGGAGGAGCGGGGACGGCGGGGCCCGGAGGAGCGGAGGCGGCGGGGGCCTCGGCGGATGGAGCGTCGCCGGCCGCTGCCGCGCCATCACCGACCGCCAGCCGGGCCAGCACCACGCCCACCTCGACCGTCTGGTCGACGTCGACCAGGATCTCGGCGACGACGCCGCCCGTCGGCGCCGGCACCTCGGTGTCGATCTTGTCGGTGGAGATGTCGCAGACCGTCTCCTCGGCCTCGATCCGGTCGCCGACCTGTACCCGCCAGGCGACCACCGTCCCCTCGGCGACCGACACTCCCATCTGGGGCATGGTCACGTCGATCAGCGTCTCAGTAGGCGAGGAGCTCACGGCACGCCTCCTTGACGCGATCGATCCCCGGCAGGACCGCCTGCTCCAGCGGAGGCGAGAACGGGATGGGGACGTCGGGCGTGGCCACCCGGACCACCGGGCCGTCGAGGTCCTCGAACGCCTTCTCGGCGATCAGCGCCGCCACCTGGGCGCCGGCCGCGCAGGTCAGGTTGGCCTCATCGATGATCACCACCTTTGAGCAGCGTGCCACCGAGTCCAGGATCGCCGCCTCGTCCAGCGGCACCAGCGAGCGCAGATCGAGCACCTCCACCGAGGCATCGTCGAGCTCCTCGGTCGCCGCCAGCGCCACATCGACCATCGCTCCGTAGCAGATGACCACCAGGTCCGAGCCCGGCCGGGCCACTCGCGCCGAGAACGGCGTCTCGAACACACCCTCGGGCACCTCGCCCTTCACCCGGCGATACAGGTGCTTGTGCTCCATGAAGCAGACCGGGTTGGGGTCGTGGATCGCGGCGTGCAAGAGGCCCTTGGCGTCAGCGGCGGTCGACGGCGCCACCACCTTGATCCCGGGCGTGTGCATGAACAGCGCCTCCGGGTTCTGGGAGTGAAACGGACCTCCGGAGAAGCCGCCGCCCGAGGGCAGCCGCACCACCAGCGGCACCGCCAGCCCCTGCCGGTAGTGCATCTTGCCGGCCACGTTGACCAGCTGATCGAAGCCGCAGGCGATGAAGTCGGCGAATTGCATCTCGCACACCGGCCGCATACCGACCACAGCGGCGCCGACCGCGCAGCCGATGATCGCCGACTCGGCCAGCGGCGTGTCCATCACCCGGTCGGCGCCGAACTCGTCGAAGAATCCGTCGGTGACCTTGAACGCGCCGCCGAACACGCCGATGTCCTCGCCCATCACCAGCACCCGCTCGTCGGCGCGCAGCTCGTCGCGCAGCGCGGACGAGATCGCCTGCAGATACGTCATCACCGCCATCACGCACTCCCCGGGACGCCGCCAAATCCGCTCCACGGCGCCTCGCCGTTACCCAGCGGCTCGGCCTCCCCGGTGCAGAACACGCCGGTGAGCACCTCGTCGGCGTCGGCCATCGGTCCGGCCAGCGCCTCCACCGCGGCGGCCTCGATCTCGGCGGCGACCTCCGCGCGTACCGAATCCACGTCGACGTCCAGCTCCCGCAGCTTCCCCTCCTGGCGCTCGATCGGATCGCGCCGCCGCCACTCCTCAACCTGCTCCTTGGGCACGTACTTCATGTCGTCGTGCGCGGCGTGTCCGTGCATCCGCATCGTCACCGCCTCGATCAGCGTCGGCCCGTTGCCGGCCAGCGCCCGGTCCCGGGCAACCCGAGTCGCCTCGAACATGGCCTCGACGTCGTTGCCGTCGACGGTGACCCCGGTGAACCCGTAGGCCGCGGCCCGCTCCACGGGGTCGACCGCGAACTGCTTGGCCACCGGTGTGGAGTACGCGTACTGGTTGTTCTCCAGCACGAACACGACCGGCAGCCGCTGCACCCCGGCCCAGTTCATCGCCTCGTGGAAGTCGCCCCGGGAGGTGGAGCCGTCGCCGAACCAGGTCAGCGCGCAGCGGCGCTCGCCGCGCAGCTTGAACGCCATCGCCATGCCGGTCGCCACCAGCATCATGTCGGGGAGCATCGACACCATTCCGACGCAGCCCAGCCGCCGGTCGCCGAAGTGCACGTTGCCGTCACGGCCGCCGGTGATGCCGGCGGCGCGCCCCATGTACTGGGCGAAGATTCGCGCCGGGGTCACCCCGCGGATCAGATGCGCCGCCAGGTCCCGGTGCAGGATGCACAGCCGGTCCTCCGCCGCCATCGCGTAGGCCGCTCCCGCCGATACGGCCTCCTGGCCGAAGCCGTCGTAGAAGGAGCCGGGGACCTTGCCCTGGCGGTACAGGCTCATGGCGCGCTCCTCGATCCCCCGCATCAGCAGCATCGCCCGCAGCAGGCGAATCCGATCCTGAAGTTGAAGGGGCTCTCGCCCCACCTCCCCGGCCGGCGGAGCCGTTTCGGTCGCCATGTTCAGTTTCCCTTTCGTCGATGAGCCGACGGGGTCTCCGTCCGGCTCCGCTGCACCGGGCCTACCGGGATCGCCGGGTCGGCCCGCCGATGGGCTTTCCGCGCGAGCTTACTCCTCACCGCCGGTACCCTTCAGCGATGGACGGTGCGCTCCTATCGCGCGCCCGGTGGCGGTGGCGCGGGGCCTGGATGTGGCCCATGTTCATCGGCGTCGCCCTGGTCGACGGGGCGATCGCCGTGGAGCGCCCGTTCATCGGCGATCGTCAGAGCTTCGTCGGGGGCGTGCTCGCCGGATTGATCCTGAACCTGCTCGCGGTCGTCCTCGCCGCGCGGCCAATCGGACTGCTGCTGCGCCGCCGGCGTCCCGATCTGCCGCTGCTGATCGCGCGCAACTACGCGGGCACGATCGCGATCCTGCTGGTCAGCGCCGCCCTGTTGACCGTCGGCCTGCTGCGCCACGACTCGATCATGAGCGGCCGCCGCGTCCTCGACGACGCGGTCATGCGCGCCGAGGCATTCATCGGCGATCACGCTCCGTCGACGTTCCGGGCCGACGCCACCCGGACAATCACCTACACGATCGAGGCCGGGGTCGCCTACCGCACGTGCGCCCTCAGCGAGGACGGCCGCCGGTCCTACTGCGTCGTCGTCCGCCCCCGGCTGCCGCTGGCCAAGAGCGTCGTGTTCGACGGCTACGAGCCCAACTCGGTGTTCTCGCTGGGCACCAACTGACCGTCCGCGGGCCCGGCGTCGACCGCCACCACCAACCGACCCCGCCCCTCTTGCACCGCCGACAAGCCGGGTTCAGTCGAGCTCCCAGGCGACGGCCCGGGTCGGAGCGCCGCCGCATCCGGCGAGCAGCACCGGAAACGCGGTCAGGAACGCCCTGCGGCCGAGCAGCTCGTCCGGAATCCGCAGCTCCTCGATAATCACCTTGCCGTTGCCCAGCAGCGCGATGTGGCTCGGCTGGCCCTTCTCCGGCCCGCCCCAGCCGCCGATGCTCAGGGCGTCGATTCCGACCCCGCTCACCTCGCGCGCCACCAGCAGCTCGGCCCCCGACCCGTCCAGGTAGGGCCAGCGCTTGAGGTACTCGTCGGTGACCCCGCGCCGTTGCCCCCAGCCGGTGACGAGCACGGCGATGTCCCCCGGAGCGAGCAGATCCGGGAGCGGCTCGAGCTGCGCGGGCCCGATCGCCTGGCCGGCTCTGAGTCGACCGCGCAGGTCGATGAAGACGGCGGGAGCCGCGAAGGCGCTCAGCGGCGTCTGGTCGACGGTGGCGCCGTCGTCATCGAAGTGGAAGGGAACGTCGACATGGGTGCCGGTGTGAGTGTTGAGCGTGAGCGTCTCAGCGTTGAACCCCTCGGCCGCGCGTCGATAGTTGTGGGCGATCACCGGCGGGTCGTACTCGGCCCAGGCGGGACCGCCGTGGGCCACCGGCTGGCTGAGGTCCCACATGCGATCGGTCCGGATCCGCGGCATCGACTACGCCCGATCGCCGTCGTGCCCCGCGGCCAGCAACTCCGCCAGGTGGCGGGCGTGACGCCCCCCGCTGTCGGTCTGCTCGATCTGGGTGCGGCAGCTGAACCCGTCGGCGAGGATCGCCGTTCGCCCGCCGGCCCGGCGGATCTCCGGGAGCATCACCCGCTCCGCGCAGGCGACGCTGATCTCACCGTGACCGGGTTGGAACCCGAAGTTGCCCGCCAGCCCGCAGCAGCCGCTCTGCAGTCGCTGCGCGTGAACGCCGCAGCCGCGCAGCAGCCTCTCGTCGGGTTCCCAGCCGAGTACCGCATGCTGGTGACAGTGGACCTGCACCAGTGCATCGCCGCCGATCTCCGGTGCCGCGTAGCTGGGGGTGTGCTCGGTCAGCAGCTCGGCCAGCGTGACCGTCTGCTCGGCCACCCGGGTCACGTCGGGGTCGTCGGGCAAGAGCTCGGTCGCGTCGCTACGCAGCACGGTCGTGCAACTGGGTTCCAGGCCGACGATCAGCCCGCCGGACCGGACGTGGTCACGGACGGCGTCGAGCGTCCTGCCCAGTACCCGCTTGCCGGCCGCCAGCTGGCCGGTGGAGATCCAGGTCAGCCCGCAGCACAGCGGCTGGGAGGGGATCTCGACCTCCCAGCCCGCGTGCTCGAGGACCCGCACCGCGCTGCGGCCGACGTGAGGATGCATGAGGTTGGTGAACGTGTCGGGCCACAGCAGCACCCGGCCGCGATCTGCGGCCGGCGACTGGCGCGTCTGCGCCCACGCCTGCAGCGTCTGGGTGGCGAAGCGGGGTAGCGGCCGCTGCTCCAGGCCGGCCGCCGCCGCCACCAGCCGGCGAAGCCGCGAACGCTGGGTGACCGTGTTGATCGCTCGGGTCAGGCCCAGGCGCGTCGTCGCCTGGGCGAGCACGGGGAGCCAGCCGAGGGCGTAGTCCGAGCGCGGGCGCAGCCGGCCCTCCCAGTAGTGGGAGAGAAACTCCGCCTTGTAGGTGGCCATGTCGACGTTCACGGGACAATCGCTCTTGCACCCCTTGCAGGCGAGGCACAGATCCAGCGCATCGCGGACCGCCTCGGAGCGCCAGCCGTCCTGGATCGGACCGTCTCCGTGGCCGTTGAGCAGCTCGAACAGCAGTCGCGCCCGGCCTCGGGTGGAATGCTCCTCCTCCAGGGTCACCTGGTAGGAGGGGCACATAACGGTTCCCCCCTCGGTCGATTGGCGGCGGCACTTGCCGATCCCGACGCACCGGCTGGCGGCCTGGACGAACGACCCGCCGTCATCGGGAAACGAGAAGTGCAGAGCGCTCGGGTCCCGCGGATGCCACTTGCCACCGAGCCGGAGGTTGGCGTCCAGCGGATAGGGATCGACGACCTTGCCGGGGTTCATCCGGTTGTCGGGGTCGAATATCGACTTGACCGTCCGGAAGGCCTGCACCAGCCGGTCGCCGAACATCCGCGGGAGCAGCTCCCCGCGGGTCTGCCCGTCCCCGTGCTCCCCGGACAGGGAGCCGCCGTAGCGGACGACGAGCTCGGCGGCCTCGCCCAGGAAACGCCGGTAGTCGGCGACCCCCTCGTCGCTGTAGAGATCGAACGGGATCCGGGTGTGGACGCAGCCGTGACCGAAGTGCCCGTAGAGAGCGGGGCCGCTGTCGTCCACGAACCCGTGCTGCTCGTACAGCGCGTCCAGGTCGCGCAGGTAGTCGCCGAGACGCTCCGGCGGGACCGCCGAGTCCTCCCAGCCCTCCCAGGTGTCGCGCCGACCGGGGACATGGGCGGTGGCGCCGAGACCGGCCTCGCGCGCCTGCCAGAGCTCGTCCTCGCGCTCCGGCTCGTCGACGAAGCGGATCCGCTCGTCCGCCACCGCGAGCGCGTCGATCATCCGGCGCGCGTGACCGTCTGCCTCCTCCTGGGTGTCGCCACCGAACTGGACGAGCAGCCAGCCGTTTCCCTCGGGCAGCTGCTCGATCGCCTGGGCATGCTCCTGTTTGAGCTCCTGATCGCGCACCAGCCGGCGATCCATTCCCTCCAGCGCGATCGGGTCGTGGGGCGTTATCGACGGGATGGCGTCGCCGGCGTCGGCGACCGTCGGGTAGCCGATCACCACCAGCGTCCGCTCGCGGACGACCGGGACGAGCTCGAGCTCGGCCCGCAGGACGGTGACCAAGGTCGACTCGCTGCCGATCAGCAGCCCGGCGATGTCGAATCCGTGCTCGGAGAGCAGCGAGTCCAGGTTGTAGCCGGACACGCGCCGGGGGATGTCGGGAAACCGCTCGCGGATCTCGTCGGCGTGGGCGTCGGCGAGCTCGCGCAACCTGCGGTAGATCTCCGCCCGGCGGCCGCCGGCGGCGATGATCTCGGCATACCGGTCATCGCCGGTGCGCTCGCACCAGAAGCGCGTCCCGTCGTAGAGGAGCACTTCGAGCCGCGGCGTGTTGTCGACGACCTTGCCCGTCCGCTGGGCGGTGGCGCCGCACGAGTTGTTCCCGATCATGCCGCCGAGGGTGCAGTTGGGATGCGTCGCCGGCTCGGGCCCGTAGCGCAGTCCGGTGGGTGCCAGCTGCCGGTTGAGCTCATCGAGCACGATCCCCGGCTCGACCACGCAGCGACGGCGCTCGGGATCGATTGACACCAGCCGGTGGCAGTACTTGGTCCAGTCGATCACCACCGCCGTATTCGTGCACTGGCCGGCCAGGCTGGTGCCGCCGCCACGAGACAGCACTGGCGCCGCGTGCTCGCGGCACACGGCGACGGTCTCCACCGCCGCCTGCACGGAGCGCGGGACGACGACGCCGATCGGCAGCTGGCGGAAGTTGGAGGCGTCGGTGGAGTACGCCCCGCGGGTGCCGGCGTCAAACCGGACCTCGCCGTCGACGCGCGCCGTCAGCGATCGCTTCAGCGAGGAGAGGTCGACGCTCACGTCGCCACCTCCTCCAGTTCCTGCCCGGAGCGGATGTGGGGCAGGAGGAACGTACTGGCCAGCTGCAGCACGGCGAAGCCGCCGCCGACGATCAGCATCGTACGGGCTCCTTGGGAGCCGATCAGGATCGTCCAGATGCCCGAGCCGATGATCAGCCCCCCGGTGAACATCGCGCCCAGCCAGCCCACCGCGGTGCCCCGCACCCGGGTGGGGAAGCTCTCGGCCCAGTAGGCGTAACCGGTGCCCGACCAGGTGCCGTTTGTCACCTGGTACAGGAACACGTAGAGCACCCAGATCGCCCAGACGACGTGCACCCAGTAGAACGCCAGCGTCAGCACCGTCGAGCAGATCGCGCTGGCGATCAACACCCGCTGACGGCCGAAGCGCTCGCCCAGGGCCCCGCCGATCACGTAGAAGAAGAAGCCCACCGCCGCCGCGACCAGCAGCAGCGCCTCCGCGCCGAGCGCTTCGATGGCCACCGCCAGGCCATAGCCCTTGTATCCCTGGGCGGGGAGCAGCGCCCCCCCGTCATAGAAGGCGTTCGGATCCTCGGTCGGCCGCCCGTCGCTGTCCACGATCGTGCCCGGCGGCACCGATCGACCGTAGGCCCGCGCGACCTGGAGCTTGCCTTCGGCCACCACCGAGGTGGCGAAGTCGCTGACGATCGGCGGCCGCGGGGCGGCGCGGGGAACGCCGAACGCGATCGGGTTGGTCCCCAGCCGGCGATCGCGCCCGCCGAACGGCGCGACGCTGACCCAAGCGTTGGTGACGACCATGGAGAGCTGCCCGGCCGTCGCGATCCGCTCGGCGTAATCGCCGAGCCGGCCGACGTGGGGCGATTCCTGCAGCACGATGGCACCGACGCCCTGCTCCCGCGCGAGGTCGGCCGCGGTGTCGGCGGCCAGCCGCGCGGCCGGCTGTCCCCAGCCGCGGTGCGCGGACACGGATGCCGTGGCGCCGCGGCGGCGGACGACCGAGGCGCGCGCATCGGGATGGAGCTTTCCGTCACGCACCGTCTGCGCGTAGGCCGGCAGCCGGGCCAGGCCGTGGGAGTCGTGGCCGGCCAGATTCGCCCCCACCAGAGCCTCGGCGACGACCTGGGAGAGCTCGTCCGGCGTTCCCATGGCCTGCAGTGCAGCCAGGCAGAACCCGTGCAGCTGGGAGGCGCTGGCCGTCTGCTCATCCATCTGTCACTAGCTGCTACCCGGCGGCCGGTCACCATACTCCGCAGCGTGATCCGGGAGGGCAGCGTGCATCGCCAGCGGCGCCTGATCATCGTCGCCGACGATCTGGCCGGGGCGGCGGATTGCGGGGTGGCGTTCGCCGCCCGCGGCCTACGCACGCGGGTGGTGTTTGACGCGCAGCGGCTGCGCAGTGCCGGCTGGAGCGTTGTCTCACTGGACACGGACAGTCGTGACGCCGCCCCCGAGCTCGCGGAGCGGCGAGTTGCAGACGCGATGGCGCTCGTCTCGCCGCAGGCGCTGGTGTTCAAGAAGGTCGACTCGACGCTTCGGGGCAATCTGGCGATTGAGCTGCGCGCCGTCGCGAATCACCGGGACAGCGGTTGCATCGTCGCCGCGCCGGCGTTTCCGGCCACCGGCCGCACCACGCGCGGCGGCCGGCAGCTGATCGACGGCCGGCCGCTGGAGGACAGCGAGTTCGCGGCTCAGGCGTCCACCTCGGTGCTCCGCGATCTGCTGGCGCCGGCTGGGCTCCGGGTCCGTGGCGTGTCGCTGGCGCAGGTGCGCGGCGGTGGGGTGGCCGAGCTCGTAAGCGCTGCGCACCCGGGGGATGTCCTCGTCTGCGACGCCGAGACCGAGGACGACCTGGACGCGATCGGACGCGGCGGCATCGCCGGCGGGCGGGACGTCACCTGGATGGGGACGGCCGGACTGGCTCGCCGGCTCGCGGGCCTGCTCCCGCTCGGCCGGGGGTCGGACACCGGGCCTCGCGATCGTAGGCGGGGTCCGCTGCTGCTCGTCGTCGGCAGCCCCGCGGCGGCGACCGGAGCCCAGCTGCGCCGGCTGCACGGAGAGCCCGATCTGGCGGAGGTCTGCGCGGCTGAGGTCGACGCGGCGACGGCGGCCGCGGCGGTCCGCGCTGCCCTGGATTCCGGTTGTGACTGCGTACTCACGCTCGGGGGCGAGTCGGGCGAGCGGGAGGCCGGCCGGGCCGGAACCGAGACCCTCGCCGCGAGTGTCTGGCGGTGGCGCTCAAGGCAGGCGGCTTCGGCGGCGAGGACGCGCTCGTGGCGTGCCGGAGCGCGATGAAGCAATCACAAAAGGAGCAGCCATGAGCAGCCCGGCGATCGCGATCACCATGGGTGACGGCGCAGGCGTGGGACCCGAGATCATCATGAAGATCCATCTTCACGAGGAGATCTTTCGCTGGTGTCGCCCACTGGTCATCGGCGACGCCGGGCGGCTGCGCGCCGCCGGCGAGATCCTCGAGGCCGACCTGGAGGTGGTGGTGCTCCACGATGTCACGGACGCGGACTACCGGCCGGGTACGGTCCAATGCCTGGACCTCGACCTGCTGCCCGGCGACCTCCCCTGGGGGGAGCTGTCGGCGGAGGCAGGCGATGCCGCCTATCGCTATATCGCCTGTGCGGTGGAGCTGGCCACCAGCGATCGAGCCGACGCGATCTGCACCGCACCGCTCAACAAGGAGGCGCTGCACGCCGCCGGGCATGATTACCCGGGTCACACCGAGCTGCTCGCCGAGCTGACCGGGACCGACGAGGTGTCGATGATGCTGACCACGCCGCAGCTGAAGGTCGTCCACGTCACGACGCACGTCGGACTGCTCGACGCGATCGAGCGAATCGAGCCGGGGCTGGTGTACCGGACGATCGAGCGCGGGAACGCCGCGATGACCCGGTGGCTTGATCGTGCGCCACGGATCGCGGTCTGCGGGATCAACCCGCACGCTGGGGAGCACGGGCTGTTCGGACACGGGGAGGAGGAGCAGAAGATCGTGCCGGCGGTGGAGCGGGCCGCGAAGGAGGAAGTGGACGTCACCGGTCCGCTGCCGGCCGACACCACTTTCTTCCGCGCCGTCCGCGGCGACTTCGACCTTGTGGTGGCGATGTACCACGACCAGGGCCACGGCCCGATCAAGGCACTGGGAGTCGATGCCGGGGTCAACGTCACCATCGGCCTGCCGGTGATCAGGACCTCGGTCGACCACGGGACCGCGTTCGACATCGCCGGCCAGGGGACCGTGGAGGAGGCGAGCATGAAGGAGGCGCTGCGCCAGGCGGTGGAGCTGGCCGGCGGCTCCACCTAGCGGACGACCACCTGTGGCCGCCTCACGTGAGGGGCGACAAGACGGTCAGACGGGCTGCGGCGGATCCTCCGGCACGGCCGGCTTGAGTTCGTCGAACATCACGTGCAGGCGATCGAGCACCGCCGCCGCGGTGCGCAGCTCCGCGTCGCTGAACTCGGCCAGCGCCGCATTGAAGCGGGGGGCGAAGCGGGCGTGGCGCTCCCCCACGAGCGCCTCACCGCGCTCGGTCAGCGAGGTCAGCACCACCCGGCGGTCGCGCGCGGAGCGCACCCGGGACACGAGGCCGGCGGCCGCGAGCCCGTCGAGCATTCCGGTCGCCGTCGCCGGGGACAGGTCGGCGAGGCAGGCGAGCTCGCTCGTCGGCAGCGTGATGTGGTCGCGCAGGCTGAACAGCAGCCCGTACTGGGCATCGGAGAGCTCGCCGTGGACCCGGGTCTCGCGTCCGCGCAACCGCCGGACGGCGCCCACACATCCCTTGAACGCGCGCCCGAGCTCGGCGGCGGCGTCGCGCAGCGCCGGCTCCGAGCCGGCCTGCGGCTCGGCCGGGGCCAGGCTCATGCCGCCACCGCCTCGGCGAGCGTCTCGTCAGACACCGCGGCGGCATCCGCGGCTCGCCTGGCGGCCCGCTCGGCGCGCACGAGCACGATGCAGGGGACGATCGCGAGCGCGGTGATCCCGGCGGCGACCCAGAACGCGGTGCCGTAGGCCGACGCCTGCGCCGACAGCGAGTGGGCACCCTCGAGACCTCGCTGCAGAACGACCGCCAGCACCGCGATTCCGATCGACCCGCCGACCCGCTGGAGGACGTTGAGCTGTGGAGTGGCGTCGGAGAGCTCGCTGCGGTCAAGCGCCGCGAACGCCGCCGTCATCGCCGGCATGAACGCAAAACCGATGCCGACGCCGCGCACTAGCATGACGAGGCTCAGGAACAGGATCGAGGTATGGGCGCCGATGAGCGCGAACGGAAGCGTCGCCACCGCGGTGAGCACCACTCCGACCAGCGCCGGCGGCCCGCCACCGAAGCGGTCGGTGAGCTTGCCGGAGATCGGCATCGCGAGCGCCGCCCCAATGCCCTGGGGCGCGATCAGCAGGCCGGCGACGACGACACTCTCGTGGCGGATGGTCTGCCAGTACAGGGGAAGGAGGATCATCCCGCCGAACAGCGCCGCGCCGATGCAGAACATGGCGATCGAGGCCGACGAGAACGTCGGCCGGGCGTAGAGCCGCAGGTTCAGCAGCGGGCGGGGGACGTGCAGCGCGTGGCGCGCGAACGCGGCCACGAGCGCCAGCCCCCCGACGATCGGCACGACCACGTGGCTCGCGGTGAAGCTTCCCGTGGTGCCGATCTCGGCGAGGCCGTAGGTGATCAGCGGCAGCCCGGTGGCCATCAGCGCCAGCCCGAGGTAATCCAACGGCTCGGTGCGCTCGCCCTTGACCGTCGGCAGCATGCGCAGCGCCGAGATGACGGCGATGACGCCGATGGGGACGTTGACGAAGAAGATCCACCGCCACGAGGCGTTGTCCAGGATCAGCCCGCCGATCGTCGGCCCCAGGATCGGCGCCAGCATCGCCGGCACGGCGACCACGCTCATCACGCGCCCCATCCGCTTGGGTCCGGCGGCCTCGGCCATCATCAGCTGCCCGATCGGCAGGATCATCCCGCCGCCGATGCCCTGCAGGACCCGGAACGCGACCAGCTCGGTGGTGGAGTCGGCGACGCCGCACAAGCGCCGAGCCGAGCGTGAACAGGATCAGCGAGGTCAGGTAGACCCGCTTGGCGCCGAAGCGCCGCGCCGCCCAGCCGGTGACCGGGATGACCGCGGCGAGCGACAGCAGGTAGCCGGTGGCGACCCATTGGATGCTGTCGATCGTCGAGTGCAGCTCGCGCGACAGCGTGTCGAGGGCGACGTTGACGATCGTGGTGTCGAGAATCGACATGATCGAGCCGAGGATGACGACGGCGCTGATGCGCCACACGTAGGCGTCGATGCGGTCAGGAGCGGAATCGGAAGCCATAGGAGGGGAGATGGTTCGGTAGCTGAAGGTTCGGGACCGAAGTTTAGGCACCGAAGCAATTGTCGTCAAGGCCGAGTGACCAGCCGTCGGTCTCGGGTAGCTGCCGAAACCCTCGGCCCCGCGCGGGCGTCATGAAGCTATCTTCCGTCGGCAATGCCCACATTCGCCGACCTCGGTCTCGCCCCC
The DNA here is from genome assembly GCA_963830395.1 of uncultured Actinomycetota bacterium. Classification (GTDB taxonomy): domain Bacteria; phylum Actinomycetota; class Thermoleophilia; order Solirubrobacterales; family Solirubrobacteraceae; genus Palsa-465. The sequence goes on from CAWHMI010000003.1 coordinate 56,336, forward strand.
GAACTCCTCCAGGCCGTCCACGACGTCGGTTACGAGGCGCCGAGCCCGATCCAGGAGGAGGCGATTCCGCCGCTGCTGGAGGGACTGGACGTGATCGGCCAGGCCCAGACCGGCTCGGGCAAGACGGCCGCGTTCGGGCTCCCGATGCTCCAGTACGTCGACGCGACGGAGGCCGACGTCCAGGGCCTGGTGCTCACCCCCACCCGGGAGCTCTGCATTCAGGTGACCCAGGCGCTCCGCGCGTACGGCAAGCGCAAGGGGGTCGACGTGGTGGCGGTGTTCGGCGGGGCTCCGATCCGCAGCCAGCAGGCGCAGCTGCGCGCCGGCGGCCAGGTGGTGGTCGGCACCGTGGGACGCGTCAAGGATCTGATCTCACGCCACTCGCTGGTGCTCCACGCCTGCCGCTTCGTGGTCCTCGATGAGGCCGACGAGATGCTCGATCTGGGATTCCTGGAGGACGTCGAGCGGATTCTCGCGCTCACCCCCTCCAGCCGCCAGACCGCCCTGTTCTCGGCGACGATGCCGCCGGAGATCCGACGGCTGGCCGATCAGTACCTGTATGACCCGGTGACGGTCAGGGTCAAGACGGCCACCCTCACCGTCGACACCGTCGAGCAGTTCGCGCTGCAGGTCGCGGCCCGGGAGAAGACGGATGCCCTGATCGCGGTGCTGGAGGCGGAACGCCCGGAGCAGGCACTCGTGTTCGTGCGAACCAAGATCCGCGCCGACCAGCTCTACCGGACGTTACGTGACCGGGGGATGAACGTCCGCGCGCTGCACGGCGACATGACCCAGGGCGCCCGCGACGGGGTGATGATCGCCTTCAAGGGCGGCAGCGTGCCGTTGCTGGTGGCCACCGACGTGGCGGCGCGGGGGCTGGACATCTCGGGCATCTCGCACGTGATCAACTACGACGTTCCCACCTCCCCGGACGTCTATGTGCATCGCATCGGCCGCACCGGCCGGGTCGGGCGCAGCGGCCGGGCCATCACCTTCTATGAGGCCCGCCAGCAGCGGGACATCCAGGCGATCGAGCGCAACGCCGGGGTCAAGCTGTCGCCTTGGGTCAAGGACGCCCACGTCGCCCCCACGGCGGTCACCGCCCCGCCCCGGCGCCACTCCAAGCCGCGGGTGTCGGCCAATGGCGGCGGACCCATGCGCAAGTTGATCCTGTCCGGGGGACGCGCTGCCGGGCTCGAGCCCTCGGACATCATTCACGCGATCACCGCGGCCACCGATCTCGACGGCGAGGCCGTCCGCAACGTGCGCGTACTGGAGCGCTTCGCGTTCGCCGAGGTGCCGGAGGCTGACGCCGAGCGGGTGGTGGAGCAGACCGGCGGGACCGAGGTTCGCGGTCACGTCCTGGCGCTGGAGCTGGCCCGCACCTGATGTAACGCCCGTGTCAGCGCCGCGACTTCGGTCGCGCCGGGTGTGTTGTCACGGTGAACGCCCACGGGCCAGTCCAACCACGGGAGGTACCCCTTGCGACTCAAGTCGCTGTGTCACCGCCGGCCGTCGCCGGCCATCCTGATCTCGTCGGCCGCGCTGTTCATGTCGCTCGGCGGCGTGGGCTACGCCGCTACCCAGCTGCCCCGCAACAGCGTCGGCAGCTACCAGCTGCGCAACAACTCCGTCAGCAACACGAAGATCGTGCCGGGCTCGGTCGGCATCGTGCGGGCCGACACCCGCCAGCTCCAGGTTCGGGTGAGCGGAACCTGCGGGGCGGGCAGCGCGATCGGCACGGTCAACTCGAACGGCAGGGTGAACTGCAACAGCGCTCTGCCCTCCCAGTTCGGCACCACGAACAACACGGCGTCGCTCTTCATCGGCGCCGCTCCGGCCGCCGTCACCAGCGTCGCTCTGCCCGCCGGGTCGTCGTACCTGGGGCTGGCCAACCCGACGGCGACCGTCACTCCCGCCGCCGGCATCGCGGCACGTCAGCACGTCACGGTGAGCTGCACGCTGACCGTCGGCTCCAACACCGCGACGCGGAGCGTCACGATTGACGTGTTCCCCGGCGGCCCGGCGAGCTCCGGGTCGATCCCGCTGCAGTCCACCGGGCAGTCGGGCACCAGCTCGGTGAGCTGCTCCGGCGCGCTTCCGCTCGGCTCCGGGACCGCCCCGGCGATAAGCGTGACCTCGGCGATCAACGCGATCCAGATCGCCGGCTGACCGCGGCTGATCCGGGCGGCAGTGGGGGGCCGCCCGGATCACCGCTGCACTACTGTGGGGCGATGAGCAAAGCCAACATGAACACCACCGCGGGCACGATCGAATTGGATCTGTTCGACGAAGACGCCCCCAAGACCGTCGCCAACTTCCGCAAGCTCGCCGCCGACAGCTTCTATGACGGCATCATCTTCCACCGGGTCATCCCTGACTTCATGATCCAGGGCGGGTGTCCGCAGGGCACCGGAACCGGCGGCCCGGGCTACACCTTCGAGGACGAGTTCAACCACCACAAGGTGGTGCGTGGGGCGCTGGCCATGGCCAACGCCGGGCCGAACACGAACGGGTCGCAGTTCTTCATCGTGACCGCCGACAGCGCGCCGTGGCTGGACGGCAAGCACACCGTGTTCGGCGAGGTTGCCGCCGGCATGGACGCCGTCGATGCGATCGAGGGGACGCCGACCGGGTCGCAGGACCGCCCGCTGGAGCCACCGGCGATCGAGTCGATCGAGCTCGACCCCGCCTGAGCCGTGGCCAGCGTGCAGCAGCGGACGCCGACGGCAACCGACGGCGGGGCCGCCCCGCCGACGGCAACCGACGGCGGGGCGGCGGCGAACACGATCACCGTGGAGAATCCGGCCACCGGGCGGGCGATCACGACGATCCCGGTCCTCGGCGCGAATGAGCTGCGTCAGATGGCCACCCGCGCCCGCCAGGCCCAGCCGCAATGGGCGGCGATCGGCACCGACGGGCGCGCCCGGATCATGCGCCGTGCCCAGAAGTGGATGCTGGACAACGTCGACCGGGTGCTGGACACGGTCGTCGCCGAGACCGGTAAGACCTATGAGGACGCGCAACTGGCAGATCTCGGGATCACCGTCAGCGCGCTCGGCTTCTGGGCCAAGCAGGCGGCAAAGTACCTCGCCGACGAGCGCGTGCCCTCGTGGGAGAGCCCG
>CAWHMI010000004.1:0-339299 GCA_963830395.1 uncultured Actinomycetota bacterium
AGTGGTCCCCGGCCCCGCAGTCAAAACCTTTAACCCCCGCCTCGCGCCTCGTGGCGCGGATCGCGCCGTTGGTGGCTTTCGGGCTTTGGGCTGAGAATTCTGGCCGCAGGGCCAGTACCACAACCGACACTACTCCGATCGCGGCGTCTGTGGGCGGCTATCCCAAAATTCTTTCGCGAAAAGCCAAATGTCAGGAACTCGACCGGGCCGATGCCCGATCAGCGAATTGGTCGGCGGCACGCCTCGAAGCGGAGTATGGACGGTGTACGGCCGTTATCCGCCGCCGCTGCTCGAATCTCTCGCGCAAGGCCGCCGCCAGGCACCTGCCTCTCACCGACCGCACGGGCCGTTTCGTTCAAGGCGACAGAAACGCCGATTACCAGGCGGACCCGCCCCGTCCTCGTATGCGCGGAGTGCGCGCACAGCACTCACGAGCGCTCGACGGCTGAACTCGACGCGCCCCTTGCTACTCAGGCATTCGAATGTTGCAAGCAGAAGAGCAGCGGCGGCGGCGTCAGCGGTTGCGCTGCCGGTTGCGGACAGAGGCAGCCATGTCCTTCGGTCATTCGAAGAGCTGCGCCATGCCGATCGTGGTGCGGCGCAGCAGCGCCCGGTCCGCCTGCTCGTTCGGCGTCGAGCCGAGCCTCAGCACGCGCACTGACTGTCGCTCGCCTACGGATGGAGGCGTCCACGCCGGCCGGCGGCATCGCTATCGAGAAGGACGATTTCCTATAGCGCGGCCGGGTAGGCCGCTGCGGAGTTCTGCTCCGGCAGTCCGGCATGCGCCTGCTCCGCATCGCGCTGGCTACCGCCTCGCCAAGAACGCGAGCGCGCTACCCGCGCCGATCCAGACGCCCGGGTTGGACGATACGCAGCAGTGCAGCGGCGCCTCGGCGTGCACCGTCTCCGCCTATGCACGGGAGCTGAGTTCGGCGTCCACGGTGACATGAGCGACGCCTCCGCAATCACGGAGAATAGTCTGCTGGCGACGGTGGCCGGCCCTGGCGGCTTCTCCTTCGGCCTGGCCGGATTCGAGAGCAGCAGTCGAGGCGAGACCGCTCCGTGGGCGACGGAGCGGAAGCCACGGTTGAGCGGCGGCAGAGTTCCGCTTCGACCCGATCGCTCGCAAGGGACCTGCTAGCACCTGGACGACGCATGCTCGGTTTCCGCGCATTGGGGCATCTGTATGGACGACGGGCGAGTATTGGGCCGCCAGCGAAGCGGGTCGCGGCCGGTGCGGTCAGTCGTGCGTAGCTCGTGGCCGGGATGGTACCCGTGCACGGATGCGGTTGATGCCCGGCGGGCTGGTGGCCGCGCCGGGCCTTACCGCTCAGGTGGAGGCAGGCTGATAGGTGAGGGCAACGACGCCGTTCGGCGCTGGCGTCGCAGCGACGAGCTTCAGCGGAAGCCTCGTCCCGTTGCCACGGCCAGCCGCGAAACCCGCGGCCAGTACGGGATGAACGGAGAACCGGATTTCGTCGACCAGGTGGTGCTCGAGCACGGTTTGGCTGAGTCGGCCGTATCCGTACATCATGAGATCACCGCCATCCTCTTGCTTCAGGTCCGTCGCCGCGGTGACGACGTCGCCGCGGATGATCGTGGAGTTGTTCCAGTCAGCGCTCTCCAGGGTCGAGGAGAACACGTACTTGCGGATCGCGTTGATCGCGTCCGCGTACGGCCCGGTCTGCTGGGGCATCACTTCGGCGAAATGCTCGTAGGTGCCTCGTCCTATGAGCATGCCGCCGAGAGCCTGGAGGGCTTGAGCGGCTTCTTCTCCCGCGTCAGGGTCGAAAGTCGCCCAGGATCGTGGGTCCGTGGTGACGCCGTCGAGCGAGACAAAAGCGAAATTGATGAGCTTGCGCATGGTTTTCTCCAATCGCTGGTTTGCGTTCGGTGTCAGGGGTGGGTTGGTGGTTGGTTAGGTTGTGGCGGCGAGTGCCGGTTGGGGATCGCGGACGCTCGGGTTGGTCACGGCGGTCGAGACCGCTTCGTGGCGGACGAGCGCGAAGATCGCCGGAATGGCGAGTAGGCCGGTCCCGCCGAGCACCCAGAGCGCGTGCTGGGACCCGCCGGTGAGTGCCGCCGGGGCGCCCTGGCCGGCGTGAAGCAGCGTTTCGGTGTGGCTGGCGGCGACGCTTGAGGCGATCGCGATTCCGATCGCGCCGCCGAGCTACTGGCTGGTGTTCAGTAGTCCGGACGCGAGCCCGGCCTGTTGCTCCTTCACGCCGGCGAGCGCGGCGATCGAGATCGGGATGAACGCGAAACGCGGTTCCCGCGCCGGCTACGACCATCGGGCCGGCGAGGTTGGCCAGAAAGCGTCTCAGCTGCATGCGCGGTGAACACGAGCGGACTCGGTCAAACAGCTCGGCTGCCGGTGAGCGGTTGCTCGGGCGCGGTCGGTCACGGCAGCGGATCCTATGGTGAGGCGTTCGTCGCACCGTTCGAAGCACGCCGCTCTCCGCGCACTCGCGACCGAGGATTGGTGACTGAGAACTGGCCTTCGGCCGGAATGAGCCCCCGCGACGCACACGGCGAACTCCAGACCAGTGCTCGTCGAGCCGCCAACGTGCGTCCGGGTGGGGTCCGTAAACGGGACTGACCCGTGGCTCGGCTGTGTCCTGTTTCAGCGCTTTGCGCGGCGGCCGTGATGGAAGGCGCGAGACTCGTGGCGGCGAGGTTGCAGGGCCGAGAAAATCCTGCCGAGCGTGCTCAAGCAACTTATTGATAAAGTATCGGCTTGATGACGTCCGCTGCTGATGAGTTGAGCAGTGTGTTCGCTGCGCTCGCTGATCCGACCCGCCGCGCGATGCTTGACCATTTGCGTTCTGGGGAGGCAACGCTGAACGAGCTTGCGCTCCCGTTCGAGATGAGCGTGCAGGGCGTCTCGCAGCACCTGAAGGTTCTTGAGCGAGCTGGTTTGGTGACACGTGGTCGGCTGGCGCAGACGCGCCCGGCCCGGATCTCCTCGGGCGGTCTTCAGGCGGCTAGCGGTTGGCTCGAGCGCTACCGGGAGTTCTGGGAGGAGAGCTTCGAGCGGCTCGATGAGTACCTGGAGGATCTCCAAGCCCGCGAGGATGGTTCGTGACCAACCGGCGGCTGGAGATCGAGGTCCCGCCCGGTGAGCCGGCGGTCGTCTTCCGACGGTTCGTCGATGCCCCACCGGAGTGCGTGTTCGCAATCTGGACCGAGCCTGAGCACCTGTGCAACTGGTGGGGGCCGCGTCAGTTCGAGCTCGTGGTTTGCGAGAGCGATCCGCGCGTCGGCGGCCGCTACCGCTTCGTGCAGCTCGCGCCTGACGGCCAGGAACACACCTTTTATGGCGTGTATCGCGAGGTTGATCGCCCCCACCGTCTGGTCCGGAGCTTGGTCTACGCCGGGGCGCCCGCAGATGAGTCGGTCGAGACGCTCACGTTCCTACGCGACGGTCGCGGCACGCTCGTTACCAGCAGGTCGGTCTTCGCTTCCTTCACGGCCCGCGACTTGTACGCACACGCCGGCATGGAGGGTGGGCTGCGTGAGTCGCACCAACGTCTCGACGAATGGCTCGAGGCAATCCGCAACCAAACCAGACGGAGGCAATGATGGGCAAGCTTGTCGAGGCAACCCACGTCACGCTCGGCGGCGAGGTCGGGACTAACGATTGGGCGTTCCCGTACCTCGACGAACAGTTCTCGCAGTACACGATGGAACTTCTGATCGGAGCGGACGCCCTCCTCCTGGGGCGACTGACGTACGAGCACCTGTCGGTCGCCTACACCAAGATGGCCGACGAAACACCCGCCCACGTTCCGGCCGAGTTCGTCACCCGGATGAACAGCATCCCGAAACACGTCGCGACCGCCACACTCACGGAGCTGAGCTGGAACGCTACGGCGATCGCCGGCGACGTCGCGTCGTTCGTCGACGATCTCAAGCGCAATGCGGGCCAGAATCTCCTGAGGTACGGAAACGGGCCGCTCGACGCCACCCTGATGGAGCACGGGTTGATCGACGAATTCCATCTCTTCCTCACCCCGGTCGCCATCGGCAAAGGCAAGCACCTCTTCGAGAGCATCGACACCGCACCCCACCTCCGCCTCGTCCACATCAGGCGGCTGGATAACGGCGTGCTGATCCTCGTCTACGCACCCAAGTAGCCCGTGTCTCATCGCTCGCGCCGACGAATCGCCGCCCAATGCTTCTCCTGGATGAGCGATGTCCGCGCAAAGCGGATCAGCAGGCCTCATCCCCACGCCAGAAAAGCCTGGCGTCGCCACGAACCGAAACCGCTCACGGAAGTGGTCGACATTCGCGAGTCGATCCCGCGCAGTGATCGGCGTGCGAACACGTTTGCCGAAGCGTGAGGTGCATCGTCCGCAACCCCCTGGGATGCTTTTCAGATGGACTACGTCAGGTTGGGGTCCTCGGGCCTGAAGGTCTCCCGGGTCGGCCTGGGGATGATGAGCTACGGAGACCCGACGGCTCAGTCTTGGGCGCTCCCCGAGGACCAGGCGGAGCCGATCATTCGCCACGCGGTCCAGGCTGGTGTGACGTTCTTCGATACCGCCGACATGTACTCAAACGGCGCAAGCGAGTTGATCACGGGGCGCGTGCTTGCCAGGCTGTTTGCGCGTCGAGAGGACTACGTGGTGGCAACCAAGGTGTTCTACCCGACCGGGCCTGGCGCCAATGACCGGGGACTGTCTCGCAAGCACCTGTTCGCATCCATCGACGCGTCGCTGCAACGGCTCCGCACCGATCATGTCGACCTCTACCAGGTTCACCGGTTTGACCCCGAGACCCCCGTCGAGGAGACGGTGCAGGCCCTTGACGACATCGTCCGGGCGGGGAAGGCCCGCTATGTCGGGGCGTCGGGGATGTATGCCTGGCAGTTCGCGAAGCTGCAGATGGCCGCAGCGGCCGGCGGCTGGACCCGCTTGGTCGCGATGCAGAATCGCTACAACCTTGTCAACCGCGAGGACGAGCGCGAGCTGATCCCGCTGTGCCGCGATCTCGGTGTCGGCGTGGTCCCGTACAGTCCGCTCGCTCGAGGGCTGCTCGCTGGCACCCGCGAGCGCTCCGGCGAGTCTCATACCACCAGGGCCGCTGTGGCGGCAGGCAGCGACCGCCCGGCCGACTTCGACGTGCTCGATGTCGTCCGCGCGGTGGCCGAGCGCCGTGGCGTGCCGCCAGCGTGCGTAGCCCTCGCGTGGCTGCTTGCTCGGCGCGGGGTGGCTGCGCCGATCATCGGCGCCACCGCCAACCGCCACATCAACGACGCCATTACCGCGCTGAAGATCACGCTGGACGAGAGCGAGGCGTCAGACCTTGAACGGCCCTACGTCGCGCGCCTCATGAGCGACTATTCATGACCCAGCGGCGTGCTCTGATGCGATCTCTGGTGCAGTGATGCGGACAAGGATCGATCTCCCCGATGATTTGCATCAAGCGGCGACGCTGATCGTCCGGGACCGGCATCAGACGCTCAGCCGGACGGTCTCGATGGCTCAGCGCTCTCGGCGGCGTGACGCTCGACACGCCGCTGAGCCTCGCGCTCGACGGGAGTGCCGCGGCGCCAGACCTGCCGCGCGGCCAATGGCCGTTGAGCGCTTAGGCCGCCTGTGAGCTTGCTCATACTGTGCCGGTGCAGGCAGATCGGCGAGGCAAGCAGCTGGGAGGTGGGGCGCGGCGGGTTCCGGGTGGAGCGCTGAACGGTCTGATTGCTACGTACGACGGGTACATTCAGCGTGGCGTTGCTCCGGCCCGCCATCTCGGCCTGCCCTCGCCGTTCATGACGGTGATCGTCTCTCTCTATGAGCCGCTGGACGTCACACGGCACATCGATCCTCGCCGTCCGCCCGCGCGCTTTGAGAGCCTCGTCGGCGGGCTGCACAGTACGCCGGTCGTGATTGCGCACGAGGGCGCCCAAAGCGGTGTCCAGCTCCGGGTGAGTCCGCTAGCCTCGCGGGCGCTGTTCGGCGTCCCCGCTGGCGAGCTCGCCCAGACCGACGTAGCCGGCGTTGATGTGATGGGCACACTCGCCGGGGAGCTGCACGAGCGGCTCGCCGCCGCGGGGAGCTGGGTGCAGCGATTCGCGATCCTCGATGAACGGTGGTCACGCGGCTACGTGACGAGCGTCCGCCGCTTGTGCTGGTCCACGCCTGGCGGCTGCTGCTGGAAAGTCGCGGGACGATCGCGGTCGCCGATCTGGCGCGGGAGGTCGGCTACAGCCAGCGGCCCCTCACGGAACGCTTTCGGGAGGAGATTGGCCTGACGCCCAAGCGTGCCGGACGCGTGATTCGCTTTCACCACGCCCGGCAAGCGCTGAAGGCTCAGCTGGTCACCACGGGTTGCACCGACATCGCCCGGGTGGCCGCCGACTGTGGTTACCACGACCAGTCCCATCTCGTTCGCGATTTTCATTCGTTCAGCGGGCTCGCGCCCTCGCGCTGGCTCAGCCAGGAGTTCCGAAACGTACAAGCCGCGAGTCCGTCGACCGCCTAGGGTCGATGGCATGAATCCAGCTACCCCCCGGCCACAAGTCTGGCCCACCCTGCGAGCCAAAGATGCTCGCGCCTTAATCCGGTTCCTCGTCGATGTCGTTGGCTTCACCGAAACCGTCGTGTATGGCGATGGAGACCGCGTCGACCACGCCGAGCTCTCCTGGCCGCCCGGCGGCGGGATCATGCTCGGCTCCGTCAGGGAGAACGACCGCGATCCAAGCCCGTCCCTGCCGGGAACGTTCGGTGCCTACGTCGTCGCCGAGGACGTCGACGCGCTCCATGCGCAGATCGCCGCCGCCGGTGTCGAGGTCACCACTGCGCTGTACGACACCGATTACGGCTCCCGCGACTTCGGTATCAAAGACCCCGAGGGCAACCGCTGGATGTTCGGAACCTACCCCGGAGCTCCCGTCCAGTCACCCTGACACCACGGCCCCGGGCGCGTTCGATGGTGGATCCGGCTACGGCAACTCGGCAGCTCCTCGCAAACGCAAAGCTCGCTCCTGCTCCGATACCCGCGCGATAGCGGAACAGGTGCGCCGTGAGATTTTCGGCGGTGGCTCGGTTTAGATCGTGCGCTTGGCCGGCGACGCCAGCGGGGCTGCTCGCGGAGCCGCGGTGGCGGCCTGGAGCGCTGCCGTCACGGCTTCGGTCTCGGGCCGTGTGACTCCGGGCATGCGAACGAGCAGCAGCCGTCGTCGCTGCGCGTCACCGTCGTCGACGGCCAGGGCTTGAAGTTCAGGTGGCAGCGCGGGTATGAGCACATCGGGGATGGTGGTGATCGCGGCCCCGCTGGCGACGAGCCGGAGCTTGGTCAGCCAATCCCGCACAACGTATGGCGCGTTGGGCCGGCCGCCGGAGTCCGGCCACACCCCGAGGAGTCGTTCCTGGCCCTCCGACCGCGCTGCCACCCAGCGCTCGCCGGTGAGTTCTGCTGCGTGAACGCGTGATCGTCCAGCCAGTCGGTGGCTCGCGCCGACGGCGATGCGCAGAGGTCCCGCGGCGAGGATCTCGACCTCAAGAGCCGGCTCCCGGTCGTCAGGCGGTACGTGCGGAGGGACGCCGGCGAGCAGCGCAAGGTCGAGGTTCCCGGCGCGCGGAGCGCGCGTGAGAACCGCGCTGGGGCCCTCGCGCACCGCGACCGCGATTGTCGGGTCGATCGCGGGCGAGGCGGCGCAGCGCGCCGGGCACGACACCCGCGGCGGCGCTCGCAAACGCCCCCACCCGGACGGGTCGAATGCGGGCCGCGTCCGCGCCATCGAGCTCGCGCTGGGCATCCTCCATCGCCCCGATGGCCGCGGCGGCGTGGCCGAGCAGCACTTCGCCGGCCGGGGTGAGCCGCTTCTGCTCCGTGGGCCGACCCGGGGCTATGACCCGCAGACCGCAGCCGACGCCTGGGCGCAGACAACGCAGTTCCTGACCTAACAACATCGGCACCGCTGACCAACCCGCCAACGCTCGGCACCGCGGTCAAACACCTTCGCGACGCGCCGCCTCCCGCGCCGGGTACGAGGTGATCCGCTATCGGTAACCTCGGCCTTCCAAATTCTCGTCTTTTGGCTTCTGGATCTTGGGATCGGCGACATCAGGGCGCGATGGCTGCTACCGGAGTGTGCGCCAGGGGTCAGGCGCTCTGGCGCTGGAAGATCCGGGCGCCCCAGAAGGCCAGCAGCGCGCTGAGCGCGAGGGCGATCCCGGCGCCGAGGAGCACGTCGCTGTTGCCAAAGTCGCCGCGGAACAGGCTGCGCGTCCCGTCGACGACGTGAGTAAGCGGGTTGACCTTGGAGGCGGTGCTCAGCCAGGCAGGGGCGAGGCTCATCGGCAACAGCACGCCGGAGAGCAGGAGCAGCGGCAGCGACACCCCCTGGATGAACGGCGCGAACGCGTCCTCGTCTTTGAGGATCAGCCCCATCGCGTATGAGGCGGCGGAGATCCCGATCGCCAGCACGCAGACGAGCAGCACCGACGCGGCGACCCCGGTCCACGACGGATGCAGGCCAAACGGGATCGCCACCGCAATCAGCACGATGGCCTGCACGCCGATCGTGACCATGTTCTGCAGCGTGCGCCCGAGGATCAGCGACAGCCGTCGGGCCGGGGTGACGCGCTGGCGGTCGATCACCCCCTCGCGCAGCTCTTGGATGATCCCGAACCCGGCAAAGCCCGCGCCGAAGATCGCCAGCTGCAACAGCAGGCCCGGAACGAAGATCCGCCACGAGTTATCGCCCCCCAGCCCACCGCCGATGACACGCTTGAGCAACGGGCCGAACAGGACGAGGTAGAGGATCGGCTGGGTCAGCCCAAAGATCACCCACACCGGGTTTCGCAGCAGGATGCGCATCTGGCGCTGAAAGACGATCAGGGTCTCGGTGGCCATCGGCGCTCCTTTTAGGCCGGAACCGGCTCGGTCAGGGCCGGGTCGCTGTCCTCGCGCAACGAGCGGCCGGTGAGAGTCAAAAAGACGTCGTCGAGGGTGGGGCGGCTGACGTTGACCGAGGTCGGGGTCAGCTCCGCAGCGTCCAGGGCCCGCAGCAGCGGCGCGACAGCGACCGCGCCCTCCTCCACGGTGACGTGCAGCACCTCGCCGGTCACCGTCAGTTCACGCACGTCGAGCGCCTGGCGCGTGATGTGCGCGGCGTGCTGGACACCCTCGGCGAACGCCAGCGCGATCACGTCCCCGGAGATGCGCGCCTTCAGCGCCGCGGCGGTGTCGTCGGCGACCAGCCGGCCGTCGTCCATCACCAGGATCCGGTCAGCCAGCGCGTCGGCCTCCTCCAGATAATGGGTCGTCAACAGGATGGTGACGCCGGTCTGGTCGCGCAGCGAGCGGATGTGATCCCACAGGTTCGCGCGACTCTGGGGGTCAAGTCCCGTGGTCGGCTCATCCATGAACACCAGCCGCGGGGCGTGCATCAGCCCCAGCGCGATGTCAAAGCGCCGGCGCTGGCCGCCGGAGAGCTCCAACAGTGCGCGACGCTCCAGATTCTCCAGCGTCAGACGCGGAAGCACCTCGGCCAGCCGACGGGCGGCGTCGGCCTTGGATAGCCCCTGCAAGCGCGCTTGGGTGACCAACTCCTCGCCGACGATCGTCCCCGCCGACGGCGCCGCGCCGACCTGGGCGACATAGCCGATCCGCCGGCGGACCTGGCGCGGCTGGCTGGCGAGGTCGTAGCCGGCGACCGTCGCCTGGCCCGCACTGGGCTCAAGCAGCGTGGTCAGCATCCGCAGCGTCGTGGTCTTGCCCGCGCCGTTGGGACCCAGCAGGCCGACGATCTCACCCGCTCCCACACTGAAGTCGATGCCGCGCACGGCGTGGACCAGTCCCCCCTTGGTCTTGAAGCTGCGCGCCAGGCCACGCGCCGAAATGGGATCTGAGCTGGACATGGCGGCGACCGTAGCGCACCACATCTGACTAGTCAAGCTTTACTATTAGTCAGGCCCTGGCTGGGGCCCAGCGCAGGAAACCCCGCCTCGCCCTCAAAGCCGTAGGCCCCGTCGCGCAGACGGCGCTGAAAGCCGCGCGCCCAATCAAGCTCAGCCCGGGTGCGCGCGCTCACGAAGTCAAGGATCTCACGCACGTGCTCTGGCACCTCCCCCGCGGCGGCGTCGGCGCCGTCCCGGATGATGGAGCGCTTGAACGCCAGCGCCTGCAGATCGGCCTCCAGCCTGCCCATCCGTGCCGCCAGCGCGCTGATCAACTCCTCCCGCGGCAGGCCGCCCATCAGGCACAACGCCGGAATCAGCGGCTCTGCCGGTGACGAAACCGTCCACCACGCCTCGCGCAACAACAGCTGAAACTCCTTCTCCCCCTCGCCCGTCAGTACATACGTCGTTTTCTCCGGCCGGCCATCCCCCCGGGAATGCTCGTGGACCGCGATGCACCCATCCTTCTCAAGCGTACGGATCGCCCCATAGATTGACCCCGGCTTGACATTGGTGTTCTCCTCAAGCCGCCAGCTCAACAGCTCACGCCGAACATCGTAACCATGCGCCGGCTGCATGAAACGAATCACCCCGAGCACCAACAGACGCGTCGCAGACACCCGCCAATCATAGTCAAGCCCGACCACTCCTGGGTATCCTCGCCCTCGCTATGAGCCGCCGTGACCACCCCGAGCTCGCATCCGCCGCCCACATCCGAGCGACGAAGCCAGGCAACCACCAGCACGATGCCATAGCGAGCTGACGCCGGGCCGAGCGCCGCTGTCCGGAACAGCGGCCGTGAGCTTCGCCTTTGCATTGTCGGTGGCGCTGCAGGCAACATGCAGGCTCGGGATGGAAGACCAGCGAGAACAGATGATCTGCGATGCGATCGTCGGTCGCCAGGAGGAGCTCGTGGACCTGCTGCAGACGCTGATCCGGTTTGACACGATCACCCACCTGCCCGGCGCGCCCGCGCGTCAGGAGGCGGCGTTGCAGGCTTACCTCGGTGCGCGCCTGCGATCCGCTGGGGCGTCGGTCGAGATCTTTGAGCCCGATCCGGCGGTGGGTGCCGGGCACCCGATGGTCCCCGACGGGTTCACGTTCGCGGGGCGCCCGCAGCTGGTTGGGCGCTTTCCCGGTGCCGGCAACGGCCGTTCGCTGCTGCTCAACGGGCACGTGGACGTCGTCGACGCCGGACCGCTCGACGCGTGGCGGCACGACCCGTTCGCCGGCGTGGTCGCCGACGGCGCCGTGCATGGCCGGGGGGCGTGCGACATGAAGGGCGGCGTCGCCTGCATGGTGTTCGCGGCCGGGGTGCTCGCCGAACTTGGCGTACAGCTGGCCGGCGACCTGATCCTGAACACCGTCACCGAAGAGGAGTCCACCGGTGCCGGCGGACTCGCGTCCGCCCGCAGCTTGCACGCCGACGCGGCGATCGTCACCGAGCCGACCGGGCTTGACGTCTGGGTCGCGTGCCGCGGCAGCCTTCTCGCCACGATCACGGTGCCGGGCCGAGCTGGACACGCCGGCCTGCCCGCACGCCATCACCAGGCAGGCGGCGCGGTCAACGCGATCGAGAAGATGGCGATCGTGCTTGACGCGATCCGCCGCCTGCGCGAGGAATGGTCGTTACGGCCTCGCCACCCCTACCTATCGGCGGCTGACTGCGTCCCGACCGGAATCCACGGTGGCGAATGGATCGTCTCTCATCCCTCAAGCTGCCGGCTGGATTGCCACATCGAGTATCTCCCTGAACAGGCCGACGAACACGGCTGGGGGACGAACGTCGAGCGCGAATTCACCGATTGGATCGCTCGGGCGGCCGCGGCCGACCCGTGGCTGGCCGAACACCCACCACAGATCAAATGGACAACCGGCGGGGTCCCACCGGCGCAGGTGGCGATCGACGAGCCGATCGTCAGCACGGCCCTGGCCTGTGCCCGCGCCACCGGCCATCCCGCAAGCCTGGGCGGGATGGACAACTGGCACGACGGCGCAACCCTGATCCTCGAAGCCGGGATCCCCACCATCTGCCTCGGCCCCGGCGACCTCCACCTCGCCCACACGACCGCCGAGTCCGTAAACATCACCGACCTCGTCGCATGCGCCCAAGCCATAGCCCTGACCGCGCTTCGCTTCTGCACCACCACCACCCAACGTTGATCAACCCGCCAAACTCCCGGTACACCTGCTCGGGCAACATTGGCGGCCACGACGGCCCACAAATGGGCGCGACGGCCCGCCTCCAGTGGCGCGCGGTCCGCGCCAGCCTCCTCCGGCCGTGTCCAGCAGCGCACTACCGCCGAGCGCCCGGTACGCGCTGAGGCGGCTGTTCGTGGCCCCGCGCGGCCCGCGAGCGCCCACCGGATCCCGCTTCCGTCTCGGGTGGTCAGTACATCTCGTAGTGTCCGTCGGCTGCGCCGCTGCAGAACAGCGTCACGCACGCGCCGAGAGCCGTCGCCTGAAGGCCATCCGTCCCGACGAGACCGGCATCGTCGGCCGCGGTGCCGCGCTGGCGCCGCCTGAAAGCGACACCAGCGCGGGCGTCGCTCAGGCTCAGCTTGGGTAGTTGGAGTTGATCGGAAGCGGAGGTGGCGAGTTATCGCCCCCCAGCCCACCGCCGGTGACACGCTTGAGCAACGGGCCGAACAGGACGAGGTAGAGGATCGGCTGGGTCAGCCCAAAGATCACCCACACCGGGTTTCGCAGCAGGATGCGCATCTGGCGCTGAAAGACGATCAGGGTCTCGGTGGCCATCGGCGCTCCTTTTAGGCCGGAACCGGCTCGGTCAGGGCCGGGTCGCTGTCCTCGCGCAACGAGCGGCCGGTGAGAGTCAAAAAGACGTCGTCGAGGGTGGGGCGGCTGACGTTGACCGAGGTCGGGGTCAGCTCCGCAGCGTCCAGGGCCCGCAGCAGCGGCGCGACAGCGACCGCGCCCTCCTCCACGGTGACGTGCAGCACCTCGCCGGTCACCGTCAGTTCACGCACGTCGAGCGCCTGGCGCGTGATGTGCGCGGCGTGCTGGACACCCTCGGCGAACGCCAGCGCGATCACGTCCCCGGAGATGCGCGCCTTCAGCGCCGCGGCGGTGTCGTCGGCGACCAGCCGGCCGTCGTCCATCACCAGGATCCGGTCAGCCAGCGCGTCGGCCTCCTCCAGATAATGGGTCGTCAACAGGATGGTGACGCCGGTCTGGTCGCGCAGCGAGCGGATGTGATCCCACAGGTTCGCGCGACTCTGGGGGTCAAGTCCCGTGGTCGGCTCATCCATGAACACCAGCTGCGGGGCGTGCATCAGCCCCAGCGCGATGTCAAAGCGCCGGCGCTGGCCGCCGGAGAGCTCCAACAGTGCGCGACGCTCCAGATTCTCCAGCATCAGACGCGGAAGCACCTCGGCCAGCCGACGGGCGGCGTCGGCCTTGGATAGCCCCTGCAAGCGCGCTTGGGTGACCAGCTCCTCGCCGACGATCGTCCCCGCCGACGGCGCCGCGCCGACCTGGGCGACATAGCCGATCCGCCGGCGGACCTGGCGCGGCTGGCTGGCGAGGTCGTAGCGGGCGACCGTCGCCTGGCCCGCACTGGGCTCAAGCAGCGTGGTCAGCATCCGCAGCGTCGTGGTCTTGCCCGCGCCGTTGGGACCCAGCAGGCCGACGATCTCACCCGCTCCCACACTGAAGTCGATGCCGCGCACGGCGTGGACCAGTCCCCCCTTGGTCTTGAAGCTGCGCGCCAGGCCACGCGCCGAAATGGGATCTGAGCTGGACATGGCGGCGACCGTAGCGCACCACATCTGACTAGTCAAGCTTTACTATTAGTCAGGCCCTGGCTGGGGCCCAGCGCAGGAAACCCCGCCTCGCCCTCAAAGCCGTAGGCCCCGTCGCGCAGACGGCGCTGAAAGCCGCGCGCCCAATCAAGCTCAGCCCGGGTGCGCGCGCTCACGAAGTCAAGGATCTCACGCACGTGCTCTGGCACCTCCCCCGCGGCGGCGTCGGCGCCGTCCCGGATGATGGAGCGCTTGAACGCCAGCGCCTGCAGATCGGCCTCCAGCCTGCCCATCCGTGCCGCCAGCGCGCTGATCAACTCCTCCCGCGGCAGGCCGCCCATCAGGCACAACGCCGGAATCAGCGGCTCTGCCGGTGACGAAACCGTCCACCACGCCTCGCGCAACAACAGCTGAAACTCCTTCTCCCCCTCGCCCGTCAGTACATACGTCGTTTTCTCCGGCCGGCCATCCCCCCGGGAATGCTCGTGGACCGCGATGCACCCATCCTTCTCAAGCGTACGGATCGCCCCATAGATTGACCCCGGCTTGACATTGGTGTTCTCCTCAAGCCGCCAGCTCAACAGCTCACGCCGAACATCGTAACCATGCGCCGGCTGCATGAAACGAATCACCCCGAGCACCAACAGACGCGTCGCAGACACCCGCCAATCATAGTCAAGCCCGACCACTCCTGGGTATCCTCGCCCTCGCTATGAGCCGCCGTGACCACCCCGAGCTCGCATCCGCCCCACATCCGAGCGACGAAGCCAGGCAACCACCAGCACGATGCCATAGCGAGCTGACGCCGGGCCGAGCGCCGCTGTCCGGAACAGCGGCCGTGAGCTTCGCCTTTGCATTGTCGGTGGCGCTGCAGGCAACATGCAGGCTCGGGATGGAAGACCAGCGAGAACAGATGATCTGCGATGCGATCGCCGGTCGCCAGGAGGAGCTCGTGGACCTGCTGCAGACGCTGATCCGGTTTGACACGATCACCCACCTGCCCGGCGCGCCCGCGCGTCAGGAGGCGGCGTTGCAGGCTTACCTCGGTGCGCGCCTGCGATCCGCTGGGGCGTCGGTCGAGATCTTTGAGCCCGATCCGGCGGTGGGTGCCGGGCACCCGATGCTCCCCGACGGGTTCACGTTCGCGGGGCGCCCGCAGCTGGTTGGGCGCTTTCCCGGTGCCGGCAACGGCCGCTCGCTGCTGCTCAACGGGCACGTGGACGTCGTCGACGCCGGACCGCTCGACGCGTGGCGGCACGACCCGTTCGCCGGCGTGGTCGCCGACGGCGCCGTGCATGGCCGGGGGGCGTGCGACATGAAGGGCGGCGTCGCCTGCATGGTGTTCGCGGCCGGGGTGCTCGCCGAACTTGGCGTACAGCTGGCCGGCGACCTGATCCTGAACACCGTCACCGAAGAGGAGTCCACCGGTGCCGGCGGACTCGTGTCCGCCCGCAGCTTGCACGCCGACGCGGCGATCGTCACCGAGCCGACCGGGCTTGACGTCTGGGTCGCGTGCCGCGGCAGCCTTCTCGCCACGATCACCGTGCCGGGCCGAGCTGGACACGCCGGCCTGCCCGCACGCCATCACCAGGCAGGCGGCGCGGTCAACGCGATCGAGAAGATGGCGATCGTGCTTGACGCGATCCGCCGCCTGCGCGAGGAATGGTCGTTACGGCCTCGCCACCCCTACCTGTCGGCGGCTGACTGCGTCCCGACCGGAATCCACGGTGGCGAATGGATCGTCTCTCATCCCTCAAGCTGCCGGCTGGATTGCCACATCGAGTATCTCCCTGAACAGGCCGACGAACACGGCTGGGGGACGAACGTCGAGCGCGAATTCACCGATTGGATCGCTCGGGCGGCCGCGGCCGACCCGTGGCTGGCCGAACACCCACCACAGATCAAATGGACAACCGGCGGGGTCCCCCCGGCGCAGGTGGCGATCGACGAGCCGATCGTCAGCACGGCCCTGGCCTGTGCCCGCGCCACCGGCCATCCCGCAAGCCTGGGCGGGATGGACAACTGGCACGACGGCGCAACCCTGATCCTCGAAGCCGGGATCCCCACCATCTGCCTCGGCCCCGGCGACCTCCACCTCGCCCACACGACCGCCGAGTCCGTAAACATCACCGACCTCGTCGCATGCGCCCAAGCCATAGCCCTGACCGCGCTTCGCTTCTGCACCACCACCACCCAACGTTGATCAACCCGCCAAACTCCCGGTACACCTGCTCGGGCAACAGTTGGCGGCCACGACGGCCCACAATTGGGCGCGACGGCCCGCCTCCAGTGGCGCGCGGTCCGCGCCAGGCCTCCTCCGGCCGTGTCCAGCAGCGCACTACCGCCGAGCGCCCGGTACGCGCTGAGGCGGCTGTTCGTGGCCCCGCGCGGCCCGCGAGCGCCCACCGGATCCCGCTTCCGTCTCGGGTGGTCAGTACATCTCGTCGTGTCCGTCGGCTCCGCCGCCGCAGAACAGCGTCACGCACGCGCCGGCGAGCCGTCGCCTGAAGGCCATCCGTCTTCGCCGAGACCGGCATCGTCGGCCGCGGTGCCGCGCTGGCGCCGCCCGAAAGCGACACCAGCGCGGGCGTCGCTCAGGCTCAGCTTGGGTAGTTGGAGTTGATCGGAAGCGGAGGTGGCATAGGTGGCCTGGCAAGCTGGTAGAAGGCCCCAGCTGCCGATCCCTGGACCCCGAACCCAACCCCGACCCCCTTGAGCGCCTGCTCGATCCCGGCCGGGCGGTGAATCGAGTACGCCTCGAACCCGACATTGTTCGGCGGGGTGGCGTTCAGCAGCGTCTCGGCGAGCACCCGATGCTCGGACTCGCATCCCGCCAGCTCGGCGGCGTAGCGGGCGAACGTTCCCAAGCCGGCCTCGGCGAAGTCGGTGACCCCGATCAGGTAGAGGTTGATGAACAGCGTCTCGCCAGCGACCAGCGCCTTGCCGACCGCGGTCAGATCGAGCGCGTTGCCCGGCCCTCCGAAGAACCCATCGGGGATCCAGAACTTGGTCGTGGTCGGCCGCCAGTGCGCCTTCGTGAACCGAAAGTGGTCCACTTCGGCGGCATAGGCTCCCTCGAACACCGCCGTCACTCCGGCCGGCACACCGGTGTTCACGCTCACGCGGCGCAGCAACTCGGTGAGCAGCGTCACGGTGAGCGCCTCGGTGGTAACCGCCACCGTGCCAAATTCATGAATCCTTCGATTCTCGCCACCCCGACGGCCGCGGTGCCGGCCCGCGGCGAGTGCGCCCGCGGGAGCGATCGCTCCACCCGCGGCGACGCCCGCGGTGCCCACGGCGGCTCGCTCCAGCAGCCAGCGGCGGGTGCCTCGCGGCGCACCCGCCCTCCCCAGCGCGCGCTCAAGCCTGCCTACGTCCAGCGAATGCGATTGCTCAGTCATGCTGCCGCCCTCCAGTGGCCACGTCGGCCACTCCCTCGTGGTTTTCGCAGGCGCCGCGCTAGCCCCTCCAGCCTCCGAGCCGCCCCAACGAGACGGCGCCGGCAAGAGCCCCACAGCGCTTGCCGCTCGCGCGCAGTATATGCCCGCGCGGGTCGTGGCGCTCAGATTTCGAATGCGCGATCTGCCGCTCCACCTTCGGGCGGGCGCGAACTGGCATGAGTCTCAATTGGGGTCATGAGGTTCCAGTCCTCTGGCGGCAGTGCGTTTCACGTCGTGGTAGACGCCCGGGCGGACTTGTTGCCTGGTCAGGATCGAGAACCAGATCTGCCAGAATCGGCATGGGCTGATGCCGCGGCGCCTGCATCATGCACCCGGCGGCCGGTCCTGGGCGGAGGGAGTCAGCAATCCGGGCCGCCAGTCTGTGCGTTGAGTCGTCGGTCGTCTGCATCGTGAACTCCGGGCCGACGGCCACTCCGCCGAAGCAGAGGCGTAGGTCATGGCGGTGCGGGTCATACGTCGCGCGCGCGTGTTCTCGGCGAGCTTCCCCGATCAGATCCGGTGGCTGGGACAGGCCCCAGGTGACGCCTTTGGGAAGAAGCAGGAACAGCAGCAGGCGTCGATCGGTAAGGGTCGCGTACAGCGTGTGTCGGTCATTCCTGTCGACGTTGCCTCCCGAGGTGACCATTTCCCGTCACAGGCCACCAATCTTCGCTCGTCGGGTTCAAGGAAGGGACGGGTTCCCGCAATGATCTCCTCAGCCAGTCGCGTCCTTCCGCCGGGCTTCCTGGGCTTCCTGAGCTTCATTCTCGCTCCTGTTCCTGTTGCGGGCCTAGCGCACGGTTTCGATTCTCCTCTGGCTCGAATCGCAAGAAGCTGAGGATTGCCAATCGGGGACTACCCCGCAGCCAGCGCCGAACATGGGTGGCCCAGGCGGGCGCTCCGAACGCGCTGCGCGTCCGTAGAAGCGAGCGGGTCGCCTCGTCCACGCCGCACCCCGAGGTACGCGGTGCGCCCAGGCCGGCATGCTTGAACGTTTGACTCCCTCCGGCGAATCGGACTAGCACTCCCGGGCGGGCATCTAGCCGATGCTCCGCGCGGCACCGCTACGAACCCAGAGTCATGGCTCGTGGTGAGGCGGCAGCAACTCGCGCGCCTGGACCGCACGCACCGGACCCGGCAACTGCTTTTGCGATGATCCGTTCGTTGGACGCTGTCGCCCGACTCCGGGATAGCTGTCCGCCACCACGGGCAGGAAGACGACGACCGTGGCGATGACTGCCACCTGGCAAAGCCTACGCCCGCTGTGGTCGCTCGCCGCTGCTGCGAACAGTTCGTCAGGACCGCGTCGGGCAATGACTCTAGGATGAGTTGCGCGACGGTGGTCCCCCGGCGCGAACGAGTCCGGCTTGATCTAAATGAAGCCACTGTCTGATTACCTCGACTACTCAGGGCGGGACGACGCGCTCGCCGGCGGAGTGCGCATGGTGCCCATACACACGCCGGTCGGTGCCTTCAGGGTCTGGACCAAGCGGATCGGAAATAACCCGTCGCTGCGAGTCCTTCTCCTTCACGGTGGTCCTGGCGCGACGCACGAGTACCTCGAAGCCTGCGACAGCTATCTCCCGGCCGGGGGGGTTGAGTACTACTACTACGACCAGCTCGGCTCTGCGTTTAGTGACCAGCCCGACGAGGCGTCGTTGTGGGACCTTGACCGTTTCATCGACGAGGTCGAACAGGTTCGCCAGGCTCTCGGACTGGAGCGCGACAGCTTCGTGTTGTATGGGCACTCCTGGGGCGGGATCCTCGCGATCGAGTATGCACTCGCGCATCCGGAGAGGCTCAAGGGGCTCGTGATCTCGAGCATGATGTCCGATGTCCCCGCGTACAACGCGTACGCCCAGAACGTGCTCAAGCCCACGATGAACCAGGAGGCGCTGAGCGAGATCGAGGCGCTCGAGGCGACCAGCGACATCGAGAACCCACGCTACATGGAGCTCTTGTACGAGCATCACTACGTCCACCACGTCCTGCGCGTGCCACTTGCGGACTGGCCGAACCCCGTCCAGCGCGCGTTCGCCACCATCAACCCGGCGGTCTACGTTTCGATGCAAGGACCCAGTGAGCTTGGGATAAGCCAGGATGCCAAGCTGGCGAAGTGGAGCCGGTTCGGTGACCTCTCCTCGATCGAGGTGCCCGCGTTGGTCATAGGGGCTCGCTACGACACCATGGACCCGGCGCACCTGCAACAGATGGCCGAGCGACTCCCGCTCGGACGGTACCTGTACTGCCCGGAGGGAAGCCACCTCGCGATGTACGACGACCAGCACAGATACTTCTCGGGATTGCTTGACTTCCTGCGCAGCCTCTAAGGGAAAGCGCGACTTCTTACGCCGTTTACGCTCTGCTTTCGCAGACCGACGCGCACCACGACGGCGCTGGTGAGAGACACCGTATGCGCGGAAATCGAGCACCCGTCGATCGGTGTGAGCAGGCTCGCTGCTAAAGATCGGGCGAGGCGACGTCCGTGGCGTTGACGCGGTCGCGCACGCTGCCTAGCCTCTCGTAACGTACCGCCGCTTGAAAGGGCTCAGCCATGCATGTTCGTGTCGCCTTCTACAGGTTGAAATCCGGGACGTTCGAGGAGGTGGTGCGCAGAGTTGAGGAGCCCGGAGGGATGCTCGAAATCTTCCGCGGGCGACCGGGATTTCAGTCCTATGAGCTCATCGCGGCATCGGCCGGCCTGTTTTCTGTTTCGCACTGGGATTCCTCGGCGCACGCCGACGCCGCTACAGATGCCGCCGCCGCGTGGGTCGCGGACCACATCGCGGACTTGGTCAAACTGCAGCAGAGCGACATCGGCGAGGTGGTGATGTCCTCGCTGACGCCGGCGACAACGCCGTGAGACTCGAGGTCTAGCGCACGAGTGCTGTTTGAAAAGCAGGTCCGGATCCTGGTCAGCACGCCACTTCATACCGGTAGCGCCGAGGCGCTGTGGCGGCGGTATCGCTCGGCGGGAGCACGAATCCATGGGCATCGCGCGGTTGCGAGTCGGCTCCTCGACACCTCCGGGTTTGAGCCGGTGCCAGGAGGCGGGACCGTCGAGGATCTCGCGGGGGCGTGGTAGGAGCCGGGAGCGCTGGCGGGTTACGCCAGGTCGACTTCGAGCGCGGAATGGTCGCTGAGGTGTTGCTCGCGCCACGCGTGGTGATATTGGCAAGCGACCGGGTGCAGCTGGGGTGAGGCGAAGATATGGTCGATGCGCCAGCCGCCGGGATGGCCGGCGATCCGCTTCCAGGTCCAGCTCGGTGGCGGCGCCTGGTCGGGGTGCACGGCGCGGTAGGCGTCCTGGTAGCCGAGGTCCTGCAGTCCGGGCACGACACCGAGCTCGGCCGCGTCCCACTCTCGCCCTCGCTCTGAACGCAAGCGCCCGCGCGAGTCGCGCGCGAACGAGATCACCCGCCCGCCGGGCAGCTCTCGCCGCGGCGTGTTGAGATCGCCGCACAGCACCCGCGGCGCCGGTTGGGCGACGGTCAGGCCATGACGGATCGCCTGCAGGGTCTTGACCTTGATCAGCCCGTTGGCCGCGTTGGGAACATGGACACAGAACACCTCGATCGGGCCTGGGTCAGTCTGCGCGCACGCGCACGCCGCCGTCTCGGGCCAGGGCACGACCAGCGGCTGACCCACGTCGCCCAGCGCCGTGCGCGAGGCCAGCATCACCCCGGTGAGGCGTCGCGTGCCTGGGGCCCGGAGTGGGTCTGCGGCATCCAGCGACGCGCGCATATGAACCAGGCCCATCAACGCAAACGCGCTGCGCCAGACCGGCAGCGTTCGCCGCGTCACCTCCTGCAGGGCCACCACGTCCGGTTCGCGCGCGGCCACCGCCGCGGCCTGCTCAACGATCCGCGATACCCGCCGTGCGACATTCCAGGTGATCAACCGCAGACCGCGATCATCTCAGCAATCTCGCGCGTCCTCCGACAACGGGCTCGGCCGGCTAGATGTCCGACAGACAGGCCGTGGCGAGCTGCCGGAATCGTGGTGATCCGGCAGCCGCGGTGGGATTCAGGTCCCGGGACAGGCCGTACGAGTGGGGTTGGCGATCGTCCCGTTGGGCATGATCGTGTTGCAGAAGATCGCGCCGGCTGTCTTGGCGCCGGTGAGGTTGGCTGCGATCAGCGAGGTCTGGCTCAGATTGGCGTCTGAGAGGTTGGCCCCGCGTAGGTCGGCGGCGGTCAGGTTGGCCTCGGATAGGCGCGCCCCGGTGAGGTTGGCTGCGCGCAGGTCGGCGCTGTCAAACACGCTCGAGCGTGCGTCAGCGCGTGACAGGTCCGCGCCGCGGAGGTCTGCTCCGACGGCGACGGTGAGCCCGAGCGATGCGCTACGCAGCGAGGCTCCCCGTAGGTCGGTGTCGACCAGGGAGGTCCCGCCGATCCGGATGCCGTCGAGGTCCGCGCCGCGCGCGTCGGCGTAGGCGATATCACCGAGCTGGAAATTGGCGCCGCGCAGGTCGGCGCCTCGCAAATCGGCGTAGGCCAAGAACCCGCCCTGCAAGTCGGCGTTGCGTAGACGCGCCGCGCGACAGCGGGTGAATGCGCGGATGACGCAGCCGCGCACGTTGGTCCCCGAGGCGACCTGGTGTCCGTACTCAAGCGCGTACACGGCCGGGAAGAACGGGCTCGTGGCCGGGATCGCGATCGGCTTGGCCCCGGGCGGGGGCTTGGTGCCGTGCTGCCCCGGGCACAGGCCCTTGCGCGGAGCGCGCACCTTGCCATCGGGCATCAGCGTCTTGCAGAAGATCGCTCCCCGCAGGTCGGCTCCCGCCAGACGGGCGCCGCTGAGGTCGGCGTTGGACAGGTTGGCGTGGCGGAGATCCGCGCCGCGGAGATCGGTGCCGTTCACATCAGAATC
Source organism: uncultured Actinomycetota bacterium (assembly GCA_963830395.1). Lineage (GTDB taxonomy): Bacteria > Actinomycetota > Thermoleophilia > Solirubrobacterales > Solirubrobacteraceae > Palsa-465. The sequence goes on from CAWHMI010000004.1 coordinate 21,979, forward strand.
CGAGACGTTCATGCCGCGGAGGTCCGCGCCGCGCAGATCCGAGCCGACGATCGCGCCGAAGTTCAGATTCGCGTCGCGGAGGTCCGCGCCGCGCAGATCAGCGTTTGTGAAACCGGCGAACGTGAGTGCGGTGCGCTGCATTCCCGCGCCGACGAAGTCGGAGTCGACCGGCGTCGTGCCGACGAAGCTCACGCTCGTCAGGTCGGCGGCGCGAAAGTTCGTGTGAGTGACAAACGAGGCCGCGAGCGAGCTGCCCGCGAGATTGGCTGCCCTAAAGTTGCCGAACGGTACAAACGCTCCGCTCAGCTGCTGGCGGGATAGCTGCGCCGCGACGCACGAGGTCCGGGGCACGAAGGTGCACGTTCCGACGCGCGCCCCGTAGGACAGCGCCTTGTGGCTCTGAGCGGTCAAGAGCGTCCAGTAAGGATTGGTCGGCGAAACCAGGAGCTGACGCGGCGTTGCTGCGGCAGCCGACGATCCAGCCAGTACCGCGACGGCGAACGCCGCAAGTATCCCGCGCGCGAACACACGTCTAGACATGAGACTCCTTGTTCGGTGAGGCCCTGCCGCGACGCGGCACAGGCTGGGGGACAAGACCGAGATTTGAGACAAACGAGTGGCCTTCCTGCGGGGTGGCAAGCCGGTCGTTCGGGGGCTCCCGGTTTTGGCCAGGTTCGGCTCCGCTTCAGGGATCATGCGAGGTAGGGGTCGAGCCAGTCAAGGATTCGGGTTTCCCGCAGTGCGCCGCCGCACGGCTCGCAGTGACGGGCGGCGCCCTCCTGGGCGGTGAACTTCACGAGCTGCTTGGGACCGGGCAGCCGGTCATAGAGCTGCTGTGACTGTCCGGGCCAGAATTGCTCGTCCTCGGGGTCGGTGATCAGCAAGGGCGTGGCGATCTGCGCCACCTCGTCGCCGAGCCGGTAGGCCGAGACGGTCTCATAAAGCGCGAACCGCGAGCCGCCGTTGAGCCCGTACGGTTCGCCGCGGAAGCGCAACGTCGCCGCCGTCGCGGGTGAGAACAGCTCGGCGAGATGCATTTCGCGGTCAAACGCGTCCTGATCGCCGTGCTCGAGTTGTCCGCGCATCGGAGCGGGCAGCGGGTTCACCCACGAGGTGGACACGTCGACGACTCCGGGATCAGCGACCGCGGCAGCGAACCGGTGCTCGAACGCCAGCGCCCGGGGGATCCAGAACCCGGCCTGGCTGACGCCGATGGCCGCGAGCCGTTGGGGATCGACGTCCGTCCGCGCGGTCACCGCGTCCACCACCGGGGTCAGCACCGCCTCCCAGTCAAGCCGGAAGGGAATCCCCTGCTCAAACAGGGCGGCTTGCTGCCCGGGGCCGTCAAACGTCATCCAGTGATAGCCGCGCTCGCTGGCCGCCGCCCCGCCGTACACCCACATCTGGGAGGTGGCACCGTCGCTGCCGTTGTTGATCACGACGAGCGGCCGGCGCTCCCCGGGTGCGGCGTCTGGGGCCCGGAAGAAGTACCCGGGCAGCGTCGTGTCCTCGTAGGGGACCTGGAGACGCTCGCCGGGGACCGCGAAGCCGATCAACCGCGTGATCCCAGCAGTCGCGTTGGCGGCGCCAGATCTCTAGCTGGCGTTCGGGCTCGCTGCTATGCGAGATTCGGTACAGCGCCGTGGCGTAGTAGGTCGCCGCCCGCAGGTAGTGCGCCAGCGCGCTGACCCGATGCCCGCGCTGGTCAGCAGCGGCGCCGGCGGCCCACGCGGCGCCGGCGGTCGCGACCCACTCCTGGACCCAGGAGTCAGCGTCACCGTCCTCGATTCGGTCGGCGGTAGCGAGCACCTCGCCGACGTCAGCCGCCCGCCGGTAGACCGCGCCCAGCGCGTTCTCCACCCCGAACTGGAAGTCGTCGTCTGAGAAGAACCTGTTCATGGTCGCGACTGTCTTCCTAAGCTTCGGGCGAGCTGAGCTGGCGGGTGCGGCGCATCGCCCACATGATGAGGATGATCGGCACGCCCCAGTTGAAGATCAGGTTCGCGCGGTGCGTGTCGATCGCTCCGGCGACCAGGTGCGCGGGGACCATCGCGCAGAACACCAGCGCCCACATCAGCGTCAGCTGCCGGTTGATCTGCTTGAACCGCGCCGAGGACCAGAACTCGCGCGGAACTGAGTCGCGGGCGTACTGCTCGGTGAACGGGGTGAACAGCAGCGATGCGAACGCGATCAAAGCGAGCAGCGAAGCGGCGATCGCGCGGGCGTAGCGCGCCACCCACTGGCCGGTAGCGGGATCGACGGTGAAGGCGACAAACGTGAACCCGGCGAAGGCGAGGATCGCCCCGAGCTCGAGGAGCTTCGGCCGACGAGCGAGCATCGATGGGATGGCGATCGCACTCGAGCCGACGAGCGCGACGACAGCCGCTGCTTTTAGCGTGCTGTGCTGCGCGATCAGCGAAAACAGGAGCCACGGTATGAACGCGAGGTAGATCCCCAAGCCGGGTCCGTGATGGTCGCTAGCTTGACCTTGGGTGGCAGAAAAGCTGGTTGCGGGCATGGCTCCTCCTGGTGGGGTTGAGGAGGGATCCGCGCCTTGAGCGAGCCGCCTCCTTGTGTATGACCGCCAGCTTGAGGGACGGAAGGTCGTATGTCCTCAGTAGCGCACTACTGCAATCGCGGATCGCGAAACTACGTACGCCGCGAGAAGCGTTGCTTGCCCGACGCGTCAGAATCCTGTGGTGACCCAGGACCTTGATCGCGAGCAGGCAGTGGGTGACGCGGGGGCGCTGCGCTGGTGGCGTGTGCGGGCGGCGGCGGCGGTTCCGCGCGAGTTGCTGCGGATCGTCTACCGAGATCCCGAGCATGTGTGTGAGCGGATGACGCTGTTTGCCTGCGACCGGCTGGCTGAACCCACACGCGAGTGGGTCCAGCAGACCCAAGCGCAAGCTCCCCACGCCGACCGGCGGCAGATCGCCCACGCGCTCGGGGTTCAGTCAGCACGGATCGCGCGGATCGAGGGCGCGGTCGCCGGAACCCCGTTTTATTTGGCGCTGGTGCCCGGCTACATGAACTACCTGTGGCAGGAGATCCGGATGACGTTGCGACTGGCCGCGCTGTATGGCCGCGATCCGGCGGCGCTGCCCACCGCCGCCGAGGCGCTCTCGCTGCGCGGCGTTTACCCCAGCGTCCCGGCCGCGCACGCCGAGCTGGTGACCGTGCAGGGCACCCCTCTGCCCGCCAAGCCCGTCAAGCGACGACCGTTACGGCTGTGGATCGCCAGCGCACGTCGGCTGCTGGTCTTCGGTGGATTTCTCTCCCCGCCGAGCGCAATCGCCCGCCACGGCTGGCGGGCCTGGCTGCGCGACGCCGGCGGGCTGGTGGTCACCGTCGGCATCTGGGTGGTCACCTGGATCTTTCCCGCCACCTTCATGATCGCCATGGCGTGGGGCTGTCACACCCACGCCCGACGACTGTTCCGGACCGCTCTGGACCACTACTCGGGCGAGAAGACCCCCACGAGCAGCGCACGCGAACAAGCAAATCAACTGCGCCACCACTCCAAACGCGAGGTCGCTCACGGCGCCGCGCTCAGTCTCTCCATCCTGCTCCCAATCGGCTTTCTCGTCTACGCCACCCGTGTCCGCGACCGCGTAGGCCTCAACCCCATCAGCGCACTCGGTCTCCTCGTCGCCGTATCGCTCGTGCTCGCCGCCAGCGTCTACGGCCGACACCGCTAGCCACCGCGGCCACCAGTCCTCGGTCACCGCTGTGCAAACGCCGACGCTGCGCGTTCGAGGCTGCCGCGTTCGGCGGCCCAGTCACCCCGCAGGGCAGCTGCGACGAACACGTCGGCATGGCGACGGCCGGTGACCAGACAGGCGATCTCGCGGTAGGGGTGAGCCCCGACTCTCGAGCTGTAATCGTCTATCAGGCACGCTCCGCGCGCCGCCCGGAAGCGCAGCGCCTCGGCCACAGCCAGCTGGCGCACATGGCGGTCACCCTCGTCGCGATTGCGGTTCAGGCGGAAGCGCGCCCAATCGCGCGAGTGTTCCACGCCCTCGCGAGGGGTCACGTTGAGGTAGCCGAGGTAGGCGCCGCGGTCGCCTCGCAGGGCTGCCGAGACCGTGCCCGGATCTCCCGGGATGGGCGTCCAACCGGGAGGGCGAAACAATGTTGCTTGGCCGGACGGAGTGGTCATCGCGACCCAACCGGGCGGCGCGGGCCCGGGGTGAAGCCAGGCGAACGGAGCCACTGGCCGCGGCGCCGCACCCTCAGCGACGCGGGAGACGCTACGGGCCCGGGCGGGACCGCCCGTGGGCACCGTCCCGAAGACGGCGACGGCGACGGCGAGGGCGATCAGCGAAGTGGTGGCGACGCCGATCACCCCCGTGCGCCTGGCGGTTCTAGATGTTGCCATCTCCATCGCTGGGGCCGCCGGAGTTGTCGGCGTCGTGATCGCCGCCGCCGTGCTGCGGAATCCCACGATGATGATGATGCTGGTGAACCCGGTGACGAGCGTGATGAGCTCGTGGGTGTGCCGCAGCGGTGCCCGGCAGAGCCACGGCAGCGCTCGACACGAGCATGGCAAGAGCCGCGAGCAGCCCGCAAATGCGGTTGGCCGGCATTGTCGGTCCTTTCTGGAGGGGCGGATCGTGCGCTCAACGCGCGCACATGAACCCAGGACGCCTCCAGGCCCCAATCCTTTCCGGGCTGGGGCATCGCCGTGGCTCGTGGCCATCTACCTGCTCACCGGGTAAGGGCTGGGGGCTGGCGATCGGCAGCGAATTGCCGATGTGCCCGCCGGGTCCTTAGCCGAGACTGACCGTGGTGCCGGCGGTACGGACCGCCCTCACCGGCCCCGCCTCACCAAACCAAGGAGCCACGCCATGATCACCACCACCTCACGCGCCCGGCAGGTCCTCCGCCGAGTCCGTCGCGCCTGGGCGGAATGCCACCACGCCAACCGGCGGCTGTTCGAGATCCAGACGGGGCTGTCCTCCGTCCAGTACGACGACCGCTCCGGTGCCGTCACCGACCAGCTGGAGCGGCTCTTCCGGGCCACCTAGGGGTTTCAACCGGCCCACTGGCCCGCCGGGCCCACTGGCCGATGGCCCGCCGGGCCGACTGGCCCGCCGGCGCCGACTGGCCCGCCGGCGCGATGGCCCGGCCGGCGCGATGGGCCGCCGGCGCGATGGCCCCCGAAGCCGTGATTCGCCGCCGGCCGGCAGCGGCTGACTCACCGGGCTCGGAGGACGCGTCAGCCGACCGATGCCGGCGCCGAGGTGACGAGCTTCGTCGCCGGCGAGATGTAAGTGCCCCGATTCTCCCCGCAGCAGATGGCGGAGATGGCGTCCTGCTCGTCGAAGTCGAACACGTGCAGCGGGAGTTCGTAGTCCCGCGCGAGCACGATCGCCGCCTGGTCCATCACGCGCAGATCCCGTTCCAGGACGTCGTTGTAGCCGAGGCTGTCGTACCGGAGCGCCCCGGCCTCCTTACGAGGGTCGCGATCGTAGATGCCGTCGGTCCCGTGCTTGGCCAGCAGGATCGCGTCGGCGCGCAGTTCGATCGCGTACTGAACCGCCGGGTAATCGGTGGTCACGTAGGGCTGGCCGATCCCGCAGGCCAGCAGCACGAGGCGCTCTCGCGCCAGGTGGGAGAGCGCCCGTAGGCGGATGAACGGCTCGGCCATGGAAGGCATCGGCAGGGCGGTCATCAGCCGGACGTTCTCCAGCCCGCGGTGCTTGAGCACCCCGCGCAGGAGGATCCCGTTCATGACGGTGCCGAGCATCCCGATGTTGTCGGCCTCGGCCCGCTCGATGGCCCACTCGTCGGCGACATTGCCGCGGAAGAAGTTCCCGCCCCCCACCACAACGGCCTCTTCCACGCCCAGCGCACGGGCTTCGATCAGCTGATCGGCGACGTAGCCGAGCGCCGCGGAGTCCAATCCGAACGGCGCGGCCCCCGCAAATGCACGCCCGCTGAGCTTGACCACCACGCGCCGGTAGCGGAGCGAGGACACGGCGCAAGCCTAGCGTATGGTCTACGGCAGGCCACCAGCCGCACAGCCAATCCCGATGATCTTCCGCCAGATCACCCACGACGACCTCGGGTGCGCGTCGTACCTGATCGGCGATGAGCACGCCGGCGTCGGCGCGGTGGTCGATCCCCGCTTCGAGATCGATGAGTATCTGGAGCTGGCGCAGTACGTGGACGTGCGGATCGAGCACATCTTCGAGACCCACAACCACGCCGACCATCTCTCCGGCCACGGCCGGCTGGTCGCCGCCACCGGGGCCCAGATCCACATCCACGCCGCTGCCGCGGTCGACTACGAGCACGACCCGCTGAACGACGGCGACGAGGTAGGCCTCGGCGCATTGACGGTGCGCGCTCTGCACACGCCCGGTCATCGGCCCGAGCACACCGCCTTCTTGCTGATCGACACCAACCGGGGCGCGGAGCCGTGGGCGGCGCTCACCGGGGACTCGCTGTTCGTGGGCGATATCGCCCGACCGGATCTGGCGGTCGACAGGTCAGACGGCGCTCGCGACATCTTTCGCTCGCTCCACGGGGGCCTGCTGACGCTGTCGGCCGAAGTGGAGGTCTGGCCGGGACACCTTGGCGGCTCGATGTGCGGCGGGCCGGGGATGGACATGAAGATCGCGTCGACGATCGGCTACGAGCGAGCTCACAACCCGATGCTGTCGATCGCCGAGGAGTCCGAGTTCGTCACCCGATCGATCGGCGCGCTCGGTCCCCAGCCCCCGAACTTCGAGGCGATCGTGGCGCGCAACCGAGGGCCGCTGGTCCTCGACGATGTGTCCGTGCGGCCGCTCACCCCTCGCCAGGTCGACCAGCACCTGAACGCCGGAGCCCTGCTCGTCGACGTCCGCACCGACCAGCAGTTCGATGACGCGCACATTCCCGGCGCGGTCTGCATCCCGATCCTCCGCGCCGGCTTCGGCTCCACGCTGGCCTGGGTCGCCGACCGCGAGCGCCCGGTTCTGTTCGTCGGCCGCGACGACGCCGACGGTCGCCGCGCCGGCCGGTTGGCCGCGGCGGTCGGCCTGACTCGGTTTGCCGGCTACCTGCACGGTGGCATGACGAGCTGGCGGCACGAGCATCGGCCGGCGGAGCGGACCGAGCGGGTGGGGCTGTCCGAGCTGCCCCGGCGGCTGGCCGCCGACGCCGACATCCAGGTCCTCGACGTCCGCGAGCGCGGCGAGTGGGTACAGGGACGCATACCCGGCTCCCGCTGGCGCCCCTGGCACGACATCGCCTCGGTGCCCGAGTCCGTGGACCCGAGCCTCCCGATCGCCGTGATCTGTGCCTCGGGGCAGCGTGCCGCGGTGGCCGCCAGCCTGCTGGCCCGGTGCGGAGCCGACCGGGTGATCCATGTCGTCGACGGTGGCGTTCCCGGCTGGGGCCGGCTGGGGCATCCGCTGGAGCGCGACGCCGATGACGACGAGCGGCCCGATCAGACCGCGGCCCCCGGTCCACGTTGAGCGCCGAGCGCCGCTCCCCTCCGACCCAAACCCCGCCCACTCCGGAGCCGGCTGCGCGGTCGCGATCCCCGCGGGATTGGTTCTCGCTACAGGCCAATGTCACCGGCCGCGGGATCGTCGCCAGCTACAGCGCCCGCTTCTGGACGATCGTGGTGATCCTGGGCGTGGTCACCGGGGTCGCCGGGGCCGCGCTGATCGGGCTGCTGCACCTCGTCGAGCACCTGGCCTACGGGTATCGCCGCGGACCGTTCCTGGACGGCGTGCAGGCGGCCGCGGGATGGCGACACGTGGTCGCGCTGCTGGTGGCCGCCGTGCTGGTGGGAGTCGGCTCCGTCGTCCTGCATCGGCTCCCGGTCTCGGGCGGGACCGAGGTGGCGGAGGCGGTGTGGCTGAAGGCCGGCCGGATGGCGGGGATGCGCAGTCTCGCCCAGGCGCTGCTGTCGATCGTCACCGTCGGATTGGGCGTCTCCCTCGGGCGCGAGGCGGCACCGCAGCTGGCGGGAGCCGCCACCGCCAGCCGCCTGGCGGATTGGGGGCAGCTGCCGATCTGGCAGCGGCGGCTGCTGGTCGCCTCCGGCGCCGGCGCCGGCTTTGCCGCCGTCTACAACGTTCCCCTGGGCGGGGCCCTGTTCGCCTTGGAGGTGCTGCTCGGCACCGTGGCGCTGCCCCTGGTGCTGCCCGCGCTGGCGACGTCGGTGATCGCCACCGCCACCGCCTGGATCTGGCTGGGAACGTCGCCCACCTATCGCCTCCCCACCGAGGTGGTCCATCCCACCCAGCTCGCCTGGGCCGCCTTGGCCGGGCCGGTGATCGGCCTGGTGTCGATCGCCTGGGTGCGCCTGATCGCGTTCGCCGCGAGCATCCGCCCTCGCCGGTGGGGGCGGTTCGTCGCCCCTCTGATCGTGTTCGGCATCCTTGGGGTGGTTTCGATTCGGTATCCGGGGCTGCTCGGCAACGGCAAAGGGGTTGTGCAGCTGGGGGCGCTGGGGAGCCTGTCGCTCGGCCTGCTGTGCGTCCTGTTCGTGCTTAAGCCCCTGGCGACCGCGGGTTGCCTGGGGGCCGGGTCGCCGGGAGGGCTGTTCACGCCGACGCTGACCGTGGGGGTCCTGCTGGCGGGCATCCTGGGCACGGTGTGGACGCACATATGGCCCGGAGCTGCGCTCGGCAGCTACGCGATCATCGGCGGCGGGGCATTTCTGGCGGCGTCGATGCAGGGGCCGCTTTCCGGGCTGGTGTTGGTCCTCGAGCTGACTCGCAACTTCGACTCCCTGATGGCGCCGACCCTGGTGGCCGTCATCGAGGCGACGGTGATCGCCCGGCGGCTGGGTGCGCCGTCGATCTACTCGGCGCGGTTGCGCCCCGATCCCGACGCCCTCGCCGGTGGCGCCGCCGGGGCGGCGGCACTCGCGGCGCTGGACAGCGACCCGTACGCCGGGGAAAACCGCCCGGCCCGTCCGCCGTCTCGGCGTGGCCCACGCGACGCCTGATCAACGATCGACCCGGCGAGGCGAACAGCGCCGGCCGCGCGAGTGATCGAGCACTCTCGCGGCCGGCGCTTGCAGCGGTGGCACCGGCGGCCCGGCTCCAGCGGCCCGGTTCAGGCGGCCCGGCTCAGGCGGCCCGGCTCAGGCGGCCCGGCTCAGGCGGCCCGGCGAAGCCCCTCGAGGTCGTTGCTCCGAGCCAGCCGGGTCAGGCCCTGCTGCTCGAGCTCCCTCGCCTTGCTCAGGGGGATGCCGAGCTCGATCCCGGTCTGGCGCAGGTTGAGCGGCTCGGCCCCGGCCAGACCGAACCGAAGCCGGATCACGTTGCGCTCGCCCTCCGGCAGCTGCTCCACAGCGCCGCTGATCAGCTCCTGGCGCTCGACCTGCTCGACTTCCTCCACCGGCTCCGGGCGCTCTGAGGCGAGCAGATCGCCAAAGGCGGTCTCCCCATCCTCACCGACCGGCTGATCCAGGCTCGTCAGACCGCGGGTCAGCTCACGCAGCTCCGCGACCTCTTCGATATCGAGCTTGGCCTCGGCCGCGATCTCCTCGTCGGTGGGCTCGCGGCCGAGCTTGGTGCTCAGCTCGCTCTCCACCTTGCGCACCTTGGTCTGTCGCTGGGCGACGTGGACCGGGAGGCGGATCGTGCGGCCGTGATTCTGCAGGCCACGCTGGAGCGCCTGACGGATCCACAGCGTTCCGTAGGTCGAGAACTTGAACCCGCGCCGCCAGTCGAACTTCTCGACCGCGCGGATCAGGCCGAGCATTCCCTCCTGGACCAGGTCCTCCATCGGAAGGCCGTGGCCCTGATAACGGCGCGCCTGCGAGACGACCAGCCGCAGGTTGGAGTTGATCATCCGCTCCTTTGCCTCCAGGTCGCCGCGCTCGATGCGCTTGGCGAGCTCGATCTCCTCCTCGGCGGTCAGCAACGCGTGCGCGCGAGCCGCCCGCAGGAACAGGTCGAGTGAATTCTCGGTCATGGCGCCGGTGCCGGCGCTCACGCGCGCCTCACCCTGGCGATGCTCACCAGACCGGGCTGGACGCCGCCGCGGCGGCCGCCGACGCGAGGGAGTCCCCGCGGCCGGACCGTGCTCGCCGCGCGTACGTGGGCGCTGGTTGTTGTTGTCGTGATGCTCACGCTCCTGGGCGGAGTCACGCTCCTGGGCGGAGTCGCGGGCATCGGTATCAAAAGTATTCAGGACTGTCTCCGTGTCTCGCATGGGTTTCCTCCGCCGATAATGTTACCACTTAGTACGACGGTTGTCGAACTAAGGTGTCGACGGTCTTGGGGCTGCGGACGGGGCATTTCCCTAGGCTCAGATTTCCCCGCCGGCGGCCGAATTACTCAAGGAAAGCTTGCGGAGAATGAACGTCGAGGCGAAGCAGATCTTGTGCGCGAGCTAAGGGTTCCCGAAGTACGCCTGCTGGTGCGCCGGAGGGCCTAGAAGTACAGTTTTTCGATCGCCGTCTCGACCGTCTCGACCTCCTCGAAGGTCTCGCGGGCGAGATCGAGGAACGCGGCGGCCGCCGGGGCCAGCCGCCGGCCCTCCCGCCAGGCGAGCGTGATGTCACGACGCAGCGTTGGCTCCACCAGCGGCGCCACCGCCACGTCCGCCCCCGGCCGCTCAGCGTCCGAGCGGGGAAGGATCGCGACACCGAGGCCCCGGGCCACGAGCCGCCGGATGCGCTCGCTCTCGTTGGACTCGAGCGTCACCCGGGGCTCGAACCCGGCCTCGCGCCCAGCGGCGAACAGAAGCTCGCGCAGGCGCGCGCCGGGTCGGAATGAGATGAACTGCTCGCCGCCGAGCTCGGCCATCCGGACCGGGTGGCCGCTCAGCGGATGTCCGAGTGGCAACATCACCACCAGCGCCTCGGAGACGAGCTGATGCAGCCCCAGCCCCCGCGACTCGATGCGCTCGGTGACCGACAAAAAGGCGAGGTCGAGCTCGTCGACGCGCAGCATCTCGGCCATCTCCTCGCTGGACTGCTCGCAGACCCTGAGGCTGACGTTGGGATGGCGCTCGCGGAACCGCGCCACTGCGAGTGACAGGTCGACCGGGCCCATCGTGTGCATCGCGCCGATCGTCACGTGCCCGATGTCCACGCCGCGCAGCGCCTGAAGCTCGGTGCCGGCGGCACCCAGCTCCGCCAGGACCCGGCGCGCCCGGGCTACGAGCACCTCACCGGCGTCGGTCAGCGCAACGTGTCGCGTCGTGCGCTCGACGAGAGCGAGACCGACCTCGTCCTCCAAGCGGCGGACCTGCTGGGAGAGCGCCGGCTGAGCGACGAGCTCACGCGCCGCCGCCCGCGTGAAGTTGAGCTCGTCGGCGAGCGCCACCAGGTACCGCAGCTGCCGCAGTTCCATAAGATGAGATTATAAATCGATCGCAGTACTCGTCTTGGACATCTAGCAGACCAAGCGTCATAGTTATCGGCGCAGTACCTCTCCTCCCTCGAGCGCGCCCCGAGTCCGGCCTCATATCCCGCCGGTACCGGGGCGCACTCATTTAAGCGGGCGTAGGCGGACGGACCCAGACGCCCCCGTGCGACGCTGGGCGGACTTCAACGGTTCTTCAGGCGTACAGCCGGACCAGCGTATCGGCCACCATCGCCGGCTTTTCCGAGCCCTTGACCTCGATCGTGATCCGAAGCGTCATCTGGACACCGCCCGGTGTCTCCGATACCTCCAGCACCTCGGCGCCGCCACGCCATTGGGCGCCGACCGGGAGCGGCGCCGGGAAGCGCACCCGGTCCAAGCCGTAGTTGATCCCAGTGGCGGCATCAGTGACCTTGACCAGCTCGCTGCCCACCGGTGCCGCAAGCGACAGGGTCAGAAACCCGTGCGCAACGGTGCCGCCGAACGGCGACTCCTTGGCGCGCTCCACATCCACGTGGATGTACTGGTGGTCATCGGTCGCGTCGGCGAACAGGTTGACGCGCTCCTGCTCCAGCTCGCGCCATTCGGTGTAGCCGGCGTGCTTGCCGGCCAGCTCATGGACACCGGCCAGATCGGTCACCAGCCCCGAGGTCTCTGAAGTGCTCACGGTCGTCCTTTGCAGTGGTTCTCGGTGTCGACGGGGTCGGGTGACGCCCGGTATGGCCGGGCTCGGGACCCGGCCGGCGAACGCTACCATTGCCCGCCTCCGGGTAGGCTCCGCGGCCCGCGCGATCCGTCGGCGCCCGTCGCCGCGCCCGCGGTGGCGGGGAAGGGGAGTCCTATACTTGCCCGACCCGACGAGGAGCGAAGCGTTGCAGGAAATGGTGATCTACGGCGTGAGCTTCGACATGGTGGGCAAGCAGCCGATCGTGCTGCTCAAGACCGTGGAGAGCAACAAGTTCCTGCCCATCTGGATCGGCCACCCGGAGGCGGCGGCGATCCTGATGAAGTTGCAAGGCGCGTCCACCCCGCGCCCGATGACCCATGACCTGCTCTCCGAAATGCTGGGTGAGCTCGAGGTGGAATGCACCCGCGTGGCCGTGACCGAGCTCCGGGAGAACACGTTCTATGCCTCGATCAGCCTGCGGGCCGGCGGCCGGGATCTGGAGATCGACTCGCGTCCTTCCGACGCGCTGGCACTGGCGGTCCGCTCTGGCGCCCCGATCTTCGCCGCCGACGAGGTGATCACCGAGTCGGCGATCGAATTCGAGCACGAGGTCGAGGACACCGAGGAGGTCGTCGAGAAGTTCAAGGACTTCCTGGACCAGGTCACGCCCGAGGACTTCGCCTCCGACGAGTAGTCGGCCAGCGCGCGACTCGCCGCCGGATCACGCGGGCACGGCGACCGCGGCCAGCACCCGCGCCACCAGCTGATCGAACGAGATCCCCGCCGCCTCGGCGGCCTGGGGCAGCAGGCTCGTCTCGGTGAGTCCCGGAATCGGGTTGACCTCCAGCACGTACAGCTCGTCCGAGTCGCCGGCAAGCATCAGATCAACCCGGGCAAATCCGGCGCAGCCGAGCAACGAGTAGGTCTCCAGCGCGATCTGGCAGGCCCGGTGCGCCACCGCATGATCGAGCTGCGCCGGGCAGACGAAGCGGGTCCGTCCGATCTCGTAGCGTGCCTCGAAGTCGTAGAAATCCTCCTCCTCGGGCACCGCCTCGACGATTGGCAGGAGCGTGGGTGGTCGGCCGGGCTCGGGGTCGTCCAGGATCGAGACCGCCAGCTCGCGGCCGGCGACGTAGCGTTCGAGCAGGACCTTGCGGTCATACGAGAAGGCCGCCACCAGCGCCGTCGGCACGTCGCCGGCGGTGCGGGCGAACTTGATCCCCAGCGCCGAGCCCTGCCGCGCCGGCTTGACGACGATCGGGAACTCGAGCCGGTCCTCTATCTCGGGCAGCGCCTGAGCCGCGCCCAACGCCCCCAGAGCGGTCTCGTTGAAGGCGTAGAAGTCCGGGGTGGGGATGCCGTGGTCGCGCATCGCGTGCTTGGCCAGCACCTTGTCCGCCGCACGAATGCAGGCCGACACGCCCGAGCCGGTGTAGTTGATCCCCAGCACCTCCAGCAGCTCCTGAACGGTTCCGTCCTCCCCGTCGCGGCCATGCAGCGCGACGAAGGCGACGTCGGGACGACAACTCTGCAGGCGGCTGACCAGATCGGGGCCGACATCGATCGGCAGGACCTCGTGACCGAGACGCTCTAGCGCATCCTGCACGCGGGCTCCGGAGCGCAGCGAGACCTGGCGCTCGAGCGAGCGGCCGCCCTTCAGGACTGCCACTTTGCTCATCCCGCGCGTTTGCGCTTCGCAGGCAGCGTGAGGATCTCGGCCAGCTCCTGGACCGCTTGCCCCGACCGCGGCCGGACCGCCTCGCCGGTGAGACGATCCACCGTGACCCGGGTATCGGCGCGCTCGCCGGCCGAGTCGCCGCGCGCCGGCGCGACGGGCGAGCGCGCGCCGGTCAACGTTCCGTACATGGCGACCTGCTCGCGTACCACCTCACCGATCCGCCGGATTCCCTCGCGGATCTGGTCCTCCCCGACGCCCGAGAAGTTCAGGCGCATCGAGGACCCGCCCCGCCCGTCCACGAACGCGGCCCGGCCGGGGACGAAGGCGACGTGGTCGCGCAGCGCCCGGGCGAGTAGGTCGGTGGTGTCGATGTAGTCGGGCATCGTCGCCCAGATGAAGAGTCCCCCGCGGGGACGGCTCCACTCCGCCTCGCGCGGGAAGTGCTCGGCGAGGGCGTCGAGCATCACGTCCCGGCGCCGGCGGTAGATCTCGAGCAGCGAGCGGACGTAGTCGTCCCACGGGCCGGCCTCGAAGTAGGCGCTCACGAAGTACTGCGAGATCGAGGACGAGCACAGATCCGAGGCCTGCTTGCCGATCTGCATCTTCTGCAGGATCGGGGACGGCGCGGCGGCCCAGCCGAGGCGGATGCCGGGGGAGAGGATCTTGGAGAACGTGCTGGCGTAGATCACGAACTCATCGTCCAGGGAGTGCAGCGTCGGCAGCGGCTCCCCCTCGTAGCGCAGCAGGCCGTAGGGGTTGTCCTCGAGGACCAGCAGCTCGCGGGCGCCGGCGATTTCAACCAGCCGGTGGCGCCGCTCCACGGACATGGTCACGCCGCCGGGATTGTGAAAGTTGGGAACGGTGTAGATGAACTTGGGCCGGCGGCCGCTTGCCTCCAGCTGCTCCAGTGTCGCCTCGAGCTCGTCGACGCGCATCCCGTCGCGGTCCATGGTGATCTGGACGACGTCGGCCTGGTAGGCGGAGAAGGTCGGGATTGCGCCCGGATAGGTGGGGGCCTCGGTGACGACGACGTCGCCGGGATCGATCAGCGTCTTGCACACCAGATCGATCACCTGCTGTCCGCCGGTGGTGACCAGCAGCTCGTCGGTGTCGATCGCCGTGCCCTCGGCGGCCATCACCTCGACGATGCATGTCTTGACCCGGTCCAAGCCCTCGGTGGGGCCGTACTGCAGCGCGCGGGCGCAAGACTCGCCGGCGATCGTGCTCATCAGCGAGGCATAGGAGTCGGCGGGGAAGGTGGAGGTGTCGGGCAGTCCGCCGGCGAGCGAGATCACGTCGTCGCGTTCGGTGAGCGCCATCAGGTCGCGCATCGCTGATGAACGCATCACCTTGGTGCGCGCAGCGAACAACGACGCGTACCGCTGGATGTCCCGTGTCGTGGACCGTGTCCGCGGCGGCGGTGGATCGAAGTCGCGGCTGGTGTGGGCGGAGTCCGAGTCGCCGCGCTGGAGCCCGTCCGGGCTCACGCTGCCCTCTCGTCTATCGTCACGGTTTCCCACGGTACAGCACGGTGCACCTCGCCTTCGACATCTTCCAGGGGATCGGAATCGCCGCGGCGGTGGGAATCCGCCCCTTCCTGCCCGCGCTCGCGGTCGGGGGGCTGGCTGCCGGCGATATCCAGATCGACTTCACGCACTCGAGTTATGCTTTTCTGGAACAGGGTCCTTTCCTGCTGGTGATGGTCATCGGGATCGCCCTGCTCGCGCTCACCGAGCGCCGGGCCGCCGCCGAGCAACTGCGTGAGCGACGGGTGATGCTGGCGATCGGGGCGTGCAGCCTGGTGATCGGCGCGCTGTTGTTCGGTGGATCGCTCGCGCGCGGCCACTACGCGATCTGGCCCGGCCTGGTCGGCGGCGTGATCTGCGCCGCGGTCGGGATCCTGGCCACGGCCCCGCTGCTGAATCGGGTGCGAGCCCGGCTCGACGCCCAGACGGCGGGCGCGCTACCGCTGTTCAGTGAGGTGACGGCGTTGATCGCGGCGGTGCTGTCGGTGCTGGTGCCGCCGCTGGGGCTCGTCGTGCTCGCGCTGCTGATGTGGCTGCTGTTCGCGGGCCGGGCTAAGGGCGAGCAGAAGTACGCCGGCCTGCGAATCCTGCGCTGACTTTGCCGGGCCAGCCCAAGAAGCTGGTGCTCGTCGTCATCGATGCGATGAAGCCGGCGATGCTGGAGCGCGTGATCGCGGCAGGCCGCGCTCCGGCGATGGCGCGCATCCTGAAGGAGGGGGTCTACGTCGGCGACTGCGTCGCCGCATTCCCATCGGTGACGCCGGTGTGCGCGGCGACGATCACCACCGGCGTCGGTCCGGACCAGCACCTGATCCCGAGCATGAACTGGTATCACCGCGAAGAGGAGCGCTACGTCGAATATGGCTCCAGCTTCTCCGCGTCGCGCCAGTTCGGGGTATTGCGCTCGCTGACCGACACCGTCTACCGGATGAACGCCGACCATCTCTCCCATGACGTCGAGACCGTATTCGAGTCGCTTGACGACGCCGACGTCCGCACTGCCGGCACCACCTATCTGATCTACCGGGGACGTCACGAGCACGAGGTCGCCAACGAGTCGGCGCTGGCCCGGATCGTCACCTCCACCCTGTTCCGCCGCACGATCGACGGGCCGCAGGAGCTGTTCTACGCCGACCTGTATGCCTCGCGCCGGACCGGCTGCCGTGGCCAGCTCGGACTCCCCGGGGCCCGGGATCAGCACACCGGCTGCGTCGGGTCCTACCTGGTCGAGCGCGATCTGTTCGACTTTATGCTGTTTTCGCTGCCCGATAACGACGCCTACTCGCATCGCAACGGGCCGCACGCGCAGGTGACGTCGCTCGTCGAGGCGGATCGCCAGCTGGAGCGTCTCATGCATGCCGCCGGTGGCCCCGACGAGTTCCTGGACAACTACGCCGTGATCGTGTGCTCCGACCACTCCCAGGCGCCGGTGGAGGAGCGGATCCGGCTCGACCTGGCGTTCGCCGACTTCGAGGTGGCGCGCCCTGGCGCCGCGGGCTCGGCCCCGGCGCAGTTGGCCCTCAGCCCGGCGCAGCGCTCGGCGATGATCTATGCGCTGCAAGCCGATGAGGCGGCGGAGACGCTCGGTCGGGCCCGCGAGGTGCTCGGCGAGCTGGAAGGCGTGGATCTGACCCTGTGGCGACGCGACGGCGCAGCGGTGGTTCACAGCCGCCGCGGCGAGCTTCACTTCGCCCCCGGCGGGGATCTCGTCGACCCGCGCGGCGGGCGCTGGAGCGTTGACGGGGACCTGGGTGTGCTCCGGGCCGAGATCCAGGACGGCCGAATCCTCAGCACCGAGTATCCCGACGCGCTGGCCCGTGCGTGGGCGGCGTTGCACTGTCCCAATGCCGGCGACATCCTGCTGTCGGCCGCGCCCGGCTACGAGTTCGTCGACTGGGGAGGATCCGATCACGTCGGTGGCGGCTCACACGGCTCGCTGCATCGCTCCGATTCCTTGGGCGCGTTGCTCTGGTGCGGCACCGGCCCGAGCTCCCGCGGTGTTCGTGAGCAATGGTCCCTGCAGGACATCGCCCCGATGATCCGCGAGCATTTCGGTTTAGGATCCGCCGCCGCGGCCGAATTAGCAAGTGGTTAGGCCATGGCCTCGCTTACGGTCTCCCGACATTGCACGGCTACATTTGCGCGATGCCCGAAGAGCTGACCCGCCTCGTCGCGCTGCCGTTCCATCGCCGCGTCCGCCGCGGAGTGCGCCGACCTCACAACTGGTTCCAACTGATCCGCTTCGCCGGCGTCGGCGCGACCGGTTACCTCGTCAACCTGATGGTGTTCGCGCTGTGCGTGCACGTGCTCGGGATCGACTACAAGGTGGCGGCAGTGCTTGCCTATGTGGTTTCGGTCCTGAACAACTTCTGGTGGAACCGGCATTGGACGTTCAGTCACACCCGGGAGGCGCATCCGGCAAAGCAGGCGGTGAAGTTCTTCGCCGTCTCGCTGGTGACGTTCGGCTTCAGCTACGTGGTCCTGATATCGCTGGTCGACGGCGCCGGCATGGCCAAGGTGGTCTCCCAGGCGATCTCGATCGCCGCCGCGACGCCGCTCAACTTCATCGGGCAGAAGCTCTGGAGCTTCCGGGGCTAGACCCGCACCACGGCCGGCTGGCCGGGGTGCTCGCGCTGCTCGTGGCGGTGGCGCTGAGCTTCACCGCCACCGCGCGGGCCGCCATCGATCACACCTCATCCACCGCGTCGGCGGTCCGGACGGTGACCAAGACCGTGACCGGGAAGACCGTGACGAGCTCCGATACGCCCGTGCTGGTCACCTCGATGAACAAGTCGCCCGCCGGCCACCGCCTGACGGCGAATCAGGTGCTGAAGATCGCCTCCGCGGACTACCGCACCAAGGCCGAATTGCGCAAGCACCCAAAGGCGCAACCCTACGAGTACACCAAGGGACCGGGTCAGTGGCAGGTGAGCTGGTTCTCGGACACCAAGCCGGCGCGCGAGCTGCTCCAGGTGTACGTCGACGACGCCACCGGCCTGGTCACGCAGGCGTGGACCGGCTATCAGGTGGCGTGGTCGATGGCGCGCGGCTATCCCGGCGCCTTCGGTCGGCGGGTGAACGCGTGGTACATCTGGGTTCCCCTGTGCCTGCTGCTGGTGGCGCCGTTCGTGCCCTGGCGGCGACGACCTTCGCTGCTGGCGCTGGACCTGGTGATGCTGGTCGGGCTCTCGGTCTCGCTGGCGTTCTTCAACCACGGCGAGATCGGGCTGTCGGTGCCCCTCGTCTATCCGTTCCTCATCTATCTGCTCGTGCGGATGCTGCTGCTGGGATTCGGGCGCGGGTGGCCCCGCCAGCGGCTGCGCCCCGTCGTCCCGGAGCCCTGGCTGGCCGTGGGCGCGGTGTTCCTGATGGCCTTCCGGATCGGGCTCAACGTGCTGAACTCCAACGTCATCGACGTCGGCTACGCCGGGGTGATCGGCGCCGACAAGCTGATCCACGGAGTCCCGCTGTATGGCCATTGGCCTGCGGACAACCTGTACGGCGACACCTACGGGCCGGTGAGCTACTACCTGTATGTCCCGTTTCGGCTGATCTTCGGGTGGAGCGGCACCTGGGATTCGCTGCCCGCCGCCCATGCCGCCGCGATCTGCTTCGACCTGCTGACCCTGCTCGGACTGTTCTTGCTCGGCCGCCGCCTGAAGGGCAACTCGCTGGCGATCGTGCTCGCCTATTGCTGGGCGGCCTACCCGTTCACGCTCTTCGCCCTGAACTCCAACACCAACGACGGCCTGGTCGCCGCCACGGTCGTGTTCGCGCTGCTGGCGATCACCTCCGCCCCTGGCCGCGGCGTGCTGGCGGCGCTCGCCGGGATGACCAAGTTCGCCCCGTTCGCCCTGGCGCCGCTGCTGTTGCGCGGCACCGGGGGGCGCCCGGCACGCCGCGCGATCGTCGCCTACGGGGTCGCGTTCGCCGTCACCGTGGCGGTGGTGATGATCCCGGTGCTGGTCAAGTCCGACCTCAAAGCGTTCTGGCACGATTCGATCGAGTACCAGTCAAACCGGGTGACCCCGTTCTCGGTCTGGGGCCTGTGGGGCATTCCCAGGATCGTTCAGCACCTCTGCCAGGGCGCCGTGGTGGCGCTGGCGATCGCGGTGGCGTTCGTGCCGTCGCGCCGGGGCGTGGTGCAGGTCGCGGCGCTCGGCGCCGCCGTGCTGATCGCGCTGCAGCTGACGCTCAACTACTGGCTCTATCCATACATCGTCTGGTTCTATCCGCTGGTCATCGTCGCCCTGTTGGCCAGCCATCCGACGCGGCGGGAGCCGGTGGAGCAGATGTGGCCGGAGGTGAGGGCTACCGAGCCGCCGCCGATCCGCATCCACATCGTGTCGCCGTAGGTGCCGGCCTTCACCCGACCGCGACCGCCGGCTCCAGCAACTGTTCGATCGACGCAGCGCGTCGCGGCAGTGTGGCGGTCGTGATCAGCACCGCGTTGAGCCACGGGTCGTCGGTCGAGGTCTCGAAGCGGACCGGCATCCTGGTTGCCATCGACTCGATCGCCTGCTCTCGCTTGACGCCGATCACCCCGCCCCGCGGGCCGGTCATGCCGACATCGGTGATGTAGGCGGTGCCGCCGGGGAGGACCCGGGCATCGGCGGTGGGAACATGGGTATGCGTGCCTACGACCGCGGTCACCCGCCCGTCCAGGAACCAGCCCATCCCGATCTTCTCGCTGGTGGCCTCGGCGTGCATGTCGACGAGGATGTGGTCGGCGCAATCACGCAGCGCATGGAGCGCCGCGTCGGCCTCGGAGAACGCCGGCCGGCCGGCATTCATGAACAGGTTTCCCGACAGCGAAACGACCCCCAGCGATATCCCGTCACGCTTGACCACGCACCACCCATGGCCCGGCTGACTGCGCAGGAAGTTGGCCGGCCGGAGGATCTCCGGCCGCTGATCCAGGTACTCATAGATCTCGTGGTGGCGGTAGGTGTGATTGCCCAGGGTGATCACGTCGATACCGGCGGCGAACAGCTGGTCGGCGATCTTGGGCGTGATCCCCAGACCGCCCGCCGCGTTCTCGCCGTTAGCGACCACGAAGTCCGGCGTCCAGCGCTCGCGCAGACTGGGTAGCAGGCCGAGCAACGTGCGCTTTCCGAGACCGCCGACGATGTCTCCGGCGAACAGGATCTTGACGGGCTTGTCCATGTGGCTTGCGCCTCATACTTTCAGGTGATGCCTCGACGGAGCCGCTTGCGTGCTGAGGCCGGGCGTGCGCCGGAGGGCGAGCCGTCGCCCGAAGCGGTGGCGGAGGGAGGCCCGGTGGGGCGCGCCCGCGGAGCTGACCCGGCCGGCGGCGCTGGCCCGGACGCCCCGCAAGCCCGCGCCGGAGCGGATCTCGACGCCGCCGGTGAGCGACTCGGCACCAATCTGAGGTCGGCCGCCCCGCCGGCGCCGGTGGTCGTTCCCCGCTGGGTGCAGTTGGTGATGCTGCCGTTGTCCCTGCTCGCTCTGTGGGCGCTCGCTCGCGCAGCCGGGACGGTGCTGCTGGTGCTGATCGTGGCCGGCCTGGTGGCGCTGATCCTAACGCCGCCGGTGCGCCTGCTGGAGCGCTGGCTTCCCCGCGGGATCGCCATCCCGCTGGTCTACCTCGCCGGCCTGGTCCTCATCGCCGGGGTCGGCTTCCTGTTGGCGAGCCCGGTGACGACCCAGATCAGCCACCTGCAACACAACTTCCCGGACATCGTTCGCGACGCCAACCGTCAGCTCGTCAACGTCCAGGACTGGCTGAATCGCCACGGCGTCCACGTCCAGTTCCAAAAGCAGGGGCAGACCGCGCTGGACACGTTGCAGAAGGACGTCCTGCGGCGCTCCGGCGACATCGTCTCGTTCGGGCGGTCGCTGCTGTCGGGAATCGTGACCGTCGGATTTGATCTGGTGCTGATCCTGGTGCTGTCGGTCTACCTGCTCGTCTACGGGCGTCAGATCGGTGGGCTGGTCCGCTCGATCATGCCGCCCGGTGATGGCACCCCGGAGGACGACTATCCGCTGCTCGTCCAGCACGCCGTCTCCGGCTACGTGCGGGGCCAGGTGCTGTTCAGCCTCGTGATGGGCGTCAGCGCGGCCGCCTCGTTGGAGATCTTCGGGGTGCTGGGGATCTTCCCCGCCGGAGAGAAGTACGGGGTCTTCTTCGGCGCCTTCTACGGGCTGATGGAGTTCATCCCGTACATCGGCCCCATCATCGGACCTGTCCCCGCGGTGGCGGTCGCCCTGTTCCAGAACCCGATCAGCGCGGTGTGGCTGATTCTGTTGTTCATCGCCCTCCAGCAACTCGAGGGCCACGTGGTCGCTCCCCAGGTATTCCGGATCTCGCTGCGGATCAACCCGATCGTGATCATCCTTGCGCTCCTGATCGGCTACCAGATCTATGGGGTGGCCGGCGCGCTGGTGGCGCTGCCGGTCATCGCCGTCATCCGCGAGACGGTTCTCTATCTCCGCCACCACCTCGTTCTCGAACCGTGGGGCACGCGCGGCGTCGGGTTGGGACTCATGGGCTCCGGCGCGTCCGGAGCATCAGGGGGGTCGGCCGCCCCCGATCGCTGCCCCGACTGTGGCGCCCCCGCCAATGCTGACGACGCCTACTGCCGCGCCTGCGGCGCCTCGCTGGAGCCACGCGTCACCACTCTCGGCTGAGAGGGCGGGACGGGCGGTCGCGTCCGCGAGCGCTAGCGCTGGCCGGTTGCGCGCAGGAAGCCGAACACGCAGAGGGCGGTGACTATGAACGCGAGAATCGGCAGGGTGAGCCCGATCAACCCGACGACGGCCAGCGCCAGGCTGACCACCCCGATCGCCCCCGCGGTGCCGCCGACGACCACCAGCCGGTACGCCCGCTGCTCACGAGCCTTGCGCGGGGTGTAGCCACGGCGCCGATCGAGGTTGCTCATCTCCGCCAAGCCTAGCGCTCGCGACCGTGTCGGGGGCCCGCCCGCGCTAGCTTTCGCCGGAAGATGGCCGACGCCGACACTTACCTGCTCCTGTACCGCTACGTCGACGACATGGCCGACCGCCGGGGCCCCTACCGCGAGGCGCATCTGCAGCGGATCCGCGCCGAGCAGGACGCGGGACGGATCGTGATGGCGGGAGCGTTGGGCACGCCACCGTCCGGAGGCGCGATCGCATGGCGCGGGGTGCCGCCTTCGCACATCGAGCAGTTCGCCGCCGCGGACCCGTACGTCGAGGCCGGCCTGGTCATCGACCGGCGGATCGAGCGCTGGACCCTGGTCTAGGTCGCGAAGACCCTGACCTCGCTCTCGGATGCCCGGTCCACCCGGCCCGCGCCGGTATGCTCGGACAACAGTTATGTCGTTCCCGCAGACCCGCCTGCGCCGGCTTCGTGCCACTCATGCGCTCCGCGGCCTGGTGCGTGAAACGCGCCTGGAGGCCGGCGATTTCGTCTACCCGATGTTCGTCGCCCATGGCATCGACCGCCGCGAGCCGATCCGCGAGATGCCTGGCGTCGACCGCCTGTCGATCGCCCATGCCGTCGCCGAGGCTGGGGAGGCGCACGCGCTGGGGATTGCCGCAGTTCTCCTGTTCGGCCTGCCCGCGGCTAAGGATGAGGAGGGATCGGGGGCCTGGGATGACGAGGGAATCGTCCAGCTGGCCACGCGAGCGATCAAGGAGGCCCACCCCGAGCTGCTCGTGATCTGCGATCTGTGCCTGTGTGAGTACACCAGCCACGGGCACTGTGGCGTGGTCAGGGAGCTGGGTGACTCGCGCGCCACCGTCGACAACGACGCGACCCTGGAGTTGCTGGCGCGGACCGCGATCTCGCAGGCGCGCGCGGGCGCCGACCTCGTCGCCCCCAGCGACATGATGGACGGCCGGGTGGGCGTCATCCGAGCTGCGCTCGACGAGGACGGATTCGCCGACACGCCGATCATGGCCTACTCGGCCAAGTTCGCCTCCGCCTTCTACGGGCCGTTCCGGGTCGCCGCCGATTGCGCTCCCGCGTCCGGTGATCGTCGCGGCTATCAGATGGATCCCGCCAACGGTGCCGAGGCGCTGCGGGAGGCCCGCCTGGATGTCGACGAGGGTGCCGACATCCTGATCGTCAAGCCGGCGCTGCCGTATCTCGACATCGTCCGCCGGATCAAGGACGAGACGTCGCTGCCGGTGGCCGCCTACAACGTCAGCGGCGAGTACGCGATGCTCAAGGCGGCGGCCGCCGCCGGCTATGTCGACGAGCGAGCGGCGGTGCTGGAGGCGCTGACCTCGATCCGCCGCGCCGGGGCCGACATCATCATCACCTACCACGCTAAGGACGCTGCGCGATGGCTGCACTAGAGACGTCTGGAACCACCGAAGACGGGATCGGCGGCGAGCCGGCCGGCGGTCCGCACGGACCGAAGCTGCGCAGCCGCAAGGGCGGCGCCGCGATCGAGCTTCAGGATCTGGACAAGCGGCTGTTGAACCTGATGCAGGGGCAGTTTCCGATCGCCCCGCGTCCCTACCAGCACGTCGCCGGCGCGGCCGGGATCACCGAGGACGAGGCGATGTCCCGCGTCACCCGCCTGCTGCAGGAGCGGATCATCCGCCAGGTGACGCCGATCTTCGACACGCGGGCACTGGGTTACTCGTCGATGCTGGTCGCCGCCAAGGTCGATCCCGACAATCCGTGGCGCGCCGCCAACATCATCAACGCCCACCCCGGTGTCTCCCACAACTATCTGCGCAACCACGAGTTCAACATCTGGTTCACGATCGCCACCGAGCCCGACTCGCCGCTCGGCCTCGAGGGCACGCTCGATGTCCTCGCCCGACTTGCCGGCGCCGAGTCGGTGCGGCAGCTGCCGACCCTGAAGCTGTTCAAGATCCGGATGGATCTCGAGATGGAGGCCGGCACCGAGACCCTGGCGGCGGCGGCGGAGGCGGCCGCCCCGGCCGAGATCGAGCCCCAGCCCTACGACGAGTTCGACCGCTCGGTGATCCGGGCGCTCCAGGGCGATCTACCGGTGGTCCCGGAGCCCTACGCCCCGGCTGCCGCCGAGCTGGGCGTGGCCCAGGATCGGCTGCTGGCGCACCTGCAGGGAATGCAGGAGCGCCGACTGCTTCGCCGCGTGGCGGCAATCCTGTTTCACCGGCGAGCCGGGTTCAGCGCCAACGGCATGGGCGTGTGGAAGGTTCCCGACGAGCGGATCATGGACCTTGGCATGCGCATGGCATCGTTTCGCGGCATCTCGCACTGCTATCAGCGGCCCACATACAAAGACTGGCCGTACTCCGTGTTCACCATGGCCCACGGTCGCTCCAAGGAGGAGTGCGACGCGATCCTGGACTCGATCGCCGCCGACACCGGGATCCATGAGCGGGCGACGTTGTACTCCTCCACCGAATTCAAGAAGATCAGGCTGCTCTACTTCACCGGGGATTACCGGGACTGGGAACGCGAGCACGCCGGCGTGTGATCCGCCTCATGGCTGACACCACGCGCTCGGCGCAGCTGTACGGCCGTGCCGTCGAGCTGCTCCCGGGCGGGGTCAACTCGCCGGTGCGGGCGATGCGGTCGATCGGCCGTGACCCGATCTTCATCGCCTGCGGCGACGGTCCCCTGATCCGCGACGTCGACGGCAACCAGTATGTGGACTGGGTGTGCTCGTGGGGGCCGCTGATCGCCGGCCACGCCCATCCGGTGGTGGTGGCCGCGGTAGCCGACGCCGCCGCGCGCGGAACCAGCTTTGGGGCTCCGACCGCGGGCGAGGTGGAGCTGGCCGCCGAGGTGGTGGCGCGGATCCCGTCGGTGCAGATGCTGCGAATGACCTCATCGGGGACCGAGGCGTCGATGAGCGCGCTGCGACTGGCTCGGGCAGTCACGGGGCGGGAGAAGGTCCTCAAGTTCTCGGGTGCCTACCATGGGCACGTCGACGGCCTCCTGGCGCAGGCCGGCTCGGGACTGGCCACGCAGGGGATTCCGGCAAGCCCCGGGGTGCCCGCGGCGGCCGCCAACGCCACCGTGATCGTGCCCTGGAACTCGCCGTCGGCCGTTCGGGAGGCGACCAACCACCACCAGCTCGCGGCGATCGTGGCCGAGCCGGTTCCGGCCAACATGGGCGTCGTCCCACCCGCTCCGGGATTTTTGGCGTTGCTGCGTGAGGTTGCCGACGAGCACGGGGCGCTGCTCATCTTCGACGAGGTGATCAGCGGCTTCCGGGTGGGGCGCGGGGGTGCGCAGGAGCGCTTTGGCGTCCTCCCGGACCTGACCATCTTGGGCAAGATCATCGGGGGTGGACTGCCGGCCGCTGCCTACGGCGGCTCGCGGCAGCTGATGGAGTGGATCGCGCCCGCCGGCGACGTCTACCAGGCGGGCACGCTGTCGGGCAATCCGGTGGCGGTGGCGGCCGCGCTCGCCACGCTGGCCCTGCTGGACGACGAGGCCTACCGGGAATTGGCGCAGACCACCGAGGCGCTGGCCGCGGGAATGCGGACAACCGCGCGGGATGCGGGCGTCGTAGTCCAGGTACAGAGCATGCCCGGATTGATGACCGTCTTCTTCTCAGAGCTTCCGGTCAACAACTACGCGGCCGCGGCCGCCTGCGACGCCGACGCCTACGGCGCCTGGTGCCGGGAGCTCCTGGTCCGCGGCGTCTATCCGCCGCCATCGCAGTTCGAAGCGTGGTTTCCGTCGCTCGCGCACGGACCTGAGCAGGTTCAGCACACCCTTGACGCGGCCGCTGGCGCATTCGCCCAGTTGCGGCGATGACGCTCACCCGGTTGCGACAGGCGCTGGTGGCGCAGGGAGGCACGCTGGCGCAGCTCGTGGCTCGGACCGGGCCCGACGACGCCGGCGTCGGCGGCGGGGTGACTTCGGCGCAGCCGGGCATGCCCCATCCGCCGCGACTGGCCGCGAGCGGGCCCCGCGCCGCCGGGCGCGAGGCGGAGTACGAGCTGCTGCTGGAGATGATCTTCGAGGGGTCGCTCCTGCACTACGGCTCGCCTCGACTGGTCCGATGCGCGGATCCCGACCTGGCGCTGCTGCTGGGCGACCAGCTGTACGCGCTCGGACTGTCGCGCCTGGCCGAGCTCGGCGACCTCGACGCCGTGCGCGAGCTGGCCGATCTGATCTCGCTGCTGGCGCAGGCCCGGGCGGGATCCGATCCGCGGCTGGCGGAAGCGATCTGGGGGGCGGGGGCTGCCGCCATCGGCTGGGGGCGCAGTCCAGAGTACGAATCGGCCAAGGCGCTGGTGCGCGCCGGAGACCTGCGCGCCCCCGACGCGCTGGCGCACGCCCGGGACGCGGTTCTGGGGCGGTCGGCAGCGACGAGCATGTGACGCTCGGCTCTTTGTTGACTATAGGCTTACCGGTGCGTTCAATGTCATTTATCTGCGGTTGATCGAAGGCGGACGTGGCAGACCGGCACAAAGAAGGAAGCAAATCCAAGTACACCGAGGACCGGCAGATGCCGGGCGCGTTCGCGGGCGAGACGGTCAACCGCCGGCGGTTCATGAACCTGGTGACGCAAGGCTCGGGTGCGGTGGCGGCGATGGCGTTCACTTTGCCGGCTCTCGGCTTTGCGCTCGGGCCGATCTTCAGCCGCGTGCCGTTCGACTGGCAGCCGATCGGACCGCCGGACGACTTCACCAAGCAGACCTATGCGACCAAGGTGATCGTGATCGTCCAGGGGATCGGGGAGGCCGGCAACTCGATTGCCTATGTCCGCACCCGAGACCCCGCGATCGACACCGAGCCGGAGGACCAGTACAACCACTGGGTGGCGCTGTCGTCGCGGTGTATGCATCTCGGCTGTCCCGTCCGCTTCGTCGCCGCGGCCGAGCGCTTCATCTGCCCATGCCACGGTGGCGTCTACGACTTCCGGGGGATGGTCGCCGGCGGTCCACCGGTGCGCCCGCTGGACCGCTTCTATACCCGCCTGA
This sequence comes from uncultured Actinomycetota bacterium, assembly GCA_963830395.1. GTDB lineage: Bacteria > Actinomycetota > Thermoleophilia > Solirubrobacterales > Solirubrobacteraceae > Palsa-465. The sequence goes on from CAWHMI010000004.1 coordinate 49,063, forward strand.
ACCAGACGACCGGCCTGGTCGAGATCGGCCCTCGCTACTCGGTCAACTCCGAGCTGCAGCGGTTCTCGCCTCGTGACCCGGGTCAGCCGCTGGACGGGATCGGGCAATATCTATATCCCGCTCGGTTCGACACATCCATATTGCCTAAGAGCTAAAACGACCGCACCATGCCCAAGCTTCCCGCTCCTCCCCTCCCCAAGGCCCTTCGGCCCGCACCCAAGCGCCCCGGCGAGAACGGCAACGGCAGAAACGGCACCGTGACGCCGGTGGACGCCGCTGTCGAGGCCGGCGTCACCGTCGTCGACTGGATCGACGAGCGCACCTCGCTCTCGGGCGGCATCCGCTGGCTGCTGTTCCGCAAGGTCCCGCGCGGGATCAACTGGGCCTACACGCTGGGCTCGGCGACGATGTTCGCGTTCCTCAACCAGGCGGTCACCGGGGTGTTCCTGGCGATGTTCTACCGGCCCGACGCGTCGGGCGGCGCCTACGAGTCGATCCGCTACATCACCGACGACGCGTTCCTGGGCCAGCTGGTCCGCTCCATGCACAAGTGGGGCGCCTCGGTGATGATCATCCTGATCTTCCTGCACATGGCGCGCGTGTTCTTCTTCGGCGCCTACAAGTACCCGCGCGAGCTGACCTGGATCATCGGAGTGGTGCTGCTGATCCTGACGCTGGCCATGGGCTTCACCGGCTACCTGCTGCCGTTTGACCAGCGGTCCTACTGGGCGACGATCGTCGGCGTGAACATCAACGGCACGGGCCCGTTCATCGGCCCGTATCTGTCCGACTTCCTGCGCGCCGGGCCCGAGTTCGGGGCGACGACGCTGTCTCGGTTCTACGCGATCCACATGCTGCTCATACCGGGGCTGATCGCTGCCCTGATCGGCGCGCACCTGTACCTGATCACGAAGCTGGGCATCTCGGCCCCGCCGTGGCTGACCGCCGAGGAAGAGCCCGAGCTGCGCGAGGCGCGGGTCTGAGCGGAGACGACCCCGGATGAACCAGGCTGAGAAGGAGAACTACCTCCGCGGCTATTCGCAGCTGAAGAACCAGGGCAAGCCGTTCTTCCCGTACGCGGTTGCCAAGGACTCGATCATGGCGGTGGTCGTCATGATCGTGATCATCTTCTTGGCGGCGATGTTCGGCGCCGAGATGGGGCCCAAGGCCGATCCGACGACGACCACCTACGTGCCCCGGCCCGACTGGTACTTCTACTTCCTGTTCGAGGTCCTGCGGGTGATGAAGAACGTCCCCAAGTTCACGGACATGGCCACGATCGGGATCCCCACGATCTGCATGATCCTGCTGTTCCTGTTGCCGTTCTACGACCGCAGCCCCGAGCGCCGGATCCAGCGCCGGCCAATCGCCCTCGCCGCCGGGCTGACGACGATCTTCGCGATGGCGTTTCTGACCTACTCCGGCGCCAACACCGGCTCACCCAACTCGGTCGACATGAAGCCTCCCGCTTCGCTCAGCGCGTCCGAGGCCGCCACCTTCCGGGCCGGGGAACTGGTGGTCGGACAGTCTGGGTGTCTCGCCTGCCACGTGATCGGCGACAACGGGAACAACGGTCCGGGTCCGATCTTGACCAACGTCGGCTCAATCCTGCGTCCCCAGGCGATCGCGTCGACGCTGCGCAACCCGACGGCGCCGATGCCCTCGTTCGAGTCGCTGGCCCAGAAGTACCCGCAGAAGTTCAACAACCTCGTCAACTTCCTGTCCGAGCTCCAGTAGGCCGGGCCGGTAGGCACGCAGCAGATGACGGCGAGCGCATCTTCGCCGCCCGGAGGCGCCGATCCGGCGCCTCGGCCGGAACATCCGGGCAGCGGCGACCCAGCGGGGCGCAGCCCTGGTTCCGGCACGCTGCCCGAACCACAGGTCCGGGCGATGTTCGACCGCATCGCCGGCGTCTATGACCGGATGAACGCCGTCATGACGGCGGGTCTGCACCAGCAGTGGCGGCGGCGAGCCGCCGACCTGGCAGGGCTCGAGCCGGGCGGCCGGGCGCTCGACGTCGCCACCGGCACCGGCGATCTGGCGCTCGAGCTGGCGGCGCGGGTGGCGCCGGGTGGCGAGGTGATCGGTGCTGACTTCTCGGAGCGGATGCTGGAGTTGGCGCGGACCAAGGCCGCCGGCGACGCCGCCCCACCGCCGGGCGTCGCCGTCCGTTTCGTAGCGGCCAATGCGCTGGCCCTCCCGTACGCCGATGGCGAATTCGATGCCGCCACGGTGGGCTTCGGCGCGCGCAACTTCTCCGATCTCGATCGCGGCATCGCCGAGATGGTGCGGGTGGTGCGTCCTGGTGGACGCGTGGTGGTGCTGGAGATCACCACGCCGACCCGGCCGCCGCTCTCGACCTTCTTTCAGGTGTGGTTCGAGCGGATCGTCCCAACGATCGGCCGGCTGGTTGGCAATGCCGATGCATACAACTACCTACCGAACTCGGTCCGGCGATTTCCTGCGCCGGCGGAACTGGCCTCGGTAATGTGGAAGGCCGGATTGCGATCGGTCCATTATCTGATCACCGCCGGAGGAATCATCGCCGTGCACGTCGGCGAGGTCGCTCAGTGAATCGCTTAGTGGGCCACTTGGTGCGCAACGGGGCGACAAAGGCGGTGGCGCTGTGAGCGCCGTCCAGGCGGCCGCCCAGGCGGTGGTTCAGGCCGGGGGCGAGCCAGCGACGCGGTTGATGATCGAGCTCGAGCAGCGGCTCGAGGAGCTCGCCACCGGACACGGGCCGCTGCTCGCCCGCCACGCCGGCGACACCATCGCCGCCGGCGGCAAGCGGCTGCGTCCGTTGCTGCTGTTCCTGGCGGCGGGAGCTCCTCCACCGGAGTCCGCGGCCCTGCTGCGCTCGGCGGTGGCGGTGGAGCTCATCCACTCGGCCACTCTGGTCCACGACGATGTTCTCGACGGCTCACCGCTGCGGCGTGGCCGGCCGACCGTGATGGCGTCCGGGGGACGCCTGGCCGCTACGGCGACCGGCGACCTGCTGTTCTCGCGGGCGTTCGCCGAGCTGGAGCGGTCGCGGTCGGTGGCGGCCGTACGGGTGCTGTCGCGGGCCGCTTCCGAGCTCGCCGCGGGCGAGCTGATGCAGCGTGCCGACGCGTGGGAGGCGGTGGCCATCGAACGCTATCTCGAGCGCTGCCGGCTCAAGACCGCGGTCCTGTTCCGAGCCGCTTGCGAGCTGGGCGCGATCGAAGGCCGGGAGCCGGAGGAAGCTGGGAACGGCCATCGGACCTCCGCACTCGCCGACTTCGGCGAACGGATCGGGCTTGCCTTTCAGCTCCTCGACGACGTCCTCGACGTGTCCGGTCCGCCCGAACGCACCGGCAAGCCGCAGGGGGCCGACCTACTCGACGGGACGGTGAATCTCCCGCTGATCATCGCCCGCGACCGCGATCCGGAGCTGCGCGCCGTCGACCCCCGCTCGATCCGCACCGCCCTCCAGGCGGCGGGTATCTGCGTCCGGATCATCCAAACCGGCGCCTTGGAGGCTGCCCGGAGCCGGGCGCTCGATCTCGTCGCGCTCGCTAAGGACTCGCTGCCCGACCTGCCGGTGCGGCAGCGAGCCGCGTTGGCGTTGATCGCCGATGGCGTCGTCGAGCGTTATTCGTGAGCGCGCGCTCAAGGCACGCTCGTGGCGTCCTAGAAGTCCTCGGGGAGGATCAGATCCGCGTTGAGCGCCGCCGCGAACCGTTCGATCTCGTCGTTCATGTTCGCCTGGGTGAGGCGGCGCAGATCCGTGAGCATCGTGGTGACGCCCTCGTCGAGCCGCTGCTCGAGCGCGGCGACCTGCTCGGAGTCGAACACGCCCTCGTCGACCCACAGGCAGTTGGGGCACTCGAGCACCAGCTCCCAGCCACCGCGCTCGGCCTCTGACCACTCGATCGGCTGAACCAGGGGGGATGCGCACTCGGGGCAGGCGTGAAGCCCGGCGCCGGTCGCGGCCCGTCCGGTGAAGTTGATGACCTCGATGGTGCGCCCGCTGGGAAGCACGATCCGGCGGACGGAATGGCGATCGGGTGGGTTCTTCATCGGCTGGTTGCTCATTGCTACTCGTCCGTAGTATCGGCGGCGTGACCACGGTCTTTAGGTTTCCGAAGCGATTCTTTGGAGTCTCTTAAAATTGACGTCGCCGACGCGCGCGCGGCGGTTTGCGATTCTGGCGGCGAGCTCCGGCGTCCACTCATCTACGCTGTTCTAGTGGCCCCGTTCGTGAATACGACGACATTCGAGCGAGCGGAACCACTTAGACCGGTACCCTTGTCTTCCCACCCTTGGAGAGGCCGTGACCAATGTTCCGAAGTCCGCCAGTTGACGCCATCGTCGTCCTCATCATCATCCTGCTGATCCTCGGGCCGAAGCGACTCCCCGGCATCGGGAAGGGTCTGGGCAGCGGTATGCGCGAGTTCAAGGAAGGGATCACCGGTGAGTCCAAGGACGAGGACAAGCAAGCGCTGACCGAGGCCCGGGCCGTGCCGGAGTCCGAGCCGAGCTCCAGCGAGCCGGCCGCCACCCCCGGGTCGGGCGGACCGACTGGATCTGACCACTCCTCCTAGCGTCGCCGCGGGGGGCAACCGATGGCGAAGGCGAAGGCTCTGCGGCCCATCGGGCACGAGGATCGGCTGAGCATCGTCGACCATCTCGACGAGCTCCGCAGCCGTCTGATGATCTGCGGGGCGGCGCTGCTCGTCGCCTTCGGGCTCTGCTTCTGGCAGAACAGCCACCTGCTGACCCTGCTGAACAAGCCGCTGCCGGCGGCGACCAAGAGCGCTGCCAACCACCTCGGCGGCCTCACCCACGACAGCGTCTCGGCGGCCAAGCACATCGGCAACGCCGCCGGCTCATTGGGGGCCGCGGCGCAGTCGCCGAGCCTGCCGCCAGCCGTGCGCACGCAGCTCGCCGCCACGGCGCAGCAGCTCGGGGCGGCGGCCAAGGCGCTGCCCCAGACCACGCCGAAGAACGTGCCGATCACCATCGGGGTGGGTGAGCCGTTCACGACCACGATGACGGTCTGTTTCTATTTCGCGCTGCTGATCACGCTGCCGATCCTCCTCTACCAGGCGTATGCGTTCGTGATCCCGGCGCTCAGCCCGACGGAGCGAAGAGTCGCGCTGCCGGTGATGCTGGCCGCCCCCGCCCTGTTCGTGGTCGGCGTGGTCTTCACCTACATCGTCGTTCTCCCGGCAGCGATCCGGTTCCTCCAGGGCTACAACAGCGATCAGTTCAATGCCTTGGTCCAGGCCAAACCGCTGTACTCGTTCGAGGTGATGACCATGGGCGCCATCGGCCTCGCCTTCCAGCTCCCGCTAGCGCTGATGGGTCTGCGGCAGCTCGGCGTGATCAATGGGAGCACCCTGACCCGGCACTGGCGCTACGCTACGGTCATCATCGCCGTGATCGCGGCGGCTATGCCAGGGGCGGATCCCGTAACCACCGGACTCGAAACGGCCCCCCTGGTGATTCTCTTCCTCGCCAGCATCGTGTTGCTCAAACTCGCCGATCGCCGTGACGCCAGACGCGCCGCTCGTGAGCTGATCAATCTGAGTCAGCCCGGAGAGTCCGACTGACGATGCTGTTCGACCTTCGCAGCCGCGGCCGGCGGCGCAGCGTGCAGGCCGTCTATCTGGGTCTGGCCGTGCTCATGGGAGGCGGTCTGATCCTGTTCGGCGTCGGCACCGGTACCGGTGGCGGCGGACTCCTCAATGGCCTCACCGGCAACGGCTCGAACAACCAGCAGGGGCAAGTGATCAGCCAGCAGGTGAAGAACGCGGAGCGCCAGACCGAGCGCACCCCCAACAGCTCGGCCGCCTGGTCCGCGCTGGTCTCGGCGCGGTGGGCGAACGCGTCCAGCAGCGGCTACGACTCGAGCACCAACACCTACACGGCAGACGGCAAGAAGGACCTCGCGGGCGTCGCCGATGCCTGGCAGCGCTACCTCGCACTCACGAACAAGCCGAGTGGAAACCTGGCCATCCTCGCCGCCAACACCTACGGGACGCTGGGTCAATACGCCAACCAGGCCAACGCCTGGGAGATCGCCTCGACCGCCGATCCCGGGTCGGTCAAGGGGTTCGAGTGCCTCGCCATCTCCGCCTACGCAGCCGGGCAGACCCGTAAAGGTGATCTCGCCGCCGCCAAGGCGCTGACCATGGTTCCCAAGGTCAGCCGCAAGCAACTGCAGTCGACGCTCAGCAGCGCCAAGACGAACCCCAGCCTGGCCCAGTCCTGCTGAGCGTAGGCCCCGGGGCCGGGCTAACATCGGCGGACCGAGGGCCGTTAGCTCAATTGGCAGAGCAGGGGACTCTTAATCCCAAGGTTGGAGGTTCGATTCCTCCACGGCCCATCCGAAAGCCCCGCTAGGCGGGGCTTTTTCGTTGACTGGATGTGTGCCAACTTTGGAATATGTCCCCAAGATGTCCCAGGGTTGGCGTACGATTGGCTGTATGGCGGCTGAGTTCCGGGTTCCGACGGGTCACGTGTTCCGCGTGGAGCGGGCGCGGGGGCCGGCGTGGTATGCGAAGTATCGGTTGCCCGACGGCCGCCAGGTCCAGAAGAAGCTCGGACCGGCGTGGACCGACCGGGGGCGGCCGCCGGCGGGCTACTTCACGAAGCGCACGGCTGAGGCTTGGCTGCGAGAGGTGCTGGACGAGGCCCGCCGGGGCACACTGCCAGGGATGGTGCGGACGGGCGCCACATTTGCTGATGCCGCGGCGGAGTATCTGCGCTACATCGAGCACGACCGTGGGCGGAAGCCGTCGACCGTCCGAGGGTACAGGTCGGTTATTCAGGCGCACCTGCTTCCCGCGTTTGGTGGACTGCCAGTAGAGGGGGTGACGACGGAGGTGATCGAGCGGTGTTTTGCAGGCTTTGATGGATCGCCTCGGTCCCGAAACAAGCTGCTGATCCAGCTGCATGGGATCCTGGGACGGGCGAAGAAGATCTACGGCCTGCGTGAGAACGCAGCTGCGGACGTGGAGAAGCTGTCGCGCCGCGCGAGCGGCGAGATCGAGGTGTTTTCCCCTGAGGAGGTGTGGGCGCTGGTACGGGCGGCGGTGTCCGAGCAAGACAGCGCGGTGTTCTTGACGGCGGCGTTCACCGGCCTGCGGATGGGGGAGCTGCTGGCGTTGTGCTGGCGCGACGTCGACTTCGCCGGCTCGACGATTCGGGTGCGGGCGAGCTACTACCTGGGGCAGCTGACCACGCCGAAGTCGGGGAAGGTGCGGGCGGTGCCGATGGCTCCTGACGTGGCGAGCGCGCTAGCGCAGCTCGGCCAGCGTGAGCATTGGCTCGCCGAGGACGATCTGGTGTTCGCCGGCGAGGGTGGCGGCCATCTGGACGGGTCGGCGTTGCGTCGTCGCTATAAGGCGGCGCTAGCGGTGGCGGCGCTGCGTCCGCTGCGCTTTCATGACCTGAGGCATACCTTTGGGACGCGGATGATCACCAAAGCCGACATTCGCCGGGTGCAGGAGTGGATGGGACACGCGGATGTCCAGACGACGATGCGCTACTTGCATTACGCGCCGCGCAGCGAGGACGCGGCGCTGGTGGCGGAGGCATTTCGCGTGTCGGCCCCGGTTTCGGCGTCGCAGGGCGCGGATTAGCGGCGGGACGTCTTGGGACGTCTTGGGACGAATACCCGCAAAAGAGGGCTTTTTGTGCCCGTCCGGCGGTCGTCGACGAGCCGAACAGCGTTCGCGGGACGTCTTGGCGGACGTCTTTGAGCACTTCTGTGCGTACAGTGTGTGTCTGCAGAGGGGACGTCTTGAGGGGCAAAACGTCCTCGGAAAGGGCCTCGGCAGACGGTTCAGGCTGCGGGCGTAAGCCCTGCTCTGGGAGTGACTGCGGGGGACCAGAGGGCCTGGACGGCAGCGAGCCTGGGCCCCTCGGTTCGGAGAGCGACGCAGGGTCAGAGATGGCGACGGGGAACCTGCATCCGTGGAAGCAGTCCCTGGGTCGCATGGCGAGATCCGATTACCGCGCGCGGGTGTCTGCATCGCGCACGGATGCGCGATCGACGCGTCCGTTTCCGCGCGCGGGTGCCTCGTCTTTTGCCGGCTTGGGTGATCGCTGGCCCGCGCGTCGTGACTTCCGGGCGGGGATGCCCGGGCCATCTCCGCGCGTGTCACGGCGGTTGGCGCGACCGCGTGCTCCCCCTTCGATGCCTGACTCGATGATTCATGCCGTGCCGTCCCCCGCCGCCACCACGACGGACCCAACATGCCCCCCGCGCCGCGCCAACGCGGGAGTCGTGACGCGAGCGACCTCCACTGCTCCTTTGTTCCCGAAAGCAGGCACCGCAGCGAGAGTGCCGGAAAGGCGACAAACCGGCAGTATCGCTGAGGCCTAGAGCCCCACCCCTCGAGGCGATCCTTCGAGCAGATCAAGCGCTGCTCGTGTTAGACGCCGCCGAGCAGTCTGAGCTCCTCCGTGTGGACCGACCAGATGTCCCCGAGGGAGTCGTCCGCCAGCTCGCGGGGCTAACGATCGTCTTCGTGGTGGCAGAGCAGTCGCCGAGCGCCCGCGATCGGCGCAATCGAGGCGTCGCCGAAGCATTTGCGAGCTTCGGCGCGGCCGTATGACGGAAGGAATTATTCGAAACCCCCCATACGCGCATTGCGTGCGTTCGAACACGATTGCGGTGTCGCGTTACCGCGTTCGGGTTGCGGCCGTGTGCGACCGGGTGGCTGCGATCGACCGTGCTATGCACGCTGTCTCGCCGCTACTGCAACGGCTACGGGACTGGTCGCGGCGCGGTCAGCGTCGGTGGCCGGCGCCTCGAGGACGTGAGCCGTGATCGCGAGACTGTTGACCATCCGGTCGGTCTCCTCCGCGAGCGGCACCGCCGGGCCGACCAGCGCCGCGAGCTGCTGCTGGGTCTCGCGCAGCGGCGGCAGACCGGACGGCGCGCGGTGCTCGCGGGCTGCTGCTGCGAGCTCGGCGAGCGTCGCTTCGAGTTGATCGGCCAGCGTGCGAGCCACGGGCGGCGCTGGCGGCAGCTCGTCCTCGAAATACGCCTCGAGCGCGAGCGCGCCGTCGGCGAAGCGGCGCATGCTGGTCAGGATCCCGGTCGCCCGATCGGTGCCGAATTGCGCGCGCCTGATCTCCGGTTCGAGCAACGCGTGCTGAACCGAGGCCTCGGTGTTCGTCCGCGCCAGCCGCGCGCGAGCGCGGGCGGCAGCGACCGCGTCGCGGCGCGTGCCGCCGTCGAACCATGAGCCCAGCAGCGCGTGCACGTACGCACGGTCGGCCTCGATCAGGTCCGCGGTCGTGTCGGGGAGCAGCACCCGCTCCCAGGTTGGCCAGAGCGCGTAGATGCCGAGCGTGATGGTTGCGCCGATCGTCGTGTCGAGCAGCCGGTCGAGCGCGGTCGCGAACTCGTCGTGCACTCCCGCGTACGCCACGAAGAAGATGATGAAGGCGGTGACCGACAGCGTAAAGAGCCCATAGTTGGCGTACAGGAACGCGCAGAACGCGAACGAGAGCGCGGTGATGAGCGCCGCGAGCGCATATGGCCCGGGATGCAGCGCGGCGGTGATGAGCGTCGCGAGGACGACGCCGAGGGCGGTACCGATGTAGCGCTGGAGGCCGCGCGTGAACGTCGAGCCGAAGTCCGGGCGCAGGACGAACAGGACCGTCAGCGGCAGCCAGTAGCCGCGCGCCAGCCCGGAGATCTCGGCGATCGCGGCCGCGACGGCGACCGTCATACCGAGGCGGATCGCGTGCCGGAACGCGCTCGAGCGCAACGTCAGGTTAGCGCGCAGGATCGGCCCGGGGCGGCGCAGCCCGAGCTCCGCGCGCCGCGGCCGTATGTGACGCACAGGATCGGGGGGCGGCCCCTCACCCTGCCACGAGGTGGCCAGATCGACCGCGCCGCGCAGCTCCCCCCGCACCGACGCACCTCGTCGGAGCATCTCTTCGAGCTCATAGGCCTCGAGGACCTCGCCGGCGGCGCGATCGACTGCGAGCTCGTCGCGCAGCGCGGCCACGGAGTCGTCGAGACGCGCGCGGATCGAGTCCACGTCGGCGTCCCAGCGCCCGGATTCGAGCGCTTGCGCGACGGCGACGAGCGCCTTGGCCGCGGCGCCGCGGCCAACATCGGCGGCGCGTCCCGACACGACGGAGTCCACGGGCTCGAGGCGCTGCCGCGACATCCGGAGCGAGACGAGGTCGAGATACGCGCGGTCGGCCTCGTCGACGAGGACGCGGAACGCCTCGACGGACGGGCTCGGCACGGCCGTCGACCCGACCGACGCATCGAGCGCCCGGCGCGCTGCCGTCTGAGCCTCCAAGATCGGTCGGCGGTCGTCGGCGTTCGGGTCGCGGACCCATGCGGCCAGCGCCCGGTACACCCTGGCGATCGCCCGGCGCTCGGGCAGGTGGGCGTGCGCACGCCAGAGCACGAGGACCAGCGCGATCGCGAACAGGCCACCTGCGAACGCGAGCGCGGCGCGCTCGAGCGCGTGCGCGGCGTCCGCCGGCGCGCTATAGACCACGGTGATCGTGAGCGGCGCCATCAGCGCGACGAAATACGCCGGCAGACCGAGCGCGATGAACAGCCCCGCGCCGAAGCTCGCAACCGCGAGCAGCACGACGAGGACAATGGCGCTGTTGCCGGCGAGCTCGCCGACGACCGTGCAGACCGCGACATTCACGCACGTAATCAGCATCGCGCGGACCCTGCCGCGATACGGCCCGCCCGGATCGGTGAGGCCGACCATCAGCGCTGCACCCGAGATCGCCACCGCATCGATCAGATCGCCGGTCGCGGCGCCGATGAACAGCGGAACGCCGACACCGAGCGCGAACCGCACACCCCATTGCAGCTTCAGCCCTTCGCGCTCGAAGCGAATCGTTCCCCGGAGGATGCTCCGCGTCGCGCCCACGATGGTCCGCAAACGCTACCGAGTCGCGATCCTGCGGACCGGGCCCTCGACGATCCACCGCATCGGCGGGACCGTGCTGGGGGCGCTGCTCGGCGTCGTGCTGGTGATCACGGTGACCGGCGTCTGGGGTCTGGTCTTCACCTTGTTTGTGCTCGCTGTTGTCGCCATCAGTCTGATCAGGGTCAACTACGGCCTCGCCGTCGTCTTCATCACGCCGCTCGTCTTGGTGCTGCTCAACATTCCGCACCCGGGACAGTGGGAGATCGCTGACCCTCGAGTGCTCAACGCGTTGCTCGGCGCGGCAATCGGCCTGCTGGCGACGACCGCGATCCTGCCCGGCAGCGAACGGGCCCTCCTAGTCGACCGCAGCCAGATCGCGCTCGAACGCACGCGTCATTCGTGCGTTCGATCGGTCACGACGGCACTCTCCAGCGGCTGGCCGCCCGGCGTGCGGCACGCGCCGCGACCGACGACTTGGTAGCGGTGATCGTCGATCGATGAACCGATCCCAGTAAGTAGCGCCTTCCTGAATGCTGCGACCCACATGGCTGGCGCGACGGGAGGAGCTGTGGGAACGACAGATCGAACTCGAGCTCGCGGATCCCTCGGAACGGATCACAACCGGGCTGCGGCGGCAGCTGGACACCGCCGCTGCTCACCTTGCTTACGCGGTCTCCCTGCTGACGAGATCTGAGCAGCGGTCCGCGACCGTAGGGTCGCACTCGACTGGGGCGATCAAGGCGATCCCCGAACTGCACGCCACGGCGCTCGATCAATGGATGCCGTCCGCGTTGGCCGAGACCCTCGAATCGGCAGAGAGCCGCGGTGCAGTTAAGCCAAGCGACCCTCAGCTGAGGTGCTCCCACGGCCAAGCTGAATTGTCGTGCGTGCCGGCGCGCCCTTACAGACTTACAACGGGGCGTCAGGTGACGGCTAGCGCCTCGCTTGCTGCCAGCCGGGCGGCCGATTGGATCAGAACCCGGACGTCGTCGCGGCGCATTCTGGGCAGGCCCGGCGCAAGGTGCCGCCGTCGGCGCCCGTGCGGATGATGATGTCGTATGCACTCATCCGATGATCTCCTCCACGCTCATCCGATGACGTCCTCCATGACATCGGCGAGGCTGATTCGACCGGCGGCCTCGACGAGCGCCAGATGTGAGAACGCCTGCGGAAAGTTGCCGAGGTGCCGCCCGGTTTCGACATCGAACTCCTCCGCATACAGTCCAAGCGTCGACGCAACTCTCCCCAGGCGCTCCATCAGGTCTCGGGCACGCTGCATCTCGCCGATGACCGCCAGCGCTGAGACCAGCCAGAACGAGCAGATCACGAAAGTGCCCTCCTTGCCGGACATCCCGTCATCGGTCTCATCGGTGCGGTAGCGCAGCACGAACCCGCTCTCGGTCAGCTCGTCGGCGATCGCGAGCACGGTGGTGCGCAGGCGCTCATCGTCACCCGGCAAGAAGGCGAAGACCGCGGCCAGCAGGGTCGACGCATCGAGCGCGTCGGTCGCGTAGTGCTGGCGGAGGACCCCACGTTTGTCGACGCCGTGCTCGAGGATGTCGGACTTGATCTCCTGAGCATTTCCCCCCAGCTTGCGGCAAGCGTCGCGTCGCCACGGGTGAACGCGAGCTTCGACGCGCGGTCGAGCGCGACCCAGCACATCAGCTTCGAGGAGACGTAGTGCTGCGGCTCGCCGCGCGCCTCCCAGATCCCTCGATCGGGATTGCGCCAGACCGCCTTCGCGCACTCCGCCTGCGACTGGATCAGCGGCCAAAGGCTGCGTGGCAGCCGCTGGCTGCGGCGCGTGTGCAGCAGGGCCGAATCGAGCGCCGCACCGAACACGTCATTCTGGCGCTGGTCGAACGCGCCGTTGCCGATCCGCACGGGCCGCGCGCCGGCGTAGCCCGACAGGTCGTCGCGCGTCGTCTCCGTAAGGTCGCGGCGCCCGTCGATCCCGTACATTATCTGCAGGGCTCCGTCCTCGTTACGTTCCAGATCAGTGATGAACTGGATGAACTCGTTGGCCTCCCAGTCGAGGTTGAGGTAGTGAAGCGCCTGGAGCGTGAACGTGGAATCGCGGATCCAGGTATATCGGTAGTCCCAGTTGCGCTCCCCGCCCGGCGTCTCCGGCAGCGACGTCGTCAGCGCCGCGACCGTCGCGCCGGTGGGCATGTAAGTGAGGCCCTTGATTGCCAGCGCCGAGCGCTGGATCAGCGGTCCGAGCTGGTGGTCCGGGATCCGCGCGTGCGCAAGCCAAGTGCGCCAGAACCTCCTCGTCTCGTCGAGCCGGCTGCTTGCCTCCTCGATGCTCGCGGGCGCCGGGACGTCGTCGCCCCAACACAGCGCGCAGAAGAGTTGCTGTCCCTCCTCCAGCACATGCCGGGCGCGCGCCGTCCCCGCTTCGATACCGATCAGCATGTCGGTGTGCAGGCTGATCTTCTGATCCGCACCCGACCCACTGGCGCGATGTCGATCGTCGCTCAGCGACCACTGCGCCGTGACACGGCCGTAATCGAACACCGGCTCGCACACCAGTAGGTGCGCCAGGCGGGCGGCGCCGTGCTGTCTGAGCCTTTCGACGTCTTTGACGCCGGCCGGATGGCGGTCTGCCGAGACCCGGAGGGAGCGGTGTTCAGGGTGTGGCAGCCTAACCGCCACCGCGGTGCGACCGTCGTCAACGAGCACGGTGCTGTCAACTTCAACGACCTCCACACGCGCGATCCAGAGCGCGCCAAGGCCTTCTACGGGGACGTCTTCGGCTGGACGACGCTCGAGATGGAGGGCGGCTTTACGGCGTGGACGCTGCCCGGCTACGGCGACTTTCTGGAGACGATCAACCCTGGCACCCGCGAGCGCAACGCCGCACTGGGCGCACCGGCAGGATTCGCGGACGTCGTCGCGACGCTGGCCGTGCTCGGCGACGACCAGCCCGACACTCCCGCACACTGGGGCGTCACCTTCGGGGTTGAGAACGCGGACGCGGCCGCCGAACGCACCGCCGCGCTAGGCGGCACGGTCGTCGCCGGCCCGTTTGACGCACCGTGGGTGCGGATGGTGGTCATCGCCGACCCGCAGGGCGCAACCTTCGTGGCCAGCCAGTTCGTCCCCGAGCAGCAGGACACCGGCGCAGCCAGCTGACGGCCTGCGTGAGCTTTCTGAGCTACGGCCGAACGGACCAGTGGCCGCGCCCGCTGGAGGATCGCTTTGCGAGACCCGCTCAGCGCCGGCGCGGCGACCCGGGCTGTGGACTTACTGAGTCCACGTGGTTCAGGTGGCGTACTGCGGGCGCCCAGCGGGCCGATAGGTCTGGCTCGTGATGCCCTTCGGGAAGGCTCGCGAGTCGATGAGGTCGAGCGCGAGATCCGGCCCGGCGTCGGGGAACAGCCGCGCGCCTTGGCCGACGACCACCGGGCAGATGAGCAGGCTGAGCTCGTCGAGGAGCTCGTTCTCGAGCAGCCACCGGATCAGGGCGCCGCTGCCGTGCACCTGCAGCTCGCCCCCCGGCCTGGCCTTGAGCTCACGGATGGACGCCGCGAGGTCGCCGGAGAGGACGGTCGCGCCGGCCCATTGCGGGTCGGTGAGGGTGTTCGACGCGACGTACTTGGGCTTCGTGTTCAAGGCACCGACGATGGGGTCCTCCAGATCCTCCCTCACGCCCCAGTAGCCGGCGAAGAGCTCGTAGGTGCGCCGGCCGAACAGGAACGCGTCGGCGCGCTGGTAGACCTGCTGGACGAACGTCATGGCCTCGTCGTCGAACAGTGGCCTGGCCCATCCTCCGCACTCCATTCCGGGGTCGAGGTTCTCATTTCGCCTGCCGTTTGCCTGCATCACGCCATCGACGGAGACCTGCGTGGAAGTCGTCAGCTTCATCGGTCTTCGTCCTCTCTTGTTGGGTGGTCGTCGGTGGGCCGACGCTGCCGGTAACCGTGCTGGCGCCGCCGGCCGCGCTGCGGCCCGGCGCTCGCACGCCGCTGGACGGCCTGCGAGTGGTCGCCGATGCCTAGCGCATCGACTCCATGCCGCCCATCGGCGCCGAGTGCGGGACGGCGAGCCCGGGCACCTCGCCGGGCGCGAGCGCGACCCAGGCCCCGAGCACGACGAGCACCAGCGCCACGCCGAGGCGCACGCCGCGCGGCAGCACCCGCTCAGCCGCGATGAGCACGGCCACCAGCACCATCCAAGTCAGGCTCATCACGCCGAGCGCGAGCAGCGCCGCCATCAGCGCCCAACTGCAGCCGACGCACCAGCCGCCGTGCTCGACGCCCATCCGCAGGGCGCCGAGCCGCCCCGGGCGCCAGCGGTCGCGCAGGAACGCCGCGCGCTCGCGGCAGCGACGCAGGCAGGCTCCCTTCGGCGCGCTCAGCTGGTAGAGGCCGGCGGCGGCGATCGCGCCGGCCGCTACGTAGCGGCCGGCCTCGTCCCAGGCCAGAAAGCCCGGGTCCAGCGAGCGCACCCCTTCGATGGCCGCGTAGCCGACCAGACCCGCGGCCAGCCAGGTCGCCAGGTAGCCGGCAGCGAAGAGCGCGGGGGCGCCCGCGTGCGCCGCGCGCCGCCCGTGCTCCACCACCATCGGCGCGAGCGCCGGAAGCATCATCGCGGCCATCATCACCAGCCAGCTGACCGCGAACCAGCCGAGCCCGCCGAGCTCGGCGCCCGGGCCGGCGTTCATGCCGGCCATGCGATCGGCGGTCAGCGCCCACGCGGCGGCGGTGATCGCGAGGAGGACGGCGCCGAGCCGCAGCTCGGCGCCTCCTGGCCGGCGATGGGCCGCCGTGGTCACTGCACCTCCTCGGGGTACTCGTCCTTGCGCTGGACGCTCAGCTCGTCCGGCTCCTTCGGCGTGCGCCGGAGCAGGAACGAGTGGTAAGGCGCGACGAACGGGTCGGGCGCCGTCACTGTGTAGGTGTGGTAGATGGTCCCGTTCTCGCGCGCGAAGGCGATCCAGCTGGGCGCCTCGCGAAGGCCGTCCTCGAGCTTCGCGCCAACCTGCTTCGACCACTCCTGCAGGAACGAGGGCGGATCCTGGAGCATCTCCTGCACCTGCGGGATCTCCTTGGCCTGCTCCGGGGTGAGCGCGAGCCCGAAGTCGAACGGGAAGTCGCTGCCGTGCGTCGAGACGTAGGGGAACTTCCATCCCATCCGCTGCTTGTAGGCGCTCAGCCGGTCGATCGGCGCGCGCGAGAAGGCGATCAGCGTGACGTCCTGGTGATTCAGGTGGATTCGCGGCCCGTCGAGCTCGTCGCCCAGGCTCGTGCAGCCGGGACACGCGCCGATCTCGTAGTCGGGGCCGTACATGATGTTGTACGCGAGGAGCTGCGAGCGGCCCTCGAAGAGGTCGGCGAGCGTCTTCTTGCCGTTCTCCGTGTCGAACTCGTACTCCTTGTCCACCGAGACCCACGGCAGCTGCCGCCGCTTCTCGGTGACCTTCTGCGTTAGCTCGGCGTGCTCGGCCTCGAGCTTGGCCAGCTCGTCACGAGCGGCTTGCCACTCCTCGGGCGTCCCGACTCTGTGCTCGGTCATGGAGTCCTCCGTTCGGTGGTGGTCTGGGGTAATTCGACCGGCCGGGGGCCGGAAACTCATCGCCGAGCTCCCGAGAGCGGCGAGAAGGTGATCGCGCAGCTCGGTCTACCGGTGGCGGTCATATCGTTCTCCTCGCACGATGTGGTCTTGGTTTCTCGCGCGAGCCAGTACTATAACTGAATGGTTGTAGATATGGCCGAGACGGAGCGGGCCGACGCGCTCTTTCACGCGCTGGCCGACCCCACGCGCCGCGACATCCTCACCGTCGTGCTGCAGGAGGCGCACTCGGTGTCGGACCTAGCCCGTCGCTATCCGATCAGCTTCCCTGCGGTGCACAAGCACGTAGGGGCGCTGGAGCGAGCGGGCCTCGTCACCAAGACCCGCCACGGTCGCGAGCAGCGGGTGCGCGGCGATGTCGCGACGCTGCGGAGCGCCCATCGCCTGCTCGACGATCTCGAAGCGCTTTGGCGCGGGCGAATGGACCGCATCGAGCAGCTCCTCGCGGATCCAACCGAAGGAGCGCGGCAGTGCCCGTGATCAGCGTGGTCAAGGACGCACAGGCCAGGACGTTGACCGTCACCGCGCGCTTTGACGCTCCGATCGGCCGCGTCTGGCAGGTCTGGAGCGATCCGCGCCAGCTGGAGCGCTGGTGGGGACCGCCGACATATCCCGCGACGGTGACCGAGCACGACCTGGCGCCGGGGGGCACCGTGGCGTACGCCATGACCGGCCCCGAAGGCGACCGACACCGGGGCTGGTGGCGCGTGCGCGCGGTCGACCCGCCCCGCACGCTGGAGTTCGAGGACGGCTTCGCCGACGCCGACGGCAAGCCGAGCCCGGACACGCCCACCGCCGTGATCCGCGTCGTCCTTTCCGAGCTGGCCGGCGACGCGACGCAGATGACCATCACCACGGCGTGGGCCAGCGGCGAGGCGATGGAGCAGACGCTCGCCATGGGCATGGAAGCCGGCATGACCGCCGCCGTCGGCCAGATCGACGCGCTGCTCAATCTGCAGGCGCAAGCCTGACCACCGGCTCCGCCGACCAGCCCTCGGACAACCCGACCAGCCGGTTCATTCGATCAGCGCCGCGCCACGGCAGCGCTCCACGTGGGGCCGAGGATGCCAAGGTCGCGGCGGCCCGTCGACGGCGCCGGTCCCAGTGAGGGAATCCTGGGTTCTCGCGGTGGTCGCAACGCCCCGCAGA
Organism: uncultured Actinomycetota bacterium; assembly: GCA_963830395.1. Lineage (GTDB taxonomy): Bacteria > Actinomycetota > Thermoleophilia > Solirubrobacterales > Solirubrobacteraceae > Palsa-465. Next base: position 66,681 of record CAWHMI010000004.1, read on the forward strand.
TCGAGGGACTTCCTGAGCCGTCCGCCCGCCGTGGTTGAGTAGCGCGCCGGTCGTCGCGAAGCCGAGCCCGAGGGCGAGGCGCCGCGGCGATCGGCGCGCTGTCCGATCTGCCGACGGCGGGCGTGAGTTGGGGAGGAGCTCGTCGATCGTGGCGGGGTGAACGGAGGCGTCGATGGCGAGGTTCTCTGACCGAATGGTCACTGAGGTTGTGCAGCGGTTCTGGGCGGCCATGCAACGAGGTGAGTTCATCACCGATGCTGCGGCTGAGGCGGGTACATATCGCAAGAAGGGAGCTCGGTGGTTGGTCGCGGCGGGCGGGGTGCGCCCTCGCCGCGGTCGGGATCTGAAGGGCCGCTGCCTGTCGTTCTCTGAGCGCGAGGAGATCGCTCTCGCGCGTGCGGGTGGTGAGTCGATGCGAACGATCGCTCGGCGGCTGGGGCGCAGCCCGTCGACGATCAGCCGCGAGCTGGCGCGTAACGCCGGCTGCTCCGGGCAGCCATATCGCGCGACGACGGCGCACGCGCTGGCCTACGAGCGCGCCGGGCGGCCCAAGCCATCGAAGCTGGCCACCAACCTGGCGCTGAGAAAGAAGGTGGAGCAAGATCTGCAGAGGCGCTACTCGCCGGAGCAGATCGCCGGCCGGCTGCGCCAGGAGTTCCCCCAAAACGCGGAGATGCACGTGTCGACCGAGACCATCTATCAGTCGCTGTACGTGCAGTCCCGTGGGGCGCTGCGCCGCGACCTGGCCCGGTGCCTGCGCACCGGACGGGCGCTGCGCCGCCCCTGCCGCCAGGCCGGTCAGCGCAAGAACCGCATCCCGGACATGATCAACATCGCCCAGCGTCCCGCCGAGGCCGAGGATCGCGCCGTCCCCGGGCACTGGGAGGGCGACCTGATCATCGGCAAGAACAACGCCTCGGCGATTGGCACGCTCGTCGAGCGGACCACCGGCTACACGATGCTCGTGCACCTCCCCGACGGTTACAAGCCCGAGCAGGTCTCAGACGCGCTCGCCGCCAAGATCCAGACGATCCCGGAGGTCCTCCGCGCGTCACTGACCTGGGACCAAGGCCCGGAGATGCGCGACTGGAAACAGGTGAGTGTCGCCGCCGATATCGACGTGTACTTCTGTGACCCGCACGCACCGTGGCAGCGAGCCACCAACGAGAACACCAACGGGCTGCTGCGCCAGTACTTCCCCAAGGGCAGCGATCTGTCACTCCACAGCGACACAGACCTCGACTGGGTCTCGACCGAGCTCAACGACCGACCGCGCAAACGCCTAGGCTTTAGAAAGCCGATCGAGGAGATCGGACCACTACTGTTGCGATGACCGCCTGAATCCGCCGAACGCTCGCCGGGACACCCCCAAGCCAGAGCCCGTTCCCGTGATGCCCGGGCGGGGACTGTCCCGTAACACCCGCCCGTTGAAACGCCCGGTCAAAGGACGACGACCGGGACACCAAAGCGAGCCAGCGCACGCTGGACCGGCGCGGCCTGAGTGGTTCGCACGATGGAAACGGGGACGCCAGATGCAGAAGCGAGTCGGCCGCCGTGTACCACGTCACCGACAGACCCGCTTTCACGCAGATCCGGCAGTCTTACGCACGGTCATGAGGCTCAGGCAGACTTCCGGATTGGGAGCGATCCGGACAGCATCGCTGTGTTCGAGCTGAGCGTCGCCTTCGGGGCGAAGCCGGTGCCAACCCGCGATCTGAGACTTGCGGCGGAACGAGCGTGCCGCCCGGGAAGGCGGACAGGGTGGACACGCCACGCGATTCGAGGGATCAGGATCTCAAGCTTCGCCTGGCGCCGAACCCTCGCTACGACGTGTTTGCTCCCGGGGCGCCCGTGCCACATCATCGGCAAGCTCCGACGGGGTGACCACGAACCCGAGGCGGTCACCGCCACGCCGCAGGCGCATGTCGAGGGTGACCAGCCGGCATCCGAGCAGGCCGGCGAGCGCGAGGTATTCCGCGTCGTAGGTCTTGGACCAGCCAAGCTCGCTGGCCAGCCGCCACGCCCTGATCGCCAGTCCTGCCGGTCGTTGCTCGGTGATCGCAACCTCGGCGTCGAGAAAGCGCCTCAGCGCCCAGTCGCGGAGCGTGCTGGAGATCTCGTCACGGAAGGTCAGCTCGTGGAGGACCGATGGCACTTCGCTCCACAGCAGCGGTGGAGCGATCAGCTCCTCGTTTCCGAGTGCCACGCTGGCGGCGTCGCCGATCCGGTCGAGCGACAGCTCGACGGCCAGGCTAGCGTCGCAGCAGAGCACCTCAGTGTAAATCGCGCGAGCGGCGCACCGCGGCCACCACGTCGGGCATCGGCTCACCGGTCAGGGTCTCGCCCCAGCCAGCGGGAAGCGCAGCGACCTCAGGTTCGCCCTCGACGGCTTCTCGCAGGCGCTCGTACTCGGCTTCGAGTTCGGCCTCAGAGAGCTGGTCAAGCAACCTCTCGACCTCCTCACGCGTGGTCATCGGCTGGATCGTACTGGGACCGTGACGCTCCTCTGTCAAGTGCACGGTCGCGTGACACCTTGTGTGATGCTGACGGTCCTGGATAGACCGTGTCCCCAACCATGTCCCGAACTCCGCAAATCTGAGCAAATCCCACCGCTTCCCACGAAGCTCAGACTCCCGGATCTACTGCAAAAGGCCTGCAAACCAGGCGACTCTTAATCCCAAGGTTGGAGGTTCGATTCCTCCACGGCCCATCCAACGGCTCGGAGACGCTCAATATGTCGCAGATCAAGACTGCCGGTTCGTCCTGAGATTTCAGTATTACTTGCTAGTCTTACTCAATGCGAGTTACTCAGAAAGGCCAGGTCACGATCCCGCTCGAGGTCCGCAGAGCGCTGGGAATTCAAGCCGGCAGCGATGTGCGCTTTGAGCTCGATAACGCCGGCGCACGGTTGGTCGTCGATGGGAAGCGCGCCGCGAGCGAAATCAAGCAGATGCGTGGCGCCGGCGACGTCGAATTGAGCACCGACGAGATCCTGGCCCTGACCCGGCGTTGACCCCGGCCGCGGGAACCTTCATCGACAGCAGCGTGCTGCTGGACGTGTTCACCGAGGACCTGACCTGGCTTGTCTGGTCTGAGGCGCAGCTGATCGCGGCCATGCAACGAGGCGCGCTCGTAGTCAATGCGGTGGTGCTTGCTGAGATCGCTCCGCGATTCTCCCGCGTCGAAACCCTTCGCGAGTCGCTGCCGTCAACTGCGATCGTGGAGCCGATCCCGTTGACCGCGAGCTACCTCGCCGGTCATGCGCACGCCGATTACCGTCGGGCTGGGGGTCGGCGCGATGCGATCCTGCCCGATTTCTTGATCGGAGCCCATGCCGCTGTGACCGGCCGACCGCTTCTCACCCGCGATCCTCAGCGGATCGCGACCCACATCCCGGGCGCTGCCCTCATCGCCCCGAGCCGCTGAACCGCCGATGCTGCTTCCAGTCCGCGATCAAACGAAACGGCAGCCCCGGACCGGTGCCCGCTGGGCGACAAATGGGGAAGTCTGGCCTGGACCTCGCGGGCGGATTGGAGCAGCAGCGACACCCATGCTCTTTCGGAACTCCGCGAGCAGGTGCACAGTTGCGTCCTCGCCGGCATCTAACCCCGAACGATTGACGAGATCTTGGAGTGCTGCGACTGCCTCCTGCAGTGCGGGAACCCCGGACAGGACCCGCAGGCGGGTCGCGGCTTGAGCCAGACCGAGAAGCTGCTCGTCTGCGGCTGAAGCTCCCTCAACCCCTCCGGTCGCGCTTCCTTGACCGCGTTGCGTGTCGTCGTGCGCCGGCTCGGCGTCGTGGGGGGTGGCGTGCGACCCGTCCGCGCCGTCGAGTGCCTGGGTGATCGGCCGGATCACCGACCGCGTCAACCGATCGGCCACGAACTGGAGCCCCTGCTGATGATCGACGCTCGGGTCGTCTGATGCTGCGCCGGCGGCGATCGCCGACTCGAGCGCGACCGCGCGTTCTAAAAGCGCCTCGAGCTGGTTGCTGACATCGGCGCTGACGTTGGCCGGCTCGATCATCCGGTGCTCCTGACAGCGGTCGGTTGGTAGTGACGCATCTCCTCGATCTGCTCAAAGAATGGCTTCACCGCCGCAAAGAACTGGCCGAACCCAGCGCTGCCACGAAACTCGTGCTCGTGGTCCTGCAGCGAGGTCCACTCGATCCGCACGACAAAGTTCTCGGGCTCCTCGACGCCGCGGCTGACTCGTAGTCTAGTTAGCACTATTGTGTGGGGTTGAGCTCGAGCGGGGGAGAGGGAGGGATACAGGGTGGAGCAGTCGGGAAGGGATCGTGATCGGGAGGGCCCTCGACTGGGGGTTGGCGGCTGGCAAGGGTGTATCGCCGGACGGTGAAGCAGGCGTGGCGTGCCGGTGCCGCCGGTGTAGCGCTCGCCGCTGAGACGGCCGGCGCCGAAGTTGGGGCGTATCGGGCGGTGATCGATGAATAGTTGATGGTAGATCGCGACGCGCCACCCAAGCAGCGGTATACCGCCAAGCGGATCTGGCGGCGATGGTTGATGAGTACGGTGCCGATGTCGCCGAGGTCATAGTTCGTCAGCACGTGCGCGCGCGAGCGCGAGCGGGGTGCCAGTTGGCGAGATGTTCGTCCTGCAGGAATATGCCCCGGGTGTGGAGGCCGAGGATGACTGGGGCGAGGCGAGGGTGGTGCTCGGAGGGGTGTTGGTGTAGGTGCATATGTTCGTGATGCGCGCATCGTTCACGGGCGCGGCGTTCTGCCAGGCGTCGCTGGTGGAGACTTAGCAGGCGATCCTGGAGCTGCACGTGCAGGCGTTTGAGTGGTTCGGCGGTGTGTTCCCGGAGATCCGCTTTGACAACACAAGTCGGCGGCAAGAATTGCTAAGGGGCGTAGGCGGGTCGAGACCGACAGGTTCGTCGCGTTGCGCACGCACTACTGTTTGCGGCAGTCAAGACCCCCGGGCGGAAGGGGCCCATGAGAAGGGAGGTGTGGAGGGCGAAGTCGGCCGCTACCGCCGCAACCACTTGGTGCCAGTCCCCGAGCTGCGGAACTCGCAGAGCTCAACGCGATGCTGTTCGCCGGCTGCGAGGCGGCTCCGGTCGCCGGATCGACGGGCGGGCGGTGACGGTCGGGGAGGCGTGGGCGGTGGAGCGCCGTTGCTGCGCGACGTGCCGGTCGAGGCGTTTGACGTGCGAGACCGCCGTGCCGCGCGTGGATACGTAGTCGTGGTTACGATCCGGTAGTACCGCTACTCGGTCCCGGTCGCGCTCGCGGGGTTGAAGGTTTCAGCCAGGATCGGCGCCCGAGAGATCACGATCAACCATTCAGGCCGGGAGGTCGCCCGACATGAGCGGCTGCACGGCAAGTTCGGGACAGCGCCCAGCTCGACCACTACCTCGAACTGCTTCAGCGCAGCCCGGCGGACTTCAGCATCGTCGCGCTGGCCCAAGAACGCGACAGCGGCGCGTGGCCCGAGTGCTTCGACGAGCTGTGGGCCGGGCGACGACCGCTACGGACGCTCGGAAGCCGCTCGCAGATGGTCGACGTGCTGCTGCTGTGCCGCGACCAGGGCCGCTGGCGTAGAGCTCGCGATCCGCGGCGCGTTGACTGCCGGCGCGATCGACGGGCGTGCCGTCGCGGTGCTCGCCCGCCGCGCGCACACCATCGGGCGCCTCGCGCCCGTACCGCTGACGGACTAGACGCGCGCCTGCAGGCGCAACACCGCGCCGCCCCTGACCTCACTGATTACGACCAGCTGCTGGGAGGATCCCGATGACCTACACTCCCGCCGCAACGCGCAGACGCCGCGCTCGAGGTGCTGATCGAAGCGCACGAGATCGAGCTGAAACTCCCGACGTCCGCCGCCGATCAAAGCCTTAGCCGCTGAGGCGCTGCGTGAGCAGCAGACCCCGGTCGATATCTCGGTGCGCGCTCGAGGCCGAGATGGCCGAACGCGGAGCGCCGCGAGAAGCGCCGACTGATCGACGCACGGTTCCCCAGATCAAAAGCCTCGAGGACTTCCGATTCGCCGACAACCCCAAGATCCCGCAAAAAGATCGCCGCGCTGGCCGAGAGATCGTGGATCGATGACCGCGAGTCGTTGATCTTCATCGGCGACTCGGGCACCGGCAAAACGATGCTGGCCACGGCCCTGGCGTCTGCGCCTGTCACCAAGGACGCCGCGTCCGTTCACCACCTAGCCGCGCTCGCCAACGAACTCCAAGAAGCCCAGGGCAACCGCAGCTCAACGCGTCGTCGCCGCTACGCCCGCACGAGCTTCTCGTCTGTGAGCTGTGATACCTGTCGTTGCCCGACGGTGCCGCCGAGCTCGTCTTCCAGGCGTCCGCGCGCACGAGCGCAGCAGCTGATCGTCACGACAACCTCCCATTCGAGAATGTACCAAGGTGTTCCCCGACCCGCGTCTCGCGAAGGCGATCGTTGACCGGCTCACCCACCGAGCGCACATCATCGACACCGGCAACGAGAGCTGCTCGCACGGCCTCGAACGCCAAGCCGCAAGAAAGATGACCCCAGCAGACAGCGCGCCCGCTATCGCCGCAAAGCCTCGCACACGCGCTCACGCCATCGCGACGACAACCGCGCATGCGCTCCGAAAAAGATCAAACAACATCAACACCAACAACAACCCGAAGCAAGTAAAAACAAAGAATAGAGATAAGTACCTCGTAGCGTTCGCACTGCGGCGCCTCGCGTAGCACCTGCTGCGCCTCAGACCACGCGCTCTCGAACTCCCCATCGCGGTCCGCGGGCACCTTGTAGCGGATGTACTCGACAACCATGCGCATCCTTCCTTCCGCCTAAACTGAACCGACTTGTCTCAACGCCAAGATAAACTATCTGAACTTGAAGGTACGCCGCGTCGCGGGGAAGCCGTAACTGATCACGTCGATCGCGTGCTTGCTGAGTGGGCGCAGGTCCACAGCGATCTGGACCTGACCCCGGTCAGCGTCATCGCCCGGCTTGGGCGAACCACCGCGTACATCGACGCGGCGATCAATGCCCGCCTAGCCGAGTTCGGACTCAGCCGCAGCTCATGGGACGTCCTAGCCAGCCTCAGACGCAGCGGATCGCCCTACCAGCTCTCGCCCACCGAGCTCTACCAGGCGCTGATGCGCACCTCCGGCGCGATGACCCACCGCCTCTACCGCCTCGAGCGCGCCGGTCTCATCATCCGCCTACCCGATCCCGAAGACGGCCGCGGGCTCCTCGTCCAGCTCACCGCCGACGGTGTCCAGCTCGTCGAGCAGGTCGCCCCCACACACCTAGACAACGAACGATCCCTCCTCGCCGCTCTCAGCATCCAAGAACAGGCCCAGCTCGCCAACCTGCTGCGAAAGATGCTCGCGGCCTTCGAGCGCGAACAACCAACACCACCGTCCAGCCGGCGCGGCAGACGACGCTGCCACAGCACCGAGCGCGAATCCCCAACGCCGGGGTAAACGCCCGCGCCCGACGTTCGAACAGCGGCACGCGTCGCCGCGATCGGCGACTGCCCCTCCGCGACCTCGGGACGATCGCACCAGCAGTCGTCCTCCCGCTGCCCAGTTGGCGACGGAGGAGGAGCCACCCGCCGGCGTAGGAGGCGTCCGCTTCGATCGGATGATTAGCTCCAACGCTGCTAGCGCACTGATGGACGCACGCCCGTGTTTGGCGCGATGCGGGTCCGTCGGCGCCGCTGCCCAGAGACGCGCAATGCCGGCAAGGCAGGTGCGATCGCGGACGACTGTTTGGGATTGAAAGCAGGTTCGCCGCCGGGCAGCGCAAAGGATTTCGCGCCAGATGACTGCGCTTACAGTCCCGTTCGTCGTTATCGGCGTGGCCGTGACCGTGCCCGTGTTCGCGTTCGATGTGCGCCGCTTGCTTGGCCTGCGCGTCTCGCCGCTGCGTTGGGTGATTGGCGGGATCGTGGCTCTGGCGTTCGCTTCGCCGATCATCACCGCGATCGGGGGCTCGATCGTCAAGCGCAACGGCAGATGGCCGTTCCTACCGGCCGTGTGGTTCGTGATCCTCGGGGTGGCGATCGCGCTGTTGCTCGGGATGCTCGTATTGGTCATCTTCGACGCGCTGGTACCCTCGCCGACGGATCCCGCGGCCTATCTCGTCGAGCACGACCAGCTCACCCTCGCCCGGCTGCTCGTTGCCGAGGGTGACGCGCGGGGGGCGCTCGACCTACTTGACCGCGTTCTTGACGTCGGGCAGGCGGCAGGCCACGACGGCACGCTGATCGAGGCGGGCATGCTGCGAGCGCTCGCCCACCACGCGAACGACGATGCGGATTCGGCCGCGGCCGACCTCGCTGCGGCGCTGATCGCCGGGGTGCCGGCCGGCTACTGCCGACTCTTCCTCGACGAGGGACAGCCGATGACGGAGCTGCTCGGACAAGTCGCGCGCTCCGCTCCGCACGACAGCCGGGCGCATGCCGAGCACCTGCTCGCCGCCGCACGGAGACCGCTGGCGCCGCCCCCCGCGCCGGTTAGAGATGCCGCCGCGGAAGAGCTCAGCGAGCGTGAGCGTGAGGTGCTGCGCCTGCTGGCGACCGAGCTCAGCGGGCCGGAGATCGCAGGACACCTTTACATCTCGGTGAACACGCTGCGGACCCACACCAAGCACATCTTCTCCAAGCTCGACGTGAACACCCGCCGCGCCGCGGTACGTCGGGCCATGGACCGCGGCGTTCTCTGAGCGCTCCGCGGCCGAATCACCACCCTCAATCACATCATCGTGTGATGTGCGCCCACCACATCGATTCCTAAGTTGTCGACATCGCCGGACACCCGCCCGGCACCCAGACCAAAGGAGCCCGACGTGAGCACCACCACCACCAACCGCCGCACCGCGATCGCTGGCCTCTGCGCCGCGACCGCCGGCGCGATCTTCATCGGCGTCCAAATCAACCACCCGCCAGCCGACGTGGCGCACCTCGTCACCACCGAGATGACGCTCCGCGAGACCGCGAAGGTCCTGATGGCCGTCCTGGCGCTGGCCGGCTTCACCGGCATGTTCGCCCGCCACCGCGGCCGGCTCGGGCGTCTCGGGCGCGCCGGATACGGGCTGCTGACCGCCGGCTACCTCGCGATGTTCGCCGCCGAGTGCATCATCGGCTACTACCTCCCGACGGTGGCGCATTCGAACCCCGGCTACGTCCAGCACGTCATCAACGCGGCCATGGGTCACGGCCCGAGCGGCGGCATCGGCCCCATGCACGAGCTGTTCATCGTCATGGGCATCGGTTACTCCCTCGGCGGTCTGCTATTCGGCATCGCGCTGTTCCGCGCCGGCGTCCTGGCCCGCTGGGCCTCCCTGCTGCTCGCCTACGGCACCACCTCCGCCCTCGCGCTGTCCGTGCTGCCGGAGTCCTTCAGCCGCCCGTTCGCGGTGCCCACCGGCGTCGCGCTGATCGGCCTCGGCCTCTCGCTGTGGCGAGGCCAGCGCAGGCAGGCCCAAACCGCCGACGCGGCGGCCACGACATGGGCCGTGCAGCCGGTGACCCGCTGAGCCGGGAGCGGAGCTGGCCCCTGCCGGTAGCCCCGCTCATGCTCGGCGCGATCCCCATGACGGCCGGACCCTGCAGCTGACCCAGCTCGCCAGCCGCCCGGCCGTCATCGCACCGTTCACCGGTTCGCCGCCGGGTGATCGACCCGGCCACCGCCGAACCCATTATCAACCGCTCCGCCCGGCGCCACCCTCACACTCTCAAACCCCCTCTGCACGCCCGAGCGCTCTCATGAACACCGCATCCACGACATACGCGATCCGCGTCCACGGCCACCTCGACGACCACTGGTCAGCCCGGCTCGGCGAGCCCGACATGACCCGCGAGAACGACGGCACCACCACCATCACCGCCGTGATCGCCGACCAAGCCCAACTCCACGGCGTACTCGCCGGCCTGCGCGACATCGGCGCCGTCATCACCGAGCTCCGCACCACCCCTGAGCCTGTCCGCACCTGCCGATCGGTGCTCGAGCGTCCGTTGCACACCGAACGCCTCACCCTCCGTCCCGCCACCTCCGAGGACGCCGAGCGGACCTGGACATACCGCCGACTCAAGTCAGTCAACAAGTGGCTCACCGGCTGCCCCGCCGACCTGGACGGCTACCGCAACCTGTTCACAGAGCCCGCTCGACTCGCGACCACCGTCATCGTCACGCTCGGCCACGACGCCGCAGCCCCGATCATCGGCGACTTCATGCTCCGCCGCGAGGACGCCTGGGCCCAGCTCGACGTCGCCGGCCAGGCCCACAACACGCAAGCAGAGCTTGGCTGGGTCCTCGACCCCGACCACACCGGCCACGGCTACGCCACCGAAGCCGTACGTGAGCTCCTCCGCTACTGCTTTCAGAACCTCGGCATGCGCCGGATCACCGCGAACTGCTTCCTACACAACGACACCTCGTTGAGCCTCATGGAACGCGTCGGCATGCGCCGTGAACTGCACGCAGTCGGCGAGTCACTACACCGGTCCGGCCAATGGCTAGACACAGTCGGCTACGCCATCCTCAAAGACGATTGGTCGACGACCTGATCAACCCCCGGGCTCTATCGCGCGCCAGCAGCACGACTTGCACGCTCCCGGCTAACGCCCGGTCGATGCCATCGGCCAGCTCCGACGAGGTGAGCACAAACCCGAGGCGGTCGCCGCCACGTCGCAGGCGCATGCCGTAGGTCACCACCGGCATCGAGCAGGCCGGCGAGCGCGAGTGCAAGTGCAAGGTATTCCGCGTCGTAGGGTCTTGGCCCGGCCGAGGTCGCTGGCCAGCCGCCACGCCCTGATCGACGGCTCGATCGTCCTGCCAAAGCCGCCGCTTCCGTACCACTTTCCGCCAATGGGAGATCAAGAGATCGCTTTCTGAGCGGGGTATGACGTGTGATCGTCGGGACGTGAGCGTGGCCCGGGAAGCCGCGCGAGACCCGTCAGGAGCCGCGGGTGATGCGCTTGACGGCCTCGATGACGGCGGCGCGGTGGGCGGCGATTCGCTCGAGGTCGCTCGGGTCCTGTCCCCGATTACTGAGCAGGTCGGGGGCGCTGAGCTGCCAGGCGTTGGCCAATCCGATGGTCAAGATGACGAGGTCCACGGGGTCGATGCCGTGCTCGCGCTCGCCGGCCGGGCGGTCGCGAACTGCGCTGATGCGCTCAAGAAACGTATCGGCGATACGCGGACCGGCTTCCGGGCGCTCGAGTCGGCGCCAGCTGAGCATCCTCACCGCCTCGGGGTGCGCTTGGAGGTAGTCGAACAGCTCAGCGGCGTAGCCGGGTAGGTCGTCCTCGCGCAACGGCACCGAGTCGATCAGAGCACCGATGACACGCGTCAGCGCGGCATCGAAGAGCCCTTCCTTGTTTCTGAAATAGTCGTATATCGCGCGTTTGTTGGCCGCCGCGACGGTCGCGATGCGGTCAACTCGCGCCCCGGCCAGACCGCGCATGGCGAACTCGCTCACGGCCGCCTCGATCAGGCGAGAGCGCGTCGCCGCAGCGTCGTAAGGCATGCTCGAGACACTAACGAACGATCCGGTTGGATCGAAGCGCGCTAACATCGCCGTATAAGCGAACCGAATAGTTCGAAGTTCAAGCATCGGAGGATCCTCATGCAGCAGCGCACCCTCGGACAGCAGGGCCTGGTCACATCGGCGATTGGGCTGGGGACGATGGGGATGACGATGGCCTACGGAGATGGCGACGAGACCGGCGGGATTGCGACGATCCGCCGGGCGCACGAGCTCGGCGTGACCTTCGTGGATACGGCCGAGCTCTACGGCGGCGGCACCGGCGCCAACGAGAAGCTGGTCGGCCAAGCCGTCGCGGGCTTTCGCGACGAGATGGTGCTGGCCACCAAGTTCGGTTTCGTGCTCCCGCGCAGCGAGCACATGAACCGGGAGTACGACTCCCGGCCCGACCATATCCGTGAGGTCGCCGAGAACAGCCTGCGCTACCTCGGCACCGATCATCTCGACGTGCTCTACCAGCATCGGGTCGATCCCGACGTGCCGATCGAAGAGGTCGCCGGAGCCGTCAAGGAGCTCACCGAGGAAGGCAAAGTGCGGTTCTTCGGCCTCAGCGAGGCTGGCCCCGAGATCATCCGGCGCGCCCATGCCGTCCATCCCGTCTCCGTGCTGCAGACGGAATACTCGATCTTCGAGCGAGCCGTCGAGGCCGGGGTCCTGCCGACGATCCGCGAACTCGGGATCGGCTTTGTCGCCTACTCGCCATTGGGCAGAGGGTTTCTCACCTCCGCGGTGAAGCCGGCCGCCGAGTACCCGGAGAACGACATGCGCCGCTGGGACGAGCGCTGGCAGCCGGGCAACTATGAGAAGAACGTCGACGCGATCAACCAGCTCACCGAGCTGGCGAAGGCAAAGGGCATCGAGGTCACTCAGCTGGCGCTCGCCTGGCTGCTGGCCCAGGGCGACGACGTCGTCCCCATACCCGGGACCCGCAGCCCCGACCGGCTAGCCGAGAACGCCGCCGCCGCCGACGTGAGCCTGACCGATGCGGATCTCGCTCGCATCCACGAGATCCTGCCCGAGGGGGCCCACGGCGCCCGCTATCCGGAGGCGATGCTGCCCCAGTGGTGAGGAAGGTCTTGCGTCAGGTGCCGACGAGGTCATGATTCTCGCGGGGCGGGAACGGTGCGTGCCGCCACCGCTTCTGCGGTGGCGGCGTGAATGTCGACGATGTCGTCGACATCGGGTGCGTAGCCACCGGCGAGCGTGACGCACACGGGAATCCCCTCACCGCGAAGGGTGTCGAGCACCAGGGCATCCCGGCGGCGCAGCCCGGACTTGGTCAGCGCCAGGGAGCCGAGGCGGTCGCCTTCCCACGGATCAGCGCCCGCTAAGTAGAAGGCGATGTCGTAGGCGCCGGCGCGCAGCGCGGTCATCAACGCGCCGGCGAGGGCTGCGAGGTACGGCGTGTCGGCGGTACCGGGGGGGAGGTCGACGTCGAGATCGGAGGCGATTCGCGCAAACGGGTAGTTACGCGCGCCATGCAGCGACAGCGTGAACGCGTCGGGGCTAGCGGTAAGCAGCTGCGCAGTTCCGTCGCCCTGATGGACATCGCAGTCGACGACCAGGACGCGGCGTGCGCGGCCGTCCGCGCGCAGCGCGTCGTAGGCGAGAGCGACGTCGTTGAACAGGCAGTAGCCGCGGGCAAAGTCGCGCCCCGCGTGATGCGAGCCGCCGCCGAGGTTGATTGCCACCCCGGTTCGCAGCGCCTCATAGCTGGCCAGTACCGTGCCATGCGAGACGCGCCGACCACGCTCGACAAGCTCGGGCGACCATGGCAGCCCCAGTCCGCGCTGCTCCCGCACCGTCAAGTCCCCGCGCCGAATCCGACCTAGCAGCGCCGCGTCCTGCACTCGGGTCAGCGCACGCCAGCCCAGCGGACCGGCCTCGAGCAGATCCTCGGGCCGACACACGCCGGTGTCGAGCAGCCGCTCGCGCAGCAGCCGGTGCTTGGACGCGGGGTAGCGATGACCCTCGCGCAACGGAAACGACCAGCGGTCATGAGCCCACGCGCGCATCGAAGACACAGTGTGCGACAGACCCACATCGGCGCGCACCTCCAGCTCGTGCACGGAGGCTATGATCGGCCCGAGATGCGGTGCAACCAATTCGCCCGGCGCATCGGACTCGCGGCTTTGGTGGTGTCGGCGCTGCTGGCGCTGGTCGGCATGGCCGGCTCGGCGGCCGGATCCCCGGTTCAGTACTGCGCCGCGGTCCCGATCGTCGGCGGGATTCCGCCGTGGGGCTTTCACACCGGTGCGCCGATCACCGGGACGACCGGCAGCTACGCCCGCGGCCACGGTGACGTCAACCTGGCCGCCAACACCGTCTCCGGAATCCTCTGCCAGGTCGACCGTGTCCGCCACCAGCCCGACCGCCTGATCGTCATGACGGTCGAGCACCGCTTGATCTACCACTCGCACCACGCGGTGAGGTGGGGCGTGCCCGGGAACATCATGAAGATCATCGTCCTGGTACAGAGCAGCACCGACCCACGATGCAGGGTCGGCACCCACGGCCGCGTGACCCTGTTCGCGAGCTACAACGGCGTGCGCAGCGACAGTGTCCAGTTCACCTTCCCAGCCACCTGCTCCGATCACGACCACCTGTATCACGGACCGCAGGTCAACAACCAGGTCCCGCCGCTCTAGCCGAGGCTCCGGCGACAATGCGCGCGGTAGTCGTTGAACGCTTCGGGGGTCCCGAGGTCCTGCGCCTGACCGAGCGTGATCGCCCTGAGCCCGTGCCCACGGAGATCCTTGTACGCGTGCGCACCGCCGGCGTCAATCCGGTCGACGCCAGCACCCGAGCCGGGAAAGGCCAGGCGGCCGTGCTCGGCTCGCCGCCGTTCGTGATCGGCTGGGACGTGTGCGGCGTGGTCGAGGCCGTTGGGCGGGGGGTGACCCGCTTCGCAGCCGGCGATCGGGTGTTTGGGATGCCGTGGTTTCCGCGGGAGGGGGGTGCCTACGCCGACTATGTGACCGCTCCCTCACGCCAGTTCGCGCACCGACCGTCGCGGCTTGACGATGTCAGCGCCGGCGGCCTACCGCTGGCGGGCCTGATCGCCTGGCAAGCGCTGGTGGACACTGCGGGAGTGCGAGAGGGCCAGCGGGTGCTGATCCATGGCGCGGCGGGCGGCGTCGGGCATCTCGCCGTGCAAATCGCCAAGTCCCGCGGCGCTTACGTGCTCGGGACGGTTCGCGGCGACCAATCCGACTTCGTTTGCAGTGTTGGACTCGATCAGGCGATCGACTACACCGACACCGCGTTCGAGGACGTGGCCCGCGATGTCGACATCGTCGTCGATCTGGTCGGCAGCGAGGAGTACGGTATGCGCTCTCTAGGGACGTTGCGCCCGGATGGGCTGTTCATCCAGGTGCCATCGCGCGCCCCCGCCAGCGTACTCACGGTCGCCCGAGCACAGGGCAAGCGTGCGACCGGGATCATCGTCGAGCCGGACGGGACGGGACTGGAGCGACTCGGCGAGCTGGCCGAGTCGGGCGCCCTGAAGGTCCAGATCGCTGAGGTCCTGCCGCTGCAGGAAGCCGCTCGGGCGCACCAGCGTCTCGATGCAGGTGTCGGGGGTGGCAAGATCGTCCTCCGCGTGTCAGACGAGAACGAACACTCGGTCGGCGACCGAGCGCAACTCCCCTCCACAAAGGACAGCATTGGCGAAGGCCTGGGTGCTTGACACCGAGACGAAGGGCACCGGAGCGCACATGGTGCCGCTCGAACGAACTCAGCCCAAAGACGGATCCGGCGCGGCGGCGGGGTTCGGCTTTCGCCAGCCCGAGGCGCCGCCGCCGCACGCGCCCGAGCCTCGGAGACCGCACGAGTTCAAGGTGATCGACGTCATGAGTCGCGCCGTGCTCGCCGAGCATGCCGACGCGCTAACCACCGTGAAGGCGCTCGAGGATGTGCGCAGCATCGTCGACGTGACCATCTACCTGTGGGATCCCGAGCCCGAGCGCTGGCGGCGGTTGACATTTGCCCAGACGCGGGCGCTGTGGGCGTTTCGAGGACGCGCCCAGCGGCTGCTACCCGGCCCGCCGGTCAGCATTCGGGGCTGACACCATGAGGTGATGTCGGTGGACCGCGCAATCCTGCTCAGGCTGGCCACGAGTGACCGGTTCGAGCGAGCGGTGCGGGCCGCGCCGATGGGTGAGCGCCTGGCGTGGCGGGCGGCGTCTCGATATGTCTCCGGGCGCAACGCGGCGGATGCCCTACTGCTGGCGCGGAAGCTGTACGAGCGCGGTATCAGCGCCAGCATCGACCAGTTCGGCGAGCTCGTCCGCGATGTGGCGGTCGCCGATCAGGTCGCTGCTGACTATGCGGGACTGGCGGTGCAGCTATCCCGCCAGCCGGGTGATACCTGGCTGGCGGTAGACCTGTCCCACCTCGCGCTGGACGTCGACGTGGCAGGGTGCGTGGATCGGTTGGCGGCGATCGCGGAGCGGTTGTCGGATGGTCGGCGCATCCAGGTCGGAGCAGAGGATTACGATCGCGCCGAAGCGGTGCTGGGGTGCGTGCTGGCGGTGGCCGGCCGCGGATTGGCTGACCGACTCGGCGCCACCGTCCAGGCGAACTTTCGTCGTGCTCCAACAGATCTCGATCGTCTGGTGGCGGCCGGCGTCCACATCCGCCTGGTGAAGGGCGCCTATGCAGAGCCGGCGGATCGAGCGCTGCCATACGGTGAAGCCACCGACATCGCTTACCTGCGACTGGCGCACCGGCTCGCCGAGGCCGGCACCCCGTTCTCGCTGGCCACCCACGACGGAGTTGTGCGCGAGGCCCTGCTCGCGGCCACCGGCCCCCGCGGCGTCGAGCAGCTGCTCGGTGTCCGCGCCTCAACGCTCACGGATCTGGTCGCCCGGGACATCCCCACCCGCGTGTACGTACCGTTCGGCAGCAACTGGTTTCGCTACTGGATGCGTCGCGTCGCCGAATCCCGGCCCTACTGCTTTTCGTGAGGCAGCTCCAGCTCGTCATCGCCCTCGAGCTCGGATGCCTGCTGGTCCCCGGGGTCGCTTGACTCGAGCTTGTCGGCGTCGCCCTTGACGTCGTCTTTGCGGCCTTCCTTGTACGCATGCAGGGAAGTGTCCGGGATGACCGTTTCGTCCGCCTGGGTGTTGCCGTCGAGATCGGGCATAAAAGCTCTCCTGTGTCGTGCTGCGCGAGCCGATGGTCGATCGCGCCAGCCATGTTGAGCTACCCGCTGCTTCCCGGCTCTATCCGAACCCATCCGCCGGCGCCAACCTGCGCCCCCCTCCCCGCGATTGCCGGCGACCGCGATGGCGTCTTCTACGAGGGTGGATCCGGCCCGCGTATCGCCGGCGAGGCGTCCGAGACGATCACGACGTCGACCCAGTTCGCGATCATGTCCATGACCAAGATCGTGTGCACGACGGCGGCACTGCAACAGGTGGAGCGGGGGCTGAATCTCGACGCGCCGGTCCAGGAGTACTGCCCGGACTGCGGCCAGCTCAAGGTGCTCGACGGCTGGTGAACAGCCCCGCCCACGCCCCCGTCCCGGCGCGCTCAAGCTCTACGCGGACTTCGAGGCCGCGCTGTACGCCCGCTCTACGCCATAGATCTCAGAGGGCAGCTGCCCCATCTGCCCGGCCGAGACGAAAGCTGATGACCCGGCGATCTCGGAAGACGGCCTGGGCCACACCTTGCGCCGGGGCTTTGCGATCGCGACCCTGCACCCGCACCGTCCAGGTGACGCGGTTGCCCGCGATCTGCTTGTGGTTGAGGTCCACGGTCACATCGTCGGTCAGGTGGTCGTTGACAAAGCGCCGGATCTCGCTTAGGCCCACCCCCGGCCGGCGCCGGGGAAACGGAGGCGACGACACCAGTTCGGATCTGTCGGTGAAGAACTTCATCACCGCTGCGGGGTCTCGGCTGCGCCAGGCTTGCTCGAAGTCCAGGGCGACGAGGAACTCATCGGCGCGCTCCTCACCGTGAGCGATCAGGTCCTGGATGAAGGCCGGGTCACGATTGAGCTTGGAGGCGGTCCCGAGCGATTGCGACAAGCGAGACCGGGCGAGCTCGATCACCCGCACGACGATCGGCCTGTACTTGCCGTCGCGCGCCAGTTGTCCCTGGTCGAGCATACGATCGATGTTCTCGATGAAGTGCAGCTCCTGGTGCAGTGACAGGTTGCCGGCGAGCTCGTTGCGCCGGTCGGCGATCTCGGTGACGGTGCGCGGTTCCTGCGCCTGCTCCTTCGGGTTGATCTGAATCACCCAGATCTCATCTGGATCGGCGTCGATCAGCTCCCGAACCGGCGGGTTCTGAGAGAACAAGCCGTCCCAATAGGTTCCGCCGTCAAGATGTACCGAGCGAAACAGGTTGGGGATCGCCGCCGACGCCAGGATGGCGTCGACCGAGATCCGTTCTCGCCGGCTGTTGAACGCCTTGAACTCGCCGGACAGCACGTCCACCGCACCGACGACCAGCATCGGCTTCGCCCCAGTCCTGTCAACCTGGATCTGGTCGAAGTCGACCTGTCGGAGCAGCATCGCTCGAAACTCCTCCAGGCCCGCAGGTGAGAACGGATTGTCGTAGGGGCTGAGCGCGGGGGCGACCACGAAGTCCTGGAGTTGGCTGCCCCACATCAGCCAGGAGTTCAGCATTTGCTCGTGCGGGGCGGTGGCTGAGTTATCGGCCCAGAAATCGTCGAGCAGCCGGCCGGCTCGCTCCCCGTCGCCACCGAGCAGCCCGAACCAGGCCAAGAGCGCACAGATCGCCCCGCCCGAAGTTCCACTGAGCCCCACGATCCTGTACCTCGACGATGCCATCGCGTCGAGCAGCCCCTTCAACACCCCGGCGGTGAAGGCGGTGTGACTCCCCCCGCCCTGACATGCGATGGCCACCCGCCGCGGCTGATCGCTCGTGGGGGCGAGCCCGCTGCCTCGCCGCTTCGCCTGGGTCACGCCCCCAGGTTATTAGCTTGCGGCGGGCCGGGTCGCGGGCGAGCGCAGCGGAGTGAACCGGGCCGCCTTCACGCCGGCCCATCAGTCGCGGACGTCCTCGGGCAGCTCATACCAGCGCTTGCGCTCGCCGATCCTGGCGCGCATCCGCCACCCCCGCGTCTCGGCTCCGCCTCGATCCGCTGCTCCAGCGTCTCAAACCTCGCCAACACGCGTTCGCGGCCGTGGGCGCTCATGTCGTACTCACCGACCTGCTGAGTGCAGCAGCAGGAGCGTGTCCCGCACGTCTTTCTCGTTGAGTTCGAACACCTGCAGCTTGGTCAGCAGCAGCTCGGCCGGCGGGATCGTCGTCGGATCGACGTCGAGACGGTCCGATAAGAAGATCGTGTGGCACATGCGGAAGGTGCCGACGAACACGTCGACCTTGCGGCCGTTTTCGTTGTCGTAGAACAGCAGGCGCTCGTGGCCCTGGAGAGCGTTGAACGGGGGCGGCGGCGATCATCGCGCCGGAGCCTAACCGCCCGGTGCCACCGGGCCGCTGATCCCGGCCCGGATGCGCAGCAGAACTGCGGTCAGGTCCTCCTCGGGAAGGTGGGGGTTGTACAGCGGGCTCTGCACCGGGCGCGTGAGCAGCCAGCGGCAGGCCATGGCGCTGGCGGGATGCACGTCCGCCGCCGGAACCGAGATCTCCCGCGCGACCGCCTCCAGCTCCGGGGCGTGAGCCCGCGTCCGATCGCACAGGTGAAGCTCCAACGGCTGTTCGTTGCCTCCAATCAGCGACCGGATCCACGACGCCAACTGCTCCCGCTGGTCGATCGCCGTCAACTGGGAGCCCAAATTCGCCACTTCGGGGATCGCGTAGGCCGCCGGCGCCAGCGCCAGGCCCTCGAGGAGCGTGCGCCGGTTGGCCCACGTCCCCCCGGCGATCACGCCCCCGACGACGGCCCCGGCGCCACATCCCACGGCCAAGCGCACCGAGAAGCGTGCACACGCCAGTGAGAGCAGCGCGGCTCCAACCGCCACCACGAGCTCATGCTTCGCCCGCTGCCGCTTCTCGGCCAGCCGTGCCGCCGCCTGCTCCACTTCGCGTGCGGTCATCGATGTGATCGAGTATGACGTGCCGCGCCCGGGCGGCGTGACCGTCACCCAGCGCGCCGCGAGTGGCATCCGGGTGAATGAACATCTTCACGCCGATCGCAACGACGAGCAGGCCGACGCTACCCTGCCAGCGGTGATCCCCCAAGCGCGCATGGAGCAGTCTGAGGCGGGGCGGGTGGCGGCCAGCGGTGGCTGGTTCGTGGTCAGCGTCCCCGACGCCGCGTGGGTGACCAGCGAGCAGTTCGGCGATGCGTGCATCATCGAAGGCGACGCGGCGCCGTTCGCGCAGATCGGATACACCGTGGCCGTTCTGGCGCCCGGGCAGCCGAACGGGCTCTACCACCGCGAAGCCAACCAGGAGGGCTTCCTGGTGCTGGCGGGCGAGTGCCTGCTCCTAGTCGAAGGTGAGCGGCGCCCGCTCCGGGCGTGGGACTTCGTGCACTGCCCGCCGGGAACGGAGCACATTTTCATCGGAGCGGGCGATGGTCCGTGCGTGATCTTCATGGTGGGCGCGCGCACCGAGCCGCGCGACACCGTCTACGTGCGCTCGGACCTGGCGCTGCGCCACGGTGCGGGAGTCCAGACCGAGACGGGCGTCTCGAGCGACGCGTACGCGCCGTTTCCCCGCTGGCGCCTCGGGCCGCCAGAGAGCTGGGACGGGCTGCCCTGGGCCCTGCGTTAGGAGCCTCCAATGGCGCCTCGCCGCCCGCCGCTGGAATGCGAGCTGTGTGCGGGAGGCGGCCACCAGCTAATACACGGGGATGCGACTGCTCACGGTCGTGTCGAGACCGTGAGCGACCCCGTGGACCTGCATGTAGGCCCCGTAGCCGATATCCAGGGCGAACAATGCGACGATCATCGCCACCGCCAGACGACGACGATGCTCCACCACCGTCGCGGCGGCGACGTAGAAGACCGGAGCGGCGAGAAAGATGATCCGGCCGGCGTCAAACGACACGCTCATCGAGATCACGCACAACGCCACCAGCACCAGGCCGCGACGGGCGAACCGGACGCCGCGGAGCGCAAACGGCGCCAACAGCCAGAGCGGACCGAGCGCGTAGACGAGCCGTCTGAGCTCGGTGCCGGTGAACACCTGGCGAAAAACGTCGATCCGCGCCTGAAGAAAAGAGCCGCCGTAGCCAGGCGTGTACTGGTCGCCCACGGCGGAGATGGTGGCGTGAAGCACGATGTAGCCCGCGATCGGGGCCGCGGCGATGAGCGCCACTTCGCGCAGCGCCCGGCGGTCGACCAGTCGCTCGGCCCAGACGGCGTAGGCGAGCGGGATTAGGAACAGGCTCGTCTCCTTGACCGCAACCCCGATCAGGATCGTCACCGCGAGCGCGAGCTTTCGCCGGCGGACGATGAACAGGCAGCCCAGGACCATCACGAGAATCGATGCCGGATCAATGCTTCGCCCATGGCGGAGCAAGACCACCAGCAGATTCGGAGACACCGCGAAACCGACCGCCAGTGCAGCCGCGAGCCCCGTCGAGATATCGAAGTCCCGCATCAGGACATACAGCGCTGCGCCGCCGGCGGCGATCCCGAGCAGCGCAAGCATTTGAAACGAGACGACCTCGGAGGAGGGCAGGACTGAAACCAGCCACGGGACGGCGATCCGGTAGGCATACGGAAAGCTGTGGGGCCCGCCGGGATGGGCCGCCATCCGCACGTAGAACGGCTCATCGCCGGTGATGCCGCGCTCGTGCTTGAGGACCGCGTCCGCCAGCCCGGCGACCGCCAGGCACGCCAGGCCGACGACGATCCAGGAGGGAAACCGTGGCGCCGTGTCTACGCGAGTGCCGCGCGGCTCACTCGCCACTCGCGTGGCCGCGGTCATCGACGTCGCGGCTCCCCCTGCGGCAAAAGCCCCACGGCGCCACCAACGGCCCCGACCACAGGAAGTTCCGCATCAGACCCGCGCAACGGTTGACCGTCACCGACGACGGTCAACCGCTGCCGGTCTGCTCACGGCGCCATCGTTCACTGATTCTCGGCGACCATCAGCGTGTTGCCGTCGGGATCGCGGAACCAGAACAGCGGCGGGACCGGGTCGCCCATTCGGCTGACCTCAGCGTCGATGTCGACGCCGCGGGCCTTGAGGTCGGCGTGCGCGGCGTCGATGTCGCCGGTCTGCAGGGTGATACCGGTTTCGGCGTTGCCGGTCGGCTTTCCCGGGGGCGGCGGGACGATCGCGATCGTGGTCACCGCGTCACCCGGCGCCACCTCGACCCAGCGATACCCGTTGCCGAACGGGATGTCGGTCCGGATCTCGAGGCCGAGCTGGTCGGTGTAGAACGCGATGGCGCGCTCCTGGTCGGACACGGGAACGACCACCGTCCCCACCTTGTCGAAATGACTGCGGCTACTTGTCACGGCATCCTCCTATCGGTTGGCCTACGCCTCCTGAGACTGGCGCAGCCGCGGAGACTCATCGCCGCCGGCGGATCAGCTGGCGGGGCCGGGGAAGA
The DNA here is from genome assembly GCA_963830395.1 of uncultured Actinomycetota bacterium. GTDB lineage: Bacteria > Actinomycetota > Thermoleophilia > Solirubrobacterales > Solirubrobacteraceae > Palsa-465. The sequence continues at coordinate 88,694 of CAWHMI010000004.1, forward strand.
CGATCCAGATCGTCTCCGCGTCGTGGCGGTAGACCGTGTAGGTGTAGTCGTGCGCCCGCGAGTAGACCATTCCGGTCCAAGTGGCGGCCCGCCACCGAAAGGCTCCGGAGAGTGTCTCGTGGGTCGCCATGTAAGCGTTCAGGGCTCGCGCCTGAGGGCACGGCACGTTGTGGGTGGCGGTCAGCGACATGAACGACGATGGCGTGGGCAGGCAGCGATGCGTCGGCGCGGTGCCCGTCGCTGACGCGGTGGCCGGCACGCTCAGTGCGATCAGCACGGCGAGGAGGATCTTCTTGATCGGCGACATGTTCGGGAGGCGAGCCTGGCCGCCGAACCCCGGCGGCCACGGGTCGTCTCCGGATTACGTCAGCGAGCCTGAAGATCCTCTCCGGCCGGCGGGATTGGTCGCTTTCTTGCAGGCGGGACCTCGTCAGAGCGTCTCGACGGCCCCTAGGCCAGCGACGCCTGGAGCGTGATCTCGCCCACCCCGGCCAGCGCCTTGCTCACCGGGCAGTTGGCCTTGGCGCCTTCCGCTGCCTGGCGAAACGCCGAGGCGTCGATCCCGGGAACCCGGCCGACCGTGGAGAGGTCGATCCGGGTGATCGTGGGGGCGTCGTCGACGATTCGCAGCGTCACCGTCGCGTCCGTCTGCACCGACTCGACCGGCGTCCCCGCGTCGGCCAGCGCCGCCGAGAGCGCCATCGAGAAGCAGGCGGCATGCGCCGCCGCGATCAGCTGCTCGGGGTTCGCCCCGGGGCCGTCCTCGAAACGTGACTTGAACGAATAGTCACCGCTGATGCCCTCGCCGGCGGTGAACGTCCCGGTACCGGTCTTCAGCTCGCCCTTCCATTCGGCATGGCCCTTGGCTGGCATAGTAAGTTCCTCTCAGGATCTGATTTTGGGGGCGGGCCTGTCGGCCCGCCGGTTGGCGTGGTTGCCGGCAATCCTGCCCCCGCGGGCGAGACCCTCAAACCGCACTCACGCGGCCGTCGTCCACCCCACGCATTCGGTCCGTGGCGGTGATCCAGTTCGCCGATCGCTTCGAACCAGTTCGTAGTGGGGGCTGGGGCAGCTCTAGGGCCCGCTGGCTCCCCCCTCTGCAGCGGGTCCTGGGGCTGCCCCTCAGCGCGCCGCTGTATTCGACGCCCGGGCTGCGATCCTGGCCACCGCCTGATGGCGGCCGAGCATGGCCGCGCCGGCGGTGGTCAGCGTCAACCCGATCGCCAGCGCCGCGATCGCCTCCGGCCCCGAGCTCCAGGCCTCGGCGCCCGTCCACAGCGCCATCAGCACCGGTAGCGGGTCCTGGATCGCGCCGATCACCGGTCCCACCGTCACCGCCGGCCGCTCGGCGAGCGCGCTGTTCTCCAGCAGAAACGCCAACCCGCCGATCGTCAGGATGAGGACCAGCCAGATCGCGGCGAGAGCCCAGTGACTGGTGTGGGACGCGTCGGATAGGAGCTTGTTGACGAAGTCGACCCAGGCGTAGGCCAGGCCGGCTCCGATCACCAGCAACAGGCCGCCCGGCGGTCGCAGGCGGCAGATCAGATAGGCGAGCACCGCGCCCGCCCCGACGATCGCCATCGGGACCGCCAGTCGCACTGCGCTTGGCTCCGCGCTGGAGTGTCGCGGCGCGGTCACGACGATGATGCTCACCCCCGCGACGATCGCCAGCGCCCCGAGTCCACCGGCGCGTCCGACATCTTCGTGCAGCTGGACTCGCGCGGCGGCCAACAGCACGAGCTGGGAGGAGGCGAGGACAGGTTGGACGACCGTGATCGGCGCCAGCGCCAGGGCGATCACCTGCAGCGGCCACGCGAGCACGATCAACCCGGTTCCGAACAGCCATCGCGGGCGGTGCCACAGCCGCACTAGCAGCGCAAGCCGAGCGGACTCGCTGGCGGGTGCCCGTTCCGCCTCGGAGGCCTGCAGAACGATCGCGAACGCGGTGGCGATCGCCGCGCAGAAGGCGAGCAGGATCCCGGCGGCAATCATCCGTCGGTGAGGCTGCCGCGCGCGACGGCGGAGACTCTGCCGGCGCTCAGTCGCGGGCGCGCGCCCATGGTCACATCGTGGCAGCCGCCACTGCTCGGTCTCGTGCGCCAGACTCCGCCGCTGATGCCCGAACCTCCGATCTGGATCTGTCCCACCTGCGGCGCCAATTTTCCGCCCGCGACGGCGGCGCCCGATCGCTGTGCGCTGTGTGAAGACGAGCGCCAATGGGTTCCCCCCGATGGGCAGCAGTGGACGACGATGGCGCGCCTGGCGGCGTCCGGCTGCCGCACCGAGGTCCGCGACCTCGAACCTGATCTGCTCGGCCTCGGTCTGTCGCAGGCGGTGGGTGTCGGCCAGCGAGGACTGCTCGTCCGCACCCCGCAGGGAAACCTGCTGTGGGACCCGCCGCCGTTCATCGACCAGCCGTCGGTGGCCGCGGTGCGCGCGGCGGGTGGCCTGGCCGCGGTCAGCGCGAGCCATCCTCACATGTACGGCGCGATCGTGGAATGGAGCCACGCCTTCGACGTGCCGATGCTGCTCCCGGAGGACGATCGCGGCTGGCTGCAGCGCCCCGATCCGGCGGTGCGAGAGTGGTCGGGATCACTCGCGGTGCTGCCCGGGGTCACGCTCGTGCAGTGCGGCGGCCACTTCCCGGGCAGTGCCGTGGTGCACTGGTCGGCCGGCGCCGAGGGTGCAGGCGCTCTCTTCACCGGCGACACCGTGTTCGTGACGCCGGGCGCCGATCGGCTGACGTTTGCCTGGAGTGCCCCTAATCGCCTCCCGCTGCCGGAGCGGGATGTCCGGCGCGTGGTCGCCGCCGTCGAGCCGTATGAGTTTCACCGGGTCTACGGCGGGTGGTGGAGTTCGGTTCTGGACGGTGGCGCCAAATCGGTGTTGGCGCGCTCCGCCGCCCGCTACGTCGAGTTCCTCCGCGGATCAGCCAGGGTGCTGTGACGTGCGGTAGAGCACGTGCGACCAGCCGGCGTGTTCGAAGCGCCGCTCGAAGCTCATTCCGAGCTTTTCCATCACCCGCCGGGAGGCGATGTTCTCCTCCCGGGTGAACGCAATGACATTGCTGATTCCGTGGGCGGCCGCGCTGTTGCGCACGTGACGTCCCAGCGCGGTCCCGATGCCGGCGCCCCAATGGGCACGTCCCACCATCCAGCCGATCTCCACCTCGCTGCGTCCGCCGATCGTCGAGTGCTTGAGCAGAGCCCGCCCGACGCAGGCCTCGCCGTCGCAGGCCAGCCATGACCCGAAGCCATGGGCGGTCCAATGGGCGGCATCGCGCCGGGCCAATGCCTCGCACTCGGCCAATGAGAAGGGGCCGCTCTTCCCCCGCGGCCGCAGCCATACCGCCACCTCGGGATCGGACAGCACCTCGCGCAGGCCGGACCCGTCATCCGGCTCGATCGGGCGAAGGTTGAGCATCGCCCTCACCGTACCCGGCGATGAAATGATGCACCGCACGCGTGGTCCGCGCCGTGTCGCCGGTGGCGAGCAGGTCCAGCAGTCCGCCGCGCAGCACGGCGAGGACGAGCGTGCGCTCGGTTTCGCCGGCACCGGTGCGGCGGCGCCGGGGTGGCTGGGCAGCGGCGAGCAGCCCGAGCCAGTCGTTCACCGTGCCGACGGCGAAGTCGGTCCAGGGGCCGCCGGGCTCGATCAGTGCCCGGGCGTAGCTCTCGGTCCACAGTTTCAGCACGCCGCGGTGCTCCTCGGCCGAGAGCCAGCACCAGACCGCGGCGGCCACGCGACGCAGGTCGAGACGCTCGTCTGATCCGAGCGTCGTCGAGCGCCATCAGCTCGTCTCGGCGGGCCCGGGCGAGCAGCGCGCGGACCAGCTCGTCTTTGCTGCCGAACAGGAACAGGAGCACGCGAGGACTGCTGTGGATCGCCGCCGCCAGCGGGCGCAGCGACATGCCCGAGAGTCCGTGAACGAGCACGTAGGCGTAGGCCCGCTCGAGCAGCTCTTCGCGTCGGGCGGAGGTCAGGCGGGTGGTCTCGGTCATACGGGTCCGATCGTCCGGTGTTGAGCGGTGTGCCCCGTCAGGTGGTGTGCGGTCCGCCTTGACGGGTGGTGTGCGGTCCGCCTTGTCGGGTGGTGTGCGATCCGCCTTGACGGGTGGTGAGCTGATGCTGGATCGGATAGCCTACTGACACGAGTGTTTCAGTGATTCCGGAGAGGTGAGCGCGATGGTGGTGGACGAGCCGGTGGCGGGGGTGCAGATCCGAGAGCTGGGCCGACCCGGCGACCTGGGCTGGGTGGTGATGGCGCACGGCGAGCTCTACGCCCAGGAGTTCGGATGGGACACCGGCTTCGAAGCGCTGGTGGCGAGGATCGTCGCCGACTTCGCGGCCGAGGCGGACCGCGATCACAACGCCGCCTGGGTGGCCGAGCGCAATCGCGACCGAGTCGGATGCGTGTTCTGCGTTGGCAATGACGATCCCGGGACCGCCCAGCTGCGGATCTTGCTGGTGCACCCCAGCGCCCGCGGCCAGGCGCTCGGCTTTCGCCTGGTCGGCGTGGCGCTTCGGTTTGCCACCGACGCCGGCTACCGGCGAGTCCGGCTGTGGACCAACCATCCGCTCACCGCCGCGCGCCGTATCTACCTGCGCCACGGGTTTGCGCTGGTTGCCGAGGAGCCCCACCACAGCTTCGGGGTCGATCTCATCGGCCAGACGTACGAGCTCGATCTCATGGATGGTGGCCGCCCCGTGTAGCGGGCTCGCCCACCGATAAGCCCATCGCCACGATCGTCGGCGGTCAGCCGGCGTATTCGGCGTCGGTCACCAGCTCCGCCCAGTCCACCTCGACCCCGTTGTCGTCGGCCTCATACATCGCGACATGGGTCATGAACGCCCTCGGCGCCGCGCCGTGCCAGTGACGCTCGCCGGGGTCGAAGCGCACCGTGTCACCCGCCCGCACCGTCTCGATCGGGCCTCCGTCCCGCTGCACCCTCGCCACCCCCTCGGTGACGTGTATCACCTGACCGAGCGGGTGGGTGTGCCACGCGGTCCTCGCGCCGGGAGCGAAGTGCACGATGTAGGCCCGAAGTCTTGCCGGCGCCGGCGCGACGGCGAGCTCGTCAAGCCATACGCTTCCCGAGAACCGGCTACCCGGACCGGGCTGGCTGTCGGAGCGGTTACGGGTGATCTCCATGGTGGCTCCTCGCGTACGATGGCACGGTCGCGGGACGTTGACACCGCCGCTGGCGGCGTGGCGGGCGGCGCGCAGCGGTGGTGCTGGTGGGGCCGGGTTGGGGCCTCGGCACCGGAGGTTGCCAGAGCCCGGCCGGCGCGTCAGCATGCCCGGCATGAGCCACCGTCAGCCGCTCCCCGTGTGCGAGGTGCTGTGCTTCGACGGCTTCGACGACCTGGACGCGGTGGCGCCGCTCGAGGTGCTGGTGGCGGCGGGGTTTCCCGCGCGGGCGGTGCGCCCGCGGTCGGCGCCGATGTGCGTCCACTCCACCCACGGGCTGGCGCTGCACGTTGAAGCCGAGCTCGGGCCCGACCCGGGGCTGGTCGTGGTTGCCGGCGGCGGCTGGCTCGATGGCGGCCTCTCCGGAGTGCGAGGGCAATGCGATGGCGATCTTCCGGCCGCGCTTGCGCAGCTCCATGCACGCGGAACCGTGGTGACTTCGGTGTGTACCGGCGCGATGCTGCTGGCGGCCGCCGGGTTGCTCGCCGGCCGCCCGGCGGTCACCCACCGGGCGGCGCTCACCGATCTGGCGCAGGCGGGCGCCGACGTGCGGGGTGACGCGCGCGTCGTCGATGACGGCAGCGTCGTCACCAGCGGCGGGATCACGGCCGGAATCGATCTCGCCATCCATCTCGTGCAGCGGTTCGCCGGGGACAAAGCGGCGGCGGCGGCCGCCGATCGGCTCGAGTATCAGCCGGTTGGTCACGTGCTGGTCACGGCGCCGCGCTCACAGCCGGCCGGGCGGAGCGCGGCGGTCACGCCGGCGGCAGCCGAAATTCGTGCTTCTCTGTCCCCACCGGTGGCGCCCGTCCGTCTTGATCAGTGAAAGCAAAGCCCGACAAGGGAGGTAGTCGTGAAGTACGCCCTGCTGATCTACACCAAGCCCGGATCGATGGAGGAGTTGGACGAGTCCGAACGGCAGGCCCTCACCCAGGAGTACTACGCAATCCGCGACGAGCCCGGGTTCATCGATGGGGCCCAGCTCGCTCCGGTGGAGACGGCGACCACCGTCCGCGCGCAAAACGGCGACACGCTGACCACGGACGGCCCATTCGCGGAGACTAAGGAGGTGTTCGGCGGCTATTACATCTTCGAGCTGGACAACCTCGATGCCGCCATCGCGTTGGCCGCGCGCGTGCCCGCGGCCCGCATGGGTGGTTCGCTGGAGGTGCGTCCGCTGATGGGGATGTAGCGGTTGCTGGATCGCGTCTTCCGCGAGGAGTGGGGCCGCGTGGTTGCCGCCCTGGTCGGATTCCTCGGCGACTTCGAGCGCGCCGAGGAGGCCGCCCAGGAGGCATTCGCGGTGGCGGCCGAACGCTGGCCCCGAGACGGCGTGCCGGCGAGTCCGGCCGCCTGGCTGATCACGACGGCGCGCCATCGGGCGATCGACCGCATCCGGCGCGATCGGACCTTGGCGACCAAGACCCGCCTGCTGGAGGTGCCCGAAGCGGTGGACGATGAGCTGACCGATCCCGCAGACGCGACGTTCGGCGACGAGCGCCTGGAGCTGCTGTTCACCTGCTGCCATCCCGCGCTGTCCCCCGACGCTCAGGTGGCGCTCACTCTCCGCGCGCTCGGCGGCCTGAGCAACGACGAGATTGCCCGGGCCTTCCTCGTCACCCCGGACACGATGAAGCGGCGGCTATCCCGCGCCCGAGCCAAGATCAAGCTCGCCGGCATCCCGTTCAGCGTCCCGCCGCCCGCCCTACTTCCGGAGCGCCTCGCCGCGGTGCTGGCGGTCATCTACCTGATCTTCAACGAAGGCTACGGGGGCCGTAACGACCTCGCCGCCGAGGCGCTGTCACTCGGCCGCGTGCTCGGCGCACTGATGCCTGACGAGCCGGAGGTTCACGGGTTACTGGCGCTGATGACGCTGCACCACGCCCGCCGTCAGGCCCGGTTCACCGACGGAGAGCTCGTCCAGCTCCCCGACCAGGATCGTCGTCTCTGGGATCGCGCTCTGCTCGCCGCCGGCCGCGCCGACCTGGACCGCGCGCTCGCCCTCCGTGGGCGGGGCCCGTACGTGCTGCAGGCGGCGATCGCCGCGCTGCAGACCGACGACCCGATCGACTGGCCCCAGATCGCCGCTCTCTACCAAGAGCTCTCGCTGCTCACGGGGTCGCCGGTGGTGGAGCTCAACCGCGCCGTCGCCGTCGCGCAAGCCGGAGCGCCCGCGGACGCCCTGTTGATCGCCGACGGTCTGGATCACCGCCTGAGCGACTACCGCTACCTGCACTCCACGCGCGCTGAGCTCCTGTGCCGCCTGGGCCGAACCGAGGAGGCCGCCGACGCGTACCGGCGCGCGCTCAACCTGACCCACCCCGGCCCGGAGGCGCGGTTTCTCCGCCGACGCCTGGCCGCCCTGCGGCCGTGAGCCCCGACCCCGGCTCAGTCCGGGAGCAACGGCATCCATGGATCCTGATCCCGTCCCACCAGCGTTCCCCGCGAGATCACGCCCGATCCGAAGCGCCGGCGCAGCTCGTCCAGGGTGCGGTCCAGCCCGCCGGAGCGGTCGAACGGCAGCGCCAGTTGGATGGCCGCGGCGTCGCACAGATTGGTGAGCGCGACCCCGAGCAACGTCAGCCCCCGCCTCTCGATCACCGCGCCGCACGCCGCCAGCAGCCCGCGAGCCACCCTGAGCAGCGTCGCCGTTCGCTGGGTTGCCTGCGCCATCGTGTGCGACCGGGTAGCGCGCGAGTAGTCGTCAAAGCGGAGCCGCAGCACCACCGTTCGACAGGCGCGTCCCGCGGCCCGCAGTCGGCGGGACACGCGGTCGATCAATCCGAGCAGCGACGCCTCGCGCTCTCCGGGAGATCGCGCCCTCCGACCGAGGGCGCGCTGCGCTCCGATCGATCGACGCCGCCGGCGCGGTCGCACCCGGCGGAGGTCCCGATTGTGCGAGAGGGCATGCAGCTGCCGCCCGGCGGCACGCCCGAGCAGCTCGATCAGGACCGGCTCGCCGAGCCGTGCCACCTGGCCGACCGAGAGAAGGCCGTGGGCGTGAAGACGGGAGGCGGTCACCCGCCCGACGCCCCAGAGACGCTCCACCGGCAGCGGGTGCAGGAACGCGAGCTCACCGCCGGCGGGAATGACGAGCAGCCCGTCGGGCTTGGCGACGCCGCTGGCGACCTTGGCGAGGAACTTGGTGCCGGCGAGGCCGACGGTGATCGCTAGACCCACCTCCTCGCGGATCTGCCGCCGTAGCTCGATCGCGATCTCCGTCGGCGATCCCGAGATGTGACGCAGCCCCCGGACGTCGAGGAAGGCCTCGTCGATCGACAATGCCTCGACCACGGGCGACAGCTGCGCAAATACCCCGAACACCGCCCGGCTGGCCTCGGTGTAGGCGGCGAACCGCGGAGCGACCACCGCCGCCCGCGGGCACAGCGTGCGGGCGCGAGCCGCGCCCATCGCCGTCCGCACGCCGCACGCCTTGGCCTCGTAACTGGCGGCGAGCACGACGCCGCCGCCGACGATCACCGGACGACCCTGCAGCGAGGGGTCGTCGCGCTGCTCGACCGAGGCATAGAACGCATCGAGGTCGGCGTGGAGTATCGTAGGCTCATCCAAGACGAACACATGTTCGCATGAGGGGACGACGGAAACCGTTCGCAGCCGGGAACATCTGAGCCGGATCGAGATGGTCGACGACAAAGGAGATCGCGATGACAGACACAGACGAGCTGATCAGGGGGGTTGATTTCGTCGGGATCCCGACCCGGGACCTCGAGGCGGCGGCTGCGTTCTACGGGGACACCTTGGGGCTGAGGCGATCGGCCTACCGTCCGGATCGCGGGTTCGCCGAGTTCGAGACCGGCAACCTGACGCTCAGCGTCATCTCCCCGGAGAGGATGGGGATGGAGTTCCACGCCAACCGCAACGCGATCGCGCTGCACGTCGACGACATTCCGTCGGCCCGGGCGAGGCTCGAGGCGGTCGGCGTGGCGTTCGCCGGCGACACCTTCGACACCGGGGTCTGTCACATGGCCTTCCTGAGCGATCCCGACGGCAACGCGTTGATGCTGCACCACCGGTACGCGCCGCGGCAGACCGACGCCTGACCACACGGCCACGGCGCACCCACCCCGAACTACGGCGCACCCACCCGAACTACGGCGCACCCACCCGCGTCAGCATTTCCGCTCCGCAGCGGGCCCCGGTCTCGGCGGCCTGCTGCGGCGCCATCCCGGCCGCCAGACCAAACGTGAACCCTGCGGCGAACGAGTCACCGCACCCGTAGCTGTCCTGGATCGGCGCGGGCAGCGGCACCGCCTGCCAGCGTCCCTCGCTCTCCCCCCACCAATGTCCGCCATGAGCTCCCTCGGTGGCCACCATGAGCCGCGTCTGTGACTCGAGCCGCCGCGCCCATTGCACCTCGTGCTCGTCGGACGAACTGAACACCAGCGCGTCGAATTGAGCGCTTGCTACGTCCAGCCGCTCCCGGATTCGGGGGCTGGCGACCAGGATCGTCGCGTCGCGCGCGTGGCGGATGGCGCCCGCGTCTCCCGCGGTGAGATAGACGCCGTCCGCCCGTCGCACCAGGTCCCACGGGAGGTCATCGGACCCGCGCGGCGCCAGGCGCTCGCCGACCGTCAGGATGGTTCGCTCCCCGTCGCGATCCAGCAGCGTGAGCACGCCCCGGGTCGGCTCCGAGCGCCGCTCCGCGTGCACCGTGATGCCGCGGTCGGTCAGCTCGGCGATCGCCGCCTCGCCGTCGCGATCGCGGCCCAGGGCGCAGAAGAAGTCGACCTCGGCGCCGAGCTGCGCCAGAACGGCGGCGGCCACCACGGCTCCGCCCCCGGCATGCGTCGCCTCTCGCTCGGCGGCCTGCACCTGGTCGCGCTGTGGGAGATGGTCGACTCGCAGGAAGTCGACCCACTCCACGTGGCCGATGACGGCGACTCGGGTCACAGCGCGGACGCTATCGCCGATGGCGCCCTCCCCGCCCGGCGGGGGCGGGTCAGGCGGCCTGCCGGGCCGCCGGAACCTGTCGGATGTGCGCCGGGAGCACCGGCAGCACCCCGCGGCGCACGTACAGCGCTCCGGCACCCACCATCGCCTTGCGAACCGCCACCGGCGGGACCGGCACGAAGCCGTATTCGGAGCGAATCCGGTCCGGGAGTAACGCGATCGTGATGAAGTTGACGGTCTCCAGCAGCGGTCGCGCCAGCGCCGAGACCGGCGGCTCGAGCACGATCTTGCGGGCCCGGCGCCGGGCCCATTCTCCGACGCGGATGTCGTCCCCGGACAGCATCTGGTGTCCGTAGGCGTCCAGCTGGGCCAGCGTGGCCGGCATCTGCGTCGGCCGTAAGCCGAACAGCCTCCCGACCACCCGGTAGTCCTCCCACAGCCTGGCCCGCTGCGATCGGTTGAGGTTCCCCACGTACGTGCGGTAGACGACCGCCGCCGAGTCGACCAGCGTGTACAGGATCCACAGCAGCAGCTCGGGATCGTCGGCGCGGTATGGAGTTCCGGCGGGATAGCGTCCGACCGCCTGCGGGAGTTGCCCGCTGACGGCGCGGTGCATCGCCCGTACCCGGCGCGTCACCCGGTCGGCCTCGGACCGCGGGCCGAAGGTGACGGTGTTGAGGACCTTCGCGGTACGAGCGAGACGCTCGTAGGGCTCCTGCAGCGAATCCGAGTGGGCGAGCAGGCCGGCGACGGCCAGCGGGTGCGCGGCCTGCATGAGCAGGGCGCGAGGGCCCGACAGGGCGAGCGCCCGCTCCCGCATGACCCGTCTGATCGCCGAGCGATCGTCGAAGTAGCCGCGATCATCCGAGGTGGAGTGAGGGCGAGGGCTGGCCATGCGCGCTGTTTAGCTTAGCTCAACAACCTGTGCGGTCTCTGCCCCTGGCGCGGGCACTCCGGCGACGGGCTCGCCCGTCGGCGCCTGCCGGTAATCGGCCGCGTCGTACCGGGCCAGCTGCGGGAACCCGATCACGATTCCGGCCACCCCGAGCAGGCACAGCAGCCCGCCGGAGACGACCGAGAAGCGGGCGCCGGCGGCCCCGGCCACGGTGCCCGACTCGATGTCGCCCAGCCGCGGACCGCCGGTGACGACGAGCGAGAAGACGGCCGACATTCGTCCCCGCATGTGGTCGGGGGTGACGGTCTGGTTGATCGTGGATCGGCACACCGCGCTGATCGAGTCCGCCGCCCCGGCGACGGCGAGCATCGCCGCCGCCAGCCACAGCGAGCCCATCAGTCCGGTGGCGGCGATCGCCGCCCCCCAGACGATCACCGCCCAGATGACGATCAGGCCCAGGCGCCGGGCGTGATTGAGCCAGCCGGTGAGCAACGCGGCGACCGTCGCTCCGGCCGATACCGAGGCATAGAGAACGCCGGTACCGGCAGCGCCGGCGTGGTAGATGCTGACGGCGAGCACGGCGAACAGCGCCCGCGGCATGCCGAACGTCATCGCCACCAGGTCGATGGCGAACGAGCCGATGAGCGCCCGGTTGCCGCGGACGTAGCGAAGCCCCTCGGCGATCGAGCGCAGCACGCGGTCGTGGCGGATGTGAGGGGCCGGTCGCTGGGGGGCGATCGGGAACACCGTCAACACCACGACGACACAGCAGACGGCGTTCAGGGTGTAAGCGGCCTGGACGCCGAAGGCGCCGATCAGCAGGCCGCCGAAGCCCGGGCCGAGCACCATGGTCAGCGCGAACAGGCCGTAGTTGACCGCCAGCGCCCGCGGGAGCCGCTCGCGATCGATCAGGTTGGGGACGGTCGCCGTGAAGGCGACGTTCTGGAGCGCGGTGCCGCCGGCCAGCAGGCCGCCCAGCGCGTACAGGACGATCACCGTGGGATGGCCCGCGAACGCCGCCGCCGCGAGACCCCCGGCGGCGACGAGGACGCCGGCCTGCACTCCGAGCAGCAGGCGCCGCCGATCCATGCGGTCGGCGATGGCCCCGCCGAGCAGCGACATCGTGATCAGTGGCGCCAGCTCGACGGCGCCGAGCAGCCCGACCAGGAGGGGCGAGCCAGTGAGCACGTACAACTGGAACGGGAGCGCCACCAGCGTGGCCTGGGCGCCCATGCTGGCCACGAACTCGCCGCCGACGACCAGCCGCAGATCGCGGCTGTCACGAAACGGGGAGAGGTCGGGAAGCAGACGAGGAAGGCGCAGGCAGCTCAGGCTAACCGCTGTCCGTCCCGTCCCCGTGGGTGCATCGCCGGTCCGCCGCGACGAGCAACCACGAACATGATTGGATCTGCCAAAAACCGGGTACGGCCTGATGGCATGAGCTCAGCCACCACCGCCACCACTCAGTCGCGCCGCGGCTCCGACCTCGCCGCCGGTCACGTCCCGAATGAAGTCCTGTTTCGCCGCTGGCACCAGGACGGGGAACGGCAAGCTCGCGACGAGCTGGTGGCCCGGTTCATGCCGCTGGCCCGGAAGCTGGCGCGGCGTTACAACGGAGCGCGGGAGCCCTTCGACGATCTGCTTCAGGTGGCCAGCCTCGGGCTGGTCAAGGCGATCGATCGATTCGACGCCAGCCGCGGCACTGCCTTCTCGTCGTTCGCGGTGCCAACCATCCTCGGCGAGCTCAAGCGCTACTTCCGGGATCTCGGCTGGGCGGTGCACGTGCCGCGGGGGGCCCAGGAGCGGGCGGTCAAGGTGGAGGAGGCGTCACACCTGCTGGGTGCCCGCTTCAACCGGGCACCCACCGTCTCAGAGCTCGCCACCTATCTGGAGCTGAGTATCGAAGACGTTCTCTACGCGCTGGAGACGTCCCGTGCCCACCATGCCTCGTCGCTGGACGCGCCCTACGATGACGGTGAGGGCGAGAGCGGGACGCTCGTCGATTCATTCGGTGACGATGATCCGGGCCTCCGGCTCGCGGACGAGCGAGTCACCATTGCCGTCGCAGCGAGGCAGCTGCCCGGTCGGGAGCGCGAGGTCCTGACGCTGCGGTTCGTGCAGGACATGACGCAGACCCAGATCGCCGAGCGGATTGGGGTCTCGCAGATGCAGGTCTCGCGGATACTCCGCCGCGCCGTCACGCATCTGTCCGAGATCACCGAGGCCTGACGCTAAAGCGATTGGCGGCGGCGCATGCTCGTTTGCCGGCGTGCGCGCCCGAAGATCACCTCGGTATCGAGGTGAACACCGAGAGTCCCACCGTGCGCCTGGCGCTGGAAAGCCGGCCCCAGACTCTGACCATCGTCCGCGGCATGCTCAGCGGCGTCGCCGAGCTGTTGGCGATCGATCCAGAGCTGCTCGACGACCTGAAGACCGCGGTCAGCGAGGCCTGCAACAACGTGGTGCTCCACGCCTACCAGGGCGAGCCTGGGCCGATGGAGGTCGGACTGTTCGTGGGCGACGGGCGCTTCCGGGTTACGGTGTCCGATCACGGTGTCGGGATGCCGGTAGCCCCCGGAGCCGGCGACGACAGTCAGGGGATCGGGATGTCGGTCATCCGCGCCCTCACCGAGAGCGTTCAGTTCACCCCGGCGCCGTCGGGCGGAACCGAGGTGCAGATGGACTTCGCGGCGCGGCGCGACGGACGGAGGCTGTTCGCGGTGCCTGCGGTGGCGGCGCCTGAAATGAAGATGGCGACGACGGCGGACGCGGTCGCGGTCTCGCTGTCACCGGTTACGTTGCTGCCGGGCGTGCTCGGCCGACTGGCTCGGACCCTGGCGGCCACGGCCCATTTCTCGCTGGATCGTTTCTCCGACGTGTACCTGATCACTGACACGCTGGCGGCGCACGCCGCCAGCGCCGCGGCGGGCGCGCGCATCCAAGCGTCCCTGGCGGCCGGGGACCGGCGTCTGGAGCTCGTCGTGGGCCCGTTTCGCAAGGGCACCGGTTCTCGGCTCGAGGTCAGGGCATCCGATCACCCGGCCTCGCCGCTGATCCTGCTCTCCGATCAGGTCGCGGTGGAGGATTTCGACGATGCCGAGCGGCTGCGGGTGGTGGTTATCGATCACCGCCGCTAGTGGCGGTCCAGTAGCTCCTCCGGCGCGTCGACCAGCCGGAGACGCTCAGCCACGCCGGTCAGGTCGAGCAGGCGCTGCACCTGCGGCGAGCCCTTCGCCAGCGCCAGCTCGCACCCCTGGCTCGCCAGCCGCTGATGCGCGCGCACCAGGATGCTGAGCCCGGTGGAGTCCATGAAGCCGAGCTCCCGCAGATCGATCACCACGAGCTGGGTGTCAGGCCCCGTGATCTGATCGAGTTCGGATTCGAGCTCGGGCCCGGAGGCCAAGTCGAGCTCGCCGCCTACGGCGACCACGGCGACCGTGCCATTTCTGCTCACGTCTACCCGAAGCTGGTTCTGCACGCTGATACGAGCCTACTGATCTGGGCTGGACGATGTGACCTCTGGTCCCCGGCTTTCAAGCGGCCGCCCGTGTCGGTACGGCCGGAGTCGGGCGTCGCGATCTCTAGGCGGCGGCGGCGAAGCGCTCCACGGCGTCTGAGCGCTGGTGGTCTCCGAGGAGGTCGAGCACCGCTTGCTCGAGTCTGGCGCGGCGACGGTCATCGGGTCCGGTGAGCGACCCGATCCGGTCCAGCTCGCCTCCGATCGTCCAGCCCGACTGGTAGCGATCGATCACGCGCGGGTCGATATACGCACGGCGCGCCACCGCGGGGGTGTTGCCGAGCACCTCGGCGACCCCCCGGACGGCGCCGTCGATGGCCCGCTTGCGTGCCCGCTTGGTCGTCGCCCAGCGTCCGTCGGCGGCCAGCGACACCGCCGCCAGCACGGTGGCGTTCCACGTCCGAAAATCCTTGGCGCTGTACTGGTCGCCGATCAGGGACTTCAGGTAGTCGCTGATCTGTTCGGAGCGGACATCGTGCCACAGTCGTCCCTCGCGGTAGGCAAGCAGCTGATCACCTCCCGATCGCCGGCGCTTCAGCGCGCGTACGGCGTCGATGACGAGAGGATCCTGGACCGCCTGCAGACGCCTGACGCCACTCTTGGCCAGGTAATCGAACGTCACCTCGCCGGCGGAGACCTTGACGTTGCGCCGCATCACCGTGGCCAGCCCGACCCCCCCCTCGTCGTCGGCGTACTCCTCACTGCCGATCCGGAACAGGCCCACGTCGAGCAGACGGATGGCGCACGCCAGGACGCGCGTCCGGCCGAGCTCGTCGCCGCGGCGCAGTTCGGTCAGCACCCGGCGGCGCAAGCGCGGCAGCGCGTGGGCGAAGTCGACCATGTGCTCGAACTTCTGGCGATCGCGCAGCTCGCGCCAGCGCGAGTGGTACAGGTACTGCTTGCGTCCCGCCGCGTCGATTCCGGTCGCCTGCAGGTGCCCCATCGGATCCGGGCAGATCCAAACGTCCTGCCACGCCGGCGGGATCGCCAGCTCCTTGATCCGAAGCAGATCCTCGGCATCGCCGAGTCGCTGCCCGCGCTCATCGAGATAGCTGAAGCCCCGGCCCCGGCGGATCCGGCGCAACCCGGGGCTCGAGCAGTCAGAGCGCCGCAGCCGCCGTCGGCGGACGGGGGCCGGGCCTAACGGTGCCGTCGTCAATCCTCGCCAAGCTCCCGGAAACGGCCGGTCATCCCCGCGTCGGCGTCGCCCTGGGACTCGTCGGTCGGCGACTCCTCGTCTTCGTCCTCGTTGGGCTCGTCGTCACCGATTTCGGGGTGCGACGCGTTTGCCTGTTGCATCACTCCCTCCAGGAAGTGATGCAGGGTCTCCTCGTCGCCTTGGCGCAGTCCACTCACGCGGACCTTCCCCGACTTGAGCTTCACCTCATCCCAGTCGCCTCCGTGCAGCAGCGCCACGGTGCGCTCGAACACCTCATCCCAGCCCTTCGGCCGCTCGCCGGCGATCTCGATCGTGAGCACGCCGTCGCGAACCTCGGCTTCGCTCCATTGCAACCTCGGCGCGTCCACGCACTGTGGTTACCCAGTTGTGCCGGGAGGCAAGCGGATGCGCCGTCCGGCCGCGAAGCACCGGGAACGCGATCGGCTGGAATACTGCTCACTTCAGATGCCGTCCGCCTACACCTCCGAGCTGGCCGCCGCGCTCGCCCCCGACCTGCTCGCCCGCTTCGAGCGCTACGTGGGTGTCGACACCCAGTCTGCGCCCGACCGGACCCGCTCCCCGAGCACGCCCGGCCAGCTCGATCTGGCGCGCCTGCTGGTGGGCGAGCTCACCGAGGCCGGCCTGTCCGATGCGCAGCTCGACGGCAACGGCTACGTGACCGCGACCCTTCCCGGCGGCGCCGGCAACGGGCCGGTGATCGGGTTGATCGCGCACATGGACACCACTCCGGAGGTATCGGGCGCCGGAGTCCGGGCCATCGTCCATCGCGACTACGACGGCGGCGTGATCAGCCTGCCGAAGGGCGGGACCCGGCTGGATCCAGCCGGGATCCCCGAGCTGGTGGCCAAGCGCGGGCACGACCTCGTCACCGCGAGCGGGGACACGCTGCTCGGTGCCGATGACAAGGCGGGCGTCGCCGAGATCATGGCTGCGGTCGCTCACCTGGCCGTCCATCCCGAGCTTCCGCGCCCGACCCTGCGGCTGGGGTTCACTCCTGACGAGGAGATCGGCGAGGGTGCGACCCTGTTCGACATCGAGCGCTTTGGCGCCACCTGCGCCTACACCATGGACGGATCAGAGCTCGGCGAGGTACAGGACGAGACGTTCTCGGCCTACGAGGTGCGGGTGACCATCCGCGGCGTCGACGTGCACCCCGGCCAGGCCACGGGCAAGCTGGTGAGCGCGGTGCGGCTCGCCGCCGAGATCCTCGCCGAGCTTCCGTCGGACCGCCTCACCCCGGACACCACGTCGGGCCGGGAGGGCTTCATCCACCCGACGGTGCTACGGGGAACCGCCGCGCAGGCCACCTTCCGGGCGATCGTCCGCGATTTCGACGAGCCGGCGCTGGAACGGCACCTGGCGCTGCTGGAGCAGACGGCGCGAGGAGTGGTGAGCCGGGCTCCGGGCGCCGAGCTCGATTTCGTCGCGCGCCGCCAGTACCGCAACATGCGTGAGTACCTCGAGCCGGTGGGCTACGTCGTCGACGCCGCCGAAGCGGCCATCTCGGCCGAGGGGATCACGCCGGTGCGGATCCCGATCCGGGGTGGCACCGACGGCTCGCGGCTGAGCGAGATGGGGCTGCCGACCCCGAACATCTTCACCGGCGGCCACGAATATCACTCGGTGCGCGAGTGGGCGTCCCTGCACGACATGGCCGCGGCAGCGGCAACGATCATCCGCCTGGCGGAGGTGTGGACGCGCCCGGAGTGGGTGGCGCGGGCGAAGCGATGAGCCCGGTCGGCGCCGAATCGCTGGCCTCGCTGGACGGCGACATCATGCCGGTCGCCGAGGCGACGATCCCGGCCACCGACGACGGGCTGATCCGCGGCGACGGCGTGTTCGAGGTGATCCGCGTCTATGACGGGCGGCCCTACGCGTTCGAGGCGCACCTGGCCCGCCTGAACCGTTCGGCGACCAATCTCCGTCTGCCGGTCGATCTGGAGGCGGTCCGCGCCGACGCCCACCGTCTGCTCGCCCGGGCCGGGACGGGCCCCGATCATCAGTGCCTGCGGATCATCGTCACCCGCGGGGGCCGGCGGCTGCTCATGACCGAGCCGGCCGGTCACGATGACGAGCAGGTCCGGCTGATGTCGGTCACCTACTCGCCGACGCGGATCCTCGACGGCATCAAGTCCCTCTCCTACGGTGCCAACATGCTCGCTACCCGGCTCGCGCGGGAGCAGGGCTTCGATGAGGCGTTGCTGGTCACGCCGCACGGAACCGTGCTGGAGGCGCCGACGAGCTCGATCTTCTGGGTGCAGGGGGGGCGGCTGCTCACGCCGCCGCTTGAGGACCACATCCTGGCCTCGATCACGAGGGCGCTGCTGATCGAAGTCGCGGGAGCGCAGGAGCAGGCGTGCACGCTGGATCAGCTGTACGCCGCCGACGAGGTGTTCCTGGCCTCGACCGTCCGCGAGGTACAGCCGGTGGTGGCGATCGATGACCATAGCTTCGACGGAGCGCGTCCGGTGAGCGAGCGAGCGCAGGTGGCCGCGACCGAGCGGATCCGGGCCGAGCTTCGTTCCTGAGCGCCGTCACCACTCGGGCCGGGGGCCGCCGTTGAAGGTTCTCACCGTGATCGGCAACCGCCCGCAGTTCATCAAGGCCGCGGCGGTGTCGCCGGCGCTCCGGCGGGCGCACGAGGAGATCCTGGTGCATACCGGCCAGCACTTCGACGATCGCCTGTCGGCCGTGTTCTTCGCCGAGCTCGGCCTGCCCGCTCCCGATCACGAGCTGGGGATCGCGCTGGGCTCGGCGAGCTCCCAGATCTCGCGGATGCTGGGAGCGCTCGAACCCGTGCTGGAGGCGGTCCGGCCGGACGTGGTGCTCGTCTACGGGGATACCAACACCACGCTCGCCGGCGCGCTCGCCGGCGCGCAGGCACGGCTCCCGGTGGCGCACGTGGAGGCCGGGATGCGCTCGTTTGACCGCTCGATGCCCGAGGAGCTCAACCGGGTGCTGGTGGATCACGCCAGCTCGCTGCTGCTCTGCTCGACCGAGACGGCGATGGACAACCTGAAGCGCGAATCGGTCACCGGCCGGACTGCGCTGGTCGGCGACGTGATGGTCGACGTCGCGTTGGCGATCCAGCCGCGGGCGCGCGAGCGGCTGGACCTCGTGGGGCGCCATGACCTTCAGCGCGGCGAGTATGTGCTCGCCACCGCCCACCGTGCCGGCAACGTCGATGACCCGGATCGTCTCCGGCGCCTGGTCGATCTGCTGACTGGGGTGGGGGCGGCCGCAGTTCCGGTGCTGCTGGCGCTGCATCCGCGCACCGTTGATCGGCTGCGCCGCGCCGGGCTTGTGGAGCATCTGCGGCAGGCGCCGGGGGTGACGGTGACCGAGCCGTTGGGCTATTTCGAGCTCACCGCGCTGCTGTGCAACGCCCGTGCGCTGATCACCGACTCCGGGGGGCTGCAGAAGGAGGCGTATCTGGCGCACGTCCCGTGCCTCACCCTGCGCGCCAACACCGAGTGGACGGAGACCGTGGAGCTGGGGTGGAACGTGCTCGTCGATCTCGATCTCGACCGGGCGCTGGTCGCTCTGGGCGCAGACCGGCCGGCCGCCGCCCCGCCCGTCTACGGCGACGGCCACGCCGGCGCACGCGTCGTGCAAGCGCTTAGACTGCTGCGCCGGTGAGAGCTTTCAGCCGATGAGCGAGCCCAAGGTGTCGGTGGGAGTGGTCGGGCTCGGGTATTGGGGGCCCAACCTGGCGCGGAACTTCGCCGCGATTGAGGGGTGCGAGGTCGCCTACCTGTGCGACGCCGATGCGGTGGCGCGAGAGCGGGCCAGACGGTCGTTCCCGACCGCCCGGTCCACCCCGGACCTCGGCGAGCTGCTCGCCGATCCCGCTCTGGACGCGGTCGTCCTGGCGACGCCCGTTCGGACGCATGCGGAGCTGGCCGTGAGGGTGCTGGAGGCGGGCAAGCACTGCTTCGTGGAGAAGCCGCTCGCCCAGTCCACCGCCGAGGCGCAGCGCGCGGTGGACGCGGCCGGCGATCGGCTGCTGATGGTCGGGCACCTGCTGGAGTATCACCCCGGTGTCCGCAAGCTCAAGGAGCTCACCGACTCGGGCGAGCTCGGCGATCAGATCTTCTACATCTACGGCAACCGGCTGAACCTGGGCAAGCTGCGCGCGGATGAGAACGCGCTGTGGAGCCTCGGGGCCCACGACGTCTCTGTCGTCCTGCACCTCGCCGGCGAGGAACCGACCGAGGTCGTCGCCCACGGCGACTCCTACGTCCGCGCCGGCGTCGAGGACGTGGTGTTCTGTTTCCTGCGCTTCCCGTCGGGGCTGACCGCGCATCTGCACCTGTCGTGGCTCGATCCGCACAAGGAACGACGATTCACCGTCGTCGGCTCCCGGCGGATGGCAACCTTCGACGACATGGAGCTGGAGCGCAAGCTAACCGTGTACGACAAGGGCTTCGACGAGGACTCGCGCACGTACGGTGAGTACATCACCCGCAGCGGCGACGTGTTCTCGCCGCGAGTCCCCAACGTCGAGCCGCTGCGGATCGAATGCGAGCACTTCATCGACTGTGTCCGCAGTGGCGCCCGGCCCCGCTCCGACGGTGCCGACGGGCTGCGGGTGGTCCGGGTGCTGGAGGCGCTCCAGCACTCGCTCGATGCCGGCCGCCGACGGGTCGCGGTAGATGGCGGCTGAGCGGCCCCGGGCGCGCGACGACGGAGCTTACGTGGCGCCGGCCGCGCGGCTTGCGCCCGACGTCGTGCTCGGGCCCCGGGCGGTCGTGCACGACGGCGCGGTGATCTCCGCGGGCACCCGGATCGACGCCGGCGCCGTCATCCACGCCGGCGCGGTGATCGGTGAGCGCTGCCTGGTCGAGGACGGCGCTGTGGTGGGCAAGCATCCTCGGCGGCGACCGGGAGCGAGCGCCGCGGGCTCGCTGGGGCAGCTCGTGGTGGAGGACGACGTCACCATCTGCGCCGGCGCGGTCGTCTACGCCGGGGCGCAGGTGGGACGGGCGGCGATCGTCGGCGACCAAACTCAGGTGCGCGAGCGCGCTGTGCTCGGCGAGCGTTCCGTGCTTGGCCGCGGCTCGACGATCGACTTCGACACCCGGGTCGGCGCGCGCGTTTCGATCCAGACGCTCGTCTACGTGACCGCCGGGACGATCGTGGAGGACGACGTCTTCATCGGCCCGGGGGTGGTGATGACCAACGACGACACGATGGGACGCCACGTGCCCGGGCAGCCACTGCGCGGGGCGGTGCTGCGGCGGCGCTGCCGGATCGGCGGCGGCGCCGTCCTCACTCCGGGCATCGTCATCGGCGAGGAGGCGTTCGTCGCCGCCGGCGCGGTGGTCACCGCCGACGTCCCCGAGCGGGCGGTGGTGATGGGGGTGCCGGGCCGGGTGGTGCGCCGGGTCGCCGACGAGGATCTGCTCGAGCGCTGGCGGTGAGCCCGGCCACCGACGCTCGATAACCTGGCGCTGCGCGGCGCGATCAGCCGCCGACCCTGATGTGGCCGGCGCTGCCCGCCAGACCGTCGCTGGCGCCGGTCCAGATCACCTGCTCGCGTCCCGGTCCGACGCCGATCAGGGCGATCGGCACCCCGACGAACTCCGACACAAAGCGCAGATACTCACGCGCGGTCTCGGGCAACTCCTCCTCGCTCCGGCACCCGCTGAGATCCTCGCTGAACCCGGCCATCTCCACGTACTCGCCGGCGGCATGGTGCAGCACCGTCTGGTGATACGGGAAGTAATCGAACTCGGCTCCCTCCGCCCCCCGGTAGCGAACGCAGGCACGGATCGGATCGAGCCCCGCCAGCACGTCGAGCTTGGTGATCGCCAGCGCAGTCAGCGAGTTCAGGCGGGCGGCGTAGCGCAGCGCCACCAGATCGATCCAGCCGACCCGGCGCGACCGACCGGTGGTGGTTCCGTACTCGCCGCCGCGCTCGCGGATCTCGTCGGCCAGAGGGCCGTCGAGCTCGGTCGGGAACGGACCCGCCCCGACCCGGGTGACGTACGCCTTGGCCACGCCCCACACCTCGTCGATGTCCTTGGGGCCGACACCGGCACCGATGCAGGCCGCGCCGGCGACCGGATTGGAGGAGGTGACGAACGGATAGGTGCCGTGATCGATGTCCAGCAGCGCCCCCTGAGCGCCCTCGAATACGACCATCTCGTCGCGATCCAAGCTGGCCAGGACCAACCGAGAGGTGTCGGCGATGTAGGGCTCGAGCACGTGGCCGTAGGTCAGGTACTCGTCGGTCATCGACTGCAGATCGAGCCGGGGGTCCTTCTGGAAGGGCCGCAGCGACAGGCGCTTGGGATCGAGCGCGGCGACGATCTTCTTCTTGAGGATCTTCTCGTCCAGCAGGTCCTGGACGCGGATCCCCAGCCGTGCCGCCTTATCGGCATAGCAGGGGCCGATCCCGCGCCGCGTGGTGCCGATCTCCAGCTTGCCGAGCTTGGCCTCGCCGGCGTGATCGAGCATCATGTGGTACGGCATGATCAGGTGGGCGTTGGCCGAGATCCGCAGGGCGCTCGTCTCCACGCCGCGGCGGCGCAGCTCGTCGAGCTCATCGGTCAGCACTTTGGGGTCGATCACCACCCCGTTGCCAATCACGCACAGCTTTCCGGGGTGCAGGATTCCCGAGGGCATCAGGTGCAGCTTCCACGTCTGGCCGTTGCGGACGATCGTGTGCCCGGCGTTGTTGCCCCCCTGGAAGCGCACGATCGCATCGGCACGCTCGGCGAGCATGTCGGTGACCTTCCCTTTTCCTTCATCGCCCCACTGGGCGCCGACGACGACGATTCCAGGCATCGCCGCATCAGTCTAGGCGGGCCGGGTCCGGAGTCGCCGCCGGTGGCGGCCCCGGCTACGCGGTTCGGAGGTCCATCCGGTGGTCGTGACCGAGCAGTGGGAGCTCGTCGCACATCTCGGTCAGCCGGGACACCGTGCGGGCGCTGATCTGCTCGCACAGCGCCTCCCGATCGAGAATGTTGGTGGTGATCACGATCGAGCGCCTTTCCTCATAGCGGGCGTTGACGATCGAGTAGAGCTCCTCGAGCACCCAGTCGGTGGAGCGCTCGGCGCCGACGTCGTCGATGTGAAGGAGATCGACCCGCGTGAGCCGGTCGAGCAGGTCGATGTGCGAGCGATCGGCGCGATGGGTGTCCCGGATCTCGTTGAGCAGCCGCGGCAGCGAATAGATCGCCACCGTCCGCCCCGCATCCGACGCGGCCCGAGAGACCAGCATCGCCAGGGTGGTCTTCCCGGTGCCCGGAGGCCCCATGAACCACAGGCCCCGGCCGCCGTCCAGCTGCGCCTCGATCGTCGCGGCGTAGCGTCGGGTGGCGGCGACGATCGGGGGGTCGATGTCGGTGACCGGCGGGCGCTCGAACGACACGTCGCGGTAGCGGCGGGGGATGACCGCCGACAGGTTGCGAGCGCGGGCCCGCGCGACGCGCTGGGGACGGCAGGAGCAGTCATACGCGGTGTTGGTGGCGTCGTCGTAACGGAAGCCCGACCCGTCACAGAGGGCAAACGGACAGGCGTCGCTCATCGCCCACGCCGTGGCCGGCGGCGTTTGTGGTCTCATGCCGCGAACCGCTCCCCGGCGTAGTTCATGAACTTCGGGTACTCCTTCTGGAAGGTCAGCACCACGTCCCCGACTGGCCCGTTGCGGTGCTTGGCGATGATGATGTCGGCCTCGCCGGGGCGCTCGGATTCCCGTTCGTAGTACTCCTCGCGGTAGATGAACATCACCAGATCCGAATCCTGCTCGATCTGGCCTGATTCGCGGAGGTCAGACAGGATCGGCTTCTTCTCGCCGCCCCGCTGCTCCACCGCGCGGCTGAGCTGCGACAGCGCGATCACCGGCACGTCGAGCTCCCGGGCGAGCCCCTTGAGCCCGCGGCTGATCTGGCCGACCTGCTCCACCCGGCTCTCGATCCGGCCCTCGTGGCGCATCAGTTGCAGGTAGTCGATGATGATCAGCCCCAGGCCGCCGTCGACCTGAGCGTGCAGCCGGCGGGACTTGGCCCGGACCTCCAGCACGCCGGTGTCGGCCGAGTCGTCGACGAACAGCGGCGCCTGCGCCAGGCGCTGGCAGGCCTCCAGGATCTTCGGCCAGCGCTGCTCGGCCACCCGACCGCGCCGCAGGTCCTCGCCCTTGATCCGCGCCTGGGAGGCGACGAACCGCTGGGCGAGCTCGGATTCGGACATCTCCAGGGAGAACAGGGCGACGGCGTGACCGGCGAGCACCGCGTTCTCGGCGAAGTTGGCCACCAGCGCCGACTTGCCCATCGACGGGCGGGCGGCGAGCACGATCAGGTTGCCGGGCTGAAAGCCGCCGGTCTTCTCGTCGAGGTCCTTGAATCCCGATGGGGTGCCGGTCAAGGCTGTCCTCGACACCGAGAGCCGGTGAAGCTTGTCGGTCTCCTCGTGCAGGATGTCGGCGATCGACCGGATCTTCTTCTGGCGGTCGTCGGTAGCCACCTCCAGCACCGAGCGCTCCGCCCGCTCCACCAGCTCACGGGCCGGCGCCTCGCGGGAGAGCACGCTGGCCTGGATCTCATAGGAGGCGGTGAGCAGCGCGCGCAGCTTGGCGTTGTCGTGCACGATCCGTCCGTACTCACGGGCGTGGCCGGCGGCGGGCACCCACCCCGACAGCTCATCGACGGCCGCCGTGCCGCCGACCTCGTCGAGCTTGCCGTGCTGGCGCAACTTCTCGGCAACCGTCAGGTGATCGATCTTCGCGTCGCCCTCGTACAGCTCCAGCATCGCCGCGTAGACCGCGCCGTGCTGCTCGCGATAGAAGTGCTCCGGGCGCAGCTGCTCCTCCACCAGCAGCGAATGCAGGTGACGCTCGTCCAGCAGCACCGCGCCCAGCACCGACTTCTCGGCCTCGAGGTTGTGGGGCGGGACGGCGATGTTCTGCACGGCGCTCATGAGAGGGGGATCGAGGATAGGTCCGGCGGCGGCGGCAAGTCCCGGGTCATTCCGCAAGCAGCGGAGGTTTGTCGCTTCACCTCACGCGCCCTTCGCGGCGTACGCCGTTTCGCTGAGGCTCAGTTCGGCGCGGCGGTCGGCTCGAGGCCGCGTCGGCGTCGGATCAGGCTGGGATCCAGGTCGGCGATGCGGCGGGCACCGGCGAGCGCCATGGTAGTGCGGAGCTCGTGCTCGAGGATGTCGATCGCGTGCCGGACGCCTGCCTCCCCGGCCGCGGCCAGGCCGTAAAGGTGGGCCCGGCCGACGAGCACCGCCCGCGCGCCGAGAGCCAGGGCGGTGGCGACATCGCTGCCGCGGCGCACCCCCGAGTCGAAGAGCACCTCGAGGCGGTCTCCGACGGCATCGACCACCTCAGGCAGAACATCGAGCGTAGCCGGAACATGGTCGAGCTGACGGCCGCCGTGGTTGGAGACGACGATCGCATCCAGCCCCTCGGCCGCTGCCCGCCGCGCATCGTCGGCGTTCAGGATCCCCTTGAGCGCGACCGGGCCGTCCCAGGCGTCCCGGATCCAATCCAGGTCCGCCCAGGACACGGTCCCGTCGAACATGTGCTCGAGCCCGTCGCGCGAAGCCGCCGCGCCGCGGCTGACGTTGGGAAACCCGAGCGTCTCGGAGGTCAGGAAATGCCACGTCCACCGAGGGTGCCGGGCCCCTTCGGCGACCGTCCGGAGGCTTAGGTGAGGCGTGGGCAGGCTCAGACCGGCGCGCAGCTCGCGCTCGCGCTTGGAACGGACGGTCGTGTCGACCGTCAACAGCAGCGCGCGGAACCCGGCCGCGCGGGCGCGGGCGACCACCTCCCGGGCCTCGCTGCGGTCACCCCAGAGGTAGAGCTGGAACCACAATGGTGAGCCGGTCTGGGCGGCCACCGCCTCCACGGGCTGCGTCCCCACCGTCGAGATTCCGTAGGGGATCCCGGCCCGGCCGGCGGCGCGGGCGACCGCCAGCTCGCCCTCGTGGTGAAACATCCGGACGCCTCCGGCCGGCGCCAGCGCGATCGGTAACGGCACGCGGCTGCCGAGCACGGTCACGCCGGTGTCCAGGCGGCTCACGTCCTGAAGGACCCGCGGCGTGATCTCCACCCGGTCAAACGCCGCCCTGTTGCGCCGCAGCGTGTACTCCCCCTCGCTACCGGTCTCGAGGTAGGCCAGTGCGCCCGTCGGCAGCCGGCGCCGCGCCAGACGCGCCAGATCCTCGATGCTGTGACAGCGCGCCAGCGCGGACACGCCATACGGCTCGGGAGGGCGCGCCACCCGCACCAAGGAGCGGATCTCAGTCAATCTCATGTGTTCTCGTCGTGGGTGCCCGGACGTGCCACCCGCACGCCCGGTGGCGTCTGGAGCGCGCTGCTGATCATCGACACCGGCGAGGCTCAGCTGAGTAAGAGCACTTAGCTGTCCTCAGCGTCCCAGCCGAGCTCGTCCCACAGCGCCGGTGGCAGCAGCCGGTCGACGCGGTCCAGCACGTACTCCGGGGTGTCGGCCGGCTCGAGCTGCTCCAGGTCGGCCACCGTGGTCTCTCCGGTGAGCACGAGCACCGAGGCCATGCCGGTGTCGAGGGCCATGCGAATGTCGGTCGACACACGATCGCCGATCATGGCGCAATCGGCCGGCTCCACGTCCAGCCCCTGCACCGCGGCGGCCGCCATGATCGGATCTGGCTTGCCGGTGTTGGCTTTCAGCGCGGTGCCGGTGCACGCCTGGATCGCGGCAGTGACTGCGGCGGCATCGGGCTCGCCGCGCCCGCCATCGAGCGGACAGAAGGGGTCGGGGTTGGTGGCGACGAGGATGGCGCGCTTGTGAAACCAGATGGCGTCGAAGGCTACCTGCAGCTTGTGGTAGTCAAAGCCCCGGTCATAGCTGGCGACGACGATGTCGATCTCGGCCGGGTCGTCCGACATGGCGATGCCGGCCTCGTCCAGCGCCTTGACGAGGGGGGGCTCGGCGATCGGAAACACGACCGCATCGCGATGGTGGGTGCGCAGCCAGTGGACCATGGTCACGATCGTGTTGACCACGTCGTCGAGATCGGCGGCGATCCCCAGGTCGTTCAGCTTGTCCACATACGCCTGTTGGTTCCGGGTTGGATTGTTGGAGAGAAAGCGCACCGCGCACCCCCTCGTCCGCAGCGCATCGAGCAGCCGCCACGCCCCGGGCAGGAGATCCTGTCCCAGGTACAGCGTGCCGTCGAGGTCGAAGATGTAGGCATCGAATAGCCGCGTGGGCACCACGACGTGATCACCGAGCCGCTGAGCCGAGTTGCCCCTCCCGCCGGCTGGCTCCGCCGGCTCGTCCGCGGCGGCGGTCACCACGCAGCCCTCGAATCCGATGAGCGCGACGTTCGAGCTTCGTCGGCGGGGGCGACGGTCTCGCTCATGAGCCCATCATCCTTGATATGTCACCTCATGCCGACGGGCTAGCTAAGCGGCCACGACCATGGTCTTGACCGTCGCGGTCACCTCGTCGGCGATCTCGACCACCACCATGTAGGTGCCGACGTTGCGGATCGGCTCATCGAGGTGGATCTTGCGGCGATCGATTCGGATTCCCCGCGCGTCGCGGATGGCGTCGGCGACGTCCTGCGTCGTCACCGATCCGAACAGTCGTCCGTCGTCGCCCGCCTGCTGGGGGATCGTTAGCACCGTACGTCCGAGCACCGCGGCGCTCTCCCGCGAGCGCTCCTCGGCCTCGCGCAGGGCACGCTCGGCGTCCTCCTGGCGGCGTTGGGCGATCCTGATCGACGTGTCGGTGGCCGGCTCGGCGAGCTGGCGGGGCTGTAGGTAGTTGCGCAGATATCCGGCCGAGACGTCCACGACCGTTCCCCGCTCGCCGAGCGCGTCGACATCCTGGAGCAGGATCGCCTGCGGCATCGACTCGACCCTCGTCTACCGGTCGCGGTCGCGGTCGCCGCGACCACCACGATGATCACCGCTGCCTTCGGCCACATACGGCAGCAGCGCCAGTTCACGGGCCCGCTTCACCGCGCGAGCCACCTGGCTCTGGTGGCGACGGCACGCGCCGGTGATCCGTCGCGAGCGAATCTTGCCGCGGTCGGAGATGAACCGGCGCAGCATGGACACGTCCTTGTAGTCCACCTGCTCGATCTTGTCCCGGCAGTACGGGCACGACTTCCGGCGGGTCGAAGTCGCCCCAGCCTTCCGATCGCGCCGGCGCACCGGTCGTCTGCGTTGCTTTGCCACTGAGATCAGCCTAGCTCGATTGTCGTTTGTCTGCCTCTAGAACGGGATGTCCTCGTCCGCGCCCGCACTCACCGGGGTGCGCTCGAAATCACCGGTGTCGATCGGAACATCGCTCTCCGTGGCGGGTGCGCTGCTCGCGAACCCGTTCCCATTGCCGGAGTCATCGCGCCCGCCGAGGAACTGCACCGATTCAGCGATGATATCCACCGACTGGCGCTTGTTGCCCTCCTTGTCGGTCCACTCGCGCCACTGCAGCCGGCCGTCGATGGCAACCGGGCGCCCTTTCCTGAGGAACTTGGCGCAGTTCTCGCCCTGGGCTCCCCAGACGGTGACGTCGAAGTAGTTGGGCTGATCCTCCCACTGGCCGCTCTCGCTGTTCTTGCGCCGGCCGTTGCACGCGATGCGCAGCGAGCACACCGAGTTGCCGGTCGACGACACCGACCGGAGATCGGGATCCCGCGTCAGATTGCCGGTGACTATCACCCGGTTGATGTTGGTGCCTGCCATCTGCTGGCTCCTTTCGGAAACGTTTGAAGCTCACGATCGAGTCTATGGCTGTGGCAGGCGGCAACCCTGCGGCTCAGCGGAAAATGGACAGAATCGTTGCGGTCCCGGCACAACCTCGTGACGGCTGTCACGGTCGGGCTACGAAGCCGGACTGGGCGGGGCGAGCCCGACCTCGGGCCCGGAGCCGACTGCGCCGGTGCGAATCAGGCCTCGGGGCCCGGTGCCGACTGCGCGCCGGCGAGCACCGGCGGCGCTGAATCGGGCGGGGGCGGGGTGCCCGGCAGGACGCGAATGATGCGGAAGCGCAGCACGGCGTCATCGATCCGCAGATCGTGCGACAGCGCGTCCAGCAGCTCAGCCGGCCCGGTGAATTGCAGGAGGTGGTATTCACCCTCCTTCTGATGGCGGATCTCGAAGGCCATCGGCCGGGTGTGCCAGTCGTCCTGACGTTCAACTGTCCCGCCGTTGCCGGTTATCTGCGACTCGGCGTCGGCGAGGATCTTGGCGCGGCGCTCGTCCTCCACGGTTGTGGACAGGACCAGCATCAGGTCGTACAGGCGCGTTTGCTCTGGCATGACAAGGGTGGGCGGAAAGCCCGGGTGAACCGGCGGCCGACTATAGCGGCTGCGAGTCGGGGTGAAGCGAGGCGCGGTGGGTGACCTGAGGCGGGGGCGACCCCGTGGCGGGCTGGGCGACTCGAGAAGGACTCCGTCCCTGTCAAGATCGGCCCATGCCCGGCTCCGCCAAACCCGAGCTCCCGATCATCCAGTTCGACGACACCGCCGCCTGGGAGCGCTGGCTGGAGGCGCACCACCTCGAGCCCGGCGTGTGGCTGAAGATCGCCAAGAAACGCTCGGGCGTGCGGACCGTCTCGCACGACGAGGCGCTGGAGGTGGCGATCTGCTTTGGGTGGATCGATGGACAGAGGCGCCCGCTCGACGGGACGTTCTTCCTCCAGCGCTTCACGCCGCGAGGCGTCCGCAGCAGGTGGTCGCAGGTCAACTGCGGCAAGGCCGAGGCTCTGATCGCGGCCGGGCGGATGCGGGATCCCGGCCGCGCCCAGATCGAGGCGGCGCGCGCGGACGGCCGCTGGGATGCGGCCTACGAGCCCCAGAGCCGGGCCACCGTCCCCGACGATTTCGGGCGGGCGCTCGACGCCGAGCCGCCCGCCCGTGAGTTCTTCGAAACGCTGACCGGGACGCGCCGCTATGCGTTCCTGTACCGGCTGCACAACGTCAAGGGGGAGAAGGCCCGGCAGCGACGGATCGCGTCCTACCTTGAGCTGCTCCGGGAGGGCCGGACGCTCAACTGACCCCGGTCAGGCTTGGGCCGGCGAGGCCGGGCTCGCGCCCGATGAGTCGCCCTGGGGGTCAGGCCTGACCGGCAGGTCTGGAAGCCTGCTCCAGGCCGCGCTCCTTGGCCCGGATGTCGGCCAACTGCTCGTCGATCCAGTCCCCCGGATCGCGCGCGGTGACGATCGCGATCAGCCCCTCGTGGCGGCGCTGGCGCTCGCTGACCGGCATCGTCAGGGCGGCGTGGATGGAGTCGGCCAGCTCCTGGATGTCGAACGGGTTGACCGAGAGCGCGAACTCGCTGAGCTCCTCGTGCGCCCCGGTGTTCTCCGACAGCACCGAGACGCCGGCCCGCTCGTTGACCATCGGCCCTTCCTTGGCCACCAGGTTCATGCCGTCGAACATCGCGTTGACCATCAGCATGTCGTAGTGCTTGTAGGCCGCGACCGCCTCCTCCAGGTCGTCGCGCAGCTTGAGCTGGATCGGCATCCAGTCCGGCGAGCCGTGGCGATGATTGACGACTGCCACCACCGCCTCGATCCGCTCCAGGTACTCGGCGTACTCGGGCACGTCGGTCCGGGATGGCATCAGCTGGGCGATGAACGTCACCCGCTCGCGGAACTCGGGGTGCTGCTCCAGGAAGGTGTCGAAGGCGCCGAAGCCACGCAGGACGTTCTTGCTCAGGTCGGCCCGGTCCACGCGGAGGATCAGGTGGTCGCGGCGACGTCGCAGCAGCTCGCGCTCGAACTCGTGGACCCGCGGGCGCGCCGCCACCGCCTGGATCGCGCTGGCGTCGATCGGCAGCGGGTATGCCCGGACCCAGACCTCGCGGTCTCCCACCCGGACGACGCCGGCCTCGTGATCGACCTCGAGCCCCATCAGGTCCTCGCAGCACTGCAGGAAGTTGCGGCGATAGGAGCGGGTGTGGAATCCGATGATGTCGTTGGAGAGGATCCCGTCGTAGAT
Organism: uncultured Actinomycetota bacterium; assembly: GCA_963830395.1. Lineage (GTDB taxonomy): Bacteria > Actinomycetota > Thermoleophilia > Solirubrobacterales > Solirubrobacteraceae > Palsa-465. Next base: position 119,331 of record CAWHMI010000004.1, read on the forward strand.
CTCGCGTCGGATCATCGACGGGAGCACTCGCCACGAGTCCGACTGGCTCCACGGTATGTGGACGAAGTGGTGCAGGAACGCCTCGGGCCGCTCGCGCCGGATCAGCCCCGGCAGAACATAGAGGTGGTAGTCGTGGACCATGACCACCGGCCGTGGCACGTCCTCGATCTCCTCGAGAACGGCTCGGGCCAGGTCCTCGTTGACCGCGTTGTAGCCGAACTCGAACGCCTCGGTCTCGTTGCGGCGGATGTCCGGCGCGTTGGAGAGATCCCACAGGTAGTGCTGGATGAACCACAGCAGCGGGTTGGCGATGATGTTGTAAAAGCCATCGTAGGCGCGAGCGTCGGAGGCGACGAGCTTCACCCGGTACTCGTCGCCCTCCGGAGAGGTGACCGGGAAGGGGCGCCCGTCGTGGCGTTCGGCGGTCTCCACGTCCTCGTCGGTCATCGCCGAGGCGACCCAGGTCACCGGCCGGTGCGAGGCGAGCCCGATCAGCGCCGTGACCAGACCGCCGGTGCCCCGCTTGATCTCGCCTCCCGGCTGGAACGTCACCGGGCCGCGGTTGGAGACGAGGACAAGGGGCGTGTCAGATGACATCGGGCGCCCTCAGAAGATAACCGCAATCTCAGTCCAGCTGTCGGCGCAGCCGCTCGGTTCCCGCGTCCGCCCCGTCCCCCGACTGCTCGCGCAGCCGCTCGGTCCCCGCGTCCGCCCCGTCCCCCGACTGCTCGCGCAGCCGCTCGATCCCCGCGTGCACCCCCCGCACCAGCTGCTCGTGAAGCCTCGAATTGGCGGCCGAGATCGACGACATCTGGAACTCGTGGCCCGTGCCGAGCAGCCGACGACGCTCCAGTGAGCGACCCCAGCCGTCGCTGATCGTGCCGCCGGCCTCGTGCAGGCAGAGCCACGGGGCGGCCAGGTCGTAGGGGGAGTTGTTGAGCACATGACCGGCGCCGACACGCTCGAACTGAGCGCGCATCCCGGGGATCTCGTCGATCATGCGCGACCCGACCTCGACCACGGCATCGAGCTGGCCGGTCACGATCCGGGTCATGGCAAACGCCTGGGAGCCGAGCTCGAACGTGCCCCCGCCGACCGAGGAGGCGTCGATCAGCTCGGCCAGCACCTCGGCGGTGGGGCGCACCGGCCGCCCGCGGAAGCCGTAGCCCCAGAACATCTTGGAGACGTCCGTGTTCGGGCTCAGCCGGACCGGACGGGTGGACCCGACGACCCCAGCGCCAGCCGAGGCGAGGAACTCATCGCCGGACTTGATCTCGACCACGCAGGCATCCGAGACATCGCCCATCTTCGGATCGCCGTCGCCCAGAGGGGCCAGGGCCACCGCCACGCAGGCCGATTCCAGCCCCGCCAGTGCCGGCCGGGTCCCGTCGATGGGATCGACGATGAGGACGTCCGTCGCGTCGGGGGTGGCCACCAGCCCTCGATCCTCGGAGTAGAAGGCGACGCGCGGCGCCCGGTCGGCGAGAAACCCCGCCAGCGCGTCCTCGGCGATCTCGTCGATCGCGAAGGTGACGTCGCCGCCGGCCGCGCCGCCGGCGTGACGGCGCCCGGCAAGGCGCCCGAGCTCGGGCACGATCCGGTCGCGCAGCCCCGCGGCGAGATCACGAACGAGCCGGCGACGCTCTGACGTGGAGGCAAGCGTGGCGGCCACATCCCGGAACCTAGTGCAAACGTTCTCGAAATCTCTTTTCGCCAGACCATCAAAGATCTTTCGGAAAAAGCTGCACTAGCGTGGATCCCAAATCCGACAAGATCAGTTTAAAAACTTGATAGGTTGTCGCCGATCCACGATCGACCCAGGGAGAGCCCGTGAGCCGCACCGATGACCTGCTGGCGAACAACGAGAGTTACGCGTCCTCGTTCGACAAGGCCGATCTGCCGTTGGCACCCGGCAAGAAGGTGGCGGTCGTGGCCTGCATGGACGCGCGGCTGAACGTGTACGGCGCGCTGGGCCTGCACGAGGGCGACGCCCACGTCATCCGCAACGCCGGTGGGGTGGTCACCGATGACGAGATCCGCTCGCTGGCGATCTCCCAGCGGCTGCTCGGCACCGAGGAGATCATCCTCATCCACCACACCGGCTGCGGGATGCTCACGTTCGGCGACGACGAGTTCAAGGCGGCGATCGAGCGGGACACCGGGATCCGGCCCTCCTGGGCCGCGGAGACGTTCAGCGACCTGGAGGGTGACGTGCGTCAGTCGATCGCCCGGATCAAGGCCTCACCGTTCATTCCCCGCAAGGACTCGGTCCGCGGCTTCGTCTACGAGGTGGAGACGGGGCGCCTGCGCGAGGTGTCGTAAGCCAGTAAGGGCCCCGCCCGCCCCGGCCCCGCCTGACCCCGCCCCGACGGCGCACCCGCCGCGGCGTCGATACCGTTCCGGCGACGATGAGTGAGCACGACGCGATCGTGATCGGAGCCGGTCCCGCGGGCGAGGTCTGCGCCGGCCGGCTCGCCGAGGAGGGGCTGGATGTGGTGCTGGTCGAGCGCGAGCTGGTCGGCGGCGAGTGTGCGTTCTGGGCCTGCATGCCGTCCAAGGCGCTGCTGCGCCCGGCCGAGGCGCTCGCCGAGACGCGCCGGGTCCCCGGCGCGCGCGAGGCGGTGACCGGCCAACTGGATCCCGCCGCGGCGTTGGCCCGCCGCGACGAGGTGATCCATGAGCTCGACGACTGCACCCAGTTGCCGTGGTTGGAGGGGCGCGGCATCAAGCTCGTCCGCGGCCAGGCCCGGCTCGAGGGCGAGCGACGGGTGCGGGTCGGCGACGAGCTGCTCCAGGCGCGGCGGGCGGTGGTGATCGCGGTCGGCAGCGGCGCGGCGACTGCGCCGATCCCGGGATTGCCCGAGTTGGCGACGTGGACCAACCGCCAGGGAACGACGGCCAAGCAGGTCCCGGGTCGCCTGATCGTGCTCGGCGGTGGGGTCGTCGGCTGCGAGCTGGCCCAGGCGTGGTCGTCGCTGGGGTCCGAGGTGACGCTGGTCGAGGCGGCGCCGAGCCTGCTACCGGCCGAGGAGCGATTCGCCGGCGAGCAGGTGGCCGAGTCCCTTGCAGACCGCGGCGTGAACGTCCGTCTCGGCGCCGAGGCGACCGGTGCGCAGCGAACCGAGGCCGGTGTGTTCGAGCTGACCCTGAAGTCCGGCGACACGATCGCTGGCGACGAGCTGCTGGTCGCGGTCGGGCGCAAGCCGCACACCGGCGACCTGGGGCTGGACACGGTGGCGCTGGCCCCCGGTGAGACGATCGACGTCGACGACCAGATGCGGGTGAAGGTCCCCGCCCATCGCAGCTGGCTGTACGCGATCGGCGACGTGAACGGCCGGGTGCTGCTCACCCACGCGGGCAAGTACCAGGCGCTGGTCGCCGTGGCCACGATCATGAACCGGGAGGCGAGCGCGCGCTGGGACGGCGAGCTGACGCCCCGGGTGGTCTTCACCGAGCCTCAGGTCGCCGCCGTCGGGCACACGCTGGACCGGGCGCTGGCGGCGGGGATCCCGGCGCGCGCGGTCGACGCCGACCCGGGGGCGACCGCGGGCGCCAGCTTCATCGGCAAGGGCGCACCCTCCGGGGCCCGCATCGTCATCGACGAGCAGCGGGAGGTGATCGTCGGTGCCACGTTCACCGGACCCGACATGGCCGACAGCCTGCATGCTGCCACCATCGCGGTGGTCGGTGAGGTGCCGCTCCGGCGGCTGATCCACGCGATCCCGTCCTTCCCCACCCGCAGTGAGGTCTGGCTGAAGCTGCTGCACGACTGGGCGCCCTGATTCCCGGCAGCCGGCACCGCAGCCGAAGACTCAGACCACCCAAGACCCCGCCCAAACTCTTACCCCGGGATGTCCAGCGTGAACGTCGTCTCCCCGGCCGTGGATGCGACCGACAGCCGGCCGGACATCCGGTCGGCCAGTTCGGAGGCGATGGCCAGCCCCAGCCCCGAGCCCTGGCCGTCGTCGGCGGTGTAGAACGGCTCGAAGATACGTCGCGTCGCGCTCGATTCGATGCCCTCGCCGTCGTCGCGGACGGCAACCCGGACGCGACCGTTCCGGCGACCGGCAGTGACCACGATCTGCGTCCCCGGCGCCGTGTGGGTCAGCGCGTTGTCGATCAGGATGCGAACGATCTGAGCGACCCGCACCGGGTCGCATTGGGCCTGGATCGAGTCCCGGCCGCCGGGAAGTCGCAGCTCCAGGTGCGAATCGCGCTGAGCGAGCGTCGGCTCGAACTCTCCCGAGACCGAGCGGGTCAGCTCCCCGAGGTCGACCTCCTCGGGCCGCAGCTCCAGCGAGCCCGACTCCAGGCGAGACAGGTCGAGAAGGTCCACCGACAGCTTGCCGAGTCGCTGAACCTGATCCCGAACCTGATCCAGGAAGCGTCGCCGGGTGTCGGCATCGAGCTCCTCGTCCTCCAGCAGCTCGACGAATCCGCCGAGCGAGAACACCGGCGTGCGCAGCTCGTGTGAGGCGGTGGCGATGAACTTCTTGCGCGCCGACTCCATCGCCAGCAGCTGCTGCTGCATCTCGTTGAACGCCACCGCGAGCTGACCCAGCTCGTCGGTGGAGTCGACCGGGATCGGGGTGCGGAAATCGCCGGCGGCGACCTGCTTGGCGGCGAGCTCGAGTCGTTTGACCCGCTGCGCGAGGGCCCGTGCCACCAGGTAGCCGGCGACGAGCGCCAGCAGCAGCGCGATGCCACCGGCGACCAGGATCTCGTGGCGGACGGTGCTCACCGTCCGCATCACGTCGGCGACCGGCGCCGAGTAGACGATCACCCAACCGACGACCCCTGGAGCGTAGAAGACCGGGTAGGCGGCTTCGGCCAACCCGCCCGAGGCGCGGGTCTGCACTCCGGTGAGCAGATGCCGGGCCGCCACCGCCCGGTAGGCGAGGCCGAAGTGCGAGGCCGCTCCGGCAGGGGGATTGCCCGAGTCGGCCAGCTTGGGGAGCTGAAGCGTCCCCTGCGACCGGTTGACCGACAGCAACGTCACCCGATCCCCGGATGCGCCGGCCGTCCGGGCGACGATTCGCCGCAACTGCGGCAGCGGGGTCGAGCTTCCCACAGCGCGGCTGATCGGCCCCGAGCGGTTGCGGGCGCTTGCCGCCAGCGCCGTCAGCTTCTGCCCCATCAGCCGGCTCTGCAGGCCGGGCGCGAGGTACAGGTACAGCGCGGCCACGGCCAGCAGCGTGATCGCGAAGAAAACCAGCGCCAGCCGGTTGCTCAGCGACAGTCTCATCGCCGACTACCAGGGGTCGGTGTCACGCAGGCGGTAGCCGACGCCGCGGACCGTGAACAGATACTCGGGATCCTTGGGATCGCGTTCGACCTTCTCGCGCAGGTGCCGGATGTGGACATCGATGGTGCGAGGATCACGGTAGGCGGAATCGCCCCAGATCCGCGCCAGCAGCATGTCGCGTGTGAACACCCGTCCGGGAGACCGGGCCAGCGCGGAGAGGATCTCGAACTCGACGTAGGTCAGCTGTGCGTCGTGGCCGCGGACCCGGACCGTGCGCTTGGGAAAATCGATCCGGAGCTCGCGAATCTCCAGCGGCGCCTCGTCGGGCATCGTCTGGTCGGGCCGGCTGAGCTCGGCGCGACGCAGCGCCGCCTTGATGCGACTCGAGAACTCCCGCAGCGAGAACGGCTTGGTGATGTAGTCGTCGGCGCCGAGCTCGAGGCCGACCACCTTGTCGATCTCCTCCGACTTGGCGGTCAGGATGATGATCGGCACCGCGCTGCGACTCCGCAGACGGCGGCACACCTCCAGCCCGTCGACGCGCGGGAGCATCAGGTCCAGCACCACGAGGTCGAACGACTGCTCGTCGAATCGCTCCAGTGCTTGCCGGCCGTCGGTCGCCTGCACCACGTCGTAGCCCTCCTTGCGCAAGGGATAAGACAGCAGCGTCTGGATCGACTGCTCGTCGTCGACGAGCAGGATGCGGGCGCCACGTTCCGGCACTGTCGTCTCTGTCAACCAGATAATCGTAATCAGCAGCGGGTTTGGCCCGAGATAACCTCTGCCGATGCTCGCTGCGCGCATCTACCGGACCGGGATGATCGTCGTGGCGCTGGCGCTGGTCGTGCTCGCCTTCTCACTGCGCGATCAGCAGGGGGCGCTGAGCCCGACCCTGGCGCCCGACGTATTCAACGGCCAGAACGTCGCCTCGACGATGTCGTCGATCGCCGCCGCCGATCCCAGCCGCCGTCCCGGATCCGATGGTGACCAGGCCCTGGCCGCCCAGGTCGGCGTCGACCTGAGATCCCACGGGTTCGCGGTGTCCACCGACACGTTCGCCGGCCGGACGGTCGACGGCACGCGCACGCTGGAGAACGTGGTCGGAATCCGGCCCGGGCGCATGAGCGGGAGCATCGTCATCGTCGCTCATCGCGATGCCCTCGGTTCGCCGGCGCTGGCCGGCCTCTCCGGGACGGCGACGTTGATGGAGCTGGCTCGCGATCTGGAGGGCGAGACACTCAGCCGCACGGTCGTGCTCGCCTCCACCACCGCCTCCCAGGGGACCGCCGGCGCAATACGGCTGGCGCAGCGGCTAGCCGGTCCGGTTGACGCCGTGCTCGTGCTCGGCGACCTCGCCAGCGCCCACATCCGTCAGCCGATCCTGGTCCCGTGGACCACCCGACAGGTCGTGGCGCCCCCGCTGCTGCGCAACACGGTCGTGGCGGCGCTCAAGGACCAGACCTCGCTCACGGTCTCGGGGACTGGTATGGGTGGCCAATTCGCGCGTCTCGCGTTTCCCTTCACGCTTGGTGAGCAGGCCCCTTTCGGGGCCTTGGGAATGCCGTCGCTGGCGCTCACGCTCTCCGGGGAGCAGGGTCCCCGGCCCGATGCCGCGCTGGCCTCGGTGACGCAGCTCACCGGCATCGGCCGCGCCGTGCTCCAGACGATCTCCGCCCTGGACGGCGGCGCGGCGGTCCCAGCGCCGTCGGCCTACCTGCTGCTTGACGGCAAGGTGGTGCCCGCCTGGGCGATCTCGCTGTTCGCGCTGGCTTTGATGGTGCCGGTGATGATGACCACGATCGACGCGCTGGCACGCGCTCGGCGCCGCGGATATTCGGTCTGGCGCTCGCTGGGGCTGGTGATCGCGGCCGCGATTCCGTTCCTGCTGGCGGCGCTGGTCGTGCTGGCGGCGCGACTGCTCGGGGTCATCGGCGCGGCGCCGCCGGCACCGGTCGCGCCGGGGGCGGTGCCGCTGCACGGAGGCGGCGTGGCGGTCATGGTGGCCGCCGCCCTGGTGGGGATCGGATCCGCGGTGGGGATCGGCTGGTTGACTCGTCGGGTGCCGCTTGCCGCCCCGCAGTCGCGGCGCCGCCCGAGTGCCGATCCGCCCGGCAACGGCGCCGTGCCGGCGCTCGCGCTCGTGCTGTGCGCCGTTACCTTCCTGATCTGGCTGGGCAACCCGTTTGCCGCTCTGCTGCTGATCCCGGCGCTGCATCTGTGGCTGTGGGGGGTGAGCCCGGATCTACGCGTTCCGGCGGTCGTCCGGATCGGCCTCGTCGCCGTCGGCGTGGTGCCCGTGGTCCTCGTGGTCCTCTATTACGCCAACAGCTTCGGCTACGGGCCGGTGGACGTGATGTGGCAGGCGGTGCTGCTGCTGGCCGGGCACGGCGTCGGCCCGCTGGCCGTGCTGGAGTGGAGCGTCGTGCTCGGCTGTCTGGCGAGCGCGGCGGTACTCACCGTGCTCGCGGTTCGCCGCCCGCGGCCGACGCCGGTCCCGGTCACCGTGCGCGGTCCGGTCACCTACGCGGGCCCAGGCTCGCTCGGCGGCACCAAGTCAACGCTCCGGCGCTGATCGGTCGGTGGCAGGCAGCGGCGATGCGCCGGGTGATCCGCGACATCTCCTCGGTGCTGATCCTCGCCGGCCTGCTGCTCGTGCTCGACGCCGCGGTCACGCTCGTCTGGCAGGAGCCGGTCACGGCGGCGATCGGCCTGATCATGCGCGGCCAGGTTGACCGGCGCTACCTCAGCTATCGCACCGCGCCGCTCACCGGAGGCGACGAGCAGGCGCTGCACCGCATCGGCGCCGAGAAGCAGCGCATCGCCTACCTGGCGCGACGGGAGCGCAGGCAGGTGAGGACCGGCGCGGCGATCGGCCAGATCCACATTCCCCGGATCGGCGACACCTACACCGTCGTACAGGGCACCGACCCCCGCAGCCTCGAAGCGGGGCCCGGACACTACCCGTCGACGGCGTTTCCCGGCATGGGGGAGACGGTGGCGATCGCGGGCCACCGCACCACTTACCTGGCGCCGTTTCGGTTCATCAACGAGCTGCGCCACGGTGACCGCATTGTCGTGAAGATGCCCTACGGCAGGTTCATCTATGTCGTGCAGTACCAACGGGTCGTCGCCCCCACCCAGACCTCGGTGATCGACGACGTCGGCTACGAGCGACTGGTGCTCTCGGCCTGCACTCCGCTGTACAGCGCCGCCCAGCGCCTCGTCATCTTCGCCGCGCTGAAGTCGGTGCAGCCGCTCGGACCGGCCCGCTCCTGAGGGGCGCGCACGGTCACCAGGAGTGCTCGTAACCGGCCAGCTCGCCCACGGCGTCGGCGAACTGCACCTCGCCGCCACCGGCGTGGACGCGGCCGATCCACGTCAGCCGGGGGCAGTCCGGCCGCTGGGCCCACTGAGCCGATACCGCCGCGCGGGCGCTCGCCGGCAGGCAGACGCACAACTCAAAGTCCTCTCCCGCGGTGGCGGCGAACGACCTCGGGTCCAGATCGAGCTGCGCCGCGACCTCGGCCACCCCCTCGGCCACCGGCAGGGCGCCCAGGTCCAGCTCGATCCGCACGCCGCTGCGGTGGGCGAGGTGACGCGCGTCGCTGGCGAGGCCGTCGGATACGTCGATCATCGCCGTCGCCCCCAGGTCGCTCAGCGCTCGCCCCGCCGCCAGTCGCGGCTGGGGACGCGCGAAGCTCTCCCGCAGCGCGGCAGCGACCGGACCGTCCAGCCTGGCCCTTCCCTCCAGCAGCGCCAGGCCGGCGCCTGCGCCGCCGAGCGCGCCGGTGATGGCCACCAGGTCTCCGGGTCGGGCGCCGTCGCGCCCGACCAGCTCCCCCGGATCGCGGGCCCAGCCGACCACCGTCACCGTGACGGTGAGCACGGCCGACGTGGTGACGTCACCACCGGCGATCGTGATGCCGCAATCAGACGCGAGCCGCTGTGCTCCCTCCACCAACGCCAGCGCCTCATCCACGGTCACGTCGGGGGCCACCCCGAGCGCGAGGTAGGCCTCTCCCGGCAGCGCGCCCATCGCGGCCAGGTCCGAGGCCGCGCTGCCCAGGGCCCGGTGGCCGATCTCCGCTGGGTGCAGCGCCGGTCGGCGGAAGTGGACCCCTTCGACTATGGCGTCGATCGAGGTCACCGCGTAGCCGCGGCCGCGCACCACCGAGGCGTCGTCGCCGACACCGCGCAGCACGTTGGGCCCGGGCGGTCCGAGGAGCCGCTCGAGGCGCTCGATCAGCTCCAGCTCGCGCACCAACCACCGCCGTTGGGCGGGCTAACGATGGCGGTAGACGATCCGCGCGCGATCCAGGTCGTACGGCGACAGCTCCACCCGGACCCGGTCTCCGGGCAGGATCCGGATACGGAAGCGGCGCATCTTGCCGGCAACGTGGCCGAGCACGACACGGTCCATGTTGTCGAGCTTGACGCGGAACATGGCGTTAGGCAGCGCCTCGACCACCTCGCCTTCCAGCTCGACCTTCTCTTCCTTTGGCATTCGCTCCTTTGACCTGTTGGCCTGGCCGCGCGCGGACTCGCGCGCCACGATGCGACAACGCTACCAGCAGCCTCGCGCCCCGCGTCAGGGCGTGGTGACGCCGGTGGTGTTGGTCCCCGCCCCCGGGGTGGTGGCGGAGGAGCCCGACGTGGAGAAGTGACCGAAGAACGCGGTTCCGTTAAACGGGACACTCGGCGGATTCCAGTTGCCGCAGTAGCCGCCGGAGGCGGACGACATGTATTGCTGCCAGATCGGGGCGGCCAGCGTGCCGCCGAAGCCGTCGGCCATGGGCAGGTTGCCTTGCGGGTAGCCGACCCAGACGGCGGTGGACATGCGCGGGGAGTAGCCCACGAACCAGGCGTTCTCCAGTGCGTTGGCGGTTCCGGTCTTGCCGGCGACGGGACAGCCGTAGTTGGCGGCGGTGCCGGTGCCGCTGGTGACCACCTGCTTGAGGACGCTGGTGCCCTCATAGGCCTCGTTGTAGGGGAACACGGTCGTGCGCTTGGGGTTGCCGAAGTTCCTGGAGCTGCCGTCGGGGAACACCACCTTGCCGATGATGGTCGCTGGGATGTGGGTGCCGCCGTTGGCCAGCGTCGCGTAGGCGTCGGCCATCTCCAGCGGGGTGACGCCGAGCTTCAGACCGCCGATCACCTCCGCCGGGAGGGCGTTGAGCGGCGAGGTGATGCCCATTGCGTGGGCCGTGGCGTCCAGCTTGCCCCAGCCCAGGTCGGCGGCGAGCTGCGCGTAGACGGTGTTGTCGGAGACGATCGTCGCCTTGGTGACGTTGATGTTGCCCTGATAGGACTCCTCGGCGGTGTGCACCGACCAGGTCGGATCCGCCGCCAGCCAGCCCGGCGCAAGGAACTTGGACGTGTAGTAGGTGCTGTTGGGATCGCCGTGGTAGTCGTGGATCAGGGTCATCAGGGCGAAGGTCTTGAACGACGAGCCCGGCTGACGATGGCCCTCGGTGGCGTAGTCGAACTTGGTCTGGCTGTAATCAGACGAATTGGCGATCGCCAGGATGTGACCGTTCTGATCGTCGATCGAGGCCAGCGCCGCCGCGGCGGTTCCCGCGGGGTTCTGCCCGGCCAACAGCGACTCGTGGTCGTGGATCGCCTGCAGGGCCAGCGACTGCTTGCGCAGATCGATCGTGGTGTGAATCTTCAGCCCGCCCTGCTGGAGCGTGCTGCAGTGCGTCGGATCCTGGGGGCACAGGTCCTGGGCGACCTGTTGCGCGACGAAATCGAACACGTACGGGTACCTGTGCACCTGCATTGTCGTGTCGGCCTTGAGGCTGACGGCCAGGGGCCGGCTGGCGGCTTGGTCGGCCTGCGCCTGGCTGATGTCGTGCGCCGTGACCATCGCCTGGAGGACTTCGGCCCGGCGCTGGCGGGCGGCTCCGCGGGCGATGAACGGGTTGTACTCGGACGGGGCCTGGGGCAGCCCGGCGAGCAGCGCCTCCTGGTCCAGCGTCAGCTGCCCCACTGGCTTGTCGAAGAACATCTTGGCGGCGGCTGCCACCCCGTACGCCGTCTGGCCGCCGACCGTCCCGTAGGGGACGTCGTTGAGATAGCTGTCCAAGATCCAGTTCTTGGAGTGCTTGCCCTCGAGCTGCTCCGCCAGCTTCGCCTGGACGATCTTGTACCGCAGATCGTGATGGGCCTTGTAACGATTGGGCAGGTAGGTGTTGTCGACCAGCTGCATGGTCAGCGTCGATGCCCCCTGCAGTCCGGTGGACCCCCCCTTGAGCGCGTCCTTGAGCGCGGCGCGGAGGATCCCCTGATAGTCGAGGGCGCCGTGCTGGTAGAAGCGGCGGTCCTCGATCGCGATCGTCGCTTCTTTGAGGCGCTGCGGGATCTCGCTGCCGGCGACCGGCGTGCGCACGCTGGGCGCCCAGATGTAGCCCAGCGAAGTGCCGTCGGCGGCGAACACCTGCGACGGTGAGCCGGGCATGTGGGGGTGCAGCGAGCTCAGATTCGGCGCCGAGTGGGCCACGTTGACAACCCAGCCGGCGATCCCCAGTCCGCCCAGGGCCAGGGCGGACACCATCAGCACTCCGGTCAGGGCCACGAACCGCTTGAGCGTCGATCCGCGGTTGCGCCGGCGGCGGCGCTGTCTCTCACGTCGGTGCATGGGGCGATTGCGATGCAGTGGGCGTCGGGCGCGGACGCGGGCGCCCACCGCCCTCGGGCCAGCCAGTGTAGCTTCAAAGCTCTGTTCGGCTCGCCGGTTCCCGGTCCTGCAACGCTAGGGCCATGCAGGATCCCCGGCATCCCGTCGGCGGCAGGCGATCCGGTTTCGCCGCGGTGGACGCCCTCCTCCTCGACGGGCTGGGAACGCTGGTCGCGCTGACGCCGCCCGCGCCCGCTCTGCGTCGCCAGCTCGCCGGGCGGCTCGGCGTCGTCGTGTCGCCGGCCGCGGCGGAGCGGGCCCTGGCCGCCGAGATCGCCTTCTACCGGAGCAACATGGCCCGCGGCCGAGATGCCGACGGCTTGGCGGCACTGCGACGCGACTGCGCCGAGGTCCTGCGCGGCGCGCTGCCCGCCGATGAGCGGCTGGCTGCCGCCGGTATCGACGCTGTCACCGAGGTGCTGCTGAGCTCGCTTCGGTTTCAGGCGTACCCCGACGCCCGGGATCTGCTGGTCCGGGCGCGGGCTCGGGGGATCCGCGGGGTGGTGGTGAGCAACTGGGACGTGTCACTGCTGGAGGTGCTGGAGCTGGTCGGCCTCGCGCCGTTGCTGCACGGGGCGGTGACCTCGGCGGCGGTCGGCGCCGCCAAGCCGGCGCCGGCGATCTTTGGTCACGCCCTGGCGCTGGTCGGCGCGAGGGCGCAGCGCGCCCTCCACGTCGGCGACAGCCTTACGGATGACGTGCGCGGCGCCGCGGCCTGCGGAATCTCGGCGGTGCTGCTGCGGCGTGACGGCGAACCGGCGAACGGCGCTACCAAGACGGGCGCTCGCGCGGATGCGGCGACGATCGGTGGTCTGGACGAGCTCACCTGGCCCTGAGGGTTCGCGAACCCTAATCTCAATACAGATGCCCTTGCCCCCGTCCTCGCCCCCGTCGCCCGCGGAGCCGGCCGTCGACGAGGCTCCGCCCGGCGCTGCCGACGTCGACGAGGATCGCGTCTCGTGGCCGTTGTGGACCGCCCCCGCCGCCATCATCCTCGGGTTGGTGGTCGGCTCAGTCGCGTCGATTCTGGTCGACGTCGTCGCCCAGATCGGCGGCTCCAGCCTGAGCCACCCCAGCCCGGCGGCGAGCATCATCGGGGACATCGTCTTCGACCTCACCTTCGTGGGCGTGGCGCTGGGGCTGGCCGCGTGGGGCGGTCGTCCCCGGCCGGCGGAGTTCGGGTACCGGCGAGTCGCGCCGGCGACGGCGGCCAAAGCGTTCGTCCTCGCCGCCGTCGGCTACTACGGGCTCACCGCGATCTACAGCGCACTGCTCAACCTGCGCGGCACCGACAAGCTCCCGAGCGAGCTCGGCGTAACCCATAGCACGGCGGCGCTGATCGCGGCCTCGGTGTTCGTGTGCGCGATCGCGCCGATAGCCGAGGAGTTCTTCTTCCGCGGTTTCATTTTCGGGACGCTGCGCAAGCTCCCGATCAGGCTCGGTGGCGTCGACGGCGGGCCATGGGTGGCGGCGGTGGTGACCGGGATCCTGTTCGGCCTCGCGCACACCGGGTCCGCTTCATCGCAGTACCTGGTTCCGCTCGGCTTCCTCGGCTTCGTGCTGTGTCTGGTGCGGTGGAAGACCCGCTCGCTCTACCCCTGCATGGCCCTGCACAGCGCAAACAACGCGCTGGCGCTAGGGATCAACCAGCTGAGCTGGAGCGCGCTGGCGATCCTCGGTCTGATCGCGGCGTCTTGGCTGGTGATCGCGGTCGTCACCGGTCCGCTGGCGGCGCGCAAGCCGCATCCCATCTGACCCTCCGGCGGCGCCCAAGCCGCATCCCATCTGACCCTCCGGCGGCGCGCAAGCCGCATCCCATTAAACCCTCCGGCGTGTCCGAGACGGTTGACTGGTTTACTTTCCACTCAGTGCGTCGCCTCTTCATCTTCTGGACTGCTGCCTGGGCCGCCGTGATCCTGTCGCTGGCGACGCTCGCCGGCGCCGCCCTTGCCGACGGCTCCACCACCTCGACGCCGGCGCCGAAGGCGCCGAAGTCGACCAAGACGACGCCGAAGGCGACCGAGCCGACACCGCCCGCGCCCCCGAAGGCCACCGCCAGGCTCTACCTCAACGACACGTTCACCGTCCACCGCGACTCGGTCACCGTCCCCGGCCGCAGTGTCGAGATTCGCGGCTTCGTGCGTCCCTACATCGCCGGCCAGTCGGTCCAGATGGAGGCGTCGGTCGACAAGCAGGTGTTCAAGCAGGACCGGCTCGCGGTCAAGCCGGAGGCCGGCCGGCCCTACGGGAGCTTCTCGTTGGAGCTGCGGGCGCCGAAGCCGGGGATCGTGCGGGTGCAGGTGACCCACCGGCGCTCGGCGGCGATGGGCGGCTTCTTCGCCGAGCGGGCGTACGCCGCGCTGAACACCCAGGCCTCCTTCGGCGACAGGGGACCACTCGTCGATTTGGTCCAGCAACAGCTGGCGGCGCTCCACGTCTTCGTCCCCCAGAGCGGCGTCTACAACCAGCGGACGGGCCTGGCCCTCAACGCCTACCACCGTCTCCTGGGCTGGGGCGAAGGCAACCAGAGCCTGGACGGCCGCACGATCACGGCACTACTCAACGGTCAGGGCGCGTTCAGGGTCCGCTATCCGGGCGACGGCAAGCACGCCGAGGGAGATCTGGCCAACCAGACGCTGGCGCTGATCAACGGCTCCCAGGTCTACCGCATCTACCCGATCAGTTCCGGCAAGCCGTCGACTCCGACCGTTCTCGGGCGCTACCAGGTCTACTACCGCGTGCCCGGCTACCTGCCCGACGGTATGTACTACTCGAGCTTCTTCTATCGCGGGTACGCCATCCACGGCTATGACCCGGCGCCCGACTACCCAGCCAGTCACGGCTGTATGCGCCTGCCGATCATCGACGCGATCGGGGTGTTTCACTGGCTGAACTACGGTGACCGCGTCGACGTCTACCGGTAGCGCCGCCAGAGTGATCCCGGCGCGGGAGCGCCTCCTCGCGCAGCTGCGCGAGCACGCCCTGGTGATCGGTGAGGTCGAGCTCACCAGCGGGGCCAGGGCTCAGTACCTGGTCGACGCCAAGCGCGCGATCCTGCTGCCGGCCGGGTTCGCCGCCCTGGGCGAGCTGGTCGCCGCGCGGGCCCGCGAGTGGTCGGCGACGGCGGTCGGCGGGATGACGATGGGTGCGGATCCGATCGCCTGCGCAGCCCTCGCCGGCGGGGCCGACGTGAAGGCCTTCTTCGTCCGCAAGGAGGTCAAGGAGCACGGCCTGGCCCGACGGATCGAGGGCCCGCTGCTGGAAAGAACAGACCGCTGCATGCTGGTGGAGGACGTGGTCACCACCGGCGGCTCGACGATCCGGGCGCTGGAGGCGATCCGTGAGCAGGGCCACACGGTGTGTGGCGTGCTGGCGGTCTGCGATCGGCTGGCGGGCGGCGCGGCGGCGATCCGGCGCGTCGCCGGGGTCCCATACGCGGCGCTGACCACGATCGACGAGGTCTACCCGGACCGTCCCGACCGGGACGGCTGAGGGCGAGCTCCCGCTACGGGTCGCAGTCCAACGGGGTTTTTGCGCCAAATTCGAGAACGCGCCCGGGTTTGTCGCGTTAGCCACGCTGAGCGGCAGGCTGGTGACAAATCCGCAGGTCTGGTCACGATTTTCCACCTTTTCCCGGTCGTCGAGGCGGAGTCCTCGGGCCAATTAGCGACCGGAGAGGCACGCCCAGCCACCAAGCGTTCCGACGGAAACGATCGGGTATGCACTCGGCGCGTCTTACAGGTCGCCGGATGATGGCTGGCGCTGCCAGGGGACGCCCTCCTGGCCTTCCACGCCTCCGCCAGCTGATCGCCACTCGAATCGTCGCAGCGACGCTCACCTCTTGACGAGGTGCTGGGCCACGTCCTGGACAAGCTCGCTGTGACAGTCGACCACGCTTGCTGGCGCGCCGGATCACGTCTCTGATGCACGCGACCGGATGGTCGCGTCGGAGGTACCGGGAAGGCGTGGCATCGTGACGGGATGGACTTCTCGTCACCCGTCCTCGACGCTGTTCACGGCCGGTTGCGCGCTCGGTTCGGTGCAGGAGTCGAGCCGTGGTGGCAAGGGCTTCCCGTGATGCTGGCCGAGCTGGCTCAGCGCTGGGAGCTGGGCGTGGACGAGCCGGTCGGACGCGGCAACACATCGCTGGTGGTGCGCTGCGACCGGCGCGATGGCCGCCTGGCTGTTCTGAAGCTCACCCAGACGCAGAACTCGCGGGCGGGTCCTTCGTCTACTCTGCCGGCGCACCCCGGTGGGTTCAATCGCGGTAGTCGCGCTCGCGCTCGTACCGTTCGGCGGCCTCGCCGCCAAAGTCGTCTGGATAACTGCGGCGCGCTCGGCTTGAAGGAAAGCTCGCCGCCAGGAGTCCCGCCCACACGACGGCGACCACGATCAATCCGATGATGACGCCGCGGCCGGGATCGACGATCGCGAGCACCACCAGGACGGGCACCGCGACCGTCAGAATCCAACCCCAGGGCGTCAGCCGCCAGCCATACCGATCGTGAGCGCTGTTGCCGCTCATACCCAAAGTGTGCCCTGCCGGCGACCGCCCCAATCCGACCCTGCCAGCTCGGCGGCGGGGTTTGCGCCGGCGCCCTCCTCAGCCGGCGGACGGCAAGTCCGGCGCCCTCCTCAGCCGGCGGACGGCAACGACCGGCACGCCGGTTTGACCTGGTGGACCGCCTGCACCTGCCAGCCGATCCCAGTGATCGCCGGCGTGAACAGGACGATCGGGTTGCCGTGGGCGATCGCCTGCCCGAACTTGAAGCCGACCTGGCTGACGTTCTTGCCCAGCGTGTAGGCGAGAGCGGTCTGATACTCGAGCCGGGTGAGCGCCTCGCCGCAGCCCCGCAGGTGGGCCGGCCCCCCGAGCTGGCCGATCACCGAGCTGAGCAGGCCGAGCTCCCGGGTGCGCACCCGCTGGACGGCGATGTCCTTGTGCTCGGCGCGCGCCGCCGACACGGCGGACGGCACCAGGCTGGCGACCAGCGCCAGCACCAGGATGCCTCCGATGAGACCCGCGACCGCCGCCGAGATCCCCCCGATCCGGGGCGGATCGGCGAGCAGGCGGCCGACGCCGATCCCGGCCAGCACCACCATCACTCCCGCGGGCTCGAACATGTAGCGCGCCAGGCCGGGCCAGCCGTGCAGCGCGAACGCGATCTCGACGATCACCCAGCCGACCACGCCGGCCGCCAGCACCAGCGTGGCCCGGTCGGCCCAGGTGCGCCGCCACGCCGCCAGCACGACCGCGAGCAGCGCCGCCAGCTCGAGCGTGACGTGGTGCAGGTCCAGGAACCGGCGGATCGTGCCGCCGACTTGATCGCTGGTCAGGCGCCGCCCCGAGTCCATCGCGTTGGCCGCGGCCACGAACGGCGTCCGCGACGTCAGCGCCGGAATCCCGAACCACAGCAGCCCCATCGCCGCCACCCCGCCGACGAGCAGCGCCCGGGCCGCCGGGAGCCTGATCCAGACCCAGACGATGTACAGGCCGAGGAACGGCCACACCTCGGGCCGTCCCAGGCCGGCCAGCGCGCCCATCAGGAACGCGGTGCGATAGCGGCGGTGCAGATGGCAGTCGACCGCCGCCAGGCACAGCGCGACGATCATCGGGTCCGACTGCGAGCTGAGGATGTAGTGGAAGTACTTCTCGATGCCGAGCAGCGCCAGCCCCGCGAAGATCCCGGCCACCCAGGCGGCCCAGCGCCGCTCCGGCGGCGCGTCGGTCAGCGTGTAGGCGACCCGCCCAGCGAAGACGACGCCGCTGAGCGAGACGGCGGCCGAGGTGATCATCCACAGGCGCAGCTCATGGTGGCCGGCGAGCGCGTAGACGACCGTGAACACGTATGGCAGCGGCTTCCACGAGGGAGCCGCGTTGGTGTCCAGCGATCCCGCGATCGTCTGATGGCCCCAGGTCAACCAACCGTAGGGGTCGAATCCGGGCCGGGTCCGCGCCCACACCACGAGCGCCGCCGAGACCAGGAGGACGGCGATTGCCACCGCCCAGGCGAGGTACGGGCTCGCCAGCGCCCGCCCCGGCCAGTTGTGCGGCGGGGAAGCGGAGGGCGAGGAATCCCGGCGCGAGGACGGGGACGGTGCGGCTTGCAGCGTGCTCTCGGACACGAGGACGCGCGGACCGTAGCACGGGCGCTGGTGGGGTTCGCTGTGGTGGCGCGCCGATCACGGTGGGGTTCGCTGTGGCGGCGCGCCGATCACGGTGGGGTTCGCGGTGGCGGCGCGTCGATCACGGTGCCGCCATAGAATCCGCCCGCCGGGGACCCGGAAGTGCCCCCGGCAGGAATCGAACCTGCATCCCGCGCTTAGGAGGCGCGTGCTCTGTCCATTGAGCTACGAGGGCCGGCCCGGTGAGGGTAAACGCTCGCTCCCGGCCACCCGTTCGTTGAGGGCGCATTAATGTTTAGTGACAGCCGATCCCGCATCTGCTTCGATGCGGCCCATGGAGGTTGCGCAGGTGCGGCGCGAGGTCGCGCTCTGATGTCGCCAGCCGGCGGCTGGATGGCGCTGGGGCGCCGATCGGCGGCGGCGCGCTACCTGAGGCGTCGATCGGCGGCGGCGCGCTCGCTAGGGCGCCGATCGGCCCCGCCGCGCTTGCCGGCCAGACCATGAGCATCGTCGGCAGCCCCACCAACGAGCTCCTGGCGGATCCGGAGGGGCCGTTCGAGTCCGCCGAGATCGTCACGGGCGACATCGCTGCCCGCTCACCGCGCCAGCTGTTCTGGCGTCGCTTCAAAGCCGATCGCGTGGCGCTGGTGTCCGCCGGCGTGATCGTGTTCATGATCATCATGGCCATCTTCGCGCCGCTGATCGTCAAGCTCCTCGGCGTTCCCGGTCCCAACGTCAACGACACCAATGCCCTGGATGTGTTCGGATCGCCAACCGGGCCCAGCGCCGCCCATCCCTTCGGCGTCGACGAGCTCGGCCGCGACATCCTCTCTCGCGTCATCTACGGCGCCCGGGTGTCGCTGGAGGTCGGGATCGTCGGGACCGCCATCGCGGCCGCGATCGGCACCGTCGTCGGCCTGCTCGCCGGGTTCTACCGGGGCTGGGTCGATACGGTGATGATGCGGGCGGTGGACGTCTTCCTCTCCTTCCCGGTGCTGGTGCTCGGGCTGGGCATCGGGGCGGCCTGCAGCGTGCGGGGTTGCCTGTCGGGGCTGATCCAGCCGGGGCTGGGAACCGTGATCTTCATCGTCGCGCTGCTCAGCTTCACCTACATCGCCCGGATCGTCCGCGGCCAGGTCCTGTCCCTGCGCGAGAAGGAGTTCGTCGAGGCGGCGCGGTCGCTGGGCGCGTCCGACCGGCGGATCCTGTTCCGGGAGATCCTGCCCAACCTGATGGCGCCCCTGATCGTCTACTCCAGCCTGCTGATCCCGACCAACATCCTGCTCGAGGCGGCGCTCTCCTTCCTCGGCGTGGGGATCCGGCCCCCGGAGGCCAGCTGGGGCCAGATGATCGCCGACGCCACCCCCACGTTCAACACGGCCTGGTGGTACATGGTCTTCCCGGGGGCCGCCCTGCTGATCACCGTGCTCGCCTTCAACCTGCTCGGCGACGGGCTGCTCGACGCGCTGAACCCGCGCGGGGACCGGTCGTGACCGACAACTTTCACCACACACCGCCTCCCGGCAGCTCTGGGGCGCCGGGATGGCAAAACCACAAGAGGAGGCAGTGATATGAGGAACCGCGCACGCGCGGTGCTCGCCCTGGTCGTCGCCGGTCTGGCGACGGTCCTGGTGGCGGCCTGTGGCTCGAGCTCGAGCAGTTCGAGCAAATCGAGCACGACATCGAGCTCCGGCGTCTCGGGGGCGTCGAGTCTTCCCCTGAAGGCGGGCGAGAATCCGTCATCCGAGGTGCTGTACGGAAAGAAGAAGGGCGGCACGCTGACCGTGTTCTCGAGCGTTGATTTCGCGCACCTCGATCCCGGCCAGTCCTACTTCGGCGGTGATTACCCCGTCGTCGATGTGACCAACCGTCCGTTGTTCTCGTTCCTTCCCAACTCGAGCACGACGCTCGCTCCCGACCTGGCCACCGTGGTGCCCACGACGGCCAACGGCGGCATCACCGACGGCGGTAAGACCGTCACGGTGCACATCCAGCCCAACGTCAAGTTCAGTCCGCCGGTCAACCGCGCGGTCACGTCCAAGGACGTCGCCTACGCGATCGAGCGCGGCGCCAATCCGAACGTCGCCAACCCGTACTTCATCTCGTACTTCGGGGCCAACTCCCCGGCGCCGCTGGTCGGGGCGACCTCGGCCAAGTACTCGGGCGGGCCGATTCCGGGCATCCAGACCCCCAACAACGACACCATCGTCTTCCACATGATCAAGCCGGGCGCGGCGATCCTGATCCCGGCGCTGTCGCTGCCGACATCGGCGCCGATCCCGGAGTCGTTCGCGGGGCCGCTGGACAAGCACAGCCCAACCACGTACGGCAGTCAGTATCTGGTGGCCACCGGTCCGTACATGGTCCAGGCGGACAACAAGACCGGTAAGTTCGCCGGCATCGGCTACCAGACGGGCAAGTCGCTGACCCTCGTGCGCAACCCCAACTGGAGCGCGAGCACCTACAGCTCGGCGTTCCGTCCGCCGGCGTACCTGGATCAGATCAACTACAAGATCGGCGTCGACGCCACCGTGTCGCAGCTGCAGACGCTGAAGGGCACGGACTCCGTGTCGATGGACCAGGCGACGCCGCCGAACCTGAAGCTCGCCTACGAGACCTACCCCTCACAGCTGACCGTCACCGAGGGCTCGGGCAGCTGGTACATCGGCGTCGACACCGTTCACGGTGTGTTCAAGAACGTGGACGTGCGCAAGGCGATGTGGGCGGCGCTCGACCGGGC
This sequence comes from uncultured Actinomycetota bacterium, assembly GCA_963830395.1. Taxonomy (GTDB): domain Bacteria; phylum Actinomycetota; class Thermoleophilia; order Solirubrobacterales; family Solirubrobacteraceae; genus Palsa-465. Next base: position 140,118 of record CAWHMI010000004.1, read on the forward strand.
GGCGATCCTCAAGGTCGTGGGCGGCCCGCTCGAGGGCCAGCCGATGACCCACTTCATCTACCCGGGGACGATTGGCTTCCAGCAGGCCGGTGGCTACGCCGGTCCGCAGGTCGACTACAACGAGAACGCCAACGGCAACCTCCAGGTGGCGGAGAAGTACATGAAGCTCGCCGGCTACAAGAGCGGCAAGTACACGGGCAACGCCACGGTGCAGCTCGTCGGCGCCGACAACGGCGTCGACCCGGCGTGGACCCAGGTCGTCTCGTCGGCGATGACCAGCCTCGGATTCCACGTGCACACGTCCGAACCCGACCAGTCGGTCATGTACACGAAGTACTGCGAGGTCCCCAAGCAGGAGATCGACGCCTGCCCGATCGTCGGGTGGATCCGTGACTTCGCCGACCCGTTCGCGGTGCTGTACGTGCCGTTCTACGGCCCGGCGATCGTGCCGAGTAACAACTCCAACTTCGGCCAGTTCAACAACCCGCAGGTCAACCAGGCGATGGAGAAGGCGGCGCTGATCGTCAACCCGGCGGCGCGCGCTCAGGCGTGGGCCAACATCGACAAGATGCTGGTGGCCAACGCCGCGGCGATCCCGGAGTACTTCGCCAACGAGGACGTGCTCAACAGCTCCGACGTCCAGGGTGTCGTCGACCAGTGGAATCAGGGTCTGTTCGACTTCCAGTTCACGTCCCTGAAGAATCCCTAAACCCGACTCAGGCGGCGGGCCTCACCACGACGGTGAGGCCCGCCCGCCGCTTTACTGACCCGCTGGGGACAAACCCGTGAGCAGATACATAATCCGCCGGATCCTGTGGGGAATCCTGATGCTGTTCCTGGTCAGCCTGCTCACCTTCCTGTTCTTCTACATCTTCCCCGCCGGCAATCCCGCGCAGCTGCGCGCCGGCCGTAACCCCAGCCCCACGATCATCGCCTACATCAACAAGGAGCTCGGCCTCAACAAACCGATCTACACCCAGTACTTCGACTACATGAAGGGGATCATCCTTCACTTCAACTTCGGCTACAGCTACTACAGCGGTGCCTCGGTGATCGGGCTGATCGCAAACCGGTTGCCGGCGACGCTCTCGCTGACCATCGGCGCCGTGGTCGTCTGGCTGCTCGCCGGGATCCCCGTCGGCGTGATCTCGGCGGTCCGGCGCCGCACCTTCTTTGACCGGGCGGCGATGGGCACCGCGCTGGTGTTCGTCTCGATGCCCGTCTACTGGCTGGGCCTGATCGTGCTCTACCTGTTCGCTTCGGATATCGGCAAGTTCCCGATCCTGCCGGGGTCGAGCAGCTACGCAGGGCTGACCGCCAACCCGGGTCAGTGGTTCACGTCGCTGATTCTCCCCTGGTTCGTGCTGGCGGCGACGTCGGCGGCGATCTACTCCCGGCTGCTGCGCGGCAGCCTGATCGAGGTGATGGGCGAGGACTACATCCGCACGGCGCGGGCCAAGGGCCTGTCCGAGCGTCGCGTGGTCTGGCGTCACGGGGTGCGCTCGGCGATCACCCCCGTCGTCACCGTGCTGGGACTGGACATCGGAGCGCTGCTCGGCGGGGCGGTACTCACCGAGACGGTGTTCAACATCCCCGGGATCGGCCGCCTCAACTACGACGCGATCCTCCATACCGACATCCCGATCGTCCAGGGGACGGTGCTACTGGCCGCCATGTTCATCGTCGTCGCCAACATCGTGGTCGACATCGGCTACGCCTATCTCGATCCTCGGGTCCGCTACTCGTGAGCCCGCTGCTCGAGGTGCAGGACCTGCGCGTCTCCTTCCGGACCGATGACGGCGTCGTCCACGCGGTCGACGGCATCTCGTACACGGTGGATACCGGCAAGACGCTCGGCATCGTCGGCGAGTCCGGTTCGGGCAAGAGCGTCTCGTCGCTGACCACGCTCGGCCTCACCCGGTCTCAGGGAGCGCGCATCGAGGGACGCATCCTGTTTGACGGCAAAGACCTGATCACGATGCCGGACGCCGGCCTGCGCAAGCTGCGCGGCAACGATGTGGCGATGATCTTTCAGGATCCCCTGTCCGCGCTGCATCCGTTCTTCAAGGTCGGCGCCCAGCTGATGGAGGCGGTCCTCACCCACCGCAAGGTCGGCAGGTCGGCGGCCCGGGCCCGGGCGGTCGAGTTGCTGGAGCTGGTGGGGATCCCGGATCCCAGGCGCCGCGTCGACCAGTACCCGCACGAGTTCTCGGGCGGCATGCGCCAGCGCGTGATGATCGCGATGGCGCTGGCCAACGAGCCCAAGCTGCTGATCGCCGACGAGCCGACGACCGCGCTCGACGTCACCGTCCAGGCGCAGATCCTGGCCCTGCTCGAGGACCTCCAGCAGCGGCTCGGGATGGCGATCGTGATCATCACCCACGACCTCGGCGTGGTGGCCGAGATCGCCGACGACATCTCGGTCATGTACGCCGGACGGATCGTGGAGCGGGGCACGTCTGAGCAGATCTTCAACTCGCCTCAGCATCCCTACACCTGGGGGCTGCTCAGCTCCATCCCGCGGCTCGACAGTCCGCGCGACGACGAGCTGGTCCCGATCTCGGGACGGCCCCCCAGCCTCATCAACCGCCCCACCGGCTGCTACTTCCATCCCCGCTGCCCGTACGTGCAGGATGCCCATCGGCGGGTGGATCCGGGCCTGGACCCGGTCAATGGGGACGACGGCCACGCCGCCGCCTGTCTGCTGACCCCGAGCGTGCGAGCTCAGATCTGGCAGGGCCTGCGCTCCGGTCACGATCAGGCCTCCCTGCGACGGCTGGCCGCGGGCTCCGCCGGCCCCGCGACCGAGCCGGCGGCGGGCTCGGTGCAGGAGACCAGCGAGGGGGGTGATCGGCTCCCGTCCGAGGGCGAGGCCAAGCCGCCGGATACGATCCGCCCCGCCGACGACCCGCTCGGCCCGAGGGGCAATCCGACCCGGGAGACGCCATGGGGACCCTGATCGAGGTCCGCGACCTGGTCAAGCACTTCCCGATCAAGCAGGGGCTCCTCATCCAGCGCCAGATCGGCGCGGTCAAGGCGGTCGACGGTGTCTCGTTCGACGTGGCCCAGGGCGAGACGCTCGGCATCGTCGGTGAGACCGGCTGCGGCAAGAGCACGACCGCCCGGCTGCTGTGCCGGCTGATGGACCCAACGTCGGGCACGATCACGTTTGACGGCCGTGAGGTCGCCGCCCTGAAGGGCGATGAGCTCAAAGCCCTGCACCGAGACATGCAGATGGTCTTTCAGGACCCCTACTCGTCGCTGAACCCGCGCAAGACGGTCGGCTCGATCATCGCCGACCCGTACGTCATCCACGGCCTGTACGCGGGTGCCGGCGAGCGCAAGCGCCGCGTCCAGGACCTGATGGACCGGGTCGGCCTGAACCCCGAGCACTACAACCGCTATCCCCACGAGTTCTCCGGCGGTCAGCGTCAGCGGATCGGCGTCGCCCGCGCGATCGCCCTGGAGCCGAAGCTGCTGGTCGCCGACGAGCCGGTGTCGGCGCTCGACGTCTCCATCCAAGCGCAGGTCCTGAACCTGCTGCGCCAGCTCCAGCGCGAGATGGGCTTGACGCTGATCTTCATCGCCCACGACCTGTCGGTGGTGCGCCATATGTGCGATCGAGTGGCCGTCATGTACCTCGGGCGAATCGTCGAGCTGGCGCCCAACGACGTGCTCTACGGCGCCCCGCGTCATCCCTATACCGGGGCGCTGCTGTCCGCCGTGCCGGTTCCGGATCCGACCGGCGGCAAGCGCGAGCGCCAGCTGCTGACCGGCGACGTGCCCAGTCCGGCGAACCCGCCGGTGGCGTGTCGCTTCCACACCCGCTGCCCGAAGGCGCAGTCGCTGTGCTCCGAGGAGGACCCGCCACTTCAGGCCAGGCCCGGGGGCAGCCTCGCCGCATGCCATTTCCCGCTCACCGACGACGAGGTGGCACGCCAGCTGCCGATCGCCCTCGCCCAGCAGCCGCGGCAGCCCGAGGCGGCGCCGAGCGCGCCAGCTCCGTAACCAACGGGCCGGCGCCAGCCGGCCATCCATCACTCGTCGTCTTCGCCGTCCTCGACGTACAGCGACTCGGCCGCCAGCTCGCTCCCGCGCCCGTCCCACAGTCGCACCTCGAGGAAATCCGAGCGATAGTTGTCGGGCGCCAGCAGCGTGAAGCGCTCCTCGATCAGCGTGCACTGGTCGACGGCGAGATTGGCGAGCTCGGCGGTGACCACGGCGCCGCCGGGGATCATCGGCACCCCCCACACCAGCGTCATCGCGGCGATGTTGCCCTGCTCGCCGCGCCAGCTGGCGACGACGTCGTCGTTGAGATCGAGCTTCCAGTCCGGGTTGCTCTCGGCCGTCTCGGCGGTGAAATCGGCCCGCGTCGCAAAGTCGCTGGGACCCCCGGAGCCTTCGCTGAACGACACGAACCCGAACAGCTCGTAACCGGCGGTGGTCCGTGCCGCCGCCGGCACGTAGGTGCGCCCGGCATAGGACCGGTCCGGGAACCAGGCGATGTCGCCCGCCTCCCCGAGATCCTCTCCCTCGGTGTCGATCTCGCGGCAGGCGGCGAGGAAGTGCTCGCGCAGGGTGTCGGCCCAGCGGCCGTAGGGCAGCGCCTCCTGGGGCGGCTCGGCGGCGAAGCTGATCACGAAGCGGTCGGTGGGCGGCATGCGCGGCCGTGAGAGTACTAGAGGCGCCCGGCGTGGTAAGAAGCGGTCATGACCACATTCCAGAATCGGCCGAACACGGCACTGCTCGTCGTCGATGTGCAGACCGGCGTCGTCGAGGGGGCACACCAACGCGACGCGGTCGTCGCCAACGTCGGCAGCCTGGTGAAGAAGGCGCGGTCAGAGGGGGTCCCGGTCGTCTGGGTCCAGCACTCCGACGAGGGCCTGGCAACGGGGAGCGACGACTGGCGGATCGTCCCCGAGCTCAGTCCAGGCGAGGCCGAGCCGCTCGTGCACAAGACCTACGGCGACTCCTTCGAGGACACCGAGCTGGAGACGGTGCTGTCGGGTCTCGGGGTCGGGCGCGTCGTCGTCGTCGGCGCCCAGACCGACGTGTGCATCCGTTCGACGCTCCACGGCGCGCTCGTCAGGGGGTACGACGCGACCCTGGTCAGCGACGCCCACACGACCGAGGACCAGACGGCATGGGGGGCGCCGCCGCCTGACCAGGTAATCGCGCACACCAACCTGTACTGGACCTATCAGACGGCGCCGGGGCGGACGGCGGGGACGGTCGAGACGCCGGATGTCGACTTCACCGGCGCGGGCTGAGGCCCGGTGAACGGGGCCTGCACCGAGCGTCGTACCGCGGCGCGTCAGTAGGCCCCCCGCCGCGTGAGCACGGCGGGGATCGTCTTGAGCAGGATCGACAGGTCCAGGAGCATGGACCAGCGCTCCAGGTAGAGGAAGTCCAGCCGGACGAGGTCGTCGAAGTCCAGCTCCGAGCGGCCCGACACCTGCCACAGTCCGGTGATCCCCGGCAGGACGAGATAGCGCTTCTTGTGCCAGTCCTCCAGGCGGTCGAAGTCCCGCATCGGCAGCGGCCGCGGCCCCACCAGCGACATCTCACCGCGGATCACGTTGACCAGCTGGGGCAGCTCGTCCAGCGAGAAGCGCCGCAGCAAGCGGCCGACCGGGGTCATCCGCGGGTCGTCGCGGATCTTGAACAGCGCGCCGGAGAGCTCGTTGAGCGGCTCGAGATCGTCCTGGATCCGCTCGGCGTGCTCGCGCATCGTGCGGAACTTGAAGCACCGAAACGGCTTGCCGCCGATCCCGGGGCGTACCGACCGGTAGATGACCGGGCCCCGCGAGCTGAGCTTAATGGCGAGGCTGATCGCCAGCAGCACCGGCGAGATCAGCACCATCCCGGCGGTCGAGAGGATCAGATCGAAGCTTCGCTTGGCGGCGTACTCAACGCCCTCGAAGACCGGCGGGCGCAGCGTGAACAGCGGCACCGACTCGCCCGGCATGAACACGGCGCGGTCGATCAGGATCTCCATCGTCGATGGCGCCACGTGGACCGTCACGCCGCGTTGATGACAGCGATCGACCAGGTCCACGGCGCGTTCCTGAGGGAAATCCGGATCAGCGATGATCACCTCGTCGACCCGCTCATCGCCGAGGACGCGGCCGAGCTCGTCGAGGCGTCCCAGCGAGCGCAGACCGTTCTGGGGCCGTGGGGTGAGCGAGATATAGCCGACCAGCTCCACCTGCGTCCGGGCCCGGCTGCCGAGCGCGTGGGCCACCTCCTCGATGTGCCGGCCCGAGCCGACCAGCAGCGCCCGCCGCCGGTAGCCGGCCCGCTGCAGCAGCGCGCCGGTGATCCGGGTGTACAGCTCCCGCAGACCGGTGATGAAGGCGATCCCGAAGCAGAGCGCGCCGTAGAAGATGTAGTAGCTCTGGAAGCGGTGGCCGGTGGCCAGTGCGAACACCAGCGCGATCACCGTCGCCTGGAACAGCCCGGCGGCGATCTTGACCAGCCCGGGTCGGCGCGGACGGTCCGCATACAGGTCGAGGCGGGCGAACATCAGCACCGTGAGCAGGTAGGCGAACGCCAGCGACGTGCGCGTGTCGCTCCAGGCGGTGCCGAAGCCAAACTGGCCGCGCACGACGAGTTTGATGGCGATCGCGATGTAGATCGCCGCCGCCACGCCGACGAAGTCGATCGCCAACAGCGACAGCACCCGGATCACCTTGCGCAGCATCTCCTTGCGCAGCAGCAACGCCACCAGCGGGGCCCGCTGGCGCCTGACGTCGCGCTCGGGCAGGGGCAGCCGCTCAGCCCCGTCGGGCCGGACGCTCGGGTGGCTCTCGATCGCCTCTTTGTGGTCGATTGTCACGCTGTGCAGGGCTCTCTGCCGGTACCCCGCATGTCGTAACGGTATCCGGTCTCCGAAGTTACGCGGAATCCGAGGGCACGGAAGACCGTCGCTCGACGGCGGGCGCGTCTACCGGGCGTCGCCGATCAGCCGTTCCGCGCCGGTTTGCTCAATTGTCCGCGCCAGTCCCTCCCGCAGGTCGATCTCCGGACTCCACCCCAGCAGCTCGCGGGCGAGGGAGATGTCTGGCTGGCGCACCTGGGGATCGTCGACGGGGAGCGCCTCGAACACGATCTGCGACTTAGAGCCGGTGACCTGAATTACCGTCTCGGCCAGCGCCAGCAGCGTGAACTCGTTCGGATTGCCGACGTTGACCGGGTAGTGGTAGCCCGAGTCGGCGAGCGCGATCATGCCGCGGATCAGATCATCGACGTAGCAGAACGATCGCGTCTGAGAGCCCTCGCCGAACACGGTGATCGGCCGGTCCTGGAGCGCCTGGCGCAGAAAGGTGGGGATCGCCCGGCCGTCGTGGGGTCTCATCCGACTCCCATACGTGTTGAAGATGCGGATGATCGCGGTATCCACCCCCTGCTGGCGGTGATAGGCCATGGTCAGGGCCTCGGCGTAGCGCTTGGCCTCGTCGTAGACGCCGCGAGGCCCGATCGGGTTGACGTTGCCCCAGTAGCTCTCGGGCTGGGGGTGGACCTCGGGGTCGCCGTACACCTCACTGGTGGACGCCGTCAAGAAGCGGGCCCGGTGGCGCTTGGCCAGGCCCAGCGTGTGGTGGGTGCCGTAGGAGCCCACCTTGAGGGTGTGCAGCGGCAGCCGCAGGTAGTCGATCGGCGACGCCGGCGAGGCGAGGTGATAGACGACGTCGATCCGCTCCTCGACGAAGTAGGGCTCGATGATGTCGATGTTGAGATGGACGAAATCATCGGAGCGGATGTGGGCGATGTTGGTCAGCGAGCCCGTTTCCAGGCTGTCGACACAGATCACCCGGTTACCGCGCCGCAGAAGCTCCTCGCAGAGATGAGATCCGAGGAAGCCGGCTCCGCCGGTGACCAGGCACGTCGACATGGCGCGACAATCTATCGCGGCCGGCTCAGGCGGCTCGACGAGCGGTCGGCTCAGGGGCCTCGACGAGCGGTCGGCTCAGGGGGCTCGACGAGCGGTCGGCTCAGGGGGCTCGACGAGCGGGTCGGCTCAAGCGGGCTCGACGAGTGGGCGCGATCCGCTGACCCACTCTCCCTCCTCTCGCTTCCAGATCGGCGCCCGCGCCTTGATCTCGTCGATGATCTGACGCGCCCCGGCAAACGCCTCGGCGCGATGGGGAGCCGACACCGCGATCGCCACCGACGCCTGCGCCAGGGGCACCGCTCCGACGCGATGCTCGGCGGCGGCCGCGCACAGGCCGTGTCGATCGATCGCCGCCTGCACGATCCGCTCCATCTGCCGCTCGGCCATCGGCACGTAGGCCTCGTAGTCCAGCTCCGGCACCTGGCGGGTGACGCCGGTGAAGGTCACGACGGCGCCGGCCCGCGGGTCGCCGACCCTGTCTACCAGCGGATCGAGCCGGAGCGGCTGGTCGGTGACCCGGACGTGGAGCGTTCCCACCGAGCCCCCCGACACCGGCGGGATCAGCGCCAGCTCGTCGCCCGCGGACAGGAAGTGGCGGTCGTCGGCGTACTCCTGGTTGACCGCCATCACCACCGGGACATCGCGGATCACATCCTGCATCCGGGTCAGCGCGTCGGCGACGCGCGCCCCCTCGGGCAGCTCGAGCGCCAGCCGGTCGCTGCCGGCGCGCTCGCGCAAGCCCGCGAACAGGCGAACGGTCACGTTCATCCCTCCAGGCTACGCCTCTGTTAGGCCCGTGGGGATACGCCGCGCGCGGCGGCGATGTTGCCTATGCTGGCGCGTGATTTCAACGAGGAGGAGAAGCATGGGTTCACGGAGGAAATGGCTCTCTGTCGCAGTGCCGCTGCTGTGCGCCGCCGCGGCGGTGGGGTGCGGAAGCAGCAGCAGCTCGTCATCTTCGTCGGCGGCGGCTTCGCCGACCAGCTCGGCGACGAGCAGCAGCGCCGCGAGCTCGAGCGCGGCCGGCGCCAACGCCGCCGTGGTCAAGCTCGTCCCGGGGGCGATCAAGTCCAAGGGCACCTTGACCGTGGCCGCCGACGCCAGCTATGCGCCGAACGAGTTCATCGGGCCCGACGGACACACGGTGGTCGGGATGGACGCCGACCTGAGCAAGGCGCTGGCCGCCGTCATGGGGCTGAAGGCGAACGTCGTCAACGCCACCTTCGACACGATCATCCCCGGCCTGGCCGCCGGGAAGTACGACATGGGCGCCTCTTCGTTCACCGACACCAAGGCCCGCGAGAAGGTCGTCACCTTCGTCGACTACTTCCTCGCCGGCACCTCGTTCTTCACCAAGACGAGCGGCGGCGCGGCGATCACCGGTCTGGCTTCGCTGTGCGGCCACACCGTGTCGGTGGAGAGCGGCACCACCGAGGAGTCAGACGCCAAAGCGCAGGGCACGAAGTGCAAGTCCGCCGGCAAGGGCGCGGTGACGGTGCTCGTGTTCCCGACGCAGACCGCCGCCAACCTGGCCCTGTCCAGCGGCCGCGCCCAGGTCTCGATGGCCGACTCGCCGGTGGCCGCTTACCAGGTCAAGCAGTCGCACGGCACCTTCAAGGTGGTCGGCCAGACCTATGGAACCGCTCCCTACGGCCTGGCGATCCCCAGGAGCAGCGGGCTCGCGCCCGCGGTCCTGGCCGCGCTCAAGGTGCTGGTGCACAACGGGACCTACGCGACGATCCTCAACAAGTGGGGAATCTCCAGCGGCGCGATTCCCGCCGCCCAGGTCAAAATCAACGGCGCGACCAGCTAGGGGAGTAGTAGAACTACGGCTCTGAGGTGAGCACCTCCGAGCTTTCCAGCGACCGGACCAACCGCCCCGAGGACATCGAGGCGGTCCCGGTCCGTCGCCCCGGGCGATGGATCGCGGCGCTGATCGTGCTGGTGATCGCCGCCTCGATCGTCCGCGCGATCGTCACCGACAAGCATTTCGAGTGGCACATCGTCGGGCAGTACCTGTTCAACGCACAGATCCTGCACGGCGTGCTGGTGACGATCGAGCTGACCGCTGCGTCGATGCTGGTCGGCGTCGTCCTCGGGGTGATCCTGGCGGTGATGCGGCTGTCGCCGAACCCGATCGTGTCCGGCTCCAGCTGGCTGTACATCTGGTTCTTCCGCGGCACCCCGCTGCTCGTCCAGATCCTGTTCTGGTACAACATCGCGGCGCTGTTCCCGGTCGTCTCGCTGGGCGTGCCGTTCGGCGGCCCGGCGCTGATCCACGGCCACGCCAACTCGGTGATCACGGCGTTCGTGGCGGCGCTGATCGCGCTCAGCCTCAACGAGGGCGCGTACATGGCCGAGATCGTGCGCGCCGGGATCATCTCGGTGCCCGACGGACAGACCGAGGCGGCGCAGTCGCTGGGGATGAGCCGCCTGCAGACGTTGCGTCTGATCGTGCTGCCCCAGGCGATGCGGGTGATCCTGCCGCCGACCGGCAACGAGACGATCTCGATGCTGAAGAACACGTCGCTGATCAGCGTCACCGCCTACGCCGAGCTGCTCTACGCCACCCAGGAGATCTACGACGTCAACTTCCAGGTGATCCCGCTGCTGATCGTCGCCAGCATCTGGTACCTGGCGATGACCAGCGTCCTGTATGTGGGCCAGTACTTCATCGAGCGCCGCTTCGGGCGCGGGTTCTCCAAGGCGCAGCGGGCGACGATGCGGACGCGCTGGCTCGCCGTGGGCGGCGGGAGCCACCAGCAATGATCCCGCCGATGGTCAACGCCGAGGCCGTTCACAAGCGCTTCGGACGGCTCGAGGTGCTCAAGGGAATCAACCTGCAGGTGGCGCGCGGCGAGGTGATGTGCCTGCTCGGGCCGTCGGGCTCGGGCAAGTCCACGTTCCTGCGCTGCATCAACCACCTGGAGAAGATCAACTCGGGTCGCCTGTCGGTCGACGGGGAGCTGGTCGGCTACCGGGAGGCCGGCGGCAAGCTGCACGAGCTGCACGAGTCAGAGGTGGCGCGCAAGCGGGCGGAGATCGGGATGGTGTTCCAGAGCTTCAACCTGTTTCCCCACATGACCGCCCTGGAGAACGTCACCCTGGCGCCGATGCGGGTGGGCGGCACGGGGCGCCGCCAGGCGCGCGAACGGGCGACCGAGCTGCTGGCTCGGGTCGGTCTCTCAGACAAGCTGAGCACCTATCCGGTCGCCCTGTCGGGCGGGCAGCAGCAGCGGGTGGCGATCGCCCGCGCGCTCGCCATGGCGCCCAAGCTGATGCTGTTCGACGAGCCCACGTCAGCGCTCGACCCCGAGCTCGTCGGCGACGTTCTCGACGCCATGCGCCAGCTGGCCCGGGACGGGATGACGATGATCGTGGTGACCCACGAGGTCGGCTTCGCCCGGGAGGTCGCGGACACCGCGGTGTTCATGGATGACGGGGTGGTGGTTGAGTCGGGGCCACCGGCCGAGGTGCTCGGCAACCCGCGCCACGACCGCACCCGGGACTTCCTGTCCAAGGTCCTGTGACCGGCACTCCGCCGGTAACCTGCAGACACGATGGCCACCGCCGACGAGCACCGTACGATCGCACCGATCGTCGGCCCTGACGATCCCCGTCACTTCACCGATTCCGGGATCGAGATCGCCCCGGTCTACGACGAACGCGATCTCCCGCCGGATCTCGACGCGCGGCTCGGCCACCCCGGCGAGTACCCATACACCCGCGGCGTGCACCCCGACATGTACCGCCGGCAGCTGTGGACGATGCGCCAGTACGCCGGCTACGCCTCGGCCAAGGAGTCCAACGAGCGCTACCGCTACCTGCTCGCCCACGGCTCCACCGGCCTGTCGATGGCATTCGACCTGCCGACGCAGCTGGGCCTGGACTCCGACGACCCTCGCTGCCTGGGCGAGGTCGGCCGCACTGGGGTGGCGATCGACACGATCGACGACATGCGCACCGCGTTTGATCAGATCCCGCTGGACCAGGTGTCGACGTCGATGACGATCAACGCCCCCGCCAGCGTGCTCCTATTGCTCTACGAGCTGGTCGGTGAGGAACAGGGAGTGGCGTCCGAGCAACTGCGGGGGACGACCCAGAACGACATCCTCAAGGAGTACATCGCCCGGGGCAACTTCATCTATCCGCCGGCGGGAGCGATCCGGCTGACGACCGACCTGTTCGCGTACTGCGACGAGCGGGTGCCGAAGTGGAACACGGTGTCGATCAGCGGTTACCACTTCCGGGAGAAGGGCTGCTCGGCGGTCCAGGAGGTGGCGTTCACCCTGGCCAACGGGATCGCCTACGTGCAGGCGGCGCTCGACGCCGGCCTGGAGATCGATCGCTTCGCGCCGCGGCTGGCCTTCTTCTTCAACGGCCACAACAACGTGTTCCAGGAGGTCGCCAAGTTCCGCGCCGCCCGGCGGATGTGGGCGGCGATCATGCGCGAGCGCTTCGGCGCCCGCGACGAGCGCTCGTGGCGGCTGCGCTTCCACACGCAGACCGGCGGCGTCACCCTGACCGCGCAGCAGCCCGAGAACAACATCGTCCGCGTCGCCCTGCAGGGGTTCGCCGCCGTGTGCGGCGGGACCCAGTCGCTGCACACCAACGGCTTCGACGAGGCGCTGGCGCTGCCCACCGAGCGCGCCGCCAGGATCGCGCTGCGCACCCAGCAGATCATCGGCTACGAGTCGGGCGCGGCGGACACGGTGGACCCGTTCGCCGGGTCCTATTTCGTCGAAGCGCTGACCGACGAGATCGAACGCCGCGCTCAGGAGCTGATCGACAAGGTCTCAGAGCTCGGCGGGTCGGTCGCGGCGATCGACTTCATCAAGGCAGAGATCGAGGAATCGGCGTTCGGCTATCACGAGCGCTACCGCACCGAGCAGGACATCGTCGTCGGCGTCAACAAGTTCGTACAGGACACGCCGGAGGTGCCCGACACCCTGCGCGTCGATCCCGAGTCAGAGCGCGAGCAGGTCGCCCGGCTAAAGGCGTTCAAGGCCGATCGCGACGCGACGGTCGTGAGCCAGCGCCTGGACGAGATCCGCGCCTGCGCCCGAGGGACCGACAACATCCTTCCGGTGCTGCGGGCCGCGCTCAAGGACCGCTGCACGATCGGCGAGGTGTGCGGCGCGATGCGCGACGTGTTCGGCGACTACAAGCCGAGCTTCTAAAGCGCGGGATGCTCGCGCCGGCGGCGACGTTCTCCGACTTCATTCTGGCGATCCACATCCTCGCCGTTGTGATCGGCTTCGGCGTCGTGTTCGCCTACCCGCTACTGCTGGCGGCCGCGGCGCGGACTGACCCGGACGTCACCCCGTGGCTGCTGCGCACCCGCCGCCGGATCGGACGGCTGCTCGTCAATCCCGGCCTGACCGTCGTGCTCCTGGCCGGCATCTATCTCGCCACCGACCTGCATCAGTGGAGTCACTTCTACGTTCAGTGGGGGGTGGCCGCGGTGGTGATGATCGGGGGTGTCGAGGGCTCGTTCATCATTCCGCGCGCCGGGCGGCTGGCCGAGCTGGCCGAAAGAGACCTGGCGGCGACGGCGGTGGCGGCCGGCGGTCGCCGCGCCAGCGCCACCTGGAGCGACGAGTATGCGTCCGGCGCGCGGCAGCTGGTCCGCGCCTCCGCGCTCCTGCAGTTGATCGTCCTGGTGACCGTGTTTCTGATGGCCACCCACGCCGGCTAAAGGCCCGCTCCGGCTAACAGCCCGCTTGCAGGCGCGCGGGGCCGGCAGGAGACGCGGGCGAGCGGGCGAAGCACGCTGGCATGACCGAGCATCAGAGCAGCCGAACGCTCGTCAAGTCGATGCCCGAGTTGTGGGCCGAGTGCAGCGACGCGGCGTCGCTGGCCCGGCACCTGGGAGCGTTCGGCGAGATCCGGATCACCCAGCTCGAGCCCGAGACCGCCGTTGCCTGGGAGGGCGCCGCCGCTAGCGGCACGGTGGCGCTCGAGCCCGCGGGATGGGGAACGCGGGTCACGCTGACGGCGACCGGGGCGACTAGCGTGGCCGCCGTGTCTGGAGCGGCGCCGGATCGCAGCGAACTGGAGGCCGACCCGGAGCCTCGCCCCGGCCGGTGGTCCGCGCTCAGGCGCAGGCTCCGCCGCCGGTCGGCTGGCCGGAGCGCCACCGCCGCTCCGGCGGCGCAAGCCGCACAGGCGGCGCCAGCCGCCCCCCCAAACCCAGCCCCGATGGAGCAGGCGCTGCCGATGGCCCTGGACAGCCTCGGCCGCGCCCACCACCGCCCGTACTCGCGCGCCTGATCGGCGGCGGTCTCCCATAGACTCGCGCCCCATGCGCGAGAAGGCACCGGAGACGTTCGAGGAGAAGCTGGCCCAGCTGCGGGAGCTGCGCGACGAGGTGATCCATCACGGCACCAAGGCCGCGGTGGCCAAGCAGCACGAGAAGGGCAAGCTCACCGCCCGGGAGCGGATCGAGAAGCTACTCGACCCCGGCTCCTTTCAGGAGCTCGACACCTACATGCGCCACCGCACGCTGGACTTCGACATGCAGCACAACCGCCCCTGGGGTGACGCGGTCGTCACCGGTCACGGCACGATCGACGGTCGCCGGGTGTGCGTGTTCAGCCAGGACTTCACGGTGTTCGGGGGCTCGCTCGGGGAGGTCATGGCCGAGAAGATGTGCAAGATCATGGATCTCGCGGCCAAGCTCGGCTGTCCGGTGATCGGCATCAACGATTCAGGAGGGGCGCGGATTCAGGAGGGGGTGGTGTCGCTCGGCGCCTACGGCGACGTGTTCCTGCGCAACGTCCGCTGCAGCGGAGTGATTCCGCAGATCAGCCTGGTGATGGGCCCGTGTGCCGGGGGCGCGGTCTACTCGCCGGCGATCACCGACTTCATCTTCATGGTCAAGGAGACCTCCCACATGTTCATCACCGGCCCGGAGGTGATCAAGACGGTCACTGGCGAGGAGGTCGGGTTCGAGGAGCTGGGCGGGGCGATGTCGCACAACTCCAAGTCCGGGGTCGCCCACTTCGCCGCCGACGACGAGGACGAGTGCATCGCCGACACCCGGTACCTGCTGTCGTTCCTGCCCCAGAACAACCTGGAGATCCCGCCGCGGATGATCCCGACCGACGACCCGCGGCGCGAGGACCCGGACCTGGACACGATCGTCCCCGACAGCCCCAACAAGCCCTACGACATGCGCGACGTCATCCGGCTGGTCGTCGACGACGGCGAGTTCTACGAGGTCCATGAGCACTTCGCGCGCAACATCGTCTGCGGCCTGGCTCGGTTGGACGGGTTCTCGGTGGGCGTCGTCGGCAACCAGCCCTCGCAGCTGGCCGGGGTGCTGGACATCGAGTCCTCGGAGAAGGCGGCGCGCTTCATCCGTACCTGCGACGCGTTCAACATCCCGATCATCACCTTCTGCGACGTGCCCGGCTTCCTGCCCGGCACCACCCAGGAGTGGGGCGGGATCATCCGCCACGGGGCCAAGCTGCTGTACGCCTACGCCGAGGCGACGGTGCCGAAGATCACGATCATCACCCGCAAGGCCTACGGCGGCGCCTACGACGTGATGGGATCCAAGCACCTCGCCGCCGACTTCAACTTCGCCTGGCCGAGCGCCGAAGTGGCGGTGATGGGTCCCGAGGGCGCGGTCAACATCATCTACCGGCGCGACATCTCCTCCTCGCCGACGCCCGACAGCCGCCGCCAGAAGCTGATCGAGGACTACAAGGCGCACTTCGCCAACCCCTACGTGGCCGCCGAGCGCGGCTACATCGACGACGTGATCGTCCCCCACGAGACCCGGCCCAAGGTGATCACCGCGCTGCACACCCTGCAGACCAAGCGCGAGCCGGGGCCGCGGCGCAAGCACGGCAACATCCCGCTGTGACGCCGGGGAGCGTGACGCGTGAGTGGACTATGCGGCCACTCAGACGTCACGGTCGGGTCAGAGCGCGACCGTTTGGGCCTTGACCGCGGCGCATACGGGTGCATCGGCGCCGGTCAGCTCGCCGCCGTGGGACGCCGGCTCCCACTCGTCGCAGAACAGCGCGCACGCGGCCACCGTGGCCTCCGCCTTACTGGGCCCGTCGGCGCCGAGCATGTTGAGATGCAGGCCCGGCCGCAGGTCGGCGACGTCGATCTCCGTCTCGGCTCCGGGGGGTGACGCAGCAGACGCCGCGTAGCTGAGGACGGGACGGGCCGACCCGGTCCGGTGACGATAGCCTGCATCGCGTGAACCGCCGCCCCCGGCTCTCGATCATCGCGCCCGGCGCCTCGCCCGAGGAGGCGGCGGCGGTGGTGGCGGCGATCGAGCGGTTCATGCGCGCGACGGCGCCGCTGCCCGCGCCGCCGCCGGCGGTGGCCAGCCCCTGGCAGCGGGCGGCGCTGCAGGAGGGCGTCACGCGAGCCGCCGGACTTGACGGGTGAGGGTGGCGGTGTCACCGTCCACCACGGACGACGGCCGCACGTCATCTCCCTGACCGACACCAGCACGACGGCCTGCCCGACCTGATTGCCGCTTCGGCGGGCGGGCCAGCGTGCCGGCACCCCGTGGCCGGAGCGCTCGGCATGGTGGTCCGGCGGTCACTGCAAATATCTAAACTCCGATCGGCTTTTGGTAGTTTGTTCCGGAGGGCGCGACGACCGTTCCCCACCCGGAAGGACCGCCGATGGAGCCAGCTTCGATCCAATCCCCCGCACCCCGTACCGGCTCGCTGGAGAACCCGGAGGTGGTGGAGAACGTCCCCGGGCACGTGATCCCGATTCTGGAGCGCGAGTTCGACGACTTCGACACCGAGTCCACGCGCTATCTGAACGGCCAGCTGGAGGGCGACGAGTTCATCAAGTTCCGCCTCAAGCAGGGCGTCTACGGCCAACGTCAGCCCGATGTGCAGATGGTCCGGGTCAAGCTGCCGCTGGGCGGGGTGACGCCGGATCAGCTGGACGCCTTCGCCGAGGGGATCGAGCGTTACGTGCCGCTGGGCAAGGGACACATCACGACCCGGCAGAACATCCAGATGCACCACGTGCCGCTGCCCGGCGCTGCGGCGCTGATCCGTGAGCTCGGCGACGCCGGCCTGTCCTCACGTGAGGGCTGCGGCAACACGATGCGCAACGTGACCGGTGACCCGCGGGCCGGCACGCTCGCCGGTGAGCACTTCGACATCACGCCCTACGCCGGCGCCTACGTCCGCTACTTCGTCCGCCATCCCACCACCCAGGCGATGCCGCGTAAGGTCAAGACCGCGTTCACGGCGACCGACGACGACAACGCGATCACCGGCATCCACGACATGGCGTTCATCCCCCGGGAGCGCGACGGCGTGCGCGGGGTCGAGGTCAAGGTCGGCGGCGGCACCTCGATCATGCCGCGGGTCGCCCCGACGCTGTATGAGTTCGTGGCGCTCGACAACGGCGACTACCTGAAGGTGACCGAGGCGTGCATGCGGATCTTCGACCGCCAGGATTTCCTTCGCGCCAACCGCGCCCGGGCGCGGATAAAGGTGCTGATCGACAAGGTCGGGATCGACGCCTTCCGCGACATGGTCAAGGAGGAGCTGGAGGGCGATTGGGTGGACGAGCGCGATTTCTCGCTGGACCAGATCCGGTTCGAGTACGACGAGGAGGCAAACGCCCCGGCGGCCGGCGCGGACTATGCCAGCCCCAACGGCGACCGCCGGCAATTCGACCGCTTCCTTCAGTCCAACGTCTCACCCCAACGCCAGCGCGGATTCGTCACCGTCGAGGT
This sequence comes from uncultured Actinomycetota bacterium, assembly GCA_963830395.1. Lineage (GTDB taxonomy): Bacteria > Actinomycetota > Thermoleophilia > Solirubrobacterales > Solirubrobacteraceae > Palsa-465. The sequence goes on from CAWHMI010000004.1 coordinate 157,745, forward strand.
CAAGGTGCGCCGGGGCGACCTCACCCCCGAGCAGCTGCGCGGCCTGGGCGAGATCATGCGGCGGTACTCCGGCGGCTTTGCCCGCACCACCGCGCACCAGAACCTCGTCCTGCGCTGGGTGCGCGAGGAGTCGGTCTACGAGGTTTGGCGGGCGCTGGGCTCGCTGGAACTGGGCGAGGCGGGCGCGGATGAGATCTCCGACGTCGTCAGCTGCCCCGGCACCGACTCCTGCAAGCTGGGGATCACCAGCTCGATGGGGCTCAACCAGGCCGTCACCGAGCGCCTTACGAAGATGGACATTCACGATCGGCTGACGCGGCGGATCCACGTCAAGATGAGCGGGTGCCCGAACGGCTGCAGTCAGCACCACATCGCCGACATCGGTTTCTACGGCGCGTCGATCAAGGTCGGCGAACGGACGATTCCCGCCTATATTCCCCACCTCGGCGGCGCCTACGAGGGCGGCGCGGTTCGCTACGGTCAGCGACTCAAGGCTCGCCTGCCGGCCAAGCGAGTTCCCGAGGCGGTGGAGCGCTGGCTACGCTTCTATGAGTCAGATCGTCACGAGGGCGAGCCGTTTCGGGCCTTCGTCGAGCGGATCGGCGCGCCCGAATTCGAGCGGCGCGTGAAGGATCTGACGATGCCGATCGAATTCAACCTGCAGAACATGAGCCAGTTCATCGACTTCAACCGGCAGGCACCGTTTCAGGTGCAGCGCGGCGAGGGGGAGTGCGCGGTTTGAGTGCCACGGTTCCCGACCTGGAGACGGCCACCGCGCCCGAGGTCATCGCCTACGCCGTCGAGCACTTTGCGCCGCGGCTGACCGCCGCGTGTTCGTTTCAGAAAGAGGAGTCGGTGCTGCTGCACATGCTGTCGGAGACTGCCGGCGGCCGGGATCGCGTCCGGGCGTTCACGATCGACACCGGCGTGCTGTTCGCCGAGACGCTGGCCACCGGAAAGCGCTTCGCGGACCGGTTCGGAATCGACATCGACGTGATCGACGCGCGCAGTCCCGGCGCGCCGTGGACCGCGACCAACTGTTGCGGCGCCGCCAAGGTGGCGGCGCTGGCGCAGGCGCTGTCCGACGTGGACGCCTGGATCACTGGAATCCGCCGCGAGCAGGCGCCGACGCGGGCGGCGGCGCCCAAGCTTGCGCGCGACGAGCGGCGGGGCATCTGGAAGGTCAATCCCCTCGCCGACTGGTCCGAAAAGGACGTCTGGCGCTACATCTTCGCCCACGATCTGCCCTACCACCCGCTGCACGACGAGGGCTACTCCTCGATAGGCTGCGCTCCGTGCACGCTCCCCGGCGCCGGCCGCGAAGGGCGCTGGGCCGGTCAGGACAAGATGGAGTGCGGAATCCATCTCTAGCCTGACGGGAGCCGGACGCCCTCTCGCTATGTTCCGCCGACAGATTCTCAACACTGGGCCAACCACGTGAACCCGTTCCAATACGAGCTCTCGCACCTCGAGACCCTCGAAGCCGAGTCGATTCACATCTTCAGAGAGGTCGCCGCGGAATTTGAGCGTCCGGTGCTGCTGTTCAGCGGCGGCAAGGACTCGATCGTGCTCCTGCGCCTGGCCGAGAAGGCGTTTGCACCAGGCAAGTTCCCGTTCCCGATCATGCACGTGGACACCGGGCACAACTTCCCCGAGGTGATCGAGTTCCGTGACCGGCTGGTCGCGCAGCTGGGCGAGCGGCTGATCGTCGCGTCGGTGCAGGATTCGATCGACCAAGGCCGCGTGGTGGAGGAGACCGGTCCTCGCGCCTCCCGCAACCGGCTGCAGACGACCACCCTGCTCGATGCGATCGAGTGCAACGGGTTCGACGCCGCCTTCGGCGGCGCCCGCCGCGACGAGGAGCGCGCCCGCGCCAAGGAGCGCATGTTCTCGTTCCGGGACGACTTCGGGCAATGGGATCCCAAGCGCCAGCGCCCCGAGCTGTGGGCGCTCTACAACGGACGGATTCGCAAGGGCGAGCACGTGCGCGTGTTCCCGATCTCGAACTGGACCGAGCTCGACGTCTGGCAGTACATCGGCTCCGAGGGGCTGCAGATCCCGTCGATCTACTTCTCGCACGAGCGCGAGGTGTTCGCGCGCGACGGGATGCTCTATGCCCACAACGACTTCGTCGAGCTGATCGAAGGCGAGGCTCCGTTCTCCGAGCTGGTCCGCTACCGCACCGTGGGAGACATGACCTGCACCGGTGCGGTGCGCTCGCGGGCGGCGACGCTCGAAGCCGTGGTGGCCGAGATCGCCGCCACCAGGATCACCGAGCGAGGCGAGACCCGCGCTGACGACCGGGTGACCGAGGCGGCGATGGAGGATCGTAAGCGTGAAGGCTATTTCTGAGCGCAACGGGCACGACGGCTCCGGCCACGGCTACACGATCCGCCGGCGTAACTCCGAGCTGCTGAGGATCGCCACCGCGGGCTCGGTCGACGACGGCAAGAGCACCCTGATCGGGCGGCTGCTGCATGACTCCAAGTCGATCTTCGAGGATCAGCTGGAGCACGTGGTGCAGACCTCCGAGCGCCGGGGGGACGGATATGTGAACCTCGCCCTGCTCACCGACGGGCTGCGCGCCGAGCGCGAACAGGGAATCACCATCGACGTCGCCTACCGGTACTTCGCCACCCCGCGGCGCAAGTTCATCATCGCCGACACGCCGGGCCACGAGCAGTACACGCGCAACATGGTCACCGGTGCCTCCACGGCGGACGTGTCCCTCATGCTGGTCGATGCCCGCAAGGGCGTGTCCGAGCAGACCCGCCGCCACGCCTACATCGCGTCGCTGCTGCGGATCCCCCACCTGGTGGTGTGCGTCAACAAGATGGACCTGGTCGGCTTTTCCGAGGACGTCTTCTACACGATCCTCGAGGACCTGACCGGTTGGGCGGCACGGCTGCAGATCCCGGACATCACGTTCATCCCGATCTCTGCCCTGCACGGCGACAACGTGGTGACCCGCTCGGACGCGATGCAGTGGTACGGCGCGGCTCCGTTGCTGTACCACCTCGAGCACGTGGTGATCGCTTCAGACCGCAACCTCAACGACGTGCGTTTCCCGGTCCAATGGGTGATCCGGCCGATGAGCGAGGGGCACCACGACTACCGCGGCTACGCCGGCCAGGTGGCCGGAGGGATTCTCTGCCCGGGCTCGGAGGTCGTGATCCTCCCGGATGGACAGACGACCACGATCGCCGCGATCGACACCCACGGCGGGGAGGCGCAGGTCGCATTCCCGACGATGTCGGTGGCGCTGCGGTTCACCGATGAGATCGACGTGTCTCGCGGAGACATGGTCGTCGAGGCCGAGGACCAGCCGGTCTGCGCCCGTGACCTGGAGGCGTTCGTCTGCTGGATGAGCGAAAAGCCGCTCCAGCCACGGGGCCGCTATGCGATCAAGCACACCACTCGCAGCGCCCGGGCGATCGTGGAGGAGATCCACCACCGCGTCGACGTCAATACGCTGGAGCACGTGGTCGCCGGGGAGCTGGGGCTCAATGAGATCGGCCGGGTCCAGCTGCGCTGCAGCGCACCCCTGGTCGTCGATCCCTATGTGCGCAACCGGACCACCGGCAGCTTCATCCTGATCGACGAGTCGACCAACGACACCGTCGCCGCCGGGATGATCATCAGCGCCCGCTGATCGCCTCCCGCCTCTCGGGTGGGCGAGGGTCGCGCCGCCCGAAGGGGGTTGGGTCAGAGGCGGACCGCGGTCGGGCTGCCCGAGGGGAGGCCGGGTCAGAGACGGACGGCGGTCAGGCCCACCGCGAGCAGCACCATAGCCAGCCACAGCGCCTGCAGCGCGCCCTCCAGCGGCTCGGCCAGCTTGACCGTGGTCAGCTCGCGTGTCTCGCCGGTGCGCAGCCGCTGCGTTCCCTGCAACTCGACGGTGCGGCGCCGCAGCTCGCGTGCCGGCTTGCTGAGCCGGCGCTGGGCGAGGCTGAGCAGCGTGCAGGCGGCCGCCACGAGCAGGCCGGCCGGCCGGATCTGCAGCGAGTTGACGAAGTAGCCGGTGAACGCCGGGAAGCCGCCCCAGGCCAGGGCAAACCATGCGTCGTTGTGAAAGCGGCCGCCCGCCAGCTCCAGGTTGTAGGCGAGCGCCAGGAACGCCCCCAGCAAGACCAGCGGGATCAGCAGCGGCGAGATGGTGGCCGCTCCGACCGCGCCGATGCCAATCGCGCCGCCGAGACCGCCGGCGGCGAGCGCGATCAGCGCGGGGCGGCTCAGCCGGGTCTGGAGAGGACGGCCGGCCAGCTCGTCGAGAGCATGAGCGGCGATGCCGACGGCGAGGAAGAACGCGCCGAGCGCCGCCCACAGACGGTTGGCGTACAGCACCGGCGCGGCCGCCGCCCCCAACGCCACATAGCTAAGGTGCCACGCCGTGTACGGCGGGTGCAACAGCGTGACCAGGTCTCGCCAGCCGCCCGGAGCCAGTGCGTAGAAGGCCGGTCGGTCGAGCTCGGGTCGGTCGAGCTCGGGTCGGTCGAACTTAGGCGCGGTCGCCGTGGGGGGCCTCCGACGTGACCGGGTTGGCGCCATCGCGGTGGCGGACCCCCCACATGACCAGACCGGCGCCGAAGCTCATCCGCCGCTGGGTGACGTCGCGGATTCCGGCCTGTGTGAAGAGCGCGGTGAGATCCGGCTCGCCGGCGTAGAACCGCTCGATGCTGGGGCCAAGGAAGCGGCCCACCTCATACCACGCCCCCGAGATCAGCCGGCCGAGCAGGGGGAGCCCGACGCGGGTGTGAATCCGCCACAGCGCCCGCAGCCGCGGCCGTCCGGGCACGCCGAACTCGACCATTCCGATCCGGCCGCCGGGCTTGACCACCCGCGCGAGCTCTCGCATGGTGGCGGGAGGGTCGTCAACGTAACGCAGCAGGTAGGTGAACGTGAGGCCGTCAAATTCCTCGTCGGCGAACGGCAGCCGCTCGGCCTCGCCGGTGGTGAAGGTCACCCGCCCGGGCGCCCGCCCGCGCTGCACGAGCTGGGTGAGCCGAGCCTGGGCGACGCCGAGCATGGCATCGCTCTGATCCAGCCCGGTCACCTCGGCGCCGCGCTGAGCGAGTGCGAACGCGACCATCCCGGTGCCGGTGGCCACGTCGAGGATCCTCTGTCCCGGCTCCGGGTCGACGGCTTCGATCATCAACCGGCGCCACCGGGGGTCCTGGCCGAAGCTGAGCACCGCGCCCATCTGGTCATAGAAGCGGGGCAGTCCCTGAAAGAGCTGGAGTGCGTGGCGCTTGCGGGGGGAGGCGGCGGTGGCGGCGTCCATCCACCGCACAGAGTACGCGGACGGGCGCGGCGCCTCCCCGGCGGGCGGGAGCCGTTGGCCGTCATCGCCAGCCTCGCTCGATCCCCGGCGCGTGTGCCCCGGTAGAGTCCCCGCGGCATGTTCTCGAAGGTGCTGATCGCCAACCGCGGCGAGATCGCGGTCAGAATCACGCGGGCGTGCCAGGAGCTGGGCATCGCCACGGTGGCGGTCTACTCCGAGCCCGATCGCGACGCGCTGCACGTCAGGCGCGCCGACGAGGCGTACCTACTGGGCCCGGGGCCGGCCAGCGAGAGCTACCTGTCGATCGAGAAGCTGCTGGAGGCCGTCACCCAGTCCGGCGCCGAGGCCGTGCACCCGGGCTACGGATTCCTGGCCGAGAACGCCGCCTTCGCCAGGGCGCTCGAGGAGCGCGGCGTCGTCTTCATCGGGCCGCCGTCCAGCGCCATCGAGGCGATGGGATCCAAGACCCGCGCGCGCGAGCTCATGGCCGGGGCAGGGGTCCCGATCGTCCCCGGCACCACCGCGCCGGTGGCCACGATCGAGGACGCCCACCGGGTAATCGCCGACACCGTCGGCTATCCGGTGGCGGTCAAGGCGGCCGGCGGCGGTGGCGGGAAGGGGTTTCGAGTGGCGCTCACCGAAGACACGCTCTCGGACGCATTCGAGGGCGCCGCCCGCGAGGGGGAGAAGTTCTTCGGGGACGCGACCGTCTACCTGGAGCGCTACCTGCCCGATCCGCGCCACGTCGAGGTCCAGGTCCTGGCCGACTCCTATGGCCACGTCATCCATCTCGGCGAACGAGACTGCTCGCTCCAGCGCCGCCACCAGAAGCTGATCGAGGAATCGCCGGCGCCGGCGGTGGACGAGGAGCTGCGCGCCCGGATCGGGAAGATCGCCACCGAGGCCGCGGCGGCGGTCAATTACAGCGGTGCGGGAACGATCGAGGGCCTGCTCCAGGACGGCGAGTACTTCTTCCTGGAAATGAACACTCGCGTCCAGGTCGAGCACTGCGTCACCGAGATGGTCACCGGCATCGACATCGTCAAGGAGGGGATCCACGTCGCCGCCGGCGCGCCGCTGTCGATCCAGCAGGCCGACGTGGTGCTCCGCGGCCACGCCATCGAGTGCCGGATCAACGCCGAGGACGCCTCCAAGAACTTCGCCCCCGCGCCGGGCACGATCGGCGCCTATCGCGAGCCGGCCGGCCCCGGGGTGCGCGTGGATTCCGGGGTGGGCCCGGGATCGGAGATCTCGCCGATGTACGACCCGATGGTGGCCAAGCTGATCGTGTGGGACGCCGACCGTGACCAGGCCACGATGCGGATGCTCCGGGCGCTGGACGAGTACGAGATCACCGGGCTCAAGACGCTGATCCCTTTCCACAAGGCGATCCTGGCCACCGAGCAATGGTCCAACGCCGAGACGTGCCGCGATCTGATCGAGGACCGCAGCTGGCTCAAGCGCCTGGCGTTCCCGGCGACCGACGGCGGGGCGGCCGACGGCGGTACGGTCCCGGACAGCGTCGAGCAGGCCTACACGGTCGAGGTATCGGGCAAGCGCTTCCAGGTCAAGGTGATCGGTCCGCCGTTCGCCGGCGGTGCGGTCGCCAACGGCACCGGGCCGGCCGCGGGGGCGCCAATCGCCGCCGCGCGCCGGCCGCCGCGGCGCAGCCAGCGCCAGAGCGGGTCGGCCGGTGGCGGAGACACCCTGGCCTCGCCGCTCCAGGGCACGGTGCTGAGGGTGGCGGTGCAGGCCGGCGCCGAGGTGCAGGAGGGAGCGCTGGTCTGTGTGATCGAGGCGATGAAGATGGAGAACGAGATCAGCGCCCACAAGTCGGGCAGGGTCTCGGAGTTGCCGATCTCGGTGGGGGGGTCGGTCGCCAGCGGGGACACGCTGGCGGTGATCAGCGCCGCCGAGCCCGAGTAGTCGCTCAATCCGCGCGCCGGCCGGATCGGGCGCGCGCCGGGCGTCAGTGCGCGGCTCCTGCATTCATCTGAGCGACGTTCTCGGCGTGGATTCGCTGTTGCGGGACGCTCGCCCGCACGCGTGCCGGCAGATCGGCGGCGAGCGGATCGGCCACCAGCGCCGCCAGATAGGCCACGTCCTGCGCCAGGATCGATTGCGCCCGCGCCGAGTCGATCGGGGCTCCGTGGCCGGGAACGACCCATGCCGCCTGGGTGACCAGGGGGCGCAGCCGCTCCAGCGTCGCCTGGTAGGCGGCGACCGAGCCTCCGGTCGACAGCATCGGCACCTCCACCGGAGACAGATAGTCACCGCAGATCAGTACCCGCGCCCACGGCAGCCAGTACGCGGCTCCGTCTTCGGTGTGGCCGGTGGCGGCGTGAAGCTCAAGCTCGTGGGCGCTGCCGAGCTCCACCCGACCGGGCACCGGCAGCGCCTGCAGCATTCCCAGGGCCAGCGGCGTTCGGCCGACGACGTAGTGCTCGGCGTCAAACGCCCGCAGCTCGCGCTGGGCTTTGCCGAGCTCGGTAGTCAGCCGCGCCGCCGTCGCCTCGGGGCACCCCAGGGAGGCACCTGGAAAGGCGATCCGTCCCAGCAGGTGGTCCCAATCCCCGTGGGTGACGAGCAGTCCGGATACGGGAAAGCCGGCCTGCTCGAGCACCCCGGGCAGCGCCCGGAGCTCCTCCGGATACACCGGTGAATCGATCACGAATCCCTCGCTGGCACCGCGCACTGCCGTGCACGTGGTCTGCCAGACGTCGGAGACGAACACGATCGCGTCGGCGTGCAGGGCGAGCGCGCGCATCTCGGGCCGCCGACGCCGCGCGTCAGGAGACGCCGATCAGCTTCGCCGCTTCGCGCAGGTTGGCGACTTCGGCGTCGGGCTTGCGCTGCCCGGACTCGAGCTGCTGCTTGGTGCGGTTGACCCAGATCACGGGGATCTTCTTCTTCAGGCACGGCTCCACATCGTGGTAGTAGCTGGCGGCGATGTGGACCCACCCCTTCTTGGAGCCGATCCGACGCTCGCATTCGGTGAAGTGCGCCGGGTCGGGCTTGTAGGAGCGAACCTGCTGGGCGGTGACCACGAGATCGAAGTCGAGTGGGATGTGGCGCCGCGTCTGTCCCAGCAGCTTGTCGTCGATGTTGGAGATCAGTCCCACCTTGTGGCTCTTGGCGACCTTTCCGAGCACGCTGTTGGTCTCCTTGAACGGCATCCAGCGGTGTACCGAATCGGGCAGAAAACCCGACCGTGACGGCTCTAGTGGCCACGCCAGCTGCTTGGCGATCTGCACCGCCGTGCGCCGCAGCACCTCGGCGTAGAGCTCGTAGGATCCGGCCTCGATCTGCTGCTGGATCTCGTGAAACAAGGGCAGCAGCTCGTCGCGCTCGACCGTGAATCCGTCACGCTCGGCCTCGGCGCTGAACGCAGCAAACGCCCCGGTATCCCAGTCGATCAGCGTCCCATACACATCGAACGTCACGAACGAGATGGTTTTCGGAAGCGCCATGGACGCGGATCATGCCATGCGATAACCCGGCCCTGCGTCTTGGTGTCGCCGTCGAGTGTCGTCCCGCGCATCGAAATCATTAGAGTGGCTGGCCGCCATGGACCTGCTCGAGTATCAGGGCAAGCAGCTCTTCGCCCGCCACGGCGTTCCGGTTCCGGCGGGGCAGCCTGCGCGGACCGTGGAGGACGCGGTCGCCGCCGCCGACGAGATCGGATATCCGTGTGCGATCAAGGCCCAGGTCCAGATCGGCGGACGCGGCAAGCTCGGCGGCATCAAGATCGCCAACGACCGTCAAGCGGCCGAGGAGCACGCTCGCGCGATCCTCGGGATGGACATTCGTGGCCTGACCGTGCACGAGCTGTGGATCGAGGGGGCCTCTGAGATCGAGTCCGAGTACTACGCCTCGGTGGTGTTCGACCGCTCGGCCAAGGCACCCCTGGTGATGCTCTCGACCAGAGGGGGAATGGACATAGAGCAGGTGGCCGACGAGGATCCCGACGCGATCGCCCACCTCCACGTCGACCCGTTGCTGGGCTTCCAGGATTTCCACGGCCGCCGGCTTGCCTTCGAGGCCGGCGTTGACGCCGATGTCGTGCGGCCGGTGGGCGCCATGCTGGCCAAGCTGTACGAGGTGTTCACCAGCGAGGAGGCGACTCTGGTGGAGGTCAACCCGTTGATCGTCACTCCCGATCGGGAGGTGCGAGCGCTGGACGCCAAGGTCACCCTGGACGGCAATGCGCTCTACCGTCATGGCGACAACGCCCAGCTGCGCGACCTGTCCAACGAGGATCCCCAGGAGCAGATGGCCAAGGAGCGCGGCCTCACCTACGTCAAGCTCGACGGCGACATCGGCATCCTCGGCAACGGCGCCGGGCTGGTGATGTCGACCCTGGACGTCGTCGCCGAGGCCGGCGGCGCCCCCGCCAACTTCCTCGACGCCGGCGGAGGCTCGCGCGCCGACGCGATCACCAGCGCCGTGGAGGTGATCCTGTCCGACCAGAAGGTAAAGGCGGTCCTGTTCAACATCTTCGGCGGCATCACCCGGTGCGACGAGGTCGCCAAGGGACTGATCGAGGCGTTTGCGCAGATCAGGCCGAGCGTGCCGTTCGTGGTCCGCCTGGACGGGACAAACGGCAGGGAGGGACGTCAGCTGCTCGCCGACGCGCAGCTGCCCAACGTCCATTCCGAATCGACCATGGACGGCGCCGCCGCCCGGGTCGTGCAGCTGGCCGCCGCCGCGCGATGAGCATCCTCGTCGGGACCGAGACGCGGCTGTGCACCAGCGGCATCACCGGCCGAGAGGGCACGTTTCACTCGCTGCGCAACCGTGATTACGGCACCCAGGTGGTCGGCGGCGTCACCCCCGGCAAGGGTGGCCAGGACGTGGATGGAATTCCCGTCTTCAACACGTTTCACGAGGCCGTCGGCCAGGTCGGCGCTAACACCGCGATGGTGTTCGTGCCGCCCCGGTTCGCCGCCGACTCCATTCTCGAGGCCGAGGACGCGGGCATCGAACTGATCATCTGCATTACCGAGGGGGTCCCTGCCCACGACGAGCTCCGGGTCTACAACACGCTGCGCAAGAACCGGCGTGCTCGCCTGATCGGTCCCAACTGCCCCGGGATCCTGTCTCCGGGCAAGGGCAACGTGGGCATCATCCCCGCCGCCTTCTTCAGTCCCGGCAACGTTGGCGTGGTCTCCCGTTCCGGAACCCTGACCTACCAGATCGGCAACGTGCTCGCCCAGGGCGGGTTCGGGAACTCGACCATCGTCGGCATTGGCGGCGACCCGGTTCCCGGGACCGACTTCATCGACGTGATCGAGATGTTCGAGGCGGACCCCGAGACCGAGCTGATCGTGATGTGCGGCGAGATCGGGGGAGACGCCGAGGAGCGCGCCGCCGAGTTCATCGCCGCGAACGTGACCAAGCCGACGATCGCCTACATCGCCGGCTTCACCGCTCCTCCGGGCAAGACCATGGGCCATGCCGGGGCGATCGTCTCGGGATCGCGGGGGACCGCAGCCGCCAAAGCCGCGGCGCTGGAGGGCAAAGGCGTGCGCGTCGGCCGCACCCCCACCCAGGTGGCCGAAGCCGCCGCGGAACTTCTCTAGGCTTGTAGACCATGGCCGGCACGATCTCGTTCGCTCGCGGAGCACCGTCGCTTGACATCGTCGACGTCGAGGGACTCCGCGCCGCCGCCGAGCAGGCGTTCACGCTCGACCCCGGCGGCATGACCGCGTACGGCACCGCCGTCGGCTACGTTCCCTTGCGCGAGTGGATCGCCGAGCGCCACCAGGTGGCCATCGAGCAGGTGCTCGTCACCAACGGCTCGATGCAGGCCGACGCGTTCCTGTTCGACGCGCTGGTGACGGCCGGTGACACCGTGATCGTGGAGCGCCCGACATACGACCGGACGCTGCTGTCGCTGCGCAACCGCAGTGCCGACGTCCGCATGGTGGAGCTCGAGACCGATGGGATCGACACCGCCGCGCTGAGCCGCATGCTGGAGACCGGCTCCGAACCACTCCAGCCCAAGCTTGCCCACATCATTCCCAACTTCCAGAATCCGGCCGGTTACACCCTGTCGGCGGCCAAGCGCGAGCGGCTGTTGGAGCTTGCCCGGTCCCATCAGTTCACGATCTTCGAGGATGATCCGTACGTGTCGCTGCGGTTTGAGGGGGAGTCGCTGCCAACGATGCTGTCGATGGGGGGTGACACGGTCGTGTACGCGTCATCGTTCTCCAAGACCGTCTGTCCGGGCATCCGGGTCGGCTACCTCGTCGGTCCGGCCGAGCTGATCGCGCGGATCGTCAAGATCGCCACGAGCACCTACATCTCGCCGAACATGGTCGCCCAGGCGATCGTCAACCGGTTCTGCCGTTCGGGTGCGGTGGAGCGGTCCGTGCAGACCGTCCGCGCCGCGCTGCGCGAGCGCGCCCAGACGCTGTGCGATGCCCTGTCCGAGCACCTGCCGGACGCGCGCTTCGTCGCACCGCAGGGCGGATATTTCCTGTGGGTCGACCTTCCCGAGCAAACCGACGTGGCCGCCCTGTTCGATGCCGCGGCGGCCCGCGGCGTGCAGTTCGTCAAGGGCAGCGACTTCGTGCTGGAGGGCGGCCGGTCCTCGCTGCGGCTGGCCTATTCCGGGGTGACGCCGGCGGAGATCGAGGACGGCGTCAGGCGCCTCGCTGAGGCCTACGCGGAGGTCGGCTCCGCCGCACATGCGGCGTGACGAGATCGTCGCCCTCGGCCAGCTGGCGGGCGGCGCGGCCTCCGGCGTAGCTGGGCAGGCTCAGGAGCTTCACGCCGGCATCGCCCAGCGCGTGTTTCACTCGGTCGGCCCCGCGGCGGCGCCGGTGCGCGTCGTCCACGACCGGATCGCCGGCGGTGCCTACGCAGCGGCACGCCTGCTGTCGGGCACGCTGATTCGCGCCGCCGCCGACGCCCTCGGCTCCGTTTTAGGCAATCATGCGGCTCCGATCGCCGAGACCCCGAGCGGCCGAGCGGTGGTGGGGGCGATCAACGGCCTCTACGGCGACCGGCTGCGCCGCGACGGCAGTGCGCTCCAGACCTCGATGGCGGTGTGCGTGCGCGGTGCCGAGGTGCCGCGAGACCGCGACTCGGTGGCCGCCGCGTTCGCCCCCGCCACTCCCCGGCTGGCGGTGTTCGTTCACGGTCTGGCCGAGACCGAAGGCGCCTGGCGGCGCCACGCCGACCGCCACCCACCGTACGGTGACGCGCTCCGCGCCGAGCTGCACTACACGCCGGTCTACATTCGCTACAACAGCGGCCTGCATATCTCTGACAACGGTCGCCGGCTCGCTCAGGTCCTGGACGAGCTGACGGCAGGTTGGCCGGTCCCGGTGACCGAGATCGCGCTCATCGGACATTCCATGGGCGGCCTGGTGCTCCGCGGGGCCTGCCACTACGGTGCCGCCGGCGGGTGGCGGGACCACGTGCGCCACGTGGTCATGCTGGGAGCGCCTCATCGCGGCGCGCCACTGGAGCGGGTCGCCAACGCGACCTGCCACGCCGCTTCGCTGCTCCCGGAGACCCGAGCTCTCGCGAAGGCGATCAGGATCCGCAGCGCCGGCGTCAAGGATCTCGGCTACGGATATGTGGTCGACGAGGATTGGGACGGCCATGACCCGGACGCGCTCTTGAACAACACCGCCACCGTGGTCCCGTACCTCCCCACCGCCAACCACTACTTCGTCAGCGCCACCATCTCCCGGAACGCCAACGCGCCCCTCGGCCGGTTGGTGGGTGACCTGCTGGTGCTACATGCGAGCGCCTGGTCGCAGGCGGGAGGCATCGAGCAGCGGCGCTTCCCGCTGGAGCACTACGGCCACCTCGGCGGCGCTCACCACTTCGACCTGCTCAACCACCCCGCGGTGTACGAGCTGATCCGAGGCTGGCTGGCGGCGGCTTGCGTCAGCGGCCGTAGCGCTCCCGTCCGAGTACGAGCTGCTCGGGGAGCGCGGTCCGCGGCGGTGGGGACGGATCGGCCAGCACCGACACGGTCTCGGCGACGCTGACGGTGATGGTGGCGGTGTCGCCGTCGCGGCTCACCTGCACCTGCTCGCCGTCGTTGGCGGCCACGGCGCCCTCCATGCCGGGCTCGATCCCCGCTTCCTTGAGGTAGTGCAGGAGATCCTCGGCCTCGTTCTCGAATCGCAGGATCGTCACCCGGGCGCCGATCTCGCAGTCGGCAAGCGGGACGCCGTCGATCCGCGCGCCTACCTGGATCGGGTGGCCGTGCGGGCAGGTCCGGGCATCGCCCACCGCGCTGCGGATGTAGGCCTCGAACCGCGGCGTCATCGCGTACTCGAGCTTTTCCGCCTCCTCGTGGACGTCATCCCACGGCACCCCGACGACATCGGTCAGGAACCGCTCGATCATCCGGTGGCGCCCGACGATCTGCTCAGCGTGGTCGCGCCCGGCTTCGGTGAACGTAATCTGGCGGCCACTCGTCCGCTGGATGTAGCCGTCGCGCTGCAGCCTGCCGAGCATCTCGTGAACCGTCGGCGCCGACAGCCGCATCGCGCGCGCGAGGTTGGCGCCGGTCATGGGGAGCTGGGCCTCGTAGAGCCAGAACAACGACTCCAGATACTCCTGCTCGGCGGCAGTCACGTGCGCGGTGGCCATCGTTTGATCCTACCGGCCCCGTTTCGCCCGCCACGGCTACCATCGGCCCACGGTGACCCTCCCCCTCGGACCGCCAATCGAGCCGCAGCTCGCCCGCTCGGGCAAAGAGCTGCCGCTCGGAGAGCCATGGGCGTACGAACCCAAGTACGACGGCTTCCGCGCGATCGCGTTCGTTGACGGCGACCAGTTCGTGATCCAGTCGCGCAGCGGCAAGCCGCTGGGGCGCTACTTTCCGGAGCTTGGCTTTGCCCCCGGGCGCTACGTCATCGACGGCGAGATCGTGATCGACGCCGACGACGGCCAGCAGGACTTCGGCGCGCTGCAGCAGCGCATCCATCCTGCGGCCTCGCGGATCGAGCTGCTCGCCGAGCAGACACCGGCCCGCTACGTGGCTTTCGACCTTCTGGCCGCCGACGACGCGCTGTTGCTCTCGCTCCCGCTGGCCGAGCGGCGGACGGCACTGGAGAAGCTGGCCAGCAGCGGGATCGCGCTGACGCCGCTGACCCGGGATCCGGACGCGACCGCCGACTGGCTGCGCGACGGAGAGGGAGTGGTGGCCAAGGATCTGCGGGCGCCGTACCGCCCTGGCGAACGCAAGGGCATGGTCAAGGTCAAGCGCGTACGCACGATCGACGCCGTCGTCGCCGGATATCGTCCGGGCAAGGAGGCGGGAACGGTCGGCTCGCTGATCCTCGGCCTCTACGACGGGGCGGGCAAACTGCATGTGGTCGGCCACTCGTCCGGCCTGCGGGCCGGGGAGAAGCGGGCGCTGGTGGACCGGCTCGCGCCGTATGAGACCGGCGAGCGCGGCCACGGAGATCCCAGCCGTTGGCAGAGCGAGCGGGACCTGGAATGGATCTCGCTGCGTCCCGAGCTCGTGGTGGAGGTCACCTTCGACCACGCCAGCGGCGGCCGGATCCGCCACGGAACCCGGATTCTGCGCTGGCGAGACGACAAGCCGCCACGCGCGTGCCGGCTGGAGCAGATGCAATCATGACGACGACCTCAAGGAGACGAGATGCCGCTACAGGGTGAATACGCGCCGAGCTCGGCGAAGTGGGTTCGCGACCACGTGGAGGAGTACGAGGGCTCCGGCGGGACCCGCGGCACGAAGCTACAGGGGGTGCCGACGATCGTCGTTACCTCGGTGGGCGCGGGCTCGGGCAAGCTGCGCAAGAACCCGGTGATGCGCGTCGAGCAGGACGGTCGCTATGCGGCGGTGGCCTCGAAGGGCGGCGCGGCGGAGAACCCCGCCTGGTATCGCAACCTGATCGACCATCCGCAGGTGGAGGTCCAGGACGAAACGGACCGGGGCGACTTCACCGCGCGTCTGCTGGAGGGGGAAGAGCGCGAGCTGTGGTGGGACCGGGCGCTGCAAGTGTGGCCCGACTACGCCGAGTACCAGACCAAGACCGACCGCCAGATCCCGGTCTTCCTGCTCGAGCCGGCTGGCTGATCTCGCGCGCGGCTGCCGGCATGGCTCCGGTCCGCGGCGTCCCCGAGACGGTGCTGGTGGCGCCGGACTCGTTCAAGGGCACGTTCACCGCCTCGCAGGTGGCGGCCGCCATCGGGGACGGCCTGACGGGCGGCGGGCGGAAGGTGCAGCTGTGTCCGGTAGCCGACGGCGGCGAGGGCACGATGGACGCGCTCGCCCTGGCCCTCGACGCCGACCTGCGCGACGCCGACGTCACCGATCCGCTCGGCCGTCCGGTTGCGGCCCAATTTGCGATTGCCGGCAACGTGGCGATCGTCGAGACCGCCGCGGCCAGCGGATTGCATCACGTGGACCCGCAGGAGCGCGATGCGCTGGCCGCGACGACCACCGGCACCGGCGAGCTCATCGCCGCTGCGGTGAAGGCCGGGGCCGGCACCGTCTACCTCGGCGTCGGCGGGAGCGCCACCACCGATGGTGGCGTGGGCGCGGTCAGGGCCATCGAGCGCAGCGGCGGCCTGGACGGCGTCAAGCTGGTCGTGCTCTGCGATGTGCGCACCGCGTTCGAGGACGCCGCTCGGGTCTTCGGCCCGCAGAAGGGGGCGACGGAGGCTGAGGTGCGCCGCCTCAGCGCGCGCCTGAACGCGCTCGGGCGCAGGTGGGACAGGGACCCGCGAGAGATGCCGATGACCGGTGCCGCGGGCGGGCTGTCGGGCGGTCTGTGGGCCGCTTTCGGCGCCGAGCTGGTGCTCGGGGCGGCCTACGTGCTCGACGCGGTCGGATTCGACGCGCGCATGCAAGCCGCCCGCGCTGTGGTCACCGGGGAGGGCAGCCTGGACGAGCAGAGCCTGACCGGCAAGGTCGTCTCCGAGGTGGCGACGCGGGCGCGTCAGTCCGGGGTTCCCTGTCACGCGGTGGTCGGCACCCGTCAGCTCGACGCGATGGGCGCGCGGATCCTCGACCTCGATCGCGTGATCGAGGCGTCCAGCCTGGCCGAGCTTAAGGCGGCGGGTCGGACGCTGGCCGAGGTGATCTGAGCGCCGTCAGTGGGCGAACGAGGTGGCCCGGTCGGGGTCCGGGCTCGGCAGGGGAGCGTCCAGGTTCTCCAGCAGCTCGGTCTTGCGGCGCAGCAGCTCGAGCAGGTTGTCGGCCATCTCCAGACGCATGCCGGCCCGGACCACGATTCGCAGCACGTTCAGATCCTGGCGATTTGGCGGGAAGCTGTATGCGGGCACCAGCCAGCCGCCCTCGCGCAGCCGATCGGAGATGTCGAACACGGTGTAGTTCTTCACTTCGGGCTTGAGCGCGAAGGCGAACACGGGCAGGTCGCTGCCGTCGGAGAGCAGCTCGTAGGGACCGATCTCCGCGACCCCGTCGGCGAGGTAGGTGGCCACCTCGTTCAGCGAGCCCATCATCGCGGTGTAGCCCGCGCGGCCCAGGCTCATGAACATGAAGTACTGCGCCACGACCTCGCTTCCCGGCCGCGAGAAGTTCAGGGTGAAGGTCGGCATGTGGCCGCCGAGGTAATTGACGTCGAACACCAGGTCGCGGGGCAGCGCCGCCTTGTCGCGCCAGATCGCCCAGCCGACGCCCGGATAGACGAGCCCGTACTTGTGGCCCGAGGCGTTGATCGACTGCACCCGGGGCACCCGGAAGTCCCACTCCAGCTCCGGTGTCAAGAACGGCGCCACGAATCCGCCGGAGGCGGCATCGACGTGGACGGGAACGTCGATGCCACGTTCGGATTCCAGCTCGTCGAGGGCGACGGCGATCTCCCGGATCGGCTCATAGCTGCCGTCGAACGTGGAGCCGAGGATCGCCACCACCCCGATCGTGTTCTCGTCGCAGTGGGCCACCGCCCGCTCGGCCGTCAGGTGGTAGGTGTCGCCCTCCATCGGCACCTGCCGCGGCTCGACCTCCCAATAGCGGCAGAACTTCTCCCAGCACACCTGGACGTTGGCGCCCATCACCAGGTTCGGCCGGCCGGTCGGCTTGCCGGCGGCCTTCATCCGGTCGCGCCACCGCCACTTGAGCGCCATGCCGGCCAGCATCGCCGCCTCGCTGGAGCCCGTGGTGGAGCAGCCGGTGGCGTTCTCGTGCTCGGGCGAGCTCCACAGGTCGGCGAGGATGTTCACGCAGCGAGCTTCGAGCTCGGCCGTCTGCGGGTACTCGTCCTTGTCGATCATGTTCTTGTCGGCGGTCTCGGCCATCAGCCGGGCGCCGGTCGACGGCATCCAGGTGGTGACGAAGGTGGCCAGGTTCAGCCGGGCCTGGCCGTCGAGCAGCAGCTCGGACTTGATCATCTCGTAGGCGGCGTCGAAGCCAACGCCGGTCTGGCCTAGGCTGTCGATCGGCAGCTCGGCGTCGACGATGTGCTGGTCCGGGAGCAGGATCTTGCGGTTGCGCTTGCGGTCCTGCTGGCGAGCGGTCAGTGGCATGGCGCCATCTCCTTGGCGATTCGCACGTTTGGGCCGCAGCCGGCTGGCCGCGGCTGATCGATCAGTCGGTGGCGATGATCACATCCGACGCCTTGACGACGGCGGTGACCTGGCTGCCCTCGGCGAGGCCGAGCTCGTCGACGGCCTCCACGGTGATCGACGCGACCAGGCGCTGGCCGGCCACATCGAGCACCACATTGGCGATCGCCTCGCCGCGGTGGATCTCCGACACCGTTCCGGCCAGCTGGTTGCGCGCGCTCAGCTTCACGTTGATCCTCTCTCGTGGGGACATCAGTAAAGCGGACGGGATGGCGGCACGGTAGCTCCTATGCAATGTTGTCGGGACATGGACGCGAATCTGACGCTGGGAGAGGCCGCCACCGCGATCGGCGTAAGCGCCGATACCCTGCGGCGCTGGGACCGGACGGGGAAGCTGACCACGTTCCGGGATGACCGCAACCGCCGGATGGTCTCCGCCGCCGAGGTTCGCCGCCTGACGAGCCGTCCCCAGCGCCATGCCACCGGCCGCCAGCTGTCGGCTCGCAACCGCCTCGCCGGGGTGGTGCGCTCGGTGGAGGTGGACGGGGTGATGGCGCTGGTGGAGATCGAGGCCGGCCCTTACCTGATCACCGCCGCGGTCACCCGCGACTCGGTGGAGGAGCTGGCTCTCGCGCCCGGGGTGCAGGCCACGGCGACGGTCAAGGCGACCTCGGTGATGGTCGAGCGCTCCTGAGCTCCCGGGCGCGACAGAGGCCGATCGCCACGTGACCCCGGAGGACCTCCACGCCTTCTTCGAGGCGTCCGCCGGGGTCGCCGGAGCGCTCGTCGGACTGCTGTTCGTCGCCGTCTCGGTGACCCAGGAGCGACTCGCCAAGGAGGGCGAGAGCCAGGTTCACCGGGTGCGAGCCGCCGCGGCGCTGAGCGCGTTCACGCAACGCGCTCATCGTGTCGCTGTTCGCGCTCGTCGCGGGCGTCGACATCGGCTGGGTCGCGTTCGGCGTGGCGGTCGCCGGGTTGATCTTCATCGCCGCCTCCCTGTCCTCGCTGATCCGGCTGCGCCGGGCGCATCGGCGCAGCCCGCGCGACGCCCTGTTCCTACTCAGCATGGCGGTGACGTTCGGGGTTCAGCTGATCGCCGGCCTCCACGTCGTGGCTCGGCACCATGACAGTGGTGCCGTGCGGACGATCGCCATCCTGGTCATCATCTGCTTCTTGCTCGGGATCGCCCGATCCTGGGAGCTGATCGGCGGCCCTGAGATCGGGATCGGGCACGAGGTCGGCGCCCTGGTCCATCGCGATCGGCAGCCGGGTTCGGATGACCCCGATACCTAGGGGCTCAGGGTCCGCGAGGCGGAAGCCTCGGTGGTTTCAGGTCGCAGTTGCGAACGCGGCCACTCAGTCCCAGATGACGTCCAGACGGCGCGGCTTGCGGAACACCAACCCGCGCACCTCGGCGGGCCGGCCCGGGTCAAGACGCAGACCCGGTGCAGCGCGCAGCAGCTCGGTGAGCGCGGTCCGCGCCTCCAGGCGCGCCAGGTGCACCCCGACGCACACGTGCGGCCCCTGCGCGAAGGCGACGTGCCGTCTCAGGTTGGCTCGGTTCGGGTCGAACACGTCCGGATCCGGGAACACGGCCGGATCCCGGTTGGCGCCGGCGATCGACAGCCGCACCAGCTCGCCGGCGGCTATGTCTGCTTCGCCCAGGCGCGTGTCGGCGGCTGCGTAGCGGTCGATGACCGCCGCGGCCGGCTCGAGCCGCAGCGACTCGTCGATCGCCCGGTCGAGGTCGTCGCTGGCGTCGCGTGCCGCCGCGAGCCGGTCGGGACGCTGCAGGAGGTGCAGCGCGGCGTTGGCGATCATCCCCTCGGTGGTCTCGATTCCTCCGAACAGGAGCACCGCGGCGTTGGCGATGACCTGCTCGGTGGAGAGCGACCCGGTCGCGGCGGCGGCCCCGAGCAGCGTCGAATCGTCGCCGTGATCGATCACCGACCGCAGCCGCTCGCTCAGCTCGTCATAGGCCTGCGCTCCCGCGCGGGTAGCGCCGCCGCCGGCGGTGATCTGGGTCACCGAAGCCACGATCGCGTCGTACCAGGCCACCACCTCGGCCACCTCTCCGGAGCCGAGGCCGAGCGCGCGGGTGACGATCGAGGCCGCCATGGGGCCGGCGAACGTCCGCCTGAGCTCGGCGGCTCGGGCACCGCTGCCGAGGATCGCCCTGACCAGCACCTCGGCCTGGGTGGCGGCCGCGGCCCCGAATCGCCCCGTGACCGCGGCGGCGCGGAAGGGACCGACGAACGGCGCTCGGTGGCGAGCATGGTCCGGCCCATCGAGGCTGAGCATGCTCGGCCCGACCACCTGGGCGGTCGAGAACCGCGGGTCATCGACCGTGAACGTCTCGGCGTCGCGCATCGCCGCCAGCACCAGGTCGTGGCGGGTGACCAGCCAACCGTCGAGGCTGGGCAGCCACGACACGGGTGCGTGCTCGCGCAACCGGGCGAGCGCCGGGTGCGGGTTGCGGTCCAGCTCCTGGAGGGTGACCGACGCGCCGATGGGAAGGTCCGAGTCCCCGTGTCCGTCCAAGCGTCCCATGTCAAGGGATTCTCCCCGGCGGCTCACGGCTGCGGCCTCTGGCCCGGCGGCGGCTGGCAGCCGAGGTCGACCAGATGGCGCACGAACGCAATCCGGTCACGGTCGGGATGGAACGGATCGACCCCGTCGCGGAGCAGCTGCGCCACCCGCTCGATGTCGAACAGCAGTGCCAGCTTGCCGGGTGGGTCGTCCCACTCGCCGGAGTCGTAACGGTCGGTCCAGGCGGCGAGTGCCGCCAGTGCCTCCACCTGCACCTCGTCCTCCCACCACTGCGATCTGATCGCCAGCCGGTAGCGGTCTCGCAGCGCGCAGACATCGCTCCACAGCCGCTCAAACCACAGCCACCGCTCCCGGGGGAGCAGGCCCCGCCACGTCAGCGGCCAGCGTCCGCCCTCCTCCTCGGACCAGCCGTCATCCTGGGGGAGGTCGTCGGGCCAGTCGTCGGGGCCGCGCCAGTTCACGGTGCCGCCAGCCTCCGCAGCCCAGGTTTGTGCCAGCTCACGGTGCCGCCAGCCTGCGCAGCCGAGGTCCGCGCCAGCTCACGGTGCCGCCAGCCTCCGCAGCCGGCGGTCGGCGAACCACAGCCGCAGGCGCACGACCACCGGCGGCACCCGCCCGTACAACAGGAGCGCGTGCCCGGGCGCCAACTGGCGCAGCGCCTCGGGGGCGAGCAGTGGTCGCCGGCGGACCCCCACCGTGCGGGTACCGCCCCCGGCACCGGTGGTGCGCGTCGTCTCCCGGATCTCCTCGTCGCCGGCCAAGCCCGAGAAGTAGCGCAGGGTCTCCAGGTCGGCCACCCCGGGGAGGAGCATCCGCGCCCGGTGGCTGTTGACGACGGTCTCCGCCTGGCGGCCGTACCGGCTCCGGGCCTGGGCGAGATCGTGGAAGATCGACATCAGCTGGATGTTGTGGCTGGGGGCGGTCGAGGCCACCTCGGCCAGGTTGGGCAGCGGCGCCACGTTGCCGGCCTCGTCGAGGCACAGCAGAAGCGGCAGCGCGAGCCGACCGCCGGCGAGCGTGGCCCGCTCGTACGCGCGATCCACCACCTCGGAGAGCAGCGCCAGGAAGATCGGCCGCAGGAGCTTGGACGCCTTGGCATCGCCGATCAGGTACAGCGTGGCCGACTCGTCAAGCAGCGAATCGGGCGTGATCTCACAGGAGCGCGCCGAGCGCATCACGCGCGCGAACCGGTATGCCCGCAACAGTCCCTGCGCGGTGGCCTCGATCGACGAGCGGGTGCGATCGGCCTGCGACTCGAACGCGCGCAGCGCGTCATACGCCGAGTGCACGTCCTCGATCTCGCTCTCGTCCTCGGCCGTACCGGTGAGCGCCGAGATCGTCTCGTAGAGATCGCGCGAGCCCTGGCCGTAGGTCCAGCGAACCACCGCCGCCATCCCGGCCCGCGAGCCCGCTGCGGTGAACAGGAGCGGAGCCAGCCGCTGCTCGGCCGCGATCGCCCAGAAATCGCCGCCCTCGACCCCACGCTGGTCCAGCTCCCCGGCGGCGGCCAGCCGCCAGGCCACCTCCAGTGCTCCGTCCCAGGTGGCTGCGGCCCGCAGCGGCGACCACGTGTGCCGTGCCCCGCCCGACAGCTCGAACGGGTCGAAAATGAACACCGGGCCGAGCCGGCGGCGACGCGCCTCGGTGCAGGTCAACAGATCGGTCTTGATCGAGGAGGCGATTGCGGGACCGTTCCACTCGAGCAGCGCCGGGATGGCCAATCCCGCCGACTTCCCCGACTGGGGCGGGCCGAAGGCAACCACCGCATGGCGTTCCTCGGCCTGCAGCAGCCGCCCCCGGCAACGGCCGAGGCCCAGCCGCCCGCCGCCCCCACGGCCGTGCAGCGCCCGCAGCTCACTGGGTCCGGCCCACCGCGCGCCGGCCCTCTGGCCTTCGCCGATGCAACGCAGCAGACTCCCCATCCGTCCGGTCCGCGCCGCCGCGGCGATCACGGCCGCGCCCGGCACCGCCAACAGCCCGAGGGCGACATAGCAACCGGCCGTCCCCGGCAGCAGGCGACGTACCGCCCGCGGCCATGCCCCGGCGGGATGGGTCAAGCGGACGGGCAGGCGGACGATCACCTCGGGCAGCTGACCGGCTGACATCCGCGGCCACCCATGCCCGAACAGGGCCCCGGCGATCCCGCCCCAAAGCCAGACCCCCAAGCCCAGCGTCAGCACGCATCCGATCAGAGCCAGCACGGCACCGTCGGACATCGCCGATGATCGCTCGCTCCTCATCCCCGGCGCATTCCGGTCAGGCGGGTGCTCATTCCAGCGTCGGTGTTGGTCAGCTGGGTCTCGATCCGGGAGCGGTGGTGAGCGACCACGAACGATCGCGTTCCGACGCGCCACAGCGCCTGGCCGGCGGCCAGCATCGAGATCAGGCGTGCCTCGCTCTCGGAGAGGCCGAGCAGCGATCGGGTCAGCGGCACCTGGCTCTCGTCCTGGTGATAGACGATTCGCGTCGACGCATCGGCGACCAGCCCCTCGGCGATTCGCGCTGCGCGTGACCCGGCGTCGCCCGCGGCCTGCAGATCGGCGAGCTTGTGCAGCACCACCAAGTTCATCACTCCGAACTGCCGGGCGAGCTTGAAGTTGGACTGAAACCACTCGCCGAGCCCGGTGTGCTGGACGATCTTCCATGACTCGTCGGCGACGCTGATCAGCCGCTCGCGCCCCGGTCGCTCGGCGTTTCGCGCCAGCAGGGCGCCGATCCAGGCGCTGGCGCACGCCATCAGGATCCCCACTGCCGGCGAGTCCCGGACCGCGTGCAGGTCGAGTACGAGCAGCTTGGCATCGAGCTCGAGGCCGGGTGTGGTCGGTCCATCGAACATCCCGCGCAGCGGGCCTTCGCACAGGTCCTGAAGGGCGAGGGCAGCGCGCCGGGCATCGGCGGCCAGCGCCGCGGTATCCGTCTGCAGTGCGCGCGTCATCGCATCGACCGGGGAGAACAGCACGGTGGCGATCTGCGGCAGCGTCGGCTCGCCTGTGGCACGGGCCCGCACCACGCGCAGCGCCTCGCGCAGGGCCGCTGCCTCCAGCTGCGTCAGGGGCTGACCCAGGGCGGCGACGGTGACCGCGCGCAGCAGCTCCAGTTGAGCATGCTCCTCGGGCCGTGACGCGAGCGGGTTGAGGCGAACGCCGCCCCCCGGAACCAGCGAGATCGGCCGCACCCCGACCGCGTCGCAGAGCGGGCCATATTCACGCTTGACATCGAGCACGAACGCTCGCCGGCCGAACAGGAGCATGCGCCACACCAGGCTCTTGACCAGCGCGCTCTTACCCTGACCCAGCTTGCCGAGCACGATCACGTTCGGATCGTCCAGCGTCCCTTCGCCGTACAGGACCCACGGGTCGTAACAGAACGCTCCGCCGCCACTATCTCTGTCCCACGTAGACACCTCGCCCCCCGAGCCCTCCCGGGTTGACGAACGGGTAGATGGCCTGGGCGTGTCGCGTCGTGCAGCGATGTCCGGGACGCTCGGTCACCCGCAGGCTCATCGCAGCCCCCGGCACAGCGGGAGGGTGAAGGCGAACGTTTCGGCCTGCTGGCCGTAGAGCCGGTGGAGCTCCAGCCGTGCGCGCGCAGCATGCTCGAGGACCTCACCGCACGCCCGGCGCAGCTCATCCCGGTCTCGCCCGGACACGGTGACAAAGCCGCTCAAGCGGACCTCGGCGTGGCCGGCGGCGAGCTCGGCCTCGCGGCGCAGGGTCGCCTCCGCGGCCTGTCGCTGACGGGCGGTCTCGGATTGACCGAACCGGCTGCGCAGTTCGCGGTCAGCCCGGTCGCGCGTGATCGCCGCCTCCACCTCGCGGGTGGAACGGTCGACCGGGAGTGGCTCGAACGTGACCGAGACGGTGCGCACGGCCCCCGAGTGGCCCAACAGCGAGTCCATGAACATGGGCGCGACGTCGATTCGTGGCCAGCCGCCGATCCAGTAGGTGGCGTGCAGCGCTCCGTCGCTCTGGTAGTGGTCCCATGTCTCATTCGCTCCCAGCGGCCAGCTGTTGATCTCGCTGAGCCCGTCCCGCTCTGGGTCGGCGGCTTCGAGCGCCGTCAGCTCGGCGCGGGCGAACGGATCGAACGCAGTTCGCAGCGTGCGCGCGAGCTGGCCGGCGCTGAGGGCGCCGAGGACCCGGATCTCCGCTGCCTCGAGACCTTGGGCGACTCGCTCGGTCTGCTCCACCAGCGCTTGCATGGGCGTGGAGACGCTGCGCTCGCGCAGGCGACGGCCATCGACCTGGACCGCCAGCAGGATCTCGTGCTCCTGGGAGACACGGGCGCTGCTGGAGATGAGCTCGAGGTAGGACTCGATCATCGGCGTCCCGCGCAGCGGGACCGCGGGATCGCGCTCGGTGTGGACCCAGCGAGCGAGCTCGTCGCCTTGGGCGGGCGCGGTTCGCTCGATCCACTGCAGGCGTCTCACCGCAGTCCCGCCGCACCCGGCCAGCACCAATCCCCAACGCGCCAGCCGCCGCTCCTGGACCTCACGATCAAGCAGCGCGAACGCGCCGACGCGACACGCCAGCACCGCGGTCAGCCGGCGCCCCGACCGCTCCGACAGCGCCCCGATGTCCCGGCCCCGGTACGGAGCGTTGACGATCCGGATGCCGCGGACGGCCTCAGGTGGCACGGCGGCTGGATCGCGCCATCGTCCGCCACCCACCAGCATGCCCGCGGTGCAGATCGCAGACCGGAATCGGCGGCCGTCGCCGTGACGGGTCAGGAACGTCATGGCCACTGGCAGCCACTCCTGGACCGTGCGCCCACCGATTGGCGCGAAGGAGACAACGATCCCGAGCACGAGGAAGATCGCGGCCACGAGCACACCCGAGGCCGAGGGGGAGAGGTCGAGCGCGACGATCGCCGCCACCCCGGAGCCGGCGACCACGGCAGCCTGACCGGCTCGCACCGGCCCGAGGATGCCGCGCCGCTCCAGCGGCCCGAACGAGTAGGTGGTGGGAGCAGGACTCACTGGGGCTCTTCGTCGCGCGCCGACGGCGGGCCGTCGGGCGCCGGCGACGAGCTGTCGGGTGCCGACCACGAGCTGTCGGACGCCGGCCACGGGTTGTCGGACGCCGGCCATCGACGGTCATCGGGGCGCAGCGGGTCGGGGGTCGGCGGCAGCAGCGGGCCCTCGGCCGCGGATGACGCGGCCGGCTGCGACCCCGACGGCGGTGCAGCATCCGGGTTCGCGCCCCCCGCCCGCGGAGCCGCGGGAGGTGGTCCGGGCTCGGACGGCGCAACCGAGCCGGCCGCGCTCCCTCCCGGCTCAGGGACCGGCCCGGACTCGAGGAGCGGACGGTCGACGTCGAACTCGTCCGGGCCCAGGTCCAGGGTGCGCCACTCCCCGTTGCCGGCCTGCCACAGTTGGTGGTCCATCTCGGGCAGCCGCCGGCGGCTTGACCCGTTCTCGCCTGCTCTGCCGCCGGAGTCAACGGCGCTTGTCGGCGCGCGCTCGCCGCCGCGCCCGGCGCGCGCTCCACCACCATCGAGATCGACCGGCACCGACGGCCCGGCGGTTGGCGCCTCGTCGGACGACTGCTCGGCCGAGTCCGAACGCGTGGCTGTCGGCGCGGCTGGCGCCGCCAGTGAAGCCTGCGCCCCCGACTCGCCGACACGCGTGCGCGCCTGCTGATCCCAATCCTCCGGGACATAGGTGGGCGCCTCCTGGCCCCAGTTGCCCAGTCGCCCGGTTACCTGCGCCGGATCCGGTTCGGCGGCGTCGGCGGCTGCATCGGCTCGATCGATTGCCGGTATCGGCCCCTGGCCCCCGGAGGGTCGTAGCCCGCCCACCGCGGCGCTGGCGAGCTCGTGTAGCGGCAGCAGCCGCAGTAGCGCCCATGGCGAGAAGGCGGCCAGGAGCACCAGCGTCGCTCCGGCAAGCATCGACTCGGGCCCGGGTATGAGCGTGTGCCCCAGCGCAGCGCCGCCGAGCGCCAGCACGGCGACGATCGCAAACTTGGACAGGATCAGGGCGACCAGGAGCTCCACCGAGCGAATCGCCCAGATTCGCCGCGCGGGCCAGACCATCGCCGCGAAGAACAGCGGCAGCATCAGCACGATCACGTAGACGGCGGCCTGGCGGATCAGCAGCTCCACCCACAGCGTGATCGCCGCCGCGGCGGTGAGCAGGCCGACGAAGAAGCCGACGAACATGGTGCCGCTGCCGGCGGTGATGAGCCCGGTCAGCGCGCTCGCCTTGGTGAGGAATTCGCTGCCGGCGTTCTGCGACGCCGAGGACACGATCGTCGACATCTCATCCGAACCGGCGAGCAGGAGCATGGTCAGGGGCGCGGCCACCCCGACCGCCAGTAGGCCCAGGGGCAGATACCCGAACGCCGCCCGGCACAGCAATGCGAGATCGGATCGAATCAGCGCTTGGATCGCCGCCGCGAACAGGAACGGCAGCGTCAGCAGCGCCGATACGGCCGCCATGCGCCAGTAGAAGGCAGAGAACCAGGTGCTGTTCAGGTTCGGCGCGGTCGAGGACCCGATCAGCTTGACGGTTTCCTTGAGCAGGTACTTGGCGCCTCCCACCACCGCCGTCGCCACCGCGGTGAGTCCCACCGCGGCCGTCGCCGCCCGCCCGACTCCGCCGCCGGTCAGTTCGCTGAGCGCGCCGCCGAGATGGCCGCCGAGGAGCTTCTTGCCGGCCCCCAGGACCCGATCGGCATGGGTGGCGACGGTGCAGACCTTGCCGACGACTCCGCTCACCAGCCCGCCGAGCGAGCACACCGTCCCGCCGACGCTGGCCGCCGCCGGCTGGGGCGCGGCCCAGGTCAGAACGACGACCAGCAGCGCCGCCAGAGCGATAGATCTAAACCCGCCGCTCATTTGGCCGTCGTCCCCAAATGGGCGAAGAAGTTGACGAGGCCGGGCGCGGCACCGACCACCAACGCGGAGGCGCCCGAGACGAGCGCCGCCATCCGCCCCCGGGCCGCGTAGTGATGGTTGTGGGAATGTGAGGCGACGGCCCACAACCCGGCCCCGATGAATGCCCCGAGCAGCGCGATCACCAGCGCCCACGCCTCGGCTCCGTTCACGATCTGCTGCAAGACATTGCTGCCCGGCAGCCCCTGCAGATCGGGATGTGCCGTGACAGCCGCCGAGACAACACTCGCGTTCATATTGGATTACCTCCTATAGAAACTAATTGAGCCAAATAAGATAATTCGAGTCTATCCAATTTTGCCTCAACTTGATATGGTGTAAACGTAAATAATTAGTCTCAGTTATCCTTAAGAGGTGATCGCATGGCTGTCGCTGCTCACGAGCCGGTTGCTGACGGGATCGCAGACGTGGCCGGTCTCTACGCGGACCAGTCCGCCACGGTCCAACGCCTGGTGCGCAGCGGCGTGCGGGCGTCGGAGCCCGTGATCGAGGACGCATGTCAGGTGGCGTGGAGTCGCCTCATCGATCATCGGCACCGGATTCGCCGCGACACGGCGGTCGGCTGGCTGGTGACGACCGCGCGCCACGAAGCTCTCAAGCTGATTCGCCGAGAGAACCGCGACGTTTCGCTGGAGGCGCTCCTGGACGATGCCGGCGACCTGCCGCAGGTCGGGACGGCGTCATCAGCTCACGAGCTCGTCGAGTTCCGGGTTGCGCTCGGCGCGCTCGGCGCGCTGAGCGAGCGGCAGCGCCGGCTCGTCTGGCTGCAGGGGATCGGCCTCAGCTACGCCGAGATGGCCGGGGAGCTGGGCGCCACCCGGCGGACGGTGGAGCGCCAGCTGTCGCGGGCGAGGCGGAAATTAGGTGATGCGCTCTGACCGGACAAATCGCTGGCTCCGCCCGGGTAAGCAACCTCTGACCCACGAGCTTGAGCAGCCCGCCGACGATCGAAGCGACACCAGGTCGCGGCCCACGCATCTGTTTGGGGCTGTCCGGCCGACGGACACGGGCGGTCGCCGGCGACCTGTAAAAGGCGACAAATTCGGTCACCGGGTTTGGATTTGTCACCAGACGCACGTACAGCGTGGAGAAGTCGACAAATCCGGTCGGCCGATCTGAATTTGTCGCCAAACGCACGTCGGGTGCTCGCCGGCGTCGGGCGCGCGGCCGAGTGGAGACGGAGCGGCGCGGCCGGCGAGGAGGAGATGTGAGCGCGGCCGGCGAGGAGGGAGACCGCCCGCGGCGGCCCGACCCCGCCGGGACCCACCAAGCGACCCGTCCGGCCGGCTACCGCTGAGCTCGCCCGCGCTTGCGCCGTTTACGTTCGGCGGAGCTCAGCTTCCGGGGCTTGGGTGGCGGCTTGGAGCCGGACCGCCGGCCGTCGGAGGCGATGCCGCGATCGCCATGCGCGCCCCGGACCGGCGCCCGCCGCCGCGCGTCGCGCCAGATGAACAGCGCGATGCCGCCCAACACCACTATCGCTCCGATTACGATCGCCAGCGCCGCGCCGCCGCTGAGGCTGCTGCCACCGGAGGCATTGGTGGTGGCATTGGTGACGGCCGGCGCAGTCGTGGTGGTGGAGCTGGTCGCCAGTGGAGCGATCGGCGCCACGCCGCCCGACAGGGGGTTGCTGCTGGTGGCGGCTCCGGGAAGCCCCGCGCCGCCGGACGATCCCCCAGCGGCCCCAGACGACCCGCCACTCGCCCCGGACGCGCCGGCACCCGCCCCGGACGCGCCCGCACCGGCCCCAGAGGTCGCCGTCCCGGAAGCCGTGACCGCCGGATGCAGCGGCCAGCGCCGCCACCGGCGCCACCACCCCGGCGGACATTGTGGCGACCGCCGCGAGAAGCCCGGCCGCCCATCGACGCCGCCACCAGCTGCCGTCCCGCATCAGCGCTCAGAAGCCAGTGGCTGCTCCATCGCCGGCGTCGAGGGCGGGTCGCGGTACGGCTCCTCGTTCTCGCTTCGCTCCTCGTGGTAGACGCTCTCGACGTTGACCGACCAGATGTCGTGGTGGGTTCCGAGCAGGAGGTTGTCGACCGCCCGCATCGCGGTGAGCATCGAGTGGTCGGAGTTGTTGTATCGGTGCAGGCCGTTGCGGCCGACCTGCGTGAGGTTGTCGATGCCGCCAAGCCAGTCGCGGATCCTGGCCACCCGCTCGCCGTACTCGACGTCGTAGATCGGGTAGGCCTTGTGGACGCGGACCACGAACCCGAACTTGACTCGGTCGGCGCGGGCCAGGCCCAGCTTCTGGATCTCGCCCTTGGCCATCTCCACCAGGTCGTCGTCGGCCATGCTCCACAGATCATCGCCCTCGAAGCAGAAGTACTCCATGCCCACTGAGGCGTCGGTCTGGTTGGGAACCATCCACGGGCTCCAGGAGCGGAAGTTCTGGATCCGCAGGACCCGCACTCCCGGCTGGTGGATGTAGATCCAGTTGTCGGGAAACAGGTCGGCCGTGCCCTCGATCACCAGCGATACGGTCAAAAAGTCGCGATAGCGCAGCCCACGGGCGGCGTCGCGGACCTCGCCGGGAGCGTCCGGCTCGGAGATGCCCACCGTGGTGCGCAGCGGCAGCGACGAGATCACGTGCGCCGGGCGGAGAGTCTCACCGCCGGCGACGACCTTAAGCACGTGGCCGCCCTCGATCCGCAGCCGGGTGACCGGAGCGTTGAGCCGGACCTCGCCACCGTGCTCGT
The DNA here is from genome assembly GCA_963830395.1 of uncultured Actinomycetota bacterium. Classification (GTDB taxonomy): domain Bacteria; phylum Actinomycetota; class Thermoleophilia; order Solirubrobacterales; family Solirubrobacteraceae; genus Palsa-465. The sequence goes on from CAWHMI010000004.1 coordinate 187,700, forward strand.
GAATGTCGGCGGCCATCTGCTCCCACATCTGTCCCGGCCCGTAGCGCGGGTAGTTGAACTCGGAGATCAGGGACTTGATCTTGTTGCCCTCGTTGCCGAAGAACGCCGCCTTGGCCGCGCTGAAGAACGACAGCCCCTTGATCCGCTGGGCGGCCCACTCGGCACGGATGTCCTGGGCCGAGACCCCCCAGAGCTTCTCGGTGTAGGTCTTGAAGAAGTGCTGGTACAGGCGCTTGCCGAAGCGGTTGGAGACCCAGTCCTCGAACGTATCCTCGCGCCCCTTGGGCTTGACCACCGCCCACAGATAGGAGGCCATGCAACGGGTGAGCTCCACCGGGCCCAGCTTCCTGATCACGTCCATCCCCTGCAACGGGTACTCGAGGAACTTGTCGTTCCAGAAGATCCGACTCTGGCGCGGGCGCCGCAGGAACTCCTCCTTCATGATCTCGTGCCAGAGGTCGTCGACCTCCTTGACCTTGGTGAAGAAGCGATGGCCGCCGAGGTCGAAGCGATAGCCGTCGCGGACCTCGGTGCGGGCCAGCCCGCCGATCTGATCTGTCGACTCGAGCACGATCACCGGCTTGCCCTGCTTGGCCAGCAGGTAGCCGGCGGTCAGCCCGGCCGGACCGGCGCCGAGCACGACGACCGGATGATCGGGCGTGATCTGATCCCCGCCCGCCGCCCCCGGCGCGGTTTCTGTGGGTTTGATCTCGGTCATCGGGTGTCCTAGGAGGCCTTCCGGTAGAGCGTCGCGCTGTTGGCCTCGCAGCAGGCGCTTCGGTAGCTGTGGGGCGCCCAGGCCACCGGTTCGAGCGTTCCGTCAGCGGCATCGCCGGCGAGGATCGCGCCCCACTGGGCCGATCGCCGGCGCACCAGTCGGGCCCACGGCTCCTTCCAGTTCGCCACGCCTTCGGTCAACGGACGCACGTAGAGCAGCTGCTGGCCGGGCTTGAGACTAGCAACCAGGGGGTCCAGCGTCGCCCGGGGAGCGGCGGCTCGCAGGTGGCCAAGCGCGTCGGTCCAGTTCATGTAGGTGGGGTTGTCGACGGGTCCGATCGTGTCGGCGAACCGCAGCCCATTGGGGAGGTAGTACCACGCCAGCGGCGTCTGCTCGGGCTGCCCGACGACCACCAGGTCGCCGGGATGCAGCAACGGTGCCATCTCGGCGGCCACGTCCCGCATGTCGCTCTTGTACGACGGGGCAAACGCCCCCGGGTCGGCCAGGAAGACGACGCACAGCGCGATCGCGGCCACGCCCACCAGCCGTGCCCTGGCCGACGCGAAAGCGCATAGCAGCAGCAGCGGGGCGACGATCGGCGCGAAGTAGCGCCAGGCCCACACCGGAACAAAGAACCCGAGGATGCGCGCCAGCAGCAACCCTGCCGCCGCGATCACGATCACCGACCAGATCACGACCGCCTCGGGCGACCGCCGCCGGCCGGCGGCGACCAGCGGGCCGATCCCGATGATGACCGCCACCAGCAGCGTGACGTCGACCCGCTCGCTGCCCAGCAGCTGGCTGGATACCGTGGCCCCGATCAGCGGCGCGTAGTGCCAGGGCGACGTGTCGTTGGCGATCTGGTGGAGGCTGGTGGGCAGCCACGGCACGTAGATGACGGCAGCGCCCGCGAAGCACAGAGCGGCGTCGCGCGCCAGCCCCCGCCGATCGTCGGCGGCCCAGGCGACCGGCGCCAGCGCCACGCCGGCGCCGAACCAGTACACCAGCGCGGCCCCCTCCGTGTACAGCATCAACGCCAGGGGGGCGGCGAACAGCCAGAGAAAGCCCCGCCGCCGGTAGATGAACCCGTGCACGAAGCCCGCGGTCGCCAGCAGGCCGAGCAGCGTCATCAGCGCGGCCGGCTGTGTCTCCTGCGCGTAGCGGGTCAAAAACGAGCTGAAAGCGAACAGAACTGCGGCGAAGAAGCCGGCGCGGCGGCCGCCGATGCTCCACCCCGTCCACATGGCGATGGGGATCGTCATCAGGGCGATGAGCAGCGACAGCACGCGGGTGGCGGACTCGCCGGACCCGAAGATGTCGATCCAGAAGTGGAGCAGCAGGTAGTACAGCGGGGAGGCGCCCGCCGCCCGCAGCGCGCCGGGGAGCGCGCTCAGGGAATTGGAGGCCAGGCCGGTCGCGCTCGCTTCGCCGAACCACAGCTGACCCGAGAGGGTCCGGGAGCGCAGCACCGCCGAGATTGCCATCAGGGCCAGCAGGACCCCGACGGTGCTCAGCCACCGGGGCAGCCGGTCAAACCAGGCGGGCGCGCGGACCTCGCGGACCGGTGGAAATCCGAGGAGCGACGGGCGCGAGCGTTGTCGGGGCGGGGTGGCGGTGGTCATAAATCAAGCAGGGGACGCCGGCGACGGGCGGGGGCGCGGCCGTCAGGTCTTCTGGTAGAGCACGGCGCTGTCAGCGACACAGCAGGCGCCGGGGTAGTTGTCGGGCGCCGTGCCGATGGTTCTCAGGGTGCCGTTGGCGACGTCGTCGGTCAGGAGCTGGCCCCACTGAGCCGAGCGCCGGCGCACCATCACCGTCCACGGCGCCTGCCAGTTCTGGGCCCCCTCGGTCAACGGCCGGACGAACAGCAGCCGCTGGCCCGGACGCATGCCGGCGAGCACGGTCGCCAGCGTGCTGCGGGGATTGGTGTGGGTCAGGCGCTTGAGCGCGTCGACCCAGTCCATGTAGCGCGGATCGGAGACCAGGCCCGCCGTGTTGGCGAAGCGCAGTCCCCCGGGGAGGTAGTACCAGGCCAGCGGGGTCTGCTCGGGCTGCCCGACCACGACCTCGTCGCCGGGCCGCAACAGCGGGCCCAGCTGGGCGGCGACGTTGCGCATGTCGGACTTGTACTTGGGCGCGTAGGAGTAGGGGTTGGCAAGGAACACGATGGAGAGCCCGATCGCGATCAAGCCGAGCAGGCGGGCGCGGGCGCAACCCCAGGCGATCAGCAGGAGCAGCGCGCCGAGGACCGGGGCGAAGTAGCGGGACGCCCAGGCGGGATTGGCCTGCGAGGCGATCCAGGCGAGACCGAGGGTCGCCACCGGGATCGCGATCAGCGACCACAGCACGGTCGCCTCCCGCGTGCGGCGGTGCGCCCGTGTGAACAGCGGACCGAGGCCGATGATCGCCGAGAACACCAGGATCATCGTGATCCGGTCGCCGCCGAGCAGGTCACGCGAGATCTGGATCGGGGCGCCGAAGCGCGGCGCGGTATCCCAGGGGGCGGCGGTGTGGGCCACCTGGTAGAGCAGCGTCGGCACCCAGGGGAGGAACAGGATTCCGGCGACGACGTACGTGATCACCGCGTCGCGCAGCAGCCCGCGGCGGTCGTCTGAAGCCAGCAGCGCCGGGATCAGGGATATCGCCGATCCGGCGAAGAAGAACGTCCCCCACGAATGCGTGTACAGCATTACCGTCAACGCGGCGCCGAAGAGAAGCAGGTAGCGGCGGCGGCGATAGACGAAGCCGAGCACGAACCCGGCGGTCGCCAGCACTCCGAGCAGACCCATCAGCTCGTACATCCGCGTCTCCTGCGCGTACGCCGTCAGCCAGGCGTTGAACGTGAACAGCAGCGCCGTCAGGATCCCGGTGCGGCGGCCGAACAGGGTCCATCCGGCCCAGCCGCCGGCGGGGATTGTCAGCAGTCCGAAGACCAGTGACAGCGAATGGGTGGCCGTCTCCGAGGAGCCGAACAGCGACATCCAGAGGTGCAGCAGCATGTAGTAGAGCGGCGGGTTGCCGTCGTAGCGCAGCACGCCGGGGATCGCGGTGAGCTTGTGCAGCGAGATCCCGGTGGTGATCGCCTCGTCCATCCAATACTGGCCGCCGAGGTAGCGCGAGCGCAGGAACGCCGACAGCGCCATCAGCCCCAGCAGGCCGCCGGTGATCCACAGCCACGCCGGCACCCGAGCCAGCCTGTCGGGCAGGCGGGGGGCGAGATCCTCGGGGCCGCCGGGGGTGCCGACGTCTGGTCCAGGAGCGGTGACGGTGGCCATCAGCGACTAATCCGGACTAAGCGTCAGCTCTGGCAGTGGGTGAAGAGGTGGAACGGGCCGCTGGTGCCGACGTAGCGGTAATGGACGTTCGGCCATGAGGACAAGTAGGGCAGCAGCGACGCCGAGCGGGTGTCACGCGTCTGCAGGATCACGTTGGGCGCCGGACCAGCAGCGGTGGGGACGGACGGCGGAGCCTCGATCCGGGTGGTGGGCACATTCAGCGTCCACGCCACCATCGGTACCTGAAAGCCCTCGGTCATCACGCTTCCGCAGGCCAGGGCCTTCTCGGGGCCGCCGAACCGGCTCACCAGCTCGTTGAGACCGCGGCGCAGGTTCGCCTGATAGACAAGCGACCCGTGGGTCCGGGGGATCGAGATCAGGTTGGAGCCGACCCAGTTGGGGACGAACAGAAAGGCCGCTGCGGCCAGGCCGGTGGCCGCCCACTGCAGGCCGCCGCTGGTTCCCGAACCGGCCCCGCGGGCCACCTCGCCGCTCGCTGCCGACGCGGCCTCGCGGCGCACCCCGCCAAGCAGTCGCGGCGCCAGCACGGCGAGCTCCTGCGCCGCCCAGCCGAAGCCAACCGCCGCGCAGATGTCGACCATCGCGGCGCCCAGCACCAGGTAGCGGTTGTTGCCGGAGAACCCGATCTGGGTCATGACCGCGATCACCACGAACCATGCCAGCCCGCCGACCCCCATCAGGGCGGCGGTGAGCCGGGCCCGGCTGGTGGCGGTCACCAGCCCGGCGGTGCCCGCGCGCCGGTAGGTGCGCCACAGGATGCCGGTCACGGCGAGGACGAGCAGCGCCGCCACGAGCTTGATCCGCAGCAGCATCGTCGGCCAGGCCGCCTTCTGGAGCTCGGCGACGAACGGGTCAGACGCAAACGCGTAGCTGTTGGAGCGTGGGTGCACCGCGCGCGTCACGCTGCAGCCGAACGATCCACACCCCAGCTTGACCGGGACAAACCAGCAGATCACGACCAGCACAGCGCTCGCCGCCACGAGCAGGCGGGTGGGTGGGTCAGACCTGGTCCAGAACAGCCACAGTCCGTAGGGACCCCAGAACAACCAGGTCTCCGGGCGGTCCAGGGCGACGAAGAAGCCCACGACGAACGCCTGGCGGGGGTGGCCGTCGAGGTGGCGTTCGATGCTGATCAGCAGCAGCGCGGTGGCGAGCCCCTCCGAATAACCGAGCGCGTTGGAGGAGATAAAGCCACCGGATGCCGACAGCGTCAGGGCAACGGCGCCGATGAGCCCCGCCAGCAGAGCCGGTGCGATCGCGGTCAGGCGACCGAAGTCGTCGCGGACCTCGCCGAACAGCCCTCCCACCCGGCGGGTCAGCCGGTAGGCAAGCGCGAACACCATCACGACCGCGGCGACGGCGCCGGCGCGGGCGACCAATAGCCACAGGTCCGGCGCGGCGCGGCCGAACAGGGCGAAGGGAATCGTGAAGATCATCGGCAGCGGCTTCCACGAGGTTCCGCCGGTGGTGATGGTCAGGTGCCCGTGGACGATCTCGCGGCCCCACACCAGCCACGACCACGGGTCGTAGCTGGGGGTCGACGGGATCAGCAGCGACAGGGCACCCACCGCCAGCGCCACCACGGCCAGTCCGATGTAGAAGTTGCGCGCCGAGAACAGCCGGCCAGTGGTCGACCGCGCCGCGCTGGCGAGCGGCGACGGACGCGCGGTCGCGGCCGGGAAGTCGGTCGTGGACGCCGACACGACGCGGGCCAGCGGCTGACCGCGCATCAGCCCGAGACCCCCTGGGCGACGCAATTCTCGACCTGGGTCAGCAGCTTGTCGGAGGCCTGGTGGGGATACAGCAGGGCCGCGCCGATCACCTCAGCGCCCTGCGACTGGCCGTGGATCTGGACGCTCTGGGCGGCCCCCGGCGTGGGCTCGAAGCTCACCGTCGGGCCCGATGTAACCGTCCCCACCTGGAACCCCGGCAGGCTCTGGCCGGCGACGACGACCTGCTCGGGGCGCACCGGTATGTGCGCCTGCTCCAGGCAGGAGATGTGCTTCTTGCGGGGGTCATCGAGACCCCTGTGAATCTTGGCGATCGCCGTCGGCGTGCCGGCTTCCGGCTTGGAGGTCGTCCCACACGCTGACAGCGAAAGTGCGGCCAGCCCGACGGCCACCGCGAGCTTCGCAGAGGGCATGAGGCAAGAGGGTAGTGGATGATCCAGTCTGAGTGATCGCCTTCTCCGCCCTCACCGGACCCCTACCCAAGACGGGCGTGGTGGTCGTCGCCCTGCTGGCGGGATCGGTGCTGCTGAGCAGCGATCGCCGGCTCCGGGCGGCGGGGATGCTGGGAGCGCTCGTCCTCGCCCCGGTGCTGCTGCTCTCAGACATCTGGGACTCACCCCAGCTGCGGCTGGTTCATCGTCACCCGCTCGAGGCGGCAGTGGCGGCGTTGGTGCTGATCGCCATCCTGATCGCGGCCGCGGCGCTGCTGGTCCGCCGCCCGTCCCTGGTGGGCCCGCTGGCGGTAGTGGCGCTCCCGTTCCGGGTGCCGATCGAGTCCGGGGGGACCACGGCGAACCTGCTCGTCCCGCTGTATTTCGTCGTCGCCGCGGGAGCGCTGGCGTGGATCTACTCGTCGCTGCGCCCACCCGCTGTGGGCGCCCGCGGCGCACCGGAGGCGGTGCCCGCCGGGGCGGCGCAGCTCGCCGTCTGGGTGGAGCGGCTGCTCGCGCTCTACATCGTGCTCTACGCGATCCAGGCCGCGTACTCATCCGACTTCGAGAAGGCGCTGCAGAACATGGTCTTCTTCTACGTGCCGTTCGCGCTGCTGTACCGGTTGTTGCGAGAGCTCGAGTGGAGCTCGCGGCTGGTCCGTGACTGCCTGAGGCTGACCGCGGGGCTGGCGGTCGTGTTCGCGGTGGTCGGATTCTTCGAATACGCCACCAAGACGATCATCCTCAACCCGAAGCTGGTGGTCGCCAACGACCTGCACACCTACTTCACCATCAACTCGGTGTTCTTCGACCCCGACATCTTCGGCCGCTACCTGGCGCTGGTGATGATCCTGCTCGCGGTGACGCTGATCTATGACCGCCCCCGGCGCGAGCAGAGCACGGCGGCGGTCGTGCTGGCGGTGCTGTGGGTGTGCCTCGTGCTCACGCTGTCACGCTCCAGCCTGGGGGCGCTGCTGGTCGGGCTGGCGGTGCTGGCGGCGCTGCGATTCAGGCCCTCACGGGCGCTGGTCGTGACGGTGGCGGTGATCGCCGTCGGCGCCCTCGCAGTGGCGGTCTCGCCGACCACGTTCGGCCTCAATCAGGGGGTCAACGGCGCCTCCAGCGGCCGCGGCAGCCTGGTCAGCGGCGGTCTTCAGCTGTTTGCCGACCGGCCGGTGTGGGGCTACGGATCGGCCTCGTTCGTCACCGAGTACCGCGCGCACAACCGCCATCTGGCGACGTCGCTGTCGGCATCGCACACGATCCCGATCACGGTCGCCGCCGAGCAGGGAGTGATCGGCGAGCTGGCCTACCTCGCCTTTGCCATCGCCGCGATCGTCTGCCTGGTCCGCCGCGCCCGCGGCGACCCGGTGCGCTCGGCGGTGGCGGCGGCGTTCGTGGCGCTGGTCTTTCACACGATGCTCTACGCCGACTTCCTGGAGGACCCGACGACCTGGGTGCTGCTCGGAATCGGCGTGGCCCTGACCGGCGCGGCGCGGCGGCCGGCGGCCGCCGACGGAGAGGCGAGCCCGGCCTACAGCGGGGTGGTGTAGGCGCCGCTGATTCCGCCGTCGACGAGAAATGCGGTGGCGGTGACGTAGCTGGACTCGTCGGAGGCGAGGAACAGGACGGCATTGGCGATCTCACCGGCCTGCGCAAACCGGCCCATCGGCACGTGCACCATCCGCCGCTGCGCCGCCACCGGGTCAGCGGCGTAGAGCTCGCGCAGCAGCGGGGTGTCGACCGGGCCCGGGCACAGCGCGTTGACGCGCACGCCACGCTTGGCGAACTCCACGCCGAGCTCCCGGGAAAGCGCCAGCACCCCGCCCTTCGACGCGGTGTAGGAGATCTGCGAGGTGGCTGAGCCCAGGGTGGCCACGAACGAGGCGGTGTTGATCACCGAGCCGCCGCCGCCATCCAGCAGATGCGGGATCCCGTGCTTGCAGCAGACAAAGACGCTGCGCAGGTTGGTCGCCTGAACCCGTTCCCAGGCCTCGAGCCCGGTGTCGAGCACCGAGGCGTCGTCGGTGGGCGAGATGCCGGCGTTGTTGAACAGCACGTCGATGCGCCCGAGCTCGTTCCGCGCGCGCGAGTAAAGCTCCGAGACCGCGGCCTCGTCGGTGACGTCGGCGGTCAACGCCAGCTCCCCGACCGAGTGAGGGCGCACGTCCACCCCGACCACGCGCGCCCCCTCGCGTTTCAACACCGCCGCGGTGGCGGCGCCGATCCCACCGGCGGCCCCGGTGATCACGCACACCTTGCCGGCGAGTCTCATGAGCCGAGGTCGGTGAAGGTCGTCATCGCGGCGGCAGCGTAAGTCATCCGGCCGTCGCGTAGAAGATCGACTTGACCTCGGTGTACGCGTCGAGCGCGTGGGGTCCGAGCTCGCGTCCGTAGCCGGACTGCTTGAAGCCGCCGAACGGGGTGGCGATCCGGACCGAGGTGTTGGAGTTGATCGACACCACCCCGGCATCCAGCGCCCGGGCGACACGCAGCGCTCGGGCGCCGTCCCCGCTCCAGACCGAGCCGCTGAGCCCGTAGATGGTGTCGTTGGCCAGCGCGACCGCCTCCGCTTCGTCCTCGAACGGGATCACCACCGCCACCGGGCCGAAGATCTCCTCGCGGGCGGCGCGCGACCCGGGGTCGACCGGGCACAGCACGGTTGGGGCAAACCAGAAGCCGGGACCGTCCGGGGCGCGGCCGCGAAACGCCACCGGGGCGCCGTCGCCCACGTAGGACGCCACCCGGCGCCGCTGGTCGGCCGAGATCAGCGGACCCATCTCGGTCGCCTCGTCCAAGGGGTCGCCGACGCGCAGCGCGGCCACCGCCTGTTCCAGCGCGGTCATGAAGTCGTCGAGCGCCGAGGCCTGGACCAGGATGCGTGAGCGCGCGCAGCAGTCCTGGCCGGCGTTGCCGAACACGGCGCCCGGAGCGGCGGCGGCGGCCGCCGCCAGGTCCGCATCGGCGAAGATGATGTTCGGCGACTTGCCGCCCAGCTCGAGCGTGACCCGCTTGATCGTCTCCGCGGCGCCGGCGGCGACGGCGCGCCCCACCTCGGTCGAGCCGGTGAACGCGATCTTGGCCACCCCGGGATGCTCCACCAGGCGTCGCCCGCAGGTCGCCCCGGGCCCGGCCACGACGTTGAGTACGCCCTCGGGCAGCCCGGCCTCAAGCGCGATCTCGGACAGGCGCAGCGCGCTGCACGGGGTCAGCTCGGCTGGCTTGAGCACAACCGTGTTGCCGGCGGCGAGGGCGGGCCCGAGCTTCCAGGAGGCGATCGTCAGGGGAAAGTTCCACGGCACGATCAGGCCGACCACGCCCAGCGGCTCACGCACCGTCCACGCCTGGCCGCCGCTCACCGGGATGAAGTCGCCCAGCAGCCGCTCGGGCGCGCCCGCGTAGTACCCGAACACCTCGGCCACCATGGACATCTCCGCCCGCGCGTCGGCGATCGGCTTGCCGGCGTTGCGGGCCTCCAACTGCGCCAGTTCCTCGTGGTACTCGCCGACGGCGTCCGACAGCCGTCGCAGCAGCGCTCCGCGATCGGCGGGCGCCACCGCACGCCACGTGGGGAACGCGGCGGTGGCGCGCGCCACCGCCCGGTCGACGTCCTCGATCCCCGCCCGCGGAATCCTCTCGAGCACCGCCTCGGTGGCGGGCTCGATCACCTCCAGCGTGTCCGCGCTGGTGGGCCTCACCGACTAGACAACCTCGGCCTCGGGATCCAGCACGGTGACCCCGTCTTCCGCGAACTCGACGGTGCGGACCGGGCCCTTGAACGTCTTGCGCGCCCAACCCAGGTACCACGCGGTGACGCCGATCATCACGACGATCGTCACCAGTGGCGCGTAGTTGAACGACGACCAGCTGAAGCTGCTGTTCCAAGGCACCGCTGCCGGCGTGAACGGAAGGCAGAAGACGATCACGCAGATGACGACCCAGATGATCGCGATCAGATTGACCCACTTGTACTTGGCGCCCAACGTCCACGGACCGGTCTGGAACGAGTCGCCCATCCGCCAGCGCAGGTACACCGGGATCGTATAGGCGATATAGAGACCGATGACCGAGATCGAGGTGACCGCCAGGAACGCCACCGGCAGCCCGGCGTGATTTCCCTTGTAGGCCGGGATGGTGATGATGAACGCGAACGCCGCGACGAACACGACGGCCCAGCTGGGGGTGCGATGGCTGTTCAGCCGCCGCCACAGGTTGTGCCCCGGCACCGCGCCATCGCGGGAGAACGCGAACGTCATCCGGCTGGAGCTGGTCACGCACGCCATCCCGCAGAACAGCTGGCCGATGGTGGAGATGACGAGCACCGCCTTGGCCGCTGCCGAGCTCAACGCGGACTCGATGATCGACTGCGAGGTGCCGCCGGCGGCATCGATCGCCTTCGTGTGGGTGGCGGCGAAGGTCAGCGCCAGCAGCACCATCCAGCCGAACACGGCCGAGTAGAACACCGATCGCCAGACGCCCTTGGGCGCGGCCTCGGCGGCGTCGTTCGTCTCCTCGGAAATGTGGGCCGACGCGTCATAGCCGGTGATCGTGTACATGGTCAGCAGGAAGCCCAGCGGCAGCACGTAGAACCAGTACATGTGGCCGCTGAATCCGGAGAGGTTCTGGCGATGGCCGAACACGAACGCGAAGCTCTGGTGGTGGCTGGGCACCGCGACCAGCAGCACGATGATCACCAGGACGCCGATCACGTGCCACCACACCGAGACCTGCGTGAACAGCGCCACCAGCGGCGAGGAGAAGATGTTGATCAGGGCGTGCACGATCAGGATCAGCGCGAACAGCACGAACACGTGGTGCAATGACGCCTGAACGCTCGTGGTCGCGAAGTTGATCCCGAACAGGTGCAGTCCGTAGAAGGACAGGGTGGAGTTCAGGAAGGTGGCGGCGGCGTAGTCGACCGAGGCGGTGACCGCGACCAGACCGATCAGGTTGAACCATCCGGTGAACCAGCCCCAGCCCGCTCCCCCCAGCTTCGACGACCAGTAGTAGATGCCGCCGGCCGTTGGCATCGCCGAGGCCAGCTCGGACATCGAGAACGCCACCAGCAGGATGAACAGGCTGATCACCGGCCACCCGATCGAGATCGCCACCGGTCCGCCGTTCAGCCACGCCTGACCGTAGGTGGTGAAGCACCCGGCCAGGATCGAGATGATCGAGAACGAAATCGCGAAGTTGGAGAACCCGCTCCACCCGCGCTTGAGCTCCTGCTTGTAGCCCAGCTCGGCGAGACGTTGCTCGTCGCGTGACAGGCCCTCAGTCCCAGTACTCATCCGGCCCTCCTGACAAAAGGTCTGGTGATCCGTCCTTCTATGCGCGGGAAACATACGCTCGCGTGTGGCGCCAAGTCAAGGGCTGCGCGCCCGGCTCGGACGCCCGCGTCAGCCGCGCGGCAGCAACGCCGCCAGGATGTACTCCGTCCCCCGCAGGTGCTCGGTCATCTCCCGCGCAGCCCCCGCCTCGTCGTGGCGCCGTACCGCCGCCAGCAGCCGGCGGTGCTGATGGTTGGCCGAGTCCAGCACCTCGGGCGGGTGGGCGATGTGCGAGATCAGGTGGCTCATTGCCCCCTGGGTCTCGGTCATCAGCTGGATCAGCTTGGGATTGCCGGTGAGCTCGCCTAGTCCGATGTGGAAGCGGACGTCGGCCTGGCGGTAGCTGCCGAAGTCGTTGAGCATGCCGTCGATCGAGACCACCGCTGCGTCCAATGCCTCCAGCAGCGGGCCGGGGATGGCCCGTTCGGCGGCCAGGACGGCGATCCCCACCTCCACCGTCATCCGGCTGTCGCAGACATCGCGCCATCCCGCGAGCAGCTCCGGCGACGGTGGTGGCGCCGGCGGGAGCGGATCGGCCACGAAGGTGCCGCCGCCGCGCCCGCGGGTGGCGTGCAGATGGCCGCTCTGGCCGAGCGCCACCAGGGCCTGGCGCAGGGTGGAGCGGGCGATGCCCAGCCGGGCGCACAGCTCGCGCTCGGCCGGCAGCCGCGTGCCCGGCGCCAGCAGCCCGAGCCGGATCGCCGTCCCCAGACGTTCGACGGTCTCCTCGAAGGCGGTCTGGGACTGCACCGGCGCGAACATCGCCTGAAGCGTGGCGACCGGCTGGGACCGGCCGGTGGTGTCAGTCATGGCGCGGTGGATTCCGGCGCGGGCGCCGCCGCCTCAGAGCCGCTCGAATCCGCGGAAGCGCTCCCAGTCGGTCACGGCGGCGTCGAACGCTGCCAGCTCGACATCGGCGGCGTTGACGTAGTGGGCGACGACGTCGTCACCGAACGCCGCCCGAGCCACCTCGCTGGTGGCGAACAGGTCCCGGGCCTCGAGCAGCGTCGTCGGCAGCCGCGGCTTGTCGGTGGCCAGATACGCGTTGCCCGCGTAGGCCGGCTCGAGCTCGAGCCCGTGCTGCACACCGTGGAGGCCGGCGGCGACGATCGCGCTCAGCGCCAGGTACGGGTTCAGGTCCGAGCCCCCGGCCCGGTTCTCGAACCGCAGCCCGGGACCGTGGCCGACGACGCGCAGGGCGCAGGTGCGGTTGTCCTGGCCCCAGGCGACCGCGGTGGGGGCGAATGAGCCGGCGGCGTAGCGCTTGTAGGAGTTGATGTTGGGGGCGAGGAGCAGGGTCAGCTCGCGCAGACAGGCCAGCTGACCAGCCAGGAACGACTCGAACACGCCGCGCTCGCGCGCGAACACCGGGCGGGTGGGATCCGAATTATCCGCCAGCGAGAAGTGGATGTGACAGGAGCTGCCCTCTCGTTCGTTGAACTTCGCCATGTAGGTGATCGCCATCCCGTCCTGGGCGGCGATCTCCTTGGCCCCGTTCTTGTAGATGGCGTGGTTGTCGGCGGTGCGCAACGCCTCGGCGTAGTGGAAGTTGATCTCGTGCTGGCCGAAGTTGCACTCCCCCTTGGAGTTCTCCACGGCCATGCCGGCCGCCTCCATCGAGTTGCGGATGCGCCGGAGCAGGGGCTCGACCCGGGCGGTGCCGAGCATCGAGTAGTCGACGTTGTAGAGGTTGGCGGGCTCCAGCTCACGGTAGGCCTTGTGCCACGCCGACTCGTAGCTGTCGCGGAACACCATGAACTCGAGCTCGGTGCCGGCGCTCGCCCTCCACCCCCTCTGCGCGAGGCGATCCAGCTGCCGGCGCAGCACCTGGCGCGGCGAGGCGACGACATCGGAGCCGTCCTCCCAGGCGAGGTCGCACAGGCACATGGCCGTCGCCTCCTGCCAGGGCACCGGGCGCAGCGTGCTCAGGTCCGGACGCAGGACGAAGTCGCCGTAACCGCGCTCCCAGGAGGACATCGCGTAGCCCTCCACCGTGTTCATGTCGACGTCGACCGCCAGCAGGTAGTTGCAGCCCTCGGCGCCATGGTCGGCGACCTCCTCGACGAAATAGCGCGCCGTCAGCCGCTTGCCGGCCAGGCGGCCCTGCATGTCGCACAGTGCCAGCAGCACGGTGTCGATCTCACCGGCGTCGACCCGGCGGCTCAGCTCGTCAAGATTCACGCGTCCACCCTCCTGTCCGACGTCACGGGCGCACCGTATAGGAACTGACCCCGCTGGGAGAGCAACCAGTTGCATCGCCTATGACAATGTGAGCCCATGTCCGAGTCGGGAATCCGCGTCAGCGGGCTGAACAAGTCCTTCAAGAACGCCCACCGAACGGTGCACGCGGTGCGCGGCATCGACCTGTCGATCGACCACGGCGAGACGGTGGCCCTGCTCGGCCCCAACGGCGCCGGTAAGTCGACGACGATCGACATGCTGCTGGGGTTGACGCGCCCCGACGCCGGCACGGTGACGATGTTCGATCGGGCGCCCCGGGATGCGGTGGACGCGGGACTGGTCGGTGGGATGCTCCAGACCGGAGCGCTGATCCGTGACCTTTCGGTGCGCGAGCTGGTCGCGGTAATGGCTTCCCTGTATCCCGATCCGCTGCGCGTGAACGACGTGATCTCGCTCGCCGGCCTGGAGGAGATCGCCGGGCAGCGCACCCAGAAGCTGTCCGGCGGTCAGACCCAGCGGGTCCGCTTCGCCAACGCCCTGGTGGGCAACCCCGCCCTGCTCGTGCTCGACGAGCCGACGGTGGCGCTGGACGTGGAGGCCCGGCGCGAGTTCTGGGCGACGATGCGGACCTTCGCGCAGCGCGGCAAGACGGTGCTGTTCGCCACCCATTACCTCGAGGAGGCCGATGCCAACGCCGACCGGGCCGTGCTGATGGCCCACGGCCGGATCGTCGCCGACGGCCCGACGACCGAGATCAAGGCCGCCGTCGGCACCCGGACGATCCGGGCGACGCTGCCCGAGGTCGGGCTCGCGCAGCTCTCGGCGCTCCCCGGCGTGGCCACGGCAGAACGCCATGGCGAGTCGGTGATCCTGCGCTGCTCGGATTCCGACGCGGCCATCCGCGCTCTCCTCGTCGACCATGACCAGGCCCGCGACATCGAGATCACCGGCGCCGCGCTCGAGGATGCGTTCCTGGAGCTGACCAGCGATCCCGGCGACGATGCCCCGCCGCTCTCACCGGCGCCGGCGGAGGTGTCGCGATGAACGGCGCCGTCTACACGCGCTACGAGCTGTTGCGGGCGTTTCGCAACCGCCGCTTCTTCATCTTCTCACTCGGCTTCCCGCTGGTGCTGTACTTCGTGATCGTCGCGCCGCAGGCCGGCAACAAGGACTTCGGGGGCACCGGGATCGGCATCGCGCTCTACTACATGGCCGGGCTGGTGTCGTTCGGGACTGAGATGTCGATGATCTCGGCCGGGGCGCGGATCGCCGGGGAACGTCGGGACGGCTGGACCCGCCAGCTGCGGGTGACGCCGCTGTCCGCTCGCTCCTACCTGCGGGCCAAGGTGATGACGTCCTACGCCCTGGCGATCGCCAGCATGTTGCTGCTGTACCTGGCCGGCGTCTCGATGGGCGTGAGCCTGCCGGCGCGCAGCTGGCTGGAGATGACGGCACTGATCCTGATCGGGTTGATGCCGTTCGCCGCGCTGGGGATCGGGCTCGGACATCTGCTCAACGTGGATTCGATCGGGCCGGTGACCGGTGGTCTGGTCTCGCTCCTGGCCTTGGTCAGCGGCACCTGGTTCCCGGTCACGCATGGCTTCCTGCACGACGTCGGGCAGTGCCTGCCCTCCTACTGGCTCGTCCAGGCCGCGCGGATCGCCACCGGCGGATCGGCGTGGGGCGTCACCGGCTGGCTGGTGGTCGGCGGCTGGACTGTGGCGCTGGTGGGGGTCGCCACCTACGCGTACCGGCGGGACACCAACCGGGTCTGAGGAGCCCCGCCTTCGACGAGCGGTTAGGTTTTGCCGATGGGGGAGCCCTCGGAGTCACTCGGCGCGATCCTCGCGCGTCTCGCCGACCGGCTCGGGGCGGTCGGCACAGCCCCCGAACCCCTGGACGGTGGCATCACCAACCGCAACTATCGCGTGCGCTTCGGCACCCGCGACTGCGTGGTGCGTCTGCCCGGCCGCGACACCGGGCTGCTCGGGATCGACCGCACCGCCGAGCGCATCGCCACCGAGCGCGCGGCCGAATTGGGGATCGCCCCGGCGCTGGTCGCCGCCGACGACGACTGCCTGGTGACTGAATGGCTGCCCGGAGCGCCGATCGACGGCGACCGCCTGCGGGCCGACCCGGGAAGCGCCGCCCGGGCGTTGCGCGCGTTTCACGACAGCGGCCTGCAGCTGCCGGTCCGTTTCTGGGTTCCCGATCTGCTGGACGGCTACGCCGAGCTCGTGGCTGCGCGCGGCGGCGCGCTGCCCGATGGGTACCGGCAGGCCCAGGCCCTCGTCGCGCGGATCGCCGCGGTGCTGCCGTTGACCGAGCCCGCGCCCTGCCACGACGACCTGCTGCCGGGCAATCTGCTGGCGGCGGACGCCGATCCGGGTCGTGCCGTCCTCGTGGACTGGGAGTACGCCGGGATGGGCCATCGCCTGTTCGACCTCGGCAATCTGGCGATCAACAACGAGTTCGATGCCGATTCTCAGGAACGCTTGCTGGAGGCGTACTTCGGTGAGACGGCCACCCCGGCGCGCCGCTGCGCGCTGCGGTTGATGATGCTCGTCTCCGACGCCCGCGAGGCCGCCTGGGGGGTGGTCCAGCGCTCGATCTCGGAGCTCGACTTCGACTTTGACGGATATGCCGCCCGCCACTTCGCTCGCCTGCGGCGCGCTGCCGCCGATCCTCGACTCCAGGAGTGGTTGGATGGCGCGACCGCGTGAGCTTCCCTCCCGGGCCCGCGTCGTGATCATCGGCGGCGGGGTGAGCGGGGCCTCGATCGCCTACCACCTGACGCGGCTCGGCGAGCGGGACGTGGTGGTGCTGGAGCGCAACGAGCTCACCAGCGGGTCGACCTTCCACTCTGCCGGCCTGGTCGGCCAGCTGCGTGGGAGCGTGTCGTTGACGCAGATGATGATGGACTCGGTGGCGCTGTATCGCCAGCTCGACTGCGGCTGGGTGGAGTGCGGCGGGATCCGGCTGGCGTGCAGCGAGGAGCGCGAACAGGAGGCGATGCGCCAGGTGGCGTGGTCACGGACCTTCGGCCTGCCGCTGGAGTTGCTGTCGCCTGCCGAGGCGCAGACGCTGTTTCCGCTGATGGTCACCGACGGGGTGCGCTGCGCCTCCTACCTGCCGAGCGATGGCTACCTCGATCCCTCGCTGCTCACCTACGCCCTGATCGACGGCGCCCGCCAGGAGGGGTGTCAGGTGTTCACCCACACGCGAGTGAACGAGATCGTGGTCGCCGAGGGCCGGGTGCGCGGGGTGCGGACGGAATGGGGCGACATCGAGGCCGAGATCGTGGTCAACGCCGGCGGGATCTACGCCGCCGAGATCGGCCGGCTGGCCGGGATCCGCGTCCCCGTGGTCCCGTTCGCGCACGAGTACCTGGTGACCCAGCCGTTTCGTGACCGCGGGGTGGGCGGGGAGATCGTCCACCTGCCGACCCTGCGCGACCCCGATCTGCTCATCTACTTCCGGGAGGAGGGGGCGGGGCTGGTCATGGGCGGATACGAGCGTCACAGTGCCCCCTGGTCGCTGGACGATCACCGTCTCGACCGAATCCCGCCGGACTTCAACGGGCGGCTGCTGGAGGAGGACTGGCCGCGCTTTGAGGAGATCGCGGCCAATTCGACGCGGCGGGTCCCGGCGATGGAGGACGTCAAGGTGACGCGGCTGATCAACGGTCCCGAGGCGTTCACCCCCGACAACGAGTTCTGCCTCGGGGAGTCCGAGGTCGGCGGGCTGTTCGTGGCCGCCGGGTTCTGCGCCCACGGCCTCGCCGGCGCCGGCGGGATCGGGAAGGTGATGGCGGAGTGGATCGTCGCCGGCGAACCGTCGCTCGACGTCTGGGAGATGGACATCCGCCGATTCGGACAGCAGTACCGCTCGCCGGGCTACACCCTGGCCCGCGCCAAGGAGGTGTACGAGACCTACTACGACATCCGCTATCCGGGCCACGAGCGTCAGGCGGGCCGGCCGCTGCGGACCTCCAGCGTCTACGGGTGGCATCTTGATCACGGTGCCGCATTCGGCGAGAAGTCCGGTTGGGAACGGGTGAATTGGTATGAGTGCAACGCCGCGGCCGGAGATCCGGAGCTACGACCGCGCGGGTGGGCGGGGCGGCACTGGTCGCCCGCGATCGGCGTCGAGGCGCTCGCCACGCGGACCGCCGCGGCGCTGTTCGACGAGTCGTCGTTCGCCAAGCTGGAGGTGTCGGGCCCCGGGGCCGCCGGACTGCTGGCTCGCCTGTGCGACAACCGCGTCGATGGTGATGTCGGCCGGATCACGTACACCCAGATGCTCAACCGCCGCGGCGGGATCGAGTGCGATTTCACGGTCACCCGGGTGGCGTCCGAGACGTTTCAGATCGTCACCGGAACCGCGTTCGGAGCTCATGACGCCGCCTGGATTCGCCGCCACCTGCCCGGTGACGCCTCGGTCACGCTGTCAGACGTCACCTCGCGCTGGGCGTGCTTCGCGCTGTGGGGGCCGCGGTCGGGCGAGATCCTGGCGCCGCTCACTCCCGACCCGCTTGACTTCGGCTACATGCGGATGGGCGACATCGCCGTCGGCGATGTGCCGGTGCGCGCGCTGCGGGTGACGTTCGTCGGCGAGCTGGGTTGGGAGCTCTACTGCCCGACCGAATATGGCGCCGGCCTGTGGCGGTCGCTGTGGGAGGCCGGTCGCGACCACGGTCTGGTTGCCGGGGGCTACCGCGCGATCGACTCGCTCCGGCTCGAGAAGGGCTATCGGGTTTGGGGTGCGGACATCACCGCGGACGAGACCCCGTTGGAGGCTGGGCTGGACTTCTGCGTGCGCGACGATCGTTCGTTCGTCGGCGCAGACGCCCTAAACGTGCCCGAGCGGCGGCTGCGCTGCCTGGTGCTTGAGGACCCACGCTCGGTGGCGCTCGGCAACGAGCCGGTGCGCGTCGGCGGCGACGTCATCGGAAGGGTCACCACCGGGGGCTACGGCTACACCGTGCAGCGTTCCATCGCGTATGCCTATCTTCCGGCCGAGATCCGGACTGGGACCGAGGTGCACGTCGACATCTTCGGGCACTGGGTGGCGGGTGAAGTGTCGGCGGAACCGCTGTTGGACGCGGCGGGTGAGCGGATGCGGACGTCGGCCGCGGCGGGTGAGCGGGTGCGGACCTCGGCCGCGGCGGGTGAGCGGGTGCCGACGCCGCCCGACGGTTGAGCGGCGCCGACGTCGGCCGCGGCGGGTGAGCGGGTGCCGACGCCGCCCGGCGGGTGAGCGGATGCCGAGGCCGCCCCGAGAGCTGCACCCCGGCGCGGAGCCGGGCCGCTGACCATGCTCTTTTCTTCGCGGCCGGGAATGGGTAGGATCAGGCACCTGTGACGTGGGGATTTCTGTGGTTGATGCTGGCGCTCAAGCTGCCGATCGCGGCGCTGATCTACATCGTCTGGTGGGCGATCAGGCAGGAGCCCGAGGAGCCGTCCTCCGACGACGACGGCGGAATCAAGCGACGCCAGCAGCGGCATCCCCGCGAGCCGTTCCCCCGGCGTCCGCGGCGTGGTCCGCATGGGGACCCGGCGCCCCAGCCGCCGGCGCGGGTGCGCAATGTCCGGGCTCGGGCGCGTACGCTGGGCCACTGATCGCCCGTACCCTCAGGGTTACCCGCGATGACCGGTGACACCACGGCCGGCGGCGCGGCATCGGTTCTGTCGGACGGGACGATCGCCCGGCTGGTTCAGGAGGGCCGCATCCGCATCGATCCGTGGGATCCGAAGCTGGTCCAACCCGCGAGCGTCGACATCCGCCTCGGGGACTCGTTTCGCGTGTTCCACAACCACCGCGCCTCGGCGATCGACCTGCGCCGGCCGCCGGACAACCTGACCGAGGAGGTCGTGGTCCCGGAGGGCGAGTCGTTCGTGATCCACCCCGGAGAGTTCTGCCTCGGCCGGACGCTGGAGTGGGTGGAGCTGCCCGACGACATCGTCGCGCGAATCGAGGGCAAGTCGAGTCTCGGCCGGCTGGGGCTGATCGTCCACGCTACGGCCGGGTTCTGCGATCCCGGCTGGCGGGGGACGCTGACCCTCGAGCTCAACAACCTCACCCGGGTGCCGATCAAGCTCTATCCCGGCCTGGAGATCGCCCAGCTGTCGTTCATGACCCTCGACCGGCCGGCCCAGCGTCCGTACGGCAGCCCCGAGCTCGGTAGCCACTACCAGGGCCAGCGGGCGGCGACCGCCAGCCGCTATCGGGTCACGCCGGGCGGCTAGGGGTTCCGTCCGTACTTACGAACGGGGCCACCACGCTTCACCCGCCGCAGACCGTCGGCAGCCCAGCCGGCCTGCGATCGGCGCCCAACCCACGGGGAAGGCATGCACCGGGTGGCCGTCCTGGGCGCGCGGGGCGGACGGCGATGCACTGGTGGCCGCCCTTCGCACGGGCGGACGGCGATGCACGGGTGGCCGCCCTTCGCGCGGGGCGGACGGCGATGCACGGTGGCTGCCCTTCGCGCGGGACGGACGGCGATGCACCGAGTTTCAGGGTGCAAAGGTCGCCAAATCCGTTTGTGACAGATCGGATTTTCTGCAATAGCCACGCTCAGCAGCAATCTGGTGACAAATTCAAATTCGCCGAGTCGAATTTTCCGCAGAATGCACGTCAGATGGGCGGCCGGCGTCGCCGGCGGGCCGAAGGTGAATTGCCACGCCACCGTCGCCGGCGGGCCGAGGCTGAGCTCCCGCCACCGTCGCCGGCGGGCCGAGGCTGAGCTCCCGCCACCGTCGCCGGGCGGGTCACAAGCGCAGTCGCCCGCGGCACCCACCACGCGCCGGCGGCTTCGCTCAGGGTGGCCGCGCCCGACCACTGCACCGCGCCGCCCGGCGATCGGTTAGGCTCGCGACGATGTCGCCCCTGTTGGTCACGGCCGCGGAGACCTCGAAGGTCCCGTTCTACATCGTCGGCGGCGCGCTGGTGGTGTGGGCGGTGACCCTCGCCTGGATCGGGCTCAACCGGCCGGAGTTCCCCTACAGCAAGGGCGGGGAGCGGGGGGTGATCGGCATCAGCCTGATCATGATCGTGCTGACGATCGGCGCCGCGATCCTCACCAGTTGAGTGGCCTTCGTACCAATCAGCCGTGACCACCGGCAGCCGCCCGGCCTGAGGCGGGAGCCGGCGGGTATTAGCATCTTCGGAGAAGGTCGCAAGCGCGCCTGACCGACGCCGGCGGCCACCAACCGCGTCAAGGAGTGCTATGACCACCGAGACTCAGCAATCGACGGATAGCGGCGGCGTAGCGACGTCGGGCGACACCCTCACCGTCACCGACAACCGAACCGGCCGCCAGTACGAGATCCCGATCGAGGACAACACGATTCGGGCGACCGAGCTGCGCAAGATCAAGACGACCGACGACGACTTCGGCCTGATGACCTATGACCCCGCCTACATGGCGACGGCGTCGTGTCGCTCGGCGGTCACGTTCATCGACGGCGACAACGGGATCCTGGAGTACCGCGGCTATCCGATCGAGCAGCTGGCCGAGAGGTCCAGCTACCTGGAGGTTGCCTACCTGTTGATCCACGGCGAGCTGCCGACCCAGCAGCAGCTCGCCGAGTGGGATCACCTGATCACGATCCACACCTTCGTGCACGAGAACGTCAAGGAGTTCATGCAGGGCTTCCGCTACGACGCCCACCCCATGGGGATGCTGCTCGCCTCCGTTGGCGCCCTGTCGACGTTCTATCCCGAGGCAGCGGCGATCAAGGACGCGGAGTCGCGTTACATCCAGGTGATCCGTCTGCTGGCCAAGATGCCGACGCTGGCGGCGTTCTCCTATCGCCACAACCGGGGCATGCCGTACGTGTATCCCGACAACGATCTCAGCTACGCCGGCAACTTCTTGTCGATGATCTACAAGGTGGCCGAGCTCAAGTACGTGCCGGACCCGCGGCTCGAGCACGCGCTCGACGTGCTGTTCATCCTGCACGCCGACCACGAGCAGAACTGCTCCACCAGCGCCGTGCGCAGCGTCGGCTCCTCCCAGGTCGACCCCTACTCGGCGGTGGCCGCCGGCGTCGCCGCCCTCTACGGGCCGCTCCACGGCGGCGCCAACGAGGCGGTGCTCCGGATGCTGCGCCGGATCGGAAGCAAGGACAACGTCCCCGCCTTCATCGAGGGAGTCAAGAAGGGCGACGAGAAGCTGATGGGCTTCGGCCACCGGGTGTACAAGAACTTCGATCCCCGGGCGAAGATCATCAAGCAGGCGACGGACGAGGTGTTCGAGGTGACCGGCATCAACCCGCTGCTGCAGATTGCCACCGAGTTGGAGAAGATCGCCCTGGAGGACAACTACTTCGTCGACCGCAAGCTGTATCCCAACGTCGATTTCTACTCGGGGATGATCTACGAGGCGCTGGGGATGCCGGTCGAGATGTTCCCGGTGCTGTTCGCGATCGGCCGCACCAGCGGCTGGATCGCCCAATGGCTGGAGATGATCGACGACCCCGAGCAGAAGATCAGCCGCCCCCGACAGATCTACACCGGCGGCCGCGGCCGGGACTACGTGCCGATCGGCGACCGCGGTTAGCGCCGGTCGGCCCGACCCGCCGGGCCTTGCGCGTGAGCACTCGCACCGACCACCCGTCAGCGGTCCCGACTCGTCCCTCGGGGCCGCCGCGCCGCTACCGCATGTACGTCGCCGGCGAATGGGTGGACGCCCGCTCCGGGCAGACGTTTGAGTCGGTCGATCCGTTCACCGGCGAGCCCTGGGCGGTCCTCCCGCGGGCCGGGGCGGATGACGTGGAGGCCGCCGTGAGTGCCGCCCGCCACGCGTTCGACGCCGGCCCGTGGCGGTCGACGACCCCCGTCCAGCGCGGCCGGCTGATGCGGCGGCTGGCGGCGCTGATCGCCGACCGAGCGCGCGAGGTCGCGGTGGTGGAGAGCACCGACAACGGCAAGCTGCTGCGCGAGATGGAGGGCCAGCTGCGCGGCTTGCCCGACTACTACGAGTACTTTGCCGGCGCCGCCGACAAGCTGCACGGCGACACGATCCCCGCCGACAGGTCCAACTTCTTCATCTTCACGGTGCGCGAGCCGGTCGGCGTGGTCGGGGCGATCACCCCGTGGAACTCGCCGCTCCTGCTGATGTCGTGGAAGCTGGCGCCGGCTCTGGCCGCCGGCTGCACGTTCGTGGTCAAGCCCGCCGAGCAGGCGCCGGCGTCGACGCTGGAGTTCGCCCGCCTGGTCGACGAGGCGGGGTTCCCGGCCGGAGTGTTCAACGTGGTCACCGGCTTCGGGCCCGAGGCGGGCGCGCCGCTGGCCGCGCACCCCGGCGTCGACCGGGTCGCGTTCACCGGATCCACGGCGGTGGGCTCGTCGGTGATGGCCGGTGCGGCGTCGCACCTGGCCCAGGTGAGCCTGGAGCTCGGCGGCAAGTCGCCGAACATCGTGTTCGCGGACGCGGACCTGAACGCCGCGGTCAACGGAATCGTGGCCGGCATTTACGCCGCCACCGGCCAGACCTGCATGGCCGGCTCGCGGGTGCTGGTCCACGAGGACGTCTACGACGACGTCGTCGAGCGCGTGGCGGCGCGGGCGAGGGGCGTCGCTCTCGGCGACCCCCTGGATCCGGGGACCGAGATGGGGCCGCTGGCGTTCCGGGAGCATCGCGACAAGGTCGAGGCTTACATCGCCGGCGCCCGGCGCGACGGCGCTCGCCTGCTCAGCGGCGGCGGCCGGCCGGACGCGCCTGAGCTGGCCGACGGCTTCTTCGTGGAGCCGACCCTGTTCGGCGATGTCGGCAACGACAGCACGCTGGCGCGCGAGGAGGTGTTCGGACCGGTCGCGGCCGCGATTCGGTTCGGCTCCGAGGAGGAGGCGCTGAGGCTCGCCAACGACACCGACTTCGGCTTGGCGGCTGGCATCTGGACGCGTGACGTCCAGCGCGCGCATCGGATGGCGCTGGGCGTGAGAGCCGGAACGGTGTGGGTCAACTCCTACCGGGCGGTCGGGCCGATGGCGCCGTTCGGCGGCTTCAAGGCCAGCGGCCTGGGGCGCGAGAACGGGCTCGAGGCACTGCGGGAGTACACCGAGCTCAAGACGGTCTGGATCGAGCTCACCGGCGCCACGCGCGACCCGTTCAACCTCGGCTGACGCGGACCGACCTCGGCTGACGCGGGCCGACCTCGGCTGACCCGGGCCCGCCACCGCTGACCCGGGCCCGCCACCGCTGACCCGAACATATGTGCGCACCGGCACGCAACGGACGGCGGTCGCGGCCTACCCTGAAACCATGGGCACCCATGTCTTGCACGACGGACGCCGGGTCACGATCCGCGAGATCCGCGCCGATGACGGCGAGCGGCTGCGCGCCTCGCACGCGCGGCTCTCGCCGGAGTCGCGCTACCGCCGGTTCCTGGCCGCCAAGCCGGAGTTGACCACCGCCGACGCCCGGTACCTGGTCGAGATCGACGGGTCCGACCACGTCGCCCTGGTGGCGACGCTGCCGCCGGCCGTAGATCCCGAGGAGCCGATCGTCGCCGTCGCCCGCTACATCCGGACTCTCGGGGATCCGGACGTCGCGGAGTTCGCGATCGTCGTGGGCGACGCCTACCAGCGCCAGGGCCTGGGACGGGCACTGACGCGGTGCCTGGCGGCCGCTGCGGTGAGCCGTCGAATCAGGCGGTTTCGGGCGACGATGCTGGCCGACAACGTTGCCATCCACCAATTGCTGGAGGCGCTGGCCGCCGGGCCCGCCCGGCGCACCCGTACGGGGACGATCTCCGAGCTCGAGATCGATCTGCCGGCGGGTGACGCGGCGACCGTGGTCGCGCTCCCCCGGCGAGCCGCGGAAGTAAGTGGCTCCACTGAGCGGGGAGCTCCTGCGATCATCGCCGCGTGCGCTGGAAGATGACCGTACGGGCGGGCCCGAGGGTGCAGCGCAGCTGGTTCGCCGATGTCGACGCCGCGCTCGACGCGCTGGAGGCGCGCGGCCGCGAGCTGTCTGCCGCCGCGCCCGACGAAGTGGTCGACGCCAAGTTCAAGCGCTACACGCCGGCGGAGCAGGTGGTGGCGCGGCTGGAGGTGGCCGGTCCCGAGCGGCTCGTGCCCAGCGTCCGCGGCGGCGTCGACGTGCACGGCGACGGCTCGGTCCAGGCCTACCGGGGACGGGTGCGGCGCGCGATGATCGAGACTCAGGACTCCGACAGCGCCTACGCGGCGCTCCGCCGCGCCCTCGCCGAGCCCGCGTGACTCACAGGACCAGCGTCTGGCCGTGACGCCTCAGCCAGCGCCGGTGCTCGCGGTAGTCGGGGCAGTGGCGCCCCAGCAGCGCCCAGAAGCGCGGCGAGTGATCGGGCACCTGAAGGTGGCAGACCTCGTGCCAGACGACGTAGCCGAGCACCGGCTCGGGGGCGAGCAGGAGCCGCCAGTTGAAGCTCATGGCGCCGCTGCGCGAGCAGCTGGCCCAGCGGGTCCGCTGACCCCGGATCGTCAGGGTTGCGTACGAGCTCCCGGCCAGCGCGCAGGCGTGCTCCAGCCGGGGAGCAATCTCGTTGTGGGCCGCCCGCCGATACCAGCGCTCCAGCGCCGGATCCCGCGCCGCGCCCGCCGGGACGAGCAGCTCGTCCCCGCGCCGGTGGACCCGCCTTGCACCCGGCTCGCTGCGGACCACCAGCAGCCGGCCGAGGTAGGGAACGGCATCCCCTCGCGCGGCAACCGCTGCCCGCACCCGCTCGAGCTCACGCACCCGTCGCCGGATCCATGGTTCGAGCTCGCGGATCGCCGCCGCCGCGTCGCGCTCGGGAGCCCGGCGCGGCAGGACCACCTCAACGCCGATCGTGTCGACGGTGACGCGAATGCGGCGCGCGCGCTCCGAGCGTCTGACCCGGTAAGCGATCTCGGGCTCGTGGAGAGGGTGGGCGGCGGCCGCGATCACGGCATCGGCCGCCCCCGTCTGAGTGTTGGCCGCGGGCACTCCGGGCAGAGTACGGTCCAGTCCCGACATGCCGTTCTTCCCCGCCATCGACGCGCCGCTCGCCGGTGCGGCGACTCGGCTCCGGCCCGCCGCTGAGCGGGACATACCGGAGGTGTTGATCGCCCATCAGGACGACCCGGAGCTGTATGTCCGGCTCGGGCTGGAGCGCCCGCCCAGCGGGGCCGAGCTCGGGCGGCGCGTGGAGGAGAGCCCGCACGACAGCCGCACGGGCGCCAGCATATGGCTGACGATCCTCGCCGGCGGCTCGGACGAGTGTCAGGGGCAGGTCGACGTGCACGACATCGACTGGGATCACGGCCGCGGCGAGGTCGGCATCTGGGTCGCGCGGGGGGTCCGCGGCCGGGGGCTGGCGACCGAAGCGCTCCGGCTGACCGGGCACTGGCTGCTCACAGACTGCGGGTTGGAGCGGGTGCACATCCTGACCGAGCCCGACAACGCCTCGATGCTGGGGGCGGCCCGCGCGGCCGGCTTCACCGACGAGGGGGTGCTGCGTGCCTACCAATCTGAGCGCGGTCACCGGATCGATGTGGCCGTGATGTCACTGATCGCCGGCGACCTGGGGGCGATGTGAAGGAGTGGCGGGTAGCGCTGCCCCCCGGGGTCCGGCCGCCGTACGAGGTCTACGTCAATGGCGTGCGCCAGGAACTGGGTCCCGACTTTCGCGTCACCGGCGGCGAGCTACTGTTCCGACGCGAGCTGGTGGCGCGGAAGCTGAGTGGCTGGGCCTGGTTCATCGGCTTCTGGGGGATCGGCACCTACGGGCGCAACGACGAGGTCGACGTGCGCTACGAGGTGCAGGGGCGGCCGATGGTCGCCCATGGGCTCGAGATCACGCCGCCGTCCTGACGGCTCACCCGCGACTGGAGATCACGCCGCCGCCCTGACGGCTCACCCACGACTGGCGATCACGCCCCCGTCCTGATCGCTCGTCGACCGGCGAACGATCACGCCGCCGTGCCGAGCCTCACCACCTCCCGCCCCGCCCACGGCCGATGCAGGCGCAACGCCGAGAGGATGGCGCGGGTCGCGTGAGAGCGATTGAGTGTGTAGAAGTGAATCCCGGGCGCGCCGCGGGCGAGCAGTTCGGCGCACTGGAGCGTGGCGTAGGACACCCCCAGCTGGAGCACCGCCTCGGGGTCGTGCGAGCGCCACTCGAGCGCCTCCCGGAGCGACTCCGGGATCGTCGCGCCGCACATCCCGGTGATTGTCTTGATCTGTCGCAGGTCAGTTATCGGCATCACTCCGGGGAGAATCGGAACCTCGATGCCGGCTGCCCGCGCCTCGTCGACGAACCGGAAATAGAGCTCGTTGTCGAAGAACAGCTGCGTGATCAGGAACGACACGCCATTGTCGATCTTGGCCTTGAGGAAGCGCAGGTCGTGGGCCAGGTCCGGAGCCTCGGGATGGACCTCGGGAAAGCAGGCCCCGCCGATGCACGCGTCGGAGCCGGAGCGGATGAGGCCGGCCAGCTCGGTTGAGTAGCGCAGGCCTCCGGGGTGCGGCGTCCAGCCGGTCTCACCCCGCGGCGGGTCGCCGCGGAGCGCCAGAACGTTCTCGATCCCGGTCTGCTCCATGTCCTGGAGCACGGCGACGAGCTCCTCGCGGGTGGAGCCGACACAGCTCAGGTGGGCCATCGCCTCGATCCCGAGCTCCTGCTTGATCCACTTGGTCAGGTCCAGCGTGCGCTCGCGGGAGCTGCCGCCGGCGCCATAGGTAACCGACACGAACGCGGGCTCCAGCTGGCGCAGCGATTCCAAGGCCAATCCGAGCACCCGCTCGCCGGCGTCGCTCCGGGGGGGATAGAACTCGAACGAGAACACCGGCGTCGGCGCCTCCGCGATGATCTGATCGATACGCACCTGAGGTGCAGACTACCAACCTTGACAAGCTCGTGTCAAGGTTTGGAATCATGCGGTCACCACGCTCCAGCTCTCGGCGCCCCCATCGGGTTCGCCGCGCACCTGGCCCGATTGCTCCAGCTGGCGTAGGTAGGCCAGCGTCTGGGGCAGGAACCAGGCGCCGTTGGTGGGGCGCAGCGGCTCGTCATAGACCTCGGGCGCGATCTGCGCGGCGGTCCGCGGCCGGTCGGCGAGCGCGGCGAGGACCCGGACCATCCGCTCCCGGACGAGGCGGCGATTGGCCTGAATGTGGCCGCGCACGTCGACGAACGGCTTGCCGTGGCCCGACAGCGCCAGACGCGCATCGAGCGCGTCGATCCGGTCCAGCGAGCTCAGGAACTCCCCCACGGGGTTGGGGGAGTAGCCGTAGTCGAAGTACAGCGAGATCCGGCCCAGCACGTGGTCGCCCGAGATCAGCAGCCGGCGCTCGGGCTGATGCAGGCACACGTGCGAGGGAGCGTGTCCCGGAGTCTCATAGACGCGCCAGCACCCGAGGTCGGTCTGGACCTGCACGCCGTCGATCAGTGGGCGATCGGGCTCGATCACCCCGGCCACACCGCTCGGGTGTGCCTTGGCCTGCTCGGCGTACTCCGCCAGTGCCCGTTCCGACACGCCGCTCTGACGCCCCACCTCCAGCCGCTGCGCCAAGGCGGTCTCGGGATGGGTGACGTTGGCGAACGCCGGGCCGTGGTTCGGATGCATCCACAGCTCACACCCGGCGCGCTCCACGATCGGGGCCGCCTGACCCCAGTGATCTGGATGGGCGTGCGTGCAGACCAACAGCCGCACCTGCTCCAGCCGGAGATCGACCTGATCCAGCGCGCGCTCGAGCTGGGCGATCGAGCCCGGCTCGTGCATGCCGGTGTCGATCAGCACAAACCCGGAACCGGAGGCGATCGCCCACGCGTTGCAGTGCGGCACGCCCGGCAGCGGCAGCGGCAGTCGCAGGCGCCACAGGCCCGGAAGCACGCGCTCGCCCCGGCCGAGCTCTCGCCTGCGCGTCGCTGGTCGCACCCCACCACGATATTTGACGATGCGTAGACTGCGGCGACTCGATGGCCCCCACGTCCGACATCGTCAGGCGCTACTTCGCCGCCCTGTCGGCACACGACCTCGACACGGTCGTGGCCTGCTGGTGCCCCGGCTGCGTCGATCGATTCGCCGACGGGCAGGCGCTGGTCGCCCCCGACGGCATCCGCGAGTACTTCTCGGCGCTGTTCGGAGCCTTCCCCGACTTCACCTTCGAACTCCTCGAGCTGACCACCGCAAGGGGCCGCACGGCGGCCCGATGGCGCGCCCGGGCGACGTTCGCCGGACCGGGCCGGTTTCGCGGATTGCACCCCAATCACGCCCGGATCGACATCGAGGGCTGCGATGTGGTCACCGTCGCCGACGACCTGATCGTCCACAACGAGGCCTACCTGGACAGCGGTGATGTCGCCCGTCAGCTTGGCCTGCTGCCGGCGGCGGGGTCGGCGGCCGAGGCGCGGCTGGCCAAGCTCGCCAACCTCCGTACCCGCTTGAGCACCGCGCCGCACTCGATCAAGGTCGATCGCGTCGCCGACGACGTCTGGGTCGCGCGCGGCGGGTTCCCCATGAAGGGCATGAACGTCTACCTGATCGAGGACGGCGGCGGCGTCACCTTATTCGACGCCGGGGTGAAGACGATGGGGAGCGGCCTCCGCGCCGCCTGCGCGCGCCTCGGCGGCGTCACGCGCGTCGTCCTCGGACACGCCGATCCCGACCACCGCGGCGCCGCCCCGGCGCTGGCGGCGCCCACCTACTGCCATCCGGAGGAGCGCGTCTGCGCCGAGTCAGATCGGACGGGGCGCGACTACTGGGATCTGAGCAAGCTGCGACCCCACGCGCGGGCGTTCTATGCGCGCATGCTCCCCGCCTGGGACGGGGGGGCGGTGGCGATCGCGGGCACGGTCAGTGAAGGCGACCGGGTCGCCGGATTCGAGGTGGTGGACTTGCCCGGGCACGCCCCCGGGCTGGTCGGGCTCTTCCGCCGCGCCGACCGGCTGGCGCTGGTCTCGGACACGGTGTACACGCTGGACATCGAGACCGGCGCCAAGGGCGGGCCGCGCGTTCCCCATTCGGCATTCGATGCCGACGTCGAGCAGGCGCGCGCCTCGATCCGTAAGCTGGCGGCGCTGAACCCGTCGGTGGTGTGGGCGGGCCACGCCAACCCCGTCACCGGAGACGTGGCCGGGCAGCTTGCTCGGGCGGCCGCGGGGCCGCTCTAGGTGACCGAGGTGGGTCGGCGCCACCGCCAGCGGACCAAGCTCGCCGCGCCGGTCAACGAGTATCGCGATCCTGAGGACAATGCGCTCGTGCTCCGGGGGTCGCTGCCGCCGGCGGCGCGCCGGGAGTACGCGGACGCTCTCGCCGGCGGACACCATCGGGAGGACGCCCGGCAGCGGGCGATCGAGCTGCTGTTCGAACGGCTGGCGGTGTCGTGGACGATCGCCGGGCTGACGATCGGGCGCCAGCAGGAGCTGCTCGGGCGCTACCGGCTGGCGTCGGGCGCGGAGCGCGACTTCGTGCTCGAGTCGCTCCGCGCCCACGTGGCCGAGCACTTCCCGGAGCTGGAGGCGCCCTGACGGATTCGCCGGAAAACGGCTTTGACAGCGCCGCTTCCGCGGCGCTCTTGTGTGACTGGTGCGTGCGAGTCCAGCCCGGCGATCGGGTCGGGGTGTACTCGTCGACACTCGCGCAACCGCTGGCGGTAGCGCTGCACCGCGCGATCCTGGAGCGCGATGCGTGGCCCTATGTCCGGCTCGAGCCGCCATCGCTGGCCGCAGATTTCTACCGCCACGGCGGCGAGCGCCATCGCTCGCAGCCGCCGCCGACCGATCTGGCGCTGACCTGTGCCACCGACGCCTTCGTCCGCATCGACGCGCCGTCGAACACCACCGAACTCGCCGACATCGATCCGGCGCTGGTGGCCCAGGTGGCCGCCGCCCGCAAGCCGCTCCAGGAGGCGTCGCTGGCGCTGCGCTGGACCGGCACTCTGATGCCGACGCCGGCGCTGGCGCAGCAGGCGAGGATGGCCTCGGGCGAGTACGCGACGTTCGTGACCCGCGCGCTCTTCCTGGATCGCCCCGACCCGGTCGCGGCGTGGCGAGAGCTCAGCGGCCGCCAAGCGCAGCTGGCTCGTCGCCTGGCCGGCGCCGAAGAGATCCGGATCGAAGCGCAGGGCACCGACTTGCGCCTGGCGGTCGGCGGGCGCACCTGGATCAACTCCGACGGCCGCCGCAACATGCCCAGCGGCGAGGTGTTCACCGGGCCGCACGAGCGCTCGGCCACCGGGACCATCCGCTTCACCGTTCCCACCGGCCCGCGCGGCGTGACCGTCACCGGCGTGGCGCTCACGTTCCGGCACGGCGAGGTCGTGGAGGCCACGGCCGAGCGTGGCGACGAGTATCTTCAGGCGGCGCTGGCCACCGACGCCGGCGCCCGTTACCTCGGCGAGCTCGGGATCGGCACCAACGCCGGGATCGACCGGCCCACCGGTCACATCCTGCTCGATGAGAAGATGGCGGGAACCGTCCACCTCGCGCTCGGTCGCTCCTACCCCGAGACGGGCGGCACCAACGTCTCGGCGCTGCACTGGGACCTGATCTGCGATCTGCGCGACGGTGGCCGCCTCAGCGCCGACGGCGAGACGGTGGTGGAGAACGGGGCGCTCCGGGACTAAGGCGTGCCGTATAACGTGGGCGGATGCGCCGCACCAAGATCGTCGCCACCATCGGCCCGGCATCACGTGACCTCGACACGCTGGTGGCGATGGTGCACGCGGGCCTCGACGTCGCCCGCCTGAACTTCTCCCACGGCAACCGTGAGATGCACGCCGAGAACGTCGCGGTGGTGCGGGCCGCCTCGGAGGCGGCGGGCCGTCCGGTGGCGGTCCTGCAGGACCTGCCCGGGCCCAAGCTGCGGATCGGCCCGTTGCGCGAGGAGATCGCCGAGCTCAAGCCGGGCGAGCAGCTGCTGCTCGTGTGCGGCACGAGTGAGCCGGGCGACGGCGAGCGGATGTCGGTCTCCTGGCCGGCGCTGGCCGACACCGTCGACCCCGATGACGTGATCTATCTCGCCGACGGGGCCATCCGCCTTCGCGTGCAGGCGGTTCGCGCCGCCGACTGCGAGATCGACACCGTGGTCGAGATCGGGGGCACGGTCGCCTCCCGCCAGGGCCTCAACATTCCCGGCTCGACCCGCGGTCTCGCCGCGGTGCCCGAGGAGGACCTCGACATGCTGCGCTTCGGCGAGTCGATCGGCGTCGACGTGGTGGCGCTCTCGTTCGTGCGCACCGCCGAGGACATCCTGTCGGTGCGCCGCCACACCCGGCTGCCGCTGATCGCGAAGATCGAGAAGCCACAGGCCGTCGACAGTGCCGAGGAGATCATCCGCGCCGCCGATGTGGTCATGGTGGCGCGCGGCGACCTCGGCATCGAGCTGCCGATCGAGGACGTGCCGATCGTCCAGAAGCAGCTGCTGCGGATCGCCGGCCGGCTGGCCCGCCCGTCGATCACCGCCACCCAGATGCTGGACTCGATGGTCTCCTCATCGCGCCCGACCCGGGCGGAGGCGACCGACGTGGCCAATGCGATCCTCGATGGGACCGACGCTGTCATGCTCTCCCAGGAGACCGCGATCGGCGCCTATCCGGTGGAGGCGGTGGCGATGATGGCCTCGATCGCCGAGCGCACCGAGAGCGTGCTTCCCTACGGCGAGTGGAACGAGCGGCGGGTGCGTCGCGACGCCCGCGATCCGGCGTACACGATCGCCTACAGCGCCTGCGCCGCCGCCCGCGATCTCGGCCTGGCGGCGCTGGTGGTGCCCACCCTGTCCGGCCGCTCGGCCCGGCTGATCTCGGCGCACCGCCCGGCGGTGCCGATCTACTGCCTCTCGCCCGGCCGCGAGACCGTCCGCCGCTGCAATCTCATCTGGGGCGTGCAGGCCGCACCGATGCGTCGTCACGAGGTCACCGAAGAGCTGATCGCCGACGCCGCCCGGCGGGTGGTGGAGCTCGGCTGGGTGGCGCCGGGCCAGCGGGTGGGGATCACCGCCGGACTGCCCAGCGGGCGGCCGGGGACGACCAGCCTGTTTCAGGTCCAGGAGGTCTAGCTTTCCCTCCGGAACGGGTGTAGGGTCGGCTCCACCGAGGGCAACCCACCAACGAAGGGGGCAGCATGGCTGGTGAGCAGAACGTCGAGTCCGCAAAGCGGGCCTATGCCGCGTTCGGCGAGGGCGACGCGGAAGGGGCGATGGCCAACATGGCCGATGACATCGTGTGGATCACGCCCGGCAACAGCGCGATCAGCGGGACGGTGCACGGCAAGCAGGAGGTCGGTGCTCTGTGGGCGAAGCTCGCCGAGAAGAAGTTCAGCACCAAGCCCGAGCATTGGTTCTCAGACGATGAGCGAGTGGTCGTGCTGACTCATGTCTCGTTGGCCGGGGAAGAGGCCGACTCGGTCGACGTGCTCACGTTCCGTGACGGCAAGCTGGTCAAGTTCCAGAGCGCCAACGACACCGCGATGTCAGAGCGCGTCTTCGGCTCGAAATAGCTAGGCCGCCCGCTGCTCGTAGAAGTCGGCCTCCTCGCGCCCCAGCTCGGTCGCCGGCGGATCGCCGTAGAACCACTCCCGGGCGATCCGGTGGAAGTTCCCGCGGGCGTGCAGCTGGGCGATGACCGCCAGGGTCAGGACCTCCATGCGCCGCCCGAAGATGTGGTCCGGGGGCGCCGACTCGTGACGCAGGTAGCCGAAGTACTCCGAGCGCGGGTCGCTCATGTCGATCAGCACCTGGGTGGCGTAGTCGGGAGTGAGCTCGATCTCCCGGTCGGACGTGTACCAGGAGGTGGCGGCGCGGAAGTGGGCGAGTACCCGATCGGGGTTGAACTTGTCGGGCTCGGGGAAGAACCCGGTCTCGGTGCCGAGCCGCATGATCGTGTCGGTGTCGCCCGCCACGATCGCCCGCGCCATCTCGATCTCCAGCGCCACCGCCCCGGGCGGCATGCGCTTGAACAGCCCGAAGTCGAAGAACGCCATGCGGCCGTCAGGCAGCAGCATCGAGTTGCCGGGATGCGGATCGCCCGAGAACTGGCCGTGGCGGTACAGGCACCCGAAGTAGAAGCGGAACAGGATCTCACCGATCCGGTCCCGATCCGCCTGGGGATAGCCGCGCAGCTCCTCGAAACCGGTGCCGTGGACGTACTCCGAGACCATCACCCGCTCGTGGGACAGGGAGCTGATCACGTCAGGGATGACGATGAACGGGTGGCCGCGGAAGATCCGGGCCAGGGTGCGCTGGTTGGCGGCCTCGAGCTCGTAGTCGAGCTCTTCTCCGACCCGGGCGCGGATCTCCTCGCCGATCGCCTTCGGGTCCAGGCCGGGAGCGATCCGCTTGACCAGGCGCAGGATCAGCCCCAGGTTCTGCATGTCGGCGCGCACCGCCGCCGCCACCCCCGGATACTGCACCTTGACCGCGACCGGGCGCCCGTCGGTCAGCCGGCCGCGGTACACCTGGCCGATCGACGCGGCGGCGATCGGCGTCTCGTCGAAGTCGGAGAACACCTCGGACAGGCGCTCGCCCAGCTCCTCCTCGATCACCTTGCGCATGTCCTTGAACGTGACCGTGGGCGCGGCGTCGCGTAGCACGGCGAGCTTGCGCTGGAACTCCTCGCGGTACTCCTCGGGCACCATCCCGACGTCGAGGAACGACAGCACCTGACCCACCTTCATCGCCGCGCCCTTCATCGTGCCCAGCGCGGCCACGATCTGCTCGGCGGCCTCCACCTGCCGGCGCTCGAGCGCCACCTGGCGTCCCTCCGCGCCGCGGCCGACGTTGGCCGCACGGGTGCCGGCCTGGCGAATCGCCTGGCCGGCCGCCAGGCCGCCGATCCTGGCGGTCCGCCCCACGCGCGAGGTGGGGATCTTGTCCTGAGGCACGAGGTGGGCTAGCCCTGACTCACCTGGGAGCCGGCCACGATGTCATCGGAGCCGTCGGGCCAGCGCACCCAAGCCTTGTGGCCACCGTCGTAGTCGTCACCGAGCAGGATGAGCGTTGCCGGCTCGCCCATGGCGGTGCACGACTCGTCGCCTTCGCGGTCGACGCCGCGCCAGATGCGGACGAACCGGTTGTGCTCCAGCTCGTCGGCGACCGTCGTCGGGTCGGTGTGGCCGGGGTGGATTCGGGTGCTCGCCGGCAGCGCCAGCAGCTTGTCCATGATCGAGGACTTCAGATCGCCATAGGTGGTGTGGCCGGGGGCGCGGACGCCGCCCACCGATCCTTTGAACAGGGTGTCACCGGTGAACACGTCGGTCCCGTCGAACAGGAGCGACAGCATCCCGGCCGTGTGACCGGGCGTGTGAATCGGCTCGATCCGCATCGCCCCGCTGGCAACCGTCTCGCCGGGCTCGAACGTCGCCGTGGCTCCGGGAACGTCCTCACGCTCCAGCGGGTGGATCAACACCGGGGTATCGGGATAGCGCCGGCGGATCGCGTCCAGCTCAGCCACATGGTCGTGGTGGTGATGGGTGAGCAGGACGTGGGTCAGCGTCAGCTGTCCGCGGTGCAGGTAATCGAACAGTGGCGCGACCGGTCCGCCGGCATCCACCAGCACCGCGCTCCCACCCAGTTCGTCGGCCACCACGTAGGTGTTGGAGAGCCATTGGTCGCTCATCGAACGCTCGACGATCACGTCACAGAGCGTATCGGCCCCGCCGTCCGGCGCCCGTCTCGGAGCCCATCGAGCTAGCCTTTACCGGACATGAGCCTGATCCACACCTGCTATCGCATCACCGACATCGAGCGGTCGGTTCAGTTCTACGAGGCGCTCGGGTTTGCGGAGGTCCGCCGCGTCCCGATCCGTGACGAGGCGACCAACGTCTTCATGAACCTGCCCGAGGACGGCGACAACCCGCGGCTGGAGCTGACCTTTAACCACGGCCAGACCGAGCCCTACGACCTCGGCACCGGATACGGGCACATCGCGATCACCACCGCGGACCTGGACGGCGCGCTGACCCGGCTCGCCGAGCAGGGAATCGAGCCCGAACGTCCGCCGTACACGATTCGCGATGGTGGCAATCGGCTGTGCTTCGTTCGCGATCCCGACGGTTATCGAATCGAGATCCTGGAGCGCGACTGACGATGGTCGACACCGCGTCGATGGCCAAGCTGCTGGAGCGCTTCGCCCAGGGCGTCGCCGCACACGACCGGGAGAACCCCGACCACAGCAGCTGGGGCATCGGCATGGCGCACTTCGACATCGAGCGGCTCGGGCTCGAGGAGGGGGAGGAGATCCTCCCCGGCATCGTGCTCCAGGTCGACGGCGGCGGCACCGGGAACTTCCGAGTGCTGTGCGACGGCGAGCACGACGGCGCCGGCGAGATCGAGGAGGTCGAGGTGGTGGACGCCGTCGCCTCCGAGGAGCCGGTCACGGTCCAGGCGCCCGGCGCGCCGATCAGGCCACCGCTGTAGCCGCTTGCCGGCGCGGCCGATTAGGCCACCGCTGTAGCCGCTTGCCGGCGGCCCGGTCAGGCCGCCGGTGTCGCCGCTTGCCGGCGCGCCGGTCAGGCCGCCGCTCTGGTCAGTCGGATCGCCACGGGGTCGGATCGCCACCGGCGCGGATGGCCACCCGTTCGGCCAGCCAACGCACCGTCGGGCAGCGCCGCCCATGGCGCCGCCCGGCTCGCAGCACCGCGCCGGCGATGGCGTCGAGCTCGGTCTCGCGGCTCGCGGCGATGTCGCGCCGCATCGACGATCCCAGCTCGGCGTGGGCAGCGTCGAGTTCGGTGAGCGTCGCGCCGGGAGCCAGCGCCGCCCCGTCGGCGTTGGCGACCGCCACCGTCTCGTTGATCGCACCCTCCAGCGCCGAGCGCCACCGGGGATCGGAGCGCACGAAGCCGATCGGTTGATCGCAGGCACTCGTTGTCAGCGCCAGCGGGCACAGCCGGGCGAGCTTGGACCACATCACCTGACGCTCGCTGTCGCCGATCCGGGCGTCGAGACCCGCATCGCGGAGCGTGGCGGCGAGCGCCTCCAGCGCCGGACCCAGCGACCGGTGGACGGTCGCCATGTCGACCCGGCAGCCGGGACTCGTCTGAACGATCACTCCGGCTTGCGGCCGGTCTGACTCGATCCGGATTACGCCCGCGGCCACCCGGTCACCGAACCGCGCCCGCAGCAGCTCCAGATGGTCGAGCCCGTTCAGCAGCGGCATGACCAGCGCCGGCCTGGCCCGGATCCGCTGCAGTGCCGTGTCCAGGCTCGTCGCCTTTGTCGCCACCAGCAGCGCGTCCACCTCCTCGGTGAGCTCGCCGGTCACCCGAGGATGCGCTGCGAGGTCGCCGAGCACGCGGCTGGTCACCGTCAGGCCGTGGGCGCGCAGCCGTGCCCCGGTTTGCTCCCGGGCGACGACGATCGTGTCGGCTCCGGCCGACGCCAGCGCCGCCGCGACGAAGCCGCCGACGCCGCCCGCGCCGAGCACCGCGATCACCGGCATGGATTGGAGCCTGCCACATCCGGGCGGCCGTCCCGTACCCTGACGCGGTGACCTACTCGATCGTCGCCCGCGACCCGGCCACAGGCGAGCTCGGCGTGGCCGTCCAGTCGCACTGGTTCGCGGTCGGGCCGATCGTGCCCTGGGCTCGCCCGGGGATCGGCGCCATCGCCACCCAGGCGTTCGCCGAGCCCGCCTACGGGCCACGCGGCCTGGATCTGCTGGAGCAGGGCGTGTCCGCGGCGGTTGCCCTGCAGCAGCTGGTGGCGGCCGACCCGCAGGCCGCCTCGCGCCAGGTTGCGATCGTCGATGCGGAGGGCACCGCCGCGGCGCACACCGGGTCCGAGTGCATGGCGTACGCGGGCGACATCCAGGCCGGCGGCGTGTCCTGCCAGGCCAACATCATGGCCTCGGCGACGGTGTGGCCGGCGATGCTGAGCGCGTACCAGGCCGCCGCCGGCAGCCTCACCGCGCGCCTGCTGGCGGCGCTGACCGCCGCCGAGGCGCAGGGCGGCGATCTCCGCGGCCGCCAGTCGGCGGCGATCCTGGTCGTGCCCGCCGCCGGGAAGCCCTGGGACACGGTGACGTCGCTGCGGGTCGAGGACCACCCGGACCCACTCGTCGAGCTGGCGCGCCTGGTCGGCCTCAGCGACGCCTACCGCCTCGCCGGGCTCGGCGACCAGCGCTCCGCCGAGGGTCGCCACGACGAAGCGGCGCGGCTGTACGTGGAGGCAGCGCAGCGCGCCCCCGAGTCCGATGAGCTGCGCTTCTGGGCCGGGCTCGGCGCCGCCCAGGCCGGCGACCTTAAGGCCGCCCTGGACCACGTCCGCGCGGCGGTGGCGATCAACCCGGCGTGGCACGAGCTGCTGCGCCGGCTGCCGCTCACCGTGGCGCCCTCCGCGCCGGCGGTTCTGCGCCGCCTGGAGTCCGCCGACTGAACCCAAGCCCGCGCCCGGCGCCGCCGGATACGGTGTAGCCATGTCCCCCGTCCCCGGCATCCTCGCGCGTGGTCCGTGGCGGCCGCAGGACGTGTCCACGACCTGGCGCGACGAGCCGTTCGCGCTTGATCCAGCCGTGGTCGTCGCCGCCGACCAGGCCCTGGCCGAGCTGCGCGGCCGCGGCTCGCCGAGTCACGATGGCCTGGCCGCCCGGCTGCGGGCCTACGATGCGCGCGACCAAGCGCTGTGCCTGCACTGCGAGCCCGTCCGCTGGGCGCTGCGGCTGCTGCCGGGCGACGCCATGCAGAGCCTGTCGGTGCTGTGCGTGGTGCGCGCCGCCGATGGGCGCTGGCTCGCCGGACGCCGGGCGGCGTGGGTGGCGACCTGGGCGCGGCGCTGGGCGCTCGGGGCCGCCGGCTCGGTGGAGGTCGGCGAGAACCCGGCGGACACGCTGGCGCGGGAGCTGGCCGAAGAGTGGTCGGTGACCCCGGAGCGGTTGAGCGCGGAGGCGCTGATTCGGCTCCCGAACGGGATCGCCATGCTGGTGGGGGTGGCGTGGCTGGCCGCCGGCACGTCGGTGACTCCCGACTCCGAGCACGACGACTTCGCCTGGTGGCCGGCCGACCCCTCGCGCTGGCCCGAGCACGCTGACGATCCGCTGCGGCGGACGGCGGCGCTCGTGTCGGCCTCGCCCTGATGCGATCGATCACCTTCGGCCGCCTCGAGGTCGCCTCGTTCACCCATTCGCTCGTGTACCTGGGGCTGCTGGTGTGCGCGTTCGCGCTCGGCAATCCCCAGCCGGAGACGTTCATCCTGGGGCTCGCCCACGGGGTGATATGGATTGCCATGTCGCTGATCTGCATCGCCGCGGCACGGCGGCGGATAATCCCGTACTGGCTCGCCGTAACCGTCGCGGTTTTGGGCGGTCTGGGGCCGTTCGCGGGATCGATCGGCTTCGTGATTGCAGACCGGCGCCGGTCACAAGTAACGCAGTAGAGTGAGCAACGGACTGATGGCCGTCGATACCAGCACTGTTCAGGTCGTCATGCCGGCGATGGGCGACTCGGTCGCCGAGGGCACGGTGCTTCAGTGGCACAAGCAGCCGGGCGACGCCGTCGCCGCCGAAGAGACGATCGTCGAGGTCTCCACCGACAAGGTCGACGCCGAGGTTCCGTCCCCCGTCGCCGGTACGCTTGTCAAAATCCTTGCCGCCGAGGGCGACACCGTCGGCGTTGGGGCGCCGCTGGCGGAGATCGCCAGCGGCCCGAGCGGGTCTGCACCCGCCGCTGGCGCGGCGGCGGCTGACCCTGCCACCCCGTCCCCGTCCCCGTCCCCGTCCCCGTCCCCGTCCCCGGCCACCGCGGCCCCGGCCACCACGGCGCCGTCCCCGGTCAATGCCGAGCCCGTCTCCGGTGAGTCGCCGCCGACGACCGTGCAGGAGGCCGCCGCCGGCGCCGCCAACGAGGCCGAGGGTCTCGCCGCCGCTGCGCAGGCCTCCGGCGACACGATCGAGATCGTCACCCCCACCGGCGGTGAGTCGGTGACCGAGGGCACGCTCCTGGATTGGTCGGTGAACGTGGGGGACACGGTCTCCGAGGGAGACACCGTGGTGGAGATCTCGACCGACAAGGTCGACATGGAGCTTCCCGCCCCTGCGTCGGGGACGATCTCAGAGATCCTGGCGGCGGCGGGCGAGACGGTGTCGGTGGGACAGGTGATCGGCCGGATCCGCCCGGGGACCGGGGCGCCGTCGGGGGGATCGCCCGCCACCACACCAACGGGCGCGCGAGCGCCCGCCGCAATTGACACCACCCCGGCGGCGCCGACCACGCCCGCTGCCAACGGCAACACCCACGCCTCGCCGGTCGCCCGACGGGTGGCGGCCGCCGAGGGCGTGGACCTGAGCGGCGTGCAGGGAAGCGCTCGCGGCGGCCGGATCACCAAGGCCGACGTCCTCGCCGTGGGAAATGGATCCCCGCCCACCCCCGCCCCCGCGGCGTCGCCGGCGCCGGCGCCGGCGCAGCTGATCAAGGGCGGCGGCGCGGCGCTGGCCCGCTACATGGACCAGAGCCGGTCGATCCCGACCGCCACATCGTTTCGCACGCTCACCGTCACCACTCTGGACGCGCGGCGCAAGCAGCTCAAGGACGCCGGCCGGCGGGTCTCGTTCACCCACCTGATCGGGTATGCCATCGCCCGCGTCGCCACCGACGAGATGCCGGTGATGGCTCAGCACTTCTCGGAGATCGATGGCCAGCCGTACCGGCACGACGACTGCGCCGTCAACCTCGGACTGGCGGTCGACGTGGAGAAGCGCGACGGGTCGCGCACGCTGATGGTGCCGGTGATCCGCGACGCCGGGCGCCTGCGCTTCGACCAGTTCCTCGACGCCTACGACGCCCTGGTGGACAAGGCGCGGACCAACACCCTCACCGCCGACGACCTCAGCGGCGCCAACCTGACCCTGACCAACCCCGGCGGCATCGGCACGATCGCGTCGGTCCCGCGGCTGATGGTCGGTCAGGGCACGATCGTGGCCACCGGCTCGATCGCCTACCCGGTCGGATTGGAGCGGGTCGCGGCGATGATCGGCGCCGAGAAGGTCATGACGATGACCTCCACCTACGACCACCGGATCGTCCAGGGCGCCGAGTCGGGGCGTTTTTTGGCGCAGATCGAGGCGCTCCTGCAGGGCGAGGACGGCTTCTACGACCGGGTGTTCGCCGATCTCGGCGCTGCGCTCCCGCAGCTGCCGGCGACGGCCGCCCCCGCGACGGCGACGGCCGCCCCGCCGGCGGTGGCGGCGCCGGCGCGCGAGGCGGAGGCGGCGCCACCCGCCCACGACGAGGCGCTGATGGCGGCGGTCCAGGCCGCCACCTCACTGCTCAAGGCTCATCGCACCCACGGCCATCTCGCCGCCAGGCTGGATCCGCTCGGACGGGAGGCCGAGGGCGACCCGTCGCTTGACCCGGGTCCCCTCGGGCTGACACCGGAGCTGATGGCCCAGATCCCGGCTCACGTCCTGCGCATGTACGTGGCGGGGGCGACGCTGGCCGACGCGCTTCCGCACCTGCGCGAGACCTACTGCGGCACCATCGCCTACGAGATCGAGCACATCGCGTCCCACCGTCAGCGGCTGTGGCTGCGGGAGGCGATCGAGTCCGGGGAATTTCGTCGCCCGCTGACGGTGGACGAGCAGAAGGCGCTGCTGCGGCGGTTGACCGAGGTCGACGCGTTCGAACGCTTCATGCACAAGGCGTACCTGGGGCAGAAGCAGTTCTCGGTCGAGGGGCTGGACATGACCGTCCCGATGCTGGACGAGCTCACCCAGCTGTCGGCCACCCGCGGCGCCCGTGAGGTCGTCATCGGGATGGCGCACCGCGGCCGCCTCAACGTGCTCGCCCACAACCTGGGCCGCCCCTACGACTCGATCTTCGCCGAGTTCGAGGGCTCCTCGACGCTGGAGCCGATCACCACCCTGCCCCAGGGCGGCACCGGGGACGTCAAATACCACCACGGGGCGCAGGGTGCCTACCAGCTGCCCGGCGGCGAGTCGATCATCGTCCGGCTGGAGTCCAATCCCTCACACCTGGAGTTCGTCGCCCCGGTCGCCTCCGGCGCCACCCGGGCGGCGCAGACGACCCGCCAGGGCCCGCACGCCCACCAGGACTGCAACGCCGCGATCCCGGTGATTCTGCACGGTGACGCCGCCTTCCCCGGTCAGGGCGTGGTCGCCGAGACGCTGAACCTCCAGGCGCTCGACGGTTACAGCGTGGGCGGCACCGTCCACATCATCCAGAACAACCAGGTCGGCTTCACCACCGACCCCGACGACGCCCGTTCCACCACCTACGCGTCGGATCTCGCCAAGGGCTTCGACGTCCCGATCATCCACGTCAACGCCGACGACGTGGCCGCCTGCATCAGCGCCGTCCGGTTGGCGTTCGCGTTCCGCCAGGAGTTCGGCCACGACGTGCTCATCGACCTCATCGGCTACCGGCGCTTCGGTCACAACGAGGCCGACGAGCCCGCCTACACCCAGCCCGAGATGTACCAGGTGATCAAGCAGCATCCGTCGGTGCGCGAGCTGTTCGCCCGCCAGCTGGTCGACCAGGGGGTGGTCTCCGAGCAGGAGTCGACCGAGATGACCGATGCGGTGTGGGCGATGCTGACCGACTCGCACCAGCTGCTCAAGGAGCGGATCGCGGCGGCCAGGGACGTCGAGCACGCCACCGGCGAATACCAGCTGGA
Source organism: uncultured Actinomycetota bacterium (assembly GCA_963830395.1). GTDB lineage: Bacteria > Actinomycetota > Thermoleophilia > Solirubrobacterales > Solirubrobacteraceae > Palsa-465. The sequence continues at coordinate 229,955 of CAWHMI010000004.1, forward strand.
CCGCACTCCCTCGCCCGAGGTCAAGACCGCCGTCGCCGAGGATCGGCTCAACGTGCTCAACGAGGAGCTGCTGACGGTGCCCGACGGGTTCACCATCCATCCCAAGCTGGTCAAGCAGCTGGAGGTGCGCCGCGAGGCGGTGGACGACCCGACGCGGCCGGCGGTGGTGTGGGCGCACGCCGAGGCGCTGGCGTTCGCGTCATTGCTGATCGAGGGGATCCCGATCCGGCTGACCGGCCAGGACACCGAGCGGGGCACCTTCAGCCAGCGCCATCTGGTGCTCCACGACCCCAAGACGGGCCAGGAGCACTGCGCCATGCAGCACCTGCCGGGGGCGCGAGCGCCGATGGAGCTGCACAACAGCCCGCTGGCGGAGATGGCCTGCGTCGGCTTCGAGTACGGCTACTCGCAGGAGGGCCCCGAGACGCTGGTCCTGTGGGAGGCCCAGTTCGGGGACTTCGTCAACGGCGCCCAGGTGATCGTCGACCAGTTCATCACCTCGGGACTGGCCAAGTGGGGGCAGACCAGTCGGTTGACGCTGCTGCTCCCCCACGCTTACGAGGGCTCGGGGCCCGAGCACTCCTCGGCCCGGCTGGAGCGCTTCCTCCAGCTCGCCGCCGAGGGCAACATCCGCGTCGCCAACCCGACCACGCCGTCGCAGTACTTCCATCTTCTCCGCCGTCAGGCACGCATCGCCAAGCAGCGTCCGCTGGTGATCATGACCCCGAAGAGCCTGCTGCGCCTGCCTCAGGCCGCCAGCAGCGTCACGGACTTGGTCGACGGGCGCTTTGAGCCGGTGCTGCGCGACCCCGAGTCAGATCCCGACCAGATCACCCGCCTGGTTTTGTGCACCGGGAAGATCTACTACGAGCTGGCCGCGGAGGAGGCGCGGGCGCGGAATCCCGGCGTCGCCCTCGGTCGCGTCGAGCTGCTGTATCCGTTCCCCCAGTCCGAGCTGATGGAGCTGATCGCCGCCTATCCCCGCCTGAGCGAGGTCGTCTGGGTCCAGGAGGAGCCGCGCAACATGGGCGCTCGCGCCTTCATGTCGCCGCGCCTGCTCCAGGTGCTGCCCGAGCACCTGCACTTCGGCTACATCGGCCGTCCCGAGCGGGCGGCGTCGGGCGAGGGCTATCCGATCGCCCACGCCACCGAGCAGCATCGGATCCTGAGCGCGGCGCTGGACCTCCGCCACCAGGTCTCGCAGTACCCGCACAAGCTCCCCGGCGAGCGCTGAGCGCCCCGTCCGGGCAGCGGCCCGCCGCCGCCCGCCATCTGACAGTCTGTTCGCATCCGGTTTCGTAGAGACGGTTCCCGTCGCGACAACTCCCGGCGCCACTTCGCGCCCACCCTCGGCGTCCACGACATGGCGATCGATCTCGGCACCGCCAACACGCTGGTGTACGTGGGCGGCCGCGGCATCGTCGTCTCCGAGCCGTCGGTGGTCGCGTCCGACCTCTCGACTGGGGAGGTCCACGCCGTCGGCGCCGAGGCGGAGCGGATGATCGGCCGCACCCCGGCGACGATCTCGGCGACGCGGCCGCTGCGCCACGGCGTGATCGCCGACTTCGAGGTCACCGAGGAGATGCTGCGCTACTTCATCCGTAAGGTGATCGACCGCCGGATGGCCCATCCCCGCCTGATCGTGTGCGCCCCGTCGGGCGTCACCGAGGTGGAGAAGCGGGCCGTGGAGGAGGCTTCGCTGGCCGCCGGCGCCCGCCAGGTGCATCTGATCGAGGAGCCGATCGCGGCGGCGATCGGGGCCGGCATGGAGATCGCGGAGCCGATCGGGAGGATGGTCGTCGACGTCGGTGGCGGCACCAGCGAGATGGCGGTGATCTCCCTGGGCGGGATCGTGATCAGTCGCTCGGTCCGGGTCGGGGGCTATGAGATGGACGAGGCGATCGCCCAATACATCCGCTCGGTCTACCAGCTGGCGATCGGCTCGCCCACCGCCGAGGCGATCAAGATCGAGCTCGGATCGGCGATCCCCCTGCCCGAGGAGCAGGTCACCGAGGTGCGCGGCCGCCATCTCGTGACCGGGTTGCCGACGGCGGTGCCGCTGCGCTCCGAGGAGGTTCGATCCGCGATCGCCGGTCCGATCCGCGAGATCCTGCACGCGATCCGCGACACGCTGGAGCAGACCCCGCCCGAGCTCGCCTCCGACATCGCCCGCGACGGGATCCTGCTCGCCGGCGGCGGCACGCTGGTCCGCGGCTTCCCGGAGGCGGTCGCCGCCGAGACCGGGATGCCGGTCTACCGCGCCGACTCTCCGCTCACCTGCGTCGCCGTCGGCTCCGGCCAGGCGCTCGATCACCTGGATCAGCTAAGCATGGTGGCCCGCCAGCTGGGACGTTCGCCGACGACGCCGGACTGGCGTACCGCCCAGTCCTAGCCTCTCCAGCGCCGTGCTCACGGCGCACCCGGCGAGCAGAATGAGGAACGGGTCGATCGGCTCGCGGAAGCGCGGCGTCTCGACGTTGACGAACACGATCGAGAGCGCGTACAGCAGCGGCAACGTCCACAGCCACGGCGGCGCTTCGCGGACGCGGCGGGTGAACAGCCCGGCGACCGCCAGCAGGCACAGCAGCCAGAAGGCGATGACGCCGACGCGGGCGGTCCCTGAATGTAGTCCCATCGCCCGGGCCGACGCGTGCCAGGCATACGAGCCCTCGAGCTCGAACATGCGCAGCGTGTTGTGAAACCCGGCGCTCAGCGGCGCCAGCGGATGGGCGTCGATGTAGCTCAGCGCCTGGCCCTGCAGGTGCTGGCTGAGCCCCACCTCCGAGTACCGGGTCGGGTGCAGCGCGGCGTACTCGGGAAGGCGGGCGAAGTACTGCCACTTGTAGGGGACCGGCCCCACCGCCGCCGCGACCGGGTTGTAGGTGCCGACCAGCGTGATCCCGGTCTCATCGGAGATGGGAATGAAGTGGCGCATGACGATCGCGTTGCGAATCGTCCAGGGAGCAATGGTCACGATCGTCAAGAGGATGAGAATGGTTGGCGCTGCCAGGGCGCGACCGATGCCGGGGGTGCGGTTGGGTCGCCGGCGGACCACCGTCCACGACGCGAACGCCAGCGGGAGCAGCCACAGGATTGCGTTCTCATGGGTGAGCGAGGCGAGTCCGAGCAACGCCCCGCTGGCGGCGATCCACGGGTAGGCCCGTCGCGAGCGTCCCGCGCGCAGCATCGCCCACACCGCCGCCAACTCGAACACGATCAGCAGGTTCTCGGCGACGAGCGTGCCCGACAGCTCGATGAACACGGGATACACGGCGGCCAGCGCCATGGCGGCGAGCGCCGTCATCTCGCCGAACAGCTCCAGCCCGACCAGCCCGACCAACCCGACGGCGGCCGTGCCCAGCACCGTCTGGGCGAGTCGCTCGGCTGGGACCGCCTGCCGGTGGCCCCGGTGACCGCTGATCAGGTCGACCGCGGCCAGGAGGTAGGGGAATCCGGGCGGGAAGTAGGCGGTCGGGCCGTGGGAGCCGCCGGCGGCGGTGTGAGGCCCGTCGCCCACGTCGTAGTCGCCGGTCTGGGCGATCTCGCCGGCCAGCCGGGTGTAGGTGCTCGCGTCGTTGACCGCGTGGTAGGACACGGTCTGCACGAACGCGAAGCGCAGCGCGAACGCCACGATCAGCATCGCGCCGACGAGGATCGCTCTGGCAGGCCGCGAGCGGATCACGAGGGCCGGAGCTTAATTGGTGGCCGCGCCGGCCGCCGAAGCTTCAGGGGCCGGCTCCGGTGCCGGGGTCAGTGAATCCCGACGATCGCCGCGCAGTCCCACGCGCCCGGGCCGGCGCCCTTCCAGATCCGGGCGGCCACCGCATCCTGCTCGGCCTTGCTGGTGAGGTAGGCGGCGGGCCCGGTGCCGCCGTACTCCTGCCAGGTGGTGGGAATGATCTGGTAGTAGCCGGAGGCGCCGGCGCTGTTGGGCGGGTCGTTCTGCCCGCCGGACTCACAGAGCACGATCGGATACGGGATGACCCATCCGCCCGAGCCTCCGGATGGGCCGAGCGGCCCGGAGCTGGGCGGAGCGGGACCGGAGTCGACCGCGTGTTGGGCCGCGGCGGCGGCGGCGGCCGCCTGCTCGGCCTGGACGTGGGAGATCTGCCGGTGCAGCGCCTGGGCGCGGGTCCGGCTGGCCGCCAGCTCCTGCTGCTGGGCGACCCGGGCGCGGTCCAGCGCCGCCTGCTTGGTACCGAGCAGCTCGTTCATCCCGGCCAGCGCGCGGGCGCGGACCTGAGTCGCGGCCGTGATCCGCCGATCGGTCCGCTCCAGCCGGCCCAGCCGGGCGGCGGCGGCGTCGGCCTGCGCCCGGGCGGCGCGGGTGAGCGAGATGATCGACTGCTGCTGGCGCTGGGCGTCGCCGAGGAACTTCAGCCGGTTGAGCAGGTCCTGGAAGCCCTGGGCCTCGAGCACGACCGAGACCAGGTCCGGGCTCGCTGACTCGTAGCTGGAGACGAGCTGGCGGGCGAGGGCCGCCTGCGCGCGGGCCAGACGGCGGCGCAGCCGGGCGAGCAGCGCCTGCTCCCGGATCAGGGACGCCTGCACCTGCGTCAGCCGCACCCGGTCGGCGGTCAGCTCCTGGTCGACCTCGGCCTCCCGGTGGCGGACCAGGGTGATCTGCGCGGCGAGCGACGAGATGGACCGGTTCAGCGAGCCGATGCTGGTCGACAGGCTCTGCTGGCGTGACTGCTCCTGGCCGAGTGTGGATTGCAGCTGTCCGAGGCTGGGCGTGGCGGCGGATGTCGGCGTCGCCCCCGCCGTCAGCGCCACCAGCCCGGCGGTGAACGCCACGATCGCCGCGGCAACGGCGAGACGGGCGGCGACGATTCGGTGGGGATGGCTCATAGCTGGAGCGTCGCGCTGCAAGAATTCTTGCATTTGCAGGAGAAAAGGGGTTATGCGCGGGCGACCATATCATCAAGTCGGCCCCGGCGGGGCGGGTGTCGCCAGGTCGCGGTTGCGGGCAGGTTCCTACGCTGGTGGTAGGCCTGTGAACGACGAACCAAGGAGCGGGCGATGGCACGCGCGGTGAGATTCGACGAGTACGGAGGCGTCGATGTGTTGCAGGTGGTCGACGTGGATCCGCCGGCGCCCGGACCAGACCAGTTGCTGGTGGCGGTCAAGGCGGCCGGGATCAATCCCGGCGAATCCAAGATCCGCGAGGGTCTGCTCGCCGACCGGTGGCCGGCCACGTTCCCATCGGGCCAGGGCAGCGACCTCGCGGGGGTGGTGCAGGCGACCGGCGACGGCGTGGACGACTTCACGGCCGGCGACGAGGTGATCGGCTTCACCGACAACCGCGCCAGCCAGGCCGAGCTGGTCGTGATCGATGCCGACAACGCGACGTGCCGCCCGCCCGGCGTGTCCTGGGAGGTAGCCGGGGGATTGTTCGTCGCGGGAGCCACGGCCTACGCCGCGGTGCGCGCGGTCGGCGCGGGCGCCGGGGATACCGTCGTCGTGGCTGGCGCCGCGGGCGGCGTGGGCTCGCTCGCCGTCCAGCTGGCCGTGGTCGCGGGCGCCACGGTGATCGGCCTGGCCAGCGAGGCCAACCACGCTTGGCTGCGCGACCACGGCGTGGTCCCCATCGCGTACGGGGAGGGCGTGGCGCAGCGCATCAGGGATGCCGCGTCCGACGGGGTGGACGCGCTCATCGACACCGTCGGGAGCGGCTACGTGGAGCTCGCGCTCGAGCTCGGGGTGGCGCCGGAGCGGATCGACACGATCGCGGACTTCGAGGCCGCGTCCAAGTACGGCGTCAAGGCCGAGGGTAACGCCGCCGGGGCCAGCGCGAACACCCTCGCCGATCTCGCCCGGCTGATCGCCGACGGCAAGCTGGAGGTCCCCATCGCGGGCGCATACCCACTTGACCAGGTCCGCGACGCCTACCGGGAGCTGGAGCGCAACCACACTCGAGGCAAGATCGTCCTGGAGCCGTGAGCGCGGCGCCGGGTGCGATCCTGTGTTCGTGCAAACCGCCTCGCACTCGGCTGTGGTGGGCTCCGGGTCCGCCTCGCGCGGTCGTCGAGCGGCGCTGATCCTGGCGCGGGTGCGCGCGACGCCGGAGGGCTTCGTGCGCACCTACGGCGACGTCTCGCCGGGGGCCCCGCGGGTGGCCGGCGCGGTGCTCGCGGAGTGCCACGACGCGGACGTCCCATGGCACCGGATCGTCCGGGCCGACGGCTCGCTCGCCAAGGGCCGGCGTCAGCGCCGGCTGCTGGAGCGCGAAGGCGTCCCTTTCCGGGGCGAGCGGGTCGAGATGGCCACGGCGCGCCTCCCAGTGTGAGGTGTCCGTGACGCTATGAGGTGGATCCAGCGCCCGATCCGGCTTGAGCCCCGGCCGCGCGGCTTTCACATCGTCACCTCAGAGGTGGTGGAGGCGCTGCCCGAGCTGGCGCAGCTGCGCGTCGGCGTGCTCTCGCTCCTGCTCCAGCACACGTCGGCGTCGCTCGCGCTCAACGAGAACGCGTCGCCGGCGGTGCGCCGTGACTTCGCGTCCTGGTTCGATCAGGCGGTGCCGGAGCGCGCCGACTACTGGACCCACACACTCGAGGGCGACGACGACATGCCGGCGCACATCAAGTCCGCCCTGCTTGGCCCCACCCTAACCCTCCCGGTGACCAGCGGTCACCTGGCGCTCGGCGCCTGGCAGGGGGTCTACCTGTGCGAGCACCGTGACCGCGGCGGTGCCCGAACGGTGATGGCGACCGCCTGGGGCGAGGACTAGCAGCCGCGCCTGCGCTGGGCAGGTTGCACGGTCGGTGGGCGGGGTCGGGTGCTGGTCGGCCTCACCGAAACGTTCGACCCGTTCTGGCGGCCCCGGATGACCGCCATGCTTTGTCCTCGGATCCTCGTGCAGCGCTGCTGCACGTCGGATCCTGCGTCCTCGCCTGTCGGCCCCCGGACTCGCCCTAACAGGCGGAACGTTTCGGTGAGACCCACTGGCAGCTAGGCCTCGTCGCCGAGCGCGACGATGTGCTCGGGTAGCCGCTCGTTGTCGCCGTACATGAAGTGGTTGCGCATGTTCTCGGAGAACCGGCTGGCCTCGGTGGACTTCCCGACCGCCTCCGCGGTCTCGCGGACCAGCATGGGCGAGGCACCGCAGCAGACGCCGATGTAGTTGATGCCGAGGTCGTGGGCTGCCTTGGCGAAGGCGCCGATCTCGTACCGGTTGGCGTACAGCGGGTCCAGCGCGGTCGGGAAGGTGCGCCCGTGCGGCGAGGGCACCCGTGCGCGGTCGTCTGACAGGTTGAAGAACGTCGGTTCCTCGGCGGTGGTCCGGTAGGGGATCGGCAGTGCGCCGACGTGGCACGCCACGGCCGCGCGAATCTGCTTCAGCCAGGGCAGCATCGTCTCGGGCCCGCGGAAGCAGTTCATGCCCACCACGTCCGCGCCGGCCTGCTCCAGCCGCTGGCAGGTCTCGACGATGCCGACCCCGTCGGCCATCTCCTCCATCGCCATCGGCGCGATGGTGACGACGACGGGCAGCCCGGTGGCCTTCGCGACGTCGAGCGCCGCCAGCGCCTCCCCGGCGTAGTAGAACGTCTCGCCGATGATCATGTCGGCGCCGCCCTCGACGGCCCAGCCCACCATCTCCTCGAACATGCCACGCACCTCGGCCTGACGGGCGGTGTCCTCGGGGTCCCAGATGTTGGTGTTGGAGATGTTGCCGGCCATGAGGTCGCCGGGCCGCTGGTCGGCGACCTCCCGGGCGATCTGGAGTGCGGCGCGGTTCAGCGGCTCGAGCAGGTCCTCCTTGCCGATGACCCGCATCTTCTCGCGGTGACCGTTGTAGGTGAACGCCTCGACCACGTCGGAGCCGGCGCGCTGAAAGTCGACGTGCAGGGTCCGGAGGGCGTCCGGGTACTCCAGGGCGACCTCGGGGACGAACTCACCGGCGCTCAGGTAGCCGCGGCGCTCCAGCTCGAACAGGAAGCCCTCGGCACAGATCACCGGCCCGGCGTCCAGGCGCGTGGTCAGGTCCCCGCTCGGAACCTCAGAGGTGGACTCGGTCATTTACTGCTCCTTGATGGTGAAGGGACGGGTCCCCAGTGGCGACGGGGCGTTGAGCTCCCTGGTCACAGTGGCGAGGACCGTGTCGGACTGGCATCGACTTCCCGGTTCTGCATCGCCGTCGCGAGTGTAGCTGCGGATCACGTTGATGGCGGGGGAGGAGGGGGTGGTTCGCTACCAGGCGCGGGATTTTGGCGCGTCGGAGCAGCTGGTCGCTGAGCACGGTTTCTCGGCCGTGGTCGCCTTTGAGCTCGACGGTGATCGTCATGCCTGCTCTACGACGCTGGTCTGACGGCCGATGCAGTGGCTCGCAACCTCGACGTGCTCGAGGTGCCGGTGGGTGACCTTCGCGTGATCGTCATCTCGCACGGCCATGCCGACCACCACGGCGGCCTGGAGGGACTGGTCCGTTGATCGCGGCGAGGTCACCGTGGTGATCGACAACTTCCTTGATGTGTTGATGGCGGGGGAGGAGGGGTGGTTCGCTACCAGGCGCGGGATTTGGCGCGTCGGAGCAGCTGGTCGCTGAGCACGTTTCTCGGCCGTGGTCGCATTTGAGCGCGACGGTGATCGTCATGCGGTGCTCTACGACGCTGGTCTGACGGCCGATGCAGTGGCTCGCAACCTCGACGTGCTCGAGGTGCCGGTGGGTGACCTGCGCGTGATCGTCATCTCGCACGGCCATGCCGACCACCACGGCGGCCTGGAGGGACTGGTCCGTCGGAAGCCGTTCGGCGAGCTGCGCCTGCCGCCGCCGAGTCGCCACGACCTGGAGGCCGAAGGGCTGGAAGCAGTCGAGAAGCGTGCTCACAGCCTGCTGCTCGATAACCGTGTCCTGGTCTCAGGCCAGATCAAGCGCGTGACCGAGTTTGAGGGTGGCTTTCCCATCCACCAGGCGCGTGGTGTGGACGGTTGGCAGCCCGATCCGATGATCTGGGACGATCAGGCGCTTGTCATCAACGTGCGCGACCGAGGGTTGGTCGTTCTCTCTGGCTGTTCGCATGCGGGTGCGATCAACGTCCTGCGACACGCTCAGCGCCTGACCGGTGAATCCCGCGTTACCGGCTTCATCGGCGGCCTGCACCTCACCGGTGGTCTGTTTGAGTCGCGCATCGAGCCAACGGTCGAGGCCCTCCGCGCGGCCGGCGTGGGTCGTGTGGTACCCGCCCACTGTTCGGGCTGGAAGGCGGTGCACGCCATCGCGCGAGCGATGCCTGAGGCGTTCATCCAGGCCGCCGTCGGAATGACGGTGACGTTCTGACCTAGGTCCCCGGCTTCCCGCGGACGGGGGGGGCGAGCGTATCTAAGGAGGGATCACGGTCCAGGGTCAGCGGATCGCTTACGGAACCAGGCGCTGGCCGCCGTTGAAGTAGGTCAGCACACGCAACCGGCTGTCGATCAGGGCGCAGTCGGTCCTATCGCCGATCGCTGCCGCGAGCGCAAGTCGAGCGTCGACGCGGAAGATGTGTGGCTCGCTGCCTTGACCGATGACGATACTCAACGGCGTGGTGGTGAGATAAGCGACGGGAGCAGAAGAGCGTGTGATCGGATCACCCGGCACCTGCCGGAAACCCGGCTCGTGCGAGCGGAACGCTCCCGGCCGCAAGCGCCACGTCACAGCTTGGCCGGGTCGCAGATCCACTGTTCGCCGCGGTCCGCGACCGAGCCGGTAGGCGACAAAGTCGTTGATTGCCTTGTCGGCGGCAAACCGCAGTGTCCACCACCGCGCGCCGGGAGCACAGCGGCCCTCGAAGCGACCGACCAGAGGCACCGCCAGCACCTCCGGTAGCCGCGGTGCCCTCGCGGGCACGCTTGACGTCGCTGCTCTGTTCGTTGTCGTCATGGTCGTGCGACGCACTGTGCTGCTGCCACACCCAGCCAGGGCCAGCACGACGACCGCCGAACACGCCGCGACGCCCAGCAGTAGCCGTCCCTGAGCGCCCTGATCCGAAGGCCACATAGCTCGACCAGTCTCCCACCCATTCAAAGGGCGGTTCGTCAGGGGTCGCCTGTATGGGCACGAATATGGACTGCTCCAATCACGAGCGCCGGAGAGTTCGACTTCTACGAGATCGCTAAAAGGTCAAGCTGCAAGCACGAGGGAGCCGTCGACTGCAGTGCTCCCCCGCGTAGGGGGGAAGCGGAGCGCGCATGCTCCCTTGCTCAGGCGACTGCGCTCAGTTCAAGGGGTTGACGAGCTGGCCGGCGATCCAGTTCGCGACACCGGCGGGATACGGAGCGGTGAGCCCGAGGACGATGTGTCGGAAGCCGGCGTCGATGGCTTTTTCGATCGCGTTTCGGGTTGCGTCGACCTGCTGGTATGAGACTCGGAGGTGGATCGAGCGGGTGATCGAGGTGGGGTCTCGGCCGATCTCGGCGCAAAGCTGGTCCAGGAGGGCGCTTCGTTGAACGGCGTCAGCGAGGTTGCTGCCGGGGATGTTCCACAGGTCGGCGTGCTCGGCGACCACGCGCAGCGTGGCAGTGGTGCGTCCACCGACCATGATCGGCGGATGCGGCTGCTGGACTGGCTTGGGGTTGCCGAACGCGCCGGTCAGCTGATGGTGGGTGCCGTCGAAGTCGAACGGCTGCGTCTCGGTCCATAGGCGTCGAATGATCGTGCAGGCCTCGCCGAGGCTCTCAACTGCCTCCGCGAAGTCGAGGTAGGGCAGGCCGTGCGCCGGGTATTCGCGCCGAGCTTCGGGAGGGTTCGGGCGGGAGCCCACTCCGATGCCGAAGTCAAGCCTCCCGTCGGAGACGACGTCGACGGTCGCGGCGATCTTGGCCAGCATCGCCGGCGGTCGGAAGCGATTGCTGGTCACGAGCAGCCCGAGGCGCAGCCGGTGGGTCTGTGCGGCAAGGGCGGAGAGCAGCGTCCAGCCCTCGAAGATCGGCCCGTTGGGGTCACCGCCGATCGGCAGCAGGTGGTCAAATAGCCACGCGTGCGCGATCTCCGGGATCGTGTCCGCTTCTTGCCAGACCCGCAGAATGTCGCGGTAGCCGACCTGCTGCGGGGCGGTCGCGATCCCGAAGCTGACCGCCGGGTTGGGGAATGGCCGGTTCAGTTTGATTCGAGTCGACTCAGCGGGTGAGGGTCGTTGGCCAGCGCAGCGCGGTCGTCGGCGCGGTAACCCGCACCTGCAGATCCGCGCCTCCGCCCGGATCCGGTAGGGCGACCGGCCGGATCGAGATGACCCGACATCGATGTGCCGACGGAGTTGTCGATCGCCCCTGGGCATGGGTGGCTCATGACGAGTAATCCCTCCTCGTGGTGCTTGGCGTGGGTCGGCCAGTAGAAGACCGGCGGCGAGCTAGACTTGCCGACGAACCGGAGAGGCTGCCCACATAATGTAGCGCAGAACCGGGGATTCTCCCCGCTTATTTCAGGATGCCACTGATCGTGGTGAGGAAGTCGGCGAAGGCCTGGTTGGTGCGGACGGTATCGCCGGTTGCGTTGAGGTCCATGAGGAGGCCACGGATGACGGCGAGTACGACGGTGGCCAGTTCGGGTCGCCCGAGGCTGCGCATGCCTTCTTCGAGCGGTGCGAGCCAGTCGGTGGTCGCGGTCTGTCGGAAGCCGGGCCAGAGTGGTTCTCCCGCGGTGTCGTGCAGCCGGGTGAACATGCGGAGGTAGGGCTCGCCCGGGGGTCCGGAGATCGCGGACCATGCGCGGGCCAGGGTTACCGGGTAGGGCTCGTCGGGCCGCAGGCGTATGAGGCCGGTGAACGCCTTGACCTGGCGCTGTCGGGCCTGTCTGAGGATCTCGCGAAGCAGTCCGTCACGCGTCCCGAAGTGGTAGATCAGCATCCGGCTCGAGGTGCCCGCGGCGGTCGCCAGGGGCTGGAGCCGGTCGGGGAGCCCCTGCTCGAGCGCGTAGTCGGTGCACGCGTCGAGAAGCCGCTGCCTGATCTGCGGTTGCCGGTGCCTGCCCATCGCGTCATCTTTTCACGTAATGATCGGTACGTCTATTGTTGCTCGACGGCGGACCGAAACAAGACGAGGAGGTTGTGATGAGGGTCGTTTTCGTGCATGGGGCATGCGTCAGGGACGGATCGTGGTGGTGGCATCGAACTGGTGCGCTGTTGGCCGAGCGGGGGGTCGCCAGCGAGGCGCCTGCCCTACCGAGCTGCGGCGAGACGGGTGAGCCGACGGGCACGGGAGGACCCGGGTTGGCCGAGGATGTCGCCGCGGTCCGGCAAGTCTTGTCTGCGAGCGACGAGCCGACCGTCGTGGTCGCCCATAGTTACGGCGGGGTCGTCACCGCGGAGGCAGCTGCGGGCCTCGACACCGTGCACCATCTGCTGCTCGTGTCCAGCTACCTGCCGGAGGTCGGACAGAGCCTGTCCTCATTCGGCGGGAGGGAGCCCGCGCCGTTTCTCGTCATCGATCCCGAGGCCGGCACGTTCACCGTCCGGCTGGATGCCCTGGCCGACACGTTCCTGCAGGACTGCGATCCGGAGATCCAGCGAGAGGCCATGGACAAGACGGCCCGGCAGAGCCTGCACGTGCTCGAGCAGCCGGTGCAGTCAGCGGCCTGGCAGCACGTGCCATCGACGTATCTCGTCTGCGCCGAGGACCGAGGCACCCCCGCCCAGCTGCAACGCGACCACGCCGGTAGGGCGGGCAGCGTCGTGGAACTCGACGCCGGCCACCACCCGTTCCTCTCCCAGCCCGCCGCCGTACGCGACCTTATCCTCGGGCTGTAGCCGCGACGGTTGGGGACTTCCGCTCCGGCGCGGGCGGCACGCAGAGCAGTAGTTCAGAGCACGCGGCTGGTTAGGAAAGAAGGCAGACGTCGGTTGACTTCACGCCTCGGTGAAGGGAGGGCATTAGCTGATTGGCACTACACCAGTGCCTCGCAGCCGTGTTGGAGATGAGCCAGCAGCGTGGGGTAGTCAAGCCGTTCTGCGGGGCCGCTGAACCCGATGATCGCTGTCAGCTTCTGGTCACGGTCGCGGATCGCATAGGCGATCGAGCCGAGGCCGATCTCTGACTCCTGGTCGAGCGTAGCCCAGCCGCGCTCGCGCACGCGCCTGATCTCGTCGGTCAGCTCAGCGCGGGTGGTGAGCGTGTGCGGGGTGAGGCGCTGGGGACGTACACGCCGGATCCAGGCGGTGAGTTGGTCGTCGGATAGTTCGGCGAGTACGAGCTTGCCGGCCGCAGAGGCATGCAGATCGACGGGTCGTCCGACCCAGTTGATCAGGCCGAGCAGGCGGGGGCCGTCGGCCTGGGTGAGGATCTCGATCTGCGGTCCCGGTCGGGGGATGGCGAGCATGGCGGATTCGCGAGCGGTGGCGGCCAGCCGCTCGAGCACGGGGCGGGCGCGCTCGCGCAGGGCTCGGTGCGGGTCGGCGCGCCCGGCGACACGGGTCAGTCCGGGCCCGACCGTCCAACCCTGGTCACTGCGAGTAACGAACTGGGAGTCATCCATGGTGGCCAGCAGCCGTCCGGCAGTCGCTGGGGCCAGTCCGGCTGCTCGCGCCAGGGCAGCGGTCGTCGCGCCGTGCGGAAAGCGCTCTAGCGCCTGCAATAGATCGAGCGCGCGGGCCAGCGACTGCGTGCGAGGGGTGCTCACATAGTGAGCGTAGAGCACCGTAAGATGAGGCCATGTTGATCGATTGCGACATCCACGTCGGTTATGAGACCTTGCGGGACCTCGTCCCTTACCTCGACGGCGCGACGGCCGAGATCGTTGAGCAGTCAGGAACCAATGGGTTGGGCATGCCCTCCTACCCCTGGTATCACCCGAGCGGCTGGTTGCGAGGCGACGCCTACGACCGCGACGTGGCGGCCAGCGGTGCGCAACTGGTCGGCCAGACGCTCGAGCGCGTGCAGACGATGGTGCTGGACCCGTTCGACGTGACGTTCGGCGTCCTCACGCCGGACGAGGCGGCGGCCTTCGCGATTCTGCCCAACGCTTCGCTTGCCGCTGCGCTGTGCCGGGGCTATAACGACTGGCTGCTGACCGAATGGCTCGAGCGCGAGCCACGACTGCGCGGCCTATTGGTGGTCACGCCGCAGCACCCGGAGGCAGCGGCCGCCGAGATTCGCCGGCTCGGCATGCGTGACGAGATCGCCGGGGTGTTTCTCCCGGGCGCAGCCCGCATTCCGTATGGGAGTCCCGTCCATGACCCCATCTGGCGGGCGTGTGACGAACTGGGGCTGCCAGTCGCGATCCACACCCACTTCGAGGGTGTTGGCATCGCCGGGCCGGTGACCGCCGCCGGGATGCCGGACTTCTACACCGAGTATCACGCGCTCACCGGCGCCGGGATGCTCGGCCACCTCGCGTCGATCCTCTGCCACGGCATATTCGAGCGCTTCCCGCAGACTCGCGTGATCCTGATGGAAGGAGGCTTGGTGGCGTTCGTCGGGCTGTTGTGGCGCCTTGACACCGCCTGGCGGGGCTGTCGGACCGAGGTCCCGCACTGCGTGCGGCCCCCCTCCGAATACGTGCACGACCACCTCGCCTGGACCACCCAGCCGCTGGAGGAACCTCCCGACGAGCGACTGCTCGCTCCCGTACTCGAGGGGCTGGCGCCCTGGCGGACTTTGTGCTTCTCCAGCGACTATCCCCACTGGGACTTCGACGATCCGCGCCAGACGCTCGCCCGGCTGCCCGCCCAATGGCGCCAAGCGGTCGCCTACGAGAACGCCAGACACTTCTTCACGCTGCCCACCCCAGCAGCCCAAACACCGCCACAACCGACACCCGCGTGACTCGGCCACACGCACGCATCGCCATCGCGGACGCCCCGGCCAACGGCGAAGTCCGGCTCGTCGAGCTCGACGGCCACACGATCGGCGTCTACCGCATCGGCGAGCAGTATCACGCGGTCGCCGACCGCTGCCCCCACCGCGGCGCCCCACTGTGCTCAGCAGGCCGAGTCGTGCGCGGTATCACGCTCGAGCACGGACACCCCAGCCGCGGCGACATACCCGGCTTGTTGCGCTGCCCGTGGCACAAATGGGACTTCGACATCACCACCGGCCGCTGCGTCGTGCACCCACGTTTACGCGTCAGGCGGTACCGCGTCCAGCACGACGGCAACGACCTGATCATCACCCTCCAACACCCCACACCAGCGACCGCGATCGAGCCAACGCCGCGGTCAGCCGTGAGCGGTCCTCTCGACACCCAGCCAGAGTTCTCGCCCCCCAGACGTCGCTTACCTCCCGCAGCGCGCGCGGCCAGCCGTTAGCGTCAGCGGCCCTTCCACACCGGCGCGCGTTTCTCGGCGAAGGCCGTGGCCCCCTCGCGAGCATCCTCGGAAGCGGTCACCGGCCCGGCGATCTCTTCCTGCCGGGTCCAGAACTCGGTCTCCGGCCAGTCGACGGACTCGGTGAGGATCCGTTTGCTGGCGGCCAGGGCCAGCGGGGCGTTCTCGGCGATCGCCTCCGCCAGCTCCAGCGCGGCCTCCAGCGCCTGTCCCGGTTCCGTCAGGCGGTTGACCAGTCCCAGCTCGTAGCCACGCTCGGCCGCGATCGGATCGCCGGTCAGCGCCAGCTCCATCGTCACGTTGCGCGGCAGCATCCGGGGCAGGCGCAACAGCGCGCCGCCGGAGGCGACCAGCGAGCGCTTGACCTCGGGGATCCCGAGTCGTGCTCCGCGAGCGGCGACGATCAGGTCGCACGCCAGCGCGACCTCGAGGCCCCCGGCGACGGCGAAGCCTTCGATCGCCGCGATCAGCGGCTTGACCGACGCCCGCTGGGTGATGCCGGCAAACCCGCGGTCCGCGACGTGCGCCGACTCGCCGGCGACGAACGCCTTGAGATCCATGCCGGCGCAGAATCCCCGGCCGGCGCCGGTGAGCACGCCGATCGACAGATCGGGGGCGGCGTCGAGCTCGTCCAGCGCGCCGGCCATTCCAGCGGCGACGGCGGCATTGATGGCATTGCGCTGGTCCGGTCGATTGATGGTGATCACCAGCACCCGCCGGCGGCGGTTGGTGAGCACCGCGGCTTCGGACTCGGTCATGCGCGCGCCGGGTCGCTCATGCGCGCATCGGACTCATCCATGCGGCGAATCGGATCGGTCATGCAGCGAACAGCTTCAGGTCGGGTGGGCGCTCGCCGCGCAGCACCGCCAGGTCGACCTCGACGCACGCGATCTCGCGCGCCCCGGCCAGCACGCGCGCCTGGGGCTTGATCACCTGGGCGGCGAGGGCTCCGCGGCACAGCGCGAACCCCGGGTGCAGGCGGATCCGCTCCAGGTAACGGGTCAGCTGCTCCACCGCCTCGATTCCGGCCACGCGCTTGACCTCCACCGCCACCCAGCCGTCCTGGGCGTCGCGGCACATCAGGTCGACGGGGCCGATGTCGGTCGGCCACTCGCGCCGCACCAGGCGAAACCCCTCGCCGCACCACTCGGGGGCGTCGGCGAGCAGTTCCTGGAGGTGGGCCTCGACCCCGTCCTTGGCCAGGGCCACCTCGGTGCCGGGCGTGCCCATCTCGTAGGTGACGTCGGACAGGACCTCGTGCAGCGAGATCTCGACCCGATCTTCCCCGGGGCCGCCCCGCCGGCGGACCACCATGCTGCCCTCGTGCTCTTCGGTCACCGTCGGCGGGGTCATCCAGTTCAGCGGCTTGACGCTCTGGCTGCCGTGGTCTGACCAGACCATGAACGTTCCGTCGGCCTTGAACATCAGCAGCCGGGTCGACGCCGGGAGGTGGGTGGTGAGCCGGCCCGAGTAGTCGATCGAGCAGCGGGCGATCATCAGGCGCATCCGCACAGCCTATGTATCGCCGCGGATCGATGGCGTCCGGTTTCGTCGTGGGCCACTCGGCCAAACCCGACCGGGCCGAGCCCGAAGGTGGCCGGAACTCCGTCGCGGCCCCGCCTATCATCTGAAATCGTCATGCGCAGCCAGCTCAGACCACTGTTCGACCGGATCGTGATCAAGGAGCTCGATCCGGATCGGATACGCCGCTCCGGCCTGCTCGTCCCGCCGGGGTCCGACGAGCCCCCGCCCCAGCATGGGATCGTGCTCGCGGTCGGGCCGGGACTGGACTGGTGGGATCACGTCGGGGTGCGAATGCCGGTCAAGCCCGGCGACCACGTGGTTTTCCCCGCCTCCGCCGGAACCTGGATCGAGGTCGACGAGGAGCGGTTACTGGTCTGCCGAGTCGGTGAGCTGCTGGGGGTGCTCGAGCAGCTGGAGCAGTGTCCCGCCTGCGGGGGCCGGCCGCTCGCTCCGCAGGAGTCCTGCCCCGTTTGCGGGCGCGAGGGCTCGGTCGCCTCGTCCTAGTAGCTAGCCAGCAGGCCAGCGACCTGAAAAGGCGACAAATTCAGATCCGCTGTCCGGATTTGTCACCAGCCTGCCGCTCAGCGTGGCTTTTGCGACAAATCGTGGAGCCGGATCCGGATTTGGCGCTTTTACACCTTAGGAGAGGACGCGCGGCGCAAGACTGAGGGCGCGCGGCCTGGCTCTGTCGTTCACGCAGGAGATCGTCGGCCGTGACAAGCACGGTCGTGAGCAGCAGGCTGAGCTCGGCGTCCATCGAGGACCCTTGGTGCGCGACGCGGATGAGCACCGCCGACTTCGACCCGCTGCTCGTAACCTCCGGCAACTGCCCGCGAAACACGGCCACCGCCGTGGAACGAACATCTAGTAGCCGCCGTCTTCGCTCGTCCTCGCTCGAGCTGCCCGCCCTCGGCGGCGCCGGCGGCGACGGACACGGTCAGGCCGCGCTGCGCTCCGTCAGCCCACGCGGCGTCGCCCTCTGGACCCGGGCCAGCAGTTCGGACACCTCCGCATCCTTGCCGAGTGACAGCGCCTGTCTGCAGGCATCGCGGCATTCGGCCAGGCGGTCGGTTCGCGCCAGCGCGTGGGCGTAGGCCGACCAAGCGCGGGGGGAGTCGGGCTCGATCAGCGTGGCCGCGTGAGCCGCTGACACCTCGGCACCGACGTCCCCGGCGAGATGGTGGGCGAGCGCCAGGTCTACCAGCCCGTCGACCGACGGCCCGACCAGACGGGCCCGCTCCAGCGCGCTGATCGCGCCCGGGCGGTCGTTGAGAACCAGCCGCAGCCTGCCCAGCCGCTCCCATGCGGAGGCGTCCGCGGGAGCCCGATCGGTGGCCCGCGCGGCCGCCTCCGCCGCCAGGTCGACGGCGCCCATGTCCTCATAGATGCGGGAGGCGAAGCGCTCGGGGGTCGGGCGGTCGGTGTCGACCCGGGCCCAGTCCCGAACCGTCCGGGCGGCGGCGGGAAGATTGCCGGCCTGCCAGAAGGCCGCCGTCAGCAGCCGCAACACCGAGGGATTCTCGGGCTCGGCGTCGCGGGCGTAGACAAGTCGTTGCGCGGCGAGCGGCGCATCGCCCTCGGCGAGCGCGTGCTGGGCCGCGGTCATGAACCGCTGCACCCGGTCGGCCGCGGGATCGGGCTTGGAGAAGTCGACGAACTGCAGCGAGCCGGCGGGGACGGTGCGCACCCCCACCGAGAACATCACCCGCGCCCACTGCTGCGAGGCCTCATCGTCGCCCGAGAAGTAGATGCCGGTGACGGTGCCGACGCCCCACTCCGGATACGACACGCAGCGCGCGTACCGGTGAACCACGGAATGGTCGGGAACCCGGGCGCCGAAAGGATCGTGCTTGGCTCGGTCGGCGGCCGCCTCGCGTTCGCGCTGCTCGTTCTCGTAGGCGCGCCGGCCGGCGTCCTCGCGGGCGCGGCGGGTCGCTGCCGCCGACGCCTTGACGGCGCTGCGGCTGACGCTGCCGCCGCGCGAGGTCTCGGCGAGGCGCTCCAGCTCGTCCGCCGCCTCGTTGATCGCCTGCAGGTGGCGCTGGTGCTCGTGCCGGCGCCCCGGTGGGGCGATGTCGGGGTGCCAGCGCTTGGCCATCCGGCGTCGCGCCAGCTGGACGGCACGCTGATCGAACGGAGGCTCCAGCTCCAGCAGCAGCAGCGCGGATTCGACATCGAGGATGCGAGGCATGACAGAGCAACGTTAGCGAGCATTCGAGGACGCGTGCAGGCCGCCGGCACTCGCCAATCTCCAACAAATCAGTGCCAATTCAAGCCAGGGGCGGGACCCGGGCTTATCGTCGGCCGATGCCCACCGGAGCTCGCCGATCTTCGTTTCCGCTTGGGTCGGTTCTGGTGCTCGGCGGCGTCACGGTGGTGCTCGGCTCGGGACTGGGGCTCGTGCTGGTGGCGCTCCTGATCGGCGCAACAGCGTCCGGATCGTCCTGCGGGCCGACCTCGGCCGCCGGACCGGTCGGCGGAGTCCCCGCCCAACTCATCCCGATCTACCAGGCGGCCGCGTCCAGGTATGCGCTGGGCCCGCGTGGTCCGTCGGTGCTGGCGGCGATCAACCGGATCGAGAGCGACTTCGGGCAGGACCTGGGGACCTCGAGCGCCGGAGCCGTCGGGTGGATGCAGTTCGAGCCCGCGAGTTGGGCCGAGTACGGGGTCACGCCGGCCGGCACCAAAGCACCAGACGGCCCGCGGGGCTGGGATGACCCGGCGGACGCCATCTTCTCCGCCGCCAACCTCCTGCGCGCCGGCGGCGCGCCCGACAACTGGCAGACCGCGATCTTCACCTACAACCACGCCCAGTGGTACGTCGACGAGGTCCTCGCCTCCGCACGGCGCTATTCCGCGGCCGGCGCCACCCAATCCGCCGCACCGGCCTTCGCCGCCTGCGCCGGCGTCACTCCCACCGGATACACCAACCCCCTGGCTCACATCCAGAACCTGACCCCGGAGCGCATCGACATGGGAGTCGACTACTCCGGCGCGGGCACGCTCGTCGCCATCGGCGATGGCCAGATCACCGCGATCCACAACTCCGGCTGGCCTAACGGCACCTTCATCGAGGAGAAGCTCACCGCCGGCCCCTACGCCGGCAAGCACTGGTACTACGCCGAAGACATCACCCCCTCCGTGCATCCCGGCGAGACCGTCGCCGTCGGCCAACCGATCGGCCAGATGTTCGAGGGCGGCAGCGGGATCGAGACCGGCTGGTCGATCGGCGACGGAGGCACCACGCTGGCCGCCAGCCTCGGCCAGATACCCGGCAGCGGCGACGCCGGGGGATGGTCCTCCGCCGCCGGGGGATCCGCCAGCCGGCTGCTGCGAGCCCTCGGCGCTCCCGCGGGAGTGATGCAGCCCGGCGGCCCCCACGGCACGATGCCCGTCGGATATCCGTGATCTTTGATGACCTCAGTTCGCGGTAAGCGAGCGTGTCCTGTCCCGCGAGCGGATCTCAGGCGGCGTTCGGGTTGCCCCCGCAGATCCCGCCCCCGTAGAACACGCACCACGGAACCCGCGGCGAGCCGGCGGCGTCGGTGATCCCGGAGTCCCAGCCCGGCTCTCCCTGCCACTGATACCAGAACACATGCGTGATCGGTACCGCGACCCCCGCTGACGGGAGCGCGAAGAACGCGGCTGCGGCGTTCGTCTGACGGGCCGGCTGTCCACTCAGGCACGCCCCCAGCGTCTCCGCGCTCCCCAGGGCGACGGCGCAGCCGGCCACCCGCTTGGGGTCGGTCAGCCAGGTTCCGGCCTCGGTCACCCAGAGCTCGTGCGCGGCGCCGCCAGACGCGGTGCGCAGCGCCCGGTCGAACGACTGCAGCGGACCCAGCACCGGGCCGGCGTAGGACGCGGTCACGTCCGCGTAGTCGTGGACCGACCACGTCGCCGGGTACAGGGCGCCGGGCGCCTGGTGAGCGAGCAGGGTCGCGTACTGCTCCAGGTAGGCGATCCCCGGATGGGCGAACACGCCGGCGATCACGGTGTCGGCGGCGTGGCCGGCGAACTGGTGGATCTGCGCGGCGGCGGCGATGTAGTCGCACGCCGCCTTGGCCGCGCCATCCACGGCTCCATCCAGGCTCAGCCGGCACGACGTGTCGGTGTCCTGGTCGTTGCCGTTGTAGGTGTCGAGCAGGTCGGGCTCGTTGATCGTCTCCCAGATGTGGGGCTGATCGGTTGCCGGGAGCCGGCTGACCCCGTCCAGAATCCCCTGGATCCCGCACCGGTACTCCCAGTAACCGCTCAGGGTCGTCGGATCAGGTGCGGGCTGATCCCAGGCTGGCTTGGCCGTGGGGAGGCCGTAGCCCGTGATCGAGACGACGGGCGTCAAGCCCTCCGCGCCCGCCTCGATCAGGCCGGCCCGCAGGTCGCTCCAGCTCTCGCCGGCGGGGTGCAGGCGACCCGCCGGGTCCGACCACGGCTGCTGCAGCACGCGAGAGAACCGGCAGCCCGGGGCGGTGGTGGAACCGTTCCATTCCTGGATCGCGTCGTAGGCGACGAAGAAGCGGACCTGGGTGATCCGATGCCGGCTCGACGGGCTGGTCAGCACCCGGAAGAGCCCGTTGTCGTAGTAACCGGCTACGTCCGCGTCGGGGCAGAGGGCGGTCGTGTCGTCGCAGCACGGCACCGCGGCGTCGGCGCAGTGGGCAAAGGCTCCCGGCGCATCACCCAGGCCGTAGGTGATTCCGCCTGCCGGCGCTGGGGCCGAGGCGGAGGCCGAGGCCGGGATCAATATCCCGATCGCCAGAGCCAGCAGGGCGGTTCGCAGCGTGCGGATCATGTCGGTCTTCCTGGCAACCCCGCCGGCGGCGCGTGCTCTGAGCCCGCGCGGTCAGTGCGCGGCCACGTTCAACGCCACCGCCGCCCCGAAGCAGACTACCGCGGCGGTCCGCAGCGCCCAACCGGCGCGGTCGCCCGGGCGGCCGGTGACCATGCCCACGATCGCCAGCGACATGCAGGCGACGGCGATGAGCGCGAGGATTGCCGCGAGGACGCGCACCCTTGGTCCCTATGGCGCCCGCATCCCCAGCAGGCGCAGATACCGCGACACCGCCTCCGCCCGGTTGGCGACGCGCAGCTTGCGCAGGATGCTGTTGACATGGAACTTCACCGTGCCGTCGGAGATCACCAGCGCCTGCGCGATCGCGCGGTTGGAGTGCCCGTCGGCGAGCAGGCGCAGAACGTCGAGCTCGCGACGCGTCAGCAGCCCCTCGAACACCGTCCGGTCATCCCGGCCGGGTGTTCCCGGCACGGGCAGCTCCGGCTCGAGGCGGGGCGACGGAGGCCGCTGCATCGTCGCCAGGCGGATCGGGGCGTCGGTCAACTCGCCGGAGCGGGCCCTGAGCCAGTCGAGGAACTCGCGCATCTGCTCGCGCTCGCGGCGCAGCGTACGACGTAGGCTGGCGCTCTCGTACGCCTGCCCCAGCAGGCTGGTGAACTCCCACAGGACATCTCGATCGAGCACGTCCAGCCGGCGCCCACCGCCCCGGTCGGCGTGCAGCATCCCGATCGCCCGCGAGCCGACGACGAGCGGGGCGGCGACGTACGAGCTCCACCGCATCAGCGCGAGCATCCGGCGGTCCACGCGGGGGTGCACTGGGGCGTCATCGACGATCGTCGCTCGGCGACGGCGCAGCAGCTCGGTCTCGATCAGGGGATGCTCGAGCCTGACCGGGTCCTCGCGCAGCGCCTTGACCGCCGTCGCCGCTGCGGCCTTGTCGCCGGCGAAATAGGCGGCCTGTGCCACCAGCTGGCCCTCGCCGGTCAGGCTCAGTAGCACTCGCTCCAGATTCGACGCGCCGCACAGAGCCTCCGGCGCGCGGCCCAGCATCTCCGCCGGCGACGTGAACTTCCGCAGCTGGTCGATCGCCACGTGCACGCCGGCCAGTGCCTGAAAGCGGGTGTCGTAGCGATGGCGCAGCCGTTCCCGGGCGGCCTCGTGCTCACGGACGGCGACGCCGGGCTCTTCGCCCCGGGTCCGGGCCAGGTGCTCGGCGACGCGGTCGATCAGGTCTCGCAGCTGCGCCGGATCGCCGGCCGAGGCCGGATTCGGATCCACGTCGAGCAGCCCCTGGGCGGCCAGCGCGGCGGCCGTGAGCCGCTGGTGCAGCTGGATGCCGAGCGGACCGTCGAACGCCGTGACGGAGGCCGTGGCGGTCATGGGCCGGGCTCCGTCGCGCCCGCCCGGACGAAGCGGGCGACGGCGTCGGCCCGGCTGGTCGCCGCAAGCTTGCGCAGGATGTTCTTGACGTGGTACTTCACGGTGCCCTCACGAATGACCAGCGCCTGGGCGATCGCCCGGTTGGTGTTGCCCCGGGCCAGGAGGCGCAGCACCTCGAGCTCGCGCCGGGTGAGCGTCTGCACCTGCCGGGTATCGCCGAGACGGGGGGCGACCGTTCCCGGCGCGTCCTCGAGCCGGCTCAGGCGGTTGCTCATCCACTGCACCGCCGCACTCAGCTCGGCCCGATGCAGCTCGAGCGTGTGGCGGAGCACCGCCCGCTCGAGCACTCCGGAGAGGCCCTCGGCGTAGCGCGTGGCCACCTCGGCGTCGAGCTCGTCCACCGCGCGGGCGCTGGCGGCGGCGTCGGCGTGCAGCAGCCCGATCGTCTCACCGCCGACCGCCAGCGCCGCCACCACGTACGAATCCCACCCCAACGATCGCCTCAGCGACGCCGGCGTCCGCGCGCCGGCGCTGGCGACCGACACCACCTCGGTTCCGTGTCCCCGCGCCACTTCGTATTCCAGCAGCGGGTACTCCAGCCGGATCGGAGCCTTCGCCAGCTGACCCACGGCCGCGTCGGCTGCCGTCTGGTCGTCGCCGGCCCAGATCGTCAGCGGCACGATCCGGTTGTCGGCGACCTCGCTGATCAGGACCCGCTCGAACTCGGATCCGACGCCGAGCTCGGCCGCCGCCCGGGTCAGGATCGCGTCGGTCGAGGCGATCTCGTCCAGGCGGCGGATCGCGTCCGAGACCCGCTCCAGCGCATCGCTGCGCCGCACATAATCGAGCTCTGAGATCTCGCGCTCCAGTGCCAGCAGGTCGACCAGCACCCGCTCGGCTGCCGTCTCGGCGTTCACCGGGTCAGCGTCCACGCGCGCCGTTGCCCCCACCGCAAGAAGGTCCGCAACCGTGTGGCGATCGCCCGCGAGCGGTGCCGCTGGTGCCTAGAGCGCGTCGACTCGCCGACGCAGCAGCGCGTAGCGGGCTACCGCCTCCTCGCCGACCGAGCAGATCCCATGGCGCCGCCCGGCGCGCTCGATTGCGCCACACACGGCCGCTGCCGCGGCGCGCGGCATCAGCGCCGTAACCCGGCGGTCGGATTCCAGCAGCCACAGCACCTCGGTGCCGGCGACGCGGTGCGCCGTGAACGGGTGCGCCCGGCGGGGGTTGCCGGACTCGCCGTACACGCCGAGATCCGCCAGCAGTGGTCGCGTCCGAGCGCCGAGCACCGCCACCGCCGCCCAGTCGGCACTGAGGTCGGCCAGGGTGACCGCCGGCCGCTGGTCGGCCCACTCCCGCAGGAGCTCCGGCAGGCGCTCGCCCGGCCCCGCCGGACCCTCGCGCAGCTGGCCTGACCGGCGCTGGGCCGGCTGCACCGGACAGAGCACAATCAGCCGCCGCAGACTCGGAGCACACCACCAGGCTCCGCCGCTGAACACCACTCCGCCCGGCTCCGGCGCGGCGCCGGCCAGGCCCGCGGCGAGCCGCCCCAGCTCCACGCTCGGACCATGAAGCGCGAGCTTGACGAGCCCGGAGCGATCGGCCAGACCGACCGCGCTCACGCACGCGGCGAGCTCCCCCGCGGCGGAGCCGTAGTGGGCCACGATCCTCCGGTCACGGTGGACCACGACCATGCCGTCGGCGCGCCCCAGCGGCGACGCCGCCGCCGCAGGCTGAGGCTCGAACCAGGCGGGTACCGACAAACCATCAGCAAAGTACCGCTCCCCTGCTCGCTGCACCCTGCTCTTTGGATAGGAGTTACCATATAGAACGAGTCGTTTCGGCGGTAGGCGCCCCCCGCGGCGGGTCCGATTCGGCTTCGGTCAGGCCACCTACTCAAAAGTCTAGGTCGTTCAGGAAGTGTGAGAGTGGCACGGCGACTCGCGGGCCAGGAAGCTGTTCGGGACGCGGGCGGCGTGGATGTCGCCCGCGCGATTGGAGCGTCAAGAGGTGAACGGAGAGTTGGAAAAGATGACCACGCGATCGCGTCCCGCGGGAACCGGAGCCCCGCCCACCCCGGCCCCGGCCACCACGACCCGGGCCACCCCGGCCCCGGCCACCACGACCCCGGCCACCCCGCCCCCGGCCACCACGACCCCGGCCACCCCGGCGGACCGCTACGCCCGGCTGACCCGGATGATCGCCACCGACCGATGCGTGATCCTCGATGGCGCCAACGGGACCGAGCTGATCAAGGCCACCGACGGACCACCCGAGGCCGAAGAGCCGGTGTGGGGGCTGACCGCGCTCCTCGACGCGCCCGCCGACGTCGCCCGCGTTCACCGCGGCTACATCGACGTCGGCTGCGACGTGGTCTGCACCAACACCTGGGGCCTGCCGACCGCCTTGCGCAACGGTGCCGTCGCCCTGGCCGAGTCCCCCGAGCCGGTCCACTGGATGGACATCGTCCGCCGCGCGGTGACCCTGGCCCGGCAGGCGGCGAGTGACGCCGGCCGCGCCGACGAGGTGGCGATCGCCTTCAGCCTCAACGGCGACGTCGACACCCCGGATGGCCGCGAGACGATCGCACTGCTCTCACGGGCGTTCGAGGAGGCCCCGCCCGACCTGATCCTGCTCGAGACGATGTCGCTGGTCCGCAGCTCCACCTACGCCACGGTCGAGGCCCTGCTTCACACCGGGATCCCGGTGTGGCTCAGCTTCCGGCGCTGCCGTCACGGAGTGTGCGGCGTCTACGGTGAGCACTGGGGAGGACCCGAGGGCGACGCCTTCGGACGGGCGGCGCGGCGGTTCGAGGAGATGGGGATCGGCGCGCTGGCGATCAACTGCATCCCGCCCGACCATGTCGCCGGGATGCTCTCCTGGCTACGTGACTTCACCGATCTGCCGCTCGGCGTGTACCCCAACCTGGGCTACCTGTCGGCGGCCGGTTGGCGGGTGCAGCCGGGGGTGGAGGGCCAGGAGTACGCGGAGCTGGCGCTGGAGTGGCGCGCCGAGGGCGCACAGATCATCGGTGGCTGCTGCGGGGTGCGCCCGGAGCATCTGCTGGCCGCCCGAATGGCCCTGGCTCACACCAAGCCCGGACACGCGCGGCCCGCAGTGCGCACGCAGCCGACTGCAAGCACCCGTGGCAGGCGGCGCGAGCCGCCGTCGTGGGCCGATCCGCGCGGGCGGGAGATGTTCCCGCTCGAGATGCCCGAGATCGATGTCGAACAGGGAGTGTTCGTGCCCACGCAGGGCAGCTTCCTGACCTGGAAGTACCTGTACCGGGAGGGCGTCGGGCGCCCATCAGCGTTGTCTCGACGTCGGCTGCGGCAGCGGTCTGCTCACCGTGCAGCTGGCGCGCAACGGCGCCGCCCACGTCCACGCCATCGACATCGACTCGGCGGCGGTCCGCAACACCCTGACCAACGCGTTCCGTAACGGCGTCGCCGATCGCGTCAGCGGCGCCGCCCAGGATCTGTATCCGTGGGTCCCGGAGGAGCGCTACGACGTGATCGTCGCCAGCCTCTACCAGACGCCGGTCGACCCGTTCGAGCAGGTCACCACGCACCGTCCCCTCGACTACTGGGGACGCAACCTGCTCGACCACCTGATCCGGGTGCTACCCGAGGCTCTGGCCGACGACGGCACCGCGTACATGATGCAATTGTCGATAATCGGCCAACGACGCACGGCGGAGCTGCTGGATCGGGTGGGCTACCAGGCGCGAGTGGTCGATTTTTCGTTCTTCGAATTCTCAGACCTCTTCACCACCCGCAACGAGCAGATCTCCCGGGTCGAGGAGCACTCGGACGCCTACCACCTGGTGTTCGGATCCGACGATGTGATGGTCGCGTACCTACTGGAGATCACCCGCAAGCGCAAGGAAAGCCCCGATCGATGAGCTTTGCCGAGAACGAGTTTCTGTTCACCTCCGAGTCGGTGACCGAGGGTCACCCGGACAAGATCGCCGACCAGATCTCCGATGGCGTCCTCGACGCCGTGTTGCGCGACGACCCGACCGCCCGGGTCGCCTGCGAGACACTGGTCAACACCGGCTTGGTGGTGGTCTCGGGCGAGATCACCACGTCGACCTACGTCGACATCCAGGAGGTCGTCCGCGAGACGATCCGCCGGATCGGCTACACCGACGCCAGCTTCGGCTTCGACTATCAGACGTGCGCCGTGCTCAACGCGATCGACAAGCAGTCTCCGGACATCGCGCAGGGAGTCGACGCCGCGTTCGAGGCGCGCACCGGCGCCTCGGACGACGATGAGCTCGACGTGGCCGGCGCCGGCGACCAGGGGATGATGTTCGGCTACGCCACCAACGAGACGCCGGAGCTGATGCCACTGCCGATCGCGCTGGCCCATCGCCTGGCGCGGCGGCTGGCACAGGTGCGCAAGGACAAGACGCTTCCCTACCTGCGCCCCGACGGCAAGACGCAGGTCAGCGTGCGCTACGCCGACGGAAAGCCCGTCTCGGTGGAGAAGCTGCTGATCTCCACCCAGCACGCCGAGGGGGTCGAGGACCGGATCAGGGCTGACCTGTGGGAGCACGTCGTCGTCCCGGTGCTTCCCGAGGGCATGTACGACGCAAACGAGCTGCAGCGCAGCTTCCTCGTCAACCCCACCGGACGGTTCGTGATCGGCGGCCCGATGGGCGACTGCGGACTGACCGGGCGCAAGATCATCGTTGACACCTACGGCGGGATGGCCCGCCACGGCGGTGGCGCGTTCAGCGGCAAGGACCCGTCCAAGGTCGACCGCTCGGCCGCCTACGCCGCGCGCTACGTGGCCAAGAACCTGGTCGCCGCCGGACTCGCCGACCGGGTCGAGGTGCAGGTCGCCTACGCGATCGGGGTCGCCCGCCCGGTCTCGGTGATGGTCGAGACGTTCGGCACCGGGAAGCTGAGCCGGGCGGAAATCCTGCGGCTGATCGGGGAGCATTTCGACCTGCGGCCGGGTGCGTTTCGGAACTATCTGAAGCTGCACCGCCCGATCTACCAGAAGACCGCCGCCTACGGCCACTTCGGGCGCGACGACCCGGACTTCACCTGGGAGCGCACCGACAAGGCGGAGCAGCTGAAGGCCGCCGCCGGCGTGTAAGCGCCACCCTGATGACAAAAGCGTCGTCTGACGGCGCTTTCGTCATCAACGTCGTCGGCCAGGCCGCATCGCCCGCCTATCCTGAGGGCAATGTCCGCTCAGTACATCTTCACCACCCACAAGCTCTCCCGCCGGTACCCGCCCGATCGCGAGGTCCTCACCGACATCTCGCTGTCGTTCTATCCGGGGGCGAAGATCGGGGTGCTCGGCTACAACGGGGCCGGCAAGTCGACGCTGCTGAGGATCATGGCCGAGATCGACACCGAGTTCGACGGCCACGCGCAGCTGGCGCCCAACGCCACCGTCGGTCTGCTCGAGCAGGAGCCAACGCTTGACCCGGACAAGGACGTACGCGGGAACATCGAGGACGGCGTGGCCGAGACCAAGGCCCTGCTCGATCGCTTCAACGAGCTTTCGATGAACTACTCCGACGAGACCGCGGACGAGTTCGCCCGCGTCCAGGAGCGGATCGACGCCGCCGACGCCTGGAACCTCGACACCACCCTCGAGTACGCGATGGACGCGCTGCGCTGCCCCCCGCCCGACGCCGGCGTGACCACGCTCTCGGGTGGCGAGCGCCGCCGGGTCGCGATGTGCCGTCTGCTGCTGCGCCAGCCCGACCTGCTGCTGCTCGACGAGCCGACCAACCACCTCGACGCCGAGTCGGTGGCCTGGCTCGAGCAGCATCTCCAGGACTACAAGGGCACGGTCGTGGCGATCACCCACGATCGCTACTTCCTGGACAACGTGGCCGGCTGGATCCTGGAGCTCGACCGCGGCCGGGGGATTCCCTACCAGGGCAACTACTCCGGCTGGCTGGAGCAGAAGCAGATCCGGCTCAGGCAGGAGGAGCGCCAGGAGTCCAGCCGCCAGCGGACGATCGCGCAGGAGCTCGAGTGGGTGCGGATGAACGCCTCCGCGCGGCGGGGCAAGCCCAAGGCGCGGCTGAACGCCTACGAGGCGCTGCTCGCCCAGGACCGCAACGTCAAGCTCGACCAGGTGCAGATCCACATCCCCGCCGGGCCGCGGCTCGGCGATCTGGTGATCGAGGCCGCGGGGCTGCGCAAGGCCTACGGTGACCGCCTGCTGATCGATGATCTCAGCTTCACGCTGCCCCGGGGAGGGATCATCGGCGTGATCGGGCCCAACGGCGCCGGCAAGACGACGCTGCTGCGGATGATCACCGGCCAGGAGGAGCCCGACGCCGGCACGCTGAAGATCGGCGACACGGTCAAGCTCGCGTACGTCGATCAGTCCCGCGAAGCGCTCGATCCGGCCAAGACGGTGTGGGAGGAGATCTCCGGCGGTCTCGACGAGATCACGCTCGGCGACCGCACGATCAACAGTCGCGCCTACGTCGCCGGCTTCAACTTCCGGGGGACCGACCAGCAGACCAAGGTGGCCAAGCTGTCCGGCGGCGAGCGCAATCGCCTGCATCTGGCCAAGCTGCTGCGCTCTGGGGGCAACCTGCTGCTGCTCGACGAGCCGACCAACGACCTGGACACCGACACGCTGCGCGCGCTCGAGGAGGCGCTGCTGGCGTTCGCCGGCTGCGCGGTGGTCGTCTCCCACGATCGCTGGTTTCTGGACCGGATCGCCACCCATGTGCTCGCCTTCGAGGGTGACTCGGCGGTGCGCTGGTTCGAGGGCAACTTCGAGGCCTACGAGAGCTTCCGGCGCGAGCAGCTCGGGGCCGAGGCCGACCGGCCCCACCGGATCACCTACAAGAAGCTGGTCCGCAACTGATTTGGGAAGGTGGCGCTGGCGCGCCACCTGGTTTATCAGGCGAGCGCGGCCTCCAGCAGCTCGCGCATTTGGCCCGGGTCGGTGGCCACGCCGTCGGCCTCCGCCAGCTCGCCGGGGCCGTACTGACCGGTGGACACGGCGAAGCAGCGCACCTCGTCGGCGCGGGCGCAGGCGATGTCCCGGGGCGTGTCGCCGATCACGATCGTGCGCGCCCGCGGGTGAGCGACCCCGTCGGCGCCGGCCCGCTTGCGGGCGATCCGCGGCAGCGCGGCACGATCCTCGGAGTCCGAGCCGAAGGCGCCCTGGCCGGCGGGGAAGTGCCGGCCCAGCCCGGCGCGGGTGAGCTTGAGCCGGGCCACCGGCTCGTAGTTGCCGGTGACCAGCGACAGGCGCGCGTCCGAGCGCCTGTCCAGCCACTCCAGCAGTCCGCTCATCCCCGGCAGCACCTTGGCCGACAGGTCCGGCGGACACAGCCGGGCGTAGGCCTCACAGCACGCCGTCCGCACGTCCGCGGCGTGCTCGTCGATCGTGCGCGCCGACACCCCGGAGGCGAGCAGCAGCAACCGCGCGATCTCCCCGTCGGTGCGGCCGGCTGGAGAGATGTGGCTGCGGACGGCGCGGGCATCGACGTCGTGCACCTCGCGGATCGCCTCGCGCAGCGCCGCGGCGTGCTCCTGGGCGGCCCTGGCGACGAGCGTGCCGTCGATATCGAACAGGAGCAGGAGCGGCGTCACTACCGGGCAAACGAGAGGCCGGGCTCCAGCCGGCGCGCGAACGCCGCGATCAGCTCCGCCGCCACCTGGATGTCGGCCAGCGAGGCGAGCTCCACCGGCGAGTGCATGTAGCGCAGCGGCACCGACACGACGCCGGTCGGGATGCCGGTCCGCGTGGCGTGGACTGCATCGGCGTCGGTGCCCGTGCCACGGCCGAGCGATTCGAGCGTGAACGGCAGCTCCTGCTCGGAGGCGACGTCGTAGAGCAGCTCTGAGATTCGCGGGTGCAGCGTCGTCCCGCGGGCGATCACCGGCCCGGACTCGAGCGGATGCTTGGTCATCTCCCCCAGTTCGATCCCCGGCTGATCGGTGGCGAAGGTGACGTCGACGACGATCGCGAGGTCGGGGTCCAGGCCGAAGGCGCTGGTCCGCGATCCGGCGAACGTCGTCTCCTCCTGCACCACGGCGAGGGCGACCACGTCGCCGGGGGCGCCGCCGTCCAGCGACACCAGCCGGGCCGCCTCCGCGGCCACGTAGCAGCCGATCCGGTTGTCCAGGGCGCGGGACACGAGTCGTCCGTTGGGCAGCTCCACCGGCTCTGAGTCGATCACCGCGACGTCGCCGATGCGAACCAGCTCGCGGGCCTGCGCCCCGTCCTGAGCGCCGATATCGATGTGCAAGTCCTTGATCTTGGGCGCCTTGTCGCGCTCGTCGGCTTTGATCAGGTGGATCGGCTTGCGCCCGATGACGCCCGGGAGGTCGCCACCGCGGGTGGCGATGCGCACCCGCTGGCCGACGAGCACGATCGGATCCCAGCCCCCAACCTCGCCGAAGCGGAGAAAGCCCTCGTCGTCGATGTGGGAGACGTGGACGCCGATCTCGTCGATGTGGCCGATGATCGCCAGCGTCGGCCCGTCGGTCGTGCCGGGCACGCGCGCCATCGAGGACCCGACATCGTCGACGCGGACGTCATCGGAGAACCGGGCGCAGCCGTCGCGCCACGCGCGGGCGGGCGCCGTCTCGTGACCCGAGGGCCCGGCGGCGGTCAGCAGCGCTTGCAGCAGCTCGGGAGTGGCCATCGGCGGGGAATCTAGCGGGGCGCGATCACTGCAGCAGTTCCCGGAGCACGTACTGGAGGATCCCGCCGTGGCGGAAGTAGCGGTGCTCCTGAGGGGTGTCGATCCGCACCGTGACCTCAAACGCCGTAGCGTCGGCGGTGACGGTCAGCTGCCGGGGCACCGTCTCGCCTTCGCCGATCCCGGCGATCGTGAACGTCTCGGTGCCGGTGAGGCCCAGCGACTGCGCCGAGTCGCCGGCGGCGAACTGCAGCGGCAGCACGCCCATGCCGACCAGGTTTGACCGGTGGATGCGCTCGAAGCTCTCGGCGATCACCGCGCTCACGCCGAGCAGCCGGGTGCCTTTGGCGGCCCAGTCGCGCGACGAGCCCGAGCCATACTCCTTGCCGGCGAGCACGATCAGCGGCGTGCCGGCCGCGATGTACTGCATCGCCGCGTCGTAGATCGGCATCTGCTCCTCGCCGTCGTCGCCGAGGTAGATCGTCACCCCGCCCTCAGTCCCCGGCGCGAGCTGGTTGCGCAGCCGGATGTTGGCGAACGTCCCGCGCATCATCACCTCGTGGTTGCCCCGCCGGGACCCGTACGAGTTGAAGTCCCGCGGCTGCACGCCGTGGTCGATCAGGTACCTGCCCGCGGGTCCGTCGCGCTTGATCGAGCCGGCGGGGGAGATGTGGTCGGTGGTGACGCTGTCGCCGAGCAGCGCCAGCACCCGGGCGCCCTCTATATCCGACACCGGCTCGGGTTCGGCCGGAAGGTCCTCGAAGAACGGCGGCCGGCGCACGTAGGTCGATTCCTGGTCCCAGGCGAAGCTGTCTCCGGTCGGGACCTCCAGCGAGTTCCAGCGCTCGTCGCCGTCGAACACCTCGCTGTAGCTGCGGTGGAACATGTCGGATTGGACCGCCTGCACCACCGTCTGTCCCACCTCGCTCGAGTGGGGCCAGATGTCCTTGAGGAAGACGGGCTCGCCATGCCCGTCCTCGCCCAGCGGCTCGTCATAGAGGTCGATGTCCATCGTCCCGGCCAGCGCGTAGGCGACGCACAGCGGCGGCGACGCCAGGTAGTTCATCCGCACGTCGGGATTGATCCGGCCCTCGAAGTTGCGATTGCCCGACAGGACCGACACCACCGCCAGATCCTCGGCGCCGACCACGTCGGAGATCTCCTCGGGCAGCGGCCCGCTGTTGCCGATGCACGTGGTGCAGCCGTAGCCGACCAGATTGAAGCCGAGCTCGTCCAGGTACTCGGTGAGACCGGCCCGCGCCAGGTACTCGGTCACCACCTTGGAGCCGGGCGCCAGCGAGGTCTTGACCCACGGCTTGACCGTGAGCCCCCGCTGAACCGCGTTGCGGGCCAGGAGGCCGGCCCCGACCATCACCGATGGATTGGACGTGTTGGTGCAGCTGGTGATGGCGGCGATCACCACGTGCCCATGGTCCAGCTCGGTCTCGGTGCCATCGGCCAGCGTCACCGGCGTCCGGACCTGCGGACGATCGGCGACCTGGGTCCCGCCGGTCCCCCCGTGGGGGGCGTGACCGTCGCCGTTGGGCACGTGCGTGGCGACGGGATCCGAGGCCGGAAACGAACCGGCCAGCGACTCGTCTTCGCCATCGCCGTCGTCGTCGGGCAGCAGGTCCTCCAGCGCCATCCGGAACGCCGCCTTGGACTCGGTCAGCGAGACCCGGTCCTGGGGGCGCTTGGGGCCAGCGATGCTCGGCACCACCTCGGCGAGATCGAGCTCGATCCGGTCTGAGAACGTCGGTTCGTCGGAGTCCTCGTCGTGCCACAGCCCCTGCTCCTTGGCATAGGCCTCGACGAGGTCGATCAGCGGCCGGGGACGCCCGGAGAACTCCAGGTAGCGCAACGTCTCGGCGTCGATGGGGAAGATCGCGCAGGTGGAGCCGAACTCCGGCGACATGTTGCCGATCGTCGCCCGGTCGGCCAGCGGCAGGCCGGCCAGCCCGGCGCCGTAGAACTCGACGAACTTGCCGACCACCCCCCGCTCGCGCAGCCTCTCGGTCACCGTGAGCACAAGATCGGTGGCGGTGGCGCCCTCCGGCAACTCGCCGGTCAGCTTGAACCCGAGCACCTGCGGGATCAGCATCGACATCGGCTGACCGAGCATCGCCGCCTCCGCTTCGATCCCGCCGACCCCCCAGCCGAGTACGCCGAGTCCGTTGATCATCGTGGTGTGCGAGTCGGTGCCCACCAGCGTGTCCGGATAGGCGAGCGGGTGGGTGGGATCCGATTCGTCGACGAACACCACCCGGCCGAGGTACTCGAGGTTGACCTGATGCACGATCCCGGTATCCGGGGGCACCACGCTGAAGTTGTGAAACGCTCCCTGGCCCCAGCGTAGGAACGCGTAGCGCTCCTGGTTGCGCTCGAACTCCAGCTCGGCGTTGCGCTGGAACGCCTGCGGCGAGCCGAACGCATCCACCTGCACCGAGTGGTCGATGACCAGCTCGGCCGGAACCAACGGGTTGATCTTGTTGGGGTCGCCGCCCATGTCCTTGATCGCTTCGCGCATCGCCGCCAGGTCGACCACCGCGGGGACGCCGGTGAAGTCCTGCATCACCACCCGGGCGGGGGTGAAGGCGATCTCGCGGGCCGGCTCGTCCTGGGCGTTCCAGCGCGCCAGCGCCTCCACATCCTCGGCCCGGATCGACTCGCCGTCCTCGTTTCGCAGCAAATTCTCGAGCAGGATCTTCAGCGAGAACGGCAGCCTCGCCACGTCTAACCTGGGCTGGAGGGCGTCGAGGCGAAAGATCTCGTACGAGCTGTCGCCGACGCTCAGCGTCGCCTTTGCATCAAAGCTGTTGTGAGTCGCGGACATGCGGGTGCTCCTGAGGTCAAGAAGGGCCTGGAACCTACTTTAGTGCCGCTCCTACACCCGGCTTACAGACGTCTTCGCCACGGCTTCACCGGCCCGATGATGCTGGCCGGGCATTCAGGATCTCTCTGAAGGAGACGACCATGGCCGTACTCATCCTCTCCGCGTCGACGCTCGTCGCCTTCGCCGCCGCTGCGCTGCTGGCCGCCGGCATCTATACCGAGGCCCACCGCGCCCCCGACCAGTCCTGAGCATGGCGACTTCGTATCGCAGCTGGTTGCGCTCCCCCAGACCCTGGTCGCGGCCCGCCCCCCGGATCGTGCCGGCGCTGCGGGCGCGGCCAGAGCTGCTCGGCGTCATGGCGATCGCGGCGGTCCTGAACCTGTGGGGCCTGAGCATCAACGGCTGGGCGAACACGTTCTACTCCGCCGCCGTCCGCTCGATGGCCACCAGCTGGCACGATTTCCTGTTCGCCTCGCTGGACAAGACCGGGCTGATGACGGTCGACAAGCCACCGCTGGCGCTGTGGGTGCAGGCGCTCTCGGTCCGGATCTTCGGCTTTCATCCGCTCAGCATCCTCGTGCCTCAGGCGCTGATGGGCATGGCCGCGACGGCGCTGATCTACGACCTGACCCGGCGCCGCTTCGGCCGGGCGGCCGGTTTCGTCGCCGGCATCGCGCTGGCGACCACCCCGATCGCGGTCGGGGTGTCCCGGCACAACAATCCGGATGAGCTGCTCGTCCTCTGCTGCGTGGCGGCGCTGTGGTTCGCCGTACGCGCGCTTGAGGATGGGCGCACGCGCTGGCTGGTGCTGAGCGGCGTCTGCGTCGGGCTGGGATTCGAGACCAAGATGGCGGTGGCCCTGTTCGTGGTGCCCGGGATCGCTCTCGCCTACCTGTGGACCGCGCCGCGGGGACGTGCCGCAGCGCTGCGCCAGCTGAGCGTCGGCGGCGTCGCGATGGCGGTCATCGGCTTGGCCTGGCCGCTGCTCGTCACCCTGACCCCGGCCGCCGATCGGCCATGGATCTCCGGCACCTCGGACAACAGCATCTGGTCGCTGATCTTCGGCTACAACGGGGTGGGCCGGGTCACCGGCCAGACCGGCGCCCCCACGGCCGGCTTCGGCGCCGCCGGCGGAGGCTCGGCGTTCGGTGGCGCCACCGGCGTCTTCCGGCTGCTGCAGTCGGGCCTGGGTGACCAGGCGGGATGGCTGCTCGGGTTCGCGATCGTTGCCGGCCTCGGGCTGCTGGTCGCCACGCGTCTGCGGCGCCGCGATCCCCGCACCGGATGGCTGATCGCCGTCGGCG
Source organism: uncultured Actinomycetota bacterium (assembly GCA_963830395.1). Taxonomy (GTDB): domain Bacteria; phylum Actinomycetota; class Thermoleophilia; order Solirubrobacterales; family Solirubrobacteraceae; genus Palsa-465. The sequence goes on from CAWHMI010000004.1 coordinate 265,662, forward strand.
GCGCCTTCGCCGTCACCGCGGTCGTGTTCAGCTACGCGGACGGGATCTTCCATCCCTACTACGTGTCGTTCCTGGCTCCGTTCACGGCCGCGCTGATCGGGGCCGGGGTGGGGGAGATCCTGTCCGGCGGTCAGCCGGATGACACGAGCGCGGCCCATCCGGCGGGGCTGGATGCCGAGCGGGCCGCAAGCTCGGGGGCGCGGATCCTCGCGCCCGCGGCACTGGTCGCCGGGGCGATCACCGAGCTCGTCGTGCTCGGCAACATCTCCGGCGACCTGGGGTGGGCCAAGCCGCTGGTGATCGCCGTCGTGGCGATCGGCGCGGTGGCGCTCGCCCTGCGGCTGTCGAGTCGTGCCCGGATGCTCGTGCTCGCGGTGGCGCTCGCGGCGCTGATGGCCGCCCCGGCCACGTGGGCGGCGGAAACGCTCGGTCACCCCACCAGCAGCACGTTCCCGGCTGGCGGGCCTGCCGGCGCCGCCGCGGGTGGATTCGGCGGCTTTGGCGGACGGCGAGGATTCGGCGGCTTCGGCGGACGGCGAGGATTCGGCGGCATCGGCGGGCGGCGAGGATTCGGCGACGGCCGCGAGTTTGCCGTTCGGCGGACCGGGCGGGCCGCCGCCCGGCGGCGCCTTCGGCGTCCCGGGAAACGGCGCCTTCGGCGCCCCGGGCAGGTCCGGCCCGGCAGGGTTCGGCGGGGACACCGCCAGCCTGACGGCGGCGGTCAAGTACGCCGATGCCCAAGGCGGTGGCACGGTCGGCGTCGAGAGTCAGAGCAGCGCCGCCGAGGCGATCCTGTCCTCCGACGCAACTGTCGCCGGTCTCGGCGGGTTCTCTGGGCGTGAGAGTTCGGTGTCCGCCTCGTGGCTGGCGATGGAGGTGCGCGAGGGTCGTCTACGCTGGATCCTGGCGGAGGGCGGTCAGGGCTTCGCCGGCCCCGGCCCTGGCGACGGCCGACGCGGAAGCGCAACGGCATTCTCGATTGCGGAGCGGGTGGGCAGGCGGGTGACATTCACATCCAACGGGACTCAGATCACCATCTACGACCTAAAGGGCAGGGCGTCGGCGATATCGGCCGCGGCGGGGAGATCGTGACCATGCGGCATCCTCGTCGCCGCCGATCCGGGGGGGCTCGTCGATCCTCACCGCTGGCGCTGGCTGCGGCGGCAGCGCTGGCGGCGCTGGGCCTGATGTGGGTGCCGGCCGCCTCTGCCGACACCAGTCAGAGCTCGAACTGGGCCGGCTACGCGGCCCACCGCTCCGGGGTGAAGTTCGATGACGTGCTCGGTACCTGGACGCAACCCGCCCTCACCTGCACGCCGGGGCAGCCGGCGTACTCAGCGGTGTGGGTCGGGCTCGGCGGCTACAGCGTCTCCTCGAAGGCGCTGGAGCAGATCGGCACCGAGGATGACTGCGCCGCCTCGGGCCGGCACGTCTCGACCGCCTGGTACGAGCTCGTCCCGGCCGCATCCCGGACGATCCGGTTCACCGTCCGCCCCGGAGATCGGGTCCGTGCCGCCGTGGCCGTGCTCGGCCATCAGGTCCTGCTGCAGCTGCGCGACCTCACCCGGAACCGGTCCTTCACCAAGCGGCTGACCGCCACCGGCGTCGACATCGGATCGGCGGAGTGGATCGTCGAGGCGCCGTCTGTCTGCGCCAACGATTTCGACTGCCACACCCTGCCGCTGGCCGACTTCGGCTCGGCGGACTTCCGCTCAGCCGGCGCGACGTCGACCGGTGGCCACACCGGCGCGATCCAGGACCGGCGGTGGTCGACGACTCGGATCGACTTCGCCGAGGCCGGCCGCCGGTTCGTCACCCAGGGCGGCGCGGCCGGTGTGCTCGCGACCGCCGTCCCGTCGGCGCTGAGCGCGAACGGGACCGCATTCACGGTCACCTACCAGGGGGCACCCATCAGCACGCCTCCGGCGTCGACGTCCCGGGTGGCCGCCCGGCGCCTGGTGCGCCCCGCGGCCGCCCGGCGCCTGGTGCACCCCGCCGCCGCCCGGCGCCTGGTGCACCCCGCGGCCGCCCGGCGCCTGGTGCACCCCGCCGCCGCCCAGCGCCTGGTGCACCCCGCCGCCGCCCACACCGGGTGACGCGCGACGCCCACGCCCGCGTGGAGCCGCCACCCGCGCGGACCCCCCGCCTGTGCGGACCCGCCACCGCCGATTGGCTCCGGGTGACGGCCGCGATGGCATACTCGCCGCCGTGGATGTCTCGCGTCGTCTCGTCGCCTGCCTGCTGGCGCTCGGTGCGCTCGCACTCTCGGTTCCCGCCGTGACGCTCGCCTCCGGCGGAGGCGGCTCCGCCGGGGACCAGCAGTACACCGATCCGTTCGGCGCCACCTCGACGCCGACGCAGTCCACCGCCCCGCCGCCCACCACCACGGCTGCCCCGAGCCCGCCGCCCGCCGCCTCACCTACGACCACCAGCGCCCCTGCCCCCGCGGCCACGGGCACCGCCACCACCGGCGCGACCACCTCCAGCGCCCAACCCACCGCCACCACGGCGGCTGGCGCACCGGCGTCCAGCGCCGGTCAACTGCCGTACACCGGTTACGACAGCTGGCTGGCCGGCGCGTTGGGCCTGGGGTTGATAGCCGGCGGCCTCGTGCTCCGGTGGCGCGTCGGCCGCTCCTGAGCCGCCCGCCCCTGAGCCGCCCGCTTTTGAACCGCCCGCCTCGACCTCAGCCGGCGCCGAGAAGTTCCGGTCGCCGGCGGGCTGGTTGGGCTGCTGGGGCCGGCAAGGCCTGAGGTGCGAGCGGGGCGGGTTCCCCGCCGCAGCTCAAGCTGGGCGACCGGTCAGGCGGAGGCGATCGGGCATGGATTGGGCAACAAATCCGGCTCCGGCTCGCGGGTTTGTCGAGAACAGCACGTTGAACGTGGAGTTGGTGGCAATCGCATGGGCGATCTCGGATTTGTGGCTAGCGCATACCCGATCGTTTCCGCGCCTCACCCAGAGCCGTCAGGGTGAAGCGATCGGCACGAATTAAGCGCCAAATCGTGATCCGGCTTCTGGATTTATCGCGTTCTCCACGCTGTGCGCTCATCTGGTGACAAATCCAAATTCGCCAGTGTGAATTTGTCGCCTTAACCACCCTCGGCGGACGCTGCGGCGAAGCCCCCCTGCCCGGACTCGATCGCGGACTGCGACAGCCACGATCCGATTCGCGGCGAGCCTCGGTCGGGAAGTTCTGAAGCGGCTTGGGCGACGAGGGCTACCGAGCCGCTGGTAAACCAACAGGCGGAAACGATCGGGGATGCACGTGTGGCTTTTTCCAGGTGAGCCCCCTCAGGTTGCGCTCGGAGGGAGGCGGTCGCCGGAATGTGCCGCGCGGCGCGCGCCCCGACCTCAGTTGCAGGGCCGTGCAGACCCCGCAACTTTGCCCGACGCTCGGGACCTGGGCTGCGGGGCCCGTGAGGAACCCCGCAGCCACGCCTGCCGCCCCCTACGCGTTGCTGAGCTCGCGCTCGGCGGCCTTGAGGACGCCGGAGCGATTCTTGTGAGAGCGCTCGTAATCGCGCGCCTGCTTGGTGTGATCATCGTCGGCGTCCGACATCGCGGCCCGCACCTCGGGCGCCGTCATCTCGTCGTACCCCGCCCACGGCTCGTCGCCGCGCAGGCTGTCCACGCGATGAAGGACCGTCGTCCGGTTCTCGTGAGCGCGCTCGTAGGTGTCGATCTTGGCCAGATCGATCTGTGACAGGCCCGGCAGCCTGCTGACGATCTCCTCGGCGGTGTGGCTGTCGTAGTCGGCGATCGCGAGGTCGCCCTCTCCGGCCAGGGCGCCCTTGACCTGTCCCTCCGCGTGTTCCACGCCCGGCACCCGGCGAGCCTGGCGCGCGGCGCGACGGGTGGCCGAGCCGGTCTTGCGAGCCGCCTGGCGAGTCGCGGCTCCGGCCTCGCGAACCGCGTCGGCAGCACCGGTGTCGGTGATGTCGTAAGACGGGTCACCGTCCACCTCGGCGCCGATGACGGCATCCGTCAACCGCGGAATCTCGCGGCGCACGCGCCCCAGCATCGCTTCCTCGTCAGCGAGGATGCCCTTGGCCAGCTCCGCCGTCTGGTCGTCGCCGACGACGCGGGCGAGGCGCTCGAGCGCGGTGTAGGTGGCAATTTCCAGGGCCTCGGTGGCGCAGGTGTCCTTCGCGTTCTTGAGCACCTTCTCCTCGCCTCCGGAGCCCCGCAGCAGATCCAGCGGCGTCTTTCCCAACGCCACCGCCTGCCCCAGGACGTCCTCCCAGAAGCCCAGCACCGCTGTCACCGGGTTTGACGGGCCGCCCAGCTGCTTCAAGCGGCTGCCGACATCGGCGGAATGCCGTCGGGTCTCGCCGAGATGATTCTCCAGGGCGGACCGATAGGACCCTCGGGGGGTCATCGCGATCTGCGACTGCAGTATGCGGACGAGCGCGTCCTCGGACGCCCGCGCCTCGCTGAGGTACTGCACGACCTTCTGCTGATCGTTGTTCATGAGACTTCCAATCGATGTAGGAAACAGCTGGTGCGCGCTGGTTGCGGCCGGCGCGGGGCGAGTACGTTTCGCCGTGGACTAGACGAATACCCGGTCTGGGTCGCGCGACGCACAACTCTCTAGAGCTCGAACCGGCGGGCGGCGGTGCTGGCGAACCCGCCGGGGCGCGGTGCTGGCGAACCCGCCGGGCGGCGGTGCTGGCGAACCCGCCGGGCGGCGGTGCTGGCAACCCCCGGCGGGGCGGCGGTGCTGTGCCAGCCCAGGCGCGGGAAGATGTCGGCGTGAACGATGCGTCGGGCAATCCTCAGCTGGAGGCGCTCGGTGCCCTGCTGCGCGCGCAACGCCTCGCCGCCGAGCTGTCGTTGCGCGAACTTGCCCAGCGGACCAACGTCTCCAACGCCTACCTGAGCGAACTGGAGCGAGGACTGCACGAGCCCTCGCTCCGGGTGTTGCGGGCCATCGCCGCCGCGCTGGGCACGCCGCTCGGCGCGATCCTCGACCGGGCCGGTGTCCTCGGCGACGAAAAGGCCGATCCCGACGCGCGCCTGCGCGAGACTGAGGCGGCGATTCTGGGCGACCCGGAGCTGAGCGAGCCGCAGCGGACCGCGTTGCTGAGCGTGTACCGAAGCTTCGTGCCCAGTCGGCGCAGCCGCTGACGAAATACCGAGCGGCGATCGATATACTGAGCAAGATGACACACGGAATCGACTGGCGGGAGCTCTACGCCGCCAACCAGGCAGCGATCGCGCGGGCTGGCATCGCGCCCACTCCCGCGCCACACGCGACACCCGGGATCGCGCCCACTCCCGCACCACACCCGGAGCCCGGCGGCAATCGCGCAACCGCCCCGGGGAGGAGCGGGCGCAGCGCCAGCGAGCTGCGGATCGACCCCCAGACGCTGGTTCACGTGCCGCGGTGGCTGAACGCCGACGAGCCGGTGCCGCTCGTCTGCATGCTGCACGGCTGCACTCAGGACCCGGCCAAATTCGCCGCCGCCACGCTGATGAACGAGGCCGCCGACCGCCACGGGTTCGTGGTCGTGTACCCGGGGCAGGATCGCCGCCGGAACTCTCAGGGCTGTTGGAACTGGTTCGCACCCGAGCATCAGCAGCGCGATCGCGGGGAGCCGGCGACGATCGCGGCCACGCTTCGCTCCGTCATCGACGGCGGCTCGCGTCAGGCGATCGACCGCGACCGCGTCTTCATCGCCGGGCTTTCCGCGGGCGGGGCCATGGCCGCCGTGATGAGCGCCTGCTACCCGGAGCTGTTCGCCGCGGTCGCCGTCCACTCGGGCCTGGCCTATCGCTCGGCGAGCGACGTGAGGTCGGCGTTCGCGGCGATGGGGCGCGGAGGCGCAGCTGCCGACCGCAACGGCCGCGGCGCGGGCCCCGCGATGCCAGCGCGCCCGCGGGTGGTGCCGACGATGGTCATTCAGGGGGCCGCGGACCGCACCGTCGCGCCCAGCAACGCGATCATGGTGCTGCGCCAATCGATGAGCGCCAACCATCTCGCGGCGCCCACCAGCTGCGACCACGACGTCGAGCATCCGACCACCACCGGGCAGGGCCCGGCGGGCCGCGGCCACCCCTATACTCAGTCGCGCTGGGTCGACGCCGACGGCAGGCTGACGCACGAGCTGCTGATGATCGATGGACTCGGTCACGCATGGTCCGGCGGCGCCGTCGGCGGCTCCTACACCGACCCCCTGGGGCCGAGCGCGACCGAAGCGGTCTGGGGCTTTTTCACCACGACGTCCGCCGCCGCCGGTGCGCGCCCCGGACAGCTCCGCGTCTCTCGCTAGCCATCCGTTTGCAGGTACCACCGGCGCCACTCCGCCGCCCCGTGGAGCTCCCAGGCGCCGCGTTGACTCACGCCGGCGCTCACATGGCTGGCCAACGGCCAGCGTCGGCGCGGCAACGCTGACTGCGCGCTCGCCCTGGATGAGCGTGAGTGAGAATCGCCCAGTGATGGGTCCGGCGATGACGGATGTGACCCGAACACCGAGTTTAGGTAGGAGGGTTGGGCGGAAGAATGGCCCTGGTGGCCCGTTGTCTGCAGGAGATGCGGATCTTTTCCGTCCGGGTGTGTTGTGGTGGCGCGCGGGGGTCGCTGGCGGCAGCCGCCGCCGGTCTGGTGGCTCTCTTGGTCCTCGTCGGCTGCGGGTCGAGCGCGACGCACCACAGCACGTCCACGGCGACGCAACACAGCACGTCAACGCCCACCTCGTCGACTGCGTCTGCGGCCAGCGGCGAGTCGGCAAAGCCGCCGGCGCAGATCCTGGCCGATTCGACGGCCGCGCTGCGGGCGGCGCCGAGTTACGCGATGCAGGGAACGATCGCCCAGAACGGTCAGCGAATGCGCCTTCGGCTGACCACGATCACCAAGCCGAAGTCGCTGGATCTGGCGTTCGCGATCGGCGGCTCGGCAGTCGAATTGATCGAACTGCCTGATGCGGGCTACGTCCGGGCCAACGCTCGCTTTTTCAGAACTCATGGAGGGGGGCGTGTAGTCCAGCTGGCCGGCCGCTGGATCCAGGTTCCGTCCGCCAATGCGCGCACCACCACGTCCTCTCTTGGCGTGTTCGCGCCGGCGACCCTGGCGCGCTGCCTGGCAGAGAATCACGGGACGCTGAGCACCGCCGGCGAGACGACCGTCGACGGCAGACGGGCCATCCTGCTCAAAGATGCCGGAGACAAACCGGGTTCGGCGCCCAGCGTGCTGGCGGTCGCGGCCAGCGGCACGCCGTATCCGCTGCGGTTCACCGGCACCGGACGCCAGCGTGCCGGCGGTCGGATCGACGTGTGCAACAACGGCAAAGCGAGCGACAGCCGCGGCTCGGTCACCTTTGGCCAATTCAGCCAGGTCGCACCGATCCAAGCACCCAAGAACGTCGTACGAGCCGCACCCAGTAGCCCGGGTACCTGACCGACCTCCCGCCTGGCGCGAGCGCGGTGTAGGCCTGGACCAGAAGCGGACAGGGTCCCCATGCGCGCTGGACAGGGCCACCATGCGCGGCGGCGCAACCCTCCGTGGCGCAGCACCGCTAACCGCGTGAACGCGTGCGACGCGCGGAGGCGGCGCGGCCCGTCGCCAGGCCGCGCGAGCGCGTGCCGCCACGGCTGCCGCGACCTGGGGCGCACGGCGGCGTGGACGGCGGCGGGAGCGGCCCCGCCGGGCGGATCGGCCGCGAGCCGTCCTCCGGGCTGGAGGTGCGGATGGCCCAGGCCAGCATGCCGACGACGGCAGCGACGAAGACCGCGCCGAGGAGGATGTTGAGTGCAAGCGTCATGCCCCATGCTTACCCGACAACCTGTTCGCAAAACCTAAACGGGCTGTTCGGTTGGAGCGCGGCCGGAAACGAGCCAGGTGACATCCTCGCGGCGGTCGGAAGCGAGCCGGTGTCCTCGCGGCGCCGGGAAGCGAGCCGGCGGCTTCCTCGCAGCGGCCGGCGCCCTAGACTGCGCCGCCATGGTGCTGCGCACACGGAAGTCCGCGGACCGCACCCGGCTGACCGAGTTCCGGGTGCTCGTGGTTCTCACCGCGCTCGGGCTGATCGCCGCCGTCGCCGGCGCGGTCGCGCCGCTCGGGTTCGCCGCGTCCTCCAGAACCCAGCCGGACAAGACGGCGGTCCCGCCGGGATTCGTCGGAGTCGACGCGGACGGGCCGCTGTTCACCCCGGGCACGCCGCTTGACTTCGGGCGCCAGACGTTCACCATGGTCGCCAGCGGGGTCCAGAGCATCCGCGTTGCGTTCAGCTGGGCGGCGGCGCAGCCATATCCGAGCATTGCCGATGTGCCCGCCGATCAGCGGTCGCAGTTCAGCGAGGTGGAAGGACGGCCGACCGATTTCGCGACCACCGACACAGTCGTCGGCGACGCGGCGCGCGCCCGCCTATCCGTCCTTCCGACGGTCCTGTACGCGCCTGCGTGGGACGCGCTGCGCAACCGCAACGGCGTGGCCACCCCGCGGCGGAACGCTCCCTACGCCGCCTTTCTGACAACTCTGATCGGACGCTATGGACCCCATGGGAGCTTCTGGAGTGAGCACCCAGCGCTTCCGAAGCGGCCGATCCGGATGTGGCAGATCTGGAATGAGCCGAACCTCAGGTACTACTGGAAGCAGCCCTTTGCCGACAGTTACGTGGGCCTGCTCCGGGCGGCACACACCGCCGTCAAGCGAGCCGACCCCCGCGCCAAGGTGGTGCTCGGCGCGCTCACCAATCTCGCCTGGAGATCCCTGGGGCAGATCTATCGAATCCGCGGCGCCCGGGGACTGTTCGACATCGCGGCCGTCAACGGGTTCACCAAGACCCCGGCCCACGTGATGCTGTATTTGCGCTTCGTGCGCGCCGCGATGAACCGGTCCGGCGACAGCGCCAAGCCGATGCTGGCCACCGAGCTGAGCTGGCCCTCGGCCTCGGGCCAGACGTCGAGCCGCTATGACTTCGACACCACGCAGGCGGGCCAGGCGCGCAATATCGCGACGCTGCTGCCACTGCTCGGAGAGCAGCGCGCGGCGCTCCGGCTGGCGGGCTTCTACTACTACACCTGGATCGGCGACGAGGTGCGGGGCGCGCAGGCGTTCGACTTCGCCGGGCTGCTGCGCCTGCACGCCGGTCGCGTCACCGTCAAGCCGGCGCTGGGGGCGTTTCGGCGGGGTGCACTCGCCCTGGAGCGCTGCCGGCGCAAGGGGCGCGTGGCCACCAGCTGCATCGCATAGCGTCTCGGCGTCAGCGCCGGCACGAGCTTGCCCGGCTCTGGCTCGCCGCCGTCCGCTGGCCCGCCGCCGTCCGCTGGCCCGCCGCCGTCCCCTGGCCCCCCGCGTCCCGCAGTCCCGCCGCCAGCGCCGCGATGCCGGGGGTCGGCGCGCCGGCCTGATCGGGGCTGGCGATCCCAAACCAGTCCTGGCTGTTGCCGGGGTCACGCTGCGGCGTTACCCACGTGTAGAGCAGGGCGGCGGCCACGCCACAGTCCAGCTGACCCAGGGCGGTGAACGCCCGGACGATGTATCCCGGCCGCGCACGCACCGGCACGTAGCCGAGCGCCCCCGGCGGATCCGTCGTCCATCCGAACTCGGTTACGTAGAGCGGCACCGCGCCCATCCCGAGCGCTGCCAGCGCCGCCCGCGTGCGCCTCACCTTGGCCACCAGCACCGCCGGCGACCCATATGGGTGGATGGCGACGCCGTCGACGTGACCCGGTAGGGCCGGCGCCGCCGCGACCATCTGGGCGAGAAACGCCGCCGGGTCGGTCAGCCCACCGACGATCACCCTGATCCCCGGGTTGACCGCATCGATCGCCGCTCGGGCCGCCACGTACAGCGCCGCATAGCGGCCGGCATCCGGCGACGGTGTCCAGAACTCCCAGTTGTCGGGCTCGTTCCAGATCTCGATCGTCCGCACCGGCGCCGCCGCCAGCTCCAAATGCTCACGCCAGAACGTACCGTCCGCTCCGTAGCGAGCCGCGAACGCGGCCGCGTAGGCCGCGTAGTCGGCGTCGGAGCTGGGAGGCGAGTGGTCCTGGCCCGGGATCGACCGCGCCCATGGCGCCGAGTAGTCGAGGATCGGCAGCCAGGTCAGGCCATGACTCGCCAGCGCCCCGGCGATCCGGTCATCGAATCCCCAGTCGTAGCTGTGGCGGCCATCGACCGGCGCCGTTGGCTCGCTCGCCTCCCACAGCGAATCGCTGCGGGCCAGCGTTGCTCCCGTGGCCCGCAGCGCAGCGAGCTGCGCCGATATCTGCGCCGGCGAAAAGGTCATGTCGTTGAACAGGCGGTTGACGTTGACCCCGTAGGCCTGGCCAGCCGGCGCGGGCAGCCCCGGATCGAGCCTGGCCGGAACCGGCGGACCCCCACGGGGACGAGGACCGGAACCTGCGACCAACAGCGCCACTCCCGCGGCGGCCAGCGCTCCGGCCACGACCCCGGCCGCCCACCACCGGCGCCGCCGGCCCGCCGTCACCGCCAGCCGCGGCGCCACGACGATCCGGTCGCTCGCAGCTGCCGCCGCTCCCGCTCCGCCGGGTGCCCGAGCAGCCGCTTGAAGGCCAGCCGCGAGGCGAACGTGATCATCTGTGCGCCCGCGTCCACCGCGGCCCATCGCGGGCCCAGGCCGCCCCGCACCGCCTGGTGCCGGGCGCGGGCCAGGCGCTCGAACGCCTCGCCGCCGAACGCCGGACCGGTGGCGTGGGCGCGGCGGTGGATGACGCGCGCCGACGGCCACAGCCACGTCGCGATCCCCTGCCGGCGGGCGCGCAGCGCCAGCTCCAGATCCTCGCCGTACATGAACATGGACTCGTCGAACGGCCCCAGCTCGCGCAGCGTCCGCGTGCGAGCCACCAGCGCGCAGCCGACCGCCCAGCCGACCCGCCGCGGGCCCTCGGCGCGCCACGGGGCGAGCGCGACCCCGGCCCGTCCGGGAACGGCGGCGGGCGGTAGCAGCGACCGGATCAGATCCGCCGGCGATCCGGGGCGGGGATGCACGGTGTCCTGCAGGCTGCCGTCGCTGTTCAGCACCCGGGGGGCGAGCAGGCGCGGCGGGCGATCCTGGCGCAGCGCCTCCGCCGCGAGCTCGAGCAGGGAGTCGTCGAGCGGCTCGACGTCGGGATTCAGCAGGGCCGCCACCGGCGTCCGCACGTGCGCCAACCCGCGGTTGCAGGCGCGGCCGAAGCCGAGGTTCTCCCCCAGCTCGATCGTCGTTACCCCGCCGTGGCTGCGGGCGACCGCCAGGCTGTGGTCGCGCGAGGCGCAGTCGACGACCACGATCTGCACCCCGGGCAGCCGGCGGTTCATCGAGACCAGCAGACGCTCCAGCACCCCGGCCGAGTCGTGGGTGACCGTGACCACCGCCAGCGAGCTCGGCGCCGCGCGCGGGGGCGGGCTCGCCCGCGGGCCGGCGGCGCCGCGGGCCAGCGAGGCAAATCGGGTGCGGGCGCTCGCAAGGTCAAATCGCTGCCGGGCCCGGGCGCGGCCCTGCTCGCCGAGCGTTGCCGCCCGGCCGGGGTCGGAGACGAGCGCCACCAGCGCCGCGGCGGCGGCCACCGCGTCGCCCGGCGGATACAACACGCCGCAGTGGGAGTCGACGATCTCGCCCGGTCCGTACGCGGCGGGTACCACCGCCGGCCGGCCGGCGGCGAGGGCCTCGAGCACCGCCAGTCCGAATGGCTCCCGCGGCGCACAGTGCAACAGGCACGTCGCTCGGGCCAGCGCCGCGGCCGGATCGGCCACTGGCCCGGCCAGCTCCACGGCGCCGGCCAGATCGGGCAGCTGCGCCCGCGCCCGCAGGCGCTCGAGCAGCGCGGTGTCGCCGACTGGGGGCGCGCCGACGAACCGCAGCCGCAGCCCGGGCAGGCGCCGGCGGGCGAGGGCGACCGCCTCCAGCGCCAGATCGGGTCGCTTCCACTCGGTCACGGCGCCGAGGACCAGGACCTCCGGCGGCGAGACCGGGTCCCGGTCGCCGGCGAAGGTCGCCACGTCGATCCCCGGGGCAACGACGCATAGCCGGTCGCCGAGTTGGCCCCGGGGATCGAGGTCGCGGGCGACCGCCCGAGATGGCACCACCACCAGGGCCGCCTGGGCGGCGGCGACGCGGACCGCTGCGCCGATCAGCCGCCCGGGCAGGAGATCGTGGTGCGCGATGACACATCGTTCCCGGCCGGCGCCCAGCAGCCGGGCGATTGCCGAGCGCATGCCCCAGGCGACGATCAGATCGGGCGCCAGGCCGCGGGTGACCCGACGCACGTCACGTGCGTGCCCGGCGATCGCCACCGCCGCCCGCACCCGCGCCGGCACGCTGGCCCGGAGCGCCAGCGGTCGCGCCACCAGCGCCAACACCGGAATGCCGGCCGCCCGGGCCCGCTCGGCGAGATCGCCCGGTGGGCAGGCGATGACGGCCTCATCCGAAAGGCCGCCGGCGAAATCGAGCAGCACCCGTTCGGCGCCACCGAGAATGCCGGAGTAGCTGACGAACAGGAGCCGGGCCAACCCCGGGCAGGCTATCCGCCGGCCGCCGCCGGAGCGGCGGTGGCCAAGCCGGGCTGCGGCGGCGCACGCAGCGGGCACTTCGCGACCAAGCGATGCCAGCCCGGTGGCGCGTGGTCCCTCGCGCCCGCGAGGCGGGAGCGATGAACCACCCCTCGCCAGGGTGCTAGCGCTTGGTCGTGAAGTGCCCGATCCGGGTCACCGAGCCGTCGCGCCTCGCGGGTCGCCGAGCCGTCGCGCCTCACGGTCACCGAGCGGCCGGCCCGGCGTGCTGCTGCACCCCGGGAGCCCGCCGCATAGACTGCGCCGCCGTGGGGAGTGAGTCCGTACTCTCGTTGGCCGCACCGCGGGTGGCGCTGGTCCACGACTTTCTGCTGGACATGCGCGGCGCCGAGCGGGTGTTCGCGGAATTGTGCGAGATGTGGCCGGACGCCGACATCTTCACCGCGGTCTACGACGAGGACGGCACCGACGGGCGCTTCGCCGATCGCCACGTGATCACCTCGTTTTTGCAGCGCCTGCGGCCGTCGGCGCGGACGTTCCGCGCGCTGCTGCCGCTGTACCCGGCGGCGGTCGAGTCGTTTGACCTGTCGGGCTATGACCTGGTGATCTCGAGCTCGTCGGCGTGGGCCCATGCGGTGCTCTGCCACGAGCACACCATCCACGTCAGCTACTGCCACAACCCGTTTCGCTACGCCTGGAACGATCGCGACAGCACGCTGGCGCGGCGCCGCAATCCGATCACCCGCGAAGCCCTGCGCGTCACGTTTCGCCGCTGGCGCCAATGGGACTGGCTCGCTGCTCAGCGCACCAACCGCTACGTCGCCAACTCCAGCCTCACCCAGGCACGGATCCGCGCCTACTTCGGGCGCGAGGCGGCAATCGTCCACCCCCCGGTGCAGACCGCCCGGTTCGCGCCCGGCCCGGTCGGGGACTACTACGTGGCGGTTGCCGAGCTGATGCCTCACAAGCAGCTCGACGTCGCGATCGAGGCCTTCAATTCGCTGTCGCTTCCGCTGGTGGTCATCGGCGACGGTCCCGATCGTCGCCGGCTGCGGCGGATTGCCGGGCCGTCGATCAGCTTCGCCGGGCGTCTGGGCGACGCCGCGGTAGCGCAAGCGCTGCAGGGGGCGCGGGCGCTGGTCCTGACCTCGGTGGAGGAGTTCGGAATCGTCGCCGTCGAGAGCCAGGCGGCGGGTCGTCCGGTGATCGCCCGAGCCGGCGGGGGGGCGCTGGAGACGATCGTCGACGGCGCCACCGGCAAGCTGTGGTCCGGCGGTCCCCTCGAGCTGGCGGCGGCGGTTCTGGCGTTCGATGAGTCCGCCGTCGATCCGCAGGCGTGCGTGCGCCAAGCCGCTCGCTTTGACTCGGGCAGCTTCCGCCGCGGCATGGAGCGCGAGGTCGCCGCCGGGTCGGCCGGCGATACACGTCCGCTGGGTGCGCTTCGCCCGCCGCCCGATGCGGGGCCGGGGGAAGGTGTCGGTCAGCCGCTCGCCTCCACCCGCCTGGTCGAGCGGGCGGCCAGAGACGCACCCCGCTGAGGTGAGCGCGGCAACCGGCGCACGATCGGACGCGCGCGTCCGCCGAGCGGTCGTCGCCATCGTCGCCGGCGTCCTGCTGGCGGGACCGACGGCGTTGGCATTCTTCACCGGTGGCTACTTCGCCGGGCCACGCGCCTGGGCAGGGCTCGGCGCCTGGCTGCTGGTTGCGGTCGCCGCCGTGGTCGTCCCCGGCGCGTTGCCGCGCGACCGCGTGGCCGGGCTGGCGATCGGGGGGCTGGCCGGGCTGGCGGCCTGGACCCTGCTGTCGATGCTGTGGGCGCCGATCACCGGCGAGGCCTACCACGCGGGACAGATCGTGATGCTCTACCTCGGCGCGTTGATCGCCGCCTCGATGCTGCTCGGCGGATCGCCGGCGCAGCGTTGGGTCGAGCCGGCGCTGGCGGCGGGCGCGCTGGTGGTGGTCGGCTACGGGCTGTCGGAGCGGCTGTTGCCCGGTCTCTTGACGTTCGCCCGCTCGGTCAGCGCTGAGGGGCGACTCGAGCAGCCGCTCACGTACTGGAACGCGATGGGCGAGCTGGCCGCGATCGGATTTGTCCTGTGTGCTCGGCTGGCTGGTGACCCGGACCGGCCGGGGGAGCTGCGCGGCGCCGCCGCCGGGGCGGCCGCGCCACTCGGGCTGGGGTTGTACATCTCGTTCAGCCGAGGAGCGTTGTTCGCCTGCGTGGCCGGGCTGATCGCCCTGATCGTGCTCGCGCCGCGCCGCGAGCAGCTCGCCGGCGGGCTGGTCTCGGTGGCTGCCGGCGTGCTCACCGCCGCGGCGGCGGCGCCGTCGGGTCCGGTCACCGGTCTCTCCGGATCGCTGGCGACGCGTGAGCGTGACGGCGCCATCACCCTGGCGCTGCTGGTGATCATCGGCCTGGCCGCGGCGGCGGCGGCGCGCCGGCTCGCCGAGCGCGGTCCGACCGGCCGGTTGCGCGTGCCCCGCCGTGCCCCCCTGATCGCCGCCGGGGTGGTGTGTGCCGGCTTGGCCGGGGCGATCGTGCTCGGCGCCAAGGAGACCAGCGCCGCGTCGCCCTCGCTGTCGGGCGGTGCCACCCGCCTGGTCACGCTGCAGAGCAACCGCTACGCCTACTGGGACGTCGCGCTCCGCGCGTTTGCCTCCTCGCCGCTGCACGGGGTGGGAGCCGGCGGGTGGAGCGTGGAGTGGCTGCGCTGGCGCACGGTGAGCGAGTTCGCGCAGGACGCCCACTCGCTGGAGCTGCAGACGCTGGCCGAGCTGGGCGTGGTCGGGATCGCGCTGCTGCTGGCGTGCTTCGGCGGCATCGCGATCGCCGCTCGCCGGGCGCTGGCCGCGACGCCCGCCGCCGCCGGGCCGATCGCCGCGCTGGTGGTGTACCTCGCCCACAGCCCGCTGGACTGGGACTGGCAGATGCCGGCGGTGACGCTGGTGGCGGTCCTGCTGGCGGGGATGGTGCTGGCGCTGTCCGAGGTGCCGGCCGCCGACGGCCGGCGGTCGGCTGCCCCGGAGGCCGGCCCCGATGGCGCTACAGCTCCTCGGCGATCCGCGGCGCCTCGCGGTGAAAGATCCACACCCCCATCACGCCCAGCACGATCATGATCGCGACCGCGATGATCAGATGCAGCGTGCCGCCCCCGGCCACGGTGCCCGGATAGGGCGCGCTCGGGTCGATGATCCAGACGCGCGCCAGCTCCAGGATCGGCGTGAACGGGTTCAGCGAGATGAGCTGGCCGAGGGTGTGGGAGCGCTGTACCGCGATCTCGAGCGGGAACAGGATCGGGGTCGCGTAGAACAGCGCGGTCGTGAGCACCGACCAGATGATCCCGAGGTCCCGGAAGCGCGGATACAGGGAGGAGACGATCATCGCGACCGCAAGCGTGAGCGCGAACAGCATCGCGACGATCACCGGCAACAGCAGCCACGTCCACATCGGGCCGATGCCGAAGGCCAGGATGAAGATGAACACGATGACCAGGTTCAGCAACAGGTTGAACAGCGCAGTCATGACCACCGCCATCGGGATCGCAAGGCGAGGGAACTGGGTCTTGCGCACGATTGCCTCCTGGCTGACGATCGACGGCACCGCCAACGTGCTGGCCTCGGTGAAGAAGCCGAACAGGACCATGTTGAGGAGCAGGAACACCGGATAGTGGGGAACCTGGGAGCCGAGCCGGATCACGTGAGTGAACACCTCGACGAGCACGGCGAACAGGAGCAGCGGGCGGGCCACCGACCAGAGGTAGCCGAGCGCGGTGCCGAAGTAGGTGCGCTTGAACTCGGTGCTCGCCAGCAGCAGCGTCAGCTCCCAGAAGCGCCCCAGGCCGCCGCTCACCGCCGAGGGCCCGCTGACGTCGCGCAGCTCGGGGCTCGCCGACTCGGTGCTGAGGTCGCGCAACGCGGGGCTCACCGACTCGGTGCTCACGTCGCGACGGCTCCGTCCTGCACGGCGGCATCGACCCTGGCCCGGACCATCACCATCCCCGGCACGGGATCGCGGCCCTTGACCAGGAACTCGGCCACGCGCAGGTCACGCAATGCGTCGTCGCCCTTCTCCCGGCTGCGCGACATCGAGCACAGCAATGAATAGCGTCCGGGCACCAGGGCGCTATCGACGGCGCCCGAGAGCCGCACCCGCTGGCCGCTCCGCAGCGGTATGGGCATACCGTCGTCGCTCTCCAGGGCCTTCCCGAAGCCCAGCACCGAGACATCCTCCACGTTGAGCAGCTCCAACGCGATCGCCGGCGCGGGCAGATGGGCGCGCGCCTCCACCACCACGTTGACGCGAAAGCCTTCGCCCTGCTCGAGATCTTGCAGGCGGCGGCCGCGCGGATCCTCGAGCCAGGCGTCGACGACGGCCACGTCGGGGCCGGAGCCGTCGGTTGCGCCGGGGTCGTGCGCGCCGGCGAAGTTGAGTCGGTAGTAGCGCAGGGCGGCTTCTTCGGGGTCTCCGAGGTAGCGTTGCTCGCCGTCGTGGATCAGCATCGCGCGGTCGCAGAAGGCCTGGACGGTGGCCATGTCGTGGGTGACGAGGACCAGTGTCTTGCCGGCGTCGCGTTTGTCTCTGAACACGTCGGTGCATTTCTGGGCAAACGCGGCGTCTCCGACGGCCAGGACTTCGTCGACGAGCATGATGTCGGCGTCGGCTCCGACCATGACCGCGAACGCGAGGCGGACCATCATGCCTGAGGAGTAGTTCTTGAGCTTGAGGTCGACAAATCCGGTCAGCTCGGCGAAGTCCAGCACGGCGTCCAGGCGGCGGCGCGCTTCGCGGCGGCCCAGGCCCATCATCACCCCGTTGAGCTCGACGTTCTCGCGGGCGGTCAGCTCGGGGTTAAACCCGACGCCGAGCTCGATGAACGGGGCCAGGCGTCCGGCGATGCGGATGCGTCCTGCGTCGGCGCGGTAGATGCTGGCCAGGACCTTGAGCAGGGTGCTCTTGCCCGATCCGTTGCGGCCCACGATCCCGAAGAACTCCCCGCGGTGCACGGTGAAGTCGATCCCCCGTAGGGCGCGCAGCTGCCGGTAGGAAACCCGCCGTAGCGGATGCGCGGCGCGTTCCTTGAGCGTGTCGACCTTCTGCTCGGGAATCTGGAACGTCTTGCGCAGGCCGACGACGTCGATCACCGCCGGGCCCTCCTGGATCCGCTCGCGGGTCGCCGCGCGCTCGGCCAGGAGCCCGTCGTCGCTGAGCCCGAAGGCGGCTCGCTGGAGCGAGTGCTGCAGCGTGCGCATCAGGGTCGGCGGGCTCGCCGGGTCCAAGCCCGGGCCCGCGCCCACGGGCTGCCGCGCAGCGTGCCGAGCTCTGCCTCGAGCCCCCTCAAGCGCTCACGCAGCGTGCCGAGCTCTGCCTCCAGCTGCAGCTCGCGGTCGGTGGGCATCGCCACCGGGGTCCCGGTGAACGCGGTCCTGTCGGTGCTGCCGCCGACCGTCTGCGCGAGCACGCCCGTCGGGGCCTCGGGGCCTGCAGGGGAGGTCTCGCGACGCCAGCGAACGGCGTTGAAGTCGATGCCCACGATCGGCTCCGAGATCGCTTGCTCGCGGCGGAAGTCGTCCACCGCCCGGCGGCAGCCATCCAGGAACAGGTAGTCGTCGAGCACCACGTAGCCGCCCACGGCCAGGCCCGGGTACAGCGCCTCCAAGGTCAGACGGGTGGCCTTGTAGGTGTCGCCGTCGAGGCGGATCAGCGACCAGGTACGGCCCTGGAGCTCGGCCATCGTTTCCTCGAAGAACCCGGGCACGAACCGCACCCCGTCCAGGCAGCCGAGGCGATCGAAGTGCCCGCGGACCTGCTCCAGGCTGGGGGCCAGGTACTCGAGTCCCCGCATCTCGGTCTCGAGCTCGATGTCGGCGCGGTCGCCGTCCGCCTCGGGCGTGGGGAAGCCCTTGAAGGAATCGGCCACCCACACGGTGCGCTCGGTCGCGCCGAGAACGTTGAGCGTGGCCCGCATCAGAATCGAGGAGCCTCCCCGCCAGGCGCCGGCCTCGATCAGGTCGCCGTCGATCCCGTTGCGCACCACCGTCTCGACACAGGCCTGGAGGTCGTCGAGCCGCCGCAGCCCGGTCATGGTCAGCGCGTTGAGCGGCCAGTCGCGTCCGGTGGCCCGCCACTGGAGCTGGTCGGCGCCATGCAGATCCCGGGAGAACACGCGCCGCTCGCCGCTCCAGCTCACGGTGCGAGTGCCGGCGCCGGCCAGGTCGCACAACGACAGCTTCAGCAGGCCCAGATAAGCATCGCGCAGGCCGCCCGGATCTTGGCCGGGCGCAGGCGCCCGGATCTCGCGCGCCGGAACCTCCTGGGCTTTCTCTGCCACCGGGGGCATTGAAGCGTACCGCGACCGCCGGTGGATCACCCCGTGGAGCCCCGGCGAGGCTAGAAGCGGGCTCGCCACCGGCGCAGGCGCTCCTGGCTGAATCCGCGCGGGCCGGGAAAGCCTGCGTTCAGCCGCCGGCGCGAGGCGTAAGCGCTGCGGCGGGCAACACGGGCCACCGTCCATTTCCAGATCAGGCCGCGGGCCAGGCCGGCCTCGGTACCGAGCGTCTCGGTGTGGCCGAGCAGCCCGCGCAGCGGCCGCAGCGCCAGCCAGGCGAAGGCCCGCGGATCATGGGCGCTGGCCAGATAGCACTGCAGGGCGCGGCGCTTGCCCGGCGTCAGCCGGTCCCCGCAGCGAACCAGGAGGGCGATCGCCTGGGCCTCGCCAGCCAGGTACCCATAGAAGTAGGCCGCCCGCCAGCGCTCGGCGAGGCGTGGCCAGGCGCGCAGGCGCCGGCGCAGGTCGGCGCGGCGGCTGCCGTGGGTGACGTCGCCGAACACCGCCCGCGAGTGCTGGACGTAGTCGTACAGTGGCTCGGGCACGAAGGCCACGTCGCCGGCGGCGAGCCCGACCAGCCCCAGCCAGTGATCGTGAAACTGAAAGCCCGGCGTGTCGGGGAACGGGAGGGCCAGCTCGATTACCGCTCGGCGAAACAGGCAGGCCGCGCCGGTGATCGTGTTGGCCACCAGCATCGAGGCCAGGTTGCGGTGATTGTTGCGTCGCCCCCGCCACAGCGTGCTGCGCAGCACGACGCCGTCCCCGTCGGTCAGCCGCATGTCGGAATAGACCATTCCGGCGGTCCCCAGCGAGCGCCGCAGCGTGCTCAGCTTGGCCGGGTGCCAGCGGTCGTCCTGGTCTGAGAGGGCGATGAGCGACGCCTGCGGGGGCGCCAGGGCCAGCGCGCGCTCGAAGTTGCGGTAGAAGCCCAGGTGAACCTCCGAGCGCGACACCGCGAAGCGAGGGTCGTCCCCGACCGCGGCGCGGACGGCGGCATAGCCCTCCGGCGAGGAGCAGTCGTCGCTGATCAGGCAGATCCAGCCCTGATCGTCCTGCGCGCGCAGCGAATCGAGCTGAATGCTCAGCAGCTTCGGGTCGGGGTCGAACGTGGCCAGGCACACCGCGATCAACTCCGGCTCGCCATCGACCGGCCGAGCCGTGGTCTGCGGTGTGGCCTCGCGGCCGACGACGGCGATCTCCCCCAGCGGCGCGCACAGCTCTGCGCCCCCGGCGAGCGTCACCGCCACGCCGATGCTGACCGTCCCCGGCCCCGCGCGCGGTGCAATCGGCACCGTGCCCCAGAAGCCGCTGAGGTAGCGATGTTGGCGGGGATCGATGGTGGCCGGTCGTCGGGTCAGATCGGCGCGCGGCATGGCGAACGCGTCAGGGGCGTGGCGGCGCCCGTCGGCCACCAGCTCGAGTCCGGTCACGACCGCCTCGGTGTGGTAGCAGTGCCCCAGGCAGAGGACGGCCGAACCAGTGCCGGTCGGCAGCGCGGCCGGCAGCGGCCGCTCCAATGCGGCGACGAGCCCCACTTAGCGGTCGGCGCCCGGCGCGAGCACGGATATCTCCACGTCGCCGCTCATGGCCACGTTGCCCGCGCTCGGGTTGGTGCCGAAGACGAAGAAGTCGAGCAGGCGGACGATGTGGATCGCCATCCCTCCCTCGTCGCGACTGCGGGAGATCCAGCACTCCAGCGCATAGCGCCCCGGCACCAGGGGGTTGTCGATCTCGGCCGTGATGCGGATCCGCTCGCCGGTGCGCAGCCGCGCCGGCAGCCCGTCCGGCGCCTGCACCGCCTTGTCGAAGGCGAACACCCAGTTGCCGTCCATGTTCAGGCAGTGGAAGTTGAACACGGGCGCGTTCATCTCCTGCCGCCCCTCGGCCACGAGGTTGAAGCTGAACACTCGACCCTGCTCGAGGTTCTCCACCCGAGTGCCGGACTCGTCGGCCAGCCACACGTCGAGCAGGGTGACGTTGACGTCGGGCACCGACACCGGGCCGTCGGTTGCGCCGGGGTCGTGCGCGCCGGCGAAGTTGAGTCGGTAGTAGCGCAGGGCGGCTTCTTCGGGGTCTCCGAGGTAGCGTTGCTCGCCGTCGTGGATCAGCATCGCGCGGTCGCAGAAGGCCTGGACGGTGGCCATGTCGTGGGTGACGAGGACCAGTGTCTTGCCGGCGTCGCGTTTGTCTCTGAACACGTCGGTGCATTTCTGGGCAAACGCGGCGTCTCCGACGGCCAGGACTTCGTCGACGAGCATGATGTCGGCGTCGGCTCCGACCATGACCGCGAACGCGAGGCGGACCATCATGCCTGAGGAGTAGTTCTTGAGCTTGAGGTCGACAAATCCGGTCAGCTCGGCGAAGTCCAGCACGGCGTCCAGGCGGCGGCGCGCTTCGCGGCGGCCCAGGCCCATCATCACCCCGTTGAGCTCGACGTTCTCGCGGGCGGTCAGCTCGGGGTTAAACCCGACGCCGAGCTCGATGAACGGGGCCAGGCGTCCGGCGATGCGGATGCGTCCTGCGTCGGCGCGGTAGATGCTGGCCAGGACCTTGAGCAGGGTGCTCTTGCCCGATCCGTTGCGGCCCACGATCCCGAAGAACTCCCCGCGGTGCACGGTGAAGTCGATCCCCCGTAGGGCGCGCAGCTGCCGGTAGGAAACCCGCCGTAGCGGATGCGCGGCGCGTTCCTTGAGCGTGTCGACCTTCTGCTCGGGAATCTGGAACGTCTTGCGCAGGCCGACGACGTCGATCACCGCCGGCGCCTGGTGCAGCCGCGCGCGCCGCGCGTCGCTACCCGCCATGGAAGCCGTGGCCGCGCCGCTTGCGCGGCCGGGCTGCAGTTGTCCGCCGTTGGACGCCCATTCGCCAACGTTACCCAGGCCCCGCCGCGAGCCCTAACGCTTCCGGCGCTCCAGGTAGCGGCCGACGCTCCGCAGGGGGGCGGTCAGCCGCCAGCCGATGCTCTTGGTCATGATCGCCATCTCGCGCCGGTGGGCGGCCATCCCGGCGGCGGCCTTGAGCCCGGTCGAGAGCGCGACGCCGCGCGTGATCGCCGCCTCGGCCTCGGCCCGGCGGGCGCGGTGCTTCCAGCTGCCACCGGCGAACCCCACTCCGGGCATCCGCCCGTCCCACTTCTCCGCCACCGCGACGTACGCCTCGGACCAATGCTCCAGATCGGAGGCCAGCCGCAGCGAGTGGTTGTGGATGACCTTGAAGTCGGCGGTCACGATCTTGCGCCCGCGCTCGCGGACCTGCAGGCAGAAGTCGAAGTCGTAGCCGTGCAGCAGCTGCCCCAGGGACTCGTCGAAGCGCACGTTGGCCACCGTCCACGGCGACAGCGCCAGGACGAAGCCGTCGACGGTGTCGACCTCGCCGAGCTGGGCGTAGGGAGGGATGCGGGCCTCGTCCCAGGTCAGCGAGGGAAAGTCGCCGCCCCCGAGCTCGCCGTAACGGTGGATGAACGAGGCCCAGGTGACCGAGCCCTCCCACCAGGCGATCGAGCGCACGCCGAGCGACCCGACGCACCCCACGACCCCGACCTGGGGATCGGCGAGCGCCTGGCGCAGCTTGACGCAGAAGCGATCGTCGACGATCTCCGAGTCCTGGTGCAGCAGGACCAGGGCCTCGAGCCCGTCGATCGCGGCGGTCCGGTCGAGGATCGCGTTGTAGTTGTGAAAGATCGAGCCGTCCGCCGGATGCGCGATCACTGCCGAATCGGGTTCCGCGGCGGTGGCTATGCCCGGCGCGGCGCACCTTAAGTAGGTGTCCCGGGAGGTGACGGCCGAGGCGAAGACGATCATCGGGAGGGGGTGATCGGAGCGGGCAAGCGCGGGAGTGTAGGCGCCGCCGGGGGGCCTCGGGAGGCGCGGGTGCCCGGCCCGGGGCCGGCCGGGGCGCGGCTATCATCGCCCCGCCCATGATCGCCTTCGGCTGCTCGATCATCACCCCGGATGCTTACGTACGCTGGGCCAAGCCGGGGCTCGAGCGGGCCGCCGAGCCCGACTCGGTGGTGATGGCGCACTCGGCCTTGGGGTCGGTGGCGCGCGGCTACAACCTGCTGCTCGACCGGGCGGCCGGGCTTGACCGGCTGGAGGCGCTGGTGATCGTGCACGAGGACGCCGAGCTGCTCGACGCCGACTTCTGCTCCCGGATGCGCTCGGCATTGGCCGATCCCGAGGTCGCCCTGGTCGGATGCGTCGGCGCGACCGGCGTTCGTGACATCGCCTGGTGGGACGGGTCGGTCACCTGGAGCTCGGCGGTCTATCACCCCGGCGATCCGGGCAGGAGCGAGCTGGCCTTCACCAACCGGCCCGGGCCCCACGCCGTGGGCGATGTCGACAGCCTCTACGGAGTGCTGCTGGCCTTCTCGCCATGGGCGGTTCGCAACTTGCGCTTCGACGAGTCGATCGGGCCGCTACACGGTTATGACTTCGATATCTGTCGCCAGGCCCGCCGCGCCGGGCGCAAGGTCCGCACGGCGGACCTGAACGTCGCCCATCATCACCCGCTCGATCTCGTGCGGGACATCGAGATCTGGGTCGCGGCCCACATGCGAGGAGCCGAGCTGTGGGAC
Source organism: uncultured Actinomycetota bacterium (assembly GCA_963830395.1). GTDB lineage: Bacteria > Actinomycetota > Thermoleophilia > Solirubrobacterales > Solirubrobacteraceae > Palsa-465. The sequence goes on from CAWHMI010000004.1 coordinate 289,012, forward strand.
TCGAAGGCTCCGGGCGACGGGGCGCCGGACGCGGAGTGGAAGCCCCGGGCACGGGCCGCCGAGGCCGCGGCGGCCGCCGCGCGGCTGCTCGCTGCCGCGCGGTTGCTCGAGGTCCAGGCCTCCGATGAGCACAACGCCGCCGAGCGCCGGGGCGTGCTGGAAAGCCGGAGCTGGCGGGTGACTGAGCCGCTGCGGCGCGGCAACGCGGTCCTGAGGACCGCGCGGGGCCGCCTGCGACGCTCGCGCGTTACCCGGTGGGCGGGTCCTCGCTGAGGGCCCGCTGGACCTCGGCCCGGGTGACGGCCATCTCCGCGGGAGCGATTCCCACCCGGCGGCGCAGCTCGGAGAGCTTCTCGGCCACCCGGAACGCGCTCGAGGTCAGCAGCCGGCGCAGCAGGGCCTCCTGGCGTCCGAGCCGCTCGTGGGCCGCCGCCACCTCCATCAGCTGCACGTGCATCGAAGCCAGGTGGTAGGCACGGTTGGCCTCCAGCCGCGCGATCACCGGATGACGATCCAGCGGGCCGAGAAGCTCTGCGAGCCGCCCGGCATAAGGCGCGTCCGCGTGCCAGACGACGCCGAGCCCGAAGAACGAGGGCATGATTGCCAGGCGGAGCTTGGCGTCGTCGGCGACAAAGTCCTCGACCGCCGTCAGGACGCCGTTGCGTGGCCCGCCCTCGCGCACCGCTGGCCACTTGTAAGGCAGCCCCCCGGGCCGAGGCTCGGCCACGCCGGGGAACAGCCCGCCCCCCTCCACGGTGGTCTGCCGGTACTCGTCGGGGATCCGGTCGGGAGCGAAGTAGTCGTCGCGCCGGGCGTGTGGCCAGCCGACGTCGTGGAAGATGAGCAGCGGCGTCTGGCCGCGGCGCGTGACCAGTTCGATCTCGTTGGAGACCGTGTAGTAGTTGTGATCGCCGTCGATCACGTACGCGTCGGCCGGTTCGAGCTCGCGTAGCGCCTCGTGGCTGGTGGTCTGCAGCAGCGTGAGCTCCGGGCGCTGCTCGCCGAGCGCGACCAGCTCCGGCTGCGGCGAGGGATCCACGGCCCAGATCCTGACGCCGTCCCGGTCGCTGGCCCAATCGAGCAGGTAGTGGGTGAGGTCGCCCGCATAGGCGCCGACCTCGACCACGGAGCGCGCGTCAGCGGCCGCCAGGCAGGCGAGCATTACCTCGCCGTTGTTGATCAGCGAGGCTCCCCACTGTCCGGGGTCGCTGGCGAACTCGCAGGCGGGATGAAGCGTCCACGGCAGCTCGCCCTGCTGCAGCGCCCGCACGACCCCCTCCGCGCTGAGGTTGAGTTGCACTCTGGCCACCAAGCGCGCGGAGTGTAGTCGTTCGACGCCCGCCCGCCGGGCTCGCTGGCCCGGCGTCGCCGGCCCATAGACTTGGCGCCGCTGACACCGCCTCGCCCATGCCGCAGATGTTCCCCTTCACAGGTCAAGAATCCGGCTCGCCGTGGCGTGCCCACCCGCCGGGGCGTGATGCCGAGAGCCTGCGCCGGGCCTACCTGGCGCTGCTGAAGCTGAGCCTGTGCGATCTGACCGGGGCCAGCACGCGCGAGGTGCGATGGACCTCGGACAAGCGCGTCTTCTCGCGGACGCTGACCGACGCCCAGCAGCTGCGCCATCGCGCCGAGGGCAAGGACTGGCCGCTGGACGGCCTGACGATGGTGGGGCTGCGCCGGCTCGAAGACCTCCAGGCGTGCGTCGAGTCGATCGTCGCCGACGGCGTGCCCGGCGACCTGATCGAGGCCGGTGCGTGGCGGGGCGGGGCCTCGATCCTGATCCGGGCCACGCTGGATGGCCTCGGCGCGCGGGATCGGACCCTGTGGGTGGCCGACTCCTTCCAGGGCTTTCCGGCGCCCGACGGCGCCGGCTCGGCGGCCGATCAAGCGCTCGAGGCCGACCTGAGCCGCGTCGGCTTTCTGGCGCCGCCGCTGGACAGCGTCGCCGAGCACTTCGCCCGCTTCGGCGTGGCCGAGGGGGTGGAGTTCGTGCCCGGCTTCTTCGAGGAGACGATGGCTTCCCTGCGGGGCCGTACCTGGTCGCTGGTGCGGCTCGACGCCGACACGTATCGCGCGACCCGGGTCGTGCTCGACGCGCTGTACCCGGGACTGGAGGCCGGCGGCTACCTGATCGTCGACGACTACTTCCATCCATATCTGCCGGAGTCGTGCCGCAGGGCCGTCGATGACTATCGCGCCGAGCATGCGATCAGCGAACCGGTGACGCAGATCGACTGGAACGGCGCCCGCTGGCGCAAGCGCGAGCCCGCCCAGCCCGCGCCCGAACCGATCGGCGCCCAGGCTCGCGTGCCTGCCGGGCGGCCTCCCGAGCGCCCCGGCACGGCTCCGATCCCCACCGATCGCGAGCTGCAGCTGCAGGACGAGATCGCGGCGCTGCGAGCGCAGCTCGATGCCACGCAGGCCCAGCTGCGCCGCCGGGATGCCGGCCCCCTGCGCCGGCTGCGGGCACGACTCAGGCACTCCGCGGGGGGCGCTTAGACTCACGCATCTCGTGTACCTCCACCCCCGTGGCGACACCACCGAGCGCCCGTCGCCGGAGCGAACCTGCGCCTGGTGCGGTCAACGGATCGATGTCGTCGCCAGCCAGCGATCGTCAGGAGGCGTGCTGTGCGGCGGTTGTGGTGTGGCGAACACCGATCCGTGGCCGACCGACGCGGAATTGGGTGTCGCGTATGGCAGCTGGTACCGACCCGCTTCGGGCCGCTTCTCAGGGCTCGGCGATGCGATCTTGCGCCGCACGCGCGGCCAGCTCGCGCGGCGACTTGACCGGATCGCACCTCCCGGACCCGTGCTCGACGTCGGAGCGGGTGACGGTTCGCTGCTCGACGCTCTCCGGGTCCGCGGACGTCCCGCGCTGGGTCTGGAACGAGAGGCGCGACGGTCCGATCTGCGGGCGGTCGGACTTGACGACGTCGGGGGGGAGTGGGCCGCGATCGTCTTCTGGCATTCGCTGGAGCACCTGCCCGACGCCGGTCCGGAGCTCGAACGCGCGGTCGGCCTGCTGGCTGGCAAGGGCGTGCTCGTGATCGCCGTGCCGAATGCCGACAGCCTCCAAGCGCGGCTGTTCGGGGAACGCTGGCTGGCGCTCGACCTCCCGCGCCATCTCGTCCATCTTCCCGCCCGGGCGTTGTTGGCGCGACTCGCAGCCCACGGGCTGGAAGTGGAGCGCGTCAGCTTTTGGCGAGGCGGCCAGGTGATGTTCGGATGGCTGCACGGGATCGTGGGAATGCTGCCGGGGAATCCGAGACCTGTACGAGTCGATTCGTCGTCCGGAGGCCCGGAGTCGCCCAGACTCAGCCCACGCTCGGGTCTTCGTGCTCGCCGCCGCGGTCCTGCTCGCCCCAGTCGCCGCGATTGCGGCGGCTGTCGAAGTCGCCGCGCGCCGCGGGGGCACCGTCTACGTGGAGTGCCGCCGTTCCTGAACCTTCCGCCACCGGCAGCGGGCGTTTGCTTGCCACGTCGCGTCGCCGGCCCCCGGGGAAGGTGATCGTGGTGATGCCCGCGATGAACGCGGCGGCAACGCTGAATCAGACGGTCGGCAACATCCCAACCGGCTGGGTCGACGAGGTGATCCTGGTCGACGATCACTCCACCGATGAGACCGTCAACCTGGCCCGCGAGCTTCCGCTGCGCCTGGTCTGGCACCCTCACAACGCGGGCTACGGGGCCAACCAGAAGACGTGTTATCTCGAGGCCCTGCAGCGCGACGCGGACGTGGTCGTGATGCTCCACCCGGATGGGCAGTACGAGCCGGCGCTGATTCCCGACATGGTCACCCCGATCCTCGACGGCCGCGCCGACCTGGTGCTCGGCTCGCGTTTCTCGGAGCCCGGCTCGGCGCTGGCCAACGGGATGCCGCGCTGGAAGTACGTCGCCAACCGGGTCCTGACGACGATCGAGAACCAGATCATGGGAACCCGGCTGTCGGAGGCCCACACCGGCTACCGCGCCTACTCGCGCCGGCTGCTGCTGACCGTGCCGTTCCTGCGCAACGCGATCGACTTCAGCTTCGACACCGAGCTGATCATGCAGGCGGTGTACTTCGATCTCCGGATCGAGGAGGTCTCCGCCACCTGCCGCTACTCCGACGACGCCTCCTCGGTCGGCTTTCGCAGCGGCGCCGTCTACGGGTGCAAGACGCTCTGGGCGGGAGCTCGATTGACACTGCACCGCGCCGGGATCCTGACGTCGCGCAAGTTCAAGGATCCGGGCGAAGGCGGGCTCTGACGGGGTCCAGGTGCGGGCCGCGCACGAGACGATCGTCGTAGGCGATCGGCGACGGCGGGGCGCGCCCGCCGTGCCTGACCGCTGGCAGAGCAGCCCGTCAGCGGTGATGGTCGTGCTCGTCGGCGCAATCACGGTGGTGGGTGTCCTGTTGCGGCTGCCCTCGTTTGCTGACTCCCTGTTCGGAGACGAGCTGTCGACGTATTTCATCGTCACTGGCCACAGCGCCGGCCGCGTCCTCTACCTGCTGCGCGGGCATTCGGTCGACCTCAATCCGCCGTTGTTCTTCCTGCTCGCCTGGGTCGCCGAGCGGTTCGGGGACGGGGCGCAGGCGTTGCGGTCGGTGTCGCTGCTGGCTGGAACCGCCGCGATCCCGCTCACGTATCTGCTCGGTCTGTGGACGGTGGGTCGCCGCGCTGCCCTGGTCGGCGCCGGGCTCATGGCGCTGAGCCCGTTCTTGATCTTCTACTCAACCGAGGCGCGCGCCTATGCGCTGTTGCTGGCGCTCGTGCTGGCCGGCGCCCTCTGTCTGCTGCGAGCGCTCGACACGCGGCGGGCGCGCTGGTGGGCGGCGTACGCGGTCGTCTCCTGCGCGGCCATGTACACGCACTACATCGCGGTGTTCTTCCTTGGCGCGCTGTTCGTGTGGGCGTTCCTGACCGCGTCCGGCGCGCGACGGCCGTTGCTCGCCGCCAACATCGCGGCGGCGATCGCCTACATCCCGTGGCTGCCGACGTTGCTCAAGGACACGCGCTCTCCCGGCAACCTGGTGATCAGCTTTCTGGAGCCGTTCAGCTCCCATCTCGTCGTCAGCTCGCTGGCGCGGTGGTCGATCGGCCATCCGTTTCTCCCGGTCGCGAGGCTGCCCGGCCATGCCGCGCTGGCGATCGGGGTCGTCGGTCTGGCGGCGGGCTTGCTCGGTGTCCTGATCAGGGCGCGTCGCGCGCAGGACGGAAACGGACTCACGGGCCTACCGGGCGGCGCGGTGCTGGTGGTCGTGCTCGTGGTCGCCCCGCCGGCCGAGATCGCCCTGTACAGCCTGCTCGGCCACAGCGTGTGGGAGCCGCGCAACCTGATCGCCGGATGGCCCGCGCTGGCGCTGGCGCTGGGGGCGCTGGTGACCAGCGCGCGCGGACCGCTGCGCATCGCCGCCGTGGGCTTGGTGATCGCCGCCTACGGGATCGGCGCCGCGAAGATGCTCGAGTCGGGCAACCAGCGACCCGACTACGACGCGGCGGTGAGCTTCATCGACCGGGTCGGCCCACCCGGAGCCCCGGTGCTCGAGGTGCCCGGCCCAACGCCGGGACCGCTGACCGAGCTCGATGCGGCATTCGCTGCGGCTGGGCCGTCGCCGCGAGGGCGCCATCCGGTGCTGCGCCTGGGGTTCCCCTCGCGCAGCGCCCTGCTGCGGGCCCGCCCCTATGCGCTGGTGCCGTCGACCCCGCCGGCCATCGTCATCAGACAGACGGTCCACCTGGCCCGGGGCGGGGCGCTGTTCGTGGTCACGTTTGGACAGAACCCGGCGTTTCTCGGCTCCCTGCTCAAGCCGTTGCCCGCGCGCTTTCGCCAGGTGCAGACGAGGACGTTCGCTGGCCTGGTGCCCGTGTCGGTGTACCGGTTCCGCGATCCTCGCGCCGGCGCAGCGCCACCACCACCTGGTGCGGATCGCCGATCAGGAGGCTGAACTCCAGCGGCTCGAACAGCGCAGACCAGCGCTCGCGGATGTAGGCGGCGGTCAGGACCGTCTCGCCGTAGGTGATCCCCTGGGCGGGCGCGGGCTCGCCCAGCGGCTGCCCGCCATGGGGGGCGAACAGGTACAGCGGCTCGACGAACCTGGCCTCAGGTCGGGGACCCAGGGATCGGAGCGCCGGCGCCAGCAGGTCGGAGACCCGTAGGTAGGCGGGCGGGCGCACCGTGACGACGAGCAGGCCGCCGGGCGCGATCGAGGCGTGCAGCGCGCGCAGGCTGGCTTCGTGCGCGGGCTCGGACAGGTGGGTGAAGACCGAGAAGGCGTAGACCAGGTCGAAGCGCTCGGAGAACGGCAGGCGCTGGGGCACGAAGTCGCACCGGGCCAGCCGCGCCGGCACGCGGGTGCGGCGGCAGACGTCGAGGATCGCCTCCACCGGATCGCAGCCGAACAGGGACTCCGGCGCAACGTCGCGAGCCAGAAAGCGGGTCAGGCGTCCCCAGCCGCAGCCGAAGTCCAGCACGCGACACTGCTGAAGGCCGACCGCCGAGTGACGCGCGCTCAGCTCGCGCAGCCGGTTGTAGAAGGCCAGGCTCTGGGTGGCCAGGGCGGCGCCGCTGGTCCCGTTCCAGGTCTGCTGCAGGGCGCGATCGGGGACGTCGGGGAGCAGTGCCCTGATGTTGGGATAGAGGTCGTACTCCTGGGTCAGCAGGAGCGCCCACAGATCGCCGTCGAGCTCGCGAAACTGCGCCAGCGCCTCGACGCCCGCTCCGGCGCAGGCTGCGTCCAGGCGGGAGAGCTCAGGGTCCCACAACGTCGCAAGCCACGACGCAAAGCTCGCCGGGCCGGACGGGCGGGCATCCCCTTGGCCGCGAGCCGCGCGAACTGTCTGACGGGCGGTCAGCGACAGACCCGAGGTCAGCGATCGCAGCGCTGCCCGGTACCTGTCCCGCGGCGGGTGCAGTGGCGCGGGCGCGACGCGTGGGGATCTGTTCGCGATCACGGCAGGCTATACGCGGCTGGATGGGCCGGCGGCGGAGGGATATGTACGGTTGCGCGATGACCTCACCGCAGCTCCCCCTACCGCCGCTCGATCTGGCGGTGCGGGTCGGCGAGCTCGGCGGTGACCAGCCCTGGGCCCAGTACGAAGCGATCGGATCCTCGCTCAAGGCGGTGATCTCGTCGTCGCTGCCGGCCGACTGGAGCTGGGACGGACGGCGAGGGCTCGATTTCGGCGCCGGCGCCGGCCGCGTGCTGAGGCATTTCGGCCCGGAGGCGCGGAGCGCCGAGCTGTGGGGCTGCGACATCGACGCCGGGAGCGTCTTCTGGCTACGGGACAACCTGTGCCCGCCGTTTCACGCCTTCCTGGTCAGCGAGGAGCCACGGCTGCCCCAGACCGACGGGTTCTTCGATCTCGCCTGGGCGCTCTCGGTGTTCACCCACCTCGGGCGCCACTGGGCCGGCTGGCTGGCCGAGCTGCACCGCGTGCTCAAGCCCGGTGGGCTGCTGATCGTCTCCTACATGGGCGCCGAGATGGCCCGCCAGCTGCTGGGCGGGGCCTGGGATGAGAACCGCAGCGGTATGAGCGTGGTCGGCGCCGGACGCCCGTGGAGCGAGGGCGGCCCGTGGGTGTTTCACTCCGAGTGGTGGCTACGCTGCCACTGGGGCCGCGGCTTCGAGGTCGTGCGCCTGGACCGCAACGATGTCCCGGGCACCCATGGCCTGCTCGTCCTCGCCAAGCGGCCGGTGGCCATCACCGCCGAGGAGCTCGAGCGCCCGGAGACGGGCGAGCCGCGGGAGCTCGCAGCGCTGGCGACCAACGTCAGCCAGCTGCACGGCGAGGATGTACGCGTCCGGGCCCGGCTGGCGCAACTGGAGGCGAGGCTGAGCCGGCGGTGGACAGCGAGAGTCAGGCGGCGGATCGCCTCCACGGTGGCCGGCGCGTATCTCCAGGCGCTCCGCGACGGCGGGATCAATCGCCGCCGGGGGAGTTGACGGCACGATGCTGCGGGTGACCCTGGACTGCGAGCTCCCGCCGGAGGTGGCGGTCGGACCCGGCACGGCGGTGTTCGTCTGTGGCTGGTGCTTCTCGCCTCGCGCCCGGATCAGGAAGCTGGAGTTCGTCCTCGACGGCGAGGCCCAGCCGGTGATGGCGGCCCGGATGCCGCGTCTGGACCCGTTCCGCGAGCTGCACCCGATGGTCGATCCGTTCGCCGCCGCCGCCCTCTCAGAGGACCCGGCCTCCGCGGCGGACCCGCGCCTGCTCAGTTACCGCAGCGGGTTCTGGGGGCTGGTGCGCATCCGCGGCCCCCGCGCCCCGGGATACCTGCCGCTGGCGCTGCGGGCCGAGCTCGAGGACGGCGAGACGGCCGTGGCCCCGCTTGCGCAGCTCCGGGTCGCGGCCGCCATCAAACCGGGCGCCGCCGCGCCGGGCGCTGGCGCTTGGCCCGCAGACCGAAGCGGGCCTGCGGTCGCGATCTGCTTGGCCACCTTCAACCCGCCCGAGGACCTGCTCCGCCGCCAGCTGGACTCGATCCGCGAGCAGACGCACGAGAATTGGATCTGCCTGATCAGCGACGACTGCTCGAGGCCCGAGGGTCAGCGCGTGCTGGACGACGCGATCGGCGGCGACGGACGCTTCGTCGTCTCCCGCTCGCCGCGGCGCCTCGGCTTCTACGCCAACTTCGAGCGGGCGCTGACGATGGTCCCGGGTGGCGCGGCGCTGGTGGCGCTGTCCGATCAGGACGACGCCTGGCATCCGGACAAGCTCAGCAGCCTGATCGCCGCGCTCGGCGACGCGCAGCTGGTATACAGCGACGCGCGCGTCGTCTCGCGCGCCGGCGAGCTGATCTCCGATACCTGGTGGGCGCGACGGCGCAACAACCACGCCGACCTGCTGTCGCTGTTGATGGCCAATGCGGTCACCGGTGCCGCGTCGCTGTTTCGCTCCGAGCTGCTCGACTACGCGCTGCCGTTCCCGCCGGCCCAGTTCGCCCACTTCCACGACCACTGGCTGGGCCTGGTCGCGCTCGCGGTGGGGAGTATCTCCTACGTGGACCGTCCGCTGTACGACTACGTCCAGCACGGCGACGCGTCCCTGGGCCACGCCGCCGCCAACCAGATGCCGTCATTGCGTGAGCGCCTGGCGAGCGGACGCGACCTCGCCGAGCGGGTTCGGCTGTGGCGGATGCACTACTTCGTCGACTTCTGCCGGCTGATCCAGTTCGCCACCGTGCTGGAGATGCGCTGCGGTGCCCGGATGTCGTCGCGCAAGCGACGCGAGCTCACCGCGTTGCGGCGGGCCGAGCGCTCGGCGCCGGGGCTGGCGCGGTTCGCGGTGCGCGGCATCCGGGAGCTCGCCGGGACGCCGGAGACGCTGGGGGCCGAATGGCTGCTGCTGCACGCTCTAGCGTGGCGTCGCCTCGTTGCGCTCACCGCCCGGGATCGGCCCCAGCCGCGGCTGCGTCTCGACGCGCTGCCGCCGCCCACGCTGCTCCAACCTCCCGGTCGGCGCGGACTGCACGAGGCCGCCGCGGCGATCGCCGACAAGGTCGCGCCGCTGCGCTGGATGCCCGCCCCCGACGTGCCGGCGCGGATCAACATCCTGCTCCCGACGCTCGACCTGCGCCACCTGTTCGGTGGCTACATCGCCAAGCTCAACCTGGCCCGCCGGCTGACCGAGCTCGGCCACCGGGTGCGGCTGGTGACCGTGGATCCCGTCGGCCCGCTGGCGTTCGACTACCGCCGCCAGATCGAGTCCTACCGCGGTCTGGGCGGGCTGTTCGAAACAGTCGAGCTGGCCTTCGGGCGCGAGTCGGCGGGCATCGAGGTGAGCCCCGCGGACCGCTTCGTGGCCACCACCTGGTGGACGGCGCACGTCGCCCGCGACGCGGTGGCGCTGCTGGGCGGCGGCCGGTTCGCGTACCTGATCCAGGAATACGAGCCGTTCACCTTCGCGATGGGCAGCTACGCGGCGCTGGCCGACGAGTCCTACCGGTTTCCGCACGTCGCGCTGTTCTCCAGCGAGCTGCTGCGCGACTACTTCCGCCGGCACCGGCTCGGCGTCTACAGCGCCGGCGTGGTGGCCGGAGACTCGGCCTCGGCCTCGTTTCAGAACGCCATCACCGCGGTGGCGGCGCCGTCGGCCGCCGACCTTGATCGGCCGGGGCCGCGCCGGCTGCTGTTCTACGCCCGGCCCGAGGCGCACGCGGCGCGCAACATGTTCGAGCTCGGCGTGCTGGCGCTGGCCCGGGCGCTCGCCGAAGGGGCGTTTGCTGGCTGGGAGCTGCACGGCATCGGCACCGTCGGGCGGGGCGGTGACGTCTCGCTCGGCGCCGGTCGCGCGCTGACGCTGCTGCCCCGCACCGATCAGGCGGCCTACGCCCGCCTGCTGCGCGAGCACGACGTCGGGCTGGCGCTGATGTACACACCGCATCCCAGCCTGGTGCCGATCGAGATGGCCTGCGCCGGAATGCTCACCGTGACCAGCAGCTTCGAGAACAAGACGCCGGAGGCGATGGCGGCGATCTCGGGCAATCTGATCGTCGCCGAGGCGGGCGTGGAGTCGCTGGCCGTTGCGCTGCGCGAGGCCGCGGCGGGCGCCGGCGACCTGCAGCGCCGGGCCGCCGGCAGCCGGGTCAGCTGGAGCAGCGACTGGCGGACCTCGCTGCCCGACGAGCTGCTCCAGCGACTGATGGCGTCGCTGACATCGAACGACGCCGCGGCGGCGTGACCGGCTCATCGCCCCCGGCGCCGAGCTCGCCGGCGCGTTCGGTGGCCGTGGTCGTGCCCAACTGGAACGGCTTGCGCTGGCTGCCCGGCTGCCTGGGCGCGGTCGCCCGCCAGCGGCCCGCGCCCGCCGAGGTGCTCGTCGTCGACAACGGCTCGCGCGACGGGTCGCTTGACTACCTGCGCTCGGCGAAGCCCCCCATCGAGGTGACGGTGCTGGAGCTGGGGGCCAACACCGGGTTCGCCCACGCGGCCAACCGGGGGATGGCGCACGCCCACGCTGAGTTGGTGGCCCTGATCAACACCGATGTGGTGATCGCCGACGACTGGCTGGCGCGGATGACCGGGGCGCTGGCCGGCGATCCGCAGGCGGCGTCGGTGACCGGCAAGCTGCTCGCCATGCACGAGCCCGGGCGGATCTATGACGCCGGCGACATCCTGCGCCGTGACGGAGCCTGTGAGCAACGCGGCCGCTTCATGGTCGACGACGGGCGCTGGGACCAGGCCGGCGACGTGTTCGGCGCGTGCGCCGGTGCTGCGGTGTACCGGCGCGACGCGGTGCTGGCGACCGGGGGCTTCGACGAGCGCTTCTTCGCCTACCTGGAGGACGTCGACCTGGCGCTGCGCCTGCGGCTGGCCGGCTGGACCTGTCGCTACGAGCCGGTGACGGCGCGGCACGCCGGCGGCGGCTCGGCGCATCAGCTCCGAGGCGGCTCGCACCGGCTCGTCGCCCGTAACACGCTGGTGCTGGTGGCCAAGGCGTTCCCCGCCCGCTGGCTGCCCCTGGTCGCCTACCGGCAGTGCGGGTGGGCGTGGCACGCGCTGCAGGAACGCCGTCTCCGAGCCCACCTGGCCGCGCTGGCGGCGGCGGCGCCGTTGCTGCCGGCGGCGCTGCGCCAGCGGCGGGGCCTGCGGCGCGGCGCCCGGATCCCGATCGATCAGGCAGTGCCCGCCCGACCGTTCCGGGGGCCTCGGGCCGGCGGGCATCCGGCCCAGATCAGCGGTGTGTCTTGACGACCTGCACGAGCGCGGTCACGTGCCGCAGCGCTTGGAAGAGGGCAATGCCGCTGGAGGATCTGGCCAGTTGCGCCCAGGCCTCGGCGTTGAGCGGCTCGCTTCTGGTGACGCTCGCCGCCAGCTGCCGCGCCCGGCTGCGGTCGCCGCTGGCCAGCGCCACCTGGGAGCGCAGCAAGGTCACCTGACGATCTGGGTTCAAGAAGCCCCCCGCCGCCAGCAGCGCATCGGCGCGCCGGGCCTGATTGCGAACCAGCGGCCGGCCGGTGTCGATGATCGCCGTCGCCCGGTCGGTGCTCACCGCCTGGCGCACTCCGAGCGCGAACCAGGCGGCCACGATCAGCGCCACCACCAGGAGGGCGCCCGCGACCGCCGCCGCCGGGCGCCGGCCGGGGACGGGCGGCGACGGACTCGCGCTCAGGACAGCACCTGCTCGCGGTTGCCTGATCGGGCCCGCTTCTGGCGCGCGGTCTTGTCCAGCGTCAGCTTGCGCAGGCGGACCGCGCCGGGGGTGACCTCGACGCATTCGTCGGCGCGGAGGAACTCGAGCGCCTGGTCCAGCGACAGCTCGCGCTTGGGGACCAGCCGCACCAGCTCGTCCGCGGTGGAGGAGCGCATGTTGGTCAGATGCTTCTCCTTGGTGGCGTTGACGTCGAGGTCCTCGGCGCGGGAGTTCTCGCCGACGATCATCCCCTCGTAGACCTCGTCGCCGGGTTCCACGAACAACGTCCCGCGCTCCTGCAGGTTGAACAGGGCGAACGCGGCCACCGTCCCGCGCCGGTCGGCGACCAGGGAGCCGGTCGGCCGGGTCCGCAGTTCGCCGTGCCACGGCTCCCAGCGATCGAACACGTGGTGCACGAGCCCGGTGCCGCGGGTCTCGGTGAGGAACTCGGTGCGGAAGCCGATCATCCCGCGAGCCGGCACCAGGTACTCCATCCGCACCCAGCCGGTGCCGTGGTTGACCATCTGCTCCATCCGGCCCTTGCGCAGGGCCAGCAGCTGGGTGAGGACGCCGACGTATTCCTCGGGGATGTCGACGCTCATCCGCTCCACCGGCTCGTGGGCGCGGCCGTCGATCTCGCGGGTGACGACCTGGGGCTTGCCCACCGTGAGCTCGAACCCCTCGCGACGCATCAGCTCCACCAGCACCGCCAGCGCCAGCTCGCCGCGGCCCTGCACCTCCCACACGTCGGGCCGTTCGGTATCGAGCACGCGCAGCGAGACGTTGCCGACCAGCTCGCGCTCCAGCCTCGCCTGGATCTGGCTGGCGGTCAGCAGGGTCCCGTCGCGGCCCGCCAGCGGCGAGCCATTGGTCCCGATCGTCACCGACAGCGACGGCTCGTCGACGGTGATCACCGGCAGCGGCCGCGGGTCGTCGGCGGCCGCGAGCGTCTCGCCAATCGTGATCTCCGGGATCCCGGCGACCGCGATGATCTCGCCCGCCCGCGCCTCGTCGGCGTCCACCCGCGCCAGCGCCTCGGTCACGTACAGCTCCGACACCCGGACCGGCCCGATCGTGCCGTCGGCCCGGCACCAGGCGACTGTCTCACCCCGGCGGATCGTGCCGTGGCGCACCCGGCAGATCGCCAGCCGGCCCACGTAGGGCGAGGCATCGAGGTTGGTGACGTGGGCCTGGAGCGGGTGGTCGGGGTCGTACTCCGGCGCCGGCACGTGGTCGACGAGCAGGGTCAGCAGCGGCTCCAGGTCGGTGGGAGGTCCCGTCGCCCCCTCCTCCCACCCGGCCGGATCGAGCGACGCCTGGCCCGCCCGGGCGTTGGTATAGACGATCGGGAACTCGATCTGCGACTCGTCGGCGTCGAGATCGAGAAACAGCTCGTAGACCTCATCGACAACCTCGTCGATGCGCGATCGATTCCCACCCGCCCGCCCCCCAACCACCCGGTCGACCTTGTTGACGACGAGGATGACCGGCAGCCGGGCCTCGAGCGCCTTGCGCAGGACGAAGCGGGTCTGCGGCAGCGGCCCCTCGCTGGCGTCGACCAGCAGCAGCACGCCATCGACCATCGTCAGCCCCCGCTCCACCTCGCCGCCGAAGTCGGCATGTCCGGGGGTGTCGACGATGTTGAGCTTTACGTCGCCGTAGCGGACCGCGGTGTTCTTGGCCAGGATCGTGATCCCTTTCTCGCGCTCGAGGTCCATCGAGTCCAGCACCCGCTCGGCCACCGACTGCCCGGTGCGAAACGCGCCCGATTGCCACAGCAGGGCATCGACCAGCGTCGTCTTCCCATGGTCGACGTGCGCGATGATCGCGATGTTGCGGATGTCTGAGCGAGCCGCCATGACGGCGGCTGAGGTTAGTCGCTGTGACCCGGGAGTCGGCCGGGCTCGGGAACCGGGGTGTCCGGCGCGTCGACCGCCGCGGGCTCGGTGGCGCGGCCGTTGCCCTCCGCCGGCGCCGCGGCGAGCTCGGGGGCGGAGACGGCATCGAGCTGGGCGGCCTCGGGGGCGGAAGCGGCGTCGAGCTGGGCGGCCTCGGGGGCGGAAGCGGCGTCGAGCTGGGCGGCCTCGGGGGCGGAGACGGCGTCGAGCTGAGCGGCCTCGGGCGCCGCCGCCGGATCAGGCGCGACGGCGGCCGGCGCGGTTCGATTGCCCAGCGCGTCGAACATCGGCTTCATCAGGTCGACCGGCACCGGGAACACGATCGTCGAGTTGCCACCGATCTCGCGCAGCGTTTGCAGGTACCGCAGCTGCAGCGTCACCGGGTTGCGGCCGACGACGTCGGCGGCCTCGGCCAGCTTGGCCGACGCCTGGGCCTCGGCCTCGGCGTTGATGATCCGCGCCCGGCGCTCGCGCTCGGCCTCGGCCTGGCGCGCGATCGCGTGCTGCATGCGCTCGGGGATCTCCACGTCCTTGATCTCGACGGTGGTCACCTTGATCCCCCACGGCTCAGTCTGTGCGTCGATGACGTGCTGCAGGGATTCGTTGAGGTGCTCGCGTTCGGACAGCAGCGTGTCGAGATCGACGACCCCGAGCACCGAGCGCAGCGACGTCTGCGAGATCTGCAGGGTCGCCGACTGAAAGCTCTCCACCTCGGTGACCGCCTTGCTCGGATCGATCACCCGGTAGTAGGCGACAGCGGTCACCCGGGCGGGCACGTTGTCACGGGTGATGATCTCCTGTGGCGGGATCGTCAGCGTCACCGTCCGCAGGCTGATCCGGACCATCCGGTCAAGCGACGGGATCAGCAGCTGCAGTCCGGGGCCCCGCTGATCCATCAGCCGCCCCAGCCGGAAGACGATGCCGCGCTCGTACTCGCGGAGGACGCGAACCGAGCTGGCCAGGGCGGTCAGCCCGATCACCAGCAGCACGGCGACGATGACGATGATGACGGTAACCACTAGAGCATCTCCCATTCCTCGGCCGGGCGCACCGACAGTGTCAGTCCAGTAAGGCGCTCCACGACGACCGGATCGCCCGCGTGCAGCTCCGGCGGCTCGTCCTCGGCGGCGGCCGAGCGGCGCGCCCGCCACACCGCCCCATCCAGGTCGACGCTGCCCGCCGAATCCGTCCAGGTGCGGACCACGCCGATGTGGCCGACGATTCCCTCAGCGCCGGTGCGCACCCGCTGGTGGTTCGTCGCCAGCCCGTGCTTGAGCGAGAACCCCAGCGCGCCCGCGCCGGCGCCCGCCAGCGCGACACCGCCGAGCAGTCCGAGCAGGATGCCCGCGCCCAGTCCGCTGACCGCCAGAACGACGCCCAAGCCCATGACCACGACCCCGATTCCGCCAGCGATTCCATGGCTCGGATAGTGCGCCTCGGCCACCGCCACGAGCGCTCCCACCACCAGCAGCGTGATACCGAGCGCAGTCATACGCTAATCGTACGCTCCAGCGGCCACGAGCCGATCACATTCCGGTTGAGCCCGCGCCCGCCCGAGTGCTATCAACCGAGGAGTGCAGTCGATGTTTGAGGCGGTCGCATCCGCGCAAACGTCCCGTGGAACGGCCCTGATCAGAGGAAGGCCCCATGACCAACGAAGAGATCCATCAGCTCGCCCAGCGAATGCGCATCGACTCGATCCGCGCGGCCGCCGCCGCCTCCTCGGGTCATCCGACCTCGTCGATGTCGGCCGCCGACCTGATGGCGGTGCTGATGGCCCGCCACCTGCGCTACGACTACGACAACCCGGAGAACCCCAACAACGACCACCTGATCTTCTCCAAGGGTCACGCCTCGCCGCTCGTGTACGCGATGTTCCGCGCCGCTGACGCGATCACCGACGAGGAGCTGCTCACCTTCCGCCAGTTCGGCTCCCGGCTCGAGGGCCACCCGACCCCGGTACTGCCGTGGGTCGACGTCGCCACCGGGTCGCTCGGCCAGGGAATGCCGATCGCGGCCGGGATCGCCCTGTGCGCGCGCGAGCTCGATCGGCTGCCGTATCGCGTATGGACGCTGTGCGGCGACTCGGAGATGGCCGAGGGCTCGATCTGGGAGGCGGTGGAGCACGCCGGCGTCTACGGCCTGGACAACCTGGTGACGATCGTCGATGTCAACCGTCTCGGTCAGCGCGGGGAGACGATGCACGGCTGGAACCTCGACTCCTACGCCAAGCGGGCGGAGGCCGGCGGCTGGCACGCGATCGAGATCGATGGCCACGACATCGCCGCGATCGACCACGCGTTCTCCGAGGCGGCGGCGACGGCCGGTCAGCCGACGATGATCGTGGCGCGGACGATCAAGGGCTACGGCGCCACCGAGACCGCCAACGTGGAGGGCAAGCACGGTCAGCCGCTCAAGGATCCCGAGAAGGCGATCCAGGAGCTCGGCGACCTGCCGCACATCCACGTGGACGTGGCCAAGCCCGAGAGCGCCGGCAGCCCGCATCGCTTCCAGACGGACTCCTCGGTCCCGCTTCCGACCTACGAGATCGACGGCGACCCGGTGCCGACGCGCAAGGCATTCGGCGAGGGCCTGGCCGCGGTCATGCGCCGGCGCGGCGACGTCGTCGCGCTGGACGGCGAGGTCGGCAACTCCACGCACACCGAGGAGGTGATCAAGAAGACGCCCGAGCGCTACTTCGAGGCCTACATCGCCGAGCAGATGATGATCGCCACCGCGGTTGGCTTCCAGGTCCGCGGCTGGACCCCGTTCGCGGCGACGTTCGCCGCCTTCCACTCGCGGGCCTACGACTTCGTCCGCATGGCGGTGATCTCGCAGGCCAAGCTGTGCCTCAACGGATCTCACGCCGGCGTGTCGATCGGCGAGGACGGTCCGTCGCAGATGGCGCTGGAGGATCTGGCCGAGTTCCGGGCGCTGGGCGGCTCGGTGGTGCTGTACCCGTCCGATCCCAACCAGACGGCGAAGCTGGTGGCGGCGATGGCCGATCACGACGGGATCTCCTACCTGCGCTCCACCCGCGCCGGGCTGCCGACGCTCTACGCTCCCGACCAGGAGTTCAGGATCGGTGGCGCCCAGGTGGTGCGCGAGTCAGATGACGATCAGGTGACCCTGATCGGCGCCGGCGTCACCCTGCACGAGGCGATCAAGGCGGCCGACGCGCTCGCGGGCGAGGGCATCAGCGCGCGGGTCATCGACCTGTACTCGGTCAAGCCGGTCGACGCCGAGACGCTGGCGGCGGCATCCCAGGCCACCGGAGGGCGGCTCGTCGTGGTGGAGGACCACTGGCCGGAAGGCGGCCTGGGCGACGCCGTCCTCAGCGCATTCGCCGACACCGACGAGCGCCCCCGGGTGGTCAAGCTGGCGGTCTCGCACCTACCGGGCTCCGGCAAGCCGGCCGAGCTGCTCGCCGACAGCGGGATCGACGCCGACGCGATCGCCACGGCCGCGCGGCGGTTGGCGGAGCTCGGGCCGCAGATCGGCCGGGCCGCGGCGACGAGCGCCGGATGACCGCCGCGCCGGCGGCGCCCACCACCCAAACAGTGCGCCGCTAGGCGCACCCCCAAATAGACTGCATCGCGCCCAACCCACCGCTGGCCTGCGCTGGCGGTCTACCGGGAGGTCGTGATGTCGGAGGAGAAGATGACGGCGCTCACCCAGGCGGCGCTGAGCGCGCGCGGGATCGACGACCAGGTCCAGGTGGCCGGTCAGTTCCAACCTCGCGGCCACACCGGCGGGATGTTCGTCGGGGCGTTCGTCGGCGGTGACGCCGGTGGCGTGCTCGGCGGGGTGGGCGAGGCCGTCGGGAGCGTGGCCGGATCGGCGGCGGGAAGGCGCGCGGCCGCCAGGGCGACGGGGCTTCCGGCGAAGATGCTGGTCGCGGTGTCCGACAGCGCGGTCTACGGGTTTGCCGCCGCCACCCGTCACAGCGAGCCCACCCAGCTCACGTTCCAGGTCGCGCGCGCGAGCATCACGGTGAAGGTTCATCAGCGGTTCAACGTGCGGGTGCTGGAGCTGATCGATGACGCCAGCGGGTCGCGCATCGAGCTGGAGGGCAACCGGCTGCCGGTGACCCATTCCAAGGATGTGATCGCCGCGCTCGGCGGCTGATCTTCGCCGTTTGGGGTCGCCAGGGAAGGCGACCCCGTCTCGCCGGCCGGCCGGCACGGACGACCATTAGCCTCCGCCACGCCCGTGGAGATCCACCTGAACCTGGACCGAACCGCGCCGTTGCGCGCCCAGCTGGAGCGCGAGCTGCGCCAGGCGATTCGCGCCGGCCGGCTGCGCGCGGGCCTTCGGCTGCCGTCGAGCCGGGAGCTCGCGCAAGAGCTCCAGGTCTCTCGCGGCGTCGTCGTGGAGGCGTACTCGCAGCTGATCGCCGAGGGTTACCTGGTGGCGCGTCCCGGTGACGCGACCCGCGTGGTTGACGGCTTGGCGCAGCCGATACCGGCGCAGCGCGAGCCGCCGGCGCCGGTCGATCGGGTTCGCTATGACCTGCGCAGCGGCATCCCGGACCTGTCCTTCTTCCCCCGGCACGATTGGCAGTCGGCCACCGCCGCGGCGCTCCGCGAGCTGCCGGATGCCGCGCTCGGCTACGGATCGCGTCGCGGACACCGCCGCCTGCGGATCGCGCTCAGCGATTACCTGGGCCGGGTGCGCGCTGTGGTGGCGGATCCCGACCGGATGATCATCACCTCGGGCGCCACCGGCGGAATGGCAATCCTCTGGCACACCCTGCGCGCCCGCGGCGCCACTCGCGTCGCGGTGGAGGATCCGGCGTGGTCGGCGATCCCGCAAACGATCGAGCAGGCGGGGCTGGAGGTGGTCGCAGTCGCCGTAGACGGACACGGCCTGGTGGTGGAAACGCTGGAGCACACCGAGGTGGACGCGGTCGTGCTGGCCCCGGCGCACCAATATCCGACGGGGTGCGTGCTTGCCCCCGCGCGCCGCGCGCGGCTGATCGAGTGGGCCCGGCGCTGCGGGACGCTGATCGTCGAGGACGATTACGACGCCGAGTACCGCTTCGACCGCGAACCGATCGCCTCTTTGCAGGGCTTGGCGCCCGATTGCGTGGCCTATCTCGGCACTGCCAGCAAGACCCTGGCCCCCGGCCTGCGCCTCGCCTGGTTGCTGGTACCCGAGCACCTCGTGGCCGACACGACGGCGCAACACGGCGTCACCCGCGCGATGCCCGGCGTGCTCCACCAGGCCGCCTACGCCACGATGCTGGCGCGCGGCGACATCGACCGTCACCTGCGCCGCACCCGCCGGCGCTACCCCGAGCGCCGCAACGCTCTCGTCGCCGCGGTGGTCGCCGGGCTCTCCGGGGCACGGATCGGGGGCGCGTCGGCGGGGCTGCACCTGATCGTGTGGCTCCCGGCCGGCTCCGACGAGGCGGCGATCGCTGATCGGGCGGCCAGCCGCGGGGTGGCGATCCACACTCTGCACCGCGATTGCTCGGTGGTCGGTCCCGCCGGGCCGGCGTTGCTGCTGGGCTACGGCCTGATCACCGAGGCGGCGATCCCGCGCGCGGTGCGGGAGCTTGTCCTGGCCGCCGGGGCTTGACCTCGGGCGCGCTGGCGGCCCGGCCGGTGCGGTCAGCCGGACCGAACCGGCTCGGGCTCGATCACGTCGTCCGCCACGCGGTCGTCGGGGTCGATCGGGATGCGTGCCTGCGAACCCTCGATGTTGATGCGGGGGAGGTGGGCGTTCAGCCAGTGCGGGAGGCGCCAGGTCGTGGGCCCGAGGATCTCGAGGGCCGCGGGCAGCATGACGCAGCGGATGATGAGCGCGTCGAGGAACACGGCGGCGGCGAGGCCGAAGCCGAACTCCTTGATCGAGCGTTCGTCGCCGAGCATGAACGAGAGGAACACGCAGATCATGATCGCGGCGGCGGCGCTGATCACCTTGCCGGTGAACGCGATCCCGTCGGCGACGGCGGCGGTGGCGTCCCGGTGCTTGATCCATTCCTCGCGGATGCGCGAGATGAGGAACACCTCGTAGTCCATCGACAGGCCGAACACGACCGCGAACATGAGCACGGGGATCCAGGGTTCGATGGGGCCCTTGGTGACCCCGAGGGCGCCGGCGAACACGCCGTCCTGAAAGACGAGCACGGTGGCGCCGAGCGCGCCGCCAATGCTCAGCAGGTTCATGAGCGCGGCCTGAACCGGGATCACCAGCGATCGGAAGATGACCAGCAGCAGCAGCGCCGACAGGACAACGACGATCCCGATGAACAGCGGCAGCTTGCCCGCCAGGACGCTCGAGAAGTCGATCGACCCGGCGGTGAACCCGCCGACCAGGGACCGCGCCTCGAACCTCGGGCCGGATCGTTAGGGGGGCGGGTTGTTCGAGGCCGCCAACAAGGTGAGCCAGCAGGCTCCGCGACCGGCTCGACCGACGCGCTGGCGCTGATCTCCGACCCGGACCAGCGGGCGAAGGCAAGCCATGCCCTGTGCCGGCTGCTGTCCGCCCAGGGCCGGTTCGGTCGCGCCGCCGACGTAGCGCGGCGGGGGATGGCCGAGCTCGATCCCGAGCATCCGCTGTGGGGGATGCTCGAGGCAGGCTACTTCGCCGCCGCTCTGTTCGATCCGGTCGCGCGCCCGGGCGCGATCGCCGAGATCGAGCCGCTGCGCCAGCGGGCCCGGCACGGCCGACCTCCTGAGAACCCGGCGTTGTGCGCCCAGCTGGCGTTGCGTGAGGCAAACGACGGCGCGCCACCCGAGTTGGTGCGGAAGTTGGTGCAAGCGGCGCTGGCCGGCGATCCGCTGGTCGAGCCGGTCACCCAGGGGCGACCGCTCGGGTTCGCGGTGGCGGCTCTGGTTCAGGTCGATGAGCTGGAGCTGGCCGAGGCGGCGCTGGCGGCGGCGCTCGAAGCCGCCCGGGCTCAGGGTCTGCTGGTGGCGGCGGGCGCGGCGCGCCACTGGCGGGCGCTCGTGCACTACCGCCGGGGCCGCCTGCACGAGGCGATCGTCGATGCCGAGGTCGCGCTTCGGATCGCCCGGTCGGGCTGGGCCACCATGGAAGGCTGGAGCGCCGCGATCCTGGCGCACGCCCGAATCGAGACCGGAGAGATCGACGGAGCTCGCGAGGCTGTCGCCCTCGGTGAGGCGGCTCCCGCCGGGATCGACCGCGCGCTGGTGCTCGAGGCGCGCGGCCGGCTCGCCCTGATCGACGGAGAGCCCGCGGCGGCGCTGACCAGCTTCGAGGCGGCCGGTCGCCACCTCGCCGACCACTACCGGCTCTGGCACCCTGGCATGTTCGCCTGGCGCCGGGCCGCGGCGCTCCCGCCATTGCGCCGCGGCCTCGAGCTCGCCGACCGGTTCGCCGCCCGGCCGCTGGCCGAGACAGCGCTGGCCGAGCTGCGCGCCAGCGGCGCCCGGCCGCGCCGTGTCGCGCTCAGCGGCGCCGACGCATTGACCCCGACCGAGCGGCGGATCGCCGAGTTGGCCGCGGCGGGCCGCGCCAACCCCCAGATCGCCAATGCGCTGTACGTGACCACCAAGACCGTGGAGTGGCATCTCAGCCACGTCTACAGCAAGCTCACGCGCGCGGCGAGCGCCCTGCGGCGGGCGCTCGCCGCGCCCCAGCTTCGTCCGGCAACCCGGGGCTTCCGAGCGCCACTGCGGTGAGAGGTCACCTCGGGGCGCGCCTGGACCTGCGTGCTCACGCCACCGCCGCCTACCTTGATCTGGTCCACCTCGGCCGCACGGTCTCGGCGCAGCTCGACCCACGCCTGCACGAGCTGGTCAAGGTCCGCGCCTCACAGCTCAACGGATGCGCCTTCTGCATCGACATGCACGCCCGCGACGCCCGCGCCGCCGGGAGAGCGAGCAGCGGCTGTACCTCCTCAGCGCGTGGCGGGAGGCGCCGTTCTTCAGCGCGGCGGAGCGCGCCGCGCTCGCACTGACCGAGGCGGTCACCCGCGTCGGCGAGGCGCCCCTGCCCGACGAGGTCTACGAGGAGGCGGCCGCCACCTTCGACGCCGACACGCTGGCGGCCCTGTTGTTCGCGATCGCGGCGATCAACGCCTGGAACCGGCTCAGCGTGGCGGCGCGGCTGCCGCCTGGTGCCCATCGTCCGTAGTGGGATCCCACCAGCCAGCCACCGCGCGTCGGTCCGCTCAGGCGTCGGCGGGCAATCCCGGCCTGGCCGTTTGAGGCGATCTGGGATGATTACGCGTCTTGGACCCAGTCCCGCTTTCATGGAGTTCGACGACAATGGCTACGAGGTTTGAGAGATCGCCAGGCCGTGGGGTCTCGCCTTGATGCGCGCGGCCTCGGCGGTGGCCGCGGCCGTCGCGCTGATCGCGCTTGCCGGTTGCGGGAGCAGCAAGCCGGCCTACTGCTCTGATCGGACCAAGCTTCAGAACTCGGTCAAGGGACTGACCAACTTGCGTCCCAGCAGCGGGATCAGTGGCGTGAAATCCGCGCTGACCAACGTTCAGAGTGAAGCCAACACCCTGATCAGCTCGGCCAAGAGCGATTTCGCGAGCGAGACGAGCGCCATCGAGTCGTCAGTCAAGAGCCTGGAGAGCGCGGTCAAGGCGCTGCCGTCCAGCCCCTCGGCAGGGCAGATCGCCACGATTGCCAGCGATGCCTCCAGCGTGGCGAGCTCGGTCAAGAGCTTCTCGGACGCCAGCAATTCGAAGTGCAGCTAACGCTAACAGCGCCGGCGGCCGCCGCCGGCCGTCGGCGCGAACGCTAGGTCCCGCCTCCGACGCGACGGGCGCGGACCAGGTGGCCGCTGCTCCGGGTCGTGATCTCCAGCGGCGCGAAGCCTGAGGCGCCCAGCAGGAGCTCGAGCTCCCGCCGCGTGTAGTTGAAGATCGGGCAGTCGTTGATCCGTTCGTAGCGGAACTTGCGGATCGGCCCCTTCACCAGCGACCAGCGCGGGAACGACGCCACCAGGCACCCATTGTCAGCACACAGGTCGAACATCCTCCTGGTGAACACGTGGGGTTCCGGCAGGTAGTCGAAGAGCCCGAGGCCGAGGATGACGTCATACGAGCCCGGAATCTCGGAGGTGAGGAAGTCCGCGGCCAGCAGCGAGACGCGGCCGTCGAAGCGGGCAAGCCGCTCGCGCGCCAGATCGATCATCGGCTCCGAGAAGTCGATCCCGAGGTACTCCCCGGCGCGGGCCGCGAGCACGTGTTCGCCGATTCGCCCGGAGCCACAGCCGACGTCGAGGACCCGCGGAGAGTGGCGCTCGGCGACGGTTTGGACGGCGAGCGCGCGCCGGCGGAACAAGCCCGAGCGTAGGAGCCGCGTCAGCGGCCTCTGGTCCTCGTAGAGGTCGTCGAACGAGCTGGCGTTAGCCTGAAAGTGACGGCGTACCCGCGCGGGAGCGTTGGCTGAGGAGGGCATAGAGCTCCCCATAGGGAATCAGGTCGAAGTGATCGGCGATCGCTCGCAGCGTCGCGGGCGTCTGCCGTCGGGCAAGCTCGCGCCGCGCGATGCGCACCGCCGCCTGCGCCCGCTGGCGCGGTCCGACGCCGGGCGGCAGGTCAAGACGGAGCCGGTCGGGGCCGAGCTCATGCGGATGAAGGTAGAGCCCCGCGTAGTCAGGAGCCTTGCCCAGGCCCCACAGCGTCAGCGACTTCGGCATCAGGGACCAGTAGGAGGCGCCGCCGACCGGCAGCGCCAGGTTGTGCAGTTCGCACGCGGCTACCGGAAGCTCCCATAGCCGCTCACCCGCCGACAGCGCCACCAGGTGGGGACCGAGCGGCTCCCGCGCAGCCCGCGGGCGGAGACTCCGCGGCACGCACTGGCTCGAGTCATAGGCAAAGCCTTCGTTGGCCAGCACCTCGAACGCCCACGCCCTGGCCGGCCCGGTGATCGAGAATGCCGGCGCTCGATAGCCCTGGGGCAGCGCGCCCGTGCACTCGCTGATGGCGTGACGCGCCGCCCGCAGATCATCGGTGAACTCGGTGGGCGATTGCTGGTAGACGAGCTCGTGAGCATCGCCGTGACAGGCAATCTCATGTCCCCGGGCAGCGATCTCGGCCACCAACTCAGGCCGGGTCCGGGCGACGAGGCCCAGCACGAAGAACGTGGCGCGGGCGCCCAGGGTGTCGAACAGCTCAAGGAGCGCGTCGGTCTGCCGCTGAAGCTCGGGGCCGACACGCTCCCAGTCGGCCAGCCCCAGCCGACGGCGGACGAGCTGGTGCCAGTCCTCGAGGTCAACGCTCAAAAGCAAGGTCCTGGAACCGATCAAGCATTGTTGCTCGTCGCGCCCCCGAAGCCAAGTTGGGCTCTGATCGCCCCCCGACGGGCCC
The DNA here is from genome assembly GCA_963830395.1 of uncultured Actinomycetota bacterium. GTDB lineage: Bacteria > Actinomycetota > Thermoleophilia > Solirubrobacterales > Solirubrobacteraceae > Palsa-465. Next base: position 313,323 of record CAWHMI010000004.1, read on the forward strand.
GTGCGGACTGGGGCGCGATCAGCGCCGGATGTCGGCCACGAGCGCCTCCCAGTTGCCGGCGGCGATCCGCTCCTGGTCGGCGCGATCGAGCCCCGCGGCCTGAAGGAAGTGCTCGACGCCACCGTCGGGGCCGGGTCGGTACGGGTAGTCGGTCGCGAACATGATGCGCTCCACTCCGACCACCTCGACCGCCCATCGCAGGTAACGCCGGCTGTAGACGCCGCCGGCGGTGATGTAGGCGTTGCGGCGAACGTACTCCGAGAACGGCTCGGGGAGCTTGGCCTGCATCGCCAGGCCGTCGGCCCGGTCGAGGTAGAACAGGACGACCTCGCCCCAGTGGCCGAGCAGGACCTGGAGGTCGGGGAAGCGGTCGAACACGCCGGCAACCGCGAGCCGGAGGAACTGCACGCCGGACTCGTAGTGCCAGCCGATGCCGTAGGTGGCGAAGGCGTTGTCGATGGCGTCGTCGAAGCCCGCGTACAGCGCCGCCCGAACCCGCGGCTGCGGGATCTGGGGGTGGATGTACAGCGGAGCGCGCAGCGACGCAGCCGCCTCGAAGATCGGCCAGTTGTCGGGGTGGTCGAGATTGCGGTCACCGGTCCGGCCGAAGAGGAGGGCACCGTTGAGGCCAAGCTCGGTGACCGCGCGCTCGAGCTCCCGCGCGGCTGCCTCCGGCGCGGGCGTGGCCAGGGTGGCGAAGCCCTCAAACCGGTCCGGGTGGCCGTTCACGAGCTCGGCGATGCGGTCGTTGGTCTCGATTTGCAGGCGGGTGGCCTCATCCGCCGCAAGGTTGTGAAGGCCGGGAGAGGTGAGCGAGATCACCTGGACTTCCAGCCCCGCCTCGTCCATCGCCGCGATCCGGCGCTCTCCGACCTCGCGTAGCCGCTCCCCCACCTCCCCCGGAGGGATGCTGGCCCGTGAGTCCTCGCGCGCGAGGGAGTCGAGTGCGCTCCACGCCGTGACGACCTCGTCGGTGACGAAATGCTCCTCGGTGCCGATCGTCTTCATCGCGGTGACTGCCTCCCGTCGCCCCGGTATTCGTCTATCCAGACCACCAGTAGCTCTCGTCGGCCGCCAGCTTGCGGACATACATCAGCCCTGACTTGTTGGCGCGGAAGGCATCCTGCCAACTGGGGGGACGTTCGGAGTCGAACTCGATGAGCGTCTCGGACGTGGTTCGCGACCGGATATTGAAGAAGGTCGCTCGCAGGTACCCGTGATTGCCGTGCGCATTTGAATGCAGGTTGTAGCCGTCGCGCATCCATTTGTTGCCGCCACGAGTCTCGAGGAACGACTTGCTGAAGCCCGCCTCCTTATGCAGCCAGTCGACCAGGCTCGAGCCGGTTGAGCCCTCGGTCAGCCCCTCGAAGGCAGCCTTGTTCGGCACCTCCCAGTTACTGTGAGGAAAGTCGGTGAGGCTGGTGGCGCCCATCGGCCGTCGGGTTTCGAAGTGGGGGCTGTCCTTTCTGGCACCCGCACTGACGTAGTAGCGGATCGAGGCGAGATGGTTGAGGTCGACCTCGGGCGCGAACGCCCCGGAAGGATCGGTGATCCACATCTCGCGGGTCTTGGTCTCGACTACGGTGTTGGCGGCGACGGCAGGCTTGAGCGAGCCGGCCTGGCCTGCGACGTTGCCTCGCAGCCGCTCCAGGTTGGCGGTGGCGTTGGCGGGGCTGTAGACCGTAGGCTTAGCGTGGAAATACTCCTGGAGCAGCATCGCCAGCTGGACCTGGTAGGAGGCGAAGTAGTCATAGATGCTCCTGACCTCGGCGGAGTCCTTGGGACCAAAGAACCTCCGCTTACCGAGCGTCCGCGAGGCTGACTTGATCAAGTTGTCGGCGAGGCCGACCTGGGAGCCGAGATGCTGGTTGAGGATCTCTGGGGCGTCGATCAGGTTGGCGCCGATGTAATCGATGATCGTCTGGGTGAACGCGCGCTTCGTCGGATCTCTGGCCGGCATATTCGCCAGCAGCGCCACCTGACTGACCGCGTGCTTGATCTGTCCGGTGGTGCGATCGGTCTGGTGAAGCAGCGTGCTGAATCCGGCGAGCGCCACCTCTCCCTGCAGCTGGGTGACCTGGGCCCCCAGCTCTTGAACCAGCCGCCTGATCTCCAGTACCGTCGGGTCGGGGAGCTTGTCGTCCAAGCCGAACGCGGCCAGCAACCATCCCAGCACCGTGCTCCCCGCCTTCTCACCCACGGCGCTGGCCAGCGACGAGCCCGCCCAGGAAGCCAGCGCCTTGAAGGCGGCACCGATCACGGGCCCGGCAGCCGCTACCGCTGCCGAGGCACGCGGGGCCGAAGCGGCAAAGCTGATCCGACGAACCCGCTCGCCGACAAACCGGTGCGCTGGGCCGCCCCGCCGTGCGTCGCGAACCAGTGCCTGGTCGAGTGCGGCGATACCCCCGGCACGCCGGGCCGCGGCCAGGTAATCGGCGCCATCGAAGTACCGATCGCTGTGGCTCAGATCGAAGTCGTCCTCCCAGGCCGGAATGCCCAGCAGATGGTCAACCTCCCGCTGCGCGGCGGCCGGCGTCGACGCCCGGCTCCGAGCCCCACTGATTCCCGCCGCGCCGGCGATCAGGGTGGTGACGGGATTGACGTACGACACGCTGCCCGAGTGATAGCCACGTACCACTGCGCCCAGCGTGCCCGGTAGGCGACGACCTCCCACCCGACCGCCGGCCATCACGACCGTGAACTCGCGTGGCAGGCGCGTGAACGCAAGCAAGGCCACACCGGTAGCCGCAGTCCTCCGCGCCCGCCGCCCGTCGGTCTCAGCCAGCGGCGGTCCCGCCAGCCCCCGCCCGGAAAGGTTCACCCCGCGCGGTGCGCCCGCGTAAACCCGCACCTCGGCTCCACTCAGCGGATTACCAGCGCCGATCACTCCCCACACTGCCAGCACCGCCGGCCTGGCTCGCCTCTCCGCGGCACGAGCCGACCCAGCGCAAGCGAGCACCCCGACCGACGCTAGAACCGCCACGCCTATCACCGCCAACCAACTGACCCGAGTGCGCGCGGTACCTAGAAAGCCGCTCGAGCGACTTGCTGTAGATCGCACACGGGCACTCTCGGACCTCAAGGAAGCCTCACCATACACCGCGCTCGGATCAGGCGGGGGTCGGGTCGCCGACCATCGCGGCGGCCTCGGCGCCGGCGGCCACATCTCGATCGCATACAGCGGCGGCTCGAGCGCCGCGAGCGTCCCCGGTGAACGCCCGAATCGCTCATCGCGGCCGGCTGCCACCGCCGCGTCGTAGGCCTGCAACGTCGAGGGCAGCTCCGCCAGGCCAAGCGCGTCGGCCAGTCCCGCTGCCGACTCTGCCCGCGTGATCCAGCCTGCCGCCAGTTCAGCGCTGTTGTCGGGGCTCCACGCGTAGTCGTTGGGCGTGCCGACGATGCCGTGCAGCGGCCCGGCGAGTCGGGCGACCTCGTCGAACACGATGTAGCCGGGAGATGGGGATGTTCTCGTTGCGGGGGAGGGCGGCCGTCCAGCACCGGACCTTGTCGTGGACCTCCCAGCCGGTCTCGTCGGCGAAGCGGCGGCCGTCGGCATCGACGTAGACGAAGCTCACCGACTTGACAATTACTCGCTACAACGTCTAACCTGGCTGTTAGGCATTTACCAAACACACTGGTGAGCTATTAGCGGACCGTCCGCACAGAAAGGGGGCAACGTGCCGCTGAACCCGATTGGTGTCACCGCAGCGCAGCTGAAGGCACGAAGCCGCCGGCGCCTCGCCGCCGGATGGGGGCTGGCACGGAGGCGATCGGCGTGGCCAGGATGGCTCGCGGCCGTTTGTCTGACTGTGCTGCTCGCGGGGGCCGGTTCAGCGGTGGCGTTCGTGCCGTTGCCCGTGGGGGCGCAGGTCAACGATGACCCACCGGCGGGGATCGATCCGCATCTGAGTGTCTCAGGTGAGGATCCAACCAACGCCGATGTAGCTGGTGGTGCACTGGTGGCGGGCAAACCGGCGGTGCCGTGGGCGATCTTTCGCCAGCAGGAGGTGGCCGGCTCACACGATCAGATCTTCTCGCGCTCGTTCGCGGGTGGATTGTGGACGACGCGCGGGAACAGCACCGTCGGCGGTCGCTCCAGCGCCAGCCCGCAGTTCCCGGCGTCGCTGAACTTCGACCAGGGCCAGGACGGCGAGGCGCCGGCGATCGACTTCGCCGGCGCGGGGCGCGCGGTGCCGTGGGCGACGTGGTATGAGAACACCAGCGGCGTGGGGTTTGGGGCCAACAACGTGTTTGCCAGCCGCTTTGATGTCAATCAGACCAAGTGGATATTCGCCGGGCAAAGCCGCGGTGCTGGGGGCGGCAGCGTCCCGGTTCCGTCGCTGAACCTGCACACCGACCAGAGCGCGGAGAACCCTTCGGTCGCCGGAGGTTCGGCCGTCGACCCAACCAAGCCCGGGCCATGGGTGACCTGGCAAGAGACCACCACCTCGCCGGTTTCCGGGCGCGACCAGATCTTCGTCGAGCGCCCCATCGGCCCAGGGGCAGCCAACTGCGACGGCGTCACACCCGCCGGCGTGCCCGACGGCGGGCATGTGCCTGCGATCGGCGGCTTTTGCTGGCAGCAGGCCGGCATCCCCCGCGTCGGCCCGGCTGCTGCTGACCCCAGCCTCAACGTTGACCCCACCCGCAACGGCGTGGAGCCCGACATCGCCTTCACCGGCCCCAACGACAGCGTTCCGTGGGTGGTGTGGTATGAGAAGGACTCCACCGCGATTCCCGGGCTCGCCAGCAGCGAGCTGGTGTTCGCGGCCAAGGGGAACAGCGACGGGGTCGCGACCAACGGCAGCTTTCACTGGGTCGTTGTCGGTAACCGCCTGAGCGGCACTCTGGATCGCAGCGGCGCTAACGGCTTCGGTACGTGCGCGGCGTCAGCGTCCAACGAGAAGCAATGCTCGCTGAACCGCAACTCCAATCGCGACGCCGAGGATCCGCGCGTGGCCGCCGGCACGATGACGCCCGGCCAGCCGACCGTGCCGTGGGTCGTGTGGGATGAGAAGGCCTTTGGGGCCAACCGGATCTTCGTCTCGCGCCTGGTGGGCAGCGGCGCCGGGGCCCATTTCGAGCTGGCCAACCACGGTCTGCCGATCTCGATCATCGGCGGCGCGACCCGGCCCGACATCACCTTCGCCGCCAACACGCCGTATGTGAGCTGGCGCGGCCAGGTCGGCGGGCAGACGCGCGGGTTCATCGGGCACTTGATCAACGCCAGCGATCCGACGTTTGTCCTCGACGAGGCCAACATCCCGCTCACCCCGACCACGCAGGCCGACGTGCGCGAGCCGATCTCGTCCAACTGCACGGCCAACCCGTTCAACGCCGACGGCTCGGCCTGTCAGGGCGATCCGGTGCCGACGCCGTTCTTCCTGTACACGCGCGGGACCAGCCCAGCGCGGCTGTTCGCCGGCGCCGTGGTCACCGGAGCGTTCTCTCACCGGGCCACCCTGGTCAACCGCGGTCGCCGGGTCCACGCCAGCGGCCCGGCACCGGCCTGCAAGGGCAACCAGCGGATCTTCCTGACCGTCTCAATTCGGCAGCGGCGGACGCTCGCCGTGGGAAACTGGTCCAGGCACGGCTGCGTCGGCAACCCGCGACAATGGCATGTGACGCTCGCGATCAAGGGCGGCGGCCGTCTGCACCCCGGATTGGCCATCGGACGCGGCACAGCCAGGATCACCTTCCATGGCCGCACGGTGAAAACCATCCGCTGGCAGAGCACGGTCAGACTAGTGCGCTGATATTGAGCTGCCGGCGACAGCGTCAAACCGTCGCTCGGCGCGAATGCCCGGACGTCAGGCTCGATGAAACGGCCGTTCTCTACGTAGGTTTGTTGACGGGCGCGGGGGCGACTCCCTTGACCGATTGTGCAGGTATGCAACCCTGTCAAGGTGTCCTCCGACGGCCTCAAACCAGCCGGCCCAGCGCCGATCAGCGAGGAGCAACCGGTGCGGGTTTACGAGCGCGCCGGCATCGGCCATTCGATCGAGCGGGGGGCACACGCCGCCATTCTCGTGGTCGATTTCTCCGCAGGTTTCACTCGCCCGGAGTATGTGACCGGCGCCGATCTCTCCAGCCAGGTACTGGCGACGGCGCGGCTGCTGGAGGCCGCGCGTGGCCAGTCGCTGCCTGTGTTCTTCACCACGGTCGCGTACGAGCCCAATCTCCGCGATGCCGGCGTTTGGCTTCAGAAGATTCCAGGGCTGAGCACTCTCGTGTACGGCACCCCGCAGGTCGAACTCGACGACCGGCTCGCGCGCCGCCGTGATGAGACGCTGATCGTCAAGAAGGGCGCCTCTGCCTTCTTTGGCACCAATCTCGCCGCGCTGCTGGCGGCCCACGGCGTGGACACTCTGATCGTGTGCGGCGCCACCACCAGCGGGTGCGTACGCGCGAGCGTGGTCGACGCGGTTCAGTACGGGTTTCCGACCTTGGTGCCGGCGGAGTGCGTTGGCGACCGCGCCGTCGGTCCCCATGAGGCCAATCTGTTCGATATTCAGGCCAAGTACGCCGACGTGGTCCCGCTCGACGATGTCCTTGGCTATATCGCCGGGCTCACTGAGGTGCCTGCATAGGACTGGTTGCCTCCGCGCGCCGCGAGGCGGCCCACTCGCGGTGAAAGTGCCGATTGGTCAGAATTGGGCGTGGCCGGCGATGAACGGGGGGGCAGCGGCGATGCCGGCGGTGCAGGTGGAGTCCCAAACTGTCAGTCTCACCGCGACCATGCGAGGGTTCGACAGGAGCGGTAGGGGACATGCCACGCGTGCTGATCGTTGGGGAGAGCTGGATCAGCCAGTCGACCCACATCAAGGGATTTGATCAGTTCGAGTCCTCCGCGTATCACACGGGCGTAGGCCCGCTGCGCGACGCGCTCAGCGCGGACGGACACGAAGTCGTCCATCTTGCCGCGCACTCCGTCGCCGCTGAGTTGCCGGACACCGCGGATGGGCTTGACCAGTACGAAGTGATCATGCTCTCGGACATCGGTGCTGACACCATTCTGCTCTCCCCCCGGACCTTCCTGGAGGGACAGATCACCGGGAATCGGCTTGCGCTGATGCGAGACTGGGTGATGGCGGGCGGTGGCCTGGCCATGGCAAGGGGTTATCTGAGCTTCCAGGGCATCGGCGGCCGCGCCCGGTACCGCCGCACCCGGTCGAGGAGGTGCTGCCGTGCACCATCGATCCCTGGGACGATCGAGTGGAGGTGCCCGAGGGGGCCGTGGCCTCGGTTCTCGAAAACGATCACCCGATCCTCGCGGGCGTTAGCGCAGATTGGCCGGCCCTGCTGGGCACAACCGGTTCCATCTATGCGAGGACGCTCTCCTGTTGGCGCAGTTCGATGGGACCCGATCCTGGCCGTCCGGCAGCCCGGCGGCGGTCGGACCCTCATCTGGACATCGGATATCGGACCGCACTGGTGCCCAGAGGCGTGTGTGACCTAGAGGGGGTACGCGACACTCTGGTCGCAGGCGGTGAGTTGGCTCGCCGGGCGGGGATGATCAACGCCGCCGGGATCGTCGTAGAGGTCGCTCGGGTGGTCCAAGCGCCGCGACGGTTTTCTCTGCCTCCGTGAGCGCCTCCGCGGCTCCGACTTCTCCCCGCAGCACCCGGACGATCTGGTCACCGAGCCGGTTCCCGACCTCCATCCCGTGCCGCGTCACCGGCCGTCCCCGCGTGCGAACGGCCGCGTCTCGGCGACCGTGTCAAAGAGGTTCGGTGCAAAGCGCGCGACAAAGCGGGAATCATGGAAGACGGAATTGCGGGCGACCTCCACGAAGCCACTCTGCTGGACGTCGTCGAGGACCTGATCGGGGCCACATAGGAACTTGGCGAGCACCACGCCGCCTGCTTTGAGCGCGACCGCGATGGAATCGCATAGGGAGGCGTGTACAGACCGACGTGACGCGTGCCGGCGGCCCGGCGGGCATCAACGCGGTGGAGGTGGCCTCGGCGATGGCTCCGCCTTGGTCGTACAGGATCGAGGCCTCGTTGGCGGGCTCGATGGTGATCGCAGCTCGGCCGGCGCCGTAGCAGGCCATGCAGTCCATGAAGTCCATCGTTGATGCCTCCGGCGGCCCGGCACGACGGACGAGGTCGACGTAGTGCTCGACGGCGCCGGTCAGCTCCGGAGTGGCGAGCGTCGGCAGGCCTTGGTCCGTCGTACCAGCGCGCCGAACGAGGGGCCCCAGGTCGAGCCGATGATCCAGAAGTTGAGTCCGCAGTTCGGCGCGCCTCGGATTGCGATGCCGTGAAAGTCGGCCGCTCCCGCAGCTCGCTCGGCCTCCTGAACGCCGATCGCGGCGGTGGTCAGCTCGTCGAGCGTCTGAGGCACGGCGACACCATGCTCGGCGAACAGGTCGGCTCGGTAGATCAGCATGTTGGAGACGAAGCAGTAGGGAAGCCCCCAGATTCGTCCGCCGTCCAGTCCTCCTGCATCACGCGGACGGTCGTCATCGTCGTTTCTCCTCGCTGGTTGACCGGATATGGAGGTCGGAGCGCTCGAAGACCTCGGGGCGGAGCTCGAGGCCGAGCCCGGGACCGGCGGGCGTGGACACCATGCCTCGTTCGATCACCGGCAGCGCAGTGACGAACTCCCTGTACCAGCCATCCCAGAACGCGCGCACGCTTTCCTGGCGGATCGCGTTGGGTAGGTGCAGCGACAGGTGCGTTGCCGCGGTGTAGACGATCGGCCCGGTGCAGTCGTGGGGCGCTACCGGTCGCTCGTATGCCTCCGCGAGCTGCGGCGGCCTTGCGCGCCGCCGTGATCCCGCCAACCCAGCCCACGTCGAAGATCAAGATCCTCGCCCCGTCGCGAGCCAGCAGGTCTCGGTAGTCGGCCAGCCCGGCGAGCGTCTCTCCCGCGGCGATCGGCGTGCGTGTAGCGCGTTGGACGACGGCGTGCGCGTCAGCGCTCGTGGCCCGGACCGGATCCTCGATCCAGAACAGGTCAAATTCGGCCAGGGCTGACACGATCCGACACGCCGCCGGGACGTCCCACAGCGCGTGCAACTCGATCATCATGTCCATCTCGGGCCCTACCGCGTCCCGGATGTGGCGGATCGGCTCGAGCGCACGGTCGAGCTCCGCTCCGGATATGTAGTGACCGAGCGTCGCCTCGGCATAGGGATCGAACGGCCAGATCTTCATCGCGGTGGTGCCCTCGTCGAGCAGACTGCGAGCGAGCTCGACGGGACTGTGCAAAAACGCGTCGAGATCCTCGTGGCGCCCGTCGGCGCCTGGCTCGTCCAGACCCCAGTTCGCGACCGCCTGAGCCCGGCGTCCGCGTCCGTAACGCTCGCCGGCGCAGGTGTTGTAGGTGCGGATCTGATCGCGCGATCGGCCCCCGAGCAGGGCGTGGAGAGGCTGCCCGAGCGACTTACCAAGGACGTCCCAGAGCGCGATGTCAACCGCGAGGCCGCCCGCACCTCGGCGCCGCTGGAGGCCGACCCGACGTAGCCGCGCAACGAGTTGGAGTGACGCTCGATCTGGGCTGGGTCCTTGCCCAGCAGGTAGTCGGCGATCGCGGCGTGCATGTGGGCCTCGACGGCGTCGGCGAAGAAGAAGGTCTCGCCGAGACCGATCAGACCATGGTCGCAATGCACCAGGACGTGGACGAGATTGGGGAATTCTTCGGTCCGGACGGTGTCGATGCGCGTCACCCTCATCGACGTCTCCCGTAAACGACGCGCCCACCGGATGCCGGCTTTCGCCAGGCCACCCCTTCGGCGACCAGCCGCTCGGCATGACCGTAAACGCTGTAGACAAGCTCTGAGGCGACCTCCTTGCGCCATGGCCGATCGAGCTGATCGTTAACGCGCGCCCTGGAGACAGTCGCCGCTGAACAAGGCGCCCGAGCGCTCGTCGAGCAGCGCCAGGTGACCGGCCGAATGGCCCGGGACGTGCAGGACCCGAACCGTCCAGCCCGGCCCGAGCGTGAGCACCTCGCCGCCCGTGAAGCCGATGTCCACGCGCTCGGGCTCGCCCGACTCCGCGCGCAACCAGGTCAGGGAGGCCTCGTCCGGGCCGATCCCGTCCTCGGCCAGGTAGCCCTGGTACCGGTTAGCGACCAGGACCTCCGGATCGGACACGAGCGGCAGGTCGAAAACTCCGCACCGATCACCAGCGATGGCCTGGCCTGCATCAGGACGTGAGCGCCACCCTGATGATCGACATCGCAATGCGTGATGAGGAGCATGTCGAGATGACCACCGGGCGCTCGGCGGCCGCCACCATCTCGGCTGCGGCGGCCACGCCGTCGGCTCGGGCTGCGGACGGCGGCGCGGATTGGGGCGCAGGTGCTCTTCGGTGACCAGAGCGGGCGCGACCTCCTGGCGCAGGACGTCGGTCGGAATCTCCACCTACACCGGGCCGGGCTCTCCGCGGTCGCCCTCGGCGCGCGACCACGCCTCGTCGAGCTCGCGCAGCAGCTGGTCGGCGACGCCCAGAGTGCGCGCCAGCCGCGTGATCGGCCGCAGGATCTCGACGTGCGCAATCCCCTGCAGCGGCCCCATGTTCTCCTGGGGCCGGGGCGGGCACCCCCCAATCACGATCAGCGGGATCCGCGACACGGCAGCGTTCGCCACTGCCGTGACCGTATTGGTGACAGCGGGCCCAGCCGTGACAAGCGCGACGTCCATCTCCCCGGTCAGCTCTCGGTGAGCGTGAGCCATATGCACGGCCGCGCCCTCGTCACGCACGTCGATGATGCGGTCGTCTCGGCGGGCCAACTGGTCCCAGATCGGCTGGATGTGACCGCCTTGAAGTCCGAACACGCGATCGACGCCCCGCTCGGTCAGGAACCGAGCGACAAGCACCGCGCCCAGCGCGCCCCCCGCGACGTCTACCCCGCGTTGGCTCCCCGACATGTCGCGCACGTCCACTGCTTCCCGCCGCTGCCAGGACCATCACGCTCGCACAGAGCGTGTGCTGGTCACCTCCCCACGTATGGGGGTTCTAAACGCCAGGCGCCAGAACGGGCCGTGGCTACAGGGTGTGCTTGCGCTTGCGCGGGCGGCGGCCAATCGGCGCCGGGGAACGCGGACCGTGACCTCGTGGGCGAAACCTCGGTACAGTCGGGCTATGTCCCCTCGGTATTGGAGGGTGTCGCTGGCTCTGTCACTAGCAGCGGCGCTGGTCATGATCGCGACCGCACAGGCGTCGTCCCAGGGAGGCCGCCTGACCGGGAGCTGGACCGGCTCGATCGAGCGAATAGTCGGCGGCACGGGTCAGCGCCGACATCTGATGATCGTCGTGGACGCTAGCGAGCGCGGCGGGAGTTGGAGGGTCGACGCCACCTGTCGCGGGCAGCTGAGGCTCAAAAACATCTCCAACGGCTATCACCACTACATCGAGGTGCGTTCGCGCGGTGCGACCTGTCGCGGCGGCGGGATTGACTGCCTCAAGCGGGTCGGGGCCGGCGTGTACGACGAGTTTCAGCCTCAACCCGCCACCAGTGGCTACTTCAGCTCGGCGACGCTGCATCGCGTCGCTCGCTCCTAGCCGCCGGGACTCATCTGGCAGCGGAAGCCTCGGCCTGCCGATGGCCGGCACCGGCCGGACGACACAGATCGGCTGGCTCTCGGACGTGCCTCGCTCCCCCTCGAAGCGACCCGCACCCCGACGCCGAACTGCACCTGCTCGACACCGGCCACTTCGCCACCGCGACTCACAGCGACCAGATCGCGCAGCTCATCGCCGACTTCCTCGGCCGCCTCGACTCGCGCGCATGACGCGCAGCGGCAACACGACACCGAATGCTGGCCATCGCCGAAGCCCGCCTGATCACCGGTGACCAAGCGTTCCCGAACCGGGCGTCGGTCTGACCACGTGACTTCCTCCGTCACAACCAAAGACGCCTGATGGCACGGGTCCTCATCACCGGATCAAGCGACGGGCTCGGCTGATGGCCGCCCAGATGCTCGTCGAGGGCGGCCAACACGTAACGCTGCACGCTCGCAACCCGCAGCGGGCCCGCGACGCGCAACGCGCCCTGCCCCAGGCGGACGCGGTGATCATCGGCGACCTGGCCAGCATCGACCAGATGCGACAGGTCGCCGAGCAGGCCAACGCTCTCGGACGCTACGACGCGATCATCCACAACGCCGGCATCGGTTACCGCGAGCCGCGCCGTGTCGAGACTGTCACGGGCTCGCTCACCTGTTCGCCATCAACGTGCTCGCCCCCTACCTGCTGACCGCTCTGATCACCCCGCCAGACCGGCTGGTTACCTCAGCTCGGGCATGCACCGCAGCGGCGACGCCGACCTCGCTGACCTGCAATGGAGCAGTCGAAGGTGGAACGGCACCCAGGCCTACTCCGACAGCAAGCTCTGCGACGTGATGCTCGCCTTCGCCGTCGCCCGCCGCTGGCCCGCGGTCCGATCCAACGCACTCGAGCCCGGCTGGGTGCCGACCAAGATGGGCGGGGCCGGGGCACCCGATGATCTCTCGCTGGCCGCCGTGACACAAGCCTGGCTGGCCGTGAGTGACGACCCGGCTAAGAGCGGCGCGACCTGGCGCGAGGTCGCCGCCGCGGTCGGGATGAGCCCCCAGGCCGCGCACGAGCGCTACCGCCACCAGCTGCCAGCCGACTGACGGAGCGTGGGCAGTCAAATCGACGCGACCGGCGAGATGCGACGCGTCATCAGCCCGTCTGTGGCCCCCGGCGAGTTCGGCGACAGCTTCGGCGACCCCACCGCTGACGACATCTGGACGCTTGGAAAGACCGATCCGCGGGCGTCAGTCGCACCGAGGTTCGGGACCTGTTCACTGCAACAAGAAGTGCCCTCAGCGCGCTCGAGGACGCCGGCCGGCTGCGGCGCCGGGTACACCGACGGCCGCGGGCGGCCAGCCGAAGTCTGGATTTCGAAGGTCGCCTGGTCAGAACGCGCGTGTCACAAGCGCGGCCGACTGCGCTAATGGAAAGAAGACATGAGCAGATCGGAGCCACCGGATGAGGAGGAGCTCCTTGTGGCTGCGCGATCAAGTGCCGCGGCGTTCGCCGACTTCTATGAGCACTTCGAACGCACCATGCTGCGCTTCTTCTTGCACGCGACGAGCCGGCCTGAGCTCGCCGCCGACCTGACCGCGGAGACGTTCGCTCGTTCGCTGGAATCGGTGGCGAGCTACGACCCGAGCCGGGGGCGCGCCCATCAATGGCTGTTCGGAATTGCCCGCAACGTGCTGGCGGAGAGCTACCGGCGAGGCCGCGTTGATGACGCGGCACGCGTGCGCCTGGGATTGCCAGCGCTCGTGCTCGACGATCACTCCGCCGAGACGATCGCCCGACTGAGCGCCGGACGGGACAAGACCAGCCGCGCGCTGGCCGGGCTCCCCGTCGAGCAACGACAAGCGATCGAGGCCCGTGTGCTCGAGGAACGCGACTACGGGGAGATCGCGGGCGAGCTCGACTGCTCAGAGGCCCTGGTGCGCCAGCGGGTCAGCCGCGGACTCCGCGCCCTCAGAACACGACTGGCAGGTGAACGATGACCGTTCTTCCTCAACTCAAGCAAGACCTCTTCAACGCCGCTCAGGCAACGCTGCCACAGGAGCTCGATTCAGCAGCGGGACAGGCCACCCGCTCGGGAATCGGCCGCTCCGCTCGCCGCCGGATCCCCCGACCGAGCTTCGGCGGTCTCGTCGCGATGCTGAGCGTGGCGGTCACGATCGCGGTCGCGGTGCTTGCCCTCGCGCTCCTGGGTCGCCACCACCCAACCACGACACCAGCAGCGCGGGGACCGTCGGGCCTGGCCCGGCTGGAACGCAACCCGGAGATCAAACAGCTCCTCGACCACTTCGCCATCCTCCGCAGACCGCAGACAGCGGCCGATCGATCATGGGCCGCCGGACAACGCAGCAATCCGAAGGCCGGCGGACAAGTGATCCCGAGCCTGACCCGGCTGGCGACGACGATCGATGGAAAGCGCATCTTCCTCACCGTCGACCGGGACTCCCGCCCCGCGCGCCCAGGCAGCCGGTCGGCGCAATACGCATACGTCCTGACCGTCGCGCTGGTCGCAGGACGCAACAACGTTTCCGAAGCGCCCTACGACCCGAACGTCGGTGACTACACGATCATGCCGGTGCCGCTCGGGTTGCGCTTCGGCTCCCTGAGCGGCCCAAGCGTGGCGGTCAGCATCGTTCCCGACGGAATCACCAAAGTCCGCTGGGTCTTTCGCTGCTCGCCAGCCCGAGCTGCTCCGTGTGGTGGGCGCCGCACCGAGATCGTCAACCCGCCTCTCCATGGGAACATCGCTGCAGCGGTTAGATCCGACGTGAGCGCGCCACCGACGGTGACTTGGTATGGGTCCAGCGGGAAGGCGGTGGTCGTCTACCGGCAACACGAGCCGGGAACGCCGAACCCCAAGCCATTCCCGGGAGTTCGACCTTGACCGCAGCGAAGCTGACCAGACCCCGTCGAAATCAGCGTCGCCTGAGACAACTCTCTGACGGCAGACCCGCCCTCTCGCCCCGTCCAGTCACGTTTGCGCTTACGAGCCGCTCGGACCCGGTCATAGAGTCACGTTGATGACCGAAAACGTGACTCAAGCTGCAGTGGGCGGTCTCTGAGACCGGACCGAGAGCGAAGGCCCTCGAGCGGGGCCGGTGGCGCCGCCGGGGTGTCGGCGCGACGCCCGACCGACCTGGCGTGGGTCGCTCGGATGGCGCTATCTGGAGGGCCAACGATCCTTCATCTCTCACACAGCACCGCGTATGAACAATGTCTCCTACACGACACCTCCTTCAGCGGTCGTGACGCACCAAACGTGACCGGAGCCACAGATGGGTCGCTGAGGCCCCGCCGATGGGCAGCTCGTCGACGAGCTGCCCATCGGGAAGCGCTGCAGCCGAGTTCCCGTCAAGCCGGGTTCTTGATTTGGGCTACGTGACGGCCGGGGTGGTTTGGGCCTCGATAGTCCGCCCGTCGGCGCCTTCGCTGATCTGCACCTTGCGGGGCTTCGCTGACTCGGCGACTGGGATTCGCAGGATCAGCACGCCGGTCTCATAGCTGGCCACGAGGCGCTCCGCGTCGAGCGTGTCGCCCAGGAACAGCTGGCGGGTAAACGCGCCATGCGGGCGCTCGGCGGCGATCACCTCATCGCCCTCTTGGCCGTCAAATCTTCGCTCTGCCTTGATTGTCAGCACGTTCTGTTCGACGGTGAGGTCGATCGTGCCCGGGACCATGCCCGGCAAGTCAAACGAAACCACGAACTCATCGCCGCGCCGGTATGCGTCCATCGGGAACGGCCGCGGCTTTCGCGCTCCCGTCGCCAGCTGCTCGGCCAGTCGGTCAAACTCGCGGAACGGATCGAACTGCATCAGCATCGCAATACACCTCCTGAGGGTTTGAATGCGGGTTGGTCTTGCGGCGGTGGACCGCAAACGTTCGCGGGGCGGTCGCCTCAGCGTTGAGGCTGCCGCCCTCGTCGACCCAGCGCTCAGCGTCCAGTTGCGCCTGGGTCGTGACCGGTGCGTTGCCAGCGACCGGTGTGGGAATTTGGGCCTGGCGCGCGTCCTGGCGGTGTGCGAGCGCACCCCGGGGATCACCCTCAACGCGGTCCGCGGCCCGTCTCTGGATATCCAGTCGGGCTCGCAGCACCCGCACCCGTGAGGTCGCCGCTTGGCGTCTGGCCAGGTAATCGGCCCTCAATGCATGGTCTGCCTTCTGGGCATCATCGTTCGCCTGTCGCTGCGCAGCAACGCGAGCGTCCCATTCCGCCTTGGTTTGATCAGCGCGCCGTGAAGCTTCCTCACCCCTCTTCTTTGCTTGTCGGACCTCTTCACAAATCCGGGCGTACTCCGGATCGCTTCGTTCCCATCGCGCCTGTTCTTCGGCAAAGGTTTCGTGCTCCCATGCATCGGTGCGGCGCACAGCCCCACCGGCATGGCGGAACTTGTACCAGCCCTTACCGGCTTGTCGGTCGCTGCTCTGTGGCGGCTTTTGCAGGATCGTCATGACTGACCTCCTACCAAGACCCCCGCAAACGAGGGCGGGTCCTGCTTGTAAACGGCGTTTCTGTCGCCTTGGACGAAACGGCCCGTGAGGTCAGCGAGAGGCAGGGGTTGCCCGCCGGGGGCCTGCGCGAGAGAGTCGAGCGGTAGCGGCCGATAACGGCCCTACGCGGACCATACTCCTTTTCGAGGCGCAAACCCACCAATTTGGCTGTCAGCTGTCGTTTCGCCTCGGTTGAGCCTTGCTGGCTGATGGCAATCGCGACGAAATTGGGATTGGCGCCCAAACTCGCCGTAATAAGAGTACTGTCGGTTGTGGTGCTGGCCCTGCGGCCAGAATTCTCAACCCAGGCTCGAATGCCACCACGGCACGATTTGCGCCACGAGGCGAGAGGCGAGGGTTACTTGGTTTTGACTGCGGGGCCGGGAGCCACTTCTATCGGCGTTATCCCACCGTTCCGGTGGCTTCGTCCCTACCTGATAAGCGCTCGGGGGTTTCTAGGCCCCTCTTCCTCCGCGCGGCGCTCAATCGAGGGGCGGAGGAAGGCTGTGGTGCGGACGACACAACGCGATCAGGCAGCGCTTAGGCGAGGCGAGGTGGCTGGTGACCGCGGGGCGCGGCGGCTGTCGCTGGCGGTCGATGCCCGACGACGCCTGAACACCCCGCAAGTGGATCGGGCCGTGGCCGCGGACCAACGCAGACCCAACACAGGCCAAGCGGCCACGCTACGCGTACGTGATGTAGTCGCACGACTACAAGCGACCTACTGATGCAGCATTCGGATGGACAGGGAGCGCACATGCCCCGAGTTGAGGTCCTAACCCAAGTTTCGGAAGGTGGCCCCGAGGTCGCTCCGGCTCGCTCAGTACGTCGTGCGACCGCGCGACGAGCGAGCTATAGGCGCGCGATCGCCCGCAGCCGTCAGGGGGACACCGAGGCGAGCATCATCGACTTCCTGGCCAAGCACCCGGGGAGCACCGTCGGTGATCTCGCCAAGCGCCTGAACCTCAATCCCAAAAGCGTCGCAGCCCGCCTCACCCAACTCGCGAACGCGGGCGCGATCAAGAAGGCATCCCACGGCTACAGCACAAAGCAGACGTCCCGACGCGGGTCGTTGGCCGCTAAGCGACCGCGACCCAGGCACCGGCCTGGGGTATGGCAACCCCGCTGGAGGCGACAATCCGGTTGATGAGTCTCGTTGACGCCCAGCAACAGCGGCTGGTGGACCGACTGCGCCGAGCCGGCGACCAGCCCGTCGCTTTTGCCGAGCTGCACGCCGCCAGGGTCACCTTCCCCGCGGCCGTCATCTCCGAGCTGGAGATGAACGGATATGTCATCGAGCGCGTTCATCACAAAGGACAGCCAGTCGGCGTGCGCCTGCTCCATCCCGAACCACCCGACACATCCACCGGCCGCCGGCGACCCCGGCGGCCCTGGTCACATCGATAGTCAGCCACCCCGTTTGGGCGTCTATCCGCGCCTCTATCGCGTTCTCAACCCAAACGTGACTCGAGGTGCAGACGGCACTGAGAGTTCACCGCGCGCTAGGCCATCCGGATCACGCTATACGGTCACGTTCAGCTTTCCAGCATCGAGGGCGCGACAGGCGAACGATCTGGGCTCCGTGAGCACCCCGAGGCATCGCGCCCCGGCGCCCGATCGAACCTCCGGCTCATCGCACCCGCGGTGCGATTAGCCGGCTGACGGCGAACGCGATCAGGAACACGATCACGGCTAAGATCACCGCGCCGATGATCGCCCCCGCCACACCGCCGCCGGTGGCGAGATAAATGATCAGGTAGATCACGCCCGCGAGGACGGCGGAGATGATGTTGCTGCGAAGCGACACGTTGAGCTTCACGGCTCTTCCGTTCAGATCCAAGTTCGACTGACTGTCTGTATTCAACACCAGACACTTAGATTTGGGTAGTAGTCCAAGCCTATCTCGCAGATCTAATCGTCCTCATCGCCGCACTCTGGCGCGTGAGGCTGGGCTTTCTGCGAATCGCATACAGTCACGTTCTTGGACAAAAACGTGATCATTCCGTCCGCGGGGCCTGGAAAGATCACGGGCATGAGCTCAGATCGCGAAGTCAAAGACGGTCCCCCGAGGGCGGCTCGCTGAGCCAACCGACTACGCCGCGGGCCTGCGAGATGACAACCGCGTGGGCCGCGAGGCGGTCGCGGCCCTGCACCGCGACCGGCCGGATCTGCGGGGTTGGGGGTGTGAGTGCCCGACGTGCCAGCTGGCGGCGGCCGGCGCGCGATGATCGCGCCGCCGGCGGGTGTCTCGATTTCTCTCTCCTCGGCGAGGCCTCGCCGGCCCCCCGGAGGTGCTGACCGAGGCCGAGGCAGTCGCGCTGATGAAAGCGTGCTCGACCCGGGCGCCGACCGGGGTGCGCAACCGGGCGCTGATCGCGGTCATGTGGCGCTCGGGCTTGCGGATCTCCGAAGCACTGGCGCTGGAGCTGCGCGACGTCGATCTTGAGGCCGGCACGGGTGCGGCACGGCAAGGGCGACAAGAGCCGGACGGTTGGCCTGGATGAGCAGACCAGCCCGCTGCTCGCCCGGTGGCTTGACCGTCGCCGGCGGCTTGGGCCCGGGGCTCGCGCGCCGGTGTTCTGCACCCTGCAGGGCGCCGCGTCGACGCGTCCTATGTTCGTCGGCTGCTGCCGCGCCTCGCTGCCCGGGCGGGCGTGCAGCGCCGGGTGCACGCTCACGGCCTCAGACACACCTACGCCTCAGAGCTCGCCCGCGAGGGCACCGCAATCAACGTGATCCGCGACGCGCTGGGGCACACCAGCCTCGCGATCACCGACCGCTACCTTCGCGACGTCGCCCCCATCCACGTCATCGACACCATGCGCTCCCGCCGCTGGGACGGCGCGTAAAGAGAGGATTGCGACACGCGACACGACAGTCGTGTCGTCTGTCGCACCCTTCTACAGGGCCCCCGTCGCTGGATCAGCGACGATCCGGTCGCCGTGTACAGGCTCAAAGTCGCCATAAAGGACCTCGGGGTCAGGGTCTAGTCCGTTGGGCCAGACAATCGTGCGCGAGTTCTCATCGACTCTCACTTGACCGGAAGTAGGCGGGGTCGCGCAGCTGCTCAGCCATCGTGCTCTCGGCATGTGCGAGGTCCTCGGCGAAGTCGACCTCGCGCACGACCCCATCGTTGAAGCTGACTCGTAGGCGGTAGCCGTCAAGCGGCTCCACATTGGTGACTCGGAGAACCACGGGAAGAATGCTAGGGCAGCGGCTCCACGGGAATGGGTGGCTCGGGCCTCTGCACGCGCGCCCAGTTCTCGCGCAATTCGTTCTCGTGAGAACGGCGCCAACCGCGCACCATCCGCAGCGCCCGCGGCGGCAGCGAGCCGGCGAGCAGATGTCCCTCCGCGATCGTGATTTTGCGCCCAGTGCTCGCCGTACTGGGCGTGGAAGTGCGGCGGAGCGTGATCTCGCCATACATGTAGATCGTGATGCCGTAGAACGAGCTGATCTGGGGCAAAGAAACGCCTGCTGGCGCTCAGGCGTCGAGGTGTCCAGCCCGTAGGCGCCGACGCAGCCTGAGCGCACGGATGGGCCCCGCGCTGGCGATCTCCTCGATCTGCCCGCGCAACACGTCACGGTCGGCGATGGCCTCCTGCACTCGCTCCGCCGCTACCTGACGGTGCGTCTCAAGCTCTACTTGCGGCCGCGCCGGCTCAATGCGGGCTTCCTCGCGCTCACGCTCAGCTGCACGACGGTCCTCGGCGGCCGCCATGAGCTGCCGGCACTCGTCGGCAGGGCGTCGGTAAGCCGCTCGATCGCCTCAAGGGCGCCGGCGAGCTCTGGAGCGGCATATGGCGCCTGTCGCGACTGTCGTGTCGCGTGTCGCGATCAAGTTCTTCCCGCTCGATCATGCGCTCGACCGTCCGCCGGCTGACGCCAAGTGCCTTCGCTGCTTGGTCTACGTGGACCGCGTCGTCGGGGGGCGACGCGGGGGCGTGCTGGGGAGGAACTGTTTCGGAGGGTGCCATGTCGCGACATCTTCGCCGCGTGTCGGACGATCCTGCTGTAGATACGCGGCGAGCGTGCTCTACGACACGCGACACGACAGTCGTGTCGCGTGTCGTAAAGAAGCCGCTACGCGGCGAGCTGATCGTCGTCGCCCGAAGCCGGGGCGAACTGCTGACGCACGACGTTGCGCACGACCAGGCGCTCCGCCTGCTCGGCTTTGCGACGCTGCTTTTTGGCGGCGATCCCTGGATCCCGGTGGCCCCCGTGCCTCCGGACGTTCGCGCGTGTTCGAGCGCCGGCAAGACGTCGCAGGACGAGACACCAGCCGCCACCTCGGCGCTCGCAGCACACGAGCTCGTAGGCGGGGTCGACGGCGATCATCCCCTCCCCGGCCCGGTGGGCGGCGAGGCCGTGGGCTGGATGCGCGCCCGCATCCTGGCCGAGGCCAAGGCGACGTTCGCCTCGGGCTACGCCTCAGACCATCGGGATCGGCGATGTCCTGCAGCCCCAGCACCCCGCCGCATCCAAAGGTCCGCGTTCTCCAGGGACTTCGCCAGTGGAGCCAGCCGGGATCGAACCGGCGACCTCCTGCTTGCAAAGTCTTTGGCGGTGTGAATCACTGTGCGTCGCACCGGGTCGTTGGCCATAAATTCAGGGATTTCCGGCCGTGGAGGGCGTCGCACGAGGTCACTGTGTGCCGCAAGTGCTTGTTCCCTGCTTTGACCCTCGCGACGACCCGACGTCAACTGGGCAGTGAGCTGGCACATTTGTCGTTTAGAGCATACCGGTCGCCATGGCGGCTCCCCCGATTCTCAGCTCTTCCGCGTAGTTCCGGTAAGCCGCGCGATACCCATTGGCGAGGTCGATTGCGGGCCGATCAGCGAGACCGGTAAACATCCCGGCGGTGCTCAATCCGCAGCACCACGACCTCCCGTGTCGCGTCACGAATCCGGTACAGGACGCGATAGGTCCCGCGACGCGCCGACCAGATCCCGACCAGCTCGCCGCGCAGCGGCTTTCCCACACGCTGAGGGTTCTCGAGCAACGCCGTCGTCACGAACTCAATGACCGCAGCAGCAACCGCCTCGGGAAGGAGATCTGTGAGCGCGCGTCGCGCGGGCGGGGTCAGGACGAGTTCGTAGTCGTCCGGTGAGCTCACGAACGCAGACGACGCACCGCGTCAGCGCCCCGGACAACGTCGCCCCGGGCGTACGCCACGTCAGCCTCGCGAATATCTGCCAGCGCCTCCGGATCGCTGAGCACCGACACCGTCTCCTCAAGCTCGGCCAGATCCTCGGCGCTGATCAGCACCGCGGCTTCCCGGCCGTTTCGGGTGATCACGACGCGATCGTGCTCACGTTCGACGCGATCGACTAACTCGGACAGGTGGTCGCGGACAGATCGCAGCGGCTGAGCAGCCATGGACACAATTGTGGCCGCCAGGGGGCCTGGATGTCAACCTACGGCCGCCGAGCCACGAACGGTAGACCTGGACGCGCAACGAGGGACCGACCAACGCCAGACGCGCGCCCGGCAGCAGTCGGCTCCATCTCACGCCGTCATTTCGGGTCGGTCACCAACGCTCGCTACCGGAGGGGCTGCGTAGTCGGCGATCGGCGCCACCGACCTCTTCGAGCGAATAAAGGAACGCGTGCGCCCGGCAGCGGTGACGCGTACCGGCGTGGGTAACCACGCGCCAGGCCAGCGGCGACCACACGCCGCACGTGAGAGCCCAGCGCGGACTGCTGAATTCGACCGGGAGCGGGAGCGAGAGCATGACTGCCCCTCCGGCGACTGAGCGGAACCACGGTTGAGCGCCGCAGAGTGCCGCTTCGACCCGATCGTTTGCTGCGGACGTGCAAGCAGGCGCACCGGCGCGGTGCCTGGTTTCCGCGCTGAGCGGGTCGCTGCGGCGAGCCGGGTTGCGTCCCACAGCTGCTGTAAATAGTTGGGTGGTGCTGTCATAGCGACGGCGTAGGTTCCCTCAAGTCCTGGCAGACGATGAAGGAGGCCTGCGCCGTGAGACGCACCGTACCGCCGTCGGCGGAGATACAAGCGAGCATCGACCAGCTGATGTCGAAGGGGATGGTCAATGATCCGCAGAAGATGCTGTCTGAGCTGGCCCGGCTCGGTGCCCGGCTGATCATCCAGCGAGCCGTTGAGGAGGAGTTCGACAGCTGGCTTGGTCGTGCTCGCTATGAGCGCCGACCAGAGCGCCAGCGCGGCTTGCGCAACGGGTTTCGGCCCCGGCACGTACAGACGGCGGAGGGGGAGTTGCGGATCGAGATTCCGCAGGCTCGCGAGGCGGTGATGCCGTTCGTCTCCAAGCTGTTTCCGAAGTGGCACTGCAAGCGGCTGCTGCGGACCGATCCGCTCAAGGCGCTGATCGTCGGCGGGTTCGTGCGCGGCCTGTCGATGCGCGATATCGAGTCGCTGTGCGAGGAGGCCGGGCTCGTAGGAACGATGGTCTGAACTGGCCCCACTGCGATGGTCTGAACTGGCCCCACCTCCGTCCGATCGGCGGCCGACTGTTCGAGCTTCTTCGAGCTCGAGCGGGAGGCGCCAGAGGGAATGGGATCCAGGGTGGAGCAGTTCGAGCAGATCAGACGGGATCGTGATCGGGAGGGCCTCTCGATCCGGGGGTTGGCGGTCCGGCATGGGGTGCATCGCCGGACGGTGAAGCAGGCGTTGGCGTCGCCGGTGCCGCCGGCGAAGCGCTCGCCGGTGAGCCGGCCGGCGCCGAAGTTGGGGCCGTATCGGGCGGTGATCGATGAGTGGCTGCTGGCCGATCGCGACGCGCCACCCAAGCAGCGGCATACCGCCAAGCGGATCTGGCGGCGGCTGGTTGATGAGCACGGTGCCGATGTCGCCGAGGTCACCGTTCGTCAGCACGTGCGCGCGCGCAAGCGCGAGCTGGGGTGGCCGGTCGGCGAGGTGTTCGTCCCGCAGGTCCATGCCCCGGGCGTGGAGGCCGAGGTTGACTGGGGCGAGGCGCGGGTGGTGCTCGGAGGGGTGTCGGTGAAGGTGCATCTGTTCGTGATGCGCGCATCGTTCTCGGGCGCGGCGTTCTGCCAGGCGTCGCTGGTGGAGACCCAGCAGGCGTTCCTGGAGCTGCACGTGCAGGCGTTTGAGTGGTTCGGCGGCGTGTTCCCGGAGATCCGCTTTGACAACCTCAAGTCGGCGGTCAAGAAGGTGCTGAGGGGCCGCCGGCGGGTCGAGACCGACAGGTTCGTCGCGTTGCGCTCGCACTATCTGTTTGCGTCGCAGTTCACGACCCCCGGGCTGGAAGGGGCCCATGAGAAGGGTGGTGTGGAGGGCGAAGTCGGCCGCTACCGCCGCAACCACTTGGTGCCAGTCCCCGAGCTGCGTGATCTCGCCGAGCTCAACGCGATGCTGCTCGCCGGCTGCGAGGCGGATCTCGGCCGCCGGATCGACGGGCGGGCGGTGACGGTCGGGGAGGCGTGGGCGGTGGAGCGCCCGTTGCTGCGCGACGTGCCGGTCGAGGCGTTTGACGCGTGCGAGACCGCCGTGCCGCGCGTGGATACGAAGTCGTTGGTCACGATCCGGCAGAACCGCTACTCGGTCCCGGTCGCGCTCGCGGGGTTGAAGGTTTCAGCCAGGATCGGCGCCCGAGAGATCACGATCAACCATTCAGGCCGGGAGGTCGCCCGACATGAGCGGCTGCACGGCAAGTTCGGGACCAGCGCCCAGCTCGACCACTACCTCGAACTGCTTCAGCGCAAGCCCGGCGGACTTCAGCACTCCGTCGCGCTGGCCCAAGAACGCGACCGCGGCGCGTGGCCCGAGTGCTTCGACGAGCTGTGGGCCGGGCTGACCGACCGCTACGGACGCTCGGACGCCGCTCGGCAGATGGTCGACGTGCTGCTGCTGTGCCGCGACCACGGGCCCGCTGGCGTCGAGCTCGCGGTCCGCGGCGCGTTGACTGCCGGCGCGATCGACGGGCGCGCCGTCGCGGTGCTCGCCCGCCGCGCGCACACCATCGGGCGCCTCGCGCCCGAACCGCTGACCGGACTAGACGCGCGCCTGCAGGCGCATCACCGCCCCGCCCCTGACCTCACTGATTACGACCAGCTGCTGGGAGGATCCCGATGACCAACACTCCCGCCCGCAACGCGCAGACCGCCGCGCTCGAGGCGCTGATCGAAGCGCACGCGATCGAGCTGAAACTCCCGACCGTCCGCCGCCGGTTCAAAGCCTTGGCCGCTGAGGCGCTGCGTGAGCAGCAGACCCCGGTCGCATACCTCGGTGCGCTGCTCGAGGCCGAGATGGCCGAACGCGCCGAGCGCCGCGAGAAGCGCCGACTGATCGACGCACGGTTCCCGCAGATCAAACGCCTCGAGGACTTCCGGTTCGCCGACAACCCCAAGATCCCGCAGACCACGATCGCCGCGCTGGCCGAGGGATCGTGGATCGATGACCGCGAGTCGGTGATCTTCATCGGCGACTCGGGCACCGGCAAAACGATGCTGGCCACGGCCCTGGCGGTCTGCGCCTGTCACCAAGGACGCCGCGTCCGGTTCACCACCCTCGCCGCGCTCGCCAACGAACTCCAAGAAGCCCAGGGCAACCGCGAGCTCGAACGCGTCGTCGGCCGCTACGCCCGCATCGAGCTTCTCGTCTGTGACGAGCTGGGATACCTGGCGTTGCCCGACGGTGCCGCCGAGCTCGTCTTCCAGGTCCTGTCCGCGCGACACGAGCGCGGCAGTCTGATCGTCACGACGAACCTCCCATTCGGGGAATGGACCAAGGTGTTCCCCGACCCGCGGCTCGCGAAGGCGGTCGTTGACCGGCTCACCCACCGAGCGCACATCATCGACACCGGCAACGAGAGCTGGCGCTTCCGGCACGGCCTCGAACGCCAAGCCCGCAAGAAAGCATGACCCCCGCGCCGACAGCGCGCCCGCGGCTATCGCCGCAAAGCCCTTCGCGCTACGCGCTCACGCCTTCGCGACGACAACCGCGCATGCGCTCCGACAGGCGATCAGGCAACATCAACACCAACAACAACCCGACGCCAGGTGGGGCCACTCCAAGCCATCGCGCCGGGGCCAGTGCAAGCCATCGTTTCTAGGCTCGGGAAGACGTCGAGGTCGACCGTGTCCAGGGTGTGTGCAGAGCTACACGAGCGCTTTGAGGCGTTCAAGCGCCGCTCGCTCTATGACGTCAACCTGGTCGTCCTGTTCCTCGACGCGATCTACCTGCCGGTCTGCCCCAGCGGCCCGAAGGAAGGCGTGATCTGCGCCTGGGGGATCACCGAGAACGGTGAGCGGGCGCTGGTTTCGGTCCGGTTGGGGATGCGGGAGACCAAGGAGGACTGGCTCGAGCTCGGCCGCGACCTCATTGCCCGCGGACTCCCCGCGCCGCGCCTGGTCGTGGCTGATGGCGCGGCCGGGCTGCCCTCGGCGATCGAGGAGATCTGGCCGCGCGCGGACCGTCAGCACTGCGCCGTTCACCGGCTCAGAAACCTCCAGGCCAAGCTCCCGAAGTCAGAGCACGACCGGATCCGTTTCAACTACTGGGCAGCGCTCACCGACGCGACGTCAGCCAAGGACGGCAAGCTCCGCCTCCAGGTCCTGATCTCAGAACTCGAACCTGACGGCTACCAGTCGGCCGCTCGCTGTCTCGCAGACGACCTCGACGCCCTAGTCGCACACCTGCGCTACCCGCTACGCCACCGGGAACGATGGCGGTCAACCAACCTCCTTGAGCGCTCGCTTGGTGAGGTCCGCCGGCGCACCAAGGTGATGGGCCGCTTTCCCGGCGAGACCAGCTGCCTGTCACTCGTCTGGGCGGTGCTCGACCTGTTCTTCAGCCACGCCAGCAACGGCGCGACGTTCACCGACGTTGACCGCCAACACCTCTACCGCATCAAGTACCACCAAGCCGACCCCGACACGTTCGACGAGGAGGTGACCGCCGCTTAGACTCCCCCCGGGAACCTGAACCGCCAGCGAATTTACAGCGGCAAAGGGACGCAACCGCGAGCCCC
>CAWHMI010000005.1:0-37655 GCA_963830395.1 uncultured Actinomycetota bacterium
GGAGCCGATCGGCCCCACCGGGGACACGGCCGAGATGATCAAGACCGTGCAGAGCTTCTTTGACAGCAAGAGCGGAGCGAGCCCTTACCCGTCGCCCTATGCGCGGCTGACGCGCAACGGCGACGGATGAAGAACCCAGCTGCCGACCAGGCTCCGCCGCCCACGGCGTGTCGACAGAGAGGCATCGCCGACGCCGCCTACAAGCTCCGAGCCTCAGCTGAAACAACGTTTGACATTGTCGCACGCCGACTAGTAACCTCGGCTCACCCCCGGTGGGGGCATGTGGCTTGCCACGGATGCTCGACGGGCGAGGAGAGATCATCTTGGTGTCCAACGCAACGAGGCCTGACTTGGACGCGAGCCCGGCAGGCGGGTGCCTCTCGGGAGGCGGTTGCCGACGGGCGACCCGGTTCTCCAGCGCAGCCGGACGACTATCCAAGGAGGTAGGAGTTGGAGACCTCAAAACCCCCGGGGAAACTAACAACCCAACGTCTTCGGAGGAGGTTGTGTGGCAACCGTAGCTGAGCCAAGACGAGTGTTAGGCTGGCGGCCGGGCCTGGTTGGAGAGCTGTGGGCCGAGTTCTTCGGGACCTTCATCCTGATTTGCTTCGGCGACGGGGTCGTGGCCATGCTCTGGGCCCTGGTCGGGTCCGGGCGCAGCTCCGCCGGCGCGCTGCAGTCATCGGGGGACTGGCTACTGATCACCTGGGGCTGGGCCCTCGCGGTCGCGTTCGCCGTCTACGTCGTCGGCGGGATCAGCGGGGCGCACATCAACCCGGCGGTGACGCTCGGGTTCGCGGTCAAGAAGGAGTTCCCCTGGAAGAAGGTGGTCCCCTACTGGGTCGCACAGGTGCTCGGGGCGTTCGTGGGCGCCGCGCTCGTGTTCCTGGTCTACAACAACGCGATCAACCACTTCGACCAGATGAACCACATCGTCAAGGGACAACCGGCGTCGGTGGCCACCTACAGTACGTTCGCCACTTTCCCGGCGCCGTACTTCGGCACCGTGTGGGGGCCGTTGATCGACCAGATCGTCGGCACCTTCTTCCTGGTGCTGTTCGTGTTCGCGGTGATTGACGGGTTCAACCTCGGGGTCAAAGCGAACCTGCATCCATTCATTATCGGCATGGTCGTGATGGCGATCGGCCTGTCGTTCGGCGCCAACGCCGGCTACGCGATCAACCCGGCTCGCGATTTCGGTCCGCGCATCTTCGCGTGGATTGCCGGCTGGGGCAAGGTCGCGATGCCCGGCGACTACCTCCACATCAGCAACTACTTCTGGGTCCCGATCGTCGGGCCTTTGATCGGGGGCGCGCTCGCAGCCCCCGTCTACAACTTCGGCATCCGCGACATCCTGTTCGCACGGCGGCGGGCGGCCGAGCTGGCCGAGCCCGGGCCCGCGGGCGAGGAGCCCCGGGTAGTCGAGGAGCCGCCGGTAGTCGAGGAGGAATAGGGCGGCAATCAGTGGCAGCGGTGGCGCCGGGTCCGGCGCCGCCGCCGCGACCCCCAGGTCAGTCGTCGTCGTCGAGCCAGTCGATCGAGAGGGCGACGGCCTTCTTCCACTTCCGGTAGCCCCGCTCGCGCAGCGGCGCATCCATGCTGGGCAGCCACTCGGCCGCCTTGTGCCAGTTCTCGGTCAGGCTATCGGTGTCCGGCCAGAACCCGACCGCCAGCCCGGCCGCATAGGCGGCTCCCAGAGAAACCGTCTCGGCGACGATCGGGCGCGTGATCGGCATGTCGAGGACGTCAGCGAGGAACTGCATCAAGAGGTTGTTGGGCGTCATGCCGCCGTCGACCCTTAGCTCCGCGAGGCCGTCGCCGTAGTCGGCGTTGATCGCGTCGACGACCTCGCGGGTCTGCCAGGCGGTCGCCTCGAGCACCGCCCGGGCCAGATGGCCTTTGTTGATGTAGCCGGTCAGTCCCGCGATCACCCCTCGGGCGTCGCTGCGCCAGTGCGGTGCGAACAGACCGGAGAACGCGGGAACAAAATAGCAGCCGCCGTTGTCCTCAACGGTCAGCGCGAGAGTCTCGATCTCGGGGGCGGAGCCGATCAGCCCGATGTTGTCGCGAAACCACTGCACGAGCGCGCCGGTGATCGCAATCGAGCCTTCCAGAGCATAGGCAGGAGCGGCGGACCCGAGCTTGTAGGCGAGTGTGGTCAGCAGCCCACTGCTGGAGGTCACCCGCCGGGCGCCCGTGTTGAGCACCAAGAAGCTGCCGGTCCCGAACGTGCACTTTGCTTCGCCGGGGTCAAAGCACGTCTGGCCCACCAACGCAGCGGACTGATCGCCGAGCGCGGACGCAACCGGGACTCCAGCGAGTGGAGCTCCCGCCTCGCCGTAGGCCTCCGAGGACGCCCGGATCTCCGGGAGCATCGCCGCGGGAATGCCCATCACCTCGAGCAACTCCGCATCCCAGTCGAGCGTGTCGAGGTTCATCAGCAGCGTCCGGCTGGCGTTGGTGACGTCGGTGACGTGACGGCCGCACAGGTTCCAGATCAGCCATGTGTCGATCGTCCCGAACAGGATCTCACCGGCTTCGGCGCGTTCCCGCAGGCCCGGAATGCGATCCAGCAGCCAGCTGACCTTGGGCCCCGAGAAGTACGTGGTCACCGGAAGCCCGGTCTTCTCCACGAACAGATCGTGGCCGAACTCGCGGGCAAGCTCCTGGCAGAGCCGATCGGTACGGGTGTCCTGCCAGTTGATCGCGTTGTGCACGGGCGCCCCGGTGCGGCGCTCCCAGAGCAAGGTGGTCTCGCGCTGATTGGCGATCCCCAGCGCGCACAGATCGGAGACGGCAAGGTCGGCCTTCTCGAGGGCGGCGCTGACGACTGCCCGGACATTGCGCCAGATCTCTTGCGGATCGTGCTCCACCCACCCGGGTCGTGGAAAGTACTGGCGATGCTCGCGCTGCGCGACTGACACGATTCGCGCCCGGCCGTCGAACACCAGGCACCTGGACGAGGCGGTGCCCTGATCTATCGCGGCTACGTAGCGCCCACTCATGCTCAAGCGGGAAGTCCTAGCATGGAATCGGCTCGGGGACGGGTTCCAGCCGGGCGGGCTGACGGCTAACAGGGGATCGCGCCCAGCTCGCGCCCGGGTGCCAGCCCGCGTGCTGACCCCTACCAGGGAATTGCGCCCAGCTCGCGTGACACCGCCTGGGCCGCCTCGACCACGTATCTCACGAGATCCTCGCGCGGGCGATCCTCCTCGCACAGGCGCTCGATCGGCCCGGCGATCCCGATCGCGCCGACCGCCACCCGACTGCGGTCCTCGATCGGAGCGGCGATCGAGGCCGAGCCCCGGAGCAGCTCCCCCACTTCGCTGGCCCAGCCACGCTTGGAGGTCAGCTCGAGCTCCTGGCGAAACCGGTAGGTGTCGGTGACGGTGGCGGGGGTGAAGCTGGCCAGCGACTTGCCGGCGAGCTCACCGGCGATGTAGCCGTGGTGCGCAAGCAGCGCCTTGCCGAGGGCGGTCGCATGCGCCGGCATCAGGCTGCCCACCTCGAGCGCCTGCCGGCTGTCGTCGGGCCGGAAGACGTGGTGCACGATCAGCACGTGGTTCTCGTGCATCGTGCCGATCCGCACGCTCTCGCCGCTTCGTGTGGCAAGGGCGTCGGCCCAGTTCAGGGCGCGCGTGCGCAGCTCGTTGCCGTCGAGATAGCTCGAGCCCATGTGGAGCAGGGCCGGGCCGAGCTGGTACTTACCCGAGTCGGCGTCCTGCTCGACGAATCCGACCCATACGAGCGTTTTCAGGATTCCGTGCACGGTCCCTTTCGGAAGGCCGAGCTCGCCGGCGAGTTCGGCCACCCCGAGCCGTCGAGAGCGCCCTGACAGCAGCCGCAGAATCGCGGCTGCTCGCTCTATGGATTGGATGCGCCCCGGCAGTGGTGTGACCTTCGGAGAGGCCCCGAACATGGCGGGGCCATTGTTCGAACGATGTTTGACATTGTCGCACCAGTTGGGTTATCGTCGCAATTCAGGCTCGTGGGTCCGAAGGGGCGCGGCTTGCCCGGAATATGCGTGCAGAAGTGACCGCACACCTCTTTCGTCACGAGCGTCCTCTCAGTTCTCTCGTAAGGGAGGGGCATGAAGAAGCTCATCAATATGCCCGACGCGGTGGTACAGGACGCTCTGCACGGCGTCGAAGCGGCGCACGGCGATCTCGTCAGGGTGACCTATGACCCGTTCTGCGTGATCCGCGCAGACGCCCCGGTGAGCGGCAAGGTGGGCCTGATCTCGGGCGGCGGCTCGGGCCACGAGCCGATGCACGGTGGGTTTGTCGGGCCGGGCATGCTGGACGCCGCATGTCCCGGCGAGGTGTTCACGTCGCCGACCCCTGACCAGATGCTGGAGGCGACCAAGGCGGTCAACGGCGGAGCCGGGGTGATTCACATCGTCAAGAACTACACCGGCGACGTGATGAACTTCGACATGGCCGCCGAGATGGGCAAGGGCGACGAAATCGAGGTCGAGACGGTGCTGACCAACGATGACGTGGCCGTCGAGGACTCGCTGTACACCGCCGGCCGCCGCGGCGTCGGCGTCACCGTCCTGGTGGAGAAGATCTGCGGCGGCGCGGCCGATGACGATCGCAACCTCCAGCAGGTCGCCGAGCTGGGCCGCCGGGTCAACGCCAACGGGCGGTCGATGGGCATGGCGCTGACGCCGTGCATCACGCCGGGCTCGGGCGAGCCGAGCTTCGAACTGGGCGACGACGAGGTCGAGATCGGGATCGGGATCCATGGGGAGCCGGGCCGCTTCCGCGAGAAGATCGGGCCGGCATCGCACATCGCCGAGCGGCTGATGACACCGATCCTGGAGGATCTGCCGTTCTCCTCCGGTGACCGGGTACTGGCGTTCGTCAACGGGATGGGCGGCACGCCGCTGCTGGAGCTGTACGTCATGTACGCGGAGGTGGCGAAGATCGCCGCCGAACACGGCCTGACGATCGAGCGCAACCTGATCGGTAACTACATCACCTCGCTGGAGATGCAGGGCTGCTCGATCACCCTGGTCAAGCTCGACGACGACATGGTCCGCTACTGGGATGCTCCGGTCAACACCCCTGCGCTGCGCTGGGGCGCCTAGGGACCAGCCGCAGTGGCGATCGACCGCGACTCGACACTGGACTGGATGAACCGGTTCGCCG
Source organism: uncultured Actinomycetota bacterium (assembly GCA_963830395.1). Taxonomy (GTDB): domain Bacteria; phylum Actinomycetota; class Thermoleophilia; order Solirubrobacterales; family Solirubrobacteraceae; genus Palsa-465. Next base: position 5,154 of record CAWHMI010000005.1, read on the forward strand.
GCGCGATGTCCGAGCATCGTCAGGAGCTCGTCCGGCTCGACACCGCGATCGGGGACGGCGACCACGGAACGAACATGAACCGGGGCATGGCCAAGGCGATCGAGAAGCTGCAGGCGTCGTCGCCGGCCGATCCCGGCGCGGTGCTGAAGACGGTGGCGATGGCGCTGGTCTCGAGCGTCGGCGGAGCCGCCGGGCCGCTGTACGGAACCTTGTTCTTGCAGATGGGATCGGCGCTCGCCGACCAGCCGGAGGTCGATCTCGCCGGCTTCAGCGCCGCCTGGCGCAAAGGACTGGAGGGGGTCCAGTCCCGGGGCAAGGCGCAGCCGGGCGACAAGACGATGGTGGACGCGCTGGCGCCCGCAGTGCAGGCATTGGAGCAGGCAACGGATCTCGACGGTGGCCTGACCGCGGCGGTCACGGCCGCCGAGCAGGGCATGAACGCGACGACGCCGCTCGTCGCGCGCAAGGGACGGGCCAGCTACCTGGGCGATCGCAGCCAGGATCACCAGGACCCGGGAGCGACCTCCACCTATTACCTCGTCAAGACCGCCGCCGACGCACTGGCCGATTGAAAGGAACATTCATGGCGAAGTACGCAGCAGCAGTTGATCAGGGCACGACCAGCAGCCGGGCGATGGTATTCGACCACTCCGGGAAGGTCGTAGCCGTATCGCAGAAGGAGCACGAGCAGATCTATCCCAAGCCGGGCTGGGTCGAGCACGACGCCAAGGAGATCTGGGCGCGCAGCCAGGAGGTGCTCGACGAGGCGCTGGACCAGGCGGGCGCGAGCCCGGATGACATCGCCGGGCTGGGCGTCACCAATCAGCGCGAGACGGCGCTGGTGTGGGACAAGACCACCGGCGAACCGGTGCACAACGCGCTCGTGTGGCAGGACACGCGGACCGACAAGATCATCGACGAGCTGTCGGCCGACGGCGGCCAGGATCGGTTCCGGGAGACGGTCGGCCTGCCGTTGGCCACCTATTTCTCTGGGCCCAAGGTCCGGTGGATCCTCGACAACGTGGACGGCGCCCGGGAGAAGGCCGAGTCGGGAGACCTGATCTTTGGAAACATGGATACCTGGATCATCTGGAACCTGACCGGCGGCACCGACGGCGGACTGCACATCACCGACGTCACCAACGCCAGCCGGACGATGCTGATGGATCTCAAGACGCTCTCGTGGGATACCGAGATCGCGGACACGATCGGCGTGCCGATGTCGATGCTGCCGGAGATCCGAGCCTCGAGTGAGGTTTACGGCGAGGTCAAGACCGGCGCGTTCAGCGGCGTCAGCCTGGCCGGTGACCTCGGCGACCAGCAGGCGGCCACGTTCGGCCAGACCTGCTTCTCGGTCGGCGAGGCCAAGAACACCTATGGCACCGGCAACTTCATGCTGATCAACACCGGCACCGAGCTGGTGCACTCCAAGTCGGGGCTGCTGACCACCGTCGGCTACAAGGTCGGCGATCAGGACGTGATCTACTGCCTGGAGGGCTCGATCGCCATCACCGGCGCGCTCGTGCAGTGGCTGCGCGACAACCTCAAGCTGATCAAGGCCGCTCCCGAGGTCGAGGAGCTCGCCCAGTCGGTCGACGACAACGGCGGGCTGTACATCGTGCCCGCGTTCTCGGGCCTGTTCGCGCCGTACTGGAAGTCCAACGCCCGCGGGGTTTTCGCCGGCCTCACCCGGTACGTCAACGCCGGACACGTCGCCCGCGCCACCCTGGAGGCGACCGCCTTCCAGAGCCGGGAGATCGTCGAGGCGATGGCGACCGACTCCGGCGTCACCCTGGACTCGCTCAAGGTCGACGGCGGCATGGTCCAGAACGACCTGCTGATGCAGTTCCAGGCCGACCTCCTCGGCGTGCCGGTGATCCGACCCGAGGTGGCCGAGACCACGGCACTCGGCGCCGCCTACGCGGCGGGGCTGGCCACCGGGTTCTGGAACAGCGAGGAGGACCTGCGCGAGAACTGGAGAGAGGGCAAGCGCTGGGAGCCCAAGATGGACGCCGACAAGCGCGATGAGTACTACAAGTACTGGAAGCGCGCCGTCACCCGCACGTTCGACTGGTTCGACGCGGCCTGAGCCGAATCGGGTTTTTGGAGAGGAGGCGGCCTTGCGGCCGCCTTCTTGTTTTTGCCGAGTGGTTCCGTTCGTGAGTACGGCGACACCGAGAGTGGTCTCCGGGGGATGCCTGGCGCGGACGCAGGATGCGACGTGCAGCAGCGCTGCACGTAGCATCCGAGGACAAAGCCAGGCGCCGCCGGAGGCCGCTCGAATGTCGTCGTATTTGCGAACGGGGCCACTTAGGGTCCGACGGAGGTAGGCTGCAATCATGGTCACGCTGAGCACCGAGGTTCTCGTCATCGGCGGCGGGGCCACGGGCGCCGGGGTCGCCTGGGACGCGGCGTTGCGCGGGTTCGATGTCGTGCTCGTCGACCGCCAGGACCTGGCCGAGGGCACGAGTGGCCGCTTTCACGGGCTGCTGCACTCCGGCGGGCGCTACGCGGTAAAGGACCCACGGGCGGCGGTGGAGTGCATCGCCGAGAACCGCATCCTGCGGCGGGTCGCCGCCGACTGCATCGAAGACACCGGCGGGATGTTCGTGACCACTCCGTGGGACGATCCCGCCTACGCCGACACCTTCGTCAGAGGCTGTGTCGCCACCGGGGTCGACTGCGAGGAGATCGACGTCGCCGAGGCGTTGGCCGGCGAACCGCGGCTGAACCCGACCATCTCCCGTGCGTTTCGCGTCCCCGACGCCAACATCGACGTGTGGAAGACCGTGTGGGCGATGGGCCACGGCGCCCAGGCCCGGGGGGCGCGGATCCTTCCCTATCACGCCGCCGTCGCCATCCATCGTGACGGTGACCGGATCACCGGGGCGCGGGTGCGCGACTCGCGCACCGCCGAGGAGCTCGAGGTCTCCGCGCGGGTGACCGTCAACGCCGGCGGCGCCTGGGCGGGGCAGATCGCCGACCTCGCCGGGATCGAGGGCGTCCGGGTGCTCCCCGGGCGGGGAATCATGATCGCGATGAACCACCGGCTGGTCAACACGGTGATCAACCGCTGTCAGCTGCCCACCGACGGCGACATCCTCGTGCCCATCCGGACCGTGTCGGTGATCGGCACCACCGACCAGCACACCGACGATCCCGACGACCACACCGTGGCGCAGTCAGAGGTCGACGCGATGCTCGACGACGGCGACAAGCTGGTGCCGGGCTTCCGGGACGCACGGGCCCTGCGGGTGTGGACGGGCGTGCGGCCGCTGTTCGAGGACACCAAGGCGTCGGAGACAGATACCCGCGACGTGACCCGCGCCCACGCCCTGCTCGATCACGAAGAGCGCGACGGTGTCGCCGGGTTCGTCACCATCACCGGCGGCAAGCTGACCACCTTCCGGCTGATGGCCGAGGAGACGGTCGACGCCGTCTGCCGGCAGTGCAACGACGTCCGGCCCTGCCACACCGCCACCGAGCCGCTGCCCGGATCCGAGGACGGGCAGACCTACCGGCTCGGGGAGCGTCTCGCCCGCAAGGAGTCGCGGCTGGTGCAGGAGCAGCTGATCTGCGAGTGCGAGCTCGTCCCCCGCTCGCGGCTGGAGGAGGCGCTCACCCGCACCGGCTCCACCAACCTGGACGACATCCGCCGCCAGTTGCGGTTGGGGATGGGTCCGTGCCAGGGCGGCTTCTGCATCTACCGCGCCGCCGGCATCCTGCACGGGTCCGACGGACTGAGCGCAGCCGAGGCCGACGCCTCGCTGCTGGCGTTCCTGCAGGAGCGCTGGAAGGGGGTGTGGCCGATCCTGTACGGCGACCAGCTGCGCCAGGCGCGGTTGGACGACTGGATCTTCCAGGGAGTGCTCGACGTGGAGCATCTGCCGGTATGACCGACGAGGCGCTGCACTTCGACGCGGTGGTGATCGGCGCCGGCACGGCCGGCCTCACCGCGGCGACGCGCATCGCGCAGCACGGGGGGCGGGTGTGCGTGCTGGCCAAGGGGATCGGGTCGACGCATCTCGCCCCGGCGACGATCGACGTCCTCGGCTACTCGCCGGCTCGCGTTGACGCGCCCGAGGTCGCGCTGCGGGAGCTGATCGCCGACCGTCCCGATCACCCCTACGCGCTGCTCGGCGCCGAACTGGTCGGCGAGGCGTTGCGGTGGTTTCAGGAGACGGTGGCCGCTGGGATGCTGCCCGGGTACGCCTACTCCGGAAGCCTGGAGCGAAATCAGCTGCTGCCCACCGCGGTGGGCGTCCTGCGCCCGTCGGCGCTGGTGCCGGACACGATGGCCGCCGGAGACTCGCGCGGGCTGGGCAAGGTGACGATCGTCGGCACGCCGGCGCTGCGTGACTTTCACCCCAAGCTGTGTGCCGCCAACCTGCAGGCAGCCGGGATCGACGCACGAGGCCTCAGCCTCGACCTGCAGCTGGAGCGAGCCGACGCCAACGCGCTGGGTCTCGCCCGGTGCTTCGACGATCCGGCGTGGCGGGCGCGGTTCTGCACGGAGCTGTCGCGGGCGCTGCGCGCCGAGGAGCGTGTCGGGCTGCCGGCGATGCTCGGACTGCGCGACCCCCACGGGGTGCTGGCCGACATGCAGCAGCGCCTCGGTCGCCGCGTATTCGAGATCCCCACCCTGCCTCCGTCGGTCCCGGGCATGCGGCTGTACGAGATTCTGCGCGCCGCGCTGCGTGCCGCCGGCGGCCGGCTGGTGCTCGGGGCCGAGGTGGTGGCGTCACAGCGCGACGGCGATCGCGTCACGATGGTCCGCACCCGGGCCGCCGGCCGTGACATCGGCTATGCGGCGCCGTGGTTCGTGCTCGCCTCCGGCGGCTTCGCATCGGGCGGGATCGCGCTCGACTCCCGGTGGGCGACCCGCGAAAATGTCTTCGGCCTTCCCCTCCGAGGACTGCCCGCGCCCGACGAGCCACGATTTACGAGCCAGTATCTGGCCGAGCAGCCGATGGCGCGGGTCGGAGTCGCCGTCGACCGCGAGCTCCGTGCGGAGGGCGCCGACAACGTGCTCGTGGTCGGCGCCACGCTGCCGGGAGCCGTTTCCTGGCGCGAAGGATCGGGCGAGGGCATCGCCCTGACCAGCGGGTATCGCGCCGGGCAGCTGGTGGCTGACAAGTCCGAGGTCGGGGCGGGGGCGGCGGCATGAGCGACGGTGACCGGTTCGTCGCCGAGGTCCTGCGGGGGTCGTTGGACCACTGCGTCAAGTGCACGATCTGCGAGACGGCGTGCCCCGTGTCCAACGCGACCCCGCTGTTCCCCGGACCCAAGTACGCGGGGCCGCAGTCTGAGCGCTACCGGGTGGCCGACGAACCGTCGGTGGAGTTCTCGGTCGACTACTGCTCGGGCTGCGGGATCTGCTCGCAGGTGTGTCCCCAGGGGGTGAAGATCGCCGAGATCAACGCTCAGGCGCGCAACAAGCTCAAACGCCAGAAGGGCGTCCCGCTGCGCGACCGGATCATCACCCGCCCCACCTGGCTGGGGCGGGTGGGGACGCCGGCGGCTCAGATCGCCAACCTGTCGCTGAAGCTGCGGCCGGTCCGACTCCTGACCGAGAAGGCGATCGGGGTGCACCACGATGCCGCGGTGCCGAAGTTCGCCGGCCGGCGGTTCTCGCGCTGGGCGCGAGACCGCGTCAGCCCGGCGACGGGCCGCCGGATCGTCTACTTCCACGGCTGCGGCACCGAGTACTACGAGCCCTGGGAGGGCGAGAAGGTGGTCGCCATCCTCGAGCACAACGGCTTTGAGGTGGTGGTCCCCAAGCAGGACTGCTGTGGGCTGCCGCTGCAGTCCAGCGGCCTGTTCGACGACGCGCGCAAGGTGGTGCTGCGACTGGCGCGCAACCTGTCCCCCTACGTCGCCGACGACGACACGATCATCGTCGGCAACGCCACCAGCTGCACTTTGATGCTCAAGCGCGAGGCGCGGGAGATCCTGTCACTCGAGGACGACCCCGATCTCAAGCGGGTGTCGGAGCGCACCTACGACATCTGCGAGCTGCTGCTGGAGCTGCATGACCGCGGCGACCTGAAGACCGATTTTCAGCCGGTGCCCGAGACCGTCGCCTATCACGCTCCGTGCCAGCAGCAGGGACACTGGCTGGGCAAGCCGGCGCTCGATCTGCTCGCCCTCATCCCTGACTTGGAGGTCAGGGAGATGAACGCCCGCTGCTGCGGGATCGCCGGAACCTATGGACTCAAGGCCGAGAAGTACGACATCGCGATGGCCGTTGGCCGAGATCTGTTCGATCAGGTGCGGGCCTCGGGAGCGCCGACCGTGGCCTGTGACTCGGAGACGTGCCGGTGGCAGATCACGCACGCGACCCAGCGGCCGTCGGTGCACCCGATCGACTACCTGCACCGCGCGTACGGGTTGGATCGCAACGGCGGATAGCTAAGTGGCGCCAGTCGGGATCGTCGTCGTCTCCCACAGCGCGGCGCTGGCCGACGGAGTGGTGACCCTGGCCCGCGAGATGGGCGGCGAGGACCTGGTGCTGGAGGCGGCCGGGGGGATCGAGGACACCGACTCCACCCGCCCCGTGCTCGGGACCGACGCCGACCGGGTGCGGACGGCGATCGAGAAGGCGATGTCCGCCGACGGCGTGCTGGTGCTGATGGATCTCGGGAGTGCCCTGATGAGCACGGAGTTCGCGATCGAGTTGCTCGAGGACCCCCCCGGTCCGGTGCGCATGAGCGACGCCCCCCTGGTGGAAGGGGCGGTGGCGGCGGCGGCGGCCGCCGCGGGGGGTGCAGCGCTGGACGAGGTCGCGGCCGAGGCGCGGGGGGCGCTGGCGATGAAGGCCGCGCAGCTCGGCGGCGACGCTGGCTCAGCGCCGCTCGCCCAGGCCGCGGAGACCGACGTCGAGCCCGACGCCCGCGCCGAGCTGGCCGTGCGCAACGAGATCGGCCTCCATGCCCGTCCGGCGGCGCGCTTCGTGCAGACCGTGCGCGGTTTCAACGCGGACGTGCGCGTCGCCAAGCTCGGCGACGGGACGCCGGTGGCGGCCGGCAGCTTGACCAACTTGGTGGCACTCGGCGCCCGGCGGGGCGACACGCTGCTGGTCGACGCCAGCGGGCCGGAGGCGTCCGAGGCGCTGGCCGCACTTCAGGAGCTCGCCGCCTCTGGTTTTGGCGACGGAGTGGTGGCGTCGGCGACGGTCGGATCCGACGCCGCCCCCGCCCCCGCTCCCGCCCCCGCTCCCGCCCCCGCCCCCGCCCCCGCTCCCGCTCCCGAGGCCGCTCGGACCGCGCCTCCCCGCAGGGGCGCCATCCTCGATGGCATCGCCGCCTGCGCCGGCGTCGCCATCGGACCGGCCCACCGGCTCCAGCGCCCGTCGGGGCCGCCGCCCGAGCGGCCGGTGACCGACCCGGCCGCCGAGCGCACCCGGCTCGACGCAGGGATCGCCGCCGCCCATCGCGCCATCGAGCACGACCGCGAGGTCGTCGCCCAGCGAGCCGGCCAGGCCGAGGCCGACATCTTCGACGCCCACTTGGCGCTGCTCGGAGACGAGGCGCTGCTGGGGCCGGCGCAGACCGCGATCGACGCCGGCGCCAGCGCCGAGCGCGCCTGGTATGACTCCGCCCAGGCCGTCGCCGCCCGCTACCGCGCCCTGCCCGAGCCGCTGCTCCAGGAACGGGCGACCGACGTGCTCGACGTCGGTCGCCGAGTGGTGGCGGCGCTGGCCGGGGAGGCCGAACGGGGGCCGGCGGCGGCCGGGATCGCGATCACCGACGAGCTCACCCCGGCGCAGGCCGCGCGCCTCGATCCCGAGCAGGTTCTGGCCATCGCCACCGCCCGCGGCTCGACCACCGCCCACGCGGCGATTCTCGCCCGCGCGCTCGGTATCCCGGCCGTGGTCGGATTGGGGCCGTCGGTGCTCGCCGTCGCCGAGGGGACGCCGCTGCTGCTGGACGGGGAGGCCGGAACCGTCGCGGTCGACCCACCGGCGACGGTGCTCGCCGCGGCGCGGGAGCGGCGCGAGCGGCTGGGCCGGCGGCGCGCCGCGGCCCGCGAACGGGCGGGCGAGCCGGGGCGGATGCGCGGCGGGGAGCGGATCGAGGTGTTCGCCAACCTGGGCGCGACCGCGGAAGTCGCCCGCGCGGTGGAGCTCGGCGCCGAGGGGGTCGGGCTGCTCCGCACCGAGTTCCTGTTCCTGGGGCGCGAGGCACTGCCCGACGAGGAGGAGCAGACCGAGACGCTGCGTCAGATCGCGGCGGCGCTGGAGGGCCGGCCGCTGGTCGTCCGCACCCTCGATGCCGGGGCGGACAAGCCGCTGCCGGCGCTGCCGATGCCGCCCGAGTCCAATCCGTTTCTCGGCGTCCGGGGGATCCGGCTGGCCCTGGAGCGCCGCGACGTGCTGGCCACCCAGTTCCGGGCGATCCTGCGCGTCGCCGCCGAGTACCCGGTCAAAGCGATGCTGCCGATGGTGGCCACCCTGGAGGAGATCGTCGCCGCGCGCCGCCTGCTGGCGCAGGCCCGCGAGCAGACCGAGATCACGGCGGAGCTGGAGCTCGGAATCATGGTCGAGGTCCCGGCGGCAGCCCTGGCGGCGGGACGGCTGGCCGAGCACGTCGATTTCTTCTCAGTGGGGACCAACGACCTGACCCAGTACACCATGGCCGCCGAGCGCGGCGACGCCCGCCTGGCGTCGCTGCTGGCCGGGCCGCAGCCGGCGGTGCTGGCGCTGATCCAGGCGACGATCCGGGGCGCGGTCGGTCACGATCGCTGGGTCGGCGTCTGCGGAGAGCTCGCCGGCGATCCCGCGGCCGCGGTTCTGCTCGCCGGCCTGGGGGTGACGGAGCTCAGCATGGCGCCCGGGGTGATCCCCGACGTCAAGGCGGCGCTCCGCGAGGTCGACCTCGATCAGGCTCGTGCAGCTGCGCTGGCCGCGATTGGAACCGACGACGCCGTCGCTGCCCGCGGGCTGGGGCTCGCGCTGCTTTAGGGTTCGCCAGGTAGTCTCCGGAGGGTGGAGGCGGGTAGTTTGACCGGGTTGCGATCCTCACGCGCGCTCGCGGTCGGCACCGGCGTGCGGATCGCGGTTTCGCCCGTGATCATGGCGCTGCTGCTGGACCGCAGCTACACGCCGGCGGCGATCGTGTTCCTGCTGGCGGCGGCCACCGACTGGCTCGACGGTCGGCTCGCCCGTCGCTGGGGGGTGACCACCCGACTGGGTTCGTTCCTGGACACGACCGCCGACAAGTTGCTGGTGACCACCGCCCTCGTCGGGCTCGTCGCGGTCGGCCGGGCGTCGCCCTGGGTGACGTTGATCATCATCGCGCGAGAGTTCACGATCCTCGGCCTGCGGGCGGCGGTCGCCGCTGGTGGGGTGAAGTTCGAGACCTCGATGCTCGGCAAGTGGAAGGCCACCGTCCAGTTCGCGGCGATCGCCCTGGCGATGCTCCGTCCCGAAGTGACGATCGCCGGCGCCTATCTGGACCAGTGGGCGATGATCGCCGCCGCGGTCGTGACCGCCTGGTCGGGCATTGATTACCTGGCGCGCTCCACCGCCGCGCTTCGAGCCTGACGGTGGCTCGGGTGTTCATCACCGGCGCGACCGGCGTGATCGGCCGGGCGCTGACCACTCGCCTGCTGGAGCGCGGCGACGATGTCGTTGCGCTGGCGCGCTCGGAGACCGCAGCGCGCGCGCTGGCGCAACGCGGCGTGCGGGTGGCTCGCGGCGACGTCTATGACGAGACGGCCCTCGCCACCGGGATGGCGGGCTGCGCACTTGCGTTCAACCTGGCCGGCGTGAACTCCCTGTGCGTCACCGACCCGGGACCGATGCAGCGGGCCAACGTCGACGGCGCGGTGGCGGCGGTCCGCGCCGCCGCTCGGGCCGGGGTTTCCCGGCTCGTGCACACCTCCTCGGCGGCCACGATCGGCGAGGCCGCGGGCACCATCGCCGACGAATGGACGGCTCACCGCGGGTCATTCCTATCGACCTATGAGCGGACCAAGACCGAGGGCGAGCACGCGGCGCTGGCGGCGGCGGCCGCTGTCGGCCAGGATGTCGTCTCGGTTAATCCCTCCTCCGTACAGGGCCCTGGCCGGGCCAGCGGCACCGGCCGCTTCCTGCTGGCGTTCCTGGACGGGCGGCTGAAGGTGTTCGTCGACACGGACGTCAGCATGGTCGACATCGAGGACTGCGCCGAGGGCCACCTGCTCGCCGCCGAGCGAGGTGTCGCCGGCGAGCGCTACCTGCTCAGCGGGATTCGGGTGACGATCGCCGAGGCGCTGGCGCTGGCCGCCGAGGTCGCGGGCGTGCAGCGGCGCCCGCGGCTGGTGCCGCGGGCCGTGGCCGGCGCCGCCGGCACCGCGGTCGAGTACGCCTACCGCCTGCGTCGCCGTCAGCCACCGGTGTGCCGGGAGATGGTCCGCACGCTGCTGCACGGCCACCGCTACGACGGCTCGCGGGCCGAGCGCGAGCTCGGGCTGCGTTACACGCCGGCCCGCGAGACGGTTCGCCGAACCGTGGAGTGGGCCCGCGCCGAGGGGCTGCTGCGCAACGCTTGACCCGGCCGAGGGCTGCTGGGTGACGCCGGGACGGCGGGTCAGCGCAGATGGGGCGGCCAGTGCATCGACTCGATGTCCGGCGGCTCGCCCGCCCACACCAGCTCCACCGCGCAGCCGGCGTGATCGAGGACGAACCGGGTCCGTGGCCCCAGGCTCTTGGGCCCGAGTCGCGGCTCGCCGTCGCGGGCGAGGACGAGGAGGTCGGCATCGGCGGCGGCGCGCAGCACCTCGCGCTCGATCCGGCCGCGCCGGGCCACCAGCTCGGCCGCCCGTCCGAGCCGCTCCCGCGCGGAGGAAAGCAGCGCGTCGGCTTCGGCCTCGCCGATCTGGCGCGCCGTCGGTCCCGGCGGCGGCCGGCGGTGGCGCCCCAGCCGGCCCGGCCCCGGATGGTCGGCCAGCTCCTCGACGTCGCTGGCGGCGACGTGGATCAGCGTCACCTCGGCGTTGGCGGGCAGCAGCCGGCGAGCCTGGTCTACACACGCCGGCCAGGAGCCCTCCGAGATCCACACCAGGACCCGCATCAGATCACCTGCAAAGCCAACCACAGCGAGACGGTTCCCGCCACCAGCGTCACCGGAACGGTCAGCGCCCCGAGACGCACGAACTCGCTCACCTCGACCTCCTCCTCGTGGGCGTGCACCACACGCCGCCACAGCAGCGTCGCCAGCGAGCCGACGTAGGTGAGGTTCGGCCCGACGTTGACGCCGATCAACATCGCCAGCACCGCTCCCGGGGCGCTGGCCGTGACCACGGCCAGGATGATCAACGTCGCCGGCAGATTGTTGACCAGGTTGGCGACCACCGCGCTCACCGCGGCGACCGCCAGCAGGGCGGGCAGGTCGCTTCCGGGCGGCAGCAGCGAGTCGATCACCGATGACAGTCCGTGCGCCCCGGCGGCCGCCACCACCACACCGAGGGCGAGCACGAACACGAGAAAGCTCGGCTCGGCAGCGCCGATCAGCTCGCGCAGCGACGCCGGACGCCGGTAGAGCGTGATCGCCACCGCGCCGGCGGTGGCGAACCACACCGGGGCGATTCCAACCACCGAGCTAACCGCGAACCCGAACAGGGTCGCCCCCACCACCGAGAGCGCGAACCGGGGCAGCTCGGGCCGGCTCGCCGCCGATGGCGACTCGGCGGCCTGCCGCAGATCGGCGGCGAAGAAACGGCTCAGCACCACCCACTCCACCGCCAGCGCGACCAGCCACGGCAACGCCATCAGCGCCGCGAAGCGCGTGAACGAGAGGCCGCTGGCGGCGAACGCCAGCAGATTGGTGAGGTTGGAGACCGGCAGCAGCAGCGACGCGCTGTTCGCCAGGTGCGAGCAGGCGTAGACGTGGGGTCGCGGGCTGCACCGCAGCCGCGCGGCGGTGGCGAACACGATCGGCGTGAGCAGCACGATCGTCGCGTCGAGGCTGAGCACCGCGGTGGTGGCGGCGGCGACCATGAACACCATCGCCAGCAGGCGCCTTGGCTGGCCCCGCGAGCCGTAGGCCATGAGTGCGCCGAGCGCATCGAACAGCCCCGAGCGCCGGCAGCCGTCGGCCAGCACCAGCAGCGCCGCCAGGAACCCGACGGTCGGTCCCAGCCGCCCCAGCGCCGTGCGGGCGCCGTGGAGGCTCAACGCCCCCGCCGCAACGACGATGATCGCCCCGGCCGCGGTCACCGCCCAGTCGGGCGCCCAGCGCCAGCGGGTCACCGCGGCGGTCAGCCCGGCGACCAGAGCGACGAGCGCGATCGCCTCGCTCAACGTCCGTCACCTGAGCGAGCGCCGGGCATCGGCGCATCATGACGGCGTCTCACCCGCGGCGATCGCCCCCCGCGGATCAGTCGGGCGCACCCGGTGCGTCCGGGTTAAGCTTCCGGCCCTTCATCGCCGACCCGAACGACGCGCGCGTCTTCGGTGAGCGACAGGCCGAGCCCAACGTCTCCCCCCGGAAGAACGGGCGGTTGGTGCGCAACTCGCAGGCGAGCATCCACGCCAGGCCGACGATCACCGTGATCGCAGCGATGAGCAGCGTGCCGCCGACTTCGCCGATCAGCGGGAGGTTGACCTCGACGTAGCTCCGGTTGGGGTCGACATAGACCTTGATGCTCCAGATCAGCAGCGCGAACAGCGAGAACGTGCCCAGCGCCGGGATGATCACGACGCTGATCGACCGGCGCAGTCCGGCGGTGATCGACCGCCGGTAGTGCCAGGCGCAGGCGAGAGCCGTGATGCCGAGGTAGCGTGGCGAACAGAGTGGTGGTAGTGACCGCGTCCGCGATCACGTTCCCATTCGAGACGAAGTTCAGCGCGGCGTAGTAGATGATCGAGACCACGCCGAAGGAGATCGTCGAGAACGTGGGCGTCATGTAGCGCGGGTGGATCCGGCCGAAGATCGCCGGAATCGCCTTGTGGAACGCCATCGACAGGGTCGTCCGCGCGTTCGGGAGGATCGTCGTCTGCGTGGTGGCCGCGGCCGACGTCAGCACCATGAAGATGAGCAGATGGCTGAGGACCGAGCCGATCACGGAGTTGCCGAAGATCGCTGTCCCCAGCACCGACAGGACGTCGTTCTGGTGGGCCGGGTTTCCGAGCCCCACCCCGTGAGCCCGATACCGGCGAACGCCTGGACCGAGATCGTCATCAGCAGGTAGGCGGCCAGCAGCAGAAAGGTCGACAGCACCCCGGCGGTCCCGGGGATGCGTCCCGGCTCGTCGGTCTCCTCGTTGATCGACGTGGTGGTGTCCCAGCCCAGTAGATGAAGACCATCAACAGGATCCCCAGCATGAACGCGTTGAACGAGGCGAGCTTGGACGGGTCAAACCAACTCCACGACGGCGTCAGATGGCCGAGGGGAGCCTCCCATTGCCGACTTTGATCAGCGCGAAGGTGGACATGACAAGCAGCATCGCCACCTCCACCACGACCAGGATCACCTGGATCCGCGCCGAGATCTCGATTCCGCGGTAACACAGATACTTGAGGACGACGTGAAGCTGGTCCCGCAGTCCGGGTCGGCCTGGTTCATTCGCTTCGTCGCCCAGGCGGAGAAGAACATCGGGATGAACGCCAGCACCACCAGGAGCGGGGTCTGCAGTCCGACCACCGCGACGACGAACCCGAGCGTCGCCGCCAGGCTGTAGGCGGGCGCGGTGGACGCGATCCCGACCGCGGTGCTCGTGGCCAGGCCCAGCGCGTCGCGCTTCAGCCCTTTGTCGACGACCGTCCCCTCCGGCAGCGGGTCCCCGAAACCCGCGGCGCCTCCCCGTTCGATCTCCACCGCGGAGAATTTAGATCCGCCGGCGTGTCGGAGTGTCGCGGGTTGCCGGTCCGCTATCGACACAGCGGCTAAGCAGGGCGCTGGGGAGAGCCGGGGCGCGGGAGTCCGACGTGATCGCGCAGGGTGCTGCCGAGATACTCGGTCCGGGCGATGCCCCGTCGCTGCAGGATCGGCACGACGTGATCCACGAACGCTGTCAGTTCGCGGGGCAGGACGTTGGGCATCAGCGTGAAGCCGTCGCAGGCGCCGGCCTGCCACCAATCGGTCATGAGGTCGGCCAGGCCCTCAGGCGTGCCGGTGAAGTCCAGCCCGCCGGGCAGCGCCGAGAGCTTCTGGGCCACCGCCCGGAAGGTGGTCGGCTCCTCCGCCGCCATCCGGTAGATCGAGGCGCCAAAGCTGGTCCGCGGCGCGTCGTCGAGCAGCTCGGGCGGAAACGGAGCGTCCGGGTCGATGGTGGCGAAGTCAAGCCCGGCGAGATTGGCGAGATTGCGCCAGCGAAACTCTCCACTCGCCGCGTCTTCCAGCTCCTGCTTACGCGCCAGCGCTTCGGCCTCGGTGCCGGCGAGCAGGAACGACAGGCCGGGCAGCGCCCGCAGGTGATCGGGATCCCGGCCGGACGCCTGCGCCTGAGATCGCAGCGCGGCGCGGAACTCGATCCCGGCGGCGATGTCGCGCTGCGGGGTGAACACGCCGTCGGCGTACCTGGCCGCGAGCCCGACGCCGGCCGGCGATGATCCCGCCTGGGCGAGGAACGGATGCCCCTGGGGCGACCGCGGGAACGGCAGATACCCGGAGACGTCGAAGTACCTGCCGTGGTGGTGGGGGGGATGCAGCTTCGCCGGATCGGCCCACACCCCGGTCTCCTTGGAGCCGACCACGGCGTCGTCCTCCCAGGCGTCCCACAGCGCCAGCACGACCGCCACGAACTCCTCGGCCCGGTCGTACCGGTCCGCCCGCGGCGGGTGCGGCTGTTCGCCGAAGTTGCCGGCGACGGCGGGCTCGACCGTGGTCACGATGTTCCAGCCCGCCCGTCCGCGGCTGAGGAAGTCGAGCGTGGCCAGCCGCCGGGCGACGTCCCACGGAAAGCTGTACGTGGTCGACACGGTGGCGATGAGCCCGATCTGATCGGTCGCGGTCGCCACCGCGGACAGCAGCTGCACGGGGTCGAACCCGATGCCGGGCAGGTACTCGGAGCGAAACTCGGCCACGCCGGGGCTGTCGGGCAGGAAGATGGAATCGATGACGCCTCGCTCGGCGAGTCTGGCCAGCTCGATATAGCTGCGGACGTCGAGCACGGCGCGAGGATCGTCGGGCGACACCTTCCACGCCGATTCGTGGTAGCCGGGATTACGCAGGTAGGCGTTGAGACTGAGGTGCCGGTTCACCGGTTCGTGCCGCTCAGGGTGAGATTGCCGTGCCGGTAACCCGTTCGCGGCGGTCAGGAGTCAAAGCCGAGACCGAGCCGGTCGAGGGTCCGCAGCCACAGGCCGCGACGACCCTGGTCGCGGTCGGCCGCGGCCAGCCGGTTGCGCGTCAGCGCGATCACTCCCGTCCGCAGTGGCTCGGGCGGAAACGGGACCGGCCGGCGTCGCACGAGCCTGAGTCCGGTGGCCTCGGTGGCGTGCCGGTCAAGCAGATCGAGGGCCACCGTCGCCCCGAAGCGACTGGCGCCGACGCCGAGGCCGGTGTAGCCGAGCGCATAGGCCACCCGTCCACGGTGGGCGGTGCCGAAGAACACCGAGAACCGGCTGCAGGTGTCGATCGCCCCACCCCAGCGGTGGCTGAATCGCAACCCCTCCAATTGCGGGAAGGTGGTGAAGAAGTGCTGCGAGAGCCTGGCGAAGGTGGCCTCGTCGGCGTCGCGGTGCGGGCCGACGTCGCCGCCGCGGCGATACACCGCGTCGTAACCGCCCCACAGGATCCGGTCGTCGCGGGTGCGCCGGTAGTAGTGAAACTGGTTGGCCATGTCCGCCATCCCCTGGCGCCCCTCCCATCCGATCGATCGCTGCTGGGCCTCGGTCAGTGGCTCGGTCATCAACGCGTAGTCGTAGACGGGGGCGACGTAGCGCCGGATCGCGGACAGCAGCGGCGGATAGGCGCTGGTCGCCAGCAGCACCCGCCGGGCGATGACCACCCCGCCCTCGGTCGTGACCCGGATCATCTCGCCGGCGCTGTTCACGGCGCGAGCCGGACTGAGCTCGCAGATCCTCACCCCGGCGTTCACGGCGGCGCGACGCAGGCCGTCGGCGAGACGGCCGGGATGAACCAGCGCCGATCCGGTGCGATCCCACAAGCCCTGGAGATATGTCGGCGAGTTGACCTGGGCTCGCACCTCGGTGCCGTCCAGCAGCACGTGGTCGTGGCCGAACCGGCGCAGGATCTGCGTCTCGGCTTCGAGATCACCGATCTCGTGCGGCTCCAGAGCGACCGTGAGCGTGCCGGTGGCCTCGTACTCGCAGTCGATCTCGTAGAGACGGAGGTCGTCTCGCAACTCCTCGAAGTTGTGTTGCCCGAGCGCCTCCAGCCGCTCGATGTCGTCCGGGAACCGCGCCAGGCCATTGGCCAGGCCGTGCGTGAGCGAAGCCTCGACGAAGCCGCCGTTTCGACCGCTCGCCCCCGCGCCGCAGCGGGTCGCCTCCAGCACCACGACCTCGCGGGCCGGACTCCGCGCCTTTGCCTGCAGCGCCGCCCACAACCCGGTGTAACCCCCGCCGACGATGCACAGATCGGCGTCGATCACCTCGCTCAGCGGGGCGTGGGCGGGGCGCGGCGCCAGCGCCGCCAGCCAGAACGATCGCGGCTCGGCGTCGGCGTACGCCGCGCGCTGGACGGGCGTGGGCTCAGTCTGGGGCCAGGGAGAGGGCACGCGTGCCCTTCAGGCCGCCACCGCCGGCGCCAAGTGCAGCATCCGTCCGGCATCGGCGAGCACTGCCCGCATCGCCCCGACGATCTCCTCGAGCACCGCATCGTCGGAGATCAGCGGCGGCGCGATCTGGAGCACGGCGTCGCCGCGGTCATCGGCGCGCGCGATCAGGCCCGCCTCGCGCAGCCGTCCCGGCATGAAGCCGCGCAGCACCCGCTCGCGCTCGTCGGCGTCCAACCGCGTGTTGGCGTCGTCCTTGACCAACTCGACGGCCCAGAAGAAGCCGTCGCCGCGCACGTCGCCGACGATCGGCAGCTCACGCAGCGTCTGCAGTCGCTCGCGCAGCCGCGGCTCCCGCTCGCGAACATTCTCCAGGACGCGATCGCGGGTGAAGATCTCCAGGTTCTTGAGCGCGATCGACGCGCACAGGGGGTGCCCGCCGAAGGTGATCCCGTGCAGCAGGGTGCGGCCATCGTCGTAGAGCGGTTGAGCGACCGCGTCCGAGACAAAAACGGCGCCCATCGGGGCGTAAGCGGAGGTGAGGCCCTTGGCGGTGGTGATGATGTCCGGGACGGCCCCGTAGCGGGTGACGCCGAACCACTCCCCGAGCCGGCCGAACCCCGTGATCACCTCGTCGGCGACGAGCACGATGCCGTAGCGGTCGGCGAGATCACGCAGTCCGGGCCAATAACCGGGCGGCGGAACCAGGCAACCGCCGGCGTTCTGCACCGGCTCGGCGATGATCATCGCCACCGTGTCTGGCCCTTCGGCCACGATCGCCGCCTCCAGCTCGCTCAGCAACGCTGCGGTCAGCGCCTCGCCCTGGACCTCTGAGCGGAACTGGTTGGTGTTGGAGACGTGCGTCGTGTCGATCGCGGGCCTGCCGAATGGCTCCTTGTATCCGGGCACGCCGGTCAGCGCCAAAGCACCCAGGGTGACGCCGTGGTAGGCGATCCGGCGCGCGATCGCCTTGAGTCGTTGTGGCTCACCCCTGGCGATGTGGTACTGGCGGACGATCTTCCAGGCCGCCTCCACCGACTCCGAGCCGCCGGACGTGAAGAAGACCTTGTTCAGCGGGTCGGGCGCGATCGCGGCCAGGCGCTCGGCGAGCGCCAGTGCGGGCGGGTGCGCCGTCGACCACAGCGTGTTGAAGGCGAGCCGCTCAAGCTGCTCGCCCGCCACCGCGGCCATTTCGGCGCCATAGGAGTATCCGATCTGCGCACAGAACAGGCTCGAGAGCCCGTCGACATAACGTTTGCCGGAGCGGTCGAAGACATGCGCGCCCTCGCCGCGGTCGAGCACCAGCAGATCCGAACCACCGTCGCCGTAGGCGCCGTTACGGGAGAAGTGCAGCAGCGCCGCACCCTGATCCACATCCATCTACAGGTCACCACCTTCGCATCGGTCGGTTGCTCTCCGCATGCTGGCTCATCGGCGGGGGTCGATCAAGGGGCGGCATGGCCCGCCTTGGCGGCCCCCGGTGGACGCAGCGGCGCGTCGGCGGACCCCGATTGCCAGCAAAAACGAGTTAACTCCGCGCCACCGTCTATGTTGAGGGGCAACACGTCGATGAACCCCGAGGATCTCACCGCCATCGAAGCTACCGGACGTCGCTGCGCCGTCTGTCACACGGGTCGCCACTGGCGCAAGTTCGAGGTCGTCCGGCCCGAAGGCCGCGACCCCGTCGTGCTGTGCTCCGCTTGCCGTTCGCGGTTTGGCGAGACGCCTCCGATGCTCGAGTCCAAGGAGACGCCCGCGCCCCCTGAGCCGGACCCGACATCGCAACCAAGCGCATCACAGGGGACCGATGCGGCCCCCAAGACACGCTCCCGCAAGCGCGGCCGTGCGCAACCGCGCTCGCCACAGACCGAGGACCGGCTCAAGCGAGCTCTCCGCGAGCTTCCGCCCGGCGAGCACTCGACGGCCCGGATCGCGAAGGCGGCAGGCCTGAACCGGGCCAAGGTTCTCTCCCGTCTGCACGCCCTCGAGGAGGCCGGCGAGGTGCAGCAGGTCGGGAACCGCTGGTCGACCGAGCGGCCGTCGACCGATCTCGAGGCGGCGTTCGACCGTCTGCAGGAGCGGACGGGCAACCTGCGCATCGTTCGCGAGCGCGAGCGCGTCGGCTGATCGCCGCCGGCGCCGGACTCAGCCCGAGCCGAGTCGAGCGGATGGTGGCCGACGGCAAGCGCGCGGACATGCTCGTGCACTCGGGGGAGCCGTTCAACGCGGAGCCTCCGCGCGAGGCGCTGGGCGAGAGCGATCTGACCGCGCTCGATACGTTCTACGTGCGCAGCCATGGGCCGATCCCGCGGCTGGACGCGACGAGCTGGCGATTGCGGGTCGATGGGCTGGTCAGGCGCGAGCTCGAGCTGTCCCTGGACGAGCTGCGCGAGTGCTTCGCCGAGCGCGAGGTGATTGCCACCCTGCAATGTGCCGGTAACCGTCGCGAGGGGCTGATCGCGGTGCGCGACATACCGGACGAGGCACCATGGGGACCGGGAGCGACCGGGAACGCGGCGTGGCGTGGGGTCGCGCTGGCCGACGTGCTCGCCGCCGCCGGCGTGCGCGACGACGCCCAGCACGTGGCGCTGCTCGGTGCCGACGTCTCCCAGCAGGCCGAGCCGCCGCAGCGCTTCGGCGCGTCGATCCCGCGCCGCAAGGCGTTGGCAGAGGAGGTGCTGCTCGCCTGGGAGATGAACGGTGAGCCGCTGCGCGCCCTGCACGGCGCGCCAGTCCGGGCGATCGTTCCCGGCTACATCGGCGCGCGCAGCGTGAAATGGGTCGAGCGCGTCACCGCCCAGCACGGACCATCCGAGAACTATTTCCAGGCGCGCTCCTACCGTCTCCTGCCGCCCGAGGCCGATCCGAGGCTAGCCCCGGCGGGGACTGGGGTCGCGCTGGGTGCGGTGGCCGTCAACGCGGAGATCCTCAACCCCGCGGACGGCGCGACCGTCGCCGCCGGCGCCGTCGAGGTGCGCGGCTACGCGTTTGCCGGCGATGACCGGAGCATCGTTCGCGTGGACGTCGCCACCGACGGCGGCCGGCACTGGCAACAGGCCGAGTTGCGCCACCAGGCCAGCCCTTGGGCGTGGCGGCGCTGGCGCGCCCGGGTCGTGCTCGACCCCGGCGACGCTGAGGTCGTCGCCCGGGCGTGGGACAGCGCCGCCGCCACCCAGCCCGAGGACCCTGCTCAACTGTGGAACCCCAAGGGCTACGTCAACAACGCCTGGTCGCGCGCCCGTTACACCGTCGTGGGCTAGGCGGTCGCCGGTGTGAGCTAGACGGTCGGCGTGTCCAGCGCGGCCAGCGCCTCGGCGTCCAGCTCGATCTCGCCGGCGCGCATGTTCTCCTCCAGGTGCGCCGGCGAAGAGGTGCCGGGGATCAGCAGGACGTTGGGCGAGAGGGCCAGTAGCCACGCCAGCGCCACCTGCGACGCCGTGACCCCGAGGCGCTGCGCCGTGGCCGTGACGCCGGGGTGGGAGATCACCGGCTTACTCGGATCAAAGGCGGATCCCAGCGGAAAGAACGGGACAAACGCGATGCCGCGGGCGGCGCATTCCCGCAGCAGCGGCAGCGACGCGCGGTCGACCACATTCAGCGGGTTCTGTACGCAGACGATCGGCGTCCTGTCCAGGGCGTGCACGAGCTGTTCGCGCGATACGTTGCTCAGGCCCACGCCGGCGATCAGGCCGTCCTCGCGGGCTTGCGCCATGGCGTCGAGCTGATCATCGAAGCTGACGCCGGACTCGTGCCCAGGCTCCATCAGGCGCAGGTTCACCGCGGCGAGCCGCTGCACCCCGAGGCTGCGCAAGTTGTCCTCGATGGCGCTGCGCAGCTGCACCGGCCGGTCCGCGGCCAGCCAGCCCTTGTTGTCGTCGCGCCGTGCGCCCACCTTGCTCACCAGCGCCAGGTGGTCGGGGAACGGGTGTAGCGCCTCGCGGAGCAGCTCGTTCGCTACGTCCGGACCGTAGAACTGCGCGGTGTCGATGTGATCTACACCCAGCTGCACCGCCCGCCGGACGACGGCCACCGCCTGGTCGTGGTCGCGGGGTGGGCCCCACACGCCGGGGCCGGGCAGCTGCATGGCCCCGAACCCGACTCGGTTGACTTTGAAGGGACCCAGCGTCGCACGATCCGACATGCGCTCAATCTATCGGTCGCTACCTCTCGGGGCTCACGAGTACGGCCCCGGGGTTCAGGAGATACTCCGGATCGAGGGCGTTCTTCAGCGAGCGCATCGCCGTGACGTCCGCCCTCCCGCGAGCTCGCTCGAGCCAGTGCGCCTTCTCCACCCCGACGCCGTGCTCGGCGCTGATGGTCCCGCCACACTCGAGCGTCAACTCCAACACCGCGTCATCCACGCGCACGTCGCCGGCGGCTGCCCCGAGCACGTTGACGTGTACGTTGCCGTCTCCGAGGTGGCCGAACAGGATCACCCGGTCGCCGCCGGCTGCGCGAACAGCGTCCGGGACCGCGTTCAGGAAACGGTCGAGCTGGTCGAGGGGGACGCCGACATCGAGCTTGTGCGGGATGCCGGCCGCGTTGATGGCATCGGTGTGGCCCTCGCGAAGCCTCCACAGCCCCCCGCGTCCTGCCGTGTCGTCGGCCACCACGGCGTCCGCGATGCCCGCACTCTCCAGCGCCGCCGCGAGCTCCGCGGTTGGGTCGCTCCGGTCGGCGCACTCGGCGAGCACGTACATGGGCGCGTGCGTGCGCATGGGCGATTGACGGCGCTGATGCTTTAGCACCAGCCGCAGGCCTTCGTCGAGAAAGAAGTCGCAGCTCTCCAGCGACGGTGTCTGCACCCGGAGGGCGGTGAGCAGCTCGCCGGCTTCCCGAGCGGACCCCACGGGGACGAGCGCAGCGACCCGCGAGCGAAGCAGCGGCACGAGCCGCCAGCGAACACGGGTGATGATGCCGAGCGTTCCCTCCGAGCCGGCGAGCAACGCAGGGAGGTCGTAGCCGGCGTTGTCCTTGGTCAGACCAGTGAGGCGCGAGATCACGGAGCCATCGGCCAGCACCGCCTCGAGCCCGGCGACGTGGGCACGGGCGGTGCCGTGGCGCAGCGCACGGGCGCCCCCTGCGTCGCAGGCCACCACGCCGCCGACCGTGCAGGACTCGCGCGCGCCGAAGTCGAGGCCGGCATCCTGACCGGCGGCGCGCGCCGCCGCCTGAAGCGCCGCCAGGGTGGCCCCGGCGCCCACCGTCACCTGCCCAACTGCGATGTCGACCTCGTCCACCTCGCTCAGGCGCCGCAGCGAGACGACGACCTCGTGATCACGCGGGACGCTCCCGCCGACGAGACCGGTATTCCCGCCCTGGGGCACGACTGCCGCGCGGGCGCTGGCGCAGGCAGCCATCACCCCTGCCACCTGCGCGGTGTCGGCAGGGCGAACCACCAGCCGCGCGCGGCCCTCGTAGCGCCCGGTGTAGTCGCGCTCGTAGGCGGCCGTCAGCTCGGGATCGCTCAGCACCTGCTGCGCGCCGACGAGGTCGCTGAGAGCTTGCTCAAGGTTCATGGCGGGTAAGCAGGTGTCGAGAGGGACGGCAACCGGAGGGGAGAGCGATGGCTTCCGATCACGAGACGATATTCACGATGGAGGCCACGCCGGTGAAATACGGCGCCGGAGCCTCCGCCGAGGCGGGATGGGAGCTCAAGCGCCTCGGCGTCAACCGCGCGATGCTCGTCACCGACCCCGGCGTCGCCGCGCTGGGCCATCCCGAGCGCATCAAGAAATTGATCGAGGATGAGGGCATCGAGGTCGTCGTGTATGACCGAGCGCGGGTCGAGCCGACGATCGAATCGTTTCAAGACGCCGCGGACTTCGCGCTCGAGCACGACGTGGACGGCTTCGTGTCGGTAGGCGGCGGCTCGAGCATGGATACCGCCAAGGTCGCCAACCTCGTCTCCACCCACCCCGCACCGGTGATGGACTACGTCAATCCGCCGATCGGGGAGGGGTGCAAGCCGCCATCGCCGATCAAACCGCACCTGGCGATCCCGACCACCTCGGGCACCGGATCGGAGGCGACCACGGTCGCCGTGCTCGACATTCCGGACATGAAGGTCAAGACCGGGATCTCGCACCGTTATCTGCGGGCGACGCAGGCGATCGTCGACCCCGAGCTGGTCCGCTCGCTCCCCCCGGAGGTGACGTCGTCGACCGGTCTCGACGTGGTCTGCCACGCGGCCGAGTCGTTTCTGTCCAAGCCGTTCGACACGCGCCCCCGGCCCGAGTCGCCGGACGATCGGCCGCCCTACCAGGGCGCCAATCCCGTCGCTGACGTGTGGTCGGCGAAGGCGCTCGAGTTCGGCGGGCGCTACCTGCGCCGGGCCGTCGCCGATCCTGACGACGTCGAGGCTCGCGGATACATGATGCTCGCCGCGACGATGGCCGGCGTCGGCTTCGGCTCGGCCGGCGTGCACATTCCGCACTCGTGCGCGTATCCGATCGCGTCGGTCAAGCACGAGTACCAGCCATCCGGCTATCCCGACGACCACCCGTTCGTCCCGCACGGGCACTCGGTGATCGTCACCGCTCCGGCGGCGTTCCGCTTCACCTACGACGCCATGCCAGAGCGACACCACAAGGTCGCCGAGCTGCTCGCCGGAGAACCGCTCAGCGACCCGGGGGCGGACACGCTGCCGGACATCCTGCGTCAGCTGATGCAGGACATCGACGCCCCGCGCGGCGTCGCCGAGCTCGGCTATGCGGAGGACGACATCCCGGCGCTGGTCGACGGCGCGATGAAGCAGGAGCGGCTGCTGGCGGTCGCTCCCAAGGAGGTCGGCGAGGATGACCTCCGCCACATCATCACGGCGTCCATGACCAATTGGTAACGAGCGAGGGGAAGGACTTCACATGTCAACCGGAACCGAGCTGCACGACCATCGCACCGCCGCGGCCTCGCACGTCCCCCCGAGGGTGTCAAGCTGCACATGTTCGAGTGCGGGACGCTGAAGTGTCATGTCGAGAACATCAAGATGAACCAGGGCCTCGGCGAGGAGTATGAGATACCCGTCCCTGGGAGCTGGACTTCCTCGATGGCGTGCCGGAACTGCTGGCCGACGCGAAACGCGAGCGCGACGACGGCGTGCTGGATCTCGTCGCCCTCATCGATCGGTCACAGGGGCGGGAGCCTCACGCGTCGATGCTCGGCGCCGACGACCTCGCCTTCCTGACGTACACGTCGGGGACGACCGGGCCGTCCAAGGGCGCGATGAACAGCCACCGCAATGTCGTCTTCAACGCGCAGGCGTATCGGCACTGGATCGGGCTTACCGAGGATGACGTCGCATTCGGCGTAGCCCGTTCTTCCACATCACCGGATTGATCGGCAACCTGGCCGCGCCCCTGACCACGGGCATGCCGATCGTTATGAGCTACCGCTTCGACGCCAATGTCGCGCTCGAGCTCATCGAGCGCGACGGCGCGACCTTCACCGTGGCGTCGATCACGGTGTTCATCGCGCTGATGAACGCCAACACCGCGGGCGAACGCGACCTCTCCGCGTTCCACAAGATCGTCAGTGGCGGCGCGCCGATCGCGGCGGCCACGATCGAGGCTTACGAACAGACGTTCGGCAGCTACATCCACACTGCTCCTCGCCGTCGCCTACCACGTCGCCGGACGCGACGCTCAGCACGCCTTCTGGGGGCCCGAACCACCGGCGCGCAGCATGCTCGCCCAGCTCGCAATCGTTAGCCGGACACCTGTCGCCTCACCGCCACGCGGTCACTGATCTTGAGCAAGCCGGCTCGCCAAACGCCGGCGGCATTATCATGCGCCGCGGCGCACCGGCACGAGCGCCGGGCTCGGACCAGTGACGCTGCCCGCGT
Source organism: uncultured Actinomycetota bacterium (assembly GCA_963830395.1). GTDB lineage: Bacteria > Actinomycetota > Thermoleophilia > Solirubrobacterales > Solirubrobacteraceae > Palsa-465. The sequence continues at coordinate 29,656 of CAWHMI010000005.1, forward strand.
GAACCCTTAGCGAAAGGCGCTGAAATGATTCGGCCGCGTATGCCGTCGCCCCGGGGAGATTGACATGACCGCATTGAGGCCCCGTCGGCCGGGCGGAGTGACGCTGCTGATCGTGTTGCTTTGGCTTCAGGCGCTCATCGGCATTGCGGGGGGCGTGGTGTTGATCGTTGTGCGCCACGCCGCTTCCGTGCAGCACAACACCCATCGGTCGGCATCCACGCTTGTCGCCGTCGGGATCGTGATTCTGGCACTCGGGGTGATCACCGCGCTGATCGCGAGCTCCTTGGGCCGGGGCAGCAATTTAGCGCGCTGGATCGTGGTGATCGTGAGCCTGCTTCAACTGGTCGGGGCGATCCTCACCCTGATCCGGGTGCAGGGCGACACACGGATCGGGGCCATCGTCGACGGCGTGATCGCGCTTGTCATTCTGTACGTGTTGTTCGGCGAGAGAGGAAGCCAGGAGTTCTTCACGGGACGCGCCCTGGCTCGCTGACTCGGCTGTCATCCTCGACACGTGCGTCGATACGGCCAAATCCTGGTTCGGGACCCGCGGCCGGCTGAGCGGGACTGGATCGCAGACCATCTCTCGCGGCAGTGGGGCTCTACGATCGTCATCAGCCGTGGTCACGCGCACGATGCGTCGTTGCTGCCCGCGCGGGTCGCCGTTCAGGGCGGGTCGATTGTGGGCCTGGCTACGTTCTGCCTGGCGCGAGCCAGCTGCGAGCTTGTCACCCTCGACGCGCTTTATCCGCACCGTGGCATCGGGTCGGCGCTTCTCACCACGGTCGCCAGAGAAGCGACCGAGCGCGGGTGCTCTCGGCTGTGGCTCATCACGACCAACGACAACCTCGACGCGATGCGCTTCTATCAACGGCGCGGCATGAGGTTTGCCGCTCTGCACCGAGGGGCTGCAGATCAAGCGCGACGCATCAAACCTTCCATATCGACCATGGGGCAAGACGGGATCCCGATCCACGACGAGCTTGAGTTCGAGCTCCTGCTCCACGGGGAGACGCGCTAGGGCGCGGACGGGCAAGCGGCGCTCGGCCGTACCCGAGCGATGCCACGGCCGCGGTGAACGAGCCCACTTCGGCGACACGGCGCGGCGCTCCTGCTGGCAGGCACTAGCGTCGGTGAGCGCGTGAGGTTAGGCTCGCCGCGGTGTCTGACCGCGTCATTCGCCTGTATAGGATCCCGCTGTCGCACCCTGTGTTGGGCGTACGCGGAATGCTGCTCGTCAAGCGCCTGCCGTATCGATACGTCGAGTTGCTTGCCGGCGGTCATCCCCCGATGCTCTTCGCGCTGGGTTTTCGGCGTGCCACCGTGCCTGCCATCAAGCTGCCAGACGGTCGGCGCGTCCAGGGTTCGCTCGCGATCGCCCAGGCGCTGGAGCAGATAGCCCCCTCCCCGTCGCTAGATCCGTCACAGCCCGCTGGCCGCGCCGCGGTGTCGGACGCTGAGCGCTGGGGAAAGGCGGTCCTGCAGCCGATCCCGCGACGGCTGATCCGTTGGGGACTGCGCCAGCACCTGCGTCAGCGCCAATGGTTTGCCGACGTTGCCAGCCCGTTGCCGGCCCCGAGTGTCGCGGGCCTGCTGCTGACGCCCCATAGCTCCCGGTTTCGCGCGGATCGCCGGGCGAATGCCGCCCAGGTTCGACACGACCTCGATCGGCTGCCCGACCTCCTGGACAGGGTGGATCGCCTGATCGCGACCATGTGATCGGGGGCGACCAGCTCAACGCAGCGGACTTTCAGATCGCCCCTTCGATCGGACGCTGCTCGCTATGACCGACATCGCACACGTCGTACCCGACCGCCCAGCTGCGGCGCTCGCGCGGAGAGTCGTGACCGATTATCCGGAGATCCCGCCTGCGTTGCCCACCGACTGGATACCGAACTCGGCCCGCCCCGCGAATTAGTCAAAGGACATCCGATCGGCGAGGCGCCGACAACCAGCGTGACTCGAGCGTCCACCACAGGTAGCAAACCAGATCCGAGGCGAGCGTCGCGCGGTCCCTTTTCGGGATCGGTGCCCAGCGGCGACGGCGCACAGGACGTTGGGGCAATGCAGCGAATAGGCGGGTGATGTACCTGTTGCGCGTGTTGGGCGAGCTGGCCGCCGAGGTGCGCGACGTTCTCCGCGGCCACACGCCGACGCACGCCCGCCTCCGCGACCGACTCGTCGGCATCGGTGTGGTGACGGTCGGGTTCGACGTGATCTGCGCCATCCTGGCGTTCCTCTTCGAGCACCACCAGAAGCAGACTCAGATCGAGAGTCTGGGCAGCGCACTGTTCTGGACCACCACCCAAATGCTGACGGTCTCCTCCAATATTCAGAACCCGATCTCATTCCCGGGGAGGGTCCTCGACGTCGTGATGGAGATCTATGCGATCACGGTCATCGGCTCGCTCGCGGGCGCGCTCGGCGCGTTCCTGATCAAGCGGGGCGAGGAACTCGACGCGGCGGCCAAGCCCGCCTAACGCCGGATCCGGCGCCCGGATCCGAGAGCGTTCGTGTCCGCCGCCGGCGGCGCCGGGCGCGTGCGTTCCGATCGACCTTAAGCGTCCGGCGCCGAGCCGCCGAACGATAAGCGGGCGTTAAGCTCGCCAGCGCTGGCGCCGTATCTAACGCCTACGGCCACGGCTGCGACCGCCGCGCCCTCCGCGGTGACGATCCCAAAGCCACCTGAGCGTTAGAAACTCCATGATCCGCTTGAACATTTCACTCCTTTGGTAATTCCCATTGACCGTAGAGGCGGGCTGCGCATCATCTGGCCACCCTCCGCAAACTTCCGCCGCGGGGCGGGGCTGGGCGGCACGATACGCGGTGTCGCTCAGGCAAGACTCAGCTGCGTCTGAGGGCGAACGTCCGCTTCCGTACAGCGCGAGCAGCGGGTGCGGTGCCCGCGCGGAATGCTCGCTCCGCCACGCGGGTCACGAGCGTCAAGACTGAACGAGCCGACGCTCGCTTTTGTTCGCTCCGGACGAAGACGCACTGGGAGCGCAGCGGCGATCGAGAGCTGTCGCCTTGGTCGATGTCGCTAGGCTTGTGCTGAAGCTGGATCGAAGTGAAGCGGAGCGCTACAGGATTGAGCGAAGTCGTGCGACAGCTGGCGATCGGCGAGGTGGCAGGACGGGCGGGGATGAGCACGTCGCGGATCCGCTATTACGAGGCCCGCGGGCTGCTCCCCGAGCCAGAGCGCGCGGCGGGGAAGCGGCGGTACACCGAGGAGGTGTTTCGCCGCCTGGCGATCATCGACGCCGCGCAGCGGGTGGGGTTCACGCTGGAGGAGATCCGCGACCTGCTCGGGTCACGCGACCAGCCCGCGCACGAACGGCTCCGCCAGCTCGCGGTGCTGAAGCTGCCCGAGCTCGACGATTTGATCGCGCGGGCAACGTCCGTGCGCCGGGTACTGAAGATGTGCAGCAAGTGCAACTGCGAATCGATCGACGTGTGCCGCATGTTCGACGACCGCGTCCTGGCGTTTCGCCAGAACGCCGCGCCGACCGCTACCAGGCGTTCGCCGGCGGGGTGTCCGCCGGCGCTTGACTTCAACCTTGGTTGAAGTGCAACAGTAGCCGCCCAGTCTTAGCCAATCCCGTCAGGAGAATTCCCAAATGACGTATGTGATCGCCGAACCGTGCATCGGCACAAAGGACAACTCGTGCGTGGAGGTCTGCCCGGTCGACTGCATCCATCCGACGCCTGACGAGCCGAATTACGATGACGTCGAGATGCTCTACATCGATCCGGAGGAATGCATCGACTGCGACGCCTGCGTCGAGGCGTGCCCCGTCGATGCGATCTTCGCCGAGGACCAACTCCCCGACGAGTGGCGCAGGTACACCCAGCTCAACGCCGACTACTACCAGCGCTCATAGCCGCCCAGCGCCAGTCGTCCGCGGCACCGCGGCCGTCATCATCACACCGTGTGCTCGTCAAACCTCCGTCAGGGCCGAGGGGGTCCCAATCGGCCTAGACACGGGGGGCACGGATGTGTGCGATGTAGGTTGCGGCTGCGAGGAGCGCAGCGGCATAGGCGACACCGACCAGAGGCGCCACACCGGCGGCGGGGCTGACACCCACCGACTGGCCGATCACGCGCTGGGCGCCCCAGAACGGCAGCAGCTTCGCGATCGTCTGCGCGGAGCTCAGCGTCAACTGGACGCCGACGACTCCGATCAAGATCAGCACCCCTTCGAGCTCGTGGGGGGCCAGCGACCCGACCGCCAGTCCGAACGGCACGCTCACCACAGCGACCAGCTCGACCCCCGCTCCGAGCAGCAGCGGATGCTGGGGCCCGGTGCCGACGACCATCATGACGCTAAAGAGGGCGGCGACGACGAGTCCGAACAGCTCCAGGAACAGCAGACGGCCGAGCAGCAGCTGGTATGGGTGATAGCCCGCCAGCACGAGACGCTGATCGACCGGCCGAGCGGTCAGCGCCGCGAAGATCGACGCTCCCGCGACGGAAAACGCCATTGCGATCCCGCCGGTGACCGCAGCGTGGTGGGCACCTTGACTCAACGAAGAGCCATAGAACGCGAGTGGCAGCCCTGTGAGCAGTCCCATCGCGACGTGACGTCGAAGCAGCTCACGCCCGGTCATCGTGGCCGGCACGATCACCCGCCGGAGTCTCATCAGACCATCGACTCCGATCCACGTGTCGGCCCGCCGGGGATCCTCAGCTCCACCACGCGATCGACCAGCGCCAGGTTCGTGAGCAGGTGGGTGACAACGACGACCGCCAATCCGTCCGCCCGCCAACCCGCGACGTGCTCCCAGAACGAGACATAGGCGCCGCGGTCAAAGCCCTGATAGGGCTCGTCGAGCAGCAGGACGCGCGCACCACCCAGCAGGGCGAGCGCCAGATTGAGCTTTTGCCGCGCGCCGCCTGACAGATCCCGGGTGGGGGATCGATCGCCGACGGGGAAGCCGAGCTCGTCAAGCAACGTCTGACCCTCGCGGATCACGCGCGCCTCGCAGGCGCCGAGCACGGGCGCGAACAAGGCCAGGTGCTCCTCGGCGTTCAGCAGGTCAAACAACCCTGGGATCTGCGGGCAGTAGCCAACCCGCCCCCGAACATGCAGCTCCCCGCAGCTGGGGTGGATGAGCCCGGCACAGATGCGCATCAATGTGCTCTTGCCGGCACCGTTCTCGCCGACGATCGCCACCGCCTCGCCGGCCCCGACCGAAAGCGACACGCCGTCCAGGACCAACTTGCGCCCGTAGGAATGGTTGATCGCCACCGCGTCAAGCAGCGAGACAGCAGAAGCGTACATGGCCCCCACGCTTAACGGTCGAGGATTAGCGGCCGGTTTCATCCCAGGCGCCCCGTCGCGCGCTCGGTAGGTCTCCGCAACCAGCAGCGGCGCGCCGCTTTCCTGGCCCGGTGCGGCACACGGTGCTAGGCGTCGGCAAGGGAGCCATCGTATTGGGCATAAAACCAATCCGAGACGCGGCGCCGCAGACCGGTTCCCCGATCGCTCGCCGATGGCTTCGTGTGGGCGACATCTCCGCAGAAAAAAGGCCGGCGAAGCTGCAATCCACCCCGTCAACGCGACTGGTTCGCAATGCTCGAAGTGCTCCCGCGCCTCTGTCCGAGGCGGCAGTCGACATCTCGGTCGGACACAAAGTGTGCCGACCGGGCAAGCTTTCCCGCTCGGCTCTGGCTGGAGCCTTCGCGACTTCGGATCGCCTGCTGCGACTGTGAGATCCTCACGGCCGTGGACGGTGGGAGCAGGCCTCCAACGCGGGGTGCACGACCTCCGCCAATCTCCAGAGGATGCTGCCGTTGATGGACCCCACAGATCACGCGCGATCCTGACGCTCCCGCTCTGCCAGCGCAACGAGCACCTCGCTGGCGAGCCGGCCGGCCTCGCCCCGTGCGGGATACCGGATCCATCCTTCCGCACGGGCCGAGCAGCCGCAGCGACGCGTTCCAGGCATGCCCTCTCGCCGTTTTCCGGATGTGTGTCGATTTTCGCCCTGCTTGATCGACACAGTGGTAGGACGCTCCACTCAACCGACAAGGAGGAACCACGAAATGCGAGTCATGGTGCTTATCAAGGCGACCGAGCAGAGCGAGGCAGGCGAGATGCCCAACCAGGAATTGCTCGAGCAGATGATGGCCTTCAACGACGAGCTCGTGAAGGCTGGAGCTATGCTCGCCGGCGACGGTCTTCATCCCAGTTCGAAGGGCGCTCGTGTTGCCTTCTCGGGCAGCGGGCGTAAGGTGATCGACGGCCCCTTCTCGGAGACGAAGGAGCTCGTCGCCGGCTACTGGCTGTGGCAGGTGAGGTCGATGGACGAGGCGATCGAGTGGGTGAAGCGGATCCCGAACCCGACGGGCGAGGAGGGCGTTGTCGAGGTCCGTCCGGTGTTCGAGCCCGACGACTTCGGGGACGAGCTCACGCCGGAGCTGCGTGAGCAGGAGCGGCAGCTGCGCGCGCAGACCGAGGGCAGCGCCTAGCCGGAGACCGTGGCGAGCGCCAACGTCAATCGCACCATCGAGGCCGTCTGGCGAATCGAGTCCGCGCGGCTGATCGCGGGCATCGCTGGCCTAGTGCGCGACGTTGCGCTCGCCGAGGACCTCGCCCAGGAGGCGCTCGTCGCCGCCCTCGAGCGATGGCCCGAGTCAGGCGTCCCAGACAACCCGGGCGCCTGGCTCATGGCCACGGCCAAGCATCGGGGACTCGACCGGCTGCGTCGCGCCGAGGTCCACGAGCGCAAGATCGAGGAGCTCGGCCACGAGGCGGAGCTGCGCTCGCGGCAGACCGCGAGCCTCGCGGCCGCCGTCGACGACCCGTTCGAGGACGACCTCCTGCGGCTCGTCTTCACCGCCTGCCACCCCGTGCTCTCGACCGACGCACGAGTGGCGCTCACGCTGCGACTGCTCTGCGGGCTCACGATCAAGGAGATCGCACGGGCCTACCTAGCATCCGAGTCGACGGTGGCGCAGCGCATCGTTCGGGCAAAGCGCACCCTGTCGGCGGCGCGCGTGCCGTTTGAGGTGCCGGGGCAGGGCGAACTCGGCGACCGGCTCGGCTCGGTGCTGGAGGTCATCTACTTGATCTTCAACGAGGGCTACTGCGCCACCGCGGGCGAGGAGCTCACCCGGCCCGAGCTCATGGAGGAGGCGCTGCGGCTCGGGCGCATCCTCGCCGAGCTGCTCCCTGACGAGCCGGAGGTCCACGGGCTCGCCGCGCTGATGGAGCTGCAGGCATCGCGGACGCCGGCGCGGATCTCACCTTCGGGGGACCAGGTGCTGCTCCTCGACCAGGACCGCTCGCGCTGGGACTGGCTGCTCGTGGGCCGGGGGCTGGCCGCGCTAGAGCGGGCGTACGCGACCGGTGGCCCGGTCGGGGCCTACACGCTGCAGGCCGCGATCGCGGCCTGCCACGCGCGCGCCCGCGCGGCCGAGGACACCGACTGGGAGCGGATCGTGGCTCTCTACGACGGGCTGGCCCAGGTGATGCCCTCGCCCGTGGTCGAGCTCAACCGCGCCGTTGCCGTCGGGATGGCGTCCGGGCCGCACGCGGCGCTCGAGATCGTGGAAGCCCTGCGGCAGGAGCCCGCCCTTGACGGGTACCACCTGCTGCCCACCGTGCGCGGCGACCTGCTCGAGAAACTTGACCGTCTCGACGAGGCCCAAGCCGAGTTCAAGCGGGCCGCGCTGTTGACCGCGAACTCGCGGCAGCGGGCCGCGCTGTTCGCGCGGGCGACCGCCCCTAAGTCCCAGCGATAACGCTACGCGCCGCCGCCACAAGCCCGACGACGTCCCCGCGCCCGACTCCCGCGTTCCTCCCGGCACGAGGATCACGGCGTCAACGATCGTGTTCCCGACACCTCGCTGAGGCTGCTCGCGCAGGACCTACTTCCAATCGTGCCAGCCGCCGTTGGCAAAGTCCCCCACCGACACCCCAGGGGACGGGCGGCACCCGAGCCGGACAATGTGTGGTGAGATCGCTCAACGGACGCCGCCACAGCGTCTCCCGCGG
>CAWHMI010000006.1:0-154482 GCA_963830395.1 uncultured Actinomycetota bacterium
GGGGTCGCGCACCTAGGCATAACTGAGATCTCCGGATATTCGGACGACGGAATGACACCGCGAATCAAATCAATCAGGAGACCGCCCCACCACAAACCGCCGAGTCGGTGAACTACGGCCGGCGAGCGGGCATGGCCAGCGGCGACGCGCGTCTCCATTCGCGGGAATGGCGGGTAGAGGGCAACTGCGATCATTCGCTCCAGATTCGTTGCGCGGTCTGCAGCGCCAGTTCGAGCTTTCGCCATTGGTCAGCCTCACTGAAGTCGTTTCCAGCCAGGCCAGCGAACAGACGCTCGGCGATCGGGTAATACCTGCCCTCGCGGTGCCACATGCTCGCCCGGTTGCCGCGACAGATGTGGACGGCGAACGTCGCCTGCTGTTCAAACCCGGCGATCACCGCGTTGGTCGCGGCGATCGCGCGCTCGAGCCTTGCCGCCGGGTCCTGCCCCACGGAAAGTATCCGCTCGCGCGTGGGCGGATCGACCTAGCCGTGTAGCTCGGTTCGTCGAGCTGTATGTAACGACAGCCGGAGTCGAGCAGGCCCACGACGGCTCCCCGAGGCGCCGGCGAGCCCACGGGAGTGCCGGTCAGCGGGGCAGCGTCTTGTCGAGCCAGTCGAACGCTGCGGTCCAGAACACCACCGGCGCCATGCCCTCGCAGTGGCCCTCGGCGCCTTCGGCCTGGAGGAACCGACGGAACTCCTTCGGGCACGTCAGCTGGTCGTAGAGTTGGTGGCCCTGCCCGGTTGAGACGACATCGGTCTCGTTATCGGTGATGTAGCTCGGACAGGTGATCGCCGCCACCTGATCGCGGGACGTGTACCGGCGCATGTCACCGACGTACTCGCGAACCGTCGACACGCCATTCGTGACCATGCGTGGTCCGAACAGCGTCTTCAGTGCGGGATTTTGCAACAGGGCCTCGAACTGGTCGTCCGCTGCGGGGTCGTCGACGTGGCTGTACAGGTCACCGAGCCGGGCCGGCATGGCTTCGGCCATGTCGATCTGGCCCGGGTCGGCGATCATCGCCGCCAAGCGCGGCTCACCCGACGCCCCCCGGGGCGCAAGCAGACCGCCAAACGACCGACCGATCAGCACGATCCGTTCAGGGTCGACGGCGGGTTGGAGGAGGACGATGTCTACCATCCCGGGCACGACGTGCTCCCAGTCGGGGCGCATGGGCTCGCGTCGCTCATACAGCGGGATTCCTGTGCCCGGACCATCGAGGCTGACGAACGCCCAATCCCGGTCAAGCGCCGCCCTGGCTGACGCGAAGTTCTCCTCGGCCGTGCCGTCGTAGCCCCCGATGTGAAGGATGGTCGGGAAAGGTGCGTTGCCCGGCGGCACGAACAGGTAGCCGGGGGTGTCGCCGTCGAGCACCATGCCGGGCGGGTCCAGCAGCGAGACCGCGTTGCGAAAGGCCTGGACGCTCGAGGCGTAGCCGGTCTGAAGCTCCGCTGCATCGAGGTCGTCGCGGTGCCAGAAGAACGCTTGGCGATAGTACTCGGCGGCCCGCAGGTAGCAGCCGCGGGAACTCACCGTGTGACCTGCTGCGAGCGCGGTGTCGGCCTGTTGCACGAGCTTGTCGGCGAACGCGGACCACTGCTGGTACCAGCTGTCGCGGTCGCCGGGCGTGATCTGGGAAGCGATGTACAGGCACTCGCCCACGTTCGCCATGCCCGAATCGCACTTGCCGACCGATCGCTGGAGTTGGCCGTCGACGTTCTCATCATCGAAGTACAGCTTCACGCAACACTCCTGACGTCCGAGAGGTCACCGTGCTCGGCATGGTGCCAGACGCACGAGACCCTGTCCGCGGAGCGCTACCCCGCGCTGGCGCGCGTGCAGCGTGCCGCAGGTCAGCGAGACCCTAAGCGTGCCCAAGGCGTCGATCTTCACAGCTATCGCGCTGGTCAGCGTGCCGCTTCAGCCACGGCCAAGCTCGCCACAGGCCGAAGGCAGACTCACCGCCCACGCGCTCGCCTGTGTCTTCGGCCACCCACCTCATAACCACCGGCAACCCACACCGGCGCCGGTGGGAGACGACATCCACCCGGTCGGACGCTGCTCGCATGTAGGCTGATCGAATGGCCGGCGGAATGAGATTGTGAGGAGCCTGCACGGTAGAGCTGTGGCGATGAGCTGGCGGTTTGACGAGGCCGCGCACGCTGGACGCGAACATCTCGATGCCGGTTACGTAGGCCTGTTCGATCTCAAGGCTCAGAGCGACTGGAGCGAGGAGATCGCAACGCTCCTCGCACCGGTGAGCCGCCCGACGCGGTCGTCTCGAGCAACGCGCTGCATCACCTCCCGGACTTTCTGGAAGGCAATCGCGCTGCGGCGCAGTTCGCGGGCTACTAGGACCCGAGGGCGTGCTGCGCTTATCGGACATCATCTACTCGTTCTTGCTCGACGGGGCCGATCAGGCCATCGCTGGCTGGCTGGCGACAGCGTCGGATGATCCCAGCCGGGGCTGGACGCATCGCAGCTGGCCGCCGTTATCCGCCATGAACACGCGACCTTACCGACACCGCCCAGCACGCAACACAAGGGAGCAACATGTTCGAGAAGTTCTTCACAGACCCGTCGTTTGACTTTGAGACGCGAACACTGTTGGGAGGCGTCCATTACGGTGCCGGCGATATCGGCGAGATGCTCACCGCTGTCGCCAACATCACCGATGGCGACGCTACGAGCTGGGTCACACAATGGCGGATGCTCGCCGATCGCATTGAGACGACCGGCGATGCCTGCCTGAAGGCCGGGCATTCCGTCAGCGCGCGTCAGGCGTACCTGCGCGCGGCGGTGTACTACGCCGCCGCCTATGTGTTCGTGGATGGGACCGAGCACCCCGACGCGCAGCTGATCGAGTTGTTCGCCGCGCACCGCCGGTGCTTTGACGTGCACGTCGGCCTGCTCGATCCGCCCGCGATCCCGATCGCGATCCCCTATGAGGACAGCGATCTGCCCGGCTACCTGTTCGTCCCGGCCGATGATTGTGTCGCCCGTCCGACCGTGATCCTGAACAACGGCAGCGACGGGGCGATGACGTTCCTGTGGCCCGGACTGGGTCAGCCCGGTCTGGATCGCGGCTACAACACGGTGATCTTCGACGGCCCTGGTCAGCAGAGCATGCTGTTTGACCGCGGGGTTCCGTTTCGACCTGACTGGGAGCACGTGATCACACCGTTGGTGGACTTCCTCAGCGGTCGTCCTGAAGTGGACGCATCCAAGATCGTGCTCTACGGGGCCAGCCAAGGGGGGTATTGGGTGCCCCGAGCCGCGGCGTTTGAGCATCATCTGGCGGCAGTCATCGCCGACCCGGGCGTGGTCGACGTCTCAACCTCATGGAAGGACCACATCCCCACCGAGATGGTCGCGCTGCTCGACGCCGAGAACGAAACCGCATTCAACGCCGCGATCGAGTCGGTGACCCAGGAGATGTCGCCGGCGATGCGGCAAGAGTTCGCGTGGCGCGCCAAGCCCTACGGCGACCAGCCATCTATCTACGCGACGTTCAAGACCGCCGAGCAGTACCGCCTCGGCGACGAGATCGCGCAGATCAAGACCCCGATCATGATCACCGCCCCCGAAGGAGAACAGTTCTGGCCCGGACAATCACAACAGCTCTACGACACGGTGCGCGGACCCAAGCTGCTCGCCACGTTTACCACCGCCGAGGGAGCCGGCCTGCACTGCGAACCGATGGGAAAGTCACTGCTCGAGCAACGAATGTACGACTGGCTCGACGAAACCCTCACTCGCTAGCCACAGAACTGGCGCAAGACTCAACCTCGGCCGCGGCGAAGCGCCCCCTCGCGGAACTCCGGTTCGGTTGTCCGGTCAAGCCTGGACAGCCGACTGGGTTATAGCCGACGGGGCCGTCTCGGTCCGGCTGCTGATCTTGGGCCTCACTCGGCCGAAGGAGAAGTGCGGCGGTACGCCCCAGCCGCCGCCGACATGACAGCTGGTGCGTGAATGGGGCACTCTCGGCGTGGATTAGCGGCTATCCGGCGGCGGACTCGCCGTCACAGTAGTCCTCGATGCGATCGTCGTGTCGCAACAGGAACCCCTCGCGGTCGGAGATGCGGACCAGAACGGTGTTCTCCTCCGGGTGGAAGGCGCTCACCGGCTGGCTGGTCGGGGTGGAGAAGATGATCATCCGGGCGGGTTCCTCCCTGCTGTTGGACAGTTGGCGGGCGCCATCGGTGACGCTTCGAGAACGGCGGTGGCGGTGTGCCCAAACCCGGTGACCATCGGATCGTGGTTACGGCGGCGCCAGACCAGCGCGCTCTCGGATGGGGGAAGGTCGGCGATGGGCACGCCGACGATGTCTGGATGCCCGAAGCTGGTGAGGAAGGCTGGGACCGTCGGGTGGATCGCCCGTCCGCGGGGGCAATCAGCATGACCAGCTCGTTGACGTCGCGAGGGCGGAGACGGCAGCGCCTGATTCGCTGACCATCCAATGTCCTCGGCGGGCTAAACGCGGCGGCAAGCTCTGAGGGCAAGAGACCCTCGGTCTCGGTCACCTCGTAGTCCGCAATGTCCTCGATCGTGACCTTGGCTTGGGCGGCGAGTGGATGATCCCGGCTGACGACCAGCACGCGCTCGTCGCGTGAGAGAGTCGGCCCGACGACCAGATCGACCTGGTGTAGCGGCAGGCGAGCCACGAGCACGTCCATCTCCCCGCGCCGCAGCGGCTCCAGGCGGTCGCGGAACGGAAGCTCGGTCAGCCGCACCTCGAACTCGGGATGACTCGCCTCAAAGGCATCGATGATCGCGATCATGAGCGGCCCGCCCGACGCGGCCGTCAGCACCCCGAGGGTGAGCGTCCGCTTCGGCGTGCGCTTCGACCGATCGGCGCGACGAAGGATGTCGAGGAGCTGGTCGTGTGCGGGGCGGGCATCGGCCAGCAACCGTTCGCCTGCGGTGGTCAGCTCGACGCGTCGGCTGGTCCGGTAGACGAGCTCGCTGCCCAGCTTGTCCTCCAGGCTGCGGATGCTCTGGCTGACCCGCGACTGGGTGAGGCTGAGCCGGTCTGCGGTGCGCTTGAAGTGCAGTTCCTCGGCCAGGGTCAGGAACGCGCGCAGCTCGCTCAGGTTGACCGCTTCCCACATCAAGTAGTCAGACTAATCGCTGGGATGCTGGATTGGCCGTTGATCTTCGTAATGCGACCTCGGATCCTGTAGCGATGCAGCGGGCATTTGAGTCCACCGACGGAGGTCGAGCGATGGCGGCATACGTGGAGCTGGGTGCGGTGCACACCTGGTATGAGGAGCACGGAGAGGGACCGGCGGTGGTGCTGTTGCACCCGGGAGGCGCCGACGCCCGGGCCTGGGCGCCCAACCTGGAGGCGCTTGCCGCCGGCTTTCGAGTGTTTACGCCCGAACGCCGCGGTCACGGGCGCACGGCGGACGTTGAAGGTGCGATCACCTACGAACTCATGGTTCAGGACACGATCCTCTTCCTTGAGCGGGTCGTCGGAGGACCGGCTGAACTGGTCGGCTGCAGCGCGGGGGCGATCGTCGCGCTCGGCGTCGCCCATGCGCGGCCTGACCTGGCAAAGCGGCTCGTGCTCGTCAGCGGCGTCTTTCACTATGAGGGTTGGATCCCGGCTGCGATCGACCCCAACCAGACCCCGCACCCGGCGCTGGTGCGCGGCTACGGGGAACTGTCGCCCGATGGCGCCGAGCATTTCCCCGTGGTGCACGCCAAGCTCCAGCGCCTCACCCGGCAGGAGCCGGCGCTCACGATTGCTGATCTGGGCAGCGTGCAGAGCCGAACGCTCGTGATGGTCGGCGATGACGACGAGGTCGAGCTCGAGCACGCGATCGCGCTGTATCGGGCGCTGCCGGTCGCCGAGCTTGCGGTCATACCCGGCACATCGCACGGGCTGCTCCACGAAAAGCCTGACGTCTGCAATGAGATCATCACCGCGTTCCTGACCATGGATCCACTGGCGACGATCGCGCCGATCCGCCGCGCGATCAACCGCGAGGGCGACACCGAGCGATGAGCCGCGCCCCGAACGGACTCCATTATCAGTGCTACCTGCTCGCCTGCGATCCCGACACCGGCCGGCTCTTTTGACCGCACTCGGTCAGCGCTTCTCACTCGCGCGGGCGTGCTGACCCAGCTGGCCATCGCCGGAGCGGTGAACGAGGCCGGTGGCGTGGTGTGGCCGGCCGCTCGCGCGTCCCTCTTCGACAAGCCGATCGACCTCGCTCTGAGCCAGATCAGCGCCCACGCCCGCAGCTGGAAGGCATGGCTGCGCCGAGGCTATAAAGCGACGCTGGCCGCCACCGAGCATGCGCTGTTCGAAGCGGGCATCCTCAAAGCCGAGCAGCGCCGGCGCTTGGGGCTGTTGCCCGCTACCCACGTCCAGCTCGTCGAGGCGTCGGTCGCCCGCCAGCTCAGCGATCACGCCCGGACGATCCTCACCGGCCACACTCCTCCGAGCGAGCTCGACGCCACCCAAGCCGCGCTGGCGGCGCTGACAGCCCTCGTGCAAGTGCCCGCGGTGGCGTCCCGCCGAGACCGCAAGCGCTACCACGAACGCATCGAAGCGCTCACCGAACAGATCACGCCGTTCGCGCCCGGCCTCCCGGCCGCGCTGCGCGAATTAAGAATGACGATCATCGCCGCCCACGGCGGACTCGGCGGCAGCTGACCAAATCCCAACCAAGCCACCCTACCCCAAGGCCACGTCCCGGACTGCATCGCCCGAGCCGCTGCCCGCTCCCGTGATGGGCTAAGCAACCCAGACGTGATCACCCAACTCTGGAATGACTTCGGTGACGTCGGCGAGCTTGAGAGGCACGCCGTTAGGTCGACGAGCTCGATCCACGGCGGATCGCCAACGCCGTGACCAGCCGGTGGCGGGCGGCGACGCTGCGCGTCTAAGAACGCAAGCCTCGCCGCAGCAGCTCGATGCCCACGACCGCACTGCCGCATAGTCGCCGCCAGGGCAGTCGTGTCCGAACTGCTGCTCGTGGCGCCGAGCCGAACGAGAAGTCCGGTCCGGCTGCCAGTCTGGACCGCCCCCGGTTTGGACGACCCGTGGATCTGCCCCGGTTTCGGTGGAGTCGCGTTTCTGAGATCACGCGGCTTGGTCGTTTTTGAGAAGTAGATGTTGATGGGTGTGTTCGATTGGTTGGGTCCGGAGAGCGGAGAGACCAGCGCCAGCGCTCTCGTCAACCAGCACTGTTGGCGCGGTCCTAGCCATGGCCGCTTGAGCCACGGCGCCGTTTTCGGGGTCGGCCCGTGCGGCTTCAATCTCGGAGGGGGTGCGCATCCCGAGCGCGGAGTGCCGGCGTCGCGTGTTGTGAAACACGATGTAGTCGTGGATCGCGGTAGCGAGCTCGATCCGGGTCTTCCAGCGACGGCGGTTGAGCAGCTCGACCTGCAGGCGGCCCCAGAAGCTCTCCATCATCGCGTTATCAGCGGCGGTGCCGACCGCTCCCATCGATGGGGCGATCTTCGCGGTGCGGACCCGGTCGCTGAACGCCCAGGAGGTGAATTGGGTGCCGCGGTCAGAATGGATGATCAGCCCGTCGCGGTGCTCGCGGCGCTGGGTGGCCGTCCCGAGGGCGTTGAGGACCAGCGCCGTGGTCTGGGTCGAGTCCACCGACCAGCCGACCACCAGCCGCGAGAACGTGTCCAGCACCACGCAGCAGTAGATCTTCCCTTCGTTGGTCGGGTGCTCGGTGATGTCGGTCAGCCACAGTTCGTTGGGCCGGTCGCGAACGAACACGCGGCGCACGAGGTCAAGCGAGGTGACCTGCGCGACCCTTGCCCCCTTCGGCAATCGCCGGGTTGGGGTTCCCTTGATCCCGAGCTCTCGCATGATCAACTCCACCGCGTTGTGCCCGACCTGGATGTTGCGCCCATACTTCAACTCGGCGGTCACCCTGAGCGACCCGTAGGTTCCGCCAGAGGCCTTGTGGACGGCGGCGATCTCGCCAGCCAGCCAGATCCGCCGCAGCGTGCGCGGCGGGTCGGGCCGATGCTTCCACGCGTAAAAGCCGGACTCCGACACACCGAGGGTCCGGCAGGCGTGGCGGACGTTGAACCCCTGCCCGGTCAGAGACTCGATCACCGGGAAGAGCCTTTTGGGCTGATGCCCTCTTTCAAGAACACCTCGTTGACCTTGCGGGCGACCGCCAGCTCGGTCTCCAGCTGTTTGATCCGCCGCCTCGCAGCGGCGAGCTCGAGCTGCTGATCGGTCGTCTCGCCGATCTCCTCACCGCGATCGATGCGGTCCTGCTTGATCCAGTTATAGACCGTCACCTCCGACATCTGAAACGTGGCCGCGAGCTGCGCCACACGCGTGCCGGCTCGAGCGAGCTCGATCACCTGACGACGGAGTTCCGGCGGGTACCTGCGAGGCATGCGACAGGATCCTCTCTGCCGCGGACCTCAAAACTCGAACTCCACTTTTCCCGGGGCAGATCCCGTCTTGGCTGTTGCAGTTGATGTTTCTATCAGCGAGCATGTTCGGTGACTACTCCCGCCCTCGGGCCTGCTCGAGGTTCGAGTGGTGGGGGCCGGAGAGCCAGTCCGCATCCGGCCCTAGCCGCGCGTCGACCGGTTCCTCTCCTCGCCGCAGCGCGGCGATGTAGGCATGATCGGCGGCGAGGCGGGCAGCCCCGTCGGGACCCTCGGCAACGGCGCCGTGGCCGGGGACGACGACATCGACGTGCCTGGCGGCCTCTCCCAGCCGGTCGAGTGCCGTCTCATAGGCGCCCACCTGATCGGGCTGGCGAGGGTCGAGGAGCGGGATCAGGACGTCGGAGAGCATGTCGCCGGCGAGCAGGACGCCACGGTCCGCGAGGAGCACCGCGGCGTGGCCGACGGCGTGTGCCTGATGCTCGATGATCTCGCCCGGCACGGGTCCGCCGTCCGCGGGCAGCGGGGTGACGAGCCCGAACAGCTCGACAGGGATGCCTGGCGCGCTCTCCGCCGCCATCGCCTGGCCCCGCTCTCGGCCTTCACTGGCAGCGTGAGCACAGGCGGCAGTGGCGTAGCGCGGCACGTCCCCGAACCGGTGATGCCAGAGCAGGTGGTCCCAGTGGGGATGGGTGGAGAACCCGGCGACCACCGGAGTACCGAGCCGGTCCAGGTCATCGGCGAGCTGGTTCAGATCGGAACCAGCGATGCCGGGGTCGACCAGGATCAACCCACGCTCCCCGCGCACCGCGATGGCATTGCTCCAGACCCACTCGCTCTGCCGGACCCAGACACCGTCGGCGACCTGAGTCAGCATGGGCTCATTCTGTCAGTGCGCCACCTGGGTTGGTCAGTTCGCTTCGTGACCCGGCGGCGTCGAATCCTGTCCGAGGGCCACCCGTCTGGCTCTCGGCCCAAGTGTGGTGTCGCTCAGAAAGCCGTCCACCAGTTGCTGGGACCCACCGATGGAGGTCCAGTCGTCGTCCCACATGGTTGACACCAGCCACGAGCGGTCCGCGGGAAACATCAGGTCAGGCAACGTGCAGGTGAATCCCTTTTCGCGCCACCCGGCGGCCTGCTGAGGCCCTGCCTCGACTAGCACGTAGCCATACCCGTAGTAGACCGTGGTCCGCGGTGCGCACCCAAAGACGACGTCGCTCGCTCCTGTGTCGAGATATCCCAGCCACCATGGCTGCTCCGTGTCTGCTCGGTGAGCAGCTCGATCACGGCCTGCTCGTGCCGGGCCAATTCAGCTCGGTCGTTCGCTTCCGGCAGCTCCAGAGTGCAGTAGGAGGCGAAGACCGGCGGGATCGTGGACGTGATGGTGTTGCCCGCCGACGTCCCGTCGTTGATCCACGCCGCATCGGCGTCCGCCCCGAGGTGCCACGCGCGTCCGTCCCGGAGGACGTGTGGAAGCCCGGCGGTGGTCGGCGAGGGTCGCCGCCGGGGTCCTTGAGGGCCCCGGCGGCAACCGCTTGATGGGTCAGGTTTGGATGTTGTCCGCGAGGCTCGTGAGCGTGTTGGCCTGGGTGGCGGTCAACCACCCGCTGCTGGCCAGCACCGCGACGCCTTGCTTGTAGGCGGCGACCAGCTTGGTCGTTTGGGCGTGCGTGAGGCGGGGCGTGATCTGCCCCAGGTACGTCGTCGCCTGCGAGGCGAGCGCCTCGATGACCTTTTGCTGAGATACCGGCAGCGCCTTGAACTTGGCTGACCCCTGCACGTATTGCAGGGTCACGCTGGCCAGGTTCTGTGGGCTGTCTGGCTTGATGAGCTCCGACACCGGCGGTGAGCTTGAGCTCAGGTAGCCGCTTTCACCGCTATAGACGGCGACGACCTGGTGGCTGCCCGCCGACAGAGTCGACGTCTGACAGACCGCGGCGCCGCTGCTGCTGACCGGCTGGGCGGTGCATCCGGCGATCGCGGCGCCGTTGTCGTTGAAGGCGACGGTGCCGGTGTCGGGCGTCGGTGTGACCGTCGCGGTGAGCGTGACCGGCTGGGTGGCCAGCGCTGGGTTGGCGGAGGAGCTCAGGCTGGTTGCCGTGCTCGCGGCGGGCGCGGTGTAGCTGATCGTCACCGATGCGGTGCCCGTGCTGTCGGTGGCGATCTCGCCGCCCGGGGCGTAGGAGGCGCCGCCTCCACCGCCGCCGGCGGCGGCATACGCGATGCCGCTGAAACCGCCAGGCCCGGCGCTGCCGCCGCCGCCCCCACCGCCGTTGTAGCCGCCGCCGCCACCGCCACCACCGGCTTCGCTGGGCCCGCCGTCGCCGCCTTGCCCGAGGGATCCAGCTCCTCCGGCGCTGCCGTCGACGCCGTTGTTGACGCTGACCCCGGCGCTTCCACCGGCGCCGCCCGCGGCCGTGGTCCCGGCGCCGCCGCCACCGCCGCCGCTGTCACCGGCGGGATCGCCGCCGCCGTTGCCACCGGCCGAATCAGCCGCGCCCCCGCTGCCTCCAGAAGCGCCGCCGTAGGTCGCAGAATAACCTCCGCCTCCGCCGCCGCCGGCGACGACAAGACGGGATGCCAGTGATGTCGAGGTTCCTCCCGCAGCGCACAGCACCCTGTCTGTACCGCAGGAGATCGTCCGCACATCGGAGGCGCCGCCACCGCCGGCGCCTTCCCCAGAACCGCCGCCGGTGCCGCCGCCGTTATAGCCGCCGTTGCTGGCGGTGCCGTTGCCGTTGTTTCCCGCACTCCCGACCTCGACGTAGAGCGTCGAGCCCGGAGTGACCGCCACCGACGCGGTTGCCGTAGCCCCCAAGCCACCGGCTGATCCGCCAGATCCGCCCGGTGCGCCGACCGCGACGACTTTCAGCGAGGACACTCCGGCCGGGACCGCGAACGTCTGCTCGCCAAAGCTGGCAAACGAGCAGCTCACCGTCTGGCCCGACGGCTGGCAGTTAGAGGGTGTCGCCGCGCGCGCCTGCCCGGCGGCCAGCAGGGCAGCTGACAGCGCGCCGACGAGCAGCACCGGGGCGCGCCAGCGGCCCGTCCCGCCACGCTCAGATCCCTCAACGACGCCGATCACCGGCTGCCTGAGAGTCGCGGGGTTCATGAGTTCGTCCGTGTAGGTCACTTCGGTTCTCCTTCCTCGAATGAATAACGTCACACGCCGAAGCACTCTGAGCACCACCTACAGCGTGCTCTGTCGGTGAGGCGTGTGATCTAGCGATCTTCAACCCGCCCACGCCCGTCGTCTTCAGTAGTCCACTACTGCTTTTTCGCGCCGGCTGACTACGTCACCGCAGCGCAGCACCCTCCTAGGCGTCGCCCGAGCTCCGGCCCGGCCCTTACTGCAGCGTTATGGCTGGTGGGCCGCGCGTACCAGCTATGAGCTCTACCTGCTCGCGGGCCAGCGTCTCGACGGCTGCTCACCGCTCGGCCGCTGGATCGCGCGAGCGTGTGCCCGAGATCGGCGCCGATCCTGGAACCGCAGCCGTCGTTTGGGCTAGGCGAGCGCGCTAGACCCCGACGGAGACCGGCGTCAAGATCCTGCTCGCCTGCCGGCGGAGCAACGGTCGGTCGTTCTCTCTCGAGTGGAGACGGGCGGGCGCGGCTCGGGCAAGCGCCAAGCGTCGCGCCCCAAGGCTCGCGCTCGCGCCAAGTTCGCCGTGACGCACCCGCCGCCGGCTTGATCACCGCTGACGGCCGTCGTGTTGGCCACGAATGGATGCCGGTCGCGCGGAGATGGCCAAGCGCCGCCAGAAACATGGCTCCTGGCGGCGCTTGGACCTAGGGACCGGCACGGATGTCAACGGCGTGACCTACGCGGCGAGTCTCAATTCTGGGACGGGCTGACCGAGTCGAGCCTGGACCGTGGCCGGCTGGAGCGGCTTGCTGTTGGTGTGGGGTGTCTTCTCCCAGAGGAAGGGCGCGCGCATCAGCTGATGCAGTCCGCGCCAGGTCGCGGCCCAGTTCATCATCCAGTAGACCGGGAGCAGCGGCGCGAACACGGTCGAGGTCAGCCGGTAGCGGCGGGCGGCGACCAGGGCGAGGCATGTCCAGACGACGAGCGTCGCCAGCTGGACGGCCAGCAGGATCGGGTCCGCCTGTAGGTGGCGAGCGAACACGCCCTTGTAGCCGCTCGCCCAGATGACGAAGGCAACGGGCTGAGCCAGGTACAGGAGAGGGGTTCCGGCCATGAACGCCAGCAGCGTGATCGTGCCCGATCGGCCAAAGGTCCGCCAAGTCCGGATGGGATTGCGGGTGTGAACGAGCGCGGTCATCATGAAGCCCTTCAGCCAGCGCGTCCGCTGCTTGGTCCAAGGCGCCATCTGGTGGGGCATCTCGCCGCGGGTGACCGAGTCGACGACCTCGACCCGGTAGCCCAGAGCAGAGCAGCGCATGCCCAGATCGGCGTCCTCGGTGACGTTCCAGGCATCCCAGCCGCCGAGCTCGCGGAGTACCGCGGTGCGGAAGTGATTACTCGTCCCGCCAAGCGGAATCGGTAGCCCGAGGCGAGCGAGGC
Organism: uncultured Actinomycetota bacterium; assembly: GCA_963830395.1. Taxonomy (GTDB): domain Bacteria; phylum Actinomycetota; class Thermoleophilia; order Solirubrobacterales; family Solirubrobacteraceae; genus Palsa-465. The sequence continues at coordinate 12,913 of CAWHMI010000006.1, forward strand.
CAGGCAGGCACACCTCGTAGCGCAGGCAGTACTCGAGCGCGAACTGGCGGCTGATGAAGCTCCGTTCGGCGTTGGAGACCATCAGCTTGGCCTGCACGCAGGCCAGCTGTTCGTCGGAGTTGTGAAAGTGCGCGGCGGTGAGGCGAAGCTGGTCGGGATCGGGCCGGTCCTCGGCGTCGTAGATCACTACCAACTCCCCCTTGGCCAGCATGAGTCCGGCGTTGCAGGAGCGAGGCTTGGTCTGGGGCTTGCCCGGGGGGATCTCCACGATCCGGATGAAGTCGACCGGGTTGGCGTCGCGGATGGCCTGCTTGGTGGCGTGGTCTCGCCGTTCCACGAGAATCAGCGCTTCCAGACGATCCTTTGGGTAGTCCAGGGCCTCCAGGCACCTCACCATGCCGCCGATGACGTCCTGTTCCTCATAGGCCGGAATCAGGATGGTGTAGCTGGGGAGCGCGTCCTCGGGAACCGCCGCGGGTTGGCTGGAGCCGCGCCGGGCGTATTGGCCGCGTCCTGGCAGCGTCGCGATGAGTACGTGAGTCAGGGTAATCGCCGTGATCGCGGACACCAGAATGATCGACAGGATCGTCGGTGCGACCGCCAGGAGCGCGACGGCTCCGATGGCCACGGCCGCGCCGGCAACGCGCTGCCAGGCGGCGAACCCGGTCTTTGCCGCCAGGTGAGGCAGCCGCCGCGAGAACTCGTTGGCCATGTGGTCGGCGACGCGCTCGCCGTGGCGCCAGAGCATCTCGTCCTGCTCGGCGGCTGGCAGGGTGTGCATCATGGTCAGCCCGACCTCGGCATCGACACCTGTGAGCTCGGTCGTGATCAGTTGATCGTCGACGATGGGGAGTGCGGTTGCGGACATGGTTGCTCCTCGGCGGTGCTCTGTTGTGGGCGTGGATCGCAACCGTGCGCGCCGTGTGATTGCTGCGTCGACTGTGACCTTGATGCGAGGAGTGGGTCCTGACAGCAGTAATTCGCTACTGCAAAATGCGCTTCACGCCGCGGGGCCACCGACGCACGGCCCGTCGGTGATCAGCCCGTCACGGCGGAGACGGCGAAGCCGACGCCGGATCGGGTCGGCGCGTAGTCAGACGCCCCGGGGGATGTCAACCGCGACGCGCACCCGTGCCGCCGGGATGCCGACTTGGGATGGCACGGGGCGGATTCTGGCGAATGGCGATCGGATCAGCGACCGGCTGCGACTTGACCCAGGTCGCGGCGGTCGCTGAGGCCGAGCTTCTGCATCGCCCGATACAGGTGCGACTCCACCGTCCGGACCGACAGGACCAGCTGATCGGCGATCTCGGCGTTGGAGAGTCCGCTCGCGGCGAGCTTGATGAGCTGAGTCTCGCGACGGCTGAGCGCGACCGCGTCACTGTCAAAACCGACGATCATCGGGCGGTAGGCCCCTTGGTCTTCTGAGAACAGAGCCCGGCTGCGCGCCGCAGCGCGCCGGGCTGAGTCCTGCCGGCCCTCGTCGACGAATATCTGGGCTGCGTGGGCGGCCGCTTCCGAGGCGTAGCGCGCCGCGCCGATGTCTGCGAACCGTTCTGCGGTCTGCATGAGTGACTTACCGTCACGGCCGGCCAGATCCCGGGCGTGGAGGGCGCGCGCCGTCACCAGCGGCGAGTCGCAGCGGCCGCTGAGCGTCATCAGCGCTGGCGCAACCGTACGAGCCGGCGCGCCGCAGCGCAGCGCCTCATAGGTCAAGCGAGCAGCGTAGAAGGGAAACCCCGACAGGCCGGCGACCGTATCGAGGAGGATCTGTTGGGCCCGGGGAGCGTCGGCCTGAGCGAGCGCCACCCACGCCTGCGCTGACGCGACCCAGGGCAACTGGATCGGGGAGGGGGGCTGGCCGCCCAGGACGGTGCGGCAGCGCGCGAGCGCGGCCTCGGCCGCCTGGACATTGCCGGTGAAGCAGTGAATGCCGGCTTGGATCGCGCAGCTGGTCGCCAGCAGGCCGATCGGGTCGCGCACCTCGTGGTGGAGCTGGGCCTCGGCCACCAGGCGAAGGCCATCCCGGTAGCGCCCCTCCTGCATGCGCAGATGGACCAGGGCCAGGGCCGCCAGTCCAGCCCCGGCGTGGTCACCCAGCCTGACCGCCTCGCTCAGCGCGGCGGAGGACCACTGCTCGAGATCGGGCCAGTCATAACCGGTCTCGACACTGATCCCCACCCACAGCGCGAGAACGCCTTCCTCGGTGGGGTCTTGCAGCGGCACCTGCGGACGTGCCCGGCGGGCCAGCTGGTAGGCCTCCGCGCCCTGGCCGCTGTGAAGCAGCCCCGCCAAGGCCACGACCTCGAGCTGTCGCCGTTCTACAGGACCGAGCGTCTGGTCGCCCAGCCGTCCCTTGACCTCGGCGAGGTGTCCGGACGGTGCGCCCAACGACGCCAGCAGCCCGGCCCGTAGTCGCAACGGAGCGAGCCGGTCCTGCCAAGCCTCATCCGGCCACCACGCCTGCGCTCGCTCAAACAGCTCGCCCAGCGGCTCAGACCGACGCAGGCCCCAGTGCAGAACGGCGATCTGCTGCTCAAGAAAGTCCGCCGCGATGTCCTGTGTCTTGATCAAAGGCTCGGCCTCCGCGAGGACCCGCTCGGCGGCATCGAACTGATTGCGGATCGTGTACGAGCGTGCCAACGACAGCGCCGCCTCGACACCGCCGCCGCTACCCAGCGCTCGCTCGGCCACGGCCCCTCCCAGCACGGGATCGCCGGCCCGGTTCGCCGCCCGCGCCGCCTCCCGCGCCACGGGCAACGGGATCGGCGCGTTCGCGTCGAGCAACCATCGAGCAACCCGCATGGCGACGTCGGGGGTTATCTCGTCGCGCCTTTGCACCGTTTCGGCGAGGGCGAGGCGAACCGCGCGGGCCCGCAGGCTTCGCATCCCGGCGCGGATCGCCTCCCCGTACAGCGGATGCGCCAAACGTGCCTCGCCATGGGGCGGGAGCCCCTCGACCACGACCAGCCCTCGGGACTCGCACTCGCCGACCGCCGCCAACCCGATCAACCGCGTCAGCTCATCCAGGCGCAGCGGCTCGCCAAGCGCCAGCAACTCGAGCACCTCACGCTCGGCTCCGTCAAGCTCACCGATCCGCGCCGCCACCAGCTCAAACAGCGAGGCGCTCATCGGCGCGGGAGCCTGCATCCGCCACAGCTCACCAGCCCTGCTCAACGCGCCGCTCTCGAGCGCGCCGCGCACGAGCTCTCGCGCGTACAGCGCGTTGCCCTGGCTGGTGTCCCATACCCAATCCCGAGCGGCCTGCTCGATCGGACCACCGGCGACGCTCTCGGCCAGCTCGTCGGTTGTCTGGCGATCCAAAGGTGAGAGCCACAGCCGCCGCGCTCCGGCATCCTTCCACAGCGAGCCGATGGCATCAGGACACGGCTCGTCCGAGCGTACCGTGGCCACCACAAACGCCGCCGACGTGTTCGCCAGGTGCAACACCAAGGCCGCCGAAGTCGGATCCAGCAGGTGCGCATCGTCGACCCCGATCGCCAGCGGGCGACGACCCGCCGGCTCCAGCACGGCCTCCACGCTACGGCGAAACAGCTCGAGGGGGTCGTCGGAGCGCACATCGGCGTCAATCGCGGCCGCAAACGCGCCCAGCGGCACACCCGCCGCGCTGACCGTCGCCTGAATCCACGTCGTGGCGGCGCCCGCGCTCCTGAGCATCTCGAGGGCGGCACGCGCCAGCAACGACTTTCCCAGGCCCGCCGGGGCGTGCACCACGACCCCATTCAAACCCTCGCCGCGCGCGCTCGTGATCTCCGCCAGCTCAGCAGCACGCCCGACCAAGCTTGACAACGCGCCCGCGCCCGCTTCGCGGCCTGATCTCGCTCTCGACGACACCGAATCTCAGGGTATAGCCGTGCGCGAGACAATGAGAGTCAACTGACGAGATGATGTAAGCCTCGAAGCCTAACCTCCGTATTCGCCCCATGAGGAAACAGAGTGCCGGCCGACACCACCCGTGACGGGTGCTGCCTTTGGCGCTACGCGGGCGGTGGGAGCGATCGACCGGCCGGTCTGATCAAGGCGATTCGAGCAGTGCTGGCCGGCGTCAGACCGCCAGCGCTGCTGTGTTTGGCTCTCGAGGTATTCGCGGGGAGGCTAGACTTCGAGCCCGGCGCGTTCTCGGATCTTGATCGCGCGGCGCGACATCGAGTACGGTTCGGGCCTCGGCAAGCGGCAATGGGTCGGCGAGCGCCCCTTCGCCCGTGGCTGCACTTCTTCCGCCGGCTTAGGACCCGCTGGGAGTGCCGCCACGAACTCTCCGAGGCCTTCTTAAGGCTGCGGCCTCGACACGTGCGTGCGCATCGGTCTGCAGTGGCGTCATGACGTCGGGTCTACGGCTCGATTTGTTCCACAGGTGGCATCTCGTGGCTGACGGTGGCGCCTGTTGTTAGAGCTGTGTGCTGCCTCCGTCGACGGCCAGCTCGGCGCCCGTAGTGTAGGTCGCCTCAAAGGCCAGAAAGCAGACGGCCGTCGCGATCTCCTGCGGACGGCCGATGCGCTCCATCGGATTCGTTTCGCCGGCCTGGCGCTTGGCCTGATCGGAGGTCTCCTGGGAGGTTGCCTTGACCAGGACGTCGGTGTCGATGACCCCGGGGCTGACGGCGTTGACGCGCACGCCGCGGTCGAGTAGCTCGCGCGCGAGCGAGCGCGTCATCGAACGCACTGCGGCCTTGCTAGCGGCGTACACACTGACCAGGGGGAACCCCATGACGTTGACCACCGAGGTCGTCAGGACGACAGCGCCACCGTTCTTGAGCTGCGGGGCGAACTTCTGGACAGTGAAATACGCCCCCTTTGCGTTGACATCGAACACCTCGTCGTATTCGGTCGGGCTGACGCTGGCGAACTCACTCCAGCGGGTGATGCCGGCGTTGACGAACAGCAGGTCGAGCTCGCCGAACTCGTCCCGGGAACGCTGCACGAGCTCATCGATGTCCTGCAGCGACGCGGTGTCGCTCTGAACCGCGACGCCCCGCTCACCGAGAGTGCCGCGAGCGCTCTGCAGGGCGTCGGGACGACGGCCGGTGACCAGGACGCGCGCGCCTCCCTCGATGAGCCGCTGCGCGGTCGCAATGCCGATGCCGGCGATCCCACCGGTGCCCCGTTTTGGCGGCTGAGGCCGCTCGCGACCTCGACCGCGCTCCCGGGCTTGCCGTTTGGCAACTGGTCGCTACCAACGTTCGACGACCTCAACCGGCTGTTATCACATCGAGGAGACGCCAGCCCTCTCGATTGGCTCGTCGGGCAGGCACACGTCTCTCGGGCCGTGGTAGACGCGACCCAGTCGCACGTATGGATCAAGGAGACGATGTACACACGGCCGGAGGAGCAGACTGCCTGTGGCTTCCTAGGATGTGTGTCCACTCCTCCTCAGTTCTGTTACGAACTTTACTCGCTGCCGGCAGCGCGGGCGGCGCCGGTAACCTGCCTATCGCTGACGCACCCAAACAGCCTGGAGTCCAATCTCACGTCGCTGCAGGGAACGTTGGACGTGCGGAAACCTGAGCCCGGCGAGCAGTACTGGTGGCATGTGACATGAAAGTCAAGCCGCGGTCGTCACCGGGTGGGCTGCTGGCCGGCGGCCGAGGGAGCGATCGAGACTTTAGAGGCTAGCGCGAGGCGACGTGGTTACTGGCCGCGAGCGGGCACAGGTTGCGCCACAACCCCGGAGCGATCAGCCAGACCAGCGGCAGCAACGGGACCGCGAGCCCCCACCACAGCTTCAAGCCCGTCCTCGGCCCGGACGATCATGTCATTCGCGAGTCGCAGGCGGGCGGTGACGATCCGCGCGAGGTCGAACAGGATCGCCCGGCCAAGCTCCGGCTCACGCACCGAGAGCGCCTCGAAGCTCTCCATCCGCAGACGCAGCACCTCTCCGTCGCTGACCGCCACCAGCGTGGCCGACCGCGGCCCGCCGTCGAGGAACGCAACCTCGCCCGATCACCGATGGCGCTTCGAAGCGCTTGACGGTTCGCCCGCCGGCGCCCGGCAGCCTGAGCCCCAGGACTCCCTCGGTCAGCAGGTGCAGCGAGCGGTCGCCGTCTCCGGCGGAGATGATCTCCTCCCCGGCGTGGAAGCGGCGGATCTCGGTGTGGTCGAGACCTTGGTCCAATCCGCTCCTGAGCGGCCGGGCAAGAACCCCAGCTCGCCGGCTCGCTCGCGGGCCGCCACCGAGCCATGGTCGAAAAACTCCGCTCCGACGACCGCGCTCAACTTCACGCACCCCACCTGACCTTGGCGTCGCAGCCGCGGGCGGCGCATGGCGTCGCGGCAGACCTGGCGCGTGGCGCCGCCGGAGCGGTCGATGGTGTCCCAGCTCGTGCGGTGGACGGTGGCGGCGCCGCATTGGCCGCGGGTGCCCTGTTGGGCTGGATGCTCCGGTCGACTGGCCGGTCTGACGCTCCGATCAGTAGGTAGGTGTGCAGCGGGCCTTTGCCTTTGATGTCGATGGTGCCGCGTGGCTCCAGGTCGTAGCGCGCGCGCAGCCGGTCAAACGTCCGAGGGGTGACCTGGATCGCGCCGCGCGGGGCGTGGGACTCCATGCGGCTCGCGGTGTTCACCGTGTCGCCCCACAGGTCGTAGATGAACTTCGCGCGGCCGATCACGCCGGCGATCACCGGACCGGTGTCGATTCCGATTCGCACCTCGAGCGGGAGACCGGTGTCGGCGGCGATGCGCGCAAGCGTGGGCCTCATCGCAAGCGCCATGTCTGCAATCGCCTCGGCGGGCTGCTCGCGCGGCCGCGGGATGCCGGCAGCCACCATGTACGCGTCGCCGATCGTCTTGATCTTCTCGAGCCGGTGCCGCGCGGCGAGCTGATCCCAGGCTGCGAACACGCGGTCGAGGACGGCCACCAGTTGGTCCGGCGGGAGCCGCTCAGAGAGCGGCGCGAAGTCGGCGATGTCCGCGAACAGGACCGTCACGTCCTCGTAAGCGTCGGCGATGACCCGATTGTCTCGTTTGAGGCGGACGGCCACGGGCGCGGGCAACACGTTGAGGAGCAGGCGCTCGGACCTCGCGTGCTCGCGATCCCGCGCCTGCTCGAAGTGCCGCAGCAGCACGTACGCGACTGTCGTCACGCTCACGACGTTCAGCACGAAGAACGTGACCACGATACCGTCGGGGATGTGTGGCGCTCCGGCGGCCAACGTGGGATCGATCGCCCCGGATGCCGCCACCAGTCCGGCGAACGCGACCAGCCACGGCACCGCCTGGCGCGTGCCGACGAACAACAACGCGCCCAGCGGCGAGGTGAACGCCCATAGGCACACAGCCGAGGAGTTCCTGAACCCGCCGAGGCTCCACTGCAGGGCGAACGGCAACACCAGGGTCAGCCAGAGCTGACTGCGTCTGAACCACTGGTAGCGGTGCGTGCGGGCAAACGCGATCAGCCCGAAGGTGGAAGCGAGCTGGTACGCGAGCGGGATCGCGGCCGACACCCACAGGCCAAGGGCCGCGAATGTCCCCACCCACACGAACGCCAGGCAGCCCATCAGCGCTGAGGACAGAACCAGCACCGTCTTGCGAAGACGCAGCTCCTCTGAATCCGAAGGCAAGACGCCAATCTCGGCCACGCCGCGCAGCCATGCGACGGGTAGGTGCGACTGCTGGCAAGCTGGTCGCTCAGCCATGTCTCCGGGTGCGGTCGGGAGCCACTCGGGCTCAAACGCGGCAGGAACGGGTGGAAGCGCGTTCGGTCCGGGCCGTGGGTAATCCGGGATGAGCCGCAGCGCGGCCTTGCCACACGGCCGGGGCGCGATCGCTGGGCGAAGATCTTCGTGTGTCATCAGCAGGCGGATCGAGGTCAGAACCTGAAGGTCGGCGGCGTTTGGGACTTCGCCCCCGATCGTCCCGTCCGCGATCGCTTCGTCAACCGGATCCAGCAAGCCCGACAGGTGGGCAAGGTCTGCGCGGACCTGCTCGGCATCGATTTTGTAGACGATTCGCCTGAAGTAGCTCATCACCGGCTTCAGCGCATAACCCGCGAGCGCGGGCGCCGGCAGCCCCAGGATGTAGCGCGCGATCCAGACGCGAGCGGCCTTGTCGCGAGCGCCCGCCCACTGGAACACCCGACGCGCCAGCGGCTGTAGCTCGTCGTGGCCGAAGCGCTCGACCCGTTCCACCGCGGCGCGGTGCTCCAGATCGGCCGGGAACAGCCCGGCGCTGGGCGCAAGCCGATCGAGCTCCCGCATGATCGCGAGCGTGCCCTGGACCCTGCGGGAGTCGATCTGGAGCGCCGGGACTGTCCAGGCGCGGAAGCCGTGCAGCCGAACGCCGATCCGGTGCAGACCAGGGAGAATGTCGTGCGCCTGGTACGGGATCCCGGTGTGCTCGAGCGCCAGCCTCGCAGCTAGAACCGGGTGCGAGTGCTTCATCCCATAGAGGTGCGCTCTGACGTGCGGCCTCCTGTGCGGCTCCGCGCCGTCCGTCACGGCCGTGCCTCGAACACGAGGTTGAACGGCGTCTCGGCCACGCGCCGGAAGTGGGTGAAGCCACCCGCGTGGACGACCTCGCGGATCCTTGTCTCGCCTGCCTGCGCGCCGAGCGCAAGCCCGACCTCCTGCGAGAGCGACGCGGGCGTGCACAACAGGGTCGAGAACGCGTAGTAGGCGCGGCCGACGGGGTTGAGATTGTCCTCGACCCGGTCGCCTGCATGCGGCTCGACGATCATCCAGGTGCCGTCGGGCTTCAGCGTCTGGAGTACGTGGCGCGCTGCGCCGACCGGGTCGCCCATGTCATGCAGGCAGTCGAACATCGTTACCAGATCCCAGCCGGACCCGCCGTAGGCCGCCGCGGGCGCGATGTCGAAGCTGACGCGCTCGGCGACCCCCGCTTCATGCGCACGCTGACGGGCGGTCTCGATCGAGTGATCGTGGTAGTCGTAGCCCGCGAACGTCGAGCTCGGGAACGCCCGCGCCATCAGGATCGTCGAGGCACCGTGGCCGCAGCCGACATCCGCGACCAGCGCGCCTCGCTGGAGCTTGTCCACGACGCCGTCGAGCGCCGGCAGCCACTCGGGGATCAGGTGGGCGTTGTAGCCGGGGCGGAAGAATCGCTCGCAGCCCTCGTGCACGTCGTGGACGTGCTCGTGCCACCCGAACCCGTCGCCGCGGCGCGCTCTTTCGACTATCCGCGGCGAATCGATCACCGACCCGAGCGCGATCTGGAAGAACCCCGGCAGGTACGCCGGGCTGTCCGGATCGGCCAGCGCCACCGCCTGCTCCGGCGGTAGCGAGTAACAGCCGCTGCCCGGATCGTAGGAAACGAAGCCGCCGGCCGCCTGGGCGTTGCACCACTCGCGCACGTAGCGCTCGGCAGTGCCGGTGCGCTCCGCAAGCTCGGCAGGCGTCAGCCCGCCGGCTCCCGCGAGCGCGCGGTACAGGCCGAGCCTGTCGCCCATCACGACCAGCGCGGCGTTGAGCGTGGCGCCGACCTCGTCCACTGCCCGAAACACGAACTGCATCAGCTTGTCGCCGTCGACCTCGCCGGCCTGCTCGACTGCACTCATGATGCCCTCCTCGGTCGTTTGAGCGCTAGCGAAGCTAGACCGCCGCGGCGGGTGGTTCATGAGGCATTCGCCCTATCTTCAGCTTGCGACCGGCTGGCCCACCAGGCCATGCCGCATTGCGAACAGGCTCGCCTCGGCGCGCGATGACGCGCCGATTTTCATGTAGATGTGCTCGATGTGATTGCCGGCCGTCTTCGCAGAGATGCACAGCCGCGCTGCGATCTGCTTGTTCGAGCTGCCGCACGCCAGCAGCGAGAGCACCTCGACCTCTCTGGCTGTCAATCCCGCGGGCCACTCGCGCCGGCGCGAGACGGGTTGCCCCGCCGCCCCGAGCACGGCTTGGACCGCCTCGCCATCCAGACGGCCTGCCCTGACCTCCGCCTCCAACAGCTCCGCCGCTCGTCCAGGCTCGTACCGCGGACGGTGAGCCCGCGGCTCGCTCAGCGCCCGGTATACGTCGGCGGCCGCCAAAAACCGCGCCGACGGGGACAGCGAACCCGCCGCCAGCCCCCGCGGATAGCCAGACCCGTCGAGCCGCTCGGCGTGCTTGGCGGCCAGCTCGGCGACGCCCGCCAGTGCGGACGCGTGTGAGAACATTCGCAACGTGTAGTACGGGTGCATCCGCACCCGCTCCAGCTCCGCTGGCGACAGCGTCCCGGGCTTCTCCCAGATCGCAGTCGAGACCCCCAGCCGCCCCAGATCGTGCACCAGCCCCGCCTGGCGAAGCTCGCGCACTTGCCGCTCGGAGAATCCCGAGCGCCGCGCCGCCGCGCACGCCAGCTCCGCCACCCCGCGCGAATGGGCGGTCATAAACGGTGACTTCAGATCGGCCAAGTCCGAAATAGCCTCAAGCGCACCGTCCACCTCGGGCCCCGACAGCGTCGGACGGAGCGCCGGCTCGGCGCCGATCACCTCATCCCAGCTCGTCATCGCATCAAGACCCTTGAGCAGCCGCGGGGCGCCAGCACGGAGGCGATCGACCAGCCTGGGATCGAACTGCGTACCGCGCCGGCGAACGGCAGCCTCGACCGCCGCCTCGGCGCCACCCAGTCGCCGGCAAAACTCGACGATCAACGCAAGCTGCACCAGCCGCGAAGCGATCGCGATCCGCTCCCCCTGCAAGCCGCGAGGTGTCCCCTTGCCGTCCCAGCGCTCGAAGACCTGCAGCAACGCGTCTGCGACCCTGTCGCCCAGGCCGAGCCCAACCGCGACGCCCCCTGCGATGCGGCAATGAGTGTTCTCAAACGCCTCGGCAAGCTCGCGGCCCGAACCAATCAGCGACCCGAGCAGGCGCGTCCGGTGAGTCAGACCGCCGCCTCCGCCGACGTGACGCAGGACAAACCCGGCCCGCGCCGCTCCCACCATGTCGACCGGGAACCTGTCGGCCTTCAGCGCGATGTCATCCCCGAACCAGCGAGCCTGCTCGTGCGCATCCGCATGGCAGCCAACCCATCCAAGCAGCGCCACGTAGTACACAACTGCGCGCTCCTGCTCATCGAGGCCGACCTCCTCAGCCAGCCTCAGGGCGATCCGACACGAACGCAGCAGATGCTCCATCGGCTGCCCAAGGCCAAGATCCACCGCCAACGACAACGCCGCCACCAACTCCGCAAGCCGAAGCTCGCCACCCTCGTCCACGACACCCACAAGCGCACACTGTAGGCCGCCAACCCGGGGGACGACGCTAGATTCCAGGGAGATTGCTGCCAGCCGACTTCGCCGCCGTGGGCCGCACGGCCGGCCATTCGAACAACGGTGCACCGACCACGGCTCACGGTACGGGGTGGGCCGGGCTGATTCCTGCTCGCAGGGAAGGAGATGTCGTGTTTTCACGCAGGGTTGGACCTCGGTCGCAAGCGCGTCGACGTGTGCCTGATCTCTGATCAGGGGGAGCTGGTCGATCATTTCCCGGCGCCGGCGGACCGCGACGGCCTGTATGGGCTGACGTGCCGGGTGGCGGTGTACGGGGAGCCGGTGCGCGGGGTGGTGGAGTCGATGAATGGAGCGCGGTTCGTGCACGACGAGCTCGTCGCGCATGGGTGGGAAGTGCTGTTCGCCGACGCGCAGAAGGTCAAGGGCTTGGGCGCCGCTGGCGTGCAAGACCGACAAGATCGATGCCCGGGTGCTGGCCGAGCTGTCGTTTCGGGATCTGGTGCCGGCGATCTGGCTGCCCACCCCCGAGCTGCGTAGGGCGTGGGAGGTCTCGCGTGGCGGCTGCATCTGGGCAAGCACCGCTCGATCCTCAAGAGCGGGTGCATTCGACCTTGATTGCGTTCGGGCACCAGGTGCCGATGGCCGACCTGTTCTGGCTCGCCGGTCGGAGGCTGCTCGCCGACCTGGATGTTCCCGAGCCGGTGGCGCGGGCACGTGACCGCGAGCGTGGCGTTGATCGACGACCTCGAGCGGGGGATCTCTGAGATCGAGAAGCAGCTCAAGCGCTCCGGCGCCGATCACCGCTACCTGCCAGTCTTGATGACCGCGCCGGGCATCGGCTGGATCACCGGTTTTACGATCGCCTCAGAGATCGGCGACATCCACCGGTTCGCCTCGCCGGTCAAGCTGATCGGCTACACCGGCCTGTGCTGCTCTGGGCCGTTCGCCGATTAAGCAGCAGCGCCCGCGTCGTAGCTGCACGGGGGCAGACGAGAAGTCTCGCCAGCGAGCACAACCAACTCTAGATCCGGTCACCAACTTCAGATCCTGCCAGCTCGCTGCCGAAGGGATATATGCTCCGAGCTTCAGGGCGGTCTGTTCGGAGGAGGAATAGCTCATGGCGATCACCGGTGCTGGTACGAAGGAGGCGGTGGGCCCGCCCCTGTCAGACGACGGCCGGTTGGCGCGGGGGGTCCTCAACGACTGGGATATCGCGGCCCTCACGTTGGCCGACATGGCGCCGGCGATGAGTTTCTACTTCTCGTTCGCGACGATCGTGGCCACCGCCGGGATCGCCGCGCCGTTGACGGTGATCGCTGGGGCGATCGCGATCGCGCTGCTGGGCAACACGATCAGCCAGTTCTCGCGCTCGCGGCCCTCGACCGGCTCGTTCGTGACCTTCATCGGCAGAGCGTTCGGCGGCTACAGCGCGGTCGTGACGGCGGTGGTGCTGTGCGTCGGATACATCATCGCGGTCGCCGCGGTGGTGGCGATCTCCGGCGGCCTGCTCGAGACGATCCTGCAGCACTACCTGAGCATCACGGTCCCGTGGCAAGCGATCAGCGCGGTGCTGTCAATCGGCGCGTTTGCGCTGATCGTGACCGGGGCCAAGCCGTCGACCAGGGTCGCGGCCGGCCTGTTCGTGTTCCAGGTCGCGCTCCTGATGGTGGTCGCGATCGCGCTGTTGATCGAGCACTCCGGCCATATCAACCTATCGCCGTTCGACCCGTCTCACCTGCATCGCGGCTTCTCGGGCCTGTCGCTGGGCTTCCCGCTCGCGATCTATCTGTTCGTGGGCTGGGAGAACTCGGCGGCGCTGGCCGAGGAGCACCGCGACCCGCGCCGGGGCGTCACGCGGGCCGTGTTTTCGAGCATCGCCGTCGTCGGCGCGCTCTACGTGTTTCTCTCCTACGCGACGGTGGTCGGCTTCAACGACAACGCCGCGGCGCTGACCGCCGCCTCGGTCCCGTTCCTCACGGCGGCCGGTGGGGTCGCCAGCGGACTGCTGTTCGTGGCCTACCTGGCGGGCTTTACCTCGATCTGCTCCTGCCTGATCGCCGCGACCAACTCGCAGGCGAGAATCATCTTCAACTCCGGCCGTGAGGGGCTGCTGCCGTCGGTCGTCGCGCGCCTGACATCCACCCGCCGCACACCGTGGGTGGCCTTCCTGGTGTATCTCGTGCTGGCCCTGGGGCTGTGCTACGTGTTCGGATGGAACACGACGCCGGTGGTTTTCTTCGGCGAGATCGCGACGCTGGGCACGATTCTGATCGCGCTCACCTACCTGACCGCCAACTTGGCGCTGCCGGTCTACTACCGCCGCTTCGAGCGCGAGAGCTTCTCGGTCATCAAGCACCTGGTGCTGCCGCTGCTGGGCGCGGCGGCGATCGGGTACCCGCTCTATCAGCTGGTCAAGCCGGGACAGCCCGCGCCGTTCAACCTCTACCCCGCGATCGCGGGCGGCATCGTGGTTGCGGCGCTGATCTGGGGCGCGATCGTCTACGCGCGCGACCGAACGATCGGGGAACGAGTCGGCTCGATCGTCGCCGACTCCGACTGACGGCATCAATGTGCTGGTCTGAGCTATCCCCAAGGCGGCCCGCTCTGCGCTCCAGCGCTGAGCGTGCTGCCCTCGAGCTTGTCGGTCAGTCGAAGCGGCAGTCACGGCGAAGCGGCTGTCTGGGGCGAAAAACCAGCAACGGGCGCCGTCCGAGACGGCCGAGTCTTGGCGCTCGGTGATCGCGTCGTAGCGATCGTCCGTGCACCTGAGTCGGGCCGAGTGCGTTCGTCCAATCCACAACCCGCACCGACGTCCCGCACGATCTGCCGACGCCAGCTGCCGTGCGGCGGCTCAGCTAAAGGTCTGCGGCGGCTGTTCGCGTCGGTGATCCCGCAGACCGACGCGTTCAGCCCCCAGCGAACGGATCCACTGAACGGGCGATGAGACTCTCGGACCGGCTAGCGCTCCAGATCGCGCGAGGCACTCCACGCGCCATGCGAGCCGCCTTGGAGCTTGGACGCCGCTCATTCCGACGCCGCAGGTAACCGACGGCCTCTGACTGAAGCAGACTGCTCGGCGACCAACCGAGCAGCACGACGTCGACGACAACCTCGCTGCTGTATGAGCCGTTCCTATGCGTGGATCGACTCACTGGTTGAGCAGCGATCAGCGAAAAACGGCTCCCCCTGTCAAGCTGGTAGGCGCCGGGAGCGAGCCGTGCGGCCCTGCGCCGGTCGGTGCTCCACGTCCACGGCCACTGGTTCGGGTCGTTGCCGTTTTCGTCCACGTACCAGTTAGTGCATCCGGTCTGCCACACGCTGGTGCTCAGCGCGTGACGCAGCTCCCGTCAAAGCTCGCAGCCGCGTCGCGGCGAACCTCAATCGTCTTCGCGCGGGAGCGCTCGAGCGCGTGGGCCGCCTCGATGACGTGCTGGACCCCCGCCTCGATCGGGTAGATCACCGAACCTGTGCCCCCGTTCGTGTTCGGGCCGTAGAGGAAGAAGAGGTTCGGAAACCCTGGGACGCTCATGCCGAGGTACGCGCGCGCGAGCTCAGAGCACTCCTGCGCCAAGCTGCGCCCGCCGGTGCCGAGCACCTCCATCGGAGCGACGAACCCATGCGTCTTGAACCCGGTCGCGAGCACGAGCACGTCGGCTGGACGCTCGGTGCCGTCATCGGTCCGGATCCCCGACCGTGTCACCTCACGGATCGGGTCGTTGACCAGAGACACATTCGCACGTGTCAGCGTCGGGTAACACTCATCGGTCAGCATCATCCGCTTGCAGCCGATCTCATCGCCGGCATGACCGTCCGTCTCAGCTCTGGATCCTTGAGCGCCTTGGTTATCTGCTAGCGACCGACGGCGCGCAACGGCGCCCGCAGCCTTGGCCCGCTCGTCAACGCCAGCGCGCCCGACTCCATGAACCAGAAGATCGCCTGCCGGTCGAGCTGCTGGACGACAGGGAGACGCTCGAACAACCGCTGAGCCCGTTCACTGTAGGCCCCGTCGAGCTTCGGCAAGGTCCAATCGGGGGAGCGCTGGTAGACATCGACGAGCGCGGCGATCGGTTGGATCGTCGGCACGATCTGGATCGCGCTGCAGCCGCTCCCGAAGACCCGCTACGCGCTTTCCCGCGATCGGCACGTCGTGGCGCCAGCGGGCGGAGTGGAACGCCGGTCCCTCGAAGCCGTCGAGACCGGGCAGCGACGGGACGCTCGGCAGCGGCGGGACGCTCGGCACCGACAGCTGTCCGCACGCGACCACGAACCCGGATCGTCAGCAACGGCGGCATACCCCCAGCCGGACTCGAACCGGCGATCTCCTGCGTGAAAGGCAGGCGTCCTAACCGCTAGACCATGGGGGCGGGTCAGTCGATTGTATGTCGCGGATCCGCGCCCGAGGAAGGCGGGCCGCCCAGGCCGGCATCACGACCCGGGCCGGCAGCGCGGACGCGTGCGAGCAACCGCGCCGGTGGCCGCGATCTGATCCCTCACGGACTCGGCTCCACTCCCGGCGCAGAGATGTCACCAGGGAAGCAGGCGGCCGGCCAACATGCCACGATCTCCTGGTGGGAGAGCTGCATCTGACTGGAGAGCTCCAGCCCCGTGGGCCCGCTGCGGCCTTCGTGCTCACCGACGAGCAGGTGGTGGCGGTGGGCGGGGGCGCTAAGCGTTTTCCGGTTCGCGCCACCGTCAACGGTCACACGTGGCGGACCACGGTCACCCGCATGCGTGGCGAGTACCTGGTCGGCCTCAACCAGGCGGCGCGCGCGGCCGCCGGCGTGGAGGCGGGCGACGTCGCGCAGCTCAGGCTCGAGCTCGATACCGAGACCCGCGAGGTGGAGGTTCCGCCCGCCCTGGCCCGGGCGCTGAACGAGAACGCTGACGCGCGCGCGAGGTTCGACGGGCTGGCGTTCACACACCGTAAGGAGTTCGCGCGCTGGATCGAGGAGGCCAAGCGCGACGAGACCCGCGACCGGCGCGTCTCGCAAACGCTCGAGATGCTCCGCCAGGGCAAGACTCGAAGCTGACGCATCGGCGCGCTGAGGTCAGCGGGTCATCCGCTGGGACCCGGTCCCGCTCGGGGTGATCGGCTGAAAACGATCCGATTCGGGGTGATGGGTTAAGAGCCAGTCCGGTCCGGGTAGCGCTGCACGCAGAGGAGAATGCCTGCTTCGGCACATGGTCAAGGCAGCCCGTCGGGCGCTGGACGACGCGCCGGTCCGCTAGCTCGGCTGGACCGGATCCCGGTCTGGCCGTACGAGAAACGCCTGCTCTGGGTGGTCGGGGCGGGGTACTTCTTCGCCTTCTTCGACATCGTCACCATCTCGTTCGCCCTGCCGGTGATCGCGACGCAGTTTCACGTGTCCAAGGGGACCGTGTCACTGTCGGTGACCAGCAGCCTGATCGGGTACATCATCGGTGCGCTGGCCGACAGCACGATCGCCGACAAGTGGGGCCGGCGGCTCAGCCTGGCCATTTCGGTCTCGGTGTTCTCGATCGGCACGGCACTCGCGGCGGTGGCCTGGAACGCCCCGTCTCTGATCGGTTTCCGCTTCATCTCCGGGCTGGGCATCGGCGCCGAGATCGCCGCGGTCACCACCTATATCGGGGAGATCTCGCCGGCTCCGCTGCGAGGTCGTTACACCAGTTGGGCGACCACCTGCGCGTACGCCGGCTTCGCGGTGGTTCCGTTCGTCGCCCGCGCCCTGGTCCCGAACTTCGCCGCCGGATGGCGCATCCTGTTCGGGATCGGAGCCGTGGGCGGCGTGACGATCCTGTTCATGCGCCGTGGACTGCCGTCGTCGCCGCGGTGGCTCGTCTCTCAGGGCCGAGACGAGGAGGCCGCCGAGGTAGTGGCCGAGGCGGAGGAGACCGCTGAGGAGAACGTCGAGGGGGAGCTGCCGGCGCCCGAGCCCGTGGCCGAGGAGGCGCCCGCGGAGCGCTTCCCGATCCGGGCGCTGCTGCGTCCCCCGTACGTCGGTCGGCTGGCCCTCTTCATCGGAATCTGGTTCGTCTACTACATCAGCAACTACGGGTGGCTGACGCTGGCGCCGACCCTGTTCGTCGACAAGGGCTACAGCCTCGCCGACAGCACGACGTACCTGATCGTCTCCGGCATCGGGTTCCTGGTCGGCGCGTTCGCCACCACCCGTTTCAGCGACCGCATCGAGCGCAAGTACTCGGCGGCCGCGTTCGCGCTCGCCTGGGCACTGTCGCTGCTGGTCATTGGCCTGTTCGTGTCGCCGGCGATCATCATCGTCTTCGGGTTCATCGCGTCGACGACGGTCGGACTGCTGGTCCCCGTGATGTACACCTACACCGCCGAGCACTTCGCGACCAACGCGCGGGCCACGGCGGTGGCCGCCACCGATGGGCTTGGGCACATCGGCGGCGCGCTCGCCCCGCTCATCGTCCTCGGGGCGAACACCGCATGGGGCTTCTCGGGCGCGTTCATCGTGATGGCGATCTCGGGAACGCTCACCGCGGCGCTGGTGCTGCTGGGGATCCGGGCGACGGGCCGCTCGCTCGAGACGGCGACGGCGAGCTGACCGGGGAGCTGGCTCGTCGGCGAGCTGACCGGCGGGCTAGCCCGTCGATGCCTCGGCACGCATTATTCCGGCCTCAATACCCCGGCGTCGTACAGCCACCCCCGCAGCTGGGGCGCAGACTCAAACCGGACGGCTTGCATCCCCAGCGACTCGGCGGCGACGACGTTGGCGGCGCTGTCATCGATCAGCACCGTCCTCCCGGGCTCCAGCTCGAACCGGTGAAGGGCAAGCTCGAAGATGGCGGGATCGGGCTTGGCGATGCCCTCCGACGAGGACACGACCGTCCCGTCGAACCAGCCCAGGAACTCGTAGCGAGCGAGCCGCAACGGGTAGGTCTCCGACTCCATGTTGGTCAACGCGTAGCAGCGAATCCCCCGCTGCTTGAGCTCCTGCAGGAGCTCGACCGTGCCGGCGATCGGGCCAGCCACCATCTCCTCGCTGCGCCGGCCCCACGCCCAGATCAGATCGGCCTGCTCGGGGTGCTGAGCGGCCAGCCGCCCGCAGGACTGCGCAAACGGCACCCCGAGGTCGTGCGCGGCATGCCACTCCAGTGTGCAGACCTCGGCGAGGAAGCGCTCCATCGCCGGCTCGTCGCCGCCAAACAGCTTCCGGTACAGATGACGCGGGTCCCAATCGAGCAGGACCCCGCCGATGTCGAACACGGCGGCGTCGATCGGCGCGGTCTGGGTGCCGGTCACGCGCTTAAGCTACGCCGGCGCGGCCGCTGACGCCCCCGCCCGCTTTTACGCTACGCCCGCGGGGCCGCTAACGGCCCCGCCGGGCCGGCGGGGTAGTGTCAGCCCGCGATGTTCACGGCGAGGCCCAGCCGCGCAGCGGATACGTCCGAACGCGAGCCGGCGACGGTCACCCGGGCGGTCCGCGCGGCCGCGCGGTTTGACCCGAGCATGGTTTCGTTCGACGCCGGGCTGCTGGCGGCGATCCCGGTGGTGATCGTGCTGGGCACGGCGATCGGGCTCGGCCACCCGGTGCCGGCAGTGACGATGGCGGCGGGGGCGATGCTGGTGGGCGTCGCCTGGCGGACCACCGGCGGCCGGCCGCCCCTGGCGCTGATGACGACGGATGCGGTGGTGATGGCGACGTCGACCTTCGTCGGCTGTGTCACCGGCTCGGTGACCTGGCTGCACATCGTCGTGCTGTGCGTCTGGTCGCTGATGGGCGGCCTGCTGGTCGCCGTGGGAAATCGCGGTGGTGCCGTCGGGACGCAGGCGATCATCGCCGCGATCGTGTTCGGCCGCTTCAGCGAGCCCGCGCCGGCCGCGCTCGGGCTGGCGGCGCTGATCCTGATCGGCGGACTGACTCAGGTGGTGTTCCTCAGCCTGGTGCGATGGCCGCTGCCGCTGCGCCGCCAGCGGGCCGCGACCGCCGCCGCCTACCGCGCGCTGGCGGCGCTGGCCGCCGCCGGCGCCGAGACGTCCACGCTGCCGGCAGCCAACGCACTCGATGAGGCCCAGGCCGGCCTGTCCGCGCCCTCCATGTTCGGCGACGCGGCGCTGATGACCCTGCGCAGCCTGGTATCGGAGGGGTACCGACTGCGCGTCGAGCTGATGGCCATCCACGTGCTTCTGCGCCAGCACCGGGCTTCGGGAGCCTCTCCGGAGAGCTGGGCCGACGCCAACGCCCAGCGGGCGCTGGAGCTGACCGCTACCTCGCTGGGGCTTGCCGCCGGGGCCATCGAAGGCGACCGCGGGGCGGCCGGGCGGCTGGAGCACCACGTATCGCAGCTGTCTGCGGACACAGGCGAGCTCGCTACCCTGACCGGCGCCACGGCGCGTCTTCGCTTGGCCGGATCGCCGGCGGTACTGATCTCCCGGCGCCTGTCGGCGCTGACCGGACAGCTGCGGGCCGTGAGCTCGCTGGCGCCGGCCGCCGGACGCGGCGGGGGGCTGCGCAGCCGCCGGCCACACCGGCGCACCAGCCGCCCGCTGGAACAGCTCCGATCCGATCTGGAGCAGATCCGCGCTAACGCGTCGCGGCAATCGCCCGCCGGTCGTCACGCGATCCGGCTGGCGGTGATCGTCCCGGTGGCGGAGCTGATCGCCCGTGGACTGCCGGTGGAGCGCGGCTACTGGGTCGCGGTGGCGGCGGCGACGGTGCTGCGACCCGAGTTCGGCGCGACGTTCACGCGCGGCACCGAGCGAGCCCTCGGCACCTGCCTCGGCGTCGGCATCGCCGGGGCGATCACCGTGGCCGTGCATCCCGCCGGCGGGGCCACGGTGGTGGTCGTCGGCCTCCTGGCGTGGTTCGGATACTCGCTGTTTCCCGCCAGCTTCGCGGTCGGCTACGGCTTCATCACCGCGCTGGTGGTGTTCCTGCTCAACACGGTGACACCGGACACGTCGGCGATCGCGGCCGCGCGACTGGTCGACACGCTGATCGGGGGGGTCCTCGGGCTGCTCGCCTATGCGCTGTGGCCGACGTGGTCGCACGCCTCCGCCCGCCAGGCGCTCGCCGATCTGGTCGCGGCCGAGCGCGTCTATGTCGGCGCCGTCCTGGCTGCGTTGTTGAAGGGACAGCGACCACCGGAGCGGGAGATGCGGGACCTGTCGCGACATGCGCGGCTGACCCGCACCACCGCCGAAGCGACGGTCGCCACCTCCCTGTCGGAGCCGAGCACCCGGCGCATCGACGCCGAGCTCAGTCAGGAGGCGCTGGGGGCGATGCGGCGGCTGATCCAGGCTGCCCACATACTCCGGCTCGATGCCCAGGAGGATCGAGCGCGGCCGGCGCTGCCGGCACTCGGACCGTTGCGCGACGACATCGACGACCTGCTGGGCGCGGTCGAGATGAGGATCAGAGCCTCGCCACCGCCGGTCGCGCCGCCGCCCGAGCTGCCCGACCTCCGCGCCGATTATCTCTCCTTCGAGCGCGAGTACGCACCGGATCTCGAGGTGATGGCGCTGACCACGGAGCTCGACGAGATCGTCGACGCCGCCAACGGCCTGGCCATCGTCTCGGGACTTGATGGCAGCAGCGATACCGACTCGGGGGAGGTGAATTAAATCGCGCCGGCCCGTCATTCACGCGGGCAGGGTCACCCAGAGTCGCGGAGCGAGCTCCAGCAGCACCTCTGGCCCGACGTCGGCGACGGCGGTCGCGCCGGCGCGCTCCATGGCGAGTGTCAGTTCGCGCCACGCCTGCGCCACCGGAGCGATCCGGGCCGTCGGGCCCCAGCCGACCGCCGCGCGCAGCTCGTCCGCCCGGGACCGAGCGTCCTCAGCGGTCAGCTCGCCGAACGGTCGATTGGCGCCGCGGATGAACACCTCCTGACCAAGGATCCGGGGCAGGTCCGGCTCAGAGTGGGTCACCGCAGGCCCTCCCCCGCGCCGTCGCGGCCCTCCCCCGCGCCGTCGCGGCCCTCCCCCGCGCCGTCGCGGCCCACCCCCGCGCCGTCGCGGCTGCACCGGGCGGCGGCGACGGCGGCCTGGCCGTAGGCGATCTGACCGTCGTTGACGGGCAGCCGCTCGGGCACGAGCACCCGCAGGCCCCGGGCGCCGAGCCCGGCCGACACCGACTCCAGCAGCCGGCGGTTCTGGAACACGCCGCCGGAGAGCACGACCAGGTCGGTGCCGTGCCCGGCGGCGAGCCGCGCGCCGGCGTCAACCGTCGCAACCGAGACGGCGTTGTGAAACCGCGCTGCGATCAGATCCCGGCCCACGCCCGCCCGGGCGTCGGCGGCCACCGAGCGCACCGCCGGATCAGGATCGATGATCAGTCCCGGGTCGCCATCCCGCACCGTGATCTCGTAGGCGCCGCGCTCATCTGGATCGCATGCCGCCTCGAACTCGATCGCCGCCTGGCCCTCGTAGTTGACCGTCGCTCGGATGCCGGCGATCGCGGCGACGGCGTCGAACAAGCGCCCCATGCTGGTGGTGGTCGGCGATGCCACTCCGGTCCGGACCAGCTCGCCGACGTTCGCCCAGGCGCGCAGCGAGACGGCGCCGGCCAGCGTCTGCGGCATATCCGGGCAATCCACGCCGGACGCCGCCAGCCACGCGCGGGCCATTCGCCAGGGCTGGGTAATCGCCCGCGCCCCGCCGGGCATCACCACCGGGGCGAGCATCCCCACCCGCCGAAACACGACCAGATCGCCGAGGAGCAGCTCTCCGCCCCAGACCGTGCCGTCAGGGCCGTAGCCGGTGCCGTCGAAGATCGCGCCCACCGCCGGACCGGTTTCGCCGTGCTCGGCCAGGCAGGCCGCCAGGTGCGCGTGATGGTGCTGCACGCCGACGAGCGCCACTCCTTCGCGCTGCAGCGCGTACTTGGTCGACAGGTACTCGGGATGAAGATCGTGCGCGATCACCTCCGGCGCCACGGCGAACAGCCGCGCGAAATGCTCGATCCCGTCGGTGAACGAGCGCAGCGTCTCGTAGTTCTCGAGGTCGCCGATGTGATGGCTGACCCAGGCCCGGTCGCCCCTGGCAAGACAGAAGGTGTTCTTGAGCTCGGCGCCGCACGCCAGCAACGGGCGCGGCGTGCCCCCGTCCGGCAGGTCCAGCGCGGCGGGAACGTAGCCTCGGGAACGCCGCAGGAACGCGGCTCGCCGGCGACCCGCCACCGCCACGACGCGAACCACGCTGTCGTCGGTGCGGGTCTCGATCGGCCGGTCGTGGACGAGCAGCAGGTCGGCGATGCCGGACAGCCGGGCCACCGCGTCCTCGTCGCGGTAGGCGATCGGCTCGTCGGAGACGTTCCCGCTGGTCAACACCAGCGGTGTGCCGAGGTCCGCGAGCAGCAGGTGGTGAAGCGGCGAGTAGGGAAGCATCAGCCCGAGCTCCGGAGCTCCCGGTGCGACCCCGGAGGCGACGGGCGCCCCCCGCCGGCGCGGCGCCAGCACGATCGGCCGCTGAGGCCCGGTCAGCCGCTCCCGCTCGGGCTCGTCGAGGCAGACGAGGGTCCGCGCCGCCGCCAGGCTGGGCACCATCACCGCGAACGGCTTGTCCTCCCGGTGCTTGCGGGCGCGCAGCCTCGCCACCGCCGCCTCGTGGTCGGCGACGCAGGCCAGGTGATAGCCACCGATGCCCTTGACGGCGACGACCGCCCCGTCGCGCAACGCGCGAACCGCCGCGGCGATCGGGTCCTCGGCCGCCACCGCTCCCCCGCCGGGTGCCAGCAGCGTGACCACGGGACCGCACACCGGGCACGCGTTGGGCTGGGCGTGAAAGCGCCGGTCGGCCGGGTCCTCGTACTCGGCCCGGCAGGCGGCGCACATCGCAAACCCCGCCATCGTCGTCAACGGCCGATCGTAGGGCACCCCCCGCACGATCGTGAACCGCGGGCCGCAGTTGGTGCAGTTGATGAACGGGTAGCGAAAGCGGCGATCGCCGGGGTCGAACAGCTCTCGCAGGCAATCGGGGCAGGTGGCGCTGTCGGGCGTCACCGGCGCGTCGGGAACTTCGCCAGAAGGGCTGGGGGCGATCGTGAACGCGTCGTCGCCGGCCAGCGCCCGGTCCTCGGTCAGGACTCGCTCGAGCACGGCCAGCGGCGGCGCCTCAGTCCGAAGTCGCGCCAGGAACTCATCCACCGCGTCGCCACTGCCCTCGATCTCGAGCAGCACGCCGCGGGCGTCGTTGAGCACGAAGCCCCCAAGCCCCAGCTCGACCGCGAGCCGGTAGACGAACGGCCGGAAGCCGACGCCCTGGACCGTGCCGTGAACGCGCACCCGGGCGCGCCGGCGTCCACCAACCGCCGCGGACGCGCGAGCGCTCATCCCACCAGCTCCCGCAGCGCGTGATACGCGCTCGCCTGCGCCTCCTGGATCCGCGGGATGTGCTCTGACCGGGTCACGATCACGTGGTCGGCCAGCCGTTCGTCGGCGACGCGGCCTCCGTCGTAGCCGACCATGGCGATCGTCGCCAATCCCTGACGCCGCGCCTGGGCCAGGGCCGCGATCACGTTCGCCGAGTTGCCCGAGGTCGACAGCGCCAGCAGCGAGTCGCCGTCGTGGCCGTAGGCGATCACCTGCCGGGCGAAGATCGCCTCCGTCCCGATGTCGTTGGCGATCGCGGTGAGGATCGCCGGATCTTCGGTCAGGTCGATCGCCGGCCACGCGTGGTCGCCGTCCACCGCCGGGTTGCGGAAGTCGGCGACGACGTCCATGGCGTCGGTGGCCGAGCCGCCGTTGCCCAGCGCCAGCAGCTTGCCGCCGCGCTCCAGGCCCGCTCGGATGGCGGCGGCGGCGGCGATCAGCTCGGCGCGGTTGTCGCCCAGCGTCTGGACTCTCAGCTCGCCGGTCTCCTGCGCCTTGAGCAGCACTGAACGGCGCACGTCGTCGAGGACCGGGTCGAGCTCCTGCTCGCGCTCGTCCAGGAACGGGTACAGGAACGCGGAGACGCCGGCGTCGTGGGACTGCCGTGGACTGCGCCCCTCGAGCAGCCCGCGATGGTCGAAGAACACGTGCACCGTCTCCCAGAGCACGTGATACAGGGTTTCGATCAGCTCCTGGCGGACATACACATCGGCGCTCGGCGGATCGAACTCCCATTCCGCTCCCGCGGACGCGAACGCGATCGTCAGGCAACCCCGGTCACGGGCGAGCAACAACGCCCGAGCCACCTCCCCTCCGTCCTCCTCGGCCCCGAATCCGATCGCCACGTCGTCACCGGCGGCGAGCAGATCCATCTGGGCGGCGAGGTCGCCGCCCTCCCCGGCCAGCCCGATGGCGGGGAGCGCCCGCTTGCCGACGATCACCGGATGCACGAACTCGACGGCGACGTGGCGGGCATCGGAACGCGCCGCCGGCGAGCGACCGACGGCGATCAGCCGGCCGCCGCGGGCGAACCGCTCGGCCATGCGGTGACACAGCCGCGCCAGGCGATCGGACTCCCGTTCGAAGAACTGGTCGTTGGCTTGGAGGCGACGCTCCAGGAGCGCGCCGAGCGTCGCGGCCGGGTCGGCGGCGGCCGGCCTCGTCATTCGGCGGCCGGCCTCGTCATTCGGCGGCGGCCTCGGTCATGCCACCGCCGCCTGCCCCGCCCCGACCTGCAACAGCCAGTCGCGCCAATCGCCGACCCCCTCGCCGGTGCGGGCGCTGAGCACGATCCGGGGCACGTCCGGGTGGACCTGATCGATGTTGTAGAGCAGGCGGTCCAGATCGAACTCGAGATGCGGCAGCAGGTCGATCTTGTTGACGATCACCAGGTCACATGTGCGGAACATCAACGGGTACTTGAGCGGCTTGTCCTCGCCCTCGGTCACCGCGCTGATCATCACCCGCGCGTCCTCGCCGACCCGGAACTCGGCCGGGCAGACCAGGTTGCCGACGTTCTCGATGATCAGGAGGTCGATCTCCTCCAGCGGCAGCGCCGGAATCGCCGATCGCACCATGTTGGCATCGAGATGACACTCGCCGCCGAAGCTCGGATCGGTGTTCAGCTGGGTCACCGGGATGTGCCGCCCAGCCAGCCGGTCGGCGTCCATCGACCCCTGCACGTCGCCCTCCAGCACACCGGCCCGCACCCCCGGAAGGTCGGCCACCACCTGTTCCAGCAGCGTCGTCTTGCCCGCTCCCGGAGCGCTCATCAGGTTGACGACCTTCACCCCGGCGCGATCGAAGTCGGCCCGGTTGGCTGCCGCGATCGTTGCGTTGGCGTCGAGCGCGTCCTCGATCACCTTCACCTTGGTGCGATGCATTCGGCCTCCGTAACCTCGATTGACTCAACCTCGAACTCGTTGCCGCTCGCCACCGTCACCCTGCCGCCGCCACATCCGGGGCAGCGAAACGCCGGAGTGTCGATCGTCCACCGATGACCGCAATCGTCGCAGGCGAGCGCAGCCTCGATCTGCTCCTGCTCCAGCACGGCGCCCTCGCACACCGTCCCGCGCGCCACGAACGCGAAGTAGAACTCGAGCGTGTCGGGGACGACCTGCCGCAGCCGCCCCACCCGGAGACTGACGACCGCCACCGGCCGGCCCGCTGCGTGCTTGACCACCGTATTGACGATCGCGCTGCTCAGCGACAGCTCGTGCATCGCATCACGGCGCGGCCGCGGAGGCGGCAAAGACGCCGGACCGCAGCTCCTCGACGGTCTTGGCGACCAGGTCGACGGCACGGTCCACCGCCTGCCCGACCGCGGGCGACAGGCCCCAGCCCATCTCCTCCACGTCGGCCGGCTCACAGGCGATCACGACCACCCGCCCCGGCCAGGCGCCCACCGACCTGACGAACCGCAGCACGGTCTGGGGGTCCATGCCATGGGGATTGATCACGTCGCCGTCCTCGATGCCGGCTTGGACTTCGTCCTCGTCGGCCTCCATCAGGTACAGCGTTCCGGGCCTGCCGCCCTGACGCGACACGTCGAGGATGACGAGCGCGTCGTAGCCGCGCATGACCTCGTAGGCGAGGTCGAGGCCACCGGTGCCGACGTCCATCACCGAGACCCCATCCGGCAGGTCGCGGTCGGCCAGCCGGCGCGCCACTTCTCCCCCGAAGCCGTCATCGCGCAGCCACGCGTTGCCGACGCCGGCGACCAGGATGCTGCGTAACCGCTCTGTCGTCACGGCTCCATCACCTCCACCTCCGGGGCAAAGAAGAACAGGTAGCGGCCGGTCTCGCGCATCAGCTCCTGCCCGGGATCGTCGTCGATTGTCACTCCCAGGTGGGTCTTGCCGTCGTAGTCGGTGAAGATCCGCTCGATCGTCGCCGTTCGGCCGTCAAGCATCCGCGCCTGCAGGTCGGCGTCGGGACTGGGGCGGATCACCACCTTGCCGCCCTGACGAAACGTCTTGTCGCCGACGTTGACGACGGACTCGCCCGCCCGCGGGTCGACCAGGCCGGGCGGCTCGGTCGGTGGCTCGCGGGTCTCGGGATCGCGTAGCGACACGCGTCCGTGCAGCGCGGTGATCTCGCCGGGCGTGGCCGCCGCCGCCCGGTTGATCATCTCGCGGACTGCGGGATCGTGACGCTCGATCTCCGCTCGCTCGCCGTCGCTCAGCGCCTGCACGTGCAGCAGCAGGGCCTCCTCGATCTCGGTTGAGTCGAACAGGCCGCCGCGGCTCTCGGGTGCGATCTGCGGGTGGTCCGGGAGCACGATCGCCGCCCCGACTATCACGTCGTCGTCGCGGCTGGCCAGCACCGGGAAGGTATTGATGCTGGCCCCGGGGCGCTCGAGCGCGGAGACAAAGCGGCCACCGGTCACTCGCAGCACCGGATGCGTGGAGATCAGCGATCGCGCCAGCGCGCCGGCGCGATCGAGTCCGCTGGAGACCAGGGTCCGGTTCTCCACCCGCAGTATCGCCTCATACTCGTCGCCGGCGGATTCGTGGACGGTGAGGCTCACCGCGAGTACCAATGCCGGTCCCTCGGCGGCGGCGATCGAGACCTCCTTCTCGGCAGGACCGCCGACCAGGCCTCCGAGCATCGCGCCGGACAACGTGACCCGAGCTGCGCGGGCCCGGTGGCCGTCACCGCCGGAGACGAGGAAGCGAACCTCGGCGCGGAGCACCGCGTCGGGACGGCATCGCACCACGCAGCCCAGCTGGAGATGGTCAAACGTGCTCGCCAGCGCGGCCGCGTATACGGGGGGATAGACGATTCCGAACGGCGTCGGCGTGGCGTTCTTCGTCGCCCCCGGGGTGTACGGGTACAGGGCGTACCCCTCCCAGAGCAGCGACTCGAGCAGCTCCTCCAGCTGATCAGCCATCGTGGGCCGCTTTCAGCAGCTCGGCGACGCACGCGTCCAGGGTGGCCAGGCCTCGGTCGACCTTGTGGCGCTGGAGCGAGTCCAGCGTGCCGGCGTTGAGCGCCACCCAGGTCGTGCCCGGGTAGTAGTGCGCGATCGTCTCCTGCCAAACCGAGACGGGCATGCGGAAGTCGATCGATTTGCTCCACGGCAGCAGCACCATCTGCAGCTCGCCGGCGCTGCCCGGGTAATACACCATGCCGTTGAAGTGCAGGGCCAGCGGCGCCTCGCCGTCGGGCAGGGAGCGCAGGTACTTGGCGGCGGCGAGCTCCAGGTCATAGCTGCAGGCGATCGGGACCACGACGGTGGTTGAGCCGGTGAACGCGGGGACGACGACATCCAGGTGGGCCCACACCAGGCTGCGGGTGGTCACCGCCCATCGCTCCGGCGCCCCGAACAGCTCGACCAGTCGTTCCCGCGTCGGGTCGTCGTAGCGGCGGCGCGCCGGGTCGATCATCAGCTGGATCGACAGGGCCATCATGTACACGGGCCGGCCGCTGGGCTCGGTGATCTGCAGATCCAGAGCGAGCATCGGCGCCGCGGCATGCCTCACCGGACGCGCGCCGAGCACCTCGAACTCGGGGTCGGGCGGCGCGTTGCCGGCAACGACCTCGTCGCGCGGAGGTTGTCCGTTCAGTTCGGTCTCACCGGTCGTCAAGCCGCCACCGCCTCCGTGCGCAGCCGGTCAAAGAAGCCGGCTACGGCCACCTCCACGCCGGCGCCACCGGAGATCCCCTCCCAGTGGGCCTTGATCGTCCCGGTCAGCTCGTAGCAGCGGTCGATCGGAGCGATCGCGTAGGCCGGAGGATCCGACAGCCGGTTGGCGATCAGGCCCTCGATGTCGGGCTCGAGGCCCTCGATTACCGGATTGAGCTCCAGCAGTCGGTTCCACGACTCGAAGTGCAGCTCGCTCTCGGTCGCCCCCGCCGGACTCGGATACAGCGCCACCACGCAGCCGGTGACCGTCGAGTTCATGAAGAAGGCCAGGCCGATCGGGATCTGGAAGTTCGCCCACACCTCGTCGGGCACCTCGAGCTCCGGAAGCCACAGAGTCCGATTGCCGACCGGCCGGTAGTCGCCCTCGCCGGCACGCATCGCCCAGCAGGCCTCGCACGAGCACACGATTCGCCGCTCGGCAAGCGCCAGCAGATGCCGATGATCCTCGGGAATGCCGAGGCCGCACAGGTCGCAGCGCTCCGTCTCCGCGGAATCGGACGCCAGCTCACCGTTCGCCGGGACCGGGACGGTGCGCTGCCCCTGACTCAGACCGCGCAGGCCGGACACGAGCTGGGCCCGTCGGCTTGACGCCGCCGCGTCGGCCATCCGGCCGGTCCCGATCCGATCTCGCTCGCTCCCGCCGGCACTCATCCGGCCAGCGCCACCTTGACCCTCCCCTGTTCGCGCAGCAACGGGACCGGCGCCAGCTGCACCGAGTCGTCGTCCATCGAGCGCCCGGCGCGGGGCAGGAAGAACGAGCGCTCGCATCCGGGACACGCCAGCGCTCCCGCCACTAGGCTCCCGCTGTGCAGCGGGGTGCCGCAGCTGGTGCAGCGGTCCCGGTAGGCCAGGAGGGTGCCATCGACGTTGGCCACCACCAGCTCGGCGCCCGCCACCTCAATCGCGGCCAGCGTATCCACGGCCAGCTGATCGACCGCCTTCACCTCATACCACGCCGGCGGTCCGCCGCCGGCGGCGCGATCGTCGGCGCCCACCATCATCACCGGCAACTCGATGCCCGTGGGCGGGGGCGCCGCCGTGCCGGTGACCATCGGCAGGCCCACCCCGCCGACGGTCTGCGGGGCCACCCCCAGCACCTCCAGCCCCTCAAGGTCGGGCGCTGCCTCCTCGAGGGCCTGCTTGATCGCCAGCTCGAGCGTCACCGCCGAGGCCGAGCAGTCCGAACAACTGCCCTGCAGGTGGATGCGGGCGACCCCGTCCTGCAGCGACAGCAGCTCGACGTTGCCACCGTGGGACTCCATGTACGGACGCACCGAGTCCAGCGCCTCCTGCACGCGGTCGCCGAGCGGCACCGGATGCAGGCCGTGAATCAGCAGCAGGGTCGACACCAGCTCGTCGCCGGCCAGCGCCGCCGCCGTTTCCCGTCCAGGCCCGGACCCGGCGAGCAACGCGTCGATGATCCGCTCCAAGCCGGCGCCGTACATCTGCACGATCGCCGACACGAGCTCGTCGGCGAGCTCGTGGTCGACCGAGTCGCCGCTCTGCCCCAGCTGAGCCTGCAGGTCCTGGACTCGCTCCATCAGCCGCGCGGAGTCCTCGGCGGGCATCGCGGTGGCGTCGCTCATCGTGTCGGCCAGTGGGTCTCGCCGGAACGTTTCGGTGGGGCCCACTAGCTCATCGCCGTCGGCGTGTGCATGACCTTGCGAACCTTGCCCTGACCCGTGTACATGTGCACGCCGCACGGCAGGCAGGGATCGAACGAGCGCACGGCGCGCATGATGTCGATCCCCTTGAACTTGTCGGGCCCGTTCTCCTCGAAGATCGGCGTGTTCTGCACCGCATCCTCGTAGGGTCCGGGTGTGCCGAAGGCGTCGCGCGGACTGGCGTTCCAGGGCGTCGGGGGATAGGGCTGGTAGTTGGCGATCTTGCCCTCCTGGATCACCATGTGATGGGACAGCACGCCGCGGGCGGCCTCGTGGAATCCACAGCTCACCGCGCTCTCCGGAACCTTGAAGTTGTTCCAGCTCTTGGTCCGTCCCGCCTGGACTTCCTTGAGCGCCCGCTCCAGGCAGTGCAGCGCGATCAACGCGCTGTAGGCCTGGTGGTAGGTCCGCGCTCGGTCGCGCTCGATCGCGTTGGACTTCTCGGGGACGTTCCACTCCAGCTCCATCTCCGGCATGTTCGGGGAGCGGGGCAGCACCATCTGGATGGAGTGGCCAGTCGCCTTGGCGTAGCCGAAGTCGACCAGTCCCGCCTTCGCCGTGCACCACTGGCGGGCGAACGGGCCGCCTCCGGTGTCACAGCAGACGTGCGAGTCGCTGCGCTTGTCGTACATCCGCGGCGAGACGACCCAGGTGTACTTGTCGGTGAAGTCGCGCTTCTGGGGCCGGGGGAGCGTCACCTTGTTCCACGGGTGGTTCTTGTCGACGGGGTTGCCGAGCGGATCGTGGGTGACGTACGTCGGCTCGTTCTCCCACGAGTCGAAGTACGACGAGCCGAGCAGGATCCGAATCATCAGGTTGATCTCGACCAGATCGGTGCTGATCAGCTCGCCACCGAACGCCACGCCGGGAGTGATGTAGCGATGGCGGCCCCAGTCGGTCATGTGCCGGTAGTCGTAGTCGACGTAGTCGGGGTCGTCGAACGAGCCCCAGTTAACCAGGTTGGTCTCCCGGAAGCCGACCATGTCGTAACCGGGCAGCTCCCGCAGGAAGAAGTCGTACAGGTCGTCGTGCATCGGCACGCTGCGCTTGACGTAGTCGAAGTAGCGCATCAGCCGCACGTAGTAGTCCGTGCACGTCTGATGGGTGATATCGGCGCTGCAGCCGCCGGGCATGATCGTCGACGGATGGGTGTGGCGACCGCCGAACAGGCAGTACATCTCGCGCGTGTAACGCGCGACGTGCAGGGTCTCCAGGTAGAACTCGCCGGTGAACGGGTTCAGCGCGCGCATGATGTCGGCGATCGTCTTGTAGCCGTGGATGTCCTGGCCCGGCGCCGCCGTGCTCTCCGCCTTCGCCAGCAGCGACGGGTTGGTCTCCTTGACCATCTGCTCGCAGAAGTCGACGTTGGCCATGCAGTCGTTGTAGATGGCGTGGTCGAAGATGTAATCGGCGGTTTCGGCCAGGTTGAAGGCCAGGTCGCCGAGCGGCGGCGGCTTGACGCCATACGCCATGTTCTGGTTCAGGCACGAGCAGGTACAGTGGTTGTCACCGCAGATGCCGCAGATCCGGCTGGTGATGAAGTGGGCGTCGCGGGGGTCGATCCCCTTCATGAAGATGTCGAAGCCCCGGAAGATCATCGACGTGCTGTAGCACTTGAGCACCTGCTGATTGGTGAAGTCGATCTCCGTGTGGATGCCGAGGCTGCCGACGATCCGGGTGATCGGATCCCACGACATCTCCTTGACGACGACTTTTTGCTGCGAGGGTGTCTCAACTGCCAT
This sequence comes from uncultured Actinomycetota bacterium, assembly GCA_963830395.1. Lineage (GTDB taxonomy): Bacteria > Actinomycetota > Thermoleophilia > Solirubrobacterales > Solirubrobacteraceae > Palsa-465. Next base: position 44,467 of record CAWHMI010000006.1, read on the forward strand.
CGGTTACCTCTCCTCAGTGTGTGAAGCTCAAAAGATTGCAGGGCCGGATTCTCGGTTACGCCAAGCTCGGTCACCAGCGCTTGACGTAGCCGGTGGTGAGGGTGTTGCCGCGACGCCGCCACTCCGGCTCGACGTCGTAGATGGTCTTGACGTTACGCCGGCGGAAGAAGCGGACGAGCGGGCCGTAGCTGTACTGGATGGTCCTGCCTGCCAGGGCACCCCACTTGTCCTCGTCCATGAACGGCATGTACTTGTCGGGGAACCCCGGCATCGTGCACGCCATGCAGATCCCGCCGACGTTCGGGCAACCGCCGATGCCGTTCACCCACCCGCGGACGGGCACGTTGCACTTGACCACCGGGCCCTTGCAGCCGAGCTTGACCAGGCAGCGATGGTCAGAGCCGTATTCGGTGGCGAACTCGCCCTGCTCAGCGAAGCCCGCGCGATTGCAGCCCTCGCGCACCGTCCGGCCGAACAGCCACTTGGGACGCAGCGCCTCGTCCAGCTCCGGGGCCGGGGCCAGGCCGGCGAGATGCATCGCCAGGTACAGCAGCGTCTCGGTCATGTTGTCCGGCTGGGCCGGGCAGCCCGGGATACAGACGATCGGCAGGCCGGCCTTGGACTTCCACTTCCAGCCGAGGTAGTCGGGAACGCCCATCGCGCCGGTGGGATTGTTCTTCATCGCCGGGATGCCGCCATAGGTGGCGCACGTGCCGACGGCGACGACGGCGGCGGCCTTCGGCGCCAGCCGGTCGATCCACTCGTTCATGGTGATCGGCTGACCGTTGGATGGGTTGACAGCGAAGCCGGTCCAGTGCCCTTCGCCATTGATCTCCTCGTTGCCGAGCGAGCCCTCGATCACCAGCACGAACGGGTCGAGCTCGCCGTTCTCGGCGTCGAACCAGGCCTGGGCGTACTCCTGTCCGACGGCATAGTCCACCACCTGGTTGTGGACCACGACCCTCGGCATGCCCGGAATCGCCTGCAGGATGATGTCCTCCAGGCTGGGATTGGTCGCCGATGTCATGGCCACCGAGTCGCCCTCGCAGCTCAGCCCGGTGGTCATCCACAACACGTGCGCGGTGACCGCCTCGGTCTCCTTCTGCTTCGCGTACGGACTCGCCATCGTCGCCATCCCGTCTCCTCTCTCTCTGTCTCAGCAGATCCGCGGCAGCGGGTCGCCGACCATCTGATCCATCACCCGCCGGCCCCCGAAACTCGTCTGGACCAGCACCATTCCCGGCGGCTCGGTGTGAACCTCGCCGATCACCGCCGCCGCCTCGCATCCGTCGATCTCCCTGAGCGCGCTCAGCGCCGCGGCTGAGGCCTGCGCCGCGACGAACGCGACCAGCTTGCCCTCGTTGGCCACGTACATGGGGTCGATGCCGAGGATCTCGGCGGCCCCGGCCACCTCGGGCACCACCGGAATCTCCCCCTCGCGCACCAGCATCGAGACCGACGACGTGCGGGCCAGCTCGTTGAGCACCGACGCGACGCCGCCTCGAGTGGCATCGCGCAGACAGTGCAGATCGGGCCCCACGGCGTGCAGCAGGGCGTCCACCACCGGCCACAGCGAACGCGTGTCGGACTCGATCTCGGCGTCCAGGTCGAAATCGTTGCGCGCCAGCATGATCGCCGTGCCATGCTCGCCGATGCTGCCCGAGAGGAGGATCTGGTCGCCGGGCTTGCACCCTGCGGGAGACAGACGCGCCCGGGGATCGCGAACGCCGATCCCAGTCGTGCACACGTACATGCCGTCGGCATGACCCCGCTCGACGACCTTGGTGTCGCCGGCGATGATCTGCACGTCGGCGTCGCGGGCCGCCTGGGCGATAGCTTCCACCTCGGCGCGCAGATCCTCCGCCGGCAGTCCCTCCTCCAGGATCAGCGACAGGCTGAGGGCGACGGGCCGCGCGCCGGCGACCGAGAGGTCGTTGACGGTTCCGTTGACGGCCAGCTCGCCGATCGAACCCCCGGGAAACCGCATCGGCTTGACCACGTAGGAGTCGGTGGTCAGTGCCAAATCAATGTGGTCGATGTTGACCAGGCCGGCGTCGCCCATCTCGTCGAGGGTGGGCGACGCGAACGCCGGCGCCAGCAGCCCCTCGATCAGGCTCTGGGTCGCCTTGCCGCCGGCCCCGTGAGCCATGTTGATCCGGGTGTCACGGAACTTGGCGCGCTTGGAGCGGGCGGTCTCGATTATCCCGAGGATCCGCTGCTCGCGGTCGGAGACCGCCGCCGGCTCGGCCATCACACCACCTCCCGCTCGCGGGCGAACCGGCCGAAGTTGTAGTAGGCGGCGCACGCGCCCTCCGAGGAGACCATGCAGGTCCCGATCGGCCGCTCCGGGGTGCAGGCGGTGCCGAACACCTTGCACTCCCACGGCTTGATCACGCCCTTGAGCACCTCTCCGCACTGACACGCCTTTGGGTCGGCAACCCGGGCGCCGGGGACCGAGAACCGCACCTCGGCGTCGAGGTCGGCGTAGGCGGGCGACAGCCGCAGACCGCTGTGGGAGATGAAGCCCAGGCCCCGCCACTCGAAGTGGGGCCGCAGCTCGAACACCTCGGCCATGACCTCCAGCGCGCGCAAGTTGCCTTCGTCGGGAACGACGCGCCGGTACTGGTTCTCCACCTCGCAGCGTCCGTCGGCGAGCTGCCGGAGGATCATCGCGATCGACTGGAGGATGTCCAACGGCTCGAACCCGGCGATCACGACCGGCCGCCCGTAATCGGCGGGGATGAACCGGAACGGGCGGGCGCCGACGACCGTGGAGACGTGGCCGGGGCCGATGAACCCGTCGAGGCGCAGGTCCGGGGATTCGAGCAGGGCCCGCAGCGGCGGGACGATGGTGACGTGGCTGCACATCACCGAGAAGTTCTGAAGTCCCTCGAGGCGAGCGCGCTTGAGCGTCAGCGCGGTGGAGGGGGCGGTGGTCTCGAAGCCGATCGCGAAGAACACGACCTGGCGGTCAGGGTTCTGCCTGGCGATCCGCACCGCGTCGAGCGGCGAGTAGACCATGCGGATGTCGGCCCCGGCCGCCTTGGCGTCGAGCAGACTGCCGTCGGATCCGGGAACCCGCATCATGTCGCCGAAACAGGTGAAGATCACGCCCTCCTGGTGGGCGACCGCGATCCCGTCGTCGACCCGGCCCATCGGGATCACGCACACCGGGCACCCCGGTCCGTGGACCAGCTCGACGTTGGCCGGAAGCAGGTCGTCGATCCCGTACTTGTAGATCGAGTGGGTGTGGCCCCCGCAGACCTCCATCAGCTTGTAGTGGCGGCCCGGCTCCACCAGCGACAGGATCTCGCCGGCGACCGCGCGGCCGAGCTCGGCGTCCCGAAACTCATCGACGAACTTCACTCAAGCGCCTCCCTGGTGGGCAATCGCGGTGCCGGCGTGGACGAGGAGGCGCTCGGCGGGGGCAACCGGGGCCACCAGCGCGATCTCGACGGTCTCGTGGCGGCCGTCGCCGTCCGCGCAGAGGGCGAGCTCCCGGACCTCGTCAACCCGCAGGACGGTCATCTCCACGGCCACGTCGCCGCAGGTGATGCAGTGCTCCGAGCCGCAGGTCACTCGATCACGCTGGCCTTCAGCTCCTCCAGCTCCTGCTCGTAATCGGCACCCATCCGCATCAGCAGGTCGCGAGTGGCGCGAGCCTCCTCCTCGTCGACCTTGGAGATGGCAAAGCCGACGTGGATCAGCACCCAGTCGCCGGGCCCCACGCCGCCGTCTTCGCCGTCGAGGAGGCCGACGTTCACGTTGCGCCGTACGCCCGCTACGTCGACTTTGGCCAATCGGTTGGCGTCGTCGACAATCTCCATCACCTGCCCTGGGATCGCCAGGCACACAGCCCCCTTCTATCACTCGCGCGGGCGGCCGTGCAACGCCGGGTAATGCCAGTTACCCCGGCCGCCGCGCAACCGGAACGTCTCCCCGTCGGGCGTGATCGGCTCAGTCGCCCCGGTCGTACTTAAGACCGGAACCACTTAGACTCAGGGCAGCGCAGTTCGACGGAGTGAGGTAGTGCCGTGCCCGTCGAAGACAACGGGGTAATCCAGCCAGGACCACTGCAGTGGCCGGGCCGCTCGGGGCCGCGGCGGGCTCGGTCGAGCCCGCTGTATGCCTACCTGCTCGATGCCGACGCCGAGCTCGCCGAGCAGTTCGACGTACGCGCGCGGGTCGCCGCTCGCCAGCTGGCGACCGCGAGATTGCTCCACCTCGGGGTCGGGGACTCCGATCTCGTCCCCTGGTTCGACATCGCCCGCGCGGGCCCGGGCCTGTTGATCTTGGACGGCATGATGGCGTTCGAGACGCGGACCGGCGACCGCGTCGCCGCCGAGCTTCTCGGCGCCGGCGACCTGTTGCAGGCACCCGAGCTGCTCGCCGACGATCTGCTGGAGCGGACCTGCACCTGGCGGGTGCTGCGCCCGGCGCGGCTGGCGCTCCTGGATGGCGCGTTCTGTGACCGCGTGCGGCCCTTTCCCCAGATCATTCGGGCTCTGCTCGGCCGCAGCTGCCAGCGGATCGCCGAGCTCGACGCGCTGCGGGCGATCGCATCCCAGCCGCGACTCGAAGTGCGTCTCGTCCTGCTGCTCTGGCACCTGGCGGCCCGCTGGGGACGGGTCGAGCCCGGCTGCGTCCGGCTCTGCCTGCCGCTGACCCATCGGCTGCTGGGTCAGCTGGTCGCCGCCGAGCGCCCCTCCGTCTCGCACGCGCTGAAGCGACTCGCCCAGGCCGGGCTGATCACCGGCGCGACCGACGATCTGCATCTCCACCGTAGCCTCGAGGCGCAGCTGGACTTCTTGAGCGAGCGACCCAACGCACTGGCCAACCAGCCCGTCTCGGGCGACCGTCGTGCCAGCTGACGGGCTCGCACCGGACCGCTCTCCGGTCAGCGTGCTGTGGATGACGAGCGGCCTCGGTTGCGACGGCGAATCGATCTCGATGACGGCGGCGAGCAATCCGAGCTTTGAGGATCTGTTACGCGGCTGCTTTCCCGGGATGCCGCCGGTGATTGTCCACAACCCGGTTTTCGCCTACGAGAACGGCGACGCGTTCATGCGTCCCTGGTTCGAGGCGGCGGCCGGACGGTTGACCCGGTTCATCTTCGTGCTGGAGGGTTCGGTCCCCAACGACGCGGTCAGCGGCGGCGGCCACTGGGCGGCGTTCGGGACCGACCCGGCGACCGGCGCGCCGATCTCCACCTGCACGTGGATCGATCGTCTCGCCCCCCGGGCCGCCGCGGTGCTGGCCCTCGGAACCTGCGCCGCCTACGGGGGCATCCCGGCGATGCGCAACAACCCGACCGGTGCGATGGGCCTGCGCGACTATCTCGGAGCCAGCTGGACCTCACGACTCAGGGCGCCGATCGTCAATCTCCCCGGCTGTCCGGTGCAGCCCGACAACATCACCGAGACCCTCCTGCATCTCGTGCTTCACGTCGCCGGGGTTGCCCCGATGATCGACCTCGACGACCAGGGCCGCCCTGCGCGCCTGTTCGGCCGAACGGTGCAGCAGGGATGCGGCCGGGCGGGGTTTGCCGAGCAGGGCGAGTTCGCGCGCACGCCGGCTGATCACCGCGGCTGTCTGGTCAAGATCGGCTGCAAGGGCCCGGTGGTGAAGTGCAACGTGCCCATCCGGGGCTGGGTCAACGGGGTCGGGGGCTGCCCCAACGTCGGCGGGATCTGCATGGCCTGCACCATGCCCGGCTTTCCCGACAAGTTCATGCCGTTCATGGACGCCAGCCCGCTGGGGACACTGGCCGCCACCGGCGCCCGGTTCACCTACGGACCGGTTCTGCGGCGCCTGCGCCGGCGGGCGATGCGCCGGCTCGACGTCGATCGACCGGGATGGCGAGAGCCCTCCGCCGGCCGCACCGTCAACCTCGCCGGCAGCGGCACCGCCAACCTCCCCGGCAGCGGCACCGCCAACGTCGCCGCCAGGCTCACCGGCGGACGACCTGGAGGCTGAGCGGCGGGGATGGCGGTCGTGGTCGTGTTCACCTGCGAGATCTGCGGGGCGCGGCCCGATCCCGAGACCCAGACCGCCCTGGAGCACCAGTTACTGGACCTGCGCCACGGCGAGTACGTGGACGCGGAGCCCGGCCGATGGCTGACCTGGCACGGCCGCGGCATCTACGGCCCGCACCGCTACGCCTGTGGCGGCCACCGGGGCGAGTTGAAGGCGCTCATCCGCGAGCAGTACGGCACGCTCGGCTGGCACCCATGGGCCCAGGGACCTCATCCCTGGGCCGGGCGACGGGGAACCGACCGGGCGCGGAGGCTGGCGCGCGCGCTCCGCTCCACCTTCGGAGCCGGCGGCCGGGCGACGTACTGATCACGCGGTGGCCGCCGTTTGCGTCAGGCGCTGGTAATTCAGACCACCTTGCAATTGCGCTCGTACCGCAGCATGGGTTACCGTTCGTCTGGCAATGGGGCGATTGCATCCGAGATCGCTGTGGCGATCGCTCGATCAGAGCCAGAAACGGACGCTGACGATGATGGTCGTGGTCGTGGTCGGCCTGCACGTCGTCGGGCTCTTGATGCTGATCGCGCTGGTCACGCCCAGCCACCGCCAGCTCGCCAGCGCCGGAGCGTTCACGGTGGGCGTCGGCGTGACGGCCTACACGCTGGGACTCCGCCACGCGTTCGACGCCGATCACATCTCGGCGATCGACAACACCACGCGGAAGCTGATGTCGGAGGGCAAGCGGCCGTTGAGCGTGGGGTTCTGGTTCTCGCTCGGTCACTCGACGATCGTGTTCGCGCTCGCGTTCCTGCTCTCGGTCGGGGTCAAGGCATTGGCCGGCCCGGTCAAGAATTCAGGTTCCCAGCTGCATCAGGTGACCGGCTGGATCGGAGCGCTGGTCTCGGGCAGCTTTCTGTACGCGATCGCCGCGATCAACGTGGTCATCCTGGTCGGGATCGTCAAGGTCTTCCGGGAGATGCGAACCGGCCGCTACAACGAGCGCGAGCTCGAGGAGCATCTGAGCAAGCGCGGCTTGATGAACCGCATCCTCGGCAAGTTGACCCGTACGGTCACCCGACCGGCCCAGATGTACCCGATCGGCGTGCTGTTCGGGCTCGGCTTCGACACCGCCACCGAGGTGGCGTTGCTCGTCCTGGCGGGTGGCGCCGCCAGCGCCGGCCTGCCGTGGTATGCGATCCTGTGCCTGCCGATCCTGTTCGCTGCCGGGATGTCGCTGATGGATTCGATCGACGGATCGTTCATGAACTTCGCCTACGGCTGGGCCTTCTCCCGGCCAGTCCGCAAGGTGTTCTACAACCTCACCATCACCGGCCTGTCGGTTGCGATGGCGCTGGTGATCGGCACGATCGAGCTCGGCGGGTTGATCGCCCAGCACCTCGCTCTGTCCGGATCCTTCTGGACTTGGTTTGAGAACATCGATATCAATGCCCTCGGCTTTGTGATCGTCGGCATGTTCATCTGCACCTGGGTGGTGGCGTTGTTGGTGTGGCGCGTGGGCCGCATCGAGGAGCGATGGACCGCGGATCTCGAGGGGGCAGGCAGCTCAACCGCGCGGACGGGCTGAGCTCGAGATGACGATCGCCCCCGACGCCCCCGCACTGATCGTCTCGGACCCCGACGAGGCGATCGACGCCCTGCGCAGATCCGGCTTGCGCCTGTCCACCGCCCGGCGACTGATCATCGAGCAGCTGTTCGCCGGCGATGGACCGGTGGCGGCGGCGGAGCTGGCGCGGGCGCTGGCCCTGGAGGAGTCCTCGGTCTACCGCAACCTCGAGCTGCTCGAACGGCGCGGGCTGATTCGTCACGTCCACCTCGGCCACGGCCCCGGCCTGTATGCCCTGGTTGGCCGCGACGACGGCGAGTTCCTCTACTGCGAGGGCTGCGAGAAGGTCACGGTGGCCGGGGCCGGCGAGCTGGAGCCGGTTCACGAGCACATCAAGCGCCGCTTTGCCCACAACCCTCGCTTCACCCATTTCGCGATCGTCGGGCTCTGCGACGACTGCGCCGCCGAGGCCACCGAGGGCGCCGACCACTGAGCGCGCTACTCGGTCTGGCGACCCAGCGTCGCCACGAAGCGGCCGATCCGCCGGCGCTCTGAGTCAGCCAGCGGAGCATCCGCCGCCACCAGCAGCGTCATCGGCCCGCGCTGGCGAGCCCACGCGGTGGCGGCGTCGCTGAACGTTGCCGCCACCCACACCACGGGAAGACCCTCGGCGTAGGCCATCACCGTCTCGTCCTGCAGCGCGTCGGTCGCCTCGCCGCGCACCACCGCCACGCTGACCAGACCAAGCGAGTGGGCCACCTGGTCGACCGCCTCCAAGCCGCCGGGATCGGCGAGCAGGGCGATCTCGCCGTCATGCAGCATCTCGCGGGCCCACGCTGCCGTCTGCCCACCGGCCAGAGCGGTCGGCACGCAGACGAAGCGAAAGCTGGGCTCAGACACGACCGGGAACCTATCGGCTCGGCGGTGCCAGGGCCCGCACGCGACCGAGGACCAGGGCACGATCTCCAGGTAATCGCCGTGGAACTGACGGGTGATCAGGATCTGGGTATCGGTCGGCAGCGTCACCACTGCCGTCCGGCTACTCGCTGCTGCGGCCATCTTGTTCCTCGTTGGCGTTGAGTTCCACCAGCAGCACATCGACTTCCGCGAAGCGATCGCTCCACATCCGCTCATAGCCCTTGATCCAGTCGTGGATCGGCTTGAGCGCCCGGCCGTTGAGCCGGTAGAGCCGCTGACGGCCCTGATCGCGGACCGCGACGAGTCCGACCTGGCGGAGCACGCGCAGGTGCTTGGAGACCTGGGGCTGCGTCAGGCCGAGCGCTCCCACCAGCTCGTTGACGGACCGCTCGCCGGCGGCGAGGGCGTCCACGATCTGGCGGCGGCGAGGTTCGGCAACCGCGTTGAACGCGTCTGTCGTGGTCGCTGCTCTGGCCATCGCCGAATCATTTTCTTATATGGGTATATGTCAAGACGAATGCCGGATCACGGATAGCTTTGTGGTCGTGTCGGTGCAGCGGCTCACGCCATCACAGCTGTCCCCGGTCCTGCTGATCGGCGGGGTGATGCTGGTGGCGATCAACCTCCGGCCGGCGGCGGCGAGTGTCGGTCCGGTGCTGAACCGGATCGAATCCGGTGCCGGGATCTCGTCCGGCTGGGCGGGGGCGCTGACCACCCTGCCGGTTCTCTGCTTCGGCCTGCTGGCGCCGCTGGCGCCGCCGCTGGCCCGGCGACTGGGCGTCCGCACCTCGATCGCGGCGGCGATGGTCGCGCTGCTCGGAGGCGTGCTGATCCGGCTGATCCCCGGCGTCGCCTTCCTGTTTGCCGGAACCGCGATCGCGGGCGCCGCGGTCGCCATCGGCAACGTGCTCGTGCCGGTGCTGATTCGCCGTGACTTCCCCGACCGGGCCGGGCTGGCGATGGCCCTGTACTCCACGTCGTTGATCGGGTTCGCCGCCCTCGCCGCCGGGGTGACCGTCCCGGTGGCCGACGCTCTCGGCGGCGGTTGGCGACCGGGGCTGGGAGTGTGGGCGATTCCGGCGGCGGTGGCGGTGGTGGCGTGGAGCCCCGCGTTGATCCGGCGCGCTGCGGCAAGGCCTGCGGCCGGCGGCGAGGGGCGCGCCCGCGCTGCGCCGGAGCACTCCGCGCGCACGCTGTTGCGCAACCCGCTGGCGTGGCAGGTGACGATGTTCTTCGCGTTGCAGTCAGGGAGCTTCTACGCGACGCTGGCTTGGCTTCCGAGCATCTTTCGCAGCCACGGCGCCAGTGAGGCTCACGCCGGGCTGCTGCTAAGCCTCTCGATGATCGTCGGTCTGGCCACCGCGCTGACCCTGCCTGCAGTCGCCGCCCGGGCGCGGGACCAACGGCTGCTCGTGATCGGTTGCTGCGGGCTGACCGCCGCCGGGCTCCTCGGCATCCTGCTCGCCCCGATGTCGGCGCCGTACCTTTGGACCGTGCTGCTCGGCCTCGGTCAGAACGCCGCCTTCCCGCTGGCGTTGATGCTGATCGTGCTCCGGGGCGGCAGCGTCGCCACCACGGAAAGCCTTTCGACGATGTCGCAGTCGATCGGGTACGTGCTGGCGGCGTTCGCCCCGCTCGCCGTCGGGACGATCCACGGCCTGGCGGACTCGTGGACGCCGGCGGTCATCCTGCTGCTCGCGCTCACCCTGCCTCAGGTGGTCGCCGGGGTGGCCGCGGGACGCGATCGCACGCTGCCGCCGTCCCGGACGCACCGAGAGGTCGATGGCCTGCAGACGGCGGTCTCCGGGCGGCAGACCGGGAAAAGGTGACAAATCGTGACGGGGCGTGCGGATTTGTCACCAGCCTGCCGCTCAGCGTGGCTAACGCGATAAACCCCGGGGGCCGTCCCCGGATTTCACGCAAAACCCACGTCAGATCGCGGCGGGCGTAGCTCGGAAATCAGCGCTGGGCCAGCACGTTGGCCGGCGACACCCGGGCGGCCCGCCAGGCCGGATACAGCCCTCCGAGGACGCCGATCAGCACGCCGACCAGCAGGGCGCGGCCCAGATCCCAGGCGCTCACCTGGGGGGCGACGAACTCCTGGGCGCCCAGCGCCGAAACCAGGAAGTGGGCGCCGATGACCCCGAGGAGAAGCCCGATCAGCGCCCCCAACAAGGTGGTCAGCACCCCCTCCAGGAGCACCCGCGAGGCGATCTGCGGACCGCTCCAGCCCACCGCCGACAGCAGCGCGAACTCCGTGCGCCGCTGGATCACCGCCATGAGCATCGTGTTCATCACGCCGATGCCGCCGATCACCAGCGCGAGCACCGCGATCACCAACGCCGCCGCCGAGATCAGCCGGCCGTTGGCGCCGGCGCGGGTCGCCTCTTCGGCGTCCGAGATCACGGTCAGCCCCGGAAACCGCCGGGTCAGCGTCCGCTTGGCGGCGGCGGGCCGGGTGCCGACGGCCAGTTTGATCGGGATCGTGGTCGCCTCCCCCTGGCGCCCGCTGATCCTCTGCGCGATGGCCAGGGGGATGAATGCCCCGGAGTCCTGGTAGGCAACGCCGATGTGGTAGATGCCGACCACCCGCAGCCGACGGTGGTGCACGGTCACTTCGCCTCCCACCCGCTCGTGCATCTGCCGGGCCAGTTCGTCGCCGACCACGATCTGGTTGTGGGCGTCGTACATGTGGCCGCTGCTGAACACCAGCCGCTGGGTGAGGAAGCCGTCGGCGTCGGCGCCGAACACGATCACCCCCGGCTGGCTGGCGATGTCGTCCACCAGCAGGACGAGCGGCGTCGCGGCGGCGATCCCGGGAGTGCGCTTCAGCTGGGCGATCATGCTCGTCGGCAGCACTGAGGTGGTGGGGTCGGCGGCGTCCTTCTGAAACAGGCCGAGATCGGAGCGCCCGAGGTGCAGGAACTCGCCGGCACTGCGCTGCGCGCCCGCGCCCACCGCCAGCAGCGCGACGATCGTGGCGATACCCAAAGCGGTGCCCAGCGCGGTGAGCAGGGTGCGCACGGGGCTGTGCCGGATCGTCGTCAGCGTCTGCAGCAGCGGCGTCACGCCAGCTTCCCGGTCGCCTGCGGTTGCGCGTCCGCCGTGGTCAGGCGACCGTCGGCGATGTGCAGCGTACGGTCGGCGTGATCGGCCAGCGAGGGGTCGTGGGAGGCGATGATCACCGTCGCCCCGCGCCGGTTGCGCACCTGCCCGAGCAGCTCCCAGACGCGATGCGAAGCCACCGTGTCCAGCGCGCCGGTGGGCTCGTCGGCGAGGATCAGGCGCGGGTGACCGCCGAGCGCGCGGGCGATCGCCACCCGCTGGCGCTCGCCGCCCGAGAGCTGCGCCGGCCGGTCGCGAGCGCGGTCGGCGAGACCCACCTCCTCGAGGAGCTCGAGCGATCGGCGGGACCGTTCGTGGCGCGGCACGCGGGCGGCGACCATCGTCAGCTCGACGTTCTCCTGGGCGCTCAGCGCCGGGAGCAGATGATGCAGCTGGAACACGAAGCCGACCGTCTCGCGGCGGAAGCGGGCCGGATGGGTGAGCGTCTGTACTGCCACGTCGTCGACCTGGATCGAGCCCCGGGTCGGGCGGTCGAGGCTGCCGATCAACTGCAGCAACGTCGTCTTGCCCGAGCCCGACGGCCCGGCCAGCGCCACCAGCTCGCCGGGCTCCACCACAAAGCTGACGTCGTCCAAGACGAGAGCCCGGTCATAGGCTCTACACACGTGCTCGACGACGACCCGTGCGCCTGGCATGGCTACTTGCGCGTCTTCACGGCCCAGTCCAGCTTGACCGTCCCGTACCGGGTACTCACCACCACCTGCAGGGTGAGCGGGAAGCCAACGGCCTTGCGGGGAAACGTCAGCGCGTCCCGGTAGACGCCGCGGGTGAACCCGTGACCGTGCACCTTCTTCACAACCTGGTCTTGGAACAGGAACCGGTAGCTGACCTTGCCGCTGAGCCGGGCGCGGCCGCGGGTGACGGTCACGGTGATCGGCCACTTGCGATTCATCGTCGGGGTGTGGTTGGGCGCCTTGAGATGGGCCCTGAACGCCGCCGCCGAAGCGGAGGCCGGAACCACCAGGGCGCCCGCGATGAGGATGAGCGACGCCCAGCGGGCGAGCCGGGGAACGAAGGGACGCAGGAACGAATTCATGGAAACCTCCAACCTGACGCAAGCCGAAGAAGTCATAGCGCGGATGGCTCGATTACTTGCCGATGACGAAACCATCGTGACTCCATAAGGATATACCTTTGTTACACTGATCCCGAAAATGGGGCTGTCAGGAAGAGAACCGACGGGCGCCGTCCCGGCCCAATCCACGGTCCTGATCGCCCGCGTGGCTCGCGTCGTGCGCCAGCGCTTAGAGCAGGTACTCACGCCAATCGGTCTCCGCCAGCGCCACGTGGTCGCGCTCAGCTATCTGCGCGGTTACGGCCCGACCGCACAGCAGGTGCTGGCCGACCGGCTGCGGATGGACCCGAGCAGCCTCGTCTGCCTGCTCAACGAGCTCGAGGACGACGAGCTGGTGGTGCGTCAGCGCGACCGCTCCGACCGCCGCCGTGCGATCGTCGCGCTGTCGCACCAGGGTGAGAGCGTGCTCCGCGAAGTCGACGAGGCAGTCCAGATCGTCGAGGACGAGATGCTCGCCGGATTGGATCAGTCCGAGCGCCTCACCCTGCGCCGGCTGCTCGCCCGATTGGGGGTCGGCGAGCCCGACTGGGCCCTGGCCGCCGGCGAGGCCTGAGCCGCGCGACGCCTCGCGCCCCGCGCTCCGCGGCCCCGGCGAGTCAGCTCGGGCGAGATCGGTTGCGCTCCTCGAGCTCGATCGCGTGCTGCTCGTTGAACTCCCTCCCGGTGCGCACGAACCTCAGCAGGAGCTCGATCTGATCCAGGCTGTAGCGCTGGTAGAGCTGCTCGGACATCCGTTGGTGGTCTGCATAGAAGGACTCCAGCTCAGCCGCCTTGAGGGTCAGCTGCACGAGAACGCGGCGCCGATCGGTGACGTCGCGCACGCGTCGCGCGTAGCCGGAATGCTCCAGCCGATCGAGCGCGGCGGTCATCGCGCCACTGGTAAGTCCGGTCTCCGCGGCCAGCTGTCCGGCGGTGAGGGGTCCCCGGCGCTGCAGCACGTCGACGCAACTCGTGTCGGTGGGGTGTAGATGCAGCGCCGTGGCCACCGCCAGGTCATAGCGCGCGGTCGCGGTCTGCGAGCGGCGGATCTCGTCGATGAGCTCGGCGAACGCCTCTCGCTTATTCCTTGACACCTAAGAGTCTTGATGGTAGAGATATCGTGATCATCAAGATAACCCTACTTCACACCGGGAGACATGACATGCCACCGGCAATCGAAGCAGCACAGCTGGAGAAGACCTATCCACCTGGGGTCACGGCGGTCGACGGCGTGAGCCTGTCGGTGCCGGAGGGCACCATCTTCGGCCTCCTCGGGCCCAATGGCGCGGGCAAGTCGACGACCGTCCGCATGCTCTGCACGCTCACCACCCCTGACCGCGGTCGCGCCTCCGTCGCCGGGATCGATGTGGTCGCCGACCCCATCCGGGTGCGCCAGGAGATCGGCGTCGTCGGCCAGAAGCACGGCTCCGACATGGAGGCGACCGGCCGGGAGAACCTCGAGCTTCAGGGCGAGTTCTACGGGTGCAGCGGGCGGCAGCTCAAGCAGCGCATCGCTCAGTCACTGGAGTCGACCGGCCTGCAGGACGTCGCTGACCGCCCCGTGAAGAGCTACTCCGGCGGGATGCAGCGCCGTCTGGATGTGGCCCTGGGCCTCCTGCACCGGCCGCAGGTGCTGTTCCTGGACGAGCCGACCACCGGCCTGGACCCGGAGGCGCGCGTCGACATGTGGCACGAGATCGAGCGCCTCGCCGCCGCTGAGGGAATGACCATCCTGCTCACCACCCACTACATGGAGGAGGCCGACCGGCTGGCCTCACGGCTGGCGATCATCGACCAGGGTCGGATCGTGGCGCAGGGAACCCCCGGCGAGCTCAAGCGCGACCTGCGCGGCGACTCGATCCAGATCGAGCTCGCTGAGCTCGACGCCACCAGCGCCACCGCGGCTCTGGATCGCGTCGACGGCCTCAGCGCGATCGAGGTCGAGGGGCGCACCCTGCGGACGCGGTCAAAGGACGGCAGCGGCGCGATCCCCGGCGTCCTGGCCGCACTCGAAACCGACGGGATCAAGGTCGCGTCGGTCACGTTGGCTCGCCCGTCACTCGACGATGTCTACCTGCGCCACGCCGGCCGCGCCTACCACGCCGACGCCGAGGAGGTGACCGCGTGATCGCGCTGCGACAGGGCTGGCAGGTGTACCTCCGGGGCGTGCGCGTGTTCCGGCGCCAACCCGCCTTCCTCGGGATGACGCTCTCCCAACCGATCATCTGGCTGTTGCTGTTCGGGGCGCTGTTCAAGTCGGTGGCCGACATCCCCGGTTTCCGTGGCTCCTACATCAACTTTCTGACGCCCGGCGTGGTCGTCATGCTGGCGGTGTTCTCGGCCGGCTGGACCGGCATGGGATTCGTCGAGGACATCAACAGCGGGGTGATGGACCGGATGCTCGCCACCCCGGTGTGGCGCGGCGCCCTGAACGCCGGCACCGTGGTCTACGGAGCGTTCATGGTCGTCGTCCAGACGCTGGTGATCGTGGCGCTGGCGCTGATCCTGGGAGCCGACTTCAAGGGAGGCGTCGGCGGCGTCGTGCTGTTGGTGTTGATCGCCGCGCTCCTCGGTGCCGTGTTCGCGTCGCTGTCGAATGCGGTCGGCGTGCTCGCGCGACAGCGCGAGACTGTGATCGGCGCCGTCAGCTTCGTCCAGCTGCCACTGACCTTCCTGTCGGCGGCGATGATGCAGCGCAGCCTGCTGCCGGCATGGATCCGCGACGTGGCGCGGTACAACCCGGTCAACTGGGCGGTCGAGGCGTCGCGCTCGGCGGCCATGCAGAAGATCGACTGGGGACTGGTCGGCAGCCGGGTCGGCTTTCTCGTCGTGCTGCTGATCGGGGCGGCGTGGTTC
This sequence comes from uncultured Actinomycetota bacterium, assembly GCA_963830395.1. Lineage (GTDB taxonomy): Bacteria > Actinomycetota > Thermoleophilia > Solirubrobacterales > Solirubrobacteraceae > Palsa-465. The sequence goes on from CAWHMI010000006.1 coordinate 59,958, forward strand.
GCCACCTGGGCGTTCTCCAAGTACCAGCGCTCGCTGTAACCGCTCATCCAGCGGCGGCGCGGGGCCGGTGCAGCGCGCGGGGCCGTACATGACAGATGCCGGATAGCCTCGGCCATATGCCTGAGAACCGTGGGCGTAACGGGCGAAACTCCGACCAACACCCGACCCGGGCGCGCCGCGATTGATGCCACGACGGGCGATTGCCGTCGCCGTGCTGGCGACCGCGCTGGCGACGAGCGCATGCGGCGCGGGGCGCCCCAGGCGAGGCGCGGCCACGTCGCAGTCAAGCGCGACGCCGAGCAGCCCGACATCCACCTCCGTCGCCAGGCAACCGGCGCAAACCTCACCCGCCGAGCGATTGACGGTCGCTCAGCTCGCCGGCCAACGGGTCATCTACGCCTACGACGGCCGGCGGCCGCCCGGGTCCCTGCTGGCGGCGATCCGGGCGGGCGAGGTCGGCGGGGTGATCTTCTTCGGCCCGAACATCTCCAGCCGGAGTCAGATCCGCTCCGTGATCGCCAGGCTGCAACAAGCGAATGCCGCCGGGCCGGTGCCCGAGCCGCTGCTGATGATGACCGATCAGGAGGGTGGCCAGGTGCGCCGGCTGCCCCGCGCCCCGGTGCTGTCCGAGAGGCAGATCGGGGAGCAGTCCGACGCCGTCGCCAGCGCCCGCGCGGCCGGTGCCGCCGCCGGCCACAACCTGGCCGGCGTGGGGATCAACGTGAACCTGGCTCCGGTACTCGACGTCTACCGGGAGCCAGGCGACTTCATAGACGAGTTCCAGCGCTCGTACTCGCGCAACCCGGGGCTGGTCGGCAGCCTCGGTGAGGCGTTCATCGCCGCGCAGCAGCGCGCGGGAGTTGCCGCCACGGCCAAGCACTTCCCCGGGCTGGGCGCCGCCGACTCAGACCAGAACACCGACGAGAGCTCCGTGACCCTCACCCAATCGCTCCACGCATTGCGCACGATCGACGAGGCACCGTATCGCAACGCGATCGCCGCCGGGGTCGATCTGGTGATGGCGTCGTGGGCGGTGTACCCGGCGCTGGATCGCGAACGCCCGGCCGGCATGTCGTCGGCCTGGCTGCGCGGAGAGTTGCGCCACCGGCTCGGGTTCCGCGGCGTGACGATCACTGACTCGATCGATGCGGGTGCGCTCCAGCCGTTCGGCGGCCTGGCGCAGCGCGGCGTGCTCGCCGCCGGCGCCGGCGCCGACCTGATCCTGTGCACGTCCGGCGATCCGGCGCAATGCCGCGGGGTGGCCGACGCGATCGGCGCGGCGATCAAACGTCGTCAGATCGGATTGGCCGCGGCCCGGGCGTCGGTGGCTCGCATCGTGGCGCTCCGCGAGCGCGGCTGACCGCCGGCGCGCGGGCCGGCCGTCGCCTCGCCCGAGAATGATTAGTCTCGGCCCGTGCCCCACCGCCATCCCTCCCTGCTGGCCGCGCCGCCGCCCGCGCCGGGGCGGCAGTGGCTGACCGGGGCGCGCCTGTTCGACGGAACCGGCGATCTGGTGAATGAGCAGGGGGCGGTGTTGATCGATCACGGCGTGATCGAGCGGATCGGCAGCGCCTCAGAACCGGCGCCGGAGGGCGCCGCCGTCCTCGATCTCGGCGGTCGCACGCTGCTCCCCGGCCTGATCAACGCCCACATCCACGTGCAGGGGCACCAGCCGACGCCGGGCAACGGTGCCGAGCCGATCCTGGCCGGCACCAGCGCTCACTTCCTCCAGGCGCGGCTGCGCGACACGCTGCGGATGGGCGTGACCACGCTGCGCAACGTCGGGTCACAGGACGTCCAGCCGCAGGAGGCTCGTCAGGCGATGCGCTACGGCGCGTTTCGTGGACCGCGGCTGCTGACCTGTGGACGCATCATCTCGGCCACCGCGCCCGGCGGCCGGTTCTACGGTGCCATGTACCGCGAGGCCGACGGCCCCGACGAGATCCGCAAGGCGGTGCGCGAGCAGCTGCGTGACGGGGCCGACTTCATCAAGGTGATGACGACGGGGGCGCGTTCCAACGAGCTGGAGGATCCGGAGCCGACGCAGCTGACCGAGCCGGAGCTGGCCGCGCTCGTACAGGAGGCGCACCGTCTTGGCTACAAAGTCGCCGCCCACGCGGAGGGACTCGACGGCACCGCGGCGGCGATCGCCCACGGCATCGACACGATCGAGCACGGGATGTACCTGAACCAGCGACCCGAGCTGCTGGAGGAGATGGCCACCAACGGACAGGTGTTGGTGCCGACCCTCGGCGGCTACTACTGGATGGGCGGTTTCGGCGAGGCCATCGATCCGGACACGGTCACCATCTCCCCGGAGATGCTGCCGAGCCTCGTCGAGCTCGCCCACCACAACCTGGAGCAGGGCACGCGCAGCCTGCGCGCGGCGCGCGCCGCCGGCGTGAAGATCGCGCTCGGATCGGACCGCAACGGCGTCTCAGCGCCGGACACCGCCCTGGAGCTGCTTCGCATGGTCCATCACGGGATGACCGTTGCCGAGGCGCTGCGGTCGGCCACGTCGATCGCCGCCGAGGCGCTAGGGCTCCAGGACCGCATCGGAAGCATTGCCCCGGGCAAGCTGGCCGACCTCGTCGTGGTCGACGGCGACGTCCTCACCGCACCCCAGCTGCTGCTTGACGCGGACCGGATCTGGCTGGTCCTCCAGCTGGGCGAGCCGGTCGCCGGGGCGGGAGCCGGTCAGCGACCGTCGCCGGCCGCCTGAATCAGCCTGCGGCCTGCGATCGCCGCGGAGCGTCGTCCGCGACACGGTGGATCCGGATGTCCTCCGGCTGGGCGCGCTCGGGAGCGGGCTCCTGGTGGATCTCGGCGGCGGCGAGCAGGGCCCTCAGCTCCGCGACGTCGATCTCGACGGTGTGGGCCTGCCCCTCGATGATCGAACTCGCCTCCGAGCCGGTTTCGGGCGGGCCCGGCAGCCGCCGAGAGCCTGCCGACCCGGCCGCCAGGGCGGACCGCGCCGGCTTCACGGTGGCGCGGAAGGCGAACTCGGTTCCACTCTGTCCCCACTCGATCGCAAACCGGCCCTCGAGGCGATGCCCGATCCACGCCACCAGGATCATCAGGGCGCCCACGATCATCAGCGGCAGCGTCCACACCGAATCGGTCAGCATCAGGCCAGCCAGGACCAGCACGCCGCCGACGAGGCAGAGCGTCACGCGCGGTCGGGTCACCCACTCGCGGCAGGCGCTGCCGAACGCCTCGAGCCGCGCGGGCCACGGCGATGACGCCGAGGGCGGGGAAGGCTGCGTCGACATCCTGAGCACTGATTCGACCGCAACCCGCCGGCACCTGCCGGCTATCGGTCGCCACGATCCAGGAACCTGCGGCGCACGAGCTCGCCGGCGCCCGCGATGAGGAGGCTGACGCCGGTGGCGATGAGCAGCGGCAGCCACAGGTTGTGCTCGAACGCGGAGCCACCGAAATAGCCCAGCGCCGACGAGTACACGGCCCACAACACGGCCGCGATCGTGTCGTAGGGAAGAAACCGGCGCTTCCACGGCATCTGGAGCGTGCCCGACACGTAAGTGGTCGCGGTTCGGCCACCGGGAATGAAACGAGCCACGATGATGATCCAGCCGCCTCGGTTCCGGAGCTGGCGCCGGGCCCAGGCGAGTCGCCGCTGATTGCGCTCCGATCCCAGCAGCCGATCGGCGACGCGCCGCAGTCCGCTGCGCCCCAGGCCGTATGCCGAGTTGTCCCCGAGCAGCGCCCCCACCGCGGCCGCGGCCGCGACCAGCCCGATGTTCAGGTCTCCCCGGGACGCGAGCACCGCGGCGGTGATCACCAGTGTCTCGCTGGGAAACAGCGGGAGCAGGGCGTCCCCGGCGCACACCCCGAGGACGAGCACATACGTCCACGCGGAGCCCGAGATGGCATTGACCAGGGAGTCGAACATGAGCAGGGCGCCCCGGCCGCGTCTCTCCGAGGCTGGCCCGCGTGACTGTAGGAGAGGTTAGGGTTCGTAGATGAATGAAGTGTGGGAATGAGGGGTCCGAGGAGCAAGGGACGGGCCCGAAGTTTGTCGCCTAAGCCACGCTGGGCGGCGGGCTGGTGACAAAGCCTCCTATGTCAAGAGCAGAGCGTGACGGGCACCAGGGTTGGGCTGTGAAGGAGGGTGAAGACGCGGCGGACGAGGTGTCGTTTGAGGCAGCGGATGGCTTCGCGGGATGTTTTGCCGCTGGCGCGTTGGCGGGCGATGTAGGCGGCGGTTTGGGGGTCGTTGGCGAGCTTGGTGAGCGCGAGCATGTGGATGGCGTGGTTGAGCTGGCGGTTGCCGCCGCGGTCGAGGCGGTGGCGGCTGGTGTTGCCCGAGCTGACGGGGATCGGGGCGCAGCCGGCCATGCGGGCGAGCTGGGCGTCGGTTTTGAAGCGGTCGATGCCGGCGATCTCGCCGATCAGCTTGGCGGCGATCAGCACCCCGATGCCGCGCTCGGCCAAAAGCTGGGGCGCGAGTCCGCGCACGAGCTTGGCCAGCTGCTCGTGCAGCGTGGTGATGGTGCGCGTCAGCTCGCGGACGCGAGCGATGAGGTCGCGGGCGATCTGCACCCGGGCGCTGGCTGGAGCGTGAGCGAGGCGGCGAGCGACCCGGGCTTGCCAGCGGACGCCGATCAGCGCCCGCGGGGGAATCGCAAACTCGGGCCACAGGTCGTGGCATTGCCAGCGCAGCTCGCAGATCAGCCGGGTGCGCTGATCAACGAGCCGCTGGCGATGCACCACCAACAGCCGGACCTCGAGCTCGGGGCCCGCGAGACGCGCCGTGGGGAGATTCTCGATGCCTTCGCGCAACGCCGCGCGCGCGACCGCCAGCGCATCGATCGGATCAGACTTCCCCCGCTCGCGCCCCCCGGTCCGCGCGCCGGCCATCAACTGCGGCGCGAGGCGCACCACCGTCTCGCCGTGATCAAGCAAGAACCGCTCCAGGCCGCCCGACAGGGCCCGGCAATCCTCGATCACCCACACCCGCTCGCCGTCACCCAGCCCCCGCGCCCAGCCCACCAGCATCCCGAACCCCTCCGCCCGGGCTGGCTCTGTTCGCGTCGCCACCTGGCGAGCAAAATCCGAAGGGCCCGTCGCAATTTGTCACCTTTCCCCGGTCGTCGGGCCATATCGCACCGCACCTCCAGTCGCGGCCGCACCTGCCTCGCAGTCGCCGCCGCGGACCGTACGGCCGCCGACCGGGCTCCGGTGAACGCCGAAGTTCTGGCCCGTGACGGCCGGAGAGGTGTGCCCAGCCACCAGCCACCAACCCTTCCGGCGGAAACGATCAGGTAGCGCTGAACGACGAATCCGGCTTCGCCGCGACGTTGCTAGCTCATCTGATGGACCGGGTTCAGGTGCTCTCGCAACCTGAGCAGGCGCGGCTCGGGCTCGTCGGAGTCGATCAGCACCGCCGTCCCCGGCCAGCCGTTTCGCAGGTAGGCGAGATATGCCTCGCGCGAGCGCAGATCCGGCTCATAGATCCACGAGCCGGTGTTCCAGTAGCGAATCGACCCGTCCACGGCGGTCACACCGTCGAGCGCCTGATGGGTGTGGGCGAACACGACCTTGTCGGCGCCGTGGGCCCAGCCGAGATTGGTGATTACCTGATCGATGGCCTGCACCGCGGGGCGGGTCGGATCGCTCGGGTTCACCAGACGGACGAGCGCCTGGCTGGCGGCCTCGCCCCCGGTCGGGGCGCCGGTCCTTCGCCGCCGGGCGGCCTCTTCGGAGCGAGCTTGCTGGTAGCCCTCGGTCTGGCGCTCGATCCTGGCCCCGCTCTTGGCGCCGACGAGCGCTCCGCCCCGGGCGGCCGCCCAGTCGGCCGTCCGCTCCAGCCGCGCCACCGGGGCCCGCGCCGCGTGCACCGCCCGCTCCAGCGCCTCGAACGCCGCGAACGCCCGGCGCTGGGCGTGGGTGCCGTTGGGAAGCTGGGCGATCGTGTACAGCAGCGAGGTCAGCAGGGTTATCGTCGCCTCGTAGTCCTCGATCGCCGGCGCGTGCTCCCGTCCGCCGACGGCGATCGACCACAACGCTCGCGCCAGCAGGCGGCCCGGAGCGGCCCCGCTGCGCCGGGCGTGGAAGTCCAGATAGTGCCCGTGGGTGAGCAGCACATCCCCGAACGTGTAGGTCGGATAGCGAATGTCGATCTCGACCCCGGCCAGACGCCGCTCGAGAGCGCGCCGCAGGAAATCGTTGCGGCGCAGCTCCGGTCCAAGCTCGTCCGGTCGCTGGCCGGTGGCCAGTTCCAGACCGAGCAACTCCTCCGCCTCGCGCCGGACGAAGTAGTGGTCGTGGTTTCCGGCGAGGAACACGAAGCGCTTGCCGCCGAGCTTGCCGCGCAGCAGCTCGAGCAAGCCCTCAGCGGCACGGAACGCCCCCCGGATCGATCCGAACATGAAGTCGAACATGTCGCCGAGCATGATCACCTCGTCGACGTCGAGCATGGGTTCGAGCAGCGCCAGCGTCTCGGGCTGGCTGAGGATGTCATCTCCAGTCCAGGCTCCGAAATGGGCGTCCGAGATCACCAGCGCGCGCACGGCCACCACCACCCCCCCAATCCGGCGCCTCGCATTATCAGGCCGGCCACCGGCCGCCGGGATGCAGCCACTCCAGCCAGGCACCCCCGGGATGAGCGGCGGCGAGCAGGCCGGACGTCCTGCTGCCCTCCCGGTAGCTGACAGCAGCCAGCACGCCAAACACCCCCTCGGCGCGGTTGCGCTCGATCAACTCGCGCGGCGCCTGGATCCCGATGACGCTGCGGGTCGCCCCACCACCCATCGGGACGAGCGGATCCAGCGAGATCCAGTCCAGGTCGCGCTCGGCTCCCGCGCCGTCGACCAACTCCCGGAAGCGGATCAGATCCGCCTTGCTGAAGAAGACGTGGACGTAGCTGTCGGTCAGACACACGAGCCGGTCGTCCGGGATCGAGGCCAACACGTCCGGCAGGACGGCGAACGCGTCGCCGCGGACGAGCCGACCGGGATGCGACAGCGCGAGCCGGGCGGCGTGGTGAAACCGGGTGACGGCGCCGACCTCCTGGGGAAGGCAGGCCTCCAGCCAACGTCGTACCGCCACATCGCCCACATCCAATGGCTCGACGTCGATCCCGATCCGCTCGGCGACGCGCGGGAGGTCCGGCGCGATCGGCACGGACTGGCCGCCCCGTAGCTCGGTGTCGATCACGACCTCGGAGCGCGGGTCGCCGACCACGACCTCTTGATCGCCCGGGCCGCGGAAGACGTAGCGGTAGCGGTCAAGATGCAGCGCGAGACCGGCGCCGGTCCCGATGTCGACGAGCGCCAGCTGCCGATCGGCGGCGATCGCCGGCGCCAGCGCCGGCAGTAGGTGCGCGCAGCGTCCGACCTCGTTCATCTGATAGCGGTGAATGGCACACAGCTCGCCCAGGCGGTCGCGGTGATCGAGGCAGAAGCTGCGGTACTCGTCGCAAAACCCGGAGCCGAGCGGCGGCTGGGGGCGCCCGACGCGGGGAAACCATTCACGCAGAGGCTGCGGCCCGTACTCCAGCACCAGCGACGTCGCCGCCGCCGAAAACAGCAACGGCGGGAGCCGGTCGGGCTCGATCTCGGCGGCGATCGCCAGCAGCTCGGCGTCATCGCGCAGCGTCGCGAACTGCGCGGCGGTCAGCTTCCACGAGGCCGGCGCCTGCGGTGCCGACCACGCCGTTGCCACCAGCCCCGCCTGGTCGGCGACCACCCGCGGATCGGTGGCGAAGGCGGTGCCCCGACCGATGCGCGCACCGCCCGCGCCGGGGACGGCCGCCGCGGACGGCGCAGCGGCTCGGTCCCCGGGACGGCAGCGCAGCTCCGGTTTGACGTCGACGATCGGCGTCCCGTCGATCGCCTCGAGGTTGCGTACCCGCACCCGATTGCCATGCACCCCGACGACTGTCACCGGGTGCAACCCGATCGGGTTCGGGCGGTCCGGCGAGCGCGTGCTGAACACTCCGGTCAGTGAACTAGTCGGGTCGCCGCGCGGGCGCACTCGGAGCACCTCCCGCGCAGCCCGGTGAAGCCAGGTGAGGACGACGATCTCGTCGCCGGGCGCGAGGTCCCGGATGCCGTCGGTCATGTCGGGGTCGAATACCAGCCACGCCTCGGGGCCGCCCTCGTCACCCTGGTGGGGAGCGTCCGCGCGATCACGCAGCGAGGACTCCACGATGCCAATCGGCGCCAGCTCATATCTGTCCTCGCTTCTGCTGTCCACAGCTTCCAGACGTTCACGGGTTCCCCGCCGGGGGGACGCCGGCGAGCAGCTTCGCGGTCATCTTGACGGACTTCACCGCGCTCGTGGCGGCCGCCTGCGCGATCGCGGCGAAGGCGACGACCACCAGCCCCGGAATGAACAGGACACGCACCCCGAGCATCAGGATCCCGATCCGGCCCAGCAGGTACGGCGGAGCGCTGACCACCGAGCCCACCGCCCCGGCGACCACGCTCGCCGCCAGTCGATCCCGCTTGGGGGCGGTCGGCTTGGCCCCGATCAGGCGCGACGGGATCGCCACGTAGCAGAGCATCAGCACGCCGATCACAATGCTCAGCGTGAGCGCGAACCACGGCCGGTGGATGCGGGCGACGACCGTCACCGACACGCCGAGGGCGGCGCCAACGACGGCCCCGGATCCGAGGATGATCGGCAGGTGAGCTTTGGCCTCTTGCACCGCGGGCCGTACTCGGGGGGCCCCGGGTTGGGCGACGGCAAACCCGAACACGGCGTTGAGGAAGAAGCTGGCCGTGGTGATGGCGGCGATGGCGATCACGATCACGATCACGACGGGGCCGTTGACATCCGGCAGTGAGTTCCCGCGCAGGAGGTGGGCCCTGAGGTCATACATGGCCGCCCAGATCACTACCGCGGGCAGGATCTGAACCAGCGTCAGCCGCCAGTTGGAGAACAGCAGCTTGAGCCCATTGAGCAGCATCACGAGGCCGCCGACCACCAGGGCCAGGGGAGCGAACGCCCGGCGCGACCGGCTGACCCGCAGCACCGCCTCCTCCACCATCGCCTCGTCGCCGTCGCGCACCGCGACGACGAGATGGCCAAGCCGGGTCCGCAGCGCCGCCGGCGCGGCCGGCGGGTCAGGCCCGGCGTCTGCGCCGCCCGGGGGCGGAGTGACCACCGACCCGCGCGGCTCGCTCTCCGTGCTCACATCCAGGCAGAGTACGCCTCGGCCCCGGAGGATCCAGCGAGGTGCCGAGTCGGCCGGCGCTGCGACCAGCAGACGCCGGCAAAGCCGGGGCGAACCGCCGGATATGGTCTGCGCACATGGAGCCATCTGCGGACGTCAACCGGGCCCACTGGGACGAGCGGGCCCCGGCCCACTTCGCGTCTCCCGATTACGCGGTCGGCCGGTTCATCGAAGACCCGTCCCACCTCAGTACGGTGGTCCGCTTCGACCTGCCCCGGCTGGGCGACGTGACCGGAGTCAGGGGCGTTCACCTCCAGTGTCACATCGGCACCGACACGATCTCCCTGGCCCGGCTCGGCGCCCAGATGACCGGGCTGGACTTCTCGGCGGCGTCGCTGGCCCAGGCCCGGGAGCTCGCGGCGAGAACGCACGCGGAGGTGGGGTTCGTGCAAGCCGATGTGTACGAGGCAGCGAAGGTCCTCGGAGCCGGCGGCTTCGATCTGGTGTTCACCGGGATCGGAGCGCTCTGCTGGCTGCCGTCGGTGACGCGGTGGGCGCAGGTGGTATCCGAACTGCTCACCACTGGTGGCCGGCTGTTCATCCGCGAGGGCCACCCGATGCTGTGGTCGCTCGCCGATTCCCGGCCGGACGGGCTGCTCGTCGTCGATTATCCGTACTTCGAGCGCGACGAGCCGGTGATCGAGGAGGCCGAGGGCACGTACGTGCGGAGCGAGGCGAAGTTCGAGCACAACCTCGCCCACACCTGGAACCACGGGCTGGGCGAGCTGGTCACCGCGCTGCTCGACGCCGGCATGGAGATCACGGATCTGGTGGAGCACGACAGCGTCCCCTGGGAGGCGCTGCCCGGACAGATGGAGCAGATCGAGCTTGGGGAATGGCGTCTGCGCGACCGGCCTTGGCGCCTGCCCCATACCTTCACCCTGCGGGCGATCAAGCGCGGCTGAGGCCGGATGTCGGCCCCCGCGAGATGATCGGCCGCCCCGTCGTCTTCGGGGTCGGTAGGTCTGCGGGAAGGCTCTCGTAGTCGGACACCCAAGGCTCCTGGCGCTGATCGAGGTTTCTTCACTCTATGCCGGCGTAGGTTTGAGAGACATCGCGTGAAACGGTCCCTTTCCCAGCTCGGGCGCTTTGCCCAATGGTCGGGTCGCCTCGCCCGCGGCGAGGTCGTCAGACGGGTTGGCGGTCCGGCGCGGGCGCGGGTGATCCTGCTGTTCGGGGCGGTGCTGGCATTGAACGGAGCCGACACGGCGACGATCGGCGCGGTGGCGCCGCAGCTGGAGCACGCCCTGCACATCGGAAACACCAAGATCGGGCTGCTCAGCTCGGTGTCGCTCCTGGTCGGGGCGGTGTTCACGATCCCCGTCGGCCTGCTCGTGGACCGATCCAAGCGAATGCCGCTGCTGGCGATCAGCATCCTGCTGTGGAGCGCGGCTTCGCTGGCCAGCGCGGTCGCCGGCAGCTACTCGACCCTGCTCCTCACCCGCCTGCTGCTCGGCGCCGTCACCGCCACCGCCGGGCCGGCGATCGCGTCGCTGACCGGCGACTACTTCCAGCCCCGGGAGCGGGGACAGATCTACGCCTACATCCTCGGTGGGGAGATCGCCGGGGAGGCCTTCGGCTTCATCATCTCCGGCAGCGTCGCCAGCATCATCTCGTGGCGCGCGGCGTTCTTTTTGTTGGCGATCCCCGGCTTCTTCCTCGCCCGCGCCCTGTATCGCACCGTGCCGGAGCCACGGCGAGGCGGCCGCAGCCGACTGGAGCCCGGCGTGGTGGACCTGAAGCGAGCGGTGGCGCAGGACGGCACCCGCCCCGACGATTGGCTCGAGGACGATGCGGACGCCGACCTGGACGCCGATGACCTGGCCCGGGAAGCGGCCAAGCGGCTCGGGATCGAGCCCGATCCGGAGCTGGTGCTCAGCCGCGATCCGCGGAAGCTCGGCCTGGTCGAGTCGGTCCGCTACATCCTCTCGGTGCCCACCAACGTCCTGATGATCATCAGCTCGTCGCTGGGCTACTTCTACTTCGCGGGCCTGCAGACCTTCGCCCTGCTGTTCGTCCGCGGTCACTACCACACCAGTCAGGCCACGGCCGAGCTCGTGCTCGCCCTGCTGGTCGCGGGCGCATTGATCGGGACGTTGATCAGCGGACGCGCGACCGACGTACTGCTCCGGCGGGGGTTCATCCAGGCGCGGGTGATGGTTCCGGCCTGCTGCTACATCGGCGCCGCCGCGCTGCTGATCCCGGGAATTCTCGGCAGCAACCTGACCCCGTCGATCTGGTTCGACGTCGCCGGCGCCACCCTGCTGTCGGCGGCCAACCCGCCGCTCGACGCCGCCCGGCTGGACATCATGCCGGCCGGGCTGTGGGGCCGAGCCGAGAGCACCCGGACAGTGCTGCGCTCCCTCGCCCAGGCGCTGGCGCCGCTGCTGTTCGGAGGCCTGGCCGACCTGATCGCCGGCGTGGTCCCCGCGCAGGCGCCGATCGGCACCCACCCGGGCCTGGTCTCGCCCAGCACCGCGCGGGGCCTGGAGATCAGCTTCCTGGTGCTGCTGGGGACGCTGGGCGCCGCCGGCATCTTCCTCCTGCGTGCCCGTACGACCTATCCGCGCGATGTCGCCACCGCGGGCGCGGCCCATCCGACGCAGGAGACGACGCGCCCGGCAGCCGACGCCGAGCCACGTCCCGCGGGGCAGGGGTCGGGGCCCGCCGGTCCTCCGCTCGCGTAGTCTGCGCCGGCGATCGTGACCGCCGTCGAGCCCCAGCCGATTCTCGCCGGTGATTCGCTGGGCGTGGTCAGCGAATCGATCGCCCGGGCGGACGAGACGCTCGCGCTGGCCGACCGCCATCTCGATCGGTCGCTCGTCGACGTGCTGCGGATCCTCGGCTTCGACAAGTCCTACACCTCGGCCCGGGGCTCCTACCTTCACGACGCCGAGGGCCGCGCCTATCTTGACTTCCACACCGGCGAGGGCTTTGCCGGCCTCGGCCACAACCATCCCGGTGTTCGCGAGGTGCTCCAGGCAACCCTCGCCTCCGACCTCGTGGATGGGGTGCAGATCCATTATTCGGCGTTGGCCGGGATGCTCGCCGAGGAGCTCTCGCAGCTGCTGCCGGAGGGCCTGGACGCCGTGTTCTTCGCCAGCACGGGCGCCGAGGCGGTCGACTCAGCGATGAAGTTCGCCCGGGCGGCGACGCGCCGGCCCCGACTGATCTCGTGTGAGTCGAGCTTTCACGGGGTGAGTCTCGGACCGCTGTCGCTCGTCGGCGACGCGTTCTTCACGGAGGGGTTCGGGCCGTTGCTGCCGGGCTGCGAGCGAGTCCCGTTCGGCGATGTGTGCAGTTTGGAGAGGGCGCTTCGCGCCCGTGATGTGGCTGCCTTCATCATCGAGCCGATCCAGGGACGGGAGGTGACGCTCCCGCCGGACGGCTATCTCCAGGCCGCCCAGGAGCTGTGTCGCCGTTACGGGACGCTGTTCGTGGTCGACGAGATCCAGACCGGACTCGGCCGCACCGGAAGCTGGTTCGCGCTGGACCACTGGCGACTGGAGCCGGACTTCGTGCTCGTTGGCAAGACGCTGAGCGGCGGCTACATGCCGGTCGCCGCCATGGTCACGCGCCGTGAGATCTTTCAGAAGGCGGTCGGCACGCTCGAACGATCGTATATTCACCAGTCGACGTTCGGCCGTAACCGGCTGTCGATGGCCGCCGGCCTGGCGACGCTGCGAATCATCACGCGCGACGGTCTGGTGGAGCACGCGGAGCGGGTGGGCGGGCTGCTGCGCTCGGGGCTGGCCGAGCAGCAGGAACGCTACGAGATGGTCAAGGCGGTACGGGGACGGGGACTGATGATCGGAATCGAGCTGGGCGCGCCGAGCGCGAGGGCCGCCCGCCTGGCCTGGAGCCTGAGCCACCTGGCCAGCGACGGACTGTTCCCTCAGCTGATCGTCATCCCGCTGCACCGAGACCACGGAGTGATCACGATGGCGTCCGGCAAGAACGACGTGATCAAACTGCTGCCGCCGCTGACGCTCTCCGAGACCGAGGCGACCGAGTTCCTGGCGGCTCTCGATGCGGTGCTGGCCGACGTCCACGGCCCGGGCAGCCGGAACTGGGGGGTGGTTCGCGACATCGCGACGGCGACGCTCCGAGGGCGCACCACCCGTAACGGCAACGGTCTCGCCAGCGACACGACATCCTTCCGGGGCGCGCCAGTGGATTCATCGCGGGGCGACGTGTGCCTGGTCACCGGCGCCAGCGGGTTCATCGGCGGACACCTCGTCGAGCGTCTGGTGCGGGACGGGTATCAGGTGCGCTGTCTCGTCCGGGCCGATAGCGACACTTCGCTGATCGACCGGCTCGCCGTGGAGATCGCGGTCGGAGACCTCACCAGTGCGGGCTCGCTCGCGCGCGCCGCCGCCGGGTGCCGCTACGTGCTGCATTGCGGCGCGCTCGTCTCCGACTGGGCGACCACCGACGAGATCGCTCAGATCAACGTCACCGGCACGCGGAACCTGCTTGCGGCCTCGGTGCACGCCGCGGTGGCGCGCTTCATCCACTTCAGCACCACCGACGTCTACGGCTACCCCGGCGGACCGGCGATCGACGAGACGCATACGGCCGCGGGTTTCGCCAACTGGTATGCCGAGACCAAGCGCGCGGCCGAGCTCGAGGTTCGGCGCGCGGAGCGCGACCACGAGCTCGATGCCGTCATCCTGCGCCCGGCAACCGTCTACGGCCCGCGTTCCAACGATGTCGTCGGCGATATCGCGCGGGCGCTGCGCGGCGGCAACATGCTGCTGGTCGACCACGGGGCAGCGGTCGCCGGCCTGTGTTACGTGGACAACCTCATCGATGCCGCGCTCCTGGCGTTGCGCCACGAGGCCGCGTCCGGCAACGCGTTCAACGTCACCGACGGCCTCGACGTCACCTGGAAGCAGTTCACCGACGGCCTCGCCGCGGGGCTCGGCTACTCGCCGGTGCGCTGGAGCCTGCCCTACCGGATGGCGACCGGGATCGGCGTATCCCTGGAGCACGGCTACCGGCTGGTGCGCCGGACCACGCGGCTGCGCACGCCGCCGCTGCTCTCTCGCCAGGCGGTCCAGGTACTGGGACGCAACCAGGACTTCAGCAATCGCAAGGCCCGCGAGCTGCTCGGCTGGGAGCCGCGGGTGGGCTATCCGGCGGGACTCGAGGCCACCCTGCAATGGCTCCGGGCCGAGCACCTCGGGCGCGAGCCGTCGGTCAACGGCCCGCCGGCGCCGGGTCAGACCCCGATTGCTCGCACATAGGCCAGGACCGCCAGCACCCGGCGGTGGTCGACATCGGTCGCCGGCGGCTCGAGCTTGGCGAAGATGTTGGAGAGGCGCTTCTCCACGGCGCCCCGGGTGATTGGCGCCGCTCGCGGGCCAGCGCGCCACCACCTCGCGGTCCCGGTCTCAGGCGACACCGATTGGCCGTCGGCGACCTGGAAAGGGCGACAGGTGCATACCCGATCGTTTCCGTCGGAAGGCTTGGTGGCTGGGCGTGCCGCTCCGGTCGCTAATCGGCCCGAGCAGCGCCAGCCGCCACCGAGGACTCCGCCCCGACGACCGGGAAAAGGTGGAAAATCGTGACCCGGCCTGCGGATTTGTCACCAGCCTGCCGTCCAGCGGGGCAAACGCGACAAACCCCGGGCGCGTTCCCGAGTTTGGCGCGAAAACCCCGTGGGACCGCGACCCGTAGCGGAGCTCGGCACGCCCGCCTCGGCTGGTGGCACCGCCCTCGGGATCCTCCCACGATGAACATACCCCGCGGATACCGCAGACCTGCTCTCGGAGCAAGGCGGCGCTTTTCAGATCCGCCCCGCGGAAGATCGGCGCTCCGAAGCTCACGTCCTCCGGGTCGCCCGACGGCGGAGGATTTCGCCCTCGGTCACTCGTCGGCACGGCGAATGAGCGGCACGGCGAACCACAGACCACTGATCACCAGAAACGCGACCACGCCGACGACCAGCGGGGCCACCCCGCCGATGACGACGTCGGAGAGCAGGACCGCGATCCCGGTGAACCCGAGGCCGATGAAGACCATTCCGGCGATCGCCAGGTAGTTCGCCAACCAGACCAGGTATCGCTTCTGGCCTTGGCGAAAGAGAATCCGGTGGTGGATCGCGGGCGCGGACAAGAGGACCGCCGCCAAGCCGACGAGCATCAGCGTGACGAAGTAGGTCGTCGTCTCGAACGAGGACAGATCCTTGAACCGGCTGTCGAACGGCACCACGAGCAGAAACGCGAACATGACCTGGACCCCGGTGCTGGCCACCCGCAGTTCGTTGAGCAGCTCGATCGTGTTGCGATCCAGTCGCTCAGGCGCAGACTCGCCACGCTGAGCTTCCTGCATATCGGACTGCCTGGACTCCCGCGGCGTCATCGCGTCACCCGATCGACGGCGGTGGGATGCCACTCGACCCGCGCGGCACAGCTGTCGGGCGCACGGCGTCCGCCTACCCCGTTGCCGTCTGCGGCACGCAGCCGATTGTGATTCGCCGGCTCTGGCCCGGGGGTCTGACCACCGCCAGCGGACCGCGAAAGGCAAGTCAAGTCCTCCGGATCGCCGCCGCGAACGGGGAGTCAAGACCTCCGGGTCGCCGCCGCGAGCGCCGCCGGGCCCGGGTCGGGGGTGATGGAGACCATGATGCTTGGGGCTAATCTGCATCACCCCCATGCGGTGCGTGGGGCGAATCTGCATCCCCCATGCACCCCGAAGGAGCGGCAGCGTGATGGCTGATCTCGGAGCGATCTTTGACGAACACGTCGCGAGCGAGTTCGCCACCAGGGACCTGGAGGCGACCATGCGCACGATGGTCCCCGAGCCCTATGTGTGGCACGTCCCGCCACTCACCGGCGCCAGCGGCGGCGAGGCGGTGCGGGGCTTCTACTCATCACAGTTCATCGGCCACACCCCCGACGACGCCGTGCTGCACCCGATCGCCCGCACGGTCTCGGCGGATCGGGTGATCGACGAGTTCGTGCTGGAGTTCACCCACGACATCGAGCTGCCTTGGATGCTCCCGGGCGTGGCTCCCACCGGACGCCGCGTCCGCATCCCGACGGTCGTGGTGATGGGCTTCGCCGACGACAAGGTCGCCTATGAGCACATCTACTGGGATCAGGCGTCGGTGCTGGTCCAGATCGGCCTCCTGGACCCGGACCTGTTGCCGGTTGCGGGTGCCGAACAGGCCGACCGCCTACTTCACGTCGCCGGCGGGCAACGGCGCGTCTGAGCCCCCCTGCGGCCATCTCACCAAACTCGGTGCGGCCTCGTTGAACCCGCGTAGGCAAAGCACTGGAAAGGACCTGGCGATGGCCACGCAACACAGGAAGATCAAGTCGGCGCTGGGTGAGCTCACGCTGGTCGGCGAGGACGGGGTGCTCAGCGGTGTCTACTTCCGTAATCACTGGACCCGACCCGACCGGCGTACGTTCGGCAGTCCGACTCTCCGGGGCTTCGAGGACGCCGAGCAGCAGCTCGCCGAGTACCTGGCCGGCGAGCGAACGGGGTTCGATCTGGCGACACAGGTCGTCGGCGATCCCTTCCAGCTCGAGGTGTGGAAGCTGATCGCCGAAATCCCGTTCGGTCACACGACCACCTATGGGGAGCTCGCGCAGGCGCTGGCCGGGCCGTCGCTGGCCCGCGCCGTCGGCGCGGCCGTGGGCAGCAATCCGTTGTCGGTGATCGTCCCGTGCCACCGCGTTCTCGGCAAGGGCGGGAAGCTGACCGGCTACGCTGGCGGCCTGTCGCGCAAGCGCTTCCTGCTCGACCTGGAGGCCGGAGAGACAGCGCGACGCCACCTGACTCCACATGGTGACGTCACCTGGATGGGGGTTCGGGAACCAGTCACCGGAGAGCGGCCCGCCCGGAGCTGACGAGGTCCCCGGGCGGGGTCGACCGGGCCGGCTCAGTACCCGTGGCTCAAGCGGCTCAGTACCCCGTGGCTCAAGCGGCTCAGTACCCGTGGCTCAAGCGGTCGGCTGGGTGGGCGGCGACGGCGCGGGCGATCAGCTCGGCGACCGACCAGCGGCGCAGCGGCACAGCTCGGTCAGCACTTGCCGTGGCTGGCTCGTCTGTGCCCGAGGAGCGCACCCCGCCGCTCGGCGGCTGCGCCCCGCGGCTCGCCCTGGCGCGGCGGCGCCCCCGCAGTACGCTGCGAACGGAGGTCTCGGAGACGGGGCGTCCGGAGGGAATTTGGTCCTTGGAGGGGTTGGTCATGACATTGCTCCTCTGGAATTGGGTCAGCTGGTCTCGAGGCTGAGATTGAGCTCATTGCGCGACTCGGCCTGCGCGGCCCGGGCGCGGGCGGCGCCATCGGAGGGGAGCACGAGCACCGCTACGAGCAACCCAACCCCGAACAGCGCTGCCGCCCACTCAAACGCGGTCGTGTAACCGTGGATCGAGGCCGTACTGGCGAGACCCGCGGTCTTGGCGTGGGCGGATGCGAAGCTGGCCGCGGCGCTGGCGAAGATCGTGCTCAGCAGGGCGGTGCCTACCGAGCCTCCCACCTGCTGGGACGTGTTGACCATCGCCGAGGCGATGCCGGCGTCGCTGCTGGCGACCCCGAGGGTCGCCGTCGAGAACGCCGGGGCGAAGATGCAGCCCATCCCGACCCCGGTCAGCAGCAATCCGGGTAGCACGTGCGTGACGTACGCGCCATTCGGGGTCAGCTGGGTGAACAGGAGCATGGCGACGATTCCGAGCGTCATCCCGCCGATCACGAGCGGCTTGGCGCCCGTGCGGTGCAGAACCCGCGTCTGCACGGTGGTGGCCGTGAGCACGATCATGGCGGTCATCGGGAGGAAGGCCAGTCCGGTCTTCAGTGGCGAGTAGCCGAGGTTCTGCTGCAGGTAGTAGGTGAGAAACAGAAACACGGCGAACACCGCCGATCCCGCCAAAGCGATCGTGGCGTACGCCCCACCGCGCGCCCGGTCAGACACGATGTGCAGTGGCAGCAAGGGATGAGCAGTCCGGCGCTCGACGGCGACGAACGCGGTGAGCAGGACGGCGCTGAGCGCCAGCGCCACGATCGTGATCGGCGCCGACCACGAGCTCGTCTCGGCGCTCGAAAAGCCGTAGACGAGGGCGAACAGGCCGCCGGAGGCAGTGAGCACGCCCGGCAGGTCGATCGGGTCCCGGACCGGGCGACGCACATTGGCGACCAGACGTAGCGCCACGAGGGCCGTCGGAATCGCGATCACCAGGTTCACGTACAGGCTCCAGCGCCAGGAGATGGCCTGGGTGAGCACGCCACCCAAAAGCAGCCCGACCGAGGCGCCCCCGGCGGCGATCGCGCTGAAGATGCCAAACGCTTTGGGCCGGTCGGGCGATCCCTGGAAGGTCACGGTCAGCAGCCCCAGCGCCGACGGAGCGAGGAGCGCGCCGAACGCGCCCTGCAACGTGCGGGCGGCGACGAGCATCCCGAACGACTGGGCCAGGCCGCCGATCGCCGAGGCCCCGGCAAAGCCGATGAGCCCACCGACCAGCGTCCACTTGCGCCCGAACAGGTCGCCGAGCTTGCCCCCGAGCAGGAGCAGGCTGCCGAACGCAAGGGCGTAGGCGGTGATGATCCACTGCCGGTTGTCGGTGGAGAAATGCAGCGCCCGCTGCGCCGACGGAAGCGCGATGTTCACGATTGTCGCGTCGAGAACCACCATCAGCTGAGCGACCCCGAGGACGGCGAGGATCGCCCATCGATTCGGGCTGGGCGCGGCGGTTGGGGCTGGGCTGGTGGTGCTCATGGAAATCCTTCCGGTCGCTGACGGTTGCATACCCTAGCAGGATCATCCATGTAGAAAGAATAAATATTTCTGTGTGGATCATCTCTGTCGTGTGCACGATGTCTCATTTTGGTGGTACACTCGACTGGTCATGAATCCAGAGACCGGTCAGTACGCGGCGAGCTCGATGGTCTTGCTCCCCCGGCTGTCCAAGCAGGTGATGCGCCGCTGCAGCGCCGAGCTGCTCGGCCTCGACCTGCGGCTCCTCATGGCCCTCAGCTATCTCGGCGACCATGACGGCGCGCCTCAGCAGGAGTTCGTCGACGCTCTGTGCATGGACGCCAAGAACGTCGTGCTGGTGCTCAACGAACTGGAGGACTGCGGACATCTCATTCGCCGGCGCGATCGTGAGGACCGCCGACGCCACCGCGTCTACATCACCGCCGGCGGCCGTCAGGCCCTCGAGCGAGCCGCCGAGGCGCTCAAGCAGATCGAGGATGAGGTCCTTCAGGCGCTGGACGCCGATGAGCGCGCCACCCTCTGGACGCTCCTCGGGCGCGCGCTGCGGGGCGCGGAGGGTGGCGTCGCGGATGCGCGCGGTCCGGCGCTGACCTCGGCCGCCGGATAGCGCCGGGGGCGCGCTGTAGCGGTAGGTGGGCTACGCCGCGTTCTTCTCGACGCAAACGCTGGACAGCCTGCTGGGCCAGTACGGCTACGCGGCGATCTTCGCGTTCGTGATGATCGAGAGCCTGGGCGTGCCGTTCCCGGGCGAGACGATGGTGATCGCCGCCGCACTGTATGCCGGCACCACCCACCAGCTCTCGCCCTGGCTGATCTGGGCGGTCGCCGCAGTCGCGGCGATCGTCGGCGACAACATCGGCTTTGGCATCGGGCACTGGGGTGGCTTCCGGCTGCTGCGCCGGTACGGGCCCAAGATCCACTTGGACGAAGCGAAGCTGAAGGTCGGAAGGCTGGTGTTCGATCGCCACGGCGGCAAGGTGGTGTTCTTCGGGCGCTTCGTGTCCATCCTGCGCACTTACGCGGCGTTCCTGGCGGGCACCAACCAGATGGTCTACGGGCGCTTCCTGGCCTTCAACGCCGCCGGAGGGATCATCTGGGCGGGGATCTACGCGATCGGTTTCTACTACCTCGGCAGCGGCCTGGAGCGGCTCCGCGGCCCTGTCGACTACGGGATCGGTGCCGTGGCGGCGATGATCGTGATCGGCTTCGTCATCTGGACCCGCCGGCATGTCAAGCAGCTAGAGGAGGAGGCCGAGCGGGCCTACCCAGGAGAGGCTTGGGCAGGGTGAGCCCGGCGTTCACCACCCGACCTGAGCTCACCGGCTCCTTCGGCATGGTGGCGTCGACTCATTGGCTGGCCACGGCGAGCGCGATGTCGGTGCTCGAGCACGGCGGCAACGCATTTGACGCCGCCGTCGCCGGCGGCTTCGTCCTGCAGGTGGTGGAGCCGCATCTCAACGGGCCGGGCGGCGAGATGCCGGCGCTCCTGTGGAGCGCCCAACGAGGCGAGCCGCTGGTCGTCTGCGGCCAGGGCGTGGCTCCAGCGGCAGCCTCGATCGAGCGCCTGCGCGACGAGCTCGGGCTGGACCTCGTTCCGGGCACCGGCCTGCTGGCCGCATGCGTGCCCGGCGCGTTCGACGCCTGGCTGTTGATGTTGCGTGACTTCGGGACGATGGCGCTCGGCGAGGTCCTGGGCCACGCGATCGGCTATGCCGGCGCCGGCATCCCGGTGCTCGAGCCCATTCACGCGACCATCGCCTCGGTCAGCGACCTGTTCTGCGACGAGTGGCCGACATCGGCGCGGCTCTGGCTGCACCACGGCCGAGCGCCAGAGGTCGGCTCCCGGTATCGCAACCCGGAGCTGGCCGACACCTACCGACGCCTGGTGTCAGACGCCGAGCGGGCGACGCACGACCGCGACGGTCAGATCGAGCACGCGCGTGACGCCTGGCGGCGGGGCTGGGTGGCCGAGGCGATCGTCGAATGGCAGGCATCGCACGCGGTCCTGGACGCATCCGGCGACCGCCACACCGGCCTGCTCACCGGGGAGGACCTGGCGGGCTGGCGGGCCACCATCGAGCCGCCGATCCGCCTGGCCTACGCGGGCCTGGAGATCTGCAAGACCGGCCCGTGGGGACAGGGCCCGGCGATGCTGCAGGCACTGGGCCTGCTCCAGGGTTTCGATCTGCAAAGCGCGGGACCCGGCAGCGCGACCTATGTCCACACCGTTACCGAGGCGCTGAAACTGGCCTTTGCCGACCGCGACGCCTTCTACGGAGACGCCGATCTGGCGACGGTCCCGCTGGAGGCGCTGCTGAGCTCAGGCTACGCCGCCGAGCGGCGCCGGTTGATCGGGGAGCGGGCCTCGCCGGAGCCTGCTCCCGGCGCTCCCGGCGGCGTGACCGGTCGGCTGCCGCGGGCGGCGGTGCCAGGGACGCCAAGCGCGGGGGCGGGCGAGCCGACCCGCGGTGACACGTGCCATCTCGACGTCGCCGACCGTCACGGCAACCTCGTGGCGTGCACCCCGAGCGGCGGCTGGCTCCAATCCTCGCCGGCGATCCCCGGGCTGGGGTTCTGCCTGGGCACCCGCGCCCAGATGTTCTGGCTTCAGGACGGGTTCCCGTCATCGCTGCAGGGTGGCCGGCGTCCGCGGACCACCCTGACCCCGTCGTTGGCGCTGCGCGATGGCGAGGGCGCGATCGCGTTCGGCACGCCGGGCGGCGACCAGCAGGAGCAATGGTCGCTGCAACTGCTGCTCAACCACCTCCAGTTCGGAATGAACCTGCAGGAGGCGATCGACGCCCCCGCATTCAACACCGGCCACCTGATCAGCTCGTTCTGGCCGCGGACGGTCTCCCCCGGCGCCCTGGAGATCGAGTCGCGCTTCGGTCAGGCCACGCTCGCTGACCTCCGCCGACGCGGCCACGACGTTCTCGTCCAGGAGCCGTGGTCGCTGGGACGGCTCAGTGCCGTCGCCCGCGATCCCGACGGACGGCTGCGTGCCGCCGCCAATCCGCGCGGCATGCAGGGCTACGCGGCGGGGCGGTGACCCCGGGGTGTGTCAGCCAACGGCGGTGGTCCCGAACATCAGTGTCCGCCGCGGGATGTCGTAATACACCGTCGTCGCGCCGGCCAACAGGTGCTGGAGCACCTCGGCATCCTCGGCGCTGACGGTCAGCACCTCCTCCCAGGCGCCCTCGTCGAGCACGAGCTGAAGCGTGAACGTCCCTTGAGCGGCCTTACCCCCCACCCAGGTGAACTGGAAGTGGGAAAGCTGACGGACCTTGATGGAGTCATCGGTGACTGGCTGAGCGACTCTGGGCATAAAGACTCTCCTGTTCGGGATGGATTTTCCTTACTACCCCGAGACCCCGGCGGAAAACTGCAGCAGCGACCCCCTGGTGCCGGTGTGGCTGTCAGCGCGCAGACGGTCCGGGCGCGATCCGGACCGTGGTGGTGGATCGTGGGAAGACTCACCGGGTGCTCGAGCGCACGCTGGACTCGATTTCGCCGGCGGCCGGCGCGGAGGTGATGGGCACCGGGATCGTCTCGATCGCGCTGTCGCTCGCCGGCCCCCAGACCATCTCACGGATCCTGCTGGCGATCACCGCGCTGACCTGGCTGGGCCTGGTCGTCCTGCTCGCGGTCCGCACTGCGCGCGACCCCGCGCGCTCTCGCGCCGATGCGGGCACCCCGGCGGCGCTGACCTCGG
The DNA here is from genome assembly GCA_963830395.1 of uncultured Actinomycetota bacterium. GTDB lineage: Bacteria > Actinomycetota > Thermoleophilia > Solirubrobacterales > Solirubrobacteraceae > Palsa-465. The sequence continues at coordinate 82,600 of CAWHMI010000006.1, forward strand.
TGGCGGCCACGGCCGTGCTCGCCAGCCGCCTCGAGATCGCCGGCTGGACGGGAACGGCGATCGCGCTGCTGGCGGTCGCGCTCGTCGTTTGGGCGGCGCTGCTGATCCCGGTGCTCGGCCAGTGGAGAACCCCGACGGTCGGCGTCTCACTGATGCTCACCGTCTCCACCGAGTCGCTGGCCGCTCTCGCCGCCCCCCTCGCCGCGTCCGAGCGCGCGCCCTGGCTGCTGGTCGCCGCGCTGGCGCCGTTTGCGCTGGGGCTCGCCCTCTACGCGCTGGTGATCGCCCGGTTTGACCTGCGCCAGCTCGCGGTCGGCCGCGGTGATCACTGGATCACCGGCGGCGCTCTGGCGATCTCCAGCCTGGCCGCCGCAAACATCGCCACCGCCGCCAAAGCGCTCGCGATCCTGGGCGACGGCGGGGGCCGCCTGCAGGGATTGGCGGTCGGCCTATGGGTGCTGACGATGCTGTGGCTGCCGGTGCTGGTCCTCGCCGAAGCGCTGCATCCCCGTCCGGGCTACGACGTACGACGCTGGTCGACCGTCTTTCCGGTCGGCATGTACGCCGCCTGCAGCTTCGCGGTCGGCGACGCCGCCCACGCCAGCGCCGCCACCCGGTTCGCCCAAGTATGGGTCTGGGTCGCCCTGGCGGTGTGGGCGATCGTGTCCGCCGCCGCGCTGCACCGTGGCTGGCAGATCGCGCGCGGTGAGTGATCGCCGAAGATCGGGTGGTCACTACGCCCGCTCGAAGCCCGTGACCTCGATCAAGCAGCCGGCGCGATCGGGGTCCGCGGGAACGAACTTCGTGAGCTTGGCCGAGGATTGGAGCTCATCCAGCAGGCCGCGGGTCAGGCCGCGGTGAAGCGTGCAGATGAGGGGCTGGTTCTCGCGGACCGCCTCCCGGTAGGGGCAGTTGCCCAACCGGAAGCTGACTCGGCCGGTGTCGTCTCGTTCGCGTTGTGGCGCGAAGCCCAGCGCGGTCAGGGTACGGGCCATCTGCTTCTCGGGACGCGATCCGGTGACGCCGGGTAGGAGCTCGTGGCCGAGCTCTCGTCCGGCGCGTTCGATCTCGCGCAGGCGTCCTGGTCGAGCGGGGGCGCTGCGGGCCAGCCAGCGCGCGAGCTGGCGGTAGGCGTCGGGCGGTTGGGACCCGGGGAGTGCGTCAGCGGCGACCGACCAGCTGTCGCGCGGGCGCCCTCGCGGCTGCGGCGCGCGCTCACGCGAGACGAGTCCCGCGGTCTGCAGGCGGTCGAGGTGGACCCGGACCCCACTGGGATGAAGGCCCAGCTCCGCAGCGAGCTCCTCGGTGCCGACGGCGCGGCCAAAGCCGGCCAGATGCGCGAACAACCGGGCGCGAGTCGGCTGGGCCAGCACGTCCCCCGAACTGTCGCGCTCTGTGGAGACCACGCCGAAAGTTTTTCACAGACAGGCTCGGTAAAGCATTGTCGATGGTATTTTCATAGCTTAGCTCGTAAAACTGTTCCAAGCCAGATGGAGCTTGTGTCGTGGCATACGTGATCGCTGAACCGTGCATCGGGGTCAAGGACAACTCGTGCGTGGAGGTGTGCCCGGTGGACTGCATTCATCCCACACCGGACGAGCCCGATTACGCCAGCGTCGAGATGCTGTACATCGATCCTGAGGAGTGCATCGACTGCGACGCCTGCGTGGAGGCCTGCCCCGTGGATGCGATCTTCCCGGAGGACCAGGTCCCCGAGCAGTGGCAGCGCTTCACCGAGCTCAACGCTTCCTACTACCGCCGACAAACGGTGTGAGCTGCGCTGGGCGACTCGACGCGGCGGCATAGCCGCTGACAGGGGGGCGATGGCGCCACGCTGGAACACCATCGAGGACCGACTGCTTGGCCAGCTTTACGGCGAGCGGCTTCCCGTTGAGCAGATCGCCGCTCGACTCGGACGCACTCCGGACGCCGTCGTCGCTCGCCGCCACGCCCTGGGTATCGCGGCGCGGCAAAGGTCACGACCATGGTCGACCGACGAGGTGACGCTGCTGCGCGCGGCGACCGCCGCCGGCTTTCCCGCATCGTTTCTCTCGCGACAGCTGGGACGCTCGCGCGAACAGGTCCGCGCCCAGCGCCGCGCGCTCGTCAGCCCGAAGGCTCGGGCGAGGCCCTATCTGACACAAGAGGATGAGGCAATTCGGCGGTGCCTGCTGGAGGGCGGGGATCTCGCCGTCCTGGCTGGGCGCCTGGGGCGTTCCCCCGACGCCGTGCGCTTGCACGCCCACCAGCTCGGCTTTCACCGCCGTCCCGCGCGGCCTCGCTGGACGGAATGGGAGGACGCGGTGATCCGCGAGGGCTACACCAGCGCCCAGCCCTGCATCGAGATCGCCCGCCAGCTACCGCATCGCAGCCTGGGAAGCGTGACCGCCCGCGCCCGCAGGCTTGGTCTGGCCACCTACGCTCGCCGCTGGAGCGCCCAGGACGACCAGCGGTTAACCCGCCTGACGGCCGAGGGGACGAGCTTGGAGTCGCTGGCCCAGCGGCTCGGCCGGACCCCGGAAGCGCTGCGTCGACGCGCGGCCAGACTTGGCACCAGGCCCCCAGCGCCGGCCCCTGCACCCCGCCAGGCGCGCCGCTGGAGCGAGCAAGAGGACGAGCTGCTGCGCCTGCATCACGCGCTGAACCCGGCGCGGCTCGGCCAGCTGCTCGGTCGCTCAGACAGAGCGGTGTGCCGACGGATACGCTCGCTCGGACTGCGCGATCGTGCCCAGCGCTCCCCCCATCATCCGGTCGGCCGAGTTGATGCTCGGCCAGTGGGTCTCACCGCAACGTTCCGCCTGTTAGGGCGAGGTCCGGGGGCCGACAGGCGAGGACGCAGGATCCGACGTGCAGCAGCGCTGCACGAGGATCCGAGGACAAAGCATGGCGGTCATCCGGGGCCGCCATAACTGGTCGAACGTTTCGGTGAGGCCCACTAGCCGGTGAACGGCGGCCGCGGAGCTGGCCGGGGTCTCACCGCCACCCTCGCTCGGGCGCGGACAGCGCGCGCATTGACCGCACCGGCGCTGGCCATGTCCCCGGCGTCCACCGACGAGGAGACGTTCGCGATGGCGACCTTGACCGTGAAGAAACGCGGTTGCCGCGGATCGAGACGGCCGATCGTCCAGCACGGCCGGCCGGACCTCACTCGCGCGCCAGGGGCGCTGACCAGGCTCAGCGAGCGACCGAGTGAGTCACAGACGCGAACCCCGAACGCGGGGGCCGATCCCAGCGCCCGCACTCGGATGCGATACGTGATGCGGCTGCGGGCAAAGGCGCGCACGAACCCAGGGGACTTGGTGACGCGCAGTCGCGCGGACGGATAGCTCAGCTTCGCCTCCGCGCTGGCGGTGTTGTCCGCCGGCGTGGAGTCGGGCTGGTCGGCGCTGACCGTGGCGGTGTTGCGCAAGACACCAGGCGCGCTCCCGCTGGCTTGGATGGTGATCGTGGCGTCAGCCCCGGCGGCGAGGCTGCCCAGCGCGCACTGCAGAGGCTGGCCGGTGGCGCAGCTGCCCTGGCTGGGAGTGACTTTGCCCAGGGCCAGCTTCGGCGAGGCGCTGTCGTTGACCCGGACGTCGGTCGCGGTCGCCGGGCCGTGGTTGGTCACCCCGATCGTGTAGGTCAGCGGCTGGCCCACGTGGGCGTGGGCGAGGTTGACCTGCTTGGTCACGCTCAGATCCGCACCACTCGAGGGAGGCGGGGGCGGGGAAGGGGGCGAAGGGGGCGTTGGGAAGTCGTTGACCAGGGTGACCGAGGTGTTTCCGTTGCTCTGATCCTTGATCACGGTCGTGACCGCGGTCGCGGCGCTGGTGTGGTCGGAGACGCCGCCGCGCGCATCGGTCTCCCACACGCTGCAGGTGGCGCCGACGGGGACGCTGGGCACGATCAGCGGAGCGTCGACGCCGAAGGTGCCGTCGCCGGCGGCCACCGACTCCGGGGTACCCCCGGCCGGTGACACGGTGCAGTCGTAGTGGACCCCGAACGACCCGGTGACCGACGCGGCCTCGGGGCCGGTCACCTGCTTATCGACCTCCAAGGTGCCGAACGGGAGCGCCACGCCCACCTTCGGCGGCTCGACTACCGGCAACTGCGTCGGGATGGTGGCGCCCGGCTTGAGCACGAAGTCGGTGTGGGCGAAGCTGTTCCACGCGATCGGCATGGCGTCGGGTGGGCTGTTCAGCGTCACCGGCGCACTCATCGGAACCCGGATGGCAAAGCTCTTGCCGGGCGCGAGATGGTCGGGGAAGGTGACGAAGGCACGAAACCCCTCGGCGTCGGTGGAGAAGCTGGAGTCCCAGTCACCAGCGGGACACTTTCCCGGAGGGCTGGCGAGCTCGTCGACGCAGGGCTGGAGCTTGGCGGTGTAGGCGAACGCCGCATCGGCCTTCACGGTGCTCGACGGGACCAGGGTCGGGGGATCGGTCAGCCGCGGGCGCGGGTCCCACTGGGTGTCGCGATCCTGGTCGGTGAGCTTGACCCCCTTGTCACCCAGGTGGGGCAGGCCGTCGACGAGGCGCACCTCGGTGGCCGGGGTGTTACCGATATTGGTGACGTTCAACAGAAAGTGAAACCGCTGCCCGGCCAGGACCAGGGCGATGCACGGATACCGGGTGTAGTCGGCCCCCTCGGAGGTGAGCAGGGGACACGCGATGTCACCCGGCCTGACATAGGTGTGGGTAGCCGTGTTATAGAAGCCGAGCGCGGGGTCGCCGGTCACCCACTTCTGTGCATCCAGCGCGCTGCCCCCCCGCGAGGTGACGGATGCCTTGGCGGTACAGAAGCGACCGCTGCCGTACGGGCCGTCGACGCTCTGATCGCTGCCGGGCGCGCAGTCGAGGGTTGCCTGAGTGGGCGGGTCGCTGCTGCTCGCCCCGAAGCTGTTCTCGACCCGCTCGCCGGCGGCCAGACCCGGGGTCAGCGTGGTCCGGAAGCCGATCTTCACCGAGGAGCCCGGCAGGAAGTCGAAGCCGGGGAAGGACCACCGCAGCGAGGTGATCCGACTCGGGTCGCTGGGGTCGCGCTGGAGGGTGAAGGTGGGGGCGGGCAGCGCGGGCGTCCCGGCGGGCACGCTGGACTGGATCGTGAACGGCTGGCCGCCGGCTCCGAAGCTCTCGTCGAACACCAGCCCGGCCGGCAGCGGCTCGCTGAGGACCAGGTCGGGGATCGCTCCGGTGCCGCTGTTGCGGGCCGTGAGGTCGAACGGGATGGGCTCGCCGGGACCGGCCAGCGTGGTGCCGGTGCTCTTGGTCACCGCCAGCTGGGTGGTTCCCTTGACCACGGCTAGGTCCGCGGCGCTGTCTCCGAACCCGAACACGTCCCCGGGCGTCTGCAACTGGCTCTCGCCCGCGGCAGACGCCGTGTCCGACAGGCTCGCCGGGATCGCCGTGGCCGGATCCGAGCGCAGGTCGACCCGCGGGGCGACGCTGAAGCAGACGGTCGCGCCGGGACACGGCTGGCCGCCCGGGAAGTTGCTTCCCGGGGTGAGCACGTAACCGCCCGAAGCGTTGGTGAACGTGAACCGCAGCCCCTGCACGTCGGCGGCGGCGACCCCGCTGGGCAGACCGGGTCGCGTGCTGCTGGTGGGCGTGCCGGCGATGAACGTCTGCGTCTGGCACCCGGTGGTGCAGGCGTCGACCTGTACCCGGTCCGCGCCCGGAGGGAAGTTCACGGCGTCGACCGCGGCCAGGTCCACAGCGTCGAAGAAGGCGGCGTCGACGTCGGTGACCACGATCCGGTTCAGGGGGATCGTGCCGGTGTTCTGTGCCTGGATGCGGACCTGGGTGGTCTGCGGCGGGACGCCGGGCAGGTGGCGGGCGACCGAGCTGGGCGAGATGACCTTCTGCACCGCACCCCCGGAGGCGGGAGCCTTGACCGTCAGCTCGGGAGCGCACGCATCACGGGAGCCCTCGCCGACCGCGGTCCGCGCCGCCGTGCGCTGGCAGTTGCGCAGCGTGCTGCCGATCGGAACGCCATCGCGCACCACCACGCTGTAGCTCAGGGTGACCTGACCACCGATAGGCACCACGCCTCGGATCAGGCGCACCCGGATCCCGCGGGCGCCGTCGAGCACGGCCGGGTTCGCCGAGTCAAAGGTCACCCAGTTGCCCGAGGCCGAGTCGAACACCTCGATCGCCATGTCGTTGCGCAGGCTCGTCGGGGAGGTGGACAGGCTGGCGTCGGTCAGTCGGACGAGATCGAACGGGTTGCCGGACGCGGCCGGGTCGGCCGGATCTTGCACCAGGAACGACGTGTTGGGCAGGTTCCCGGTGTTGGACGCTCTCAGGGTGAAACCCAACGGCTGACCGGGCACCAGCTGCCCCCCGGTGAGCCCGGCGTCCACCGACTTGGTCCCGTCGACGGTGCTGCGCGGCGCCTGCACCGTCACCTCGGCGCACGCTGTCTCGGTGGCCGATCCGTGGCCGCCCCCGCCGGGGATCCGGCCCTCGGCGCAGTCGCTCACCCGCCCGGGGCCGGTGGAGGCCTTGAGCCGGCCGTGGAGGCCGAGCGAGGCGGTCGCGTTGGCGGCGATCGACGGCGCGCCGCCAGACGTGGTCCCGGTGAACCTGACGGTCACCCGCGCGGGCGCACTGTCCGCGGGACAGCCCGTGTCGCGCAGATCGACGGTGGTGGGCGGAGGGCGGAGCGGCCCGTGAACGTGGCTCGTGCCGTCGCGACACTCCACGGTGACCGTCGCCTCGGTCGCGCCGGTCGGGAACTGGAGGCGAATCGAGTCGGTGTCGAAGTCGCGGAGATCGGCGGGCGCCGACGGCGAGGGATCGACGATCGTCAGCTCCGGCACCGCGAACGGCGAGGTGTTCCGGGCTGTGGTCAGCGCCGACACCGGGGAGGACTGGCCGGCGACGGCCACCCCGTTGGGACCGTATGACCCGGCCGCGTCGGCGAAGAAGCTCTTGTCGACGTGAATCGTGGCCGCATTGGGAAGGATCGAAAACGGCACGCACGCCGGGGCGCCGACCGTGGTCTGGTCGCCCTCGAGCGCGGTCGGGTCGGCGCAGTTCTGGCCCCGACGCGTACTCGTGGGGTCAAGCGGCGCTCCGGTCAAGCGAACCGTGTCGCGCAGCGCCACTTCAAACGACACCCGCCCCTCGTTGGGATCGGCCGGCAACTCGCGTCCCGCGGCGTTTCGGAACACGAACTCGATTCCCGTCACCTCCCGCGCGTTCACGGCCGGCAGGTCGACATTGGGTCCGGGCCCGAACGGCCCCGTCTGGAGCTCGTCCGGGGCGCAGGGGGAGCCGATCGGTTTGGTGCACACCCGGGCCGCGACCTGGTCGGCGCCCGCGGGGAACCGGTCGACTGGTCCCAGCGATACCAGGTCGAAGTCATCCCAGGTGTCCGCGCTGGTGTCGCGTACGGTCAGCTGCGAGACGTGCGAAGAGCTGGAGGAGGCGTGGCGAATGCCGAGCGTGATCCGGCTCCTGGCCCCCGAGAGGGCGACCGGCGAGGAGTCGGGCCACGTCTTGGTGGCCACCGGCCTCACCACTCGAGGAATCGCCACGTTCACGTCCGCCGAGCTGGTGACCGCCGAGGCGTTGTCGGCAGCGATCTGGCCGGTGTTGGAGATAACCGACCCGTCGGCGAGCCCGGTGTCGGCGGGCAGTCGCACTCCGACCAGCACCTGTCTCACCGACCCGGCGGGCAGACCCGTCGAGCCGGCCGGGTTGGGCGGCGGCAACGGCTCGGTGAAGGTCACCGTCAGCGTGCGCGTTGCGGCGTCATAGGTGACCGTCTGGCTGCTGTTGCTCGTCGGCAGCTCACTCGCGATCACCTCCAGTCCCGCCGGCAGCACGTCGGTCACTGTCGCGCCCACGCATGCCACCGTCAGGCTGGAGCACTGCGCCGTCAGCTGATAGCTGAAGCTGTCTCCCGGGGTCGCCGCCCCGCTGAGGCCGACGACGGTCTTGTTGATGCCGACGGTGGCCGAGGGTGCCGCCGCCGCGACCGTCGTTCCCAGCATGGCTCCGACCATCATCACCGCGACGGCTGGCCCCATAGCAACCAGCCACGCGCGGCGCCACCACCTCAGCACCTTGGCAACCTCCAGATCGTGACGGCAGAGTATCAACCGGTGATGCGCGCCTAAATCGATTGGGCTTCACCTCGCCGGGTCTATGCTGCGCGCCGTATGCGAAATGGCGCGCGCCCGCCGCGGTCCAGAGGGAAGCCGTGCGCATGAAGGCGGCGGTGCTGTTCGCCCACAACGAGCCGTTCCGGGTGCTCGAGGTGAAGCTCGCCTCCCCGGGAGCGGGAGAGGTACAGGTCCGGCTGACCGCCACCGGGGTCTGCGCCAGCGATTGGCACACCGCCACCGGCGCGATCCCATCGCCGCTACCGGCGGTGCTCGGGCACGAGGGCGCCGGCGTGGTGGAGAGGGTCGGCGAAGGCGTCACCCTCGTCGCTCCGGGCGATCACGTGGTCCTCTCGTGGATCCCGGCCTGCGGCCGCTGCTCCTACTGCGAGAGCGGCCGTGCCAACTTGTGCGCGGTGGCGGCCCCGGCGCTGCTGGCCGGTTCGCTGGTGAGCGGGCAACGCCGGCTCTCCTACGAGGGAGCTCCGCTGTACCACTACTCGTTCCTGTCCACGTTCGCGCAGCGTGCGGTGGTCGATGAGGCAAGCTGCATCCCGATTCGGCGTGATGTCTCGCTGTCGGTCGCCGCCCTGATTGGCTGCGCGGTGACGACCGGCTATGGAGCCGTGATCAATCGGGCCCAGGTCAGCCCCGGATCCTCGGTGCTCGTGTTCGGAGCCGGGGGAGTCGGCCTCAGCGCGGTCATGGCGGCCGCGCTGGCCGGCGCCGCCCCGATCGTGATCGTCGATCCGGTGGGCTGGAAACGGGACCTCGCCCTCGAGCTCGGCGCCACTCACGCGCTGCACCCGGGCGAGACCGACATTCCGGCCGCGGTGCGTGACCTCACCGTCGGGGAAGGCGCCGATTACGCGTTTGACGCCGCGGGCGCCCCGGGACTCGTTCAGGAGGCGTTTGCGGCGACTCGCCGGGGCGCGACCATCGTCGCCGTGGGGATACCGAAGGCCGGCACGACCGTGAGCCTGCCCGGGCCTGAGCTGGTTCGTGAAGAGAAGGTGGTGACCGGCAGTCTGTACGGATCCTGTCGGCCGCGGCAGGACATGCCGAGAATCCTCGATCTCTACGCGGCCGGCCGCCTCGCCCTCGACAAGCTGGTCACCCGTACCTTCCAGCTGGATGAGATCAACGACGTCTTTCACCAGATGCGCGCCGGAGACCTGACACGCGGCGTGATCGAGTTCGGATAGCCTCGGGACGGCCGCGGGCTCCCTGCCGCCACCCCCAGTGGGGCCACCTTGTGGCCACTTAGCCTCCGCCGGCGCGCCTCACGTCGGGTAGGTTCATGGCATGGCTGACGCCGCTCGCTCTCCAGAAGATGGATCCCGGGAGTCCGGGAGCGGGGGGTTCATGCGCGCGGACGCGATCGCCAGCCGCGAACGGATACTGAAGGCGGCGGCCTCACTGACCGAGTCCCGGGGGTTCAGCATGGCGGAGATCGCGGCGGCGGCCGGGGTCGGCCGCTCCACTCTGTACCGCCATTTCCCCACCCGAGAGGCTCTGTACGAGGCGCTCCAGGAGCGCCCCGACGCCGCGCCGGCCGACTTCACGCCGGGCTCAGGCCAGGTGGTGACCCTCCCGTATCAGCCTCCGGGACGGCTCGGGCGCGAACGGCCTCTGGCCCTCGAGGTCACTCGGGTACTGGACGAGGTGCCCCCACACCTGGCCCCGGACCAACTGGTCGCCGAAGCCCGCCGCGCCGCCGGAGTCGCGGTCGCGCTCTACGTGGTCGACATCGACGGGTCGCATCTGCTCCGGCTGGCGGGATCCGAGGAGTTCCCCGACCGCATCGACAACCCGCCGGCGCTCGGTCCCGAGATCGTGCCGGAAGGGCTCCACGACTTCTACGAACACCTTCAGGAGCGTCTCCCCGGTTGCGTGGTCGAGCCGTTGTGGCTGCGGGGGCGGGTGACGGGCCTGCTGCTGTGCATGGGGACGCCGCTGAGCTCGCTGGCCGACATCGCCCGCCAGGGTGCCGCGGCCCTCGAGCTGGCCAACGACTACACCGATTTCATCGAGTCGGCGCGGCGCCGCAAGCCAACCACTCCCGCCGCGGAGATCCAGCAGAACCTGTTCCCGCCCCGCGTCGCGCGTATCGCCGGGGCCCAGCTGGCGGGCGTTCTCCTGCCCACCTACGCCGTGGGCGGCGACTGGTTCGACTTCGTGGAGAATCGCGACGGGGCGTGGCTGGCGATCGCCGACGCCGCCGGCACCGGCCCGACCGCGGCCGGGCTGGGGGCAGCGGCTTTGGGCGCGCTGCGAGCGGCGCGCCGCGCCGGCGGCGACCTGAGCCAAGCGACCGGCCTGATGCACGAGACGGTCCGGAGGCTCGAGCATCCCGACTTCTATGTCACTGCTCTGGTAGCGCGCTGGCAGCCCGCGACCGCCACGTTCAAATGGATCAACTGCGGTCATCCGCCCGCGTATCTGATCGACGAGGATGGGACCCTTGACGAGCTGCCCAACCCGCGCCATCCAGCGCTTGGGGTGGGCGAGGCGCCGCCGCGCTTCGAGATCGCCGAACACCAGCTTCGGCCGGGACAGCGGCTCGTCCTGATCACCGACGGGATCACGGGCCGCCACATGGAAGGGGGCGGGACGTTCGGAGTGGACGGCCTGCGGTCGGCGGTGCAGAATGCCGACCATCCGACGGCGGCGTGTACCGCGATGGCGATCCAACAGGCGGTCACCGGCGGTTGGCGCGAGCCGCTCGAGGACGACGCCACCGTCGTGGTCATGGCCGTCGCCTGAGCGAACGACAGCGGTCGCGTGTCCTGATTGTGTGCAGATTTTGCGGGTTGAGGTCCGGGGCAATGGGTAGCAAGCCCTAGCAACGTCCCACTTAATCACCTAAATGGGACTGGATCAACAAAGGAGGATGCCGATCATCATGGTCAAAGAACGGGCGGCCGCGGTCGCGCCCTACGCGCGTCAGCTGCTGGATGACGAGAACGTCCGATCCGTGGCTCGGCAGGCAGCCCGAGCGACCGGAGCCGCGTACCGGCGGGCCCGCGGTCAGGACGTCGGTGACGCCGTCAAGGACAAGCAGCTGCGACGGCGCGTCGCCGAGGCGACCCAGTCGGTCGGGAGGCTGTGGATCGCCGGCACTGAGCCTCCACCCAAGCCCAAGCGTCGCCTTCGCTCCGCGGTGGTGCTCATCCTCGCCGCCGCTGCCGTCGCGGCGCTGTTGAACGAACAGGTGAGGGTCCGGCTCCTCGCGGCGCTCAGCGGCAAGCCGCCCACGCCGGAGTCAAGCCCGAGTACTCCCATGCCGGAGTCAAGCCCGAGTACTCCCATGCCGGAGTCAAGCCCGAGTACAAACCCCACGGAGGCGTGATGGCAGCCACAGGAGACTCGGGTCAATCTCCACCGATGAGCGACCAGTCGGTGGGCGAGCTGCTCAAGCAGCTGTCTGAGCAAACCTCGACGCTGGTGCGCCAGGAGCTGGATCTGGCCAAGGCGGAGTTGGTGGTCAAGGGCAAGCAGGCGGGCATCGGCGCCGGGATGTTCGGCGCCGCCGGCGTATTCGGCCTCTACGCCGTGGGAGCACTTACGGCGGCGATCGTGCTGGTGTTGAGTCTGGCCATGAAGGGCTGGCTGGCCGCGGTAATCGTCGCCGCTGCCTATGGCGCGGTGGCCGGAATCCTGGCGCTCGTGGGCAAGGGCCGGGTCCAGCAGGCCGTTCCGCCCACGCCCGAGCGCACCGTGCAGACCCTCAAGGAGGATGTGGAGTTGACCAAGCAACGTGCACAGGAGGGGCGGCGATGACCGACAGCCCAGACGATCAAACCGCTCAGGCCGGTGGCGACGAGTCCAAGTCTCCCGAGGAGATCCGGGCCGAGATCGAGCAGACCCGCGAGGAGCTCGGCGATACGGTCGAGGCGCTGGCGGCGAAGACCGACGTCAAGGCTCAGGCTCAGGATCGGATCAGCTCCGCGAAGCAGGACGTCGCCGAGAACGTCGCCCGGGTCAAGGAGACAGTCACCGGTAAGAAGGACGATTTCACCGCGAAGGCAAAGCAGGCAACTCCGGAATCGGCGAGTGCGGGCGCCCAGCAGTTCGGCGCCACGGTGCAGGAGAATCCCGTGCCGTTCGCCGCGGTGGGGGCGTTCTGCCTCGGTCTGGCGATTGGCTGGCTGTTGGGCCGGCACTAGCCATGGAGAGGGGCTCCGTCGAACATCGTGACGTCGAGGCGGCGGCGCCGGATGAGCCGTCGGATCTGCCCAAGCCGGCGTTGGGTGGGGTGCTGCGGCGGACGGTCAAGGAGTTCAACAACGATCATCTGAGTGACCTGGCCGCGGCTTTGACCTACTACGGGGTGTTGGCGATCTTTCCGATGCTGATCGTGATCGTGTCGGTACTGGGCTTGATCGGTCATTCGGTGACCCAGCCGTTGATCTCGAACCTGAGCTCGGTCGCGCCCGGGCCGGCACAGCAGATCTTCACCAACGGAATCCACAACATCGAAAACCACCAGGGAACGGCGGGGGTGCTGTTCGTCGTCGGGCTGGTGGGCGCGTTGTGGTCGGCATCGGGATACATCGCGGCGTTCATGCGCGCGTCCAATGTCGTATGGGACGTGAAGGAGGGCCGCCCGTTCTACAAGACGATCCCGATCAGGCTCGGGGTGACGCTCGTCACTGTCATCCTGTTGACCTTGAGCGCCCTGGCGGTGGTGCTAACCGGGTCGCTGGCGGGCAAGGTCGGTAACCTGATCGGGGCGGGATCCTCCGCGGTCCAGATCTGGGACATCGCCAAATGGCCGGTGATGCTGGTGTTCATGACCGTGATCCTGTCCATCCTCTACTACACCGGCCCCAACGTCCGCCAGCCCGGATTTCGCTGGGTCACCCCCGGCGGGATGTTCGCGGTGGCGATGTGGCTCGTCGTCTCCGGACTGTTCGCACTGTACGTAGCCAACTTCTCCTCCTACAACAAGACCTACGGCGCGCTGGCGTCGGTGATCGTGTTCCTGGTGTGGCTGTGGCTGACCAACCTCGTGATCCTGTTCGGCGCCGAACTGAACGCCGAGCTGGAACGTGGACGCCAGATCCTCGGCGGCCATCCCGAAGACCGCGAGCCCTACCTGCCCGTAAGAGATGATCCCGCCTGAACCGGCCAGCGCCGGGCGGTGTCGTCATGACAAGAAAGTGGTGAAAGATGGGAAAGCTCTTGTTCCTGCCGGTCAGCATCGTCAGCGGCCTGATCGCCGGGCAGCTCGGCAAGCGCCTGTTCGCCCTCACGTGGGGTCTGTTCGATGACCAAGAAGCCCCGAAGGCCCAGCATCGTGACGTCAACTACGTCAAGCTGGGCGCCGCGCTGCTGATCGAGGGAGCGTTGTTTGCGCTCATCAGGGGCTTCGTCGACCATGGAGCGCGTCATGGCTACGCACGGCTGACCGGGGCGTGGCCGGGCGAGGAGGAGCCCGAGGAGAAGTGACCGGCTAGGCGGCCACCGGGGGCAGCCCGGCCACGGGCGGTTGGTCGGCTGGTTGGCGTCGGGGATCGCGAGGAAAACGGACCACGATAGTCAGCCCCCCGTCTCGTCCGGGGTGCACGTCGAGGCTCGCGCCGTGGGCGGTGGCAATTGCGGCGACGATCGACAGGCCGAGGCCGACGCCGTCGGGATGTCCGAGTCGGTCGGGGGCGAGGCGTTGGAAGGGCTGGAGCAGCCGCTGGATCTGGTCGGCGGGCACTGGCGGGCCGGTGTTGGTGATCGACAGGACGGCGTGGTCGGCGGTGGTGGCGGTCTGGATGTGTACCCATCCGTTCGGGGTGTTGTGGTGGATTGCGTTGTCGACGAGGTTTGACACCAGGCGCGCAACCAGGCGCGGGTCGCCGATCAGCGCGGCGGACTTCAGCGAGACGTCGACGCGTAGGTCCCGTGCGATCGCATCGGCCTCATGGCGGTGGCACACCTCGTCGGCGATGACCGCGAGGTCGAGGTGCTCGCGGCCCTCCGGTACGCGCTGACCCTGCGCGAGGGTCAACAGCGCGTCGATCAACCGCTCTTGCTGCTCGCTCTCCTCCAGCGCTTGACGGCAGGCCTCGCGGAAGGTCTCCACGCCGGCGTGCGGATCGGTCATGACCATCTCGAGCAGCGCGCGGGTAGCGGTCAGCGGCGTGCGGAGCTCGTGCGAAGCGTTGGCCACGAACCGTCGTTGCGCGTCGAACGCGGCTTCCAGGCGACCGAGGAGCCCGTCGATCGTGTCCGCGAGCTGTCTGAGCTCGTCACGCGGCCCGGGCATCGCGAGCCGCTCGTGGAGGTTGACGTCGGAGATCTGCTGCGTGGCGGCGGTGATCGTGCGCAGTGGGCGGAGCACCCGGCCCGCGATCATCCATCCCAGGGCGGCGGAGAGGACGGCCATGATCGCCAGCGCGACCGCCGATTCGACCACCAGCTGGTGCAGGTCTGAGATCCGCTGGTTGGAGCCGACGAAGCTGATCGCGACGCGACCGGACTTCGAGCGCAGCAGTTCCGTGACCGGGCCAGGGACACGCGCCTGACGGACGTGACGGTTCGTGTACGACCACACCGGGGAGCCCGCCCCGGAGCCACCCGCCGGCGCAACCGCCTGCCGTTGGACGGCGAAGCCTCCACCGGTCAGGGTGGCGTGATCGACGAGCGTGTAGGTGACGGCGAGCAGGGCGGCCCCCGAGATCAGGAACAGCCCGCCGTAGAGAAGCGCCAGCCGCCACCGGACCGTGGGCCGCGGATGACGCAGGGCCGACCACGCACCGGCGGGCAATCCCCGCAGGCTCACGGCAGCTGGCCGATCCGATAGCCGACCGGCGTGACGGTTTGGATCACCGGCGGGTCGCCCAGCTTGGCCCGCAACCGGCTGATCGTCATCCGCACCGTGTTGGTGAACGGGTCGGTGGCGTCGTCCCAGGCACGCTCGAGGATCTCTTCGCTCGAGACCACGGCGCCGTCCGCCGCGAGCAGGATCTCCAGGATCGCGAACTCCTTGGGACCGAGCGGCACGGGCGTGCCCGACCGGCGCAGGACCCGGCGGGCGCGATCGAGCTCGAGGTCATCGTGCACGAGCACCGGCGGGAGCACCCGGCGGGAGCGGCGGGCCAGGGCATGGACCCGCGCGACCAGCTCGGCGAGATGGAACGGCTTGGGGAGATAGTCATCCGCCCCGATCCCGAGACCCGCGACGCGGTCCTGGATCGTTCCCGCGGCGGTCAGCATCAGCACCGCGCTCGGGTAGCCGTCGGCGACCAGCGAGCGGCAGACCTCGTCGCCGTGGATCCCGGGAAGGTCGCGGTCGAGCACGATTACGTCATAGACGGTCAGCGAGGTGCGGGCGAGCGCCTCGCGGCCATCAAAAGCGACATCGACCGCGAGGCCATCACGTCGCAGCACGCTCGCGACCGTCTGGGCGAGCCTGGGGTGATCCTCGGCCACCAGCACTCTCATTTGCCTGCTCCGACCGGTCCTTTCCGTGAGTGGAGCGCCGGCGCGGGCAGGGCCCGCGCCGACGTCTGCCGCGCAGGATCGCCAATCGCGCATAACCACGACATAACACCGTTATGGCCGTGTTACCGGCCATTGCCTAGAACTCGACCGGGGCCACACGCTACCGCCTCCCCTCGCCCACCGATCCGGTCGCCTCACATGCGAAGTACGGAAGCCACCATCCCAGCAGCGCGCCACCTCGTATTGGGTGCGCTGGTCGCCGTCATTTGCGGCGTGACCCTCACCGCGTGCGGCTCGGGGAGCGGATCAGCCACCAACGCCGCCGCCGGCGACCGGGCGGCGATCAGGTACGCGAGCTGCATGCGCACCCACGGAGTGCCCAACTTCCCCGACCCGACTGCCGGACCAGGTGGTGCAATCAACATCGGCGGCCCGGGGTCCGGCATCGATCCCTCGTCGCCGGCGTTTCAGTCGGCCCAGAAGACGTGCGCGAAGCTGATGCCGGGCCCGACCGGCCCGCCGCAGATGACCGAGAGCGCGTACCTCGCGGCGCTGAAGTTCGCCAAGTGCATGCGCGGGCATGGCCTGCCGGACTTCCCCGACCCGACGCGCTCCCCCTCCGCCGGCGCCGGCAACGTCCTGGCCATCCGCGGGATGGTCTTCCAGGTCAGCACCGGCCTCGATCCGATGTCGCCGGCGTTCCGGCACGCCTCTGCCGCATGCGGACTCAGGCTCCCCTGACGATCGAGCCGCCGACTCCACGAGATGCGCCGCACGACCATCGCAGACCCCCACAACCGCCGCCGGTCGCGCTTGGCGACGGCGGCTGCCGTCAGCTGCGCGTTCGCGGTGGCCGCGTGTGGGGGCTCGAGCGGCCACCCAGCCGGCTCGGGCGACTCGCTGCTGGGGCTGTCGCGGTGCATGCGCGCGCACGGCGTCCCCAACTTCCCTGACCCGTCTCGGGGCCCGGGTGGCGAGGGCCTCTCGAGCTCGCAGTCGGTCACCGGCGGCCCGCTGACGGTCGGCGGCATCTCGTTCAGCGGGCCGGCGTTCACGGCCGCCGAGGAGACCTGCAAGCTGTTCGGGGGCGGCACCGAACCCCCGCCGATCGGCGAGCACCAGCAGCTCGCGATGTTCCACTTCGCGCAGTGCATGCGTCAGCACGGCGTGCCCAGCTACCCCGACCCGACCTTCGGCCCCGGCGGCCACGGAGTAAATCGGAATCTCCCATCCGGGGTGAATCCCAATACGCCGGCGTTCCAGCGGGCCGCGGCCACCTGCAACCGGACCTGACCCAGCGTGCGCTGGCGCCCGATCTCCAGCTCCCGGGCTCGGCGTCGTCTCGGCGCCGGGCTGGCGCTGCTGGTGGCGACGGGGCTGGCGATCGGGATCGTCGTCAGCACCTCTTCGCCGTCGGCGAAGAATGCCGCGAGCGACACGGGCAGCCCGGCGGGCGCGGCGACGGTCCGGCGACGCGATCTGGTGGAGACCGACACCGAATCGGGCACGTTGAGCTACGAGGACCCGCAGACGGTCTACGACCGCCTCGGCGGGACGATCACGTGGCTGCCGCGGGTGGGAGGCGTGATCAAGCCGGGCGGCACCCTGTTCAAGGTCGACGGTCGGCCGGTGGTCTTGATGAGCGGGTCGACCCCCGCCTTCCGAGACCTGGGCGCATCGGATGACGACGGTCCCGACATCACGCAGCTCAACCGCAACCTGGTGGCGCTCGGCTTCAACTCGGATGCGATCGTGGTCGATGACGAGTGGCAGCCGGCGACGACGGTCGGCGTCGAGCTGCTCCAGGAGTCGCTGAGCGAACCCGAGACGGGGGTCCTGGCCTTGGGGAATGTCGTGTTCCTACCCGGCGATCAGCTCGTGTCGACGCTGGACGCCACCGTCGGCTCCACCGGAGGCAGCGGCGGCGCCTCCAGCGCGGGCGGCGGGTCCGCGGCGAGCACCGCTGAGCCGGTGACCGCAGCCTCCCCGGATTTCGTGAGCCTGCGCCGCCGTCGGCCAACGCCGACGAGCCACACCGACTCGCCCGTGGGCCCCTCCGTCGATCTGGACAGCGAAACACTGAAGGCGCTGACCGCGCTGCTGAAAGCGCAAGCGGCCGAGCTCAAGGCGCAGGCGGCGCAACTGAAGGCGGAGAGGAAATCGACCCACGATTCCACGCGTCGCTCCGCCGCCAGTCCGAATTCGTCGAGTGACGCTGTCAGCGCGACACCGATCCTGCAGACGACCTCGACCCAAATGGTGGTGACCGTCGATCTCGCCGCCTCCTCGCAGAGCGAGGCGAAGGTCGGCGAGCGGGTGACCGTGGAAATGCCGGCGGGCCGCACCGTGAACGGAACGGTCACCGCCGTCAGTCCGGTGGCGCAGAGCTCGAGCAGCTCGGCCAACGGCTCATCCCCGTCGGCCGGCGGGCAAGCCAGTGGCACCGGTGGCTCGTCGTCCACGGTGCCGGTCACGGTAACCCTCAAAGGTCATCACCCGGGAGCCGGCCTGGATCAGGCAGCGGTCAGTGTCAACTTCGCCCGGGCCCGGGCCCGGCATGTGCTGTCGGTTCCGGTGACGGCACTGCTGGCAACCCCGGGTGACAACTATGCGGTGCAGGAGGCGGCCACCCCGTACCGGCTCATCCCGGTGGCGACTGGCCTGTTCGCCGCCGGGTACGTCCAGATCTCCGGCCCGGGGGTCCACGCCGGTCTCCAGGTGACCGACTCTCAGGGATGAGCGTGCAGCTCCGACACAGACAGCCGCGCCACCCCTTCGATCCCCGCCCGGGAGTGGTCCTCGAAGAGGCGACCGCCCTGTGGCTGCGCGACGTGGTGAAGGCATACTCCGGTGGAGTGCGGGCACTGCGCGGGGTGAGCGTGGAGATCGCCGCCGGTGAGCAGGTGGCCGTGGTCGGGGCCTCCGGATCGGGCAAGACGACGATGCTGACGGTGCTCGGGACCCTCGAGCGGCCGACCAGCGGCGAGGTGCGCGTCGCCGGCCGTGATGCCGTCACCGCCTCGGACGCCGAGCTGGCGGGGTTGCGCGCGCACAGCATCGGGTTCGTCTTCCAGGAGTTTCATCTCCAGGATCCGATGACGGCGCTGGACAACGTCGCCACCGGGATGCTGTACACGGGCGCGCCGGTCCGGGCCCGCCGGGCGCACGCGCGCACCGCGCTGGCCCGCGTCGGGCTCGACGGTCGCCTGGCTCACCGGCCGCCGATGCTCTCCGGCGGAGAGCGCCAGCGCGTGGCCATCGCCCGCGCGATCGTCAAGCGGCCGGCGATCATCCTCGCCGACGAACCAACCGGAAACCTCGACTCCAAGACCGGCGGCGAAGTCCTGGAGCTGATGCGCGAACTGGCATCCGACGGCGCCACGTTGGTCCTGATCACCCACGACCCGCAGATCGCCGGGTCGTTTCCGCGCCGGGTCACCATGCGGGATGGGGAGATCGTCGCCGACGAGCGCGGGTGAGACCACGACGATCACGCTGCCACCACCCCAGCACCCCGGTCCCGCCCGCCTGCCAGTGCGCGAATTGCTCGGCGTCGCCTGGCACGGGCTGCGGACCCGCCGGCTGCGGGCGGCTCTCTCAGCCCTCGGGATCGCGATCGGAATCGGCGCCATGGTCGCCGTCGTCGGCGTGTCGGTCTCTGCCCAGGCGAACCTGCTCGCCGAGATCGACAGCCTCGGCACCAATCTCCTCACCGTCTCCCCCGGCCAGAGCCTCCTCGGCACTGCCGAGGTCCTCCCCGACACCGCCGTCCCGATGATCGGGCGAATGCCCCACGTCACCCGCGACGCGGCCGTCTACCAGATCCCCACCGCGGCCGTGCTTCGCTCTCCGTACGTTCCACCGCAGGAAACCGGCGGGATCGGCGTCGACGCCGCCGGTGACAACCTCCCGGAGGTGATGGGCACTTCGATGGCCTCGGGCCATTTCCTGGACGCCGTCAGCAACCGCTACCCCGAGGTCGTCCTCGGGGCTCAAGCCGCGGGCATCCTGCAGATCACTCACGTCGGCGGCCACATCATGGTCTATCTGGACAACAGCTGGTTCACGGTGGTGGGAATCATGAGATCGGCCCTCCTGGACACCACGCTCGATTCGACCGCGTTCATCTCGTTACCGGTCGCGCAACGCCTCTTCTCGCTCCCGCCCAACCCCACGGAGATCTACGTCCGCACCAACCAGAACCACGTCACCGGCGTCGCCAACCTCCTCGCCGCCACCGCCGACCCGCAGAACGCGAGTAGCGTCGACGTCACCCGGCCGTCAAACATCCTTCAGGCGCGGGCGGCGGCCAAAGGGCAGTTCACCACCCTGCTGCTCGGACTCGGCGCCGTGGCGCTGCTCGTCGGCGCGATCGGGATCGCCAACATCATGGTGATCTCCGTGCTCGAACGCCGCGGCGAGATCGGCCTGCGCCGAGCCCTGGGCGCCACCCGACGTCACATCAGCGCCCAGTTCCTCACCGAATCGGCGCTGCTGGCCGCGCTCGGCGGGATCGCCGGCCTGCTGTTCGGCGCCATCGCCACCTGGGCTTACGCGGTCGGCAGGAGCGAGCCGTTCGTCATCCCGCCGTGGGCGCTGATCGCCGCCCCCACCGCCGGGTTCGTCATCGGCGCCGTCGCCGGCGTCTATCCCGCCACCAAGGCCGCGCGACTGAGCCCTACCGAAGCGCTGCGGGCTTAGTTTGCGGCCGGTTCCGGATCCGCTGAAACCAGCACGGTGTCGGCGACCCTCACGATCTCGTCGACCGGCAGGTCGGCCGCCCCGGCGTGCTGGCGGATCGCCTCGGGGCTCGTCGCCTGGTAGACGCACACGGTGCCGACCGAGCCACCCTCCTCTTCGAGCACGTAGCTGCGGATCCAGCGGACGTCGTCTGACATCTTCTCGGCTTCTGCCGTCGAGCGCTCGGCTGCCTGTTGGAGATCCTCCGGCGAGCGCCAGCCACTCCGTCGCAGGATGACGTAGGTATCCATCGAGCACCTCTCCTGATCGTTCAACGGGGCCCCGGCGGAGCTGACCCTATCAACCTGGGCCTGACAAGCAGGCACGTGTTCGGCTCAACGCAAGGCAGGAACCGCGGGCGTAGCCGCCGAGCTTCGCGGATCGATGACGATCTTCGCGTGCCGCTCGGGGCTCCGGAGCGTCTCGAACGCGGCCTCGACACCGGGCAGTCCGACAATTCCCGTCACGATCGGAGTTACGTTCGCCTTGCCCTCGGCGAGCATGTGGAGGGTGTCGCGGAACTCGAGCGGGGTGTAGCCGACGACGAAGCGGAGGTCGATCTCCTTGTTGATCGCCATCGCCGGACGAATCGTGTCCGGCTCCATGCAAACCCCGACGACGACGACGCGGGAGAACAGCGGCGCACTGGCGATGATGCCGTCGATCATGCCCGGAACGCCGACGCACTCGAAGATCACGGGCCGTTTCGGATTGGCGGCACCCACCATCTCGGCGACGCGCCATATGTGATGCCAGGGCACCGGCAGGCGCTCGAGCCTCTCCACCGTGCCGACCCCGAGTCGGGCCGCGTCCGGAACCGTCTTCACGAAGCGACGGTCCCCGGCCGCTGCGTAGGGCGCGCCTTCGCTGGGATGAACGACGACGTCGGCGCCGCAGGCGGACGCCAGCTCGCGGCGGCCGCGTGAGAAGTCGCTGGCCACGACGGTGCGGACGCCCTGGGCCTTGAGCATGCAGATGACGGCCAGACCGACCGGTCCACACCCGATCACGATCGCCACCTCGCCATTCTTGATCTCGGCGCGGCGGACGGCGTGATAGCCGATCGCCATGGGCTCGGTGAGGACGCCGATCTCGGGTTGCAGACCGTTCGGAAGCCCGAACATGAGTGACTCCTGCACTAGGACCTGCTCGGCATAGGCGCCGGGGGCCTGCGCGGAGAGTCCGATCGCGTGCAGCTCGTCCGCGCGTCTACGGAGCGGCAGCGCGACGACGGGCGTCCCGGTCGCCAGTTGCTGCTTGCACTCGGGTCCGTAGGCGGCGACCTCCCCACAGAACTCGTGACCCAACACGACCTGCTGATCGGCGCGCATGAAGGCGTCGTAACCAGCCTCCGCGAGCACGTCGGCCTGCTCGTCGGCGTGGTGGCGGGCGTGCAGATCGGATCCGCAGATGCCGCAGCCGAGCACGTCGATCAAGACCTGGCCCTTCGCGGGCTCGGGCGTCGGCAGCTCGATCAGTTCGAGGTTGGCGTTCTGGCAAGCGACCGCCTTCATGCGGTGACGGCTCTCGATCTCGGCAGCAGGCTGTCGTCGAAGGGGGGAAGGGGCTTGATGAAGGGCTCGAGCAGCTCGGCGGCTCGCTCGGTGGTGAGCACGTCGCCGGCATCGAGCTTGATCAGATCGTGCTCGCTGTCGTCGTACTCCCAGACGTTCTCTCCGACGAGGCGGCCACGCTCGTCGTAGGGCCAGATCATCGCTACGCGGCCTCGGCGCAGATACATCGCCTTCTCGTCGGCCTGCACTCCGCCGGCAGCGAGCGCCGAGCCCAGCGTCTGCTGATAGCCGACCATGGTGCTCACGACCATCCAGTCGCCGACGGCCACCGTCTCTGACTCGCTGTAGAAGATGGACTGGTTGGTCTGCGCCCAGAGGCGGTAGACCGGCTCCACCTGCTCGCGACCTTCGAGCTTCATCGGCGGTTGACCGATCATGCTGAAGCGGTACACGGGATGCTCTACGGTCATCTCGGGGGAGAAGATCTCCGCAAAGCGTCCGGCATGCTCCAGGTTGCGATGGCGGTCGTAGGCTTGCAGGAGGTGTCGATGCCGGGGGTTCTCGGTGACCTCGATGAGGTCCTGTACGGCGATGGTCGTCCTTGTGATGTCTAGTTGCCTGATGTCAACCGGTGCCACCGCGCCTCTCCGTTCGTCGATCGAAGTGTTTCACCATCCATTGTTCCGGCTCAGCTCTCTGCGCGCCGACCCGCGTCCGTGCGCCGACGGCCGCGAGTACGATCCGGGCGGTGGGTCTTCTCGCGTATCTCATCATCTCGTCTGGGCTGTTCTCGATGCTGGTGGTCTGGCCATACCGCCGTTCGCGCGGCGGGGGTTGCCGGCGACGGAACTGATCAGATCATTTCGGGCACTGGTGGCCGCGCCCACCGCGTGCGTGGTGGCAGCGCTGTGGCTCAGCGCCTGCGGGGACCGGAGCTCGTCACCCGCCGCGGGAACGTTCACGCCGAGACGACCCGATGTTCTTACCGTGGTCACCAGCGACGTGCCGCAGGCCGGATTCTGGGAGGGGAGGCCCGACCACCTGACCGGCGGACTGGAATACGAGCTGGCCCGCGACCTCGCCCAGCGGTTCGGGCTCAAGACCGTGCGGATCGAGATCGAGCCGTTTGACCAGGTCGTCGTCGGGCACCTCGACGGGGCCGACCTGGCGCTGGACCTGGTGACGCCGACTGCCCAGCGGGGCCGCTTCCTGGACTTCTCATCGCCCTACCTGAACGCCGCGCCCACCGTGCTCGTGCGGGCGGGGACCAACGTCCCCGACCTCGCCACCGCCCAGAGCCTGACCTGGGGCACGATCCGTGGCAGCACGCTGGTCGGGATCATCAATCGGCTGGTGACGCCGAACGCGCCGGTGAGGACCTACGAGGACGACAGCCTGCTGTTGGATGCCCTAAAGGCCCACCAGGTCGACGCCGTCCTCCTGGACATGCCGGCGGCCGTGGTCATCGCCAACCGCTCACACGGTCGCCTCCGGGCGGTGGCCCAGCTGCCCCAGTCCGAGGACATCGCCGCGGCCCTTCCCAAGGGCTCGGACAACATCCAGGCCGTCGACTCGTCTTTGCGCGCCTTCTCGGCCGATGGCACGATCGATCACCTCCTGCGGACCTGGATCGGGGATAAGGCGGCGAACGCCGAGCACGACATCCCGCTTCTGCGCACCACCCGATGATGCGCGGGGGCGGCACCCACCCGCCCCCGCGCCGCCGATCATGGCGCAGCCACAATGTGAGGCCCACATGAACCGGCCGGCTTGTCAGCGGTCGTAGGTGGCGATCGTCCGCAGCGACAGCCCGGTCAGGACGATCCCCAGCCCGACGATCACGAGCACGCACACGGCCAGCTCACCAGGGACCCAGCCGTCGATCACGAGGGAACGCACCCCGACGATCACGTAGCTGACGGGGTTGATGTGCGCGAGCGTCTCCATCAGCGGTGAGAGTCGGTTGAACGGAACGAAGTTCGGGCTCAGAAACAGCAGCGGGAAGAACAACAGAAAGCTCGACTGCGTCGCTTGAACGTTGCGCGTTCGCAGCGCCACGAGAATTCCGAAGCCCGCGTAGGCGACTCCGAACATCGCCGACAGCAAGACGATCACCAGCGCCCCGAGGACACCGCTCTGGATCCGGGCGCCGAGGGCGAGCCCGGCCAGCAGCACGACCGTCGAGGCCCCGATCCCGCGGACCAGGTCCGCCGTCAGACGCCCGAAGATGATCGCCGAGCGGCTGATGGGAGCGGCCAGCAGCTTGTCGAAGTAGCCGAGATCGATGTCGGTCACGAGCGCCAGCCCCGAGGTCGCGGTCGCGACCCCGAACATCAGCGACACCGGCAGCTGGAAAGCGACGTAGCCCTGACCGTGCAGGAACGGTGTCGAGCTCGGGAATGTCTTGGACACCTGCCCGATGTTCACGGCAAGGAAGAACAGCGGGATGAACAGCGTCGGGATCGTTGCCTCGGGATACCGCGCGACCTCGCGCACCGCCCGCCGTCCGAGCAGCCCGATCTGGGCCAGGACCGCGCTCGCGGCGGTGCGGTGGCGGATCGCCCGCGGGTTGACCAGCGTGAGACCCGTCATGACTGCACCTCCTGATCGTCGTTCGTCGCACCTTCGAGCCGCCGGCCGGTGGCTTGCAGAAACACGTCGTCCAGCGATGGCCGGGCGACGCTGATCGCTCCCACCGAGATCCGCTCGCGCTCCAACCGGCGCACGATCTCGACGATCGAGCCGGCGCCGTCCTCGACGTACAGCGCAAGCGCGTCCCGCTCGGCGACGACACGCTCGAGCCCCGAGAGGGTGGCCAGGGCAGCCTCCGCGGCGGTGCGGTCGATTCCGTTGAGGGACACCGACACGACGTCGTGCCCGAGGTCGGCCTTCAGCGCCTGCGGCGTTCCCGCGGCCACGATCCGCCCGTTGTCGATGATCGCGACCCGGTCACACAGCCGATCCGCTTCTTCGAGGTACTGCGTGGTCAAGAACACGGTCGCGCCGTCGCCGTTGATGCGCCGCACCTCGTCCCAGATCGTCAGCCGCGACGCGGGGTCCAGCCCGGTCGTCGGCTCATCCAGGAACAGGACCTGAGGCGAGTGCACCAGAGCGCTGGCGAGATCGAGCCGACGCTTCATCCCGCCCGAATAGGTCTTCGTCCGCCGCCCGCTCGCCTCGGTCAGCCCGACCAGCTCGAGCAGCTCGGACGCCCGCTCCCGGACCCGCCTGCCGGTGATCCCATACAGCCCACACTGAAGCTCCAGCAGCTCACGCCCCGACTGCACCGGGTCGAGCCCGATCTCCTGCAGCGCGACGCCGATCCGCTTGCGCACCTCGGAGGCGCTCTTGACGACGTCCAGCCCGGCGACGCTCGCGCTGCCCGCAGTCGGCGGCAGCAGCGTGCACAGCATGCGCACCATCGTCGTCTTGCCCGCGCCGTTGGGTCCGAGAAAGCCGAACACCTCGCCGGCGCCCACCGTCAGATCCAGACCGCGCACGGCCTCGATCCCGCCCTTGAACGAGCGGCTCAACCCGCGCGCGATGATCATCCCATCGCCGCCAGCCGGCGTACCGGCCCCGGGCTCAGGCTCCTCGCTCTCCATCTCAAGTGCCAGAGAAACAGACATTCAAGATCGCCCTCCAGTTCGAATTTCACCCGCTGAGACTCCGCCCGGGAGCAAAACTCGTCGCTCCCCGCTCGTCTTCTCCAAACGTGCGCACCGACGCCTGGCGCCACGGGGGATCCGCGCCCCGTGGCTTGGCCGATCCACCGCGGAGCAGCTCGCTGGGAGAGTCAAAGAGAGTGTGGACATGGCCGCACCCTCTCAGGTAACTAGGTCACTTTCGGTCCGCTATTTACGGGTCGGCTGATGGCGGAGGGCACCGGCCCACGACCGATCCGCGATAAACATGATTCGTGGCCTCTGTGGGTATGCGTTCAGCCGACCGCTGGGCGCGTCGTCTGGCGTGGGTCGCGGCGGGAGTCGGTGTCCTGTACGCGCTGGTCAGCGCTTACTGGGGGGTCGGTGGTACCCGGCTGCTGAACACGATCGGCGGCAGCCTGGAACGTGACGCTCGTGCTGGAGGGATCGCCGTCACCGCCACCCTGTGGGCGGTGGTCGTCCTCAAGCTCATCGCCTCGGCTCTCCCCATCCGGGCGATCGCATCTGACGGAGCTCGGCCGCCAGTTCGCATCCTCCGA
This sequence comes from uncultured Actinomycetota bacterium, assembly GCA_963830395.1. Classification (GTDB taxonomy): domain Bacteria; phylum Actinomycetota; class Thermoleophilia; order Solirubrobacterales; family Solirubrobacteraceae; genus Palsa-465. The sequence continues at coordinate 108,587 of CAWHMI010000006.1, forward strand.
CGACTGGCATGGCTCGAAGCGATCGTCCTGACCGTCTACGGCCTGGTGTGGACCACCGTCGGGCTTCTCGTGCAGGCGGACGTCATCAGCCCCGGCGCCCACGCCGACCAGCGGGCGCTCGCCTGGCACGCGTTCTTGTGGGATCCGTGGTTTTTGGTGTGGGGCGTGGTCGTGGCCGCCGCCCTGGGTCTGTCAGGCAGCAGGCTCGGTCGATCACACATACGCCGAGCCCGCGCCTGACAATCCGCGTTTGCCGGTCCAGCAGGCGCAAGTGTGCCGTGACCGGATGTCGGCGTCACAACCGGGGGTGCGTGGGCAAAGTATTGATCGAGATGGGAGTTGGAGAACGTCGGTCAGATGGGGAGCTCTTGAGGGCGGCGCGCGACGGCGACGGCGCGGCGTTCTCGGTGTTCTATCGGCGGCATCTGCCGGGCGTGGTCGGGTTCCTGCTGCGTGAGACCGGTGACCGAGAGGTGTCGGCCGATCTCGCGGCGGAGGTGCTTGCCGCCGTGTTGTTGTCGGCTGGCCGATTTCGCTCGCGGGGGGGTGATTCGGCCTGGCCGTGGGTACACGGGATCGCTCAGAACAAGCTGCGCGAGAGCCGGCGACGCGGTCGGGTGGAGGATCGCGCGCGTCGTAAGCTGGCTCTGGAGCCGGAGGCGCTGGAGGATGCTGATCTGGCTCGCGTGGATGAGTTGGCGTCCGGGCGCGGGGTGCTGGCGCTGGTTGATGAGTTGCCGGAGCGTCAGCGCGTGGCGGTGCGAGCGCGGATCGTGCAGGAGCGTGAGTACGCCGACATCGCGGCCGAGCTGGAGTGCTCGGAGATGGTGGTGCGCCAGCACGTGAGTCGGGGCCTGTCGCGGCTCAAGGAACGACTGAAGGATGGTTCAGGATGAGCGACTACTTCGACCGAGTCGAGCGCCAGCTGGTCGATCGCGCGGCGGCCCGGCGGCGCCACCGTTGGTGGCCGGCGACGGGCCGGGGGCTGCTGGTGCCGGCCGCGGCGGTGATCACGACGATCGCGGTCCTGGTGGTGTTCCTCAGCGTGGGTCGTCGCAACTCTCTGACCGCATCGCCCGCTCGGGGCGAGACGTCGATCGTGTTCTCGGTTTCGGCGGTCGCCCCTCACCTCACGCTGGGGCCCGCGATCAATCGTTCGGTGATCACGCTGCGCAAGCGGCTGAACGCCGTGTCTTCGAAGGTGCGGGTGTCGCGCGCCGGCGATTCCATCGTCGTCACCGGCGCCACGAGCCGGACGCGCGCCCGCATTCTCGCGCTCGCGCAACCCGGAGAGGTGAGTTTCTACGACTGGGAGGCCAATGCTCTGACACCGGACGGCAAAACGGTGGCCAGTCAGCTGATGGCCCGCAGTCGCGCGGCGGTGACGGTCAGTCAGGGCGGGAGCGCCGGAGCCCCGGGCGAGGTCGGCGCCGGTGGGATGGGCCTCTATCAAGCGGTGCAGCTGGCCGCCCAGCAGCCGCCGGCCCCGGCCTCGAACCAGCTGTCGCGGTTCGGGCCCGAGTACTACGCGTTCGCTGCCCCCGGCAGCGCGGTGTGCGCCGCCGTGGCCAAGCACCACCACACCACGCCCGTCCCGGGCGAGCACTGCTATGTGGCCGGCGGGACGGGAGCCGCAAGCCGGACCGCCCTGCGGGCCGACCTGCCCAACGGAGTTTCGATCGGGCAGGTCCAGCAGCTGGTTGTGCGTCAGGGCACGGTGATCCTGCAGGCTGCCAACGCCACCCCGTCAGGCCACGCCGGGTTCGCCGGCCCCAACGCGGAGTACTTCGTGCTCAAGGACAAGGTGGCGCTGACCGGCAGCGACATCACCGACCCCTCGCAGAGCACCGACTATTCCGGGCACCCAGACGTCCAGTTCGGCTTCACCGCCAACGGCCAGAAGGAGTTTCAGAAGGTCACCGGCGAGATCGCCAAGCGTGGTGCGAGCGTCAGCGTCGCCGCCATCACTCTTGACCAGCATTTCGCGGTCGCGCTGGACGACCAGCTCCTCACGGTGCCCCAGATCGACTTCAAGCAGTACCCGGACGGGATCATCGGCGGCGGTGGCGCCGACCTCATGGCCGGTTTCACCACCACGTCCGCGCGGAACCTCGCCATCGTCCTCCGCTACGGACCGCTCGCCGCAAACCTAACACCACGATGACAGCGGCGACGCCATGGCGCGGCACATCTGGATCGCGGCGGAGCGGGTTGATCACCGAGGGTCCGGGTTGGATCTCCGCTCAACCCAGTCGTCCTCGCGGTGGCGCTCCTAAAACGGGCGCCAGAGCGTGATCGTCTTCAGCAAAGCCTGAGCCAGAAGCGCCTGGCCGGCGTAGCTGGGATGGATTCCGCACTTGCCCGGCCCGGTTTGCGTGAGCAGACCGGCCGCGCAGGTGTTACTCCCGGAATGAACGGAGGCCGTCCGGAACTCACCGTAACCATCGGCGATCCTCACGTGGAAGGGCTGGGCGGCCACATCCTGCACGTGGTTGATCAGGAGGGACTGCGCGTTGATCGCCGGAGACGCGTAGTCGAGCGAGTAGTAGTTGACGATCACGATCTGTCCGAAGTAATGGGCCTTGTTGCGGATCGCGGACAGGATCGTGTGGATGTTCTTGGTCACGACCGCCGCGGTGGCAGCCCGCTCCGCACTGCTCGCGCACGAATCCGAGGTCGTCTCCTGGCAGACGAAGAAGTCATTGGCGCCGATCATCAGCGTCACCAGCCGCACGTTGTGGTGCGCGTGCAGGTACGACAGCGCGAAGGCCAGCTGCGAGCCTTTGTACTTGACGTGCAGCGGGTAGCTCGTGCGGTAGTTCGGTCCCATGTGCGACGGGTTGTTCTCGCATCCGTTGCTCGGTGCCGAAGCGTTGACCAGGCTCGAGGACGTTTCGCCCGGACACGCCGCGTTGGCGACCGAAAGGTGGAGCTGCGCGCCGAGCTGCTCCGGGTAGCCGTGGAACGAGGCGGCATCCGGGTAATCGGGCGCGGGCACCACCTGCTTCTCCATGTAGCCGAACGTGACCGAGTCGCCCAGGGCGAGATACTGGCTGCCCGGCACGACGGGAAGGCTGTCGAGATTGCGCTTGCCGGCCGCGGACGGTCTCGGCTTGGCCGGGACCCTGGCCACTGCCGAGCCACAGGCCAGCGCAAGCGACGCCAGTGCATAGATGGCGACCAACGCGGCAATCGCGCGCGCGCCACGGAGCCGGTGCATATGATCCGTTTCGTCGTATGTTTCTCGGCGAGCGACGCGAAGCCGGCGCCGGGTGGGAGGCGGGTATCCTAGCTTCGCCTGCTCATCGGCGCGCCTGTAGCCGCTGATCGCGAGACCCTTGAGCCATCCACGCGGTCACGCCTCGCCCTCACGTGACGACAGATCCCAGTATCGGTCGACCTCATCCTGGGTCTCGCAGTGGCCGGCTGATCGGAGCGAGGTGACCGTGCTCAGGTAAGCCCGCTCGACGTCAGAAACTGTCTGGCGACGCTGGCGGGGTTCTGGTGGTAGACGTCGACGTCCGCGTTCATCCGGGTGATCGCTGAGGTGGTCAGCTTTGAGCTGACGGCGTTCAGGGTCTGCGCGAATTTCGGGCCTTCTCTGGAGAGCACGTCCTTGCGTACCACCGGGGCGACGTTCTGATAGCCGAAGATGTTCTTGGGATCGGTGAGCACGGCGTAGTGGCCGTGCAGCAGGCGGCCGTCGGTGGTGAAGACCGCGATCGTCTCGACCTTCCCGGCGTTCAGCGCCGCGTACTGAGCGCCGATCGGATACGCGACGAATCGCGCCTGGCCCAAACCGTAGGCCTGCTGCATTCCGCGCAGACCCTCGTACCGGGTCCGGTTCTCCGGCGGCCCACCGTAGGTGAAGGAGCCCAGCCGGGCAAGATCGCTCATCGTGTGCAGGTCGTGGCGCTTGGCGAAGGCGATCGTGGTGGCCACCCGATCGGCGTCCTGAAACGGCGTCGGATCGAGCATCTCAAAGCCCCGGCTGTCCTCGAACGAGGCCGCCTGCTCATAGGCCTGCTCGGGGGAGTGGGGAGGAGCCTTGGCGGACGCGTTGGCGCCCCCCGGGCCCGCCAGCGTGATGTTCTGAAGCGCCGAGACGATCACGCCCGTGTACTCGGGGTAGAGGTCGATGCGGCCCGAGATCAGCTCTCCGTCAGTTACTCCCGAGGGGCCGATGTCGGCCCTGAGACGGACCGTGTACCCCTTGGCACGCAGCGCCTGGGCGTAGAGCTGACCGAGGATGAACTGCTCGGTGAAGTTCTTGTCACCCAGCGTGACCGCCGGCCGGCCCGTGCCGGGCATCCCCGCCGGCATCGCCACCGGCTTGGTGTTCGGAGCGAAGCTGTTGCCGCACGCCGCCAGGGCCAGCGCGGTGACGAGTCCCGCGGCCACAGCCAGTCCGCATCTGGTCATCGAGCGACGCATCCCTATGACACGGTGACGCTAGCGCCGGCTGCGGCCGATGGCAAGCACCGACCGACGGGCGCAAGCGTGGAGTTGGGTGGCACCGGCTGTCCCACGGAATCGGACTTGACCTCACCTGCCATCACCCTGATACTCGGGCGTGCATGAGCGTGTTTCGCGTTCCTGAGCCGGTCCGCAGCAACAAGGGGTTCCTGCGGCGGCTGGTAGCGGCCACGGCGCTGGGCGAGGGACTCGACGGCTACGACCTCGGCGTGATCAGCGTCGTTCTGCCACTCATCACCACCGAGTTCAACATGTCCTCGCTGGAGGCCGGGCTGATCGGCGCGTCGACGTTGATCGGCATCTTCATCGGCGCGCCAATCGTCGGATTCCTCACCGACCGCTATGGGCGCAAGCGGCTGTTCACGCTCGACGTCATCAGCTTCGTGATCCTCGGGCTGCTGCAGCTGGTGGTGGCCAACTTCATCGAGCTGTTCGTGATCAGGTTGCTGCTGGGCGTCGCGATCGGCGCCGAGTACGCGATCGGCGCGGCGATGATGTCCGAGCTCTCCCCCTCCAAGGGGCGCGGCACCCGGCTCTCCTACCTGCAGGTGTGCTGGTACGCCGGCTTTCTGATCGCGGTCGCGCTCGGCTACGTGCTCACCGATGCCGGTCTCACCTGGCGGGTGATCCTGGCCACCAGCGCCGTCCCCGCGATCGTCACGCTGATCCTGCGCTACGGCCTCCCGGAGTCCCCGCGTTGGCTGCTCAGCCGCGACCGGGTCGAGGAGGCGCGACGGATCGTCAACGAGTACCTCGGCGGGGAGGCCTACTTCAAGGAGGAGGACCTCGACGAGGAGATCGCCAAGCCGGGCCAGTTCCGCGAGCTGTTCGCGCCCGACATGCGCCAGCGCACGGCGTTTGTGAGCATCTTCTGGGCGTGCCTGGTGGCGCCGTATTTCGCGATCTTCACGTTCGCCCCCACCGTCTTCTCCGCCCTGAACATCTCCAACGAGCGCGCCGGCACCCTCGCCGCCAACGGCGTCGCCGCGGTCGGCGCGCTGCTCGGCATGCTCCTGATCGAGCGGGTCGGCCGACGCCGGCTGCTGATCGTCTCCTTCTGGGTGACCGCGCTCGCGCTGTTCGTCATCGGGGGCTGGACCAGCGCGCCGGGGCTCGTTGTGGTCATCGCGTTCGCCGTGTTCTCGCTCTTCAACGCCGCGTCGGGCGATCTCACGGGCGTCTATCCCGCCGAGGTCTTCCCGTCCCACCTCCGGGCCAGCGGAGTGGGTTTCGCCGCCGCGTTCAGCCGGATCGGCGCCGCGCTGGGCACCTTCCTGCTGCCGGTCGGGATCTCGAAGATCGGCATCGGTCCGAGCGTGATCATCGGCGGGGCGCTCTGCGTCGTCGGGGCGATCGTCTCGCACCTGTGGGCGCCGGAGACGACGGGCCTGTCGCTGACCCGGACCAGCGAGTTCGAGGCGATCAAGCCCACCGCGGCGGGTTCGGCCGTCTCCCCCACGGCTATATGAACGTCAGAGCCGACCGCGGCCTCGGTCGGGGCGGCCGGTCAGCGCATTGCCCCACCCCCGTCGGGGACGGCCTGCGCGACTGAAGGCTCAAGGCGCCCACGGCGCCGTTCGGTTGACCGCATCCCAGAAGCCGCAGTTGTGCTGCGCCATGATGGCGCTGGTCGGGGTGAGCGCGCTGTCTCCGGCCGGCACGAGCGACATCACCGGCCGACCAGGCGTGGTGTAGAGCGTCCACCGCGGCGTGTGCGGCACGGTCGGCCGGCCGGTGCGAGCAAACCCGGTCCACTCGGTCAGCACCTGGTTCTGCAACGCGGCCTGGTTGGCATCCAGCGAAGCGGGAGGATCGTGGGCCAGGCGGTTGATTGCGCTGTGGTTGGCCCCGAGTGGTTGCGTCTCCCCCGGGGAGTCGGCGTCGTCATCCTGGTAGGCGTACAGCGGGATGTGTTTGCCCAGCTGGGCATAGCTGACCAGCGCCGGGCAGACGCTGAAGGCATCGGCCATGATGGTGCGATAGGCGATGAACGGCGCGGGAGTTGGGAACCGCTGCAGCGGATAGCGCCGCATCACGGTCGGCGCCAGCGACCGGAATTGCCGACGCACGAGGTGCCGATACTGAGCCGGGGTGTTCGCGACGACGGTATGGGCCGGGCTGTTCGTGTATATCCCGCCGTTGAACTCGTCCCGGCCGACACCGATCATCAGCTTGACCTTGTTGACGCGGCCGAGCTTGAATGCCTTGGCCGCCGACATGGGCAGGGTGGTGCCGTTGACGATCGGTCCGATCGTACCGCCAGCGGTCGGGTCCTCGAACTGGCCCGCCTTCTCGACCAATGTGCTTGCCGGCAGCGCCCGGAGGCAGGCCGCGATGTCGGCAGCGTTCCCGCAGCCGACCTTGGCCGCGAACGCTGCCCCGACCTTCTGGGCCTGAGCCTCGGTTTGCAACCTCGACTTGCAGTCTGCCGGCCACCAGATCGTGTTGACGTTGAAGTTGTAGAAGCCGCTGATGCTGATCCCTTGCTGGAACAGACCCTTCGCCGTCGGCGAGGCGACCTGGTCACACACGCTGGCCCCACCGGCGGACTCACCGAAGATCGTCACATTGCTCGGGTTGCCGCCGAAACGCGCGATGTTGCGCTTCACCCAGCGCAGGCCGGCCTGCTGATCCTGCAGACCGTAGTCACCCGAATGAGGGCCGAGCGCCTTGTCCGCCAAGAACCCCAGGATCCCAAGCCGATATCGGACGTAGACGTAGACGACCGGACCGGCGGCAACGAAGTTCGCTCCGTTGTCGTCCAGCGCTTCGCCGAGGAACCCTCCGCCGTGGATTTCGAACATCACCGGCAGCTTCTGCCCAGCCCGAGCGCCCGCCGGCTTCTCAACCTCCAGATTGAGGCAGTCCTCGCTGGTCCCGGCCTGCGGGGGCGAACCCGCCGGGAACCCCGGTGAGGGGCACGCCGCGCCGCGCTGGGTGGCCTGGTAGGTGCTCGTCCAGGGGTGCACCGGCTGGGGCGGCTTCCAGCGCAGCTTGCCGACAGGGGGGGCCGCGTAGCGAATGCCCAGGTAGGACGTCTGCCCGTTGGCGGTCACGCCGCACACCGGGCCGCTGCGCGTCTGGACGAGCGTCCCGGGCGAGCACGGTGGCGGTGACGGCGCCGTCTGGGCCCGCGGCGCAGGCGCAACGACCCACCCCGCCCACCCGACCACGACCGCGATTACCGCGATCACCACAGTGTTGCGTCGTCCTCCGAAGACCGCCATGCCGGACCTCCCCTGTCAGTTGACCTGACTGGATCACTCCGCACCGTGCTCGTCAAGTGCCGGCAGGCCTTCTGGTCATAGCCCGGACATCGTGGCCCAGGGTTGGCGACCGCTTAAGCGGTGCCGGTCCGGAGCCAGGCGACGTCCCCATCGCCACCGGCTCCGGCCGGCTGCCACACAGGGGGATCCGCGGGTCGCGCGACACCGGCCGCGCGACCCGCGTCGCGTTACTTGACGATCCTGACCAGACGCTCCATGCCCAGCTGAGTGTGCTCACGTCCGTCCAGCGTGTCCATGAAACACGCCTCCACGTAGTAGCCCGGCTTCGCGTTCAGGACCTCCTGCTGGAGTGCCCCCGGCGAGGCGGGGCCGAGCAGATTGACGAAGTTCCTGTTCGCCAGCTTCTGCGCCTTGCGATCCTGTCCCGCCCTTAGCAGGACCATTACCCTGCGCCCAGTGGTCGCGTTGCGCACGCCGATCAGCTCGATCATGTGCACGAGCCATCCGTGGTTCTGCGCCCGCACGATCGTCCCGGCACGGAGGACGCTTGCTCCCCGGAAGGTGAACTCGATGGCGGTCTGGGTTGCCCGGGCCGCGGGCAAAGCCGCCGGCGAGGCGGACTGGCTGACCGTGAACGGCGCAAAGGCGGGCTTGTTACCGGTGATATTGAGCGCGACGTAGTTACCGGGCGCCAGGACCGTCTGCACCGTGCCCGGCGCACTCGCGTCGACGAACAGAGAGCCGTACGGGGTCAGCGCGTTGATGTCCCCGCCGTGGCTCCCCACCGCTCCGGCCGCCACCTGGAGCGGCACGCCCGGGTTCAGGCGCACGAGGCCGAATTCGGGACCGTTGCTGTTTGGTCCCTGCGGCGCCTTACCCGAGAAGGTCGCGGTGACATTCACCGCTCCTGACACCATGCTGCCTGACACCGAGACTCCCTTGGTCCCGGTCAGGGCAACGTTGAGGGTCGGCAACGACGCCGCGCCGCTTGCCGGCCCGGACAGCGTCAGGGCGAAGGCAGAGACGAGAGCGCCCGTCGCGGCCGCGATTGACACAAATCGGTTTGACATTTCTAAGGACCTCCTCTTGTTGGTTCGTGAATCTGCAAGAGCTCGCGGGAGGACCCGCCAGCTTCCCCGCCGGTGCCCGCGCTCATCGACTCCTCGCGTCGCGGAGGGCCTCGCCGTCGCCGGAACCGCCGAGATCACCGGCAGCGGCGACCGCAGCGTCGAGCCCGGCGAACAGCTCGGTCCAGCCTGTGAATGCCCGCGGTGCTCCTCCTTGTCGCCACCATCGTCCCGAGGCCGGGGAAGCGCCGGGGTCGATCTCGATCCCGAACTGCAGCGGCTCACCGGACGCCATCGCCGAGACGATCCCGGCGCGACGGGCACTTCGCCTCGTGGAACCGACCACGATCTTTGCAAGTGCACACCCCGATCGAACGTTTCTCGGGTGGGTTTACGGATGATCGGGCGCCTGGGCAGCGAATTGCTTGAGCGGGAGGCTGAGCTTCGCGCGCTCAGTGCGTTGCTGGATGCCGCCGACGCCGGCTCCGGGCAGACGCTCGTGATCGAGGGAGAGGCCGGGGTGGGGAAGACGGCGCTCCTCGAAGAGGCCTGCGCTCGGGCCGCCGCCCGTGACATGACCGTGCTGCGGGCGCGTGGCGGAGAGCTCGAGCGGGAGTTCCAGTGGGGAGTCGTGCGTCAGCTCTTCGAGCCCCGGCTGACGCAACTGAGCCCGGCCGGGCGATCGATACAGCTGAGCGGCTCGGCCGCGCTCGCCGAGCCAGTGTTCAGCCGCGATGGCGCGACGGCCGAAACCGGCGACGACTCGTTCTCCACGCTGCACGGCCTGTACTGGATGACGGTCAACCTGGCTCGGGATGCGCCCGTGCTTCTGGCCATTGACGATCTGCACTGGTCTGACCGGCCGTCACTGCGCTACGCGGTTCATCTCGCTCCTCGACTGGACGGATTGTCGATCGTGCTGCTGGCGACGATCAGGCCGATCGGGTCAGAGCCCGCCTCCGATGGCGATCTGCTCCGACGTCTGATGGCCGATCCCGCCGGCGGCCAACTTCGGCCGGCGCCGCTGAGCCACGTCGCGTGCGCCGAGGTGGTCCGCCGGCGCCTGTCGCCCACGGCTGATCCAGCGTTCTGCCTGGCCTGTCACGAGATGAGCCGCGGAAACCCGTTCCTGCTAGGGGCCCTGGTCGACTCGCTGCGCGCCGAGCGAGCGGAGGCGACCGCTGAGGGCGTGGAGCGAGTGCGGCGGATGACCCCCGATGCGGTCGCCCGCAGCGTGCTGGTGCGCTTGGCAACGCTGCCCCGGGGCTGCCAAGCACTCGTGCGAGCGATTGCCGTCCTTGGTGCGCAGGCGGAGTTTCGCCGAGCCCGGCTTCTCGCCGGCCTGGACACCGGCCAGGCAACCCTCGCGGCGGCCGCGCTCACCCGAGCTGGCATCGTGCGTGGCGAGTCGATCCTGGAGTTTGTTCATCCTCTGGTGCGCTCGGCGGTGTACGGCGATCTTCCCCCGGCGGAACGGGCGCGCTGGCACGCGCGCGCGGCACAGCTCCAAGCGGGCGAAGGAGCCCCCGCAGAGGAGATCGCGCCACACCTGCTGGCGTCGTTTCCGGAACGCGATCAAAGCACTGTGGAGCAGCTGCGCCGGACCGCCGCGCTGGCCCGCGCGCGGGGAGCGCCGGAGCTGGCCGTCGCCTACCTGTCCCGAGCATTGGCCGAGCCGCCCACGCCGTCCAGCCGGGCCGAAGTGCTGCTGGAGCTCGGCGCGGCCGAGGCCCTGCAGCAGCCCGACGACGCGATCGCGCATCTCCGGGAGGCGCTGGAATGCGCGCAGACTGGTCAGCAGCGAGGGACGATCTCGCTTACGCTCGGCGACACTCTCGCCGCAAGCAGCCGTCTCCCGGAAGCGATTTCCGTACTTGATCACGGGCTCGACGAGGTTGACGGGAAGCACCACGAGTTGCGGGATCGACTCGAGGCCGCTCTGATCGCCACCGCGCGATGGGAACGCTCGGCGCAGCCTCGGCGCCGCAAGGCCGTCACCGAGCTAGAAGGTCGCGCGGCCGCGGGTGAGCGGCTCGACCCGCTGCTCAACGCTCAGCTGGCGGTGGAGATCGCCGCCGCAGGCACCGAGCGCGAGCTTGCGATCGATCACGCTCGCCTGGTGCTCGCCTCCGCGCCCGAGCTGACCGTCAGTGCCACCACGGTGCCCGAGGTCGCTCTCGTCCTGGCGTTTGCCGGCCTGCCTAAGGAGGGGTGGCAGGCCACCCAGAGCGCTTTGGGGACCGCGCGCCGGCTCGGGTGGCCAGTCGGAATCGCCGCCGCCTCCACCTGCGCGGCCCTCATCGCCCTGCAACTCGGCTGGATCAGCGAAGCGCTCGCCAGCGCCCGCGAGGCGATGATCGCCGGAACCGAGATGCCGCTGGCTCCGGTCACCGTCGCGTTTCTGACCGAGGCGCTAATCGAGCGCGGCGAGACGGATGCGGCTGAGAAACAGCTCGTGGCGCTTGGATTGGACGGAGAGCTCGAGCTGGCATGGCCTACGACACCCTTGCTGCTGGCCCGTGGAAAGCTCCGCGCCGCAAGCGGCGATCACTCAGGAGCGATCGAGGATCTCCGCGCGACGGGCGAGCGGGTCGCGGCCTGGGGTCTGACCAACCCGGCGATGACCCCGTGGCGCTCCAGCGTCGCGGTCTCACTCGCAGCGGTCCAAGCGCGGTGCGAGGCGATTCGCCTGGCCACCGAGGAGCTCGCGCTCGCCCGGCGCTGGGGAGCGCCTCGGGCCATCGGCATCGCGCTCCGGGCCCTGGGAGTTGCCTACGGCGATGAGCACGGATGCGAGCTGCTTCTTGGAGCCGCGACGCTCCTCAAGGACGCTCAGTCGCCGGTCGAGTACGCACGTTCTCAGTTCGAGGTCGGCGCCGCGCTCCGCCGGCACGGCTACCGCTCGCAAGCCCGCATACACCTTCGCGACTGCCTGGACGTCGCGCACCGCTACGGCGCCATCGGGCTCGCCGACCGGGCGCGCCAGGAACTGGTCGTCGCCGGCGCACGACCGCGACGGGACGCGCTCCGCGGCCGCGATGCCCTCACCTCAGGCGAGCTGCGGGTCGCTCGCCTGGCCGCGGACGGCCGGACCAACAACGAGATCGCCCAGCTTCTCTTCATCACCCCGCGCACCGTCGAGACTCATCTCACCAGCAGCTATTCCAAGCTCGGCATCCACTCCCGCCGCGACCTCCCACGCGCGTTGCAAGCACGTACCGGCTGAATCTGCTTCGGCGGGAGCGCAGGCAGCAATTCGAGGGTCTCGACCGACCCATGCCGGTTGCGAAGGTGGTGCCTGAGCCGATCAGTCGCCGACCAGGGCACGCGCAAGCGCGTCGGCCCCGCCGCGCATGACCGGTTCTCCGTGCGAAACGAGCACCCGCTCGATTGGCAGGCCGAGCAGCGGACGCAGGCGTTCGCTCAGCTCGGCCCGTGTGATCTTCGATGGCAGGTAGCGCAGCCACGATTCCGGGCAGAGTCGCAGCCCACCGCCGGCAGCGCCGAGGATCCGGTCGCCTGGAATGAGGGCATGATGGTCAGGCACCCAGAACATCGTCTCGCCAGCGCCGCGGATCACGAATGCCTGGACTCCGTCCGGCAGATTGTTCCTCGCCCGCGAGGTGGATGCCGCGTAGCGTTCGACCAGCGCGTCTCGGCTTCGCCGGTGCCATTGGATTGTGGTGAGCACGACCACTCGGCGGCCAGCGGCGCGGGCGTCGGCCCAGTGCCAGAACGTGTCCTTGGGTTCCGGCAGCAGAGGGTCGAAGAACACGGCCGCATCGCGGGCTTCGTACAAGACCGAGCCGACGTCCTGCTCCCAGCCGCCCGGGCTGTCTGGCCCACCGCCGGGCGTCCAATCAGGGTGCGGCGCCGTCCATCGCCACAGGCCGCGATCAAGCTGCTTCACGCGGCCGAGCGTATCCGACCCCCGCTCGAAGCCCGGAGATGCCGCCCCCACCCCGCTCGCAAGCCTACCCCCAGACCTCCTCGGCGACTTCGACGACCAACCGCAGCTTGTCGGCCTGCTCATCGCCGCTGAGCGCGTTGCCCTCGACGGTGGAGGAGAAGCCGCACTGCGGCGACAGGCACAGCTGGTCGAGATCGACGTAGCGGCACGCCTCCTCGATCCGGCGTCGCAGCATGTCGCGATCCTCCAGCGCGCCGCGCTTGGTGGTGACCAGCCCGAGGACCACCACCTTGCCCTTGGGAACAAACCGCAGGGGTTCGAAGCCGCCGGAGCGGGCATCGTCCCATTCCATGAAGAAGCCGTCCACCTGTAGCTGGTTGAACAGCGCCTCCGCCACGAAGTCGTAGCCTCCCTCGGCCACCCAGGAGGAGCGGAAGTTGCCGCGGCACATGTGCGTGGTGACCGCCATCCCCTCCGGGCGCTCGGCCAACGCCTCATTGATGTGGGTGATGTACGCCTCGTGCTGATGATCGGCGTCACCGCCGATCTCCCGCACGTGCTCGCGTTGCCGCGGGTCATTGAGGTAGGCGAGGCTGGTGTCGTCGAACTGCAGGTACGTGCAGCCCAGCGCGCCGAGGCGCTGCACCTCGTCGCGATAGGCGGCGGTCAGGTCGGACCAGAAGCCATCCAGGTCCGGATAGACGCGGGCGTCGATGGCCGCCCGGCCTCCTCGATAGTGGACCATGCTCGGCGACGGGATCGTCAGCTTCGGTGTCTGCCCCGCGGACACGCACGACGCGAGGTAGGCGAAGGCCTCGCCGAAGATCGTCTGCGACACCCCGAGCTTCTGGTCGATGGCCATCGCCGCCGGAGTGAATTCGATCTCTCCCTGGTCGTTGTGAAACTGCACCTTGAGATCACCGGGCGCCCGGCTCACGCCGTCCAGCGCATATATGAAGTCCATGTGCCACGACGCGCGCCGGAACTCCCCATCGGTCGCGCTCCGCAGACCGACGTCTCGCTGCAGCTTCACCGCCTGCAGGATCGCCTCGTCCTCGACCGCCCGCAGCTCGGCGACCCCGATCCGGCCGGCGGCGCGCCCCTCACGGGCGGCCAACAACTCGGGCGGGCGAAGCAGACTGCCGACGTGGTCGGCGCGGAACGGCGGGCGCTCTCGCTTCGCCATGCCACGGATTCTGTCACGCACGCGGCCTGTAGAGTCTGGATGATGCCGAGGCGGCGGGTGGTTATCGACCATGTGAGTGTCGGCGTCAGCGACCTCGAGCGGAGCCGGCAGTTTTATCGCCGCGCGCTCATCCCGCTGGGGTTTGCCGAGGTTGGGCCGTGGCGAGAGGGCGCCGAGGAGGTCGCCTTCGGCTTGGAGGAGGCAGACGACTTCGCCATCTCCACCGCCTACGGAACGGGCGCACCCGTCCACATTGCCTTTGCCGCGGACAGACGCGAGCAGGTCGACGCGTTCTATGCGGCTGCGCTTGAAGCTGGAGGGCGTGACAACGGTCCTCCAGGCCTGCGGCCGGTCTATTCAGAGGGATACTACGGGGCGTTCGTGCTCGACCCCGACGGGCACAGCGTCGAGGCGGTCCACCACGGACGCTGAGGGCAAATGACTACAAAAGCCGCCTTCAACGCCGAGGAGTGGTCGACCATTGCCGACGGCCCGCTCTACGCCGCCATGCGCGTGATCAGCGCCGATCGCGGCGGCACGCTCCGCGAGAGCCTGTCCGTCGGGCGTACCTACCAAGAAACCCGTGAGCATCACGGCGAGAGCGAGCTGCTTGATGAATTGGTCAAGTCGCCGCCGTCCATCGATCCACAACGGATCCAGGAGGCGGGGGGGAACCTGGCCGCCATCGTTTCGCAGCAGTTGCGCGACGCGGTGGCGATCCTCGAGATGAAGGCGACTTCCGAGGAGGTCGACGCTTACAAGAGGTTCGTGATGACCGTTGCGCAGGCGGTGGCCAGCGCCCACAAGGAAGGCGGCTTCCTCGGCATCGGCGGCAAGCCGATCAGCGAGCCCGAGAATGAAGCGCTCGACGAGATCTCCTCAGCATTGGGGACACCACCGGCAGCCTGAACACCGCTGAAACCAAGGGGCCGCCTGCCGTGCGGCGTGGCAAGCCGCCGCGGTCGTCGTCGGTCAGGCGGTCTCGAGTCCCTCGCCTTGCGCGGCCTTGCGGACCTTGAGGTCAAACGAAGCCAGGCTTGATCTGGTGTGCTTGGCGGTCGCCACGCAGTACGCGTCGGGCAGGCTGACCGGGCCGATGGCTCTGGCGGCGGCGCGCTCAGGCGCGCCGCAACACAACCCAGACGTCACGTGAATCGCGGCCATGCGCTCGTGATTGACTATGGACAAGCCTTAGCTAAACTTAGATCGTGTCGGTGAAGACTGAAACGGCCCAGAGGCGGGGCTACCGATCAGAGCCGCGAGAGCGCCGAGCGCGGGAGACGCGGGAACGGATTCTCGCCGCGGCGAGCGCCCAGTTCGAGCGCCGCGGTTACGCGGCGACGCGGATACGCGTCGTGGCCCAGGCGGCGAGTGTGTCGGTGCCGACCGTGGAACTGCTCTTCGGCACCAAGCCCCAGCTGCTTCGGGCGGCGATCAGCTTTGCCATCCGGGGCGATGCCGAGCCGATTCCGATGCTGAAGCGTGCCTGGGCGCTGAGAGCACAGGAGGCTGTGTCTGTCGACGATTTTCTGGCGATCGTCGCTCGGGTCCTGGTGAAGGGCGAGCAGCGTTCGGCCGGCCTCATCATCGCCGCGTTCGAAGCAGCCAACCAGGACGAGTCGATGGCGGCTTTGGCCGATCAGCTCCGCGGTCAACGAGCCGAGACCGCGGCGTGGGTGGTGAAAGGGCTGATTGCGCGCGCCTCGCTCCGAAGCGAGATCACCCGCGAGCAGGCGATCGACACGGTCTGGCTGCTGATGGATCCCGGCGGATTCCGTGCCCTGACGCGGGACCGCGGCTGGACCGCCGAGCGGTTCGAGGCGTGGTTTACCGACAGTGTCCGCAATCTTCTCCTGGCGGCCGGGACGGCGCCGGTGGCCACCGCGACCTCGTCGCCTCCGGCACGTTCGAATACATCCACCACGAAACACAAGCGGAGGACACGATGAGCGATCAGGCCAACGGGCCGGCGGCAGCCGTCGCCGGGCACAGCGTCGATCCCGGACTCGCACGACCCGGCGCGATCACCTATCTCCACATTCCCGCGACCGATCGCCGCGGGGCGGCGGCCTTCTACCGGGACGTGTTCGGCTGGAACATCAACCGGCCCGACAGCGACTGTCCCAGCTTCGATGACGCCAGTCGACTCCTCAGCGGCGCGTGGACCGGTGACCACCTCGCCGCTGCCGAGCCGGGGCTGCTCCCGTACGTCTACGTTGCCGACATCGAGGAGACCGTCGCCCGGATCGTCGCGTCCGGGGGAGCGATCGTCACCGAGCCGTTTCCCGAGGGGCAACTCACCGTCGCGACATTTCGCGACCCTGCCGGTAACGTGCTCGGACTCTGGCACGACACCACCCGCGCGCCGGCCGCCGCCGCACCGCGAGTGCCCGGTCCCGAGCCGACGGTCTCGCCCGTGCCCGAGCACCTGCACACGGTCACAGCCCGTCTGGCCGTCACCGACGCCACGGCCGCGATCGACTTCTACGCCAACGCATTCGGGGCGCGCGAGGTCGGCGAGCGCCACTGCGCCCCCGACGGGACACTCATCCACGCCGAGCTTCAGATCGGCGACTCGATCGTAATGGTCACCGAGGACGAGGGCTACAGGGCGCTGCTGTGCACCTACTGGCTGGATGTCGACGCCGCGTGGGAGCGGGCAGTCGCTGCTGGAGCGCAGGTCTTGCATCCACTGGCCAACCACTTCTACGGCGAGCGCGGTGGCCGCCTGAGGGACCCCTTCGACCAGGAATGGATGCTCAGCGCACGCCTCGAGAAGCTCACCGCGGCCGAAATCGCGGCGCGCGCGACGACGCAGGACTGACTGGTCGATTTCGACGGGTACCCAGCCCAAGAGATTGGCCTCGTCGAGCCGTCCCGGGCTTGGTCAGACAGCAGTGCCGGCGCCGGCGCTTGGGCCCCCGGTTTCCGACTCGCCTCCTGGGGGAAGCCTGGTGCCTGTTCCGTCGCTTAGTGGGAGGTGGCAATGATGAGCCGTCGTGCAATCGCCAGTCTCGTGTCGGTGATATGCGCCGCCGCCTGTGCTGCCGCGCCGTCCGGCGCTTCGGCCGCGCAGCACCGAGCCCGTTATCCGGACAAGCCGATCGCCGTCGGGACCGGGGGTGCCGTCGCCTCGATGGATGTCGGCGCCAGCCGGGCCGGCATCGACGTGCTCCGGCGCGGTGGCAACGCCGTTGACGCCGCCGTCGCAACGGCGAGCGCCCTCGGGGTGACCGTTCCGTTCGTCGCCGGTCCCGGCGGCGGCGGCTTCATGGTCATCTACAACGCCCGCACCCACACGGTCACGACGATCGACGGGCGCGAGACGTGCCCGGCGGCCTGCACCTCGACCCTGTTCGTCGATCCGACTACGGGCAAGCCCATGAATTACACCGCGGCCTCCGACCAGCCGCTGTCGACCGGCGTGCCGGGCATGCTCGCAACGTGGGCGACGGCCGTGCGCGACTATGGCCGGCTCGCACTGGGCGCCGACCTGCGGCCGGCGATCCGCGTGGCCCGTCGCGGCTTCACGGTCAACTTCGACTTCAACCAGCTCGAGCAGTCCGGTCTGTCGACGCTGCAGGCGTACCCGGCGAGCCGGTCCCTGCTCCTGACCCCGTCGGGGGATCCGCTGCCAATCGGGACGCGTCTGCGCAACCCGGACCTCGCGCACACGTACGCGCTGATCGCTCGCCGCGGTCCGGCGGCGCTGTACGACGGGCCGATCGGGCGGGCGATCGTCCAGGCCGTCGATCACCCTGTGCTCACCCCCGGACAGACGATCGTGACCACGCCGGGGATCATGACGATGAAAGATCTACGCTCCTACCGCACCCGGATCCTGGCGCCGACCCGGGTGACCTATCGGGGACTGAAGATCTACGGAATGGCGCCGCCGTCGAGCGGCGGCTCGACCGAGGGCGAGATCCTCAACATCCTCAACGGCTACCGGCTCGGCTCCGAGCCGCGCGTCACCGCACTGTTCCACTATCTCGAGGCGTCCCGGCTCGCCTACGCCGACCGCAACGCCTACGTCGGCGACCCTGACTACGTCCATGTTCCTCTCGCGGGTCTGCTCGATCCGGCGTTCGCGGCGACGCGCCGCTGCCTCATCGGCAACACCGCGCTCACGTCCCCGGTCGCGGCCGGTTCGCCGTTCGCCCCGTTCCCCGGCTGCGCCGGCCCTGCCGCGTCGACCCAGGCCTCTTCGGCGTCGCTCGAGGCCCACCACACGAACAACATCGTCACCGAGGACAAGCGGGGCGACATCGTCGCCTACACGAACACGATCAACTTCTTCGGTGGCAGCGGCCAAGTCGTCCCCGGCTACGGCTTCCTGCTCAACGACGAGCTCACCGACTTCGATTTCGCCCCTTCTTCACCCGGGGCTTATGACCCGAACCTGCCCGCGCCCGGCAAGGAGCCACGGTCGAGCATGGGCCCGGTCATCGCGCTCCGCGACGGCCAGCCCCAGTTCGCGATCGGCGCCGCCGGCGGCTCGACCATCATCACGACCGTCGTCCAGATCCTCATCAACCACGTGGATTTCGGTATGAGCCTGCCCGCCGCGCTCGCCGCGCCCCGGGTGAGCCAGACGAACTCGGCATCGAACACCTCATTGGCCGAGCCGGGCTTCTACAACAGCGCGCTCGCCCACCGGCTGACAAGCCAGTACGGCGAGCACTTTGCCCTCGCCACCGGGCCAATCCTTCCGCTCGACAACTACCCGGGGGATGCGACGGCGCTGCAGATGCTCGGGAATCGGCGGGCCGAGGCGATCGCCGAGCCGGTCCGTCTGGGCGGCGGGAGCGCCCTCGCCGTGCGACCGAGTCCGTAGTGGGTCGCATCCGGGACCGCGATAGGAGATAGGGCCCAGTCGACAGATCGGTAACGCTCGCCCCCGCCATCCTCGGCGAGGTGCAAGATAAGCACGAATATCCGGCTCCAGGTGACACTCGACTCGCAGACGGGCGGCAGAACCGACGCCACCGTGGCGTGCATACCGTCGGCCGCACCAAGCTGTGTAACCACCGCGTAGCGATTGGGCGCCTTCGGTGATAAGGGCGCGACCAGGGCGTCGGCGCCCTGCGCTGCTTCGGGGGTGGCCCGGATGATCGTCTTGCGGCGATCGGTTGGATGGGGGGAGCGGGTGATGAAGCCGACACGCTCGAGGCGATCGAGGTCTGCACGGGGTTGGTAAGACCGCCTGCGCGGGCTGCTAGCTGCCGGTGCGGTCGCGGTGCCTGCATCCCGGCCAACAGCAGGGCCGGCGCTGGCCGTCCTCCAGCTCCTCCTGGGTGCGCCGAATGCGGCGCTCTCGGGTCGTTTCCTGCTTGGCGTCCTGCACCCAGCAGATGAACTCGTTGCGGGCCAGGGGCGTGATGTCGTTCCAGGCGTCGAGGGCCGTGACGTTGGCGATCAGCGCCTGGCGCAGATCCGCCGGCAATTTGTGCACCACCCCACCGGGCACCTTCTGGCCGCTCACAGGCCCATGGTAGTGAGCCGGGGCTACCGCGTCACCATCCGGACCGTCGCCGCCGTGCCGACACCGGCGAGCTCGATGATGGCGGTGTGCCGG
Source organism: uncultured Actinomycetota bacterium (assembly GCA_963830395.1). Classification (GTDB taxonomy): domain Bacteria; phylum Actinomycetota; class Thermoleophilia; order Solirubrobacterales; family Solirubrobacteraceae; genus Palsa-465. Next base: position 128,031 of record CAWHMI010000006.1, read on the forward strand.
CTTCCCGCACCGTCTGGTAGAACCAGCCGGCCGCCCATCGCCTCGACGAGCTGCTTGGAGATCGCGAGGCCAAGCCCCGTTCCCGGCACCGTAGAACTCTCCGCGCCGAGGCGGTCAAACGGCCTGAACAGCCGATCGCGGCCTGCTCGGGCAATCCCGGCCCGGTGTCCTGGATGCTGATGCGAACCCGATCCTCAAGGGTGGCGCACGCCGCCCGCACCGTGCCGTCGGGGTTGTGCTTGACGTGCTCTCGTCGTGCGTGCCCTACGGTGCATCCCGCGGGAGGCACGTCCTACGGCGTTGGCCACGAGGTTGACCAGAGCCTGACGAAGGCGCTTGGGATCGGCGTGCCCGGGCACGGGCCGCCCCGGGTCATCCACCGCGATCCGGACCCCGTGCTCGCGCGCGAGCGGCTCGAGCGTGCGGCCGCGCGTGTTGATGCCGCGTTCGGCACACGCGTCACCTTCCCCCGAAGGTGTTCGTTCCCTCACCCAGCTGTGCCGGGACGGGTGCTGGTACGGCACGTTCGCAGCCGCCGGGTCGGCCTGCGCTCCAATTCGTGGGTGAAGATCGGCTTCGCCGGCCTGCGCCAGCCGCTGCAGGCAGGGGTCAACGACGCGGGTGGCACGCTCATGAACGAGAACATCTCCCGGGCGGCGGGGGCCAGCCACGGGCAGATGCTCGACGAGGACGGCCTGCGCGAGCTCGTCGAGGGCCTCGGCCGCCGGCTGGTGCGGCGCACGACGCTCTACGGGCTCGTCGCCGACCTCATGGAGCCCGCGGCCGCCTGAGTGGAGCCACTAAGCACGAGCGGCGCACAACGGGTGTCTCAGCGCCGCCTGGGCCGACGCGGGCGGCCAGACGCACCGCCGGACGCCGTCCTGCCACTGGACGGTCAGCACCCGGTGACCGACCTGGTGTCCGGTGGCCGGGTCGAGGGCAAAGCGCCCGAGGAGCGTCGTGCAGTCCAGCCGTCGTGCCGCCGCCAGGACCGCCCCGTCGTCCGTCGTCCCGGCGTCGCGCAGGCAGCGCCCGGCGATCACGCCGGCGGCGAAGGCCTGGGCGGCCGGGTAAGGCGGTGGCGCCCCGACCCGATGGCGGTAGGCGGCGACGAAGTCGGCGGCCGTCGGACCCTCATCGGGCGACAGGGCGGCTGACGCCAGCCACTGGCACGGCCCCAGCAACCCCTCGCGCAGGGCGCCCAGGGGCGCCAGCACCTCCTCCGTTCCCGCCCCCACGAAGATCGCCGCGCGCCACGGGCGGTCGAGCAGGCGGCGCGCCACCGCGAGCTCGCCGGCGAAGTCACCGACCACCACCAGGATGTTGTCGCGCGCCTCGGTCGGTGCCGCGGCCGCGAGCGTCCGGCGATCGACCCGGAGCCCGAGCCGGACCGCTTCGCTCGCCGCTCCGTCGGCGACGGCGATTGCGAACCCGGTGTCGCCGTGGAGGATGCAGACCAGCTCCGCGTCGGGGTCCGCCCGGTGCACGACCGCGATCGCGCCGGCGAGATACGTGTCGGCGGGCGCGAGCACATCGATCGCATTGCCGGCAGGCACCTGCGCGCCGCCGTGGTTGAACAGCAGCCGCGACGTCGCGGCCGCCGCCGCTCTGGTGGTGCTGCTCCCGTATGGCCCGAACACCAGATCCGGTCGGTCGCGCTCGGCGGCGCGGACCGCGGCCCTCAGGTCGCTCGACGCGTCGTGCACCGTCAGGGCGACTCCGGCCTGATCGGCCCAGAGCTCGAGCGCGGCCGCACCGGCGCGGCCATAGGAGCCGAGCGAGCCGCGGAGCGGCGTCACGAGCGCCGCGCTCAACGACCCACGGTGACGGACGGGCGCCAACGGCCAGCTTGCCGCTACGGAGTGAACCGGTCCGTGATCACGGGGAGTCTTGCCTCATATTCACCCTTATCAAGTTCGCCGTCTGCGACCGCGTACATCCCGGCAGCGTGCCAGACCGACAGGCCGTGGCGGGTGCCACGAAGAACCAAAACGAGCTGGCGCAAACTGGATAGCCCCTCGACCCTAATAGAATCGGACCGTCGATCAAGCAACCCCTCAGGCCAGCCGCACGTCGGCCGCGTCGGCCGGGTGCGTGTGTGTGTCAGAGAGAGAGAGAGAGAGAGAGAGATGTCGACGTCGCCCGCCGACTTCAACGCCAAGGTCATCGATGAGTTTCACGCCAACGACGGGCGTGTGGGCGGCATGTTCGAGGCGATGCGTCTATTACTGCTGCATCACACCGGCGCCAGATCTGGCCAGCGCCGCGCTTCGTCTGCGATCCCGTTCGGATGACCTGCCGATCGTCACCGCCTTTCGCACCGCGGCGGCCCGGTTTTTGAACGCGTTGGATGAGACGATCGCACTGGCGGTGCTCGATGGCGATGAGTCGCTTTACATCGGGCTGGAGGAGACGAAGCAGCCGGTACGTTACGTAACGCATGTCGGATCCAAGACGCCCGCCTTCGCGTCGGCCAGTGGCCGAGTCCTGCTCGCACGCCAGGAGCGGCGGTTGGTGGAGGCGCGCCTCGCTGGCCGCGCGCTGATCACGCCGATGGGCCGCCGCCTGGAAGGGGTCCAGGAGTTGGGCGCGATGCTCGACGTGGTCGCCTCGGAGGGCTATGCCGAGAATGTCGAAGAAACGGCCAGCGGTCTGTACGCCGTGTCTGTCCCGGTCGTCAACGAGGCGGGCGTCGCGCTTGCGGCTTTGACGGCCCTCGTTCCCATCTCTCGTGCCTCAGGAGACCGACGAACGAGCATCGTCGACGTCTTGAAGCGGACGGGCGAGGAGTTCTCGGAGCTGATCTCGTGGCTGCCGGCGTTCGGAGTACGCATCCCGTGAGGATTGGATCGGCCGTCACGATCGTTGTCGGCAACCCGCCACCGCAGTTTGGGGGGCGCTACTTCGTGTTTGTCAAACTGATGACGGAGGATGGCGTCGACGGGATCGGCGAGGTGTATGGGGCGGCGTTCGGTCCGCGCGTCGTGGAGGCGATGGTCGAGGAGGTGTGCGCGCGCCACGTCATCGGGGCCGATCCGTTCGGGATCGAGGCGCTGTGGCGCGACGTCTACGGCCGCGGCTATTCGGGCCGGTCAGACATCACGCTGCTGAGCGTGCTCAGCGCCGTCGAGATGGCGTGTTGGGACATCGTCGGCAAGGCGCTTGACCGGCCGGTGTATGAGCTGCTCGGGGGGCGGGTGCACGACCGGTTGCGGGCCTACTCTTACCTTTACCCTGAGGACGACGACCCGGTCGACGTCTATGTGGATCCGGATCTCGCGGCCGAGCGCGCGTGTGAGTACGCGGAGCTCGGCTTCACGGCGGTGAAGTTCGATCCGGCCGATCGTTACACGACGCTTGACCCGCGTCAGCCGCGCCCTGAGGAGCTTGACCGGGTCGAAGCGTACGTGCGTCGGATCCGCGAGGCGGTCGGGGGGCGCTGCGACCTGCTGGTCGGTACGCATGGCCAGTTCACCGCCGCCGGCGCGATCCGCTTTGCTCGGCGGCTGGAGCCGTATGACCCCCTGTGGTTCGAAGAGCCGGTTCCTCCCGACTTGCCGGAGCAGATGGCGGTGGTAGCGCGATCCACCTGCATCCCGATCGCCACCGGCGAGCGCCTGGCCGGGAAGTTTGAGTTTGGTCGCGTGTTGGTGGCGGGTGCAGCGTCGATTCTGCAGATGGATCTCGGCCGTGTCGGCGGTCTGTTGGAGGCCAAGAAGATCGCGGGGATGGCCGAGGCTCATTACGCGCAGATCGCGCCGCATCTGTACTGCGGTCCGGTCGCCGGGGCTGCGAACGTCCAGCTGGCGGCTTGCAGCCCCAACTTTCTTCTGCTCGAGGGGATTCACTGTTGGGGTGGTTTTCACGCCGAGATCCTGAAGTCGCCGATCCGGTGGGAAGCTGGCTACGTGATCCCCCCGACCGCCCCGGGTCTAGGGGTCGAACTGGACGAGGACGTCGCCCGGGCGCATCCCTACGACGGCGACGCGCTTCATCTGGAGCCCGACTACATCGGTCCCACGCAGCCGTGGGCCTCGCCGATCGCGCCGCCAGGCGCGGCTGATTGTGAGCGGCCACGGTGATGGGCAGGTGAGACTCGGGTTCGTCGGTCTGGGCAATCTCGGCCGGCATCTCGCCGGGAGTCTGGTCGCTGGCGGCTTTGAGCTGACCGTGTACGACCGCGACGAAACCGCTGCTCGGCCGTTGCTGGATGCTGGAGCCTGCTGGGCGGATTCGCCGTGGGCGGTCGCCCGCGCATCGGATAGCGTCTTTACCTGCCTGCCGTCGCCGGGCGCGGTCGCCGAAGTTGTCTGCGGTGCCGGCAGTGGGATGCTGGATGGGATGCGTCCGGGGGCGACGTGGATCGATTCGAGTACGAACGATGTGCATGAGCTGCGCCGCCTGGCCGGTCTGGCGGACGCCGTCGGTGTCCAGTGTCTCGAGGCTCCGGTGACCGGCGGTCTGCACCTTGCCGCGGCGGGGCGCGTAACCGTTCTCGTCGGGGGTGAGGAGGTCGTGTTCGGGGTCCACCGTCGTGTGTTTGAGACGATCGGCGAACGCATTCTGTACACGGGCGGGCTCGGGAGCGCTTCAACGATGAAGGTGATCACGAACATGCTCGCCCTCATTCACTTGGTGGCGACCGGCGAGGCGTTGATGCTCGCGCGGCGCGGCGGCCTGGATCTTGGGCAGTCGTTCGAGGCGATCCGGGCGAGCTCGGGGAACAGCTTCGTGCATGAGACCGAGAGCCAGGTGATCCTCAATGGAAGCTACGACATCGGATTCACGCTTGATCTGGCGTGCAAGGACCTTGGGTTTGCCCATGAGCTCGGTCGCGAGCATGGGGTTCCGCTGGAGCTGGCCGCACTCGTGGAGCAGACCTTCATCCGCGCACGGGAGCAGTACGGCGGGTCGGCATGGTCTCCAATGGTGGTCAAGCTGCTCGAGGACGCCCTCCAGACTGACTTGCGCGCACCCGGATTCCCATCGACGATCGAGGCCCAGCGCGAGCCTGGAGACGTCCCCGTGGATGAGTGTGAAGATGCTTGAGGCCGCCGCCTCGCAGCACCAATGCGCGTGGGCGGTGCTCGTGGTGCTCGTCGTCGGGTGCCGCTGATGCAGAAGGGTCTCTGGCGTGCACAGCGCTCTCGGTGGATCATCGTGGATGTGCACGCCACGAAGGTGATCGCGTGCGTGGTGGAAGCCGACTCCGGAAAGATGATGCCCGTTGCTCGCGCAGCCCCCAGCCTTCGTCAACGCCAACCATCCTCAGGTCTCCGCCACGAGGAGGACTGCCGTGTGCAAGCCGGCCCTCCAGCGCCCGGCGCCGGAGCGGATGACCAGGCTTGAGCGCATGTGGGTCGCCATCGACCAGCCCACGATCCGCCGCGAGTAGGCGTCTTGGGCCGCGGCGAGGTACAGCCATCCCTCGCCGGTCCGCAGGTAGGTGATGTCCGCGACCCACAACACGTTCGGGCGATCGGGGCGAAACTGGCGCTCGACCAGATCACTCGCCGGCGTGATCCCGGGGATCCGAATCGTCGTCTTCCACCGCTTTCTCGGCCTGACGCCTGCGATACCCGCGGCTTTCATCAACCGGGCGACTCGCGTGCGACCGACCCGGATCTCGTGCTCGAGCTCGAGCTCGGCGTGGACCCTCGGCGCCCCATACACGCCACGGCTGGCATCGTGGATCTGCCTGATCCGCTCGGTCAGCCACGCGTCGCTCAGCGCCCGGTCCGAAGGCGCCCGGCGCTCCCAGTTGTGAAACCCAGTCCGGCTGACTCCCAGCACGCGACACATCACGGCGACGGGAAAGCTCGTCTTCTCCGCGGCGATAAACGAGTAGCGCTCGCCTACCGCCCGTCGTCCTCCCTGGCGAAGAAGACCGCCGCTTTTCGCAAGATCTCCCGCTCCATCCGCAGCTTCGCGTTCTCATCTCGCAACCGGCCCAGCTCCCCGCGCTCGTCGCTGGAAAGCCCACCCGGCCGCTCACCCCGGGCGGCCTTCTCCTCCTGCAACCAGCGCCTCAGCGTGACATCAGACACACCCAAATCCTTGGCCAATCGACGCTGGGGCTTGTCTGGGAGCGCCGATCAGGTGCGCGCCGGCGCGGCGCTCCTTGGCGACCACGATCGGCCGCAGCACCGCGGTGACCGCCCGCGATCAGGTCGGGTTGCGCGCGCTCAGCGACTTGTTCAAGGCCGCGTTCGATCAGCTCGGCACAGCGGCCGAGCCCGGCGACTAACCGGCGACCAAGCCGCCCACAGCCGAGCAGGAGGAGGCCGAGCCCAGCAACCCGAGGAGGCCGAACGGCAAGCTTTCGGCGAGCCCGCCCGGCCGCCGCCCGCCGCGCCAGCGCCGGCGCTTCAGTTCAAGCAGTCCCGGTCTGGCTGTACCGCGGGGAGAGGCGCACGGTCACGCTGCTCGCCGACCCCGCCCTGGTCCCGCCCGGAACGGAGGCGCAGCTCGAGCCGACCCGGGGCTAACCGTCCCAATTTCAGCGCCTCAGTTATGAGAGCCGTGTTGACCGACCCCTCGCGGCGTTGACGTTCGCTCGCGAACGGGTGAAGGCGGCCGGAACCTGCGGGCCTCAGCCGAGCCCGGAGGGCAGGGAGGCGGCTCTGACCACCGCGCATATGCGGGCGTGCGCGGCGTGAACGCCGGGTGCGGTGGCGAAGACGTCGACGCAGAAGCGGGAGCCGGCGGCGCTTGGGACCGCGCGGCTGAAGCTCAGGCTGCGCGATCGGCCACGTCGCAGTTCGTGGATGCGGAGGGTGTGGCCTCGGCCGTTAACGACGGCGACGTCCCACAGCGAGGAGCGCTGGCGCTGGCGGTCGGTTCGGCGGTTATATACCACGGCGACGTAGCGGGCGGCGCGTCTGGCCTGCACGCGTCGGGGGCCGTACAGCGTGATCGCGAGCCCCGCCCGCACGGGATGAGAGCGCTGCAGCATGGGTACCAGCCGATCCACGGTACCCGTTGCGTCGCGTGCGCAGCGCCAGCGGTGCGTCCAGTCAACGACGCGGCGGATCCCGCCGTCGTTGATCATCAGGCGTGTTTCAAGCTCGACGGGCGGCTGGGCGAGCGAGACCGCGGCCGGCACTGCGTTGCAGGCGCTCGGGGTGTCCAACCTTGACCCACTGATCTGCAGCGTGACCTCGACGGGCCCGTGCGGGCGGATCCGCCGCAAGAGCACGCGCACACCGGGCTGGCTCGCAGCTTGCGCGACGAAGGTTTCGTGCGGTCGGCGTCTCAGCGTCAGCGACGGCGCCGCCCCAAACCGGCCGCCGTGCGGTCCCGCCAGCTCGCCACGGCCGGCTGACTCGAAGAGCAGCCGGTCCAGGCGAACGGCCGCGCCCGCGAGGTGCACGGGGAGCGGAAGCCTGATGAGGGCGCTCAGCTCGGCGGAGCCGCCCCTGCCGGCCCGCAGGCCGATCCCGGGCCGGGCGAGCTCGATCGGCCGTGTCGATCGCACCGGTACGGCTTGATCGCACCCTCCGAACGGTTCGCCGCAGTGAGAGGTGCTGACGTCGAAGCTCCCGGTGTAGCTCGTGAAGTTCCAGGTATTCGCGCCGAGGCTGGTCTTGTCGTCAACGCCGGCGGCGCAGCCGAACGTCCACGCGGTCCCGGCCTGGCCCGGCACGTAAGTGCATTGGGGCCGAAGGCGTCCCCCATATGCGGTTCAACAGGTCGGCCGGCGGCGGGGTGAACGTGCAGTCGGGATCGATGTTCTGTTCGTCGTTCATGCATGGCACCCCGGCGCTCAGGTCTCTCTGGGGACCGAGCGTGGTGAAGTTGAACGGCACCTCGTTGTTCTGCGAGGTTGCGCCGCCGATGACGCCTGTTGTCCCGGCGGACGGGCCGTAACACAACGCGTTGCCGTAGACGGCGCACTGGCTGATGACGTAGCGGTCGTACACGCTCGGCATCAGGGCCTGGTACACCCAGATCGCGAACGCTTGGTTTGCCGCGCTGGCCATCCCAGACGGTGTCCATGGCCCACGTTCCGCGTGACCGTAGTTGGCCAACCAGCGCAAGCAGGCCGCCATCCTGCCGCACATACTGGCTCTGTTCCAGCAGCGCCTTCTGGGCCTCGCTGACGATTGTTGCGAACTTCGCCTGCACCCCGGCGTACGTCGTGTTGAAGGTATCCGTCGCCGTCGGTGATGCCGACGGCATGAGCGAGGACAGCTCCGAGATCACCCACAGGGCTGCGCTGAGCGGCCCTCCCTCCGGGAAGGCACCCGCGATCGACGCGGCGATGCCGCTCGCGCCAGCGAAGAAGCTGTAGAAGTTGAAGGTTGCGGGGGTGTTGGCCGCCGCGTCAAGTCCGAGATCGGCGCCGATCGCCGGCAGCTCGGCGTTCTCGGCGATGAACAGACTGCTGCGAAGCTGGTCTAGCTGCGCGAAGAACGCGACCACTTGGCGGGCGTAGTAGTTCTCCGCCAGCATCTCGTTGACGACTGCCGTCCAGTCGGCGGCGCTGAAGCCGCCGCTGCTGCCCGGTGGCGGGCTGCCCGCGGGCGGCGTGCAGCTTTGGTAGCTGGGCGGGTTGCCCGGCAGCGAGCCGGTGCAGTCGGCGATCGACAGCAGCCCGCTCTGCAGCTGGGTCAGGTCTGAGGGCTGCGGCGCGTTCTCCGACGCCCACACGTCGCGCACCGACGAGTCGGTGGCGGGGATACCACTCTTTGTTTTTCGCCAGCGCGTTGAGGGCGGCGAACGCGTTCTGCTGCACCGTGGTCGGGAACGCCTGGTAGCCCGTGGGCAAGTAGCGCTCCCAGCCGCCGGTGCCGCGGCGGTTATAGAAGAAAGTGCGGATCCCGAACGGGCGCGAGTGACGGGAGCTAGCCGATCACCTCCTAGAAGGTGAGGGCAACCGACAAGCTCCAACCCACGGCGCTGCCGGTGACCGCAACCGGCCCCAGCTCCCCAGTCACGCTGACGTGGCTGACCAACGGCGACCCGTACGTGTTCACGGTGACGGCGACCAGCGCTGATGGCATTAGCCCGCCAGCGGCCCCCCCAACGGCGCGATCAACGTAGGGGTGGCGCCAGGGGTGGTCAGCGGGCCAGCGAACGGAACCGTCGACCAGCCCTACTCCTCCGGCTTTACGGTCACCGGTGCGACGGCACCGACCGTCACCAAAGCCTCCGGGCTCTCCCGCCCGGCCTGACCCTGGCCAGCGACGGGGCGCTGACCGGCACCCCTACCCAGGCCGTAAGCTACATGGTCATCGCGCAGGCCGCCATACCGGTGGGGATCTACGACGCGAGCGTCACGGTCGCGATCTCCTCGCTCCCGCGTGGGGCTGCGCCTCCCGTGCCGGGTGAGCGGTGCGTGCGCGCCACGATCTGCACCACCCGGGCGCGCCACAAGCCGGTGTGCGCCGTCCGGGCGCTGATCGGCACCTTCCCGCCGCTCGGCGCCAGCGCCACCGCAAGGCTGGTGCGTGGCACGGTGACCTACGCTGCCGGTCGCGCGAGCGCCCACTACGGCAAGCTGACCCTTACCCGTCGGCGTCAGCTCCCGCGGGTAGCTACACGCTGATCCTCCGCCGCGCGCAACACGCAATAATCGTTGCCGTCACGATCCGGTAGCGGTGAGCACAACGGCTGATCAGAGCGAGCGTGAGATGAGCGCCATCGGGGCACCGAGCGAGGATCGTCGGTCCTCGCCTTCCCGCGCGCTGTGGCGTAGCAGCGCGGTGGTGGTGGCCGGTGGCGCCGCGGTCCTGATCCTCATCTACGGCGGCTATGAGCATCACTGGCCGTGGACCGGGATCGACGGAAAGACGGCCACGCTGTGGGATTGGCTGCACCTGTTGCTGTTGCCGATCGCGGTCGTGATCCTGCCGATCTGGGTAAGCCGGCGAGAGGCCCTTGGCCACGGGCACAAAGCCGCGGGAATGACGATCTTTACGGCTTTCGTGGCGGTGGTGTTGTTCGGCTATCTGACTCCGTGGACGTGGACCGGGTTCACCGGCAACACGCTCTGGGATTGGCTCGGGTTGCTCGCGCTGCCGCTTGCAATTGCGCTGATTCCAGTAATTCGCGAGGTGCATGCCAGGTGGCGGCGGCGTGACTGGCTGATCGTAATCGCGGCGCTGCTCATATTCCTGGTGCCCGTCCTGGGCGGCTATCTGGGGAACTGGACCTGGACGGGGTTTCGTGGCAACACGTTGTGGGATTGGCTGCACCTGCTGATCCTGCCGCTCCTGGTCCCCACGCTTCTGGTCCCCGCGCTGAAGCCCCTCGCCACGCCCGAACCATCGCCGTCGCAGGAGCTCAGCCACGCGCCGGCCGAATCGCAGGCAGCGCCAGCGCAAGCCGGCCCGGCGACCGGCTCACCGCCAACGCTGTCCTCCTCCCCCCAGCACAGCGAGACACCAACAACTCGCGCGCGGGACCTGAGCGGAGAGGATCGAGCTTCAGGAAGGGATCGAGTCCGAGCCCATCGACGCTGGCTCGCGGCGCTCGTCGGATTATCGGCGGTTGTGATCGCTGCCGCGGCGCTGCTCACAATCGACCTAACTGCGGACCACTCCGCGAACCTCAAGCAGGACACTAGCCGTCTGAACGCGATCGTCCAGCAGTTCATCGCCGGTAAGCGACTATCCCAGGCCCAGAACCAGTACGCGGCGGCAGCGCAGAACCGCACCGTGGTGCTCGAGCGGCTCAGCGCGCTGCAGTCACCGCCGCAGCTTCGCGGCGCATCGGCAACGCTCCGCGAGATGACCGCCGACTCGCTCGCATACAACCTGCTGATGGCTCAAGGGGAAACCACGCAGGCGAAGATCCCCGACGCGGCCCACGACGCTCTGCGGCACCAATTCACAAGCCAGTTCAACCCTTACGCGCGAAGCTACCTGCATCTCACCTACCAGGCAGGCGACCTTTGACGGCCCGCGTGATCACTGCAGCGACCAGCAAGCCGCGATCCGATCGCGGCCGCCCAAGCCCGAGCCGCCGCTGCTCGCGATCGCTGCGGGAGACTCCAAGGCGCTGGGCAATCGCGATCTGAGCTGGGTGCCTCGATCGAACCCGACTCAACGCATTCGACAGCAACAACAGCGAACACCGCGACGAACTGCTCGCACGCGGATGTACTGCTCGTCGGCTTTCGGCTGCCGCCGCGCTTGCCGACCATGCGCCCCACCTGAAGTGCCCCCACCACACGCAGGCCGGACGCTCGGACCTATGAGATAGGCCGGGACGTTCCTATAGATGTCAAGCGCGGTTTATGTCAAGCGCGGGCTCCATGATCCCGAAGCCGGGGCTGCCGCACATGATGGTGGTCGCGACGGGCGGCCGCGCTAGCGGCTGGCTGTCGGCGAGGTCGTCTCGGAGTGAGTTGAAGACGTCGCGAGCGATGTAGCGTTTGAGGCACCGCATGATTTCGCGCTGGGTCTTGCCTTCTGCGGTTCGGCGCTTGACGTAGGCGCGGGTGCGCTCGCAGTGGCGCAGCCGGCAGACGGCGAGGTCAAGGCGCGCTGGTGGCAGACCTTCGACCAGGCCGCTTCGCCAGCCGAGGCCCGCCGCGGCCTGCAAGCGATCATCGCCGACTACGGCGCCGCCTACCCCTCGGCAATGGCCGTGATCGAACGCGACCTCGACCACCTCGTCATGCATCTGCGCTGGCCGTCTGAGCACCGCAAGCGGATCCGGACCACCAATCTCCTGAAGCGCACGTTCGTCGAAGTCCGCCGCCGCACCAAGGTCATCGGCCGCTTCCCCGGCGAGACCAGCGCCCTGTCACTCCTCTGGGCCTGCTCGAACTATCCAGTCGCGGCTGGCGCGGCGTGATCATGACCCCAAGACCGTCGCCGAGATCGAACGCATCCGCCAACAACAGCACCCAACCACCACCACCGACACCGAGGAGGTGGCCGCCGCCTAGCATCCCCAACCAGCGGAAGCTACGCCCGTCCACTTTCACCCGGGAAATGGGACGCCACCCGCCGCACTGCCGGATCCACGCGATCTGTCGGGGAAAGGTTGGCTGGTGAGCGCCCGGTGACCTCGTAGGGCTATGCCCGTCAGGTCGCCGCTGCTTCAGTTCAGGCGGTGGCGGGCTGGATCCAGTGGCTGTGGAGCTTGAGGAGGTTGTGGGTGGCGGCGATCAGTCGCCACCCTGACCTGGCGGCGGCCCGGCCTCTTCGTTGGAAGCGACCGCAGCCGCGGTTGTGTTTGATTTGCCCGAACACCGGCTCGATGCGTTTGTGGGCTTGGTAGAGCTCGCGGCCGTGGGGGCTGGTCAGGACCCGGCGCATGAACGCATACATTCCGCCGTCTCAGCCCGTGCGGCTCGCGGCGTTGAGGCTGCTGTCGGGCGGGACCAGGACCTGGATCCCGTCGCTGACGATGTTCTCGATCTGCTGCTTGTGCCAGTAGCCAGCGTCGGCCAGCGCGGTGACCGGCCGCTGGGTGACCTGAGCCTGCTCGAGGTCGCGCAGCATCGCTTTGACCATCGGCTCTAAGTGCCCGAAGTCAGGCGAGTCGGTCGTGACCTCCGCGGCGACGATGATCTGCGTGTCGGTGACCGCGGTCTGCGCGTTGTAGCCCTGCACCCCGAATCTGCCTTGGGTGTGCATCAGCCGCGAGTCCGGATCGCTGGTGTTGATCGTCGCCTCGGGGACCACCGGCAGCTCGATGGGTTTAGGCGGTGCGCCAAACCGGCGCCCGTTGCGCATCCGACCTCCGGCGCGATAGCCCTCATAACAGCGATTGGCGGCGTGCTCGACCGCTAGCTCCTCATCAACACGCTGCCGGGCGTCGGCCAGCCGCAGCGCACGCGAGCGCGGGATCGGCGCCGCTTCGCGCTCGCGCTGGGCGTCCAGAGCACGGCGGCCTTCCCGTAGCCACGCCCGCCGACCCTCAGCCCGAGTCACAAACCGCTCCGGATCGAGTTCCAGCTCGACCGCTTGGACGACCGGCTCACCCGGGTCCTGTTTGGCTTGGCGCTCGGCCAAAAGCTTCTCGCGCGCGGCGTTGAGCGCCGCGCGCCGCCCCTCCCGGGTGCGCAGCTGCTCGGGCAGCTCATCCCCGCGCGCTTCCCCGTGCAGCTCATCCTCCTCGCGGTCGACCCGCTCAGCCTCCGCCAAGATCTCAGCCACGATCGACTCATAGGACCGGTTGCGATCCCGCGACGCGCTGACGCGGATCTTGGTCCCGTCGATCGCGACCACCCCAACGCTGACCAGCCCGGCTTCTCCACACAGCGCCAGCACCTCGACAAACAACTCGCCCAGCTACTTTACAGTGCCGCCGCTGGGGCTCGAACCCAGGACCTTCGGATTAAAAGTTGCTCATTTGCAGGTTATGTGCCGTGATTCCGGGCGGTTAGAGCAGCTGATTCCAGTTAGCGCCGGCTAGAACTGCCGAGTTCGCGACAAAATCCGCGACAAAGTTGTCCCTGGACCGCCCGGCGGAGACTCGCCGGAAGCGGCCGCTTGCGTTGACGGGAGCTTGGCGCGCGAGCCGCAGTCGCGCGTAGCGTCCCCAGCGCTCGTCCGGGATCGTTAGCGCGGCGCCACCGCGGACGAGCGCGTCGTCGCCAAGGCGCTCGCGAGCTCCGGGACTCCCGAGAGGGAAAGCGATCGCCGCCCGGCTCGCGCGCTTTCCCTGGCCGAGCAGGACGCGCGGCGTCCTTGGCGAGATGCGCGGGGATCACGAAGGCAGGTCTAGCTGGTCGCCAACTATTCGCTCCTCCGTGCGTGTTCTCAGAGACCTTGATTTGGCCACGGACGTGAGATACAAAGGCGTTTCAGATGGGCTCGCGTTTGAAAGGCTCAAGCATCAGGACCGTCGCGGCCACGGTCGCGGTGATGGGCGTGGTGCTCGTGGCGTGCTTCGGCTCCGCGTATGCCACCCCGACCGTGAAGGTCGCCTCGCACATTTCGATCAAGAGCCATCACAACACGACGTTCACCGGCAGGGTTACGTCGCACCCAGGGTGCGAGGACGGTCGCAGGGTGACGCTCTACACCACGACCAAGCTCAAGCTCGGGACGGCGAAGACGAACAAGGACGGATATTGGAAGATCAAGGCGTCGGGGTTTGCGGGGATCTCGCTCCACCACTTCTTCGCCAAGGTGGCCAAGTCTTCGAACGGGGCCGCGGGCACGATCTATGTCTGCAAGGCCGCGACCTCGAAGACGATCCCGTTTTAGGCCCGTCGCGCACGGCGAGATCCCATCAGCGCTCGCCGCTCCCGGTTCCCACTCCTGACCGGAGCGTATCTCAAGACCTCTACGAGACACAACCAGCCACGACGTCGGGGGCTTGAGGCCCGCGCGAAAGCGTGACCGCGCACGTCCCGTTCGCCAGAAGCACGTCTTACGGCACGTGCTCTGTCGCCGAAGCCGTCCCGCGCACGCGCAGCGGCAAGGTCGAAGCGATCATGCGGACTAGCCGAGCCAGAGGCGCCAGATTGGGTGACAGCACGAGCGACCGGCGCGGCCTGTCCCCGCGAATCCGGGCGAGCGCTCTCCTCAAACCGAAGGTCGCTGGGTTCGAATCCGGTCGCCCTATCTGAAAAGGCGGCGGCGCGGTGACGGGAGCGCTCTCCACAGACTGAAAGGAGACCGACCTGGAGATCGCGGCCTTGTCAACAAGGCGCCTTGGCGTTGCTCTGTGTCGTTGAGCTAGTGGTGCGTCCCAGTTTTAGCTGGCGATTGCTTCGAGGGTGACACGGCCGCGGCGGACTTTCTCGAGGATCTGGTCGGTGGTGGCGGTCCAGGTGAACGGTTGCGGGTCTTGGTTGTGAGCGGCGAGATAGGTCTCGATCGCGGCGATCAGATCCGGGACGCTGTGGAAGATCCCGCGGCGGATCGCTTTGTCGGTCAGCTGTCCGAAGAAGATCTCGACCATGTTCAACCAGCTTGAGCTGGTCGGGGTGAAGTGCAGGACGAACCGCGGGTGGCGCGCGAGCCAGCCCTTCACCTGGGGATGGTTGTGCGTCGCGTAGTTGTCGAGGATCAGATGCACCTTCAGCCCCATGGGGACCGCGCGGTCGACCGTCTTGAGGAACTGCAAAAACTCGACATGACGATGACGCGGCAGGCACTGGCCGATCACCGAGCCGGTCAGCACGTCTAACGCAGCGAACAGCGTGGTCGTTCCGTTGCGCTTGTAGTCGTGGGTCATCGTCCCGGCTCGGCCGGGCTTCATCGGTAAGGACGGCTGCGTGCGATCCAACGCTTGGATCTGGCTCTTTTCGTCCATGCACAAGACCACGGCCTGCTCCGGTGGGTTGAGATAGAGCCCGACGACATCGACGAGCTTCTCCTCAAACCGCGGGTCGGTCGACAGCTTGAACGTCTCCACGCGGTGCGGCTTGATCCCCCGCGCCGACCACACCCGCTGCACCGTCGAGGACGACACCCCAGCCCGCTTGGCCATCGTGCGACACGACCACTGCGTCTCACCCGGCGACGTTTCCTGCAGCGTCAACCGGACGATCTCCTCGACCGTCGCGGCCGAGATCGACGGCCGCCGGCCTCGGCCCGGCCGCACCGCCGAGAAGTCCTTAAGTCCATCCTCGGAGAACCGGTCGCGCCACGCCTTCACCGTCATCGGCGCGACACCCACCTCTGCGGCGATCCGCGTGCTCGCAAACCCATCCGAGGCCATCAACAGCACCCGGGCACGCTGCACATCGCGGTGCGGCGCGGTGTGGGAACGGATCAACTTCTCAAGCACCGATCGCTGCTCATCGGTGACCGGTAGCGGAGGCGTAGGAGAGCGCATGCGCCATCCTACCGCAACAGCTATCTATTTACGAGACCCACCACTCTGCTTCGCCGGCCGCCCGAACCTCTGATCTGAGGTCGGGCTTCTGGCAGTCTCGCAAGTGATCAGAAGGAATCTTCGACGGCTTCGATGAGGCCTGCACGCGCTTCGCCGATTGCGCCCGCGCGAACCACATTCCGAGCGCGCTGGTGCAAAGCATGCCCCGTCCCGATCAGCGCCGCCGTTGGCCACGCTACCCAGCCGACGACCGCGACCGCCCCGACGGCGGTGTAGAAAACGGCGTCCTCGACTGTCGTGGCGCCGACGATCGGTAGTGAACAGATCGATTCGACCGCGCTTGCTGCAGAAGGCTCGGATATTGACATCACGCGAGAGTAGCGCCTCGCGGATGCCATCCAAAGGCACCACCGGTGTCGACGGGCGGCTGGTCGCACCGACAGCTTCGACGCTGCTTCGCCTGCGTCTGCTGTGAATAGAACCACGGTGTGCTGCCCGTCGCTCCGAGCGGTCCGCGCATCGCCGACCCTGACTGTTGGTGCACGTGCCGGTCCATGTGCTGCGGATGCTCCGAGGGCAGGGCCGACCACGTTGCGGGCCGTCAGGAGCCCGCAGCGATTGCTCCGGCTCGACTTCTCGGCGGTGAAGTGTCAGGCGCCGGACTCAATTCCTTCTGCTAACTCCTGGACATCGCGGTTGCGCGAGTGGCTCTCGATGAAGTGAGTGCCGGCAATGACCAATGCAACCGGCCACTCGATCAGCTCGAGGGCCGTCATCGTCGCGATACCGGCATACCAGACGAGGCCGGCACGATCCGGAAGGTTGATCTTTGCCTGAGTGCCGGGGACGGTCGCCGATGGCGGGCCACGGCGGAGTCGCTTGATGTTCTGATCGGCTTTCTGCGTTGCGCTCATCTCGTCGTCTCCTAGGCGCGAGCGCGGCGCAGGAGCGCGTAGCTAACGCCCACCGCGGCCGCCAACGGCCACTCAACCACCCCAAGCGCAGCGGTCCCGGCCAGCCCGACGTACATCGCGGCATCGCGGCCGCTCACTCCGGGTGCGTCGCTGTCAGCGAGCGCTCTCGCGTCGGCCCAAACGTCCTCGACCTCCTCGCGCGCGCGCGCGCCCGCCTTGCTCGCCAGATCCGCGACTCCACCCATCGCCCCGCCGGCTGCCCGCCCCGCCGACTGCCCGGCGGAGGCGGCGCTGTCTCGTGTGCTGTCTGCCATCTCGATCTCCTTCCTATCGGTGTGTTGTTGGTGAAAGCCCGCTATTGCCGCCAAGCCCTCGGCTGATCGTCAACGACGCGACGGTGGCGCCGGCGCACAACAGGAGCCCATAGGGCGTCAGCAGTGTTAGCCCGAAGAAGCCTTGCAACGGGCCGAACATCAGCGCCGCGGCCATGAACGCGGCCGAGGCGCCAACCGCGCCGAGCACTCCGGGGCTGAGCCGTCCTTCGGCTCGTCCGAGCTCAAGTGTCTGTGCCAGCTGTCCGCTGACGACGCTCGTGAAGGCAACTGCCCGGGCCTGTGTGGGTTCGCGAGTGCGAGAGGCCAGCATGAACGCGCCGAGGCTGGGGGCTGCGGTGGCGATGCCTCGCCGAAGGATGTCGCGACGCAGCGGTGCGTCCAGCGCTGCCGTTCCCTCGCGCGCCAGGCCGGCGAGAACTCGGTGCTCGGGCTCTTGTGCGGCCACGGCGAGCGCCGGCAAGATGTCGGTTACTAGGTTGACCGCGAGCACCTGCCGGGTGCTCAGCGGCGCTGGGAAGCCCGCGACGCTCGCGGCGACCATCAGCCCAAGCTCGCCGACGTTGCCCCCGAGCAGCAGCGCGAGCGAGCGTCTGATGTTGTGCCAGAAGCCGCGGCCCTCGACCAGCGTCTCGACCAGCGTCGAGAAGTCATCGTCGGCGAGCACCACGTCGGCCGCCTCACGCGCGACATCAGTGCCTCCCTTTCCCATCGCGACGCCGACGTCGGCCAGCCTCAGCGCCGGCGCGTCGTTGACGCCGTCTCCAGTCATCGCAACGACGTGACCCCGGCGCTGGAGCGCTTCCACGATCCGCAGCTTGTCCAGCGGCGAGATGCGCGCGATCACTCGCGCCCGCTCGAGGCGGCGGTCAAGCTCCCCGTCATCGAGCTCCCCGAGCTCTGGCCCGGTCAACACCGCCACCCCGTTGTCCGCGAGACCAGCCGCCCGCGCGATCGCGCTTGCGGTGGCGGGATGATCGCCGGTCAACATCACGACCCGGACACCTGCGGCCTCACATCGCGCGATCGCCGCAGGGACATCAGCGCGCAAGGGATCGCTGATTCCGAGATAGCCCAGCGCGACAAGCCGGTCGGGATCTTCGATCAACGCGTCAGCCGGACCCTCAGCGACCATCAGGACGCGCAGCCCCTGCTCCGACAGCCACTCAGCGCGGTCCAGCAGTTGCTGTCGGCCCGTCGAGCCCAGCGGCTCGTCAGACCCGTTGCGGCGCACGCGCTCGCAGCGAGCGACGAGCACCTCGACCGCACCTTTGACGACCACGCGTCCATCGGCACGGGTCGCATGAAAGCCGCGGGAGGGCTCAAATGGCTCTTCGTCATCCCGTCTGGCCGTCCGCATGGCCGTCACCCCAGCTCGCTCCGCGCCCTCGATCACCGCCGCGTCTGTCGGGTGCGAGCGGAGATACGGGACGTCTGGATGCGGACTTGCCAGCGCTGCCGCCTCGAGAATCCGGCGCAGGTCTTGGCTCAACCGCTCAGGCGGCTGGGGGTCCCCCCCGACAGCCGCGATCATCGTCAGTGCCTGGTGACCTTCGGTTAGCGTGCCCGTCTTGTCCGAGCACGCGATGTCAACGCGGCCTAGCGCCTCGACCGCCGCCAGGCGCCGCACGAGCGCGCCCCGCGACGCCAGGCGCCGTGCCACCGCCGCCTGACCCAGCCCCGCCAGCAGCGGAAGGCCCTCGGGCACCGCACTCACGGCGATGCTCGCCCCGAGGGCTAGCTGGGGCACCAGCGGCTGTCCCCACAACAGCCCGGAGATGGTGACGAGCAAGCCACCGCCGACGATCAGCGGGAGCCCCTGGCGGAACATCCGGCTCAGCCGCTGGCCGAGCGGGCTCTCTCTGGTCTCCTCGAGGGCGATCGCTCCCGCGGTCGCACCTATGCGCGTCCCGCTCCCGACGGCGACCACCAGCGCACGTGCGTTGCCGACCGTGACATCGCTTCCCTCCAGCACGACGCGGCTGGCGTCGGTGCCGCCGTGCGCCGCTTTCGGAACCGGCATCGACTCGCCTGTCAGTGCCGCCTCGTCGACCTCGAGATCATCGGCAGCGATCAAGCGGGCGTCCGCCGGCACGCGATCGCCTCCGGCGAGTGCGATCACATCGCCAGCGACCAGCTCCCGGGCATCGATGTCTTCGAGTTGACCGTCGCGCAGAACCGTCGCGGTACGAGCGCTCATCCTCTCGAGCGCTTCGGCCGCGCGACCCGCTTGACGCTCCTGCCAGGCCCCGACAGCCGTATTGACGACGATCACCGCCGCGATCAACGCCACGTCGCCAATGCCACCGAGCGCCAGCGAGACGGCCGCTCCCGCGCCCAAAACGCCGGTCAGCGGCGAGTTGAGCTGGTCGAGGACGGCACCCAGGAGAGGACTGCGCTGCGGGCGCTCCGCCTCTTGGCGCCGGCGGGCCTGCGCTTCGGAACGATCCAGGCCTTGGTGGGTGCTGTTGAGCATGGCCAGCGTCGCATCTATCGATAGGCGTCCGAAGCGCTCGGGGCGGGGGTCGGACAGCCGCTCGCTGACCGACCTCGCCACGGTGCCTCCGCGCAGGCGCAGGTAACCGCCGCCGATCGCGCCGAGCGCCGCCACGTATGTCGCCTGGGACGCGCGCTCGAACCGCGGGTTGCCGCCCACCCCCCAGGCCACGCCCGCCGCATTAGAGAGGATCGACGCCAGCACCGAGTCCCGCGCGGCGGCATCTCGCTTGACGCCGGCTTCGATCACCGCCGCCACACTCGACAGATCCGTTGCGAGCAGGTCGGCTCGAGCGGCGAAGCGGCTGCTGCGACCGGAAGTGAGAGCGATCGCCAGGTCGCCCTGCGCAAACACATGAGCCGCGTGGGCGCTATCGCTGAGCACGGCTACGATCGCGCCCTTGGACTGCAGCCCGCGGATGCGCCTTATCGGGTCACCCGCGAGCACCGGGACGCCATAGCGATCGGCTAGCTCCGCGGCGGCCGGATACAGCTCGCTTACCAGCTGCACCGATACTCCGTTGCGGCGGCAGGCGTCCAGCAGCTGCTCGAGTCCGTCCGCCGATCTCAGCCGCAGTATGATCCTCGCCACCGGGATCCGGTCACGCGGTCGGCGCAGCTCGAGGAGGTGAATGCTCTCGTCGGCTCGCGCGCGCGTTGCCCGCGGCGCAAGCCACCACCGCTCGCCGTCGATCTCGGCGCTCGCGACCCTGCCGTCGAAGGTGCCGTCGAGCGCCTCCGCAGCATCCCCAGGCCCAAAGACGCCGCCCCACGGCGAGCCTGCGGCTGCCGATACTCCGGCGGCAAGCCGCATCAGCTCAGTTTCGTCGCGCTCATCGAGCGCGACCACAGACGCCAACTCGAGCCCGTCAGTGAGAACTCGCGGCGAGTCGATGACCAGCGCGTTCGGGCGGCAAATCGTACGCTTCTCACGCGACCCGACGACGATCACCCCGTGGCGCAGGACCCGCGCTGCCGCTCCATTGTCAGCGCTTTCGGCCCCGATCAGCGCGCTGCGCGGATTGACCAGCAGCAGCGCCGTCAGCGCTCGCCCGGCCGACCGCGTCAGGATTCCGGTCAGCGCCGCGTAGGTGAGCGAGATCGCCGGCAGCGCGCTGAGGTAACGGTCATAGAGCGTCGGCGTCGGCGGCGTCTGGCGCGGGCTCGGCGCGAACGGCTGGTCCGCGTCGAGCTCAGCGGTCACCGGGCCACCAGCGAGGCGGGCTCCCGCATCCAACCGCTGACCTGGGACCACGGCAACCAACTCGCCGCTGCGCGAGATCGTCGTGCCAAAGCCGCTCAGCACGCGGCCGGTCAGTGGCAGGCGCTCACCCGATTCGAGCCTGATTCGCGCCCCTGGGAGTGCCGGTTGCGCCGTCGCCAGTCGCTCGTCGTAGCGGCGCCAGGCCGTGCGTCGTGCTCTGGCAGCAGTCATCAGCCGCAGGGCGCCCGCGCCGCTGACCGCGACACCCAGGGGACTGCCGGCGAACGTGAGGCCGATGATCGATAGCCCGCTCAAAGCCAGCTGTGCTCCGTTGCGTCCTAGCACGTCCTCGAGCCGTCGCTCGATCGGCGGTAGGCCCTCGATGATGCCGATCACACCCGCCACTTGCGCACCCCGATCACCTCCCCCGGGCGCTTCGGGACCCACGAGCGTCCGGCGGACCGCGATCAGACCAAGACCGAGACTCGAGCCGATCACCCGAGCGGTGCTTTGGATCACCGGCACCGGATCAAGCGGGTGCGACGGAATATCTTCGCCAGGAACCTCAGGAAGCTCGAGACCGGCCACCTGCGAAAGCAGATCCTCGAGGCTCGTGATGGGCTCGGAATACTCGACGAGCACGCGTCCGGTCAACTGACTGGCGCTGACCCGGGAAACTCCAGGCAAGCGCCCCAGCCGCTCGACGACTCGCCGCGAGAGGTCGGGATCGCAGTCCAGCCCCCGAACCGCAATCCGCGCGCGGCGACCCACGCGCCCAACTCCATGCAAGGCGTGCTGCGGCGCCAGGCCAATCGTGCCAGCGGCTCGCCGATGCGGATCAGCCGCCTCCCCGCTCGCCACGCGCCCCCCCTCGGCTTCACCCTTCGGGGGGGCGTCCTGCGAGCGCCGAGTGGGCTCTCGCCGTCCAGGCCCGGGGACGTCTGCGACCAGGATCGCAGCCAAGATGGCCTGCTCGTCGACAGTGCCTGGATCAAAGCTGACCAGCACATTGCGCGTCTGCGCGCGGGCGCGGGCATCGCTGACGCCATCCACAGCGAGAAGCAGGCGTTCGAGCTCGCTTTGCCGCGCGCCGCTCCATGCGGGCAGATGCACTCGAATCCGCCCGGGCAGGGAATGGATGATTTGCGGCTCCCGGGCCGCCTCGCTGTCGATCGCGAACGCGCTCACACGTTCTTCTGTGTGCCTGACTGACTAGACGGACTGGACGCGCTCGTCGCCCCCTCCTTCGCGCCCCGCACGCCGCCCCGCGCAGCGGCCACTGTCACATCGGCCGCCCTCAGCACTCCAGCGAGGCCATAGATCGCTCCCCGCCGAAGCAGCTCTCTGGCCCTGGGGGGAACCGCCGGGGCGGTCGCGTCCGCAGCGCCACCAGGCCTGCTCATCAGATCATCATCGATGCCCAAAGTCACTCCTCCTCCATAGCCCTACCCAAGCGGCGCGCGCCGCAACTCTAAACGCCGCGCGCAGCCTCGGGAAATAACCATAATCGCTCGCGCGACACTCGGAGCTCGGTATCAGCTCATACCTGGGCCGCTGAACCCGCGCGGACACCAACACGCCGCCGGACTCCCTGACCGCACCCGGGCGCGAGACACTGGAGTTGATCGCGCAAGAGCGCAGCAACGGGACGATCGCGCGCGAGCTGGCCGTGACCCAGAGCGTGGTGGAGAAGCACATCTCAAGCATCGTCGCCAGCCTCACCCGCCCGCCACCGACGCCGGCACCGCCGCGCGTCCGGGGGGTGCTGACATACCTGCCGGATGCCCGCTTCTGCAGTAGCTAAGCTAGTTGCGTTGACCGCGGCGGATGCTCTGTGCCTCGGCCCAGATCCGCTCTGCCTCCTCGCGGGCGCGGGTGGTGGCAGCTCCAAGACGTTGTCCAACGCGCACACCCCACTGCTCGAACTTCGCCTCCGAGCGCTCGTGGCCCGGGCGCTGTTCCCGCGGCGGATTCTGCCGGTTGCCGTGACCGCTCTCGCTCATCGAGCGCGGGTCACGTGCTGATCTCACTCTCCACGGGGAGACTGGCGCGATGATGACGCGGCCGAACCGCGTCCACTTGAGCTCCTGGCAGTTGTGCGGCGCGGTCTAGAAGAAGCGGGTTTGGAAGAGGAGGCGGTCGCGGGTTTCGTGCCGGAATCCGCAACTACGGGTTCGGATGCAGTCCTCCGAGTCCTCCGCTGCGACGTTGCGCTAGTTGCGCCGTCTGAGACGCCTCGCGCGAGGCCTCGGGCGGCGCCCGCGACGACCTCACCGATCTTGATCGTGCCTGCCAGCCCGTACACCATTCCGCGTCGCACGATTTCGCGCGCGCGAGGAGAGAACAGGACCGCGGTCGCGGCTACGGCCGTTCCGACCTCGTTCTCAAGAAAGTCGTCGATTTCCACGTTGTCCTCCTTCGCTGGGATCATGTGGGACTCGCGAACGAGCTGAAGCTACCACGCCGGGACTGGCGCAACCGCGCCGCGGGCTTCTCGACGCACGCCGCGCAGGCGCCCATCGTGAGGTAGGTTCAGCGCCGGCTTGCCGTCGCGACTGCCAGACGGCGCGCTGCCCCGGCTCGATCCGAGGCACGAGTCAGCGCTGAGCGCCGATTTTGGAGGCTGCCTTGCTGGAAACCAGCTCGGGCTGGTGAGGCGCACGCTCGAAGAGCACGCGGGGAGGACGATTGGCGGGAACGCTGACACCCCAGATCACGAACAGCAAGTCTCGCAATTGGCTGAGGCGACAGTGATTGGACTTTGGCATCGAACGTCAGTGTTCGCGCCGGACTCAGCGGGGGGGTTGCGATCTTGGCGATTTCTTGTAAACGGGTTGTGACCGCCCGCATTGGGTGAGCACGAGGATCGCCAGCTCGGGGTAGCAGCGCCCCGCCTCCAGCGCTGCCCGGAGCCCCCTCGTCGGCGAAGCGGCGGCAGCCTCATCGCAGATCGCGAGGATCGACTCGTAACTCCCAAGGATCCGCAGCAGCCCGGGCGTGTTTTGCGCCTGGGCCACCACCTCGATGTCGTTCTCGTGCAGCAGGGCGACGATATCGTCGCGCAGCAGGGCGGGTCCTCGACATCACCTTTGCGCTCAAGGCTGACCGTACGGATGAAGGGGCGCAAAGGCGCGCCCAGGTCGCAACCCCGCGACCGGCGAGGAGATCACGATCGCCAAGAAGCCCGCGAGGGTTGGCGTTCGCGCAGCGTCCGCGGCCGGCTCGGTCGGTCGCACGCCCTCGGTGCCTCCGATTCGCGCAGGAGCAGCGAGGTCTCGCTTGCGCTGTCTCAACCGCACGCGGCGGAGCATCTCGGCACGGACAATCGCTTTCACCTGACAGACAGCGCGCAGCTCGTGATCGCCTCGGCGACAACCCGATCGTGAGCACCGCGTTGCGTTCCGGCTCAGCGGCCTGCGCTTCCGCGTACGGCACGTTTCCGGTCCGGAGGAATGCTGACGGAGGCGCGCTGGCAGCGACGTTGGTCTCATCTGGAGCTGACCGCTGCATAGCTTTGGGGGCCTCGTAAGAGATCGGAGGCGACGCCCTCCAACCGCTTGGTAGCTACGCCGAGATCACCCCAGCAGTATGTCGCGGCGTCGGCAGCGACTGCGAGCGTTCGTGAAGGTCCTCGGCGTAGGCCTCAAGTGCTTCATGGATGCGGGCGGCGGTCTCATTGCGCGTTGCACCGAGCGCGACCACGCCGGGCAGGTCAGGGATGTAGGCGCCCCACGCGCCGTCCTCGGCTTGCTCGTAGATGACGACGTATTCGCTCACCGCAGGTTCTCCAAACCGCTTGCCTTGCGGATGCTACCCAGGGTGCCGACTGGGACGGTGTCACTGTTCTTGCCGGCGACAACGATGCGCGCGTCGCGGTCTGGGTGTGCCCAGACCTCGTGAGAGCCGCGCTGACGAGCGATCTCCCAAGCCGGCACCCAGCAGTGCCGCGCGGACCTCGCGGTACTTCTTCGGCATCAGCTCGGGAGAGCCAAGGCTCGGTTGGGGATGGGCCATGAAGGGGCCGCAGTGATCGTTGACACGACGGCTGGAGTCGCGCGCGGAGATCGGCCGGCTCTCCGTGCCCGGCGAGACATCGCGCGTCGGCAGCGCCTCGGCGATCGAAACGGTTCACGCGCGTTGATCGAGCGCAGTGATCTTGCATCCGGCTTCGATGGACTTAGACGCGCGTTGAGATCGTTGCCAGCCGCTTCGATCAGTCGAGCCTCACGAACCAACTGAGCTTGGCTGCCCTCGCCGTCATCGCCCCCTTCGACAATCGCAGCGTTCGCCATCCCAGGCATCCAGGCACACACTCCACGCACTCCCGTGCTGAAGACGTCCTAAAGACGTCCCACGGAGCCGAAGACCCCGCCGTTGCTGCGAATCTGGCGCGCTCGTGAAACACACTTCCACTGCGGGCGCAAAGCGCTGGGACGTCTTTTGACATCTTCGGACATCTTCGGACGAGTGCCTGGAATTGGCGTGTTTCGGCTCACCGATGGACTTCGGTGGTCTCGGCGGCCGCGGGAAGTGCGAAGGCCTCGGCGACGAGCCGCGCATCCTCCTCGTGTGGCGCGTAGTGGAGGTACTTCATTGTCGTCTGGATGTCGGCGTGGCCCATCCACTCCTGGACGCGGCGGATGTCGGCCTTGGCGATCATCCGGGTGCCGAACGTGTGGCGCAGATCGTGAAATCGCAAAGGGCGCAGAGCGGCGGCGGCAAGGGCGGCCTTGTAGCGGCGACGCAGGGCGAACCCGTCGAGGTACGTGCCGGTCTCCGACGCAAACACCACGTCGTCGTCGCTGACCCAGTTCTCCCGGCGGCCAAGTTGCGCGAGCGCGGACGCGACGTCAGGCGCCAACGGAACCGAGCGCACCTTGCCGGACTTCGGCGACGTCAGAGCCGACCCTGCCCACGACGCACGCACGCGAATCGTCGACCCGGCGAAGTCGACATCCCGCCAACGCAGCGCCAGCAGCTCTCCCATCCTCAGGCCGGTGAATGCCGCCGTGAGATAGATCGCGGCGTCGACCTCGCTCGCCGTGGCGCGCACGAGCGCCCAGACCTCCTCGCGCGAGAACACCTGGACGTCGCCGCTCGGCCGCATCGGGTGCTTCTCAACCCGTGCCAGCGGATTGACCGGAATCGCCCAGAGGATCTGAGCACGGCGGAAGATGCCGTGCAGCTGGATCAGCAGCTTATTCTTGGACCGGTTCGACAGGGCGGTCAGCGAGCGGCGCCAGGCGTCGACCTCCTCGGCGGTGATCGACTCGACCTCGCGGTCTCCGAACGCCGGCAGCAAGTGAGCGTTGAGCGCCGAGCGGTAATCGCGCACCGTCGACGGCTTGCGTTCGCGGTCCTCCTCGATGAAGCGCAGCCACTCGGCCGCCGCGTCCGCGAACCTCAGCCCGGGCCCCGCAGAGCCCAGCGGCGGGGCCTGGCCCGCCTCGTGCAGCCGCTCGCGCAGCCACGCCTCCGCCGTGCGTTTCGTGAAGAACCCATCGGCCGGTCGCCCTCGCTCTGTCCACGCAGGACCGATCTTCCTCTGGACCTGGTGCCCGTCGGCGAGCCGATAGCGCGCATACCAGACCGCGCGCCGCGCGCCCTCGCGTCGAAAGAACCGATCCGGTCGGGATGCCGACAGGCGCTCCCATATCGCAGATCGTACTGGATTCTCGCGACAAATTTGGGACAAATTTCTGTGAGCGAACCCACCGAGCGTTACCAGAAATGCCTCATTACCAGCTACTTCTCAG